>NZ_JAJBZK010000001.1:0-1835000 GCF_020739505.1 Streptomyces sp. S07_1.15
ATACGGTCGGCGGGATGCCGTTCAGGGCGGACCACTGGCCCCGGAAACGCGCCCGAAGCAGTGCTGGAATGCCCGCGTGCGGCGAACAGCTGATGCGACGGGCCCGGGCGGGCCCGGCGGGCCGCCTCCCGGATCCTGCGTCGGGGAAACAACCCGCCGAGCCCGGCCCAGCGGCCGCGGCGCCGGGGCACCGTCGCGGACAACGGGCCCTGGGCGGCGAGCCGGTCCCGGGCCGTGCGCAGGACCGGCACCGCTCCGGCGACGCCGGCCGCGAAAGACAGGACGACACGCGGGGCCCCGTCGCACACCAGAAGCGTGCAGCCGAAGACGCCCCCGGAGAGGGAGAATCCGGCCGGCCAGCACCTGGAGCAGGCGATCGGCCTCGCGCAGCACCACCGCGTCGGCACCGACGCGCGCCCGCGGATCAGTCCGTGTACACCATCGGAGCCAACGCTCCCACCGACCGCCGAAGCACACCGCCGAAGTTGCCCTCGACCTCCGCCTTCTCCGCCGCGTTCGGGTAGGGGTTGGTACACGCCGTTCCCGCGCTGGACCCCGACATCAGACTCGAACACGGACCCGGCTTGCGGTCCGGCAGGCCCAGGATGTGACCGAGTTCGTGCGAGGAGATCCGCACCGTGTCATACCCCTGGTCGACCGCTTGCCGACCCATGTAGACCGTCCCGTTGCCCAGCGACGTGGTCTGTGCGCGGGGCCAGCCGTTGTCGGCCAGGACCCGGATATTGGCGCGCCGGCCGGCCTCGACGGGACGCAGCTCCACCCCGTCGACGCTCTCGTTCCAGATCGCCGCGCCCCGGTCGACCGCGCTCTTGAACTCCGCCGACGCGCTCGCGTCATAGGTGACCACACGGGCAGCGGCGGCGCTGCCCCCGGACACATCGGAAGGGGCGGCCGTGGCCTGCCCCCCGACCAGGGCGAAAGCCAGTGTGAAAGCGGCGGCGAAGCCGCGGGCGAACCTACGGACAGGCATGGACGTCCTCCTTGTGGGGGAAAGGCAGGCGCGTGTACATGACACACCCCCGCTCCCTGCCCACCCGGAACCAGCCCCAATCCATCAATCGGCCCGCCCCCGACGCCGCTCGCTCCAGCCGGAGAAGCAGGCGGCGAGAGAGCTCCTCCCGGTGGATCGCGCGCCGCGCCCCGCGCTGCCCCGGGTGAGCGCCCTGGCGCCGGCCGAGCGCGCGCTCCTCGAGGACCGGCCGGACCGGAACGCGGCCGGTTGAGGGGCCCCGGGTCCGGCGCCCTCGCGGCGGCCGGAGAGGTGGCCCCTTCACGGGCCGGAACCGGACACGCCGGGTCCCGGTGTCCGCCCCTCAGCCCCCGCCCGCCCCGGGACACCGGGTGGGGAAGGCTTCCACGAGGCGTCCCGGCGCCGCCTGCTGCCAGGAGTCGACGAGGATGTCGCGCAGCTCGCCGAGATCCTCCAGCGCGGCCAGCCGGACACGCACCCAGGCCGAACCGGCCTCGTGCGGCGGTATCCAGAACTTCTCCGGCTCGGCGGCGATCAGCTCCGTCCGCTCATGCCGGGGACAGCGCACCGCGAAGGACGTCTCGTCGTCGGGGACGGTGACGAACATCTTCCCCGCGACACGGAAGGTGGGCATGCTCCACGCTTCCTTCTCCACGGTCTCCGGGAGGGAAAGCGCGATACGGCGCACGTCCTCGGCATCGATCACGGTCACGGTCACCACCGTAGCCAAGAACCCCTCGCCGCTCGGCGGGTTCGCGATTCCCTTCCAGGAGCGGTGTGTGCCGGCCGGCCACAGCAGGGCTCCGGTGCGCCCCCGCCCTCGACCGGCCCGGCCGGCCTCCCGGGCACCGGGCCGCTCCCGGTCCCGGTCCCGGTCCCGGTCCCCTAACGGTGCCTGCCGTGAGCTGCCGGGCCGGGCCTGTGCCGCGCGGCCGGGGAGCGGCGAACACCGGGAGACCACCCGGCCGGAGCACCGCCCGGAACGGCCACCGCCCGGTCCCGCCGCCGGACAAGGCCGGAAGAGCCCCGCACCCCCGTGGCCGGGGCGGCGGGGACCGGTGCCGCCTACCGCGAGTGGCCACCCGGGGTGATGATCACGTCCAGGACCTCACGGACCGCCGAGAAAGCGGCGTAGTTGATGCTCGCAGCCAGAGAATCCGTCTCACCTCCTCCGCCGGCCTGCTCCCTGGCTCCGGCTTCCTGCTCCACCGCCCAGTCCCGGGCGACCCTGATCCGGCGGAGGAGTTCGTCTGCGTCCACGGCTTCACTCATGACCGGAACCTACCCAGCCCCCGGCCGCCGCAGCCGGACGATCCGGTTCCGGGGCGGCTGAGGCGCGCCCATGGCGCCGCATGGAAGCGTCCGCCTGGCCCGGACCCGGTCCGTCCGGAGCCCTCCTCGGCCGCTCCCCCGCGACCGCCCGCACCATCCGGGAACGCCCCGGCGCCTCGGAGGTTCCGCCAGCACAGGGGGGTGCTACCTTGTCCGATCAGCCGGTCCGGGTCGTGCCGCGCCGCAGGCCGGGGGGCCGGGCGGCACGGCGACGGCACGGCGACGGCCCTCCCCGACTCTCCCCGCGCCTCCTCCCCCACACCCCGAGCCCGTCTCCGGCACGGCGGCCGCTGCCGCGCCGGACGCGAGGGGAACCGCCCCTCCCGCGGTCCCCGTGAGAAAGGACAGTGGTATGGCAGTGACCTCTTCGGAAGCCTCCCGGCCGGGTGCCTACGCGGCCGCCCACCGCAGGAGCATCGAGGACCCCGAGGGCTTCTGGCTGGACGCCGCCCGCGAGATCGACTGGACGGTTCCGCCGTCGAAGGCGCTCGACGCCTCCCGCGCACCGCTGTACCGCTGGTTCCCGGACGGCGAGCTGAACACCTGCCACAACGCCGTGGACCGCCATGTGGAGGCCGGTCACGGGGACCGGCTCGCGATCATCCACGACAGCCCCGTCACCGGCACCGTCACCCGGCTCACCTACCGGGAACTGCGCGACGAGACCGCCCGGCTGGCCGGTCTGCTGTCCTCCTGGGGAGTGGCCAAGGGGGACCGCGTCGTCATCTACATGCCGATGGTCCCGCAGGCGGCCGTCGCGATGCTGGCCTGCGCCCGGATCGGCGCGGTCCACTCGGTGGTCTTCGGCGGTTTCGCCGCGCACGAGCTGGCGGTGCGGATCGACGACGCCCGGCCGAAGGTGGTGCTGACCGCCTCCTGCGGGATCGAGCCGTCCCGCACCGTTCCGTACAAGCCGCTTCTCGACTCGGCCCTCGAACAGGCCGCTCACCGTCCGGAGCGCTGCCTGGTGCTCCAGCGGCCGCAGCACACCGCCGCGCTCACCGAGGGCCGGGACGCGGACTGGGCGGAGGCGGTGGCCGGCGCCGAGCCGGTGGGCTGCACCCCGGTCGCCGCCACCGACCCGCTGTACATCCTCTACACCTCCGGGACGACGGGCCGTCCCAAGGGCGTGGTCCGGGACAACGGCGGGCACGCGGTGGCGCTGCGCTGGTCCCTGCGGAACATCTTCGACACCCACCCGGGTGAGGTCTTCTGGGCCGCCTCCGACGTCGGCTGGGTCGTCGGCCACTCGTACATCGTCTACGGGCCGCTGCTCGCCGGCTGCACCACCGTCCTCTACGAGGGCAAGCCGGTCGGCACCCCGGACGCCGGCGCCTTCTGGCGGGTCGTCGCCGACCACGGCGTCAAGACGCTCTTCACGGCGCCCACGGCGATCCGCGTGGTCAAGAAGGAGGACCCGGAGGGCGAGCTGTTCGCCCGCTACGACACCGGCTCGCTGCGCGTCCTCTTCCTGGCCGGCGAACGGCTCGACCCGCAGACCTACCACTGGGCGGGCGCCCTGCTCGGTGTCCCGGTGGTCGACAACTGGTGGCAGACGGAGACCGGCTGGCCGATCGTCGCCGACCCCATGGGCCTGGAGCCGCACCCGACCAAGCCGGGGTCCCCCACCCTGCCGGTCCCCGGCTACGACGTCCGCATCCTCGGCGAGGACGGCCGGGAGGTGCCGGACGGCACCGACGGCGCCGTGGCCCTCAAGCTGCCGCTGCCGCCCGGCACCCTGCCCACGCTCTGGGGCGACGACCAGCGGTACATCGATTCCTATCTCTCCGTCTACGAGGGCTACTACCTGTCGGGGGACGGCGGCCGCAAGGACGAGGACGGCTACGTCTACATCATGGGACGCGTCGACGACGTGCTGAACGTCGCCGGGCACCGCCTCTCCAGCGGTGCGATGGAGGAGGTGCTCGCCGGGCACCCGGACGTCGCCGAGTGCGCCGTGATCGGGGTGCGGGACGACCTCAAGGGCCAGGTGCCGCGCGGGCTCGTGGTGCTCAAGGCGGGCGTGGACCGGCCCGCCGAGGAGATCGCCGCGGAACTCGTGGCCGCCGTCCGCGAGCAGATCGGCCCGGTCGCGGCGCTGCGGCGGATCGATGTCGTCGCGGGGCTGCCGAAGACCCGTTCGGGGAAGATCCTGCGCCGCACCATGCGGGACATCGCCGACGGCGGCGACCCCGCGCTGCCGTCGACCATCGAGGACCCGGCGGTGATCGGGGCCCTCCGCCCGGTGCTGCGCGACGGCTCCTGAGCGGCGGGGCCGGGCCCGGGTCCGGCCGGGCGGTCGGCGGGCGGCGGGCGTTGCCTCACAGAGCTCAAGTGCCGTCGGCGCGGCCGCCGTCCGCCCGCGGGGGCCGCGTCTCCGGCTCGGTGCCCGCGCCCTCCGGTGCCGTCTCCCGCTCCGGTGGCGCGGAGGCGGCACCGGCCGCGGGTGCCGCACCGGGCTCGTTGCTGACGTACTCGGTGAGCCGGTGGACCTGGCGCTCCAGCGCCCGGATCCGGTCCATGACGTGCTCGGGCAGATTCTGCATCGGCGGCTTCCTCCCGGAACGGGCCGGCGTTCTCCCGGCGGTCCCCGGTTCCCCTTCCGCCCCGGGTCCCGGGGAGCCGGCGGCTGTCCCCTCCATCGTGGAACCCCGCCGCCCCGGTGCGCAGCCGAACGCCGGCACCGGGCGGCACCGCTGCGGCCCGGGGCGTACGCCCCCGTCCGGGCGGCCCCGCCGTACCGGCCGTACGGGCCGGGTGGGACGGGGCGCGGACGGGGCGCGGACGGGGCCCGCGGGTCAGCGTTCCGCCGCCCCGTCCAGGCCGCAGCGGCGCTGGAAGGCGACGGCAACCGCCATCAGCGCGGCGGGGAGGACGGTGAAGCCGAGAAGCAGCGCCGTGAGCGCGGAGTCCGGCTGCGCCACCAGGTGTCCCTCCGTGGTGGAGACGAAGCCCCCGAGGGCGAGCACCGCGGAGTACACATACGGACCGGCGGCCGTGCCCGTCGCCTCGGTCGCCGTCCACACCCCGGTGTACGCGCCTGCGCGGGCCGTGCCCCGGGTCTCGGCGGCGGCCACCGCGTCCGGCACCATCGAGAAGGCCAGCAGCTGCAGCCCGGCGAAGGCGGTGCCGAGGGCCACCACCACGAGGACCGTGAAGGCCGTGCCCGCCGTCCCGCCCAGCAGCAGGCCCAGCGAACCGGCGATGAACGCCCCCTGCGCCAGCAGCAGTCCGCGCTGTTTGCCGATCCGCCGCGAGAGCCACAGCCAGCCGGGGCCGGCGATCACGGCCGGGGCGAGGAAGCCGCCCATGAAGACCGGGGTGAGGCCGCTGTCCCCGAAGACGTAGCGGGTGTAGAAGGGCAGTGCCGCGAGGAACAGGTGTGTGGTGGTGCCGGTGAAGAAGTACGACAGGACCAGCGCCCGGAAGTCGCGGTCCCGTCCGGCGACGCGCAGGTCCCCGAGGACGGAGTGCGCGTGCGCGCCGGGCGGGCGGAAGCCGCAGCGGCCGGTGAGCCGCCGGACGCCCGCGAGGCCGGCCACCCCGGAGACGGCCATGCCCACCGCCAGCACCGCCGCCATCAGGGAGTAGTCCCCGCGGGTCCCCGAGGCGACCAGGGCCGGTGCCGCGACCCCGGAGGCGAGGAGCCCCAGGGTCAGGAAGAGCATCCGGAACATGAAGACCCGGGTGCGCTCGTGGTAGCCGATGCGCAGGTCGGAGGGTGTCGTCAGATACGGCACCTGGAAGCAGGCGAAGAGCAGGTTGCCGGCGATGTACCAGCCGCCGACCCACAGCGCGGCCCCCGTCCCGGTGAGGCCCGCGGGCACGGTGAACAGGGCGGCCATGGCGAGCGCCAGCAGCAGTCCCCAGCGGAGCATGCCCCGCCGGTGCCCGTCGCGGCGCGCCTGCCGGTCGGAGAGGGAGCCCAGCAGCGGGTGGACCAGCGCGTCGACGATCTTCGGTACGAGAAGCGTCAGCCCGGCCAGGAACGGCGAGACGCCCAGCGTGTGGGTGAGGAAGTACAGCAGGAGGAGTCCGGGGACGGTGACCCAGACCCCCATGCCGACCGAGCCGGTGGCGTACGCCATGAGGTCGCCGGCCCGCGCCCGCCGCGGGGGCCCGGCCTGTCCGGCCGGTTCCCGGGTCAGCGGGTCCGGTTGGGCGGTCACGGCCGGTCCGCCCGGCGATGGCGCCGGACGACTCCGGCGGCCGGCTCCGCGCCCTCGAAGGCTCCGGCCCGGACGCGGCCGGCCAGGGTGCGGGCGACGATCCGGTCGGTGAGCGACGGCAGATGGCGGGCCAGGAAGATCTCGGCGGCGCCCCGCCGGGTGGTCGCCAGGTCGCGCCGGACCCGGCGGCCGAGCCCGGCTTTGAGCACGGCGTCCACCACGCCCTCCAGCGGTTCGTAACTGCTCATTCCCTCCAGGGACAGCCCGGCCGCGGCGGTCGAGTCGTGGATGGGGCTGCGCACCGCCGAGGGGTAGACGCAGCTGACGCCGACGTGGGTGCCGATCTCCAGGCGGAGCGCGTCGGCGTACGCGACCAGCGCACGCTTGGAGGCGCCGTACGCCGCGGCCAGGGGCAGCTGCAGGACGGCCATCCGGGAGGAGACCATGACGACCCGGCCCCGGGAGGCCACCAGGGCGTCCACGCAGGCGGCCGTCACGCGCCAGGCGCCGAGCAGGTTGATGTCGAGCTGGCGGCGGACCTCGTCGCCGGGCGGGAGTTCGGCGGGGGCGGGCCCGCCGGTGCCGGCGTTGTTGATCAGCAGGTCCAGGCCGCCGAGCCGGGCGAGGGCGGCGGCCACCGCCCCGGGCACGGCCGTGTCGTCGGTGAGGTCGCAGGCCAGGACCTCGGCCGGGTCGTCCGGGCGGGGGGCGAGGTCCAGGCCGACGACATGTGCGCCGAGCTCCGTGAGCCGGGCGGAGAGCGCCCGGCCGAAGGTGCCGGAGGCGCCCGTGACGAGGACCCGCAGGCCGCGCGCGTCGCGGCGGCCGCCGCCGAGCAGGGCGGCGAGGGCGGCCCCGGGAGTGGTGCGGGCGGTGGCGGCGGTACGGGGGCCGGTGCTCATACGGTGCTCTCCTCGGTGCTCTCCCGGGTGTTCTCCTCGGTGTTCTCCTCGGTGTTCTCCGCGCGGCGGGCCGGGGCGGCCGGACGGGCGGCACCGCGCCGCGCGCGGGCGCGCCCGGCCTTCATCTCCCGGGACAGCCCGGCGATGTAGCGGTCGAAGTCGATCCGCATCCGCGGCCGCCGGTCGCTCCCCCAGCGCGCGGTGGCCTCCCGCAGGTCGCGGTCGGTGGAGCGCCGCTGCTCCGCCGCCGGGGGCAGGGCGTAGTCGCCGGCCAGCCGGGCGGCGGCCAGCTTGGCCTGGGCCTCGACGACGGGAAGGGCGGCGCCGGTGGACTGCATCAGCCCGACGAACGCCAGACCGGGGTCGTCGAGATGGAACACCCTCTTGTAGAGGGGCAGTTGCTCGGGGTCCCCGCCGGTCCAGCGGGGGGAGAGGAACGGGATGGTGACGCGGTAGCCGGTGGCCCAGACGAGCACGTCGACCGGGTCGGAACGGCCGTCGGTGAAGACCACGCGATCCCCCTCGAAGCGGTCGAGGCCGGGGCGCGCGGCCACCTCGCCGTGGGTGAGGCGGTGCAGGATGGTGTCGCTGATGGTGGGGTGGTTCTGGAAGAGGCCGCCGGCCGGGGCGGGGAGCCCGTAGCGCTGCGGGCGGCCCACAGCCAGCCCGAGGAGGGTCTCGGCGATCCGCTGGCGGAGCCGCCAGGGCAGGACGGACAGGGCGCCGCCGGTCGCGTCGGCCGGGCGGCCGAACAGGTACTTGGGCACGATGTGCACGCCGCGGCGGGCCGAGAGCAGCACCGGGCCGCGGGCGGTGTACGAGGCGTCGACGGCGATGTCCATGGCGGAGTTGCCCATGCCGACGACGAGCACCCGGCGGTCCCGGAAGACGTCGGCGGTGCGGTAGTCGTGGGCGTGCATCACGGTGCCGGTGAAGGTGCCGGGGTAGCCGGGTTCGGGCAGCCGGGGGTCCCAGTTGTGGCCGTTGGCGACCACGACGGCGTCGTACCGGCCGGTGTCGCCGGCCTCGGTGGTGACGCGCCAGGCGTGCCCCGCCCCGGTCTCCGCCCCGGTCTCCGCCCCGGTCTCCGTCCCGTTCTCGCGTTCGACGGAGGCGACCGTGGTGCCGTAGCGGATGTGCGGGGTGAGGCCGAAGGTCTCGGCGTAGTCGGCGAGGTATCCGGCCACGAGGTCGGCCGACGGGTAGTCCGGCCACTCCGCCGGCATCGGGAAGTCCGCGAACTGGGTGCGCCCCTTGCTGGTGTTGAGGTGGAGCGAGGCGTAGGCCGGGGAGAGGCCGCTGCTGTTGCCGCGGGCCCACAGCCCGCCGGGCCGGTCGCCCTTCTCGTAGGTGACGACGTCGGCTCCGGCGTCGAGGAGGGCCTTGGTGGCGGCGAGTCCGGCCGCTCCGGCGCCGATCACGGCGGCACGGCGGGGAGGGGGCATGGGGGCGTCTCCTGGGGAACCGGGGGAAGGGGAGGCGGCGGGGCAAGGGGCGGGGACGGGGTCGCTCCTTCCCCCGCCGCCGGCCCCGGCGGGGGGGCGCTGCCGGGGCACGGGCACGGCGGGCCGCGGAGGGCGGGCCGCGGTCCGTCTGTGGTGGGACCCAACCGTAGGCGCGGCCCACGGGCCGGGACATGGCGTGCGTCACCCGATTCGGGTGCCGGATTGTTCCCGGTCACAAGGGCGGGCAGGATGACCGGATGCACGCGCGCGACGACTGGCCCCCCGTGGTCGATCTCATCGAGCGGGTCGTCGGCGAGGACGACCTGCTGCCCTCCGTGGTGGCCACCGTCCGCACGATGGTGCAGGAGATCGCGGCCCTTCCCTCCGCCGACATCGCCGGGCACACCCGCGCGCTGCTGGCCGCGGCCACCCGGGCCCTGGCGGCCCGCCGGGGGCCGACGGAGGCGGAGCTGTCGTTCGTGGAGGAGCTGGCGGTGACGCGTGCCCGCCAGGGGGTGTCCATCGAGTCCGTCCTGGCGGCCGTCCACGTGGCCGAGCGGGCGATCTGGTCCCGGGCCCGGGAACTGGCCGCCGGTGCCAGGGTGGCCCCCGAACGGCTGCTGGACGCGCGGGAGTTGTACGACGACTGGGCCGAGGCCGTACGGGGCCGGCTGATCACCGCGCACCGCGCCACCGGGGCCGACCGGGAACCGCCGAGCGGCGGGCGGGACGCGGCGCTGCTGCGGCGGCTGTTCGCCGGCGGTTCGGCGGCCGCGCTGGCGGCCGCCGAGGCGGGTCTGCCGGCGGCCGGCGGGCTGTGGGTCCTGGTGGCCCGGCCCGAGGACGCCGCTGCCGCCCCGGAGCGGGCGCCGCGCGACCCCGGCGCCCCGGTGCTGTCGGCGCTGGTGGACGGTCTGCTGGTCGCCGTGCACGCCCGGCGGCCCCCGGCCCGTACCGCCCGAGCCGTCCGGGCGGGGGCGGCGGCCGGGCTCGCCGGGCCCGGTGACCCGGAGGGCCTGGCCTTCGTACGGCGTCTGGCGGTGGCCGCCCTCGCGGCCGCCGAGGCGGCCGGGCGGTCCGGGGTGGTGCACATCGCCGAGGTGGCGGCCCTCGCAGCGGTGGTGGACCGGGCCGACCTGGCGGCGGTGCTGCTCGACCGTCACGAGGCGGCGCTGACCGGGCTGGGCGCGAACGCCGGGCCGGTGGCTCTCGCCGTCCGCGCCTGGCTGGAGGCCGACCGGGATGTGCCGGCGGCGGCGGAGCGGCTGTTCGTGCACCCCAATACGGTCCGCAACCGGATCCAGCGCTTCTCCGCCGTCACCGGGATCGACCCGGCGGGGACCTTCGGGGCCGTCGACGCCTGGTGGCTGTGCCGGGCCTGGCTCGCACGGTCCTGACCGCCGCCGGGGCGCACCCGGCGGGCCGCGGCTCTCCCCTTCCCGTCTCCCGTTCCCGCCTCCCGTTCCCGGCGTTTTCCGGCCGGGTTCGGGGTGCCGATGAGCGTCAAAAGGTGAGATAACCTTTTTCGTGGTTTGCCGTGCACGGTGCGCGGAGTGGCCGTTTCGACAAGGGTTCTGTCCACCGTGGTGGACTTCCCCGTGATCCCCGCATCACCGGCAGGCTCTCGACCGGCGCCTGTCCGAACGCTGCGGACGGGCGAGTGAGAGGGAGCAGGGCGGCTATGGCGGGTAACGGACCACGTCCGGGGGCGCGGGGCACGGCCGCACAGGGTGCGGGACCGGTGGGTGAGCCCGAGCTGCGGCAGTTGCTCGCCGGGCTGACCGCCGTGCGCGACGGGGACTTCGGCACCCGGCTTCCGGACGAGGTCGACGGCCTGCTCGGGGAGATCGCCACGGTCTTCAACGGCATGGTCGACCAACTGTCGCTGTTCACCTCGGAGGTGACCCGGGTCGCCCGCGAGGTCGGCAGCGAGGGCCGGCTCGGCGGCCAGGCCAGGGTTCCCGGAGTCGGCGGTGTCTGGCGGGATCTGACCGATTCCGTGAATTTCATGGCGGGCAATCTCACGGACCAGGTCCGCAGTGTCGCCCAGGTGACGACCGCCGTCGCCGAGGGCGACCTCTCCCAGAAGATCACCGTCGACGCCCGCGGCGAGATCCTGGAGCTGAAGAACACCATCAACACGATGGTCGACCAACTGTCGTCCTTCGCCGACGAGGTGACGCGCGTCGCCCGCGAAGTGGGCACCGAGGGACGTCTGGGCGGCCAGGCCGACGTCAAGGGCGTCTCCGGCACCTGGCGGGACCTGACCGACTCCGTCAACTTCATGGCGGGCAACCTCACCGCGCAGGTGCGGTCCATCGCCCAGGTGGCCACCGCCGTGGCCAAGGGCGACCTCTCCCAGAAGATCAACGTCCCGGCCAAGGGCGAGATATCGGAGCTGAAGAACACCATCAACACGATGGTCGACCAGCTCTCCGCCTTCGCCGACGAGGTGACCCGCGTCGCCCGCGAGGTCGGCACCGAGGGCAGGCTCGGCGGCCAGGCCGACGTCAAGGGCGTCTCCGGCACCTGGAAGGACCTCACCGAGTCCGTCAACGTCATGGGCGACAACCTCACCGCGCAGGTGCGGTCCATCGCCCAGGTCACGACGGCCGTCGCCCAGGGCGATCTGTCGCAGAAGATCCGGGTGGACGCGCGCGGCGAGATCCTGGAGCTCAAGGAGACCATCAACACGATGGTCGACCAGCTCTCCGCCTTCGCCGGCGAGGTGACCCGCGTGGCCCGGGAGGTCGGCACCGAGGGGAACCTCGGCGGCCAGGCGACCGTGCGCGGGGTCTCGGGCACCTGGAAGGACCTGACCGACAACGTCAATGTGATGGCGTCCAACCTGACCGGCCAGGTGCGGTCCATCGCGCAGGTGGCCACCGCCGTGGCCAGGGGCGACCTGTCGCAGAAGATCACCGTCGAGGCGAAGGGCGAGGTGGCCGCGCTCGCCGGTGTCATCAACACGATGGTCGACACGCTCTCGGCCTTCGCCGACGAGGTGACCCGGGTCGCCCGCGAGGTCGGCACCGAGGGCCGCCTCGGCGGCCAGGCGCGGGTCCCGAACGTGGCCGGCACCTGGAAGGACCTCACCGACAACGTCAACTCGATGGCCAACAACCTGACCGGTCAGGTGCGGAACATCGCCCTGGTCACCACGGCCGTCGCCAACGGCGACCTGTCGAAGAAGATCGATGTCGACGCCCGCGGCGAGATCCTGGAGCTCAAGACCACCATCAACACCATGGTGGACCAGCTGTCGTCCTTCGCCGCCGAGGTGACCCGGGTCGCCCGCGAGGTCGGCAGTGAGGGCCGGCTCGGCGGCCAGGCCGAGGTCGAGGGGGTCTCCGGCACCTGGAAGCGGCTGACGGAGAACGTCAACGAGCTCGCGGGCAACCTCACCCGCCAGGTGCGGGCCATCGCCGAGGTGGCCGGCGCCGTCGCCGAGGGCGACCTGACCCGGTCGGTCAACGTCGACGCCTCGGGCGAGGTCTCCGAGCTCAAGGACAACATCAACTCCATGGTGGAGTCCCTGCGGGAGACCACCCGCGCCAACCGGGAACAGGACTGGCTCAAGACCAACCTCGCCCGGATATCCGGGCTGATGCAGGGCCACCGGGAGCTGGACGTCGTCGCCGAGCTGGTGATGGACGAGCTGGCCCCGCTGGTCGGCGCCCAGTACGGCACCTTCTATCTCGCCGAGGACGGCCCCGGCGGCACCGAGCTGTCCCTGATCGGCTCCTACGGCTACCCGGCGGACCCGGGGCGGCCGGCCCAGTTCCCGCTGGGCCGTTCCCTGATCGGCCAGGCCGCCCGCAGCCGGCGCACGATCGCCGTCGGTGAACTGCCCGACGGGTACGTCACCATCTCCTCCAGCCTGGGCTCCGCCCGGCCCAGGAGCCTGATGATCCTGCCCATCGTCGTGGAGGACCAGGTGCTCGGCGCGATCGAGCTGGCGTCCGTCACCGACTTCACCCCCGTCCACCGGGCGTTCCTGGACCAGCTGATGGAGACCATCGGCGTCAACATCGGCTCCATCATCGCCAACGCCCGGACCGACGAGCTGCTCGGCGAGTCGCAGCGGCTGGCCGGTGAACTGCAGGCCCGCTCCGAGCAACTCCAGGTCCAGCAGGAGGAGTTGCAGCGGTCCAACGCGGAACTGGAGGAGAAGGCCGCGCTGCTGGTCTCGCAGAACCGGGACATCGAGGCCAAGAACCTGGAGATCGAGCAGGCCCGGCAGGAGTTGGAGGAGCGCGCCCAGCAGCTCTCCCTGGCCTCCACCTACAAGTCGGAGTTCCTGGCCAACATGAGCCACGAGCTGCGCACCCCGCTCAACAGCCTGCTGATCCTGGCGCAGCTGCTGGCGCAGAACCCGACCCGGAACCTCACGCCCAAGCAGGTCGAGTACGCCGGCATCATCCACTCCGCCGGGTCCGACCTGCTGCAGCTGATCAACGACATCCTGGACCTGTCCAAGGTCGAGGCCGGGAAGATGGACGTCGCCCCCGAGCGGCTGCCGCTGCGCCGGCTGCTCGACTACGTCGAGGCGACCTTCCGCCCGCTCACCTCGCAGAAGAGCCTGGACTTCCACGTCGGCACGGCCCCCGGGGTGCCGGTGGACCTGGTCACCGACGACTCCCGGCTCCGGCAGGTGCTGCGCAACCTCCTGTCGAACGCGGTGAAGTTCACCGAGCAGGGCGGTGTGGAGCTGTGGATCGAGCCGGCCCGGGAGGACGAGCTGCCCGGATCGGTCCACCGCGGCTCCCCCGCCGTCGCCTTCCGCGTCAGGGACACCGGCATCGGCATCTCCGCGGAGCAGCTGGAGACGATCTTCGGCGCCTTCCAGCAGGCGGACGGCACCACCAGCCGCAAATACGGCGGCACCGGGCTGGGCCTGTCCATCAGCCGGGAGATCGCCCATCTGCTGGGCGGCGGCATCACCGCCGCGAGCTCCCCCGGCTCCGGCAGCGTCTTCACGCTCTATCTGCCGGTGGCCCACCCGGACTTCAGCGCCGGGCTCGCCCGCTCCGGCGCTCCCGCCCCGGCTCCGGAGCGGGCCCCGGACGCGGCGGCCGCCACGGGCGCGCCCGGCCCGGGTTCCCGCCCGGCGGCGGACGGCGTCCGCCGCCGCAAGCGGCTGCTGGTGATCGAGAAGCAGCCCCGCGGCCTGCTGTCCCTGGTCGCCGAGAACGCCGTGGCCGGCCTCTCCGGCGACCACGGCCTCACCGGTCCGCACGGCCCCGTCGACGTGGTCACCGTCGCGGGGGCCCAGGAGGCGGCGAGCGCGCTGGCCACGCACCCGTGCCACTGCGTCGTCCTCGAACTGGACATGCCGGGCGGTGAGGCGCTGCGGATCCTGGAGGCGATGGACGGCGACTCCGCGCTGGGTGGCGTCCCCGTGCTGGCCCACAACAGCCGCCGGCTGGAGGCGGAGCAGGAGCGGAGCCTGGAGGAGCGTGCCGGCAGCCGGCCGCTGGAGCTGCTCTCCAGCCTGGACGAGCTGCGCGAGCGCGTCACGCTGCATCTGTCCGCGGAGGAGCCGGGCGACGTGCTGCCGCTGGTGCGTCCCGGGGAGTCCGGTCCGCCGGCCGGCGCGGAGATCGACACCTCGCTGTCGGGCCGTACCGCCCTGGTGGTCGACGACGACGCCCGGAACGTCTACGCGCTGACCGGCATCCTCGAGCTCCACGGCATGCGGGTGCTGCACGCGGAGAACGGCCGCCGGGGCCTGGAGATGCTGGCCGCGCACCCCTCGGTCGACGTCGTGCTGATGGACGTGATGATGCCGGAGATGGACGGTTACGCCGCGACCGCCGCCATCCGCGGGATCCCCGCCCACGCCGGGCTGCCGGTCATCGCGGTGACGGCCAAGGCGATGCAGGGCGACCGGGAGAAGAGCCTCGCCTCGGGGGCCAGCGACTACATCACCAAGCCGGTGGACGCCCATGAGCTGATCGCCTGCGTCAGACGGTGGCTGCGGGTGTGAGGCCGCGCATCCCGCACCCCGCAGAGCCCGGCCCCGGCGGCCCGGGCGACCACGACCCCACTCCAGGAGCGGCGAGACCCGTGCACCCCTCCCAGCGTCCCGGGGAGCCGGGCCGGCCGAGCGCCCCGCCGCCCCCGCGTTCCCCCGCGGCGGAGCCGGAAGCCGCGGCGGAGCCCGGTCCCTCCGGGCCGCCCTCTGCCCCGGCCCCGTACGGCCCGGACCCCGGCGGGGCCGGCGCGGCGGCCGATCCGGGCGTCAGCCGGCTCGCGGCCACCGTCGAGCGGCTCCGCCGCGAGGTGCGCGAGGCGCACGCGGCGGCCGACGGCAGGGCCCTGATCGAGCTGGCCAAGGGCATCTTCGTGGAACGGCTGCGGTGCAGCCCGGCCCAGGCGGCGCGGGAACTCGCCGTCCTCGCCGAGCAGGCGGGGGCGGACCAGCTGGAACTCGCGGCGGAGGTCATCAACCAGGCGGCCCGCGACCGGGTGGCCGAGGCGGCGGTCCGGTTCGTCTCCGAGGCGGGGCGCGAGCCCGGCCGGCGCCCGACGCCCGCCGTCTCCCTGCGGAGCGCGGAGAGCGGGGCGCTGGCGGCGAGCGACACCCAGGCGGCGGCGCAGTCGATCCTGGAGCACGCGCTGGCGCCGCTCGACGCCACCGGTGTGGCCATCTGGTCGGCGGGCCCGGACGCCTCCCTGACACTGGCCGGCTCGGCCGGTTTCACCGGTGAGGAGGCCCGGCGCTGGCGCTACGTCCCGCCCGGTGTCGCCACCCCGGCCCGGCGCGCGCTCACCGAACTGCGCACCGTGTGGTTCGACCGGCTGTCGGCGTCGGGCCTGCCGTCCATCGGGCGGCAGGAGAACCCCGACGGCGGCCGGGTGGCCGTGCCGGCCGGCACCGGCGGGCGGATCCAGGCGGTGCTGGAGATCTGCTGGCCCAAGCCGCTGGCGGGGCCGCAGCCCCCGCAGGTGCGGCGGCAGATCGAGGCTCTGGCGGAGCTGTGCGCGCACACCCTGGAGGCGCACCAGGCGACGGGGGCGGCCGCCGGCCCCGCCGAGGCCCCCGACCGCCACTGGCCGGAGCTGGTGGACCTGGCCGACGGGCTGCGGGACGCCGCGCTGGTGCTCCGTCCGCATCTGGACCCGGAGGGCCTGCTCGGCGACTTCCGCATCCACCACGTCAACCCGGTGTTCATCGACATCGGCGGGCGGCCGCGCAGCGCGATCCTCGGCGCCCTGGTGCTGGAGGCGTATCCGCTGGCCGCCGAGGCGAGCGGCCTGTTCGAGAAGCTGGAGCACGTCTACGCCACGGGCGAGCCCTTCCGCGGCGACCACATGCGGCTGACCACGCTCGTGGACGATGTCCCGATCAGCTCGGCGGCGAGTGTCAGCATCAGCCGCCACGGGGAGAACCTGCTGCTCATCTGGCGGGTGCAGGACGAGGCGGCCCGGCTGGCGAGCCTTCTGCAGCACGCCCAGCGGCTGGGCCGTCTCGGCGGGTTCGAGGAGCACGCGGGAGCGGAGGGCATCAGCTGGAACAGCCAGATGTACGCCCTGTTCGGGCTCCCGCCCACCTCGCGCCCCGTCCCGCTGGAGCGGCTCCCGGATTACGCCCATCCGGACGACGCCATCACGATCGGCCGGTTTCTGCGGACTCTCCTCCACCACCGGCGTCCGGCGTCCACGGCTTTCAGGATGCGGCGGCCCGACGGGGTCACCCGGCACATCCGGGTGGTCGCCGAGCCCGTCCTCGACCAGCGCCGGCAGCTGGTCTCCGTCCGCGGCGCCTTCCAGGACATCTCCGCGCAGCACTGGACGGAGGTCGCGCTGGCCGCCACCCGCGACCAGCTCGCGCACACCGAGCAGGAGTCGGCCGAACGCAGCCGTCTCGCCCTGCAGTTGCAGCACGCGATCATGCCGCCGACGCGCGGCCCGCTGGACACCGAGGGGCTGCGGGTGGTCGTCCGCTACCGGCCCGCGGAGACCGACAGCCTGGTCGGCGGCGACTGGTACGACGTGGCCGTGCTGCCCTCGCAGCAGATCCTGCTCTGTGTCGGGGACGTCGCGGGGCACGGCATCTCGGCGGCGACCAGCATGGTCGTGCTGCGCAACGCGCTGCGCGGCCTGGCCGTCACCGGCGCCGGTCCCGGCCAGCTGCTGACCTGGCTGAACAGCGTGACGTACCACCTCACCAGCCAGGTCACGGCCACGGCGATCTGCGCCCTGTACGACCCGCGGGACCGTTCGCTGCGCTGGGCCCGTGCCGGGCATCTGCCGCCCGTCCTGGTGCGTGCCACCGAGGCGGGCCCGCTGCCGCTGCCCCGGGGGATTCTGCTGGGTGCCGTCGCCGAGACGCGCTACGAGGAGCACCGGACGGAGCTGGAGCCCGACGACCGGCTGCTGATGTACACCGACGGCCTGATCGAGCGGCGCGACCGCTCGACGGAGAACGCGCTCGACCAGCTCATCAGCACGGTGGGTTCCCCGGCCGGTGACCTGGAGACGTATCTGGACCGGCTGCTGACCCACAGCCGCTCCGACACGGACGACGACACCTGTGTCATCGGCATCCAGCTGAGCTGAGGCGGCGGCCCACCGCCGGTGGCGTCAGGCCGGGTCGGGGACGGCGCCGCCGGGCTCGCTCCGCGCGGCCCGGGCGGGGCCGGGCCCGGGGGCCGCCGCCGGGGGCGCGGCGCGTTCCAGCCACCGCAGGAGGAGGGCGAGGGTGCCGGCGATGGCGGGCCAGTAGACGTAGCGGTAGTCCGACACCGGCACGATGGGGAAGTAGCCGAGGATGTAGGCCGCCGAGCTGACGCCCAGTGCGCGGACGGGCAGGGCGAAGAGGCCCCGGCCGGGGCGTACGGCCAGGACCAGGGCGACGGTGAGCCAGAACCAGCCGGCGAAGAGCAGCGGCAGGTCCCGCACCGCTCCGTTCACATAGGTCTCAAGCGTGGCCGCCAGGCGGGTGTTGGACGGTTTCAGGCCGAGGTCGTTGGCGCTGATGCCGGCGTGGTACTGGTAGGTCGGCTCGAACAGCAGCTTGGCGAAGACCTGGGTGCGGTAGGCGAGATAGCCGGGGAGGTGACGGGGCATCTCCTCGGCCCACAGGGAACGGAGTTGTTCCGCGTCGGGGGCCAACCCCCGCGGGGAGCGCCGGTAGCAGGCCCAGTAGGCGTCCGAGAGGGCGCCCTCCCGGCGGCATTTCTCCGCCGAGGTGACCAGCCGCTCGCGGAGGTCCGGGGGGACGGGCGCGGCCCGGAGCTCGTCCGCGCTCAGGACGTGCAGCAGATCGTCGAGGAAGACCTGGGAGACCTGGCTCGTCTCCACGGGCCGGGCCGCCAGTGAGATGGCGGCGGTGGGCACGGCGAGGCCGGCGGCGAGCGCGGCGGCGGCGACCAGCCAGATCCGGCGGGAGGGGCGCGGCCACAGGGCGAGGACGAGGAGCACGAAGACGGGCACGGCGGCGAGGACCGCGTTCTTGCGGACCAGCACGGCGTAGCTCAGGAAGAGCACCCCGAGCGCGAGCAGCGTCCACCGGGCGCCGGCCGCCCACGGCGCGCCGGGGCCGGCCTTGCGCAGGCAGAGGCCGGTGAGGGCGATGGCGCAGGTGGCGAGCAGCGCGTAGGCCATGTGGACGTCCTTCCACACCACTCCGGCGAAGGTGAGGACGTGCGGGGCCGCGCCGGTGGCGAGGACGGCCAGGGAGCCGGGCCGGCTGCCGGTCAGTTCCCGGACACAGCAGGCGGCCACCCAGAGGGATCCCCACAGGACGACCGCCTGGAGGACGGCCAGGGAGGCGAAGGTCCCGGTGACGGCGATGAGCGCGCGCCACAGCAGGCTCAGCACCGGCGGGTGCCAGTCCGCCAGCGGGGTCCGGCCGGTGGCCTGCTGGTACTGGGAGAGGCTGTCGGGGCTCATGAACCCGGGGGCGAAGACGAGGGCGGTGGCCGTGCAGCCGGCGGCGGCGAGGAGGCCCAGGCTCCAGATCCAGCGGCGTTCGCGGAGGAATAGCCGGATTTGTCCCATGAGGCGGGATGCTAGCAGCGGGCCGGGGGCGGCCCGGGCACGGCCGGGGCCGTGCGTCAGGAGGCGGTGAAGACGTAGCTGCGGTAGGCGAAGAACCGGAACAGGGTGGCGACAGCCCAGCCGCAGACACGGGCGGTGTTGTCGCTGAGCACCGAGTCGAGGCCGAGCAGCCGGCGGGAGAGGAGGACGGTCCCGGCGGTGATGGCGATGCCGATGACGTTCACCACGGTGAAGAGCAGCAGCTCGTGGGCCATGTTGTCGCGGCGGCGGCTCCGGTAGGTCCAGTAGCGGTTCCCGGCCCAGCTGAAGAGCGTGGCGGCGCCGGTCGCGAGGACGGAGGCGCGGACGGGGAGGTCCCGCATCGGGCCGCCGCCCCCGCCGGGGAGCCCGAAGACGAGGAGGGTGTAGCCGCCGTGGTCGAGCACGAAGGCCAGGGCGCCGACGGTCCCGAACTTGGCGGCCTCGCGCCAGACGCCCCGGACGATGTCGCGCAGGCGCAGCGTCAATGAGGTGAGGACCGAGGCAACCGACACAAACCAGAAGATATCGGTCGCGGTGTGCCTTCCCGGGCCGGGCTCCCCCGTGTCGCACCATGGTCCGGGGTCCGTCCAGCCGAGGAGGAGCCGTGAGCCCGAGCCCGACCATCGCCTGCGTCGTGCCGTGTCACAACGAGGAGGCCGCCGTCGGCAAGGTGGTCCGTGATCTGCGGGCGGCGCTTCCCGAGGCCGACGTCTACGTCTACGACAACAACTCCACCGACCGCACGGCGGAGGTCGCCCGGGAGGCCGGGGCGGTCATCCGGGAGGAGCCCCGCAAGGGGAAGGGCAATGTGATCCGCCGGGCCTTCGCCGACGTCGACGCCGACGCGCTGCTCATCATCGACGGTGACGACACCTATGACGCCTCGCGCGCCCGCGAGATGGTCGACCTGCTCTTCCGCGGCCCCTACGACCAGGTCCTCGGGGCCCGCCGCGGGACCACGGGCAGCGCCTACCGCGCGGGGCACTCCTTCGGCAACCGGCTGCTCACCGGCGCGGTGCGGGTCCTCTTCGGCAACGACGTGACCGACATGCTGAGCGGGTACCGGGTCCTGTCCCGGCGTTTCGTCAAGTCCTTCCCCGCCCTCTCCCGGGAGTTCGAGATCGAGACGGAGATGACGGTCCACGCGCTCAACCTGCGTCTCCCCACCACGGAGGTCTCCGTCGACTACCGGGGCCGG
Organism: Streptomyces sp. S07_1.15; assembly: GCF_020739505.1. Lineage (NCBI taxonomy): Bacteria > Bacillati > Actinomycetota > Actinomycetes > Kitasatosporales > Streptomycetaceae > Streptomyces > Streptomyces sp. S07_1.15. The sequence goes on from NZ_JAJBZK010000001.1 coordinate 20,067, forward strand.
CCGGCCGGGAGCGAGAGCAAGCTGCGGACCTACCGGGACGGCCGGCGCATCCTCGGCGTCATCCTCAACCTCGCGCGCCGGGAGCGGCCCTCGCTGGTGCACGCGCTGGTCGCCGGCCTGCTGGCGATGGCCGCGGTCGTCCTGGGGGTGCCGGTGATCGTGGAGTTCCTCCGGACGGGGACCGTGCCGCGTTTCCCCACGGCGATCCTGGCGGCCGCCCTCATGATCATCGCCACGCTGGTCCTGCTGGTGGGGTACATCCTCGCGTCGGTGATGCACCTGCGGCAGGAGCACTCCCGCCTCGTCCACCTGGCCTATCCGGCGCCGGGGCCGCCTCCGCGCGCCGACCCGGCCGACCCGGCCGGGCCCGGCACCGCCGCCGCCCCTCCCGGTTCCGCTGCCGCGCCGCCGGCCGGCGAGGGGTCCGGCCCGGCGGCCGGGGGTCCCGGGGGGCCGTCGCCGGACGGCCTGGGCCCCGCCCCGTCCGGCACCGTCTGACGGGACGGGCCGGGCGCGCCGTTCGGCTGCCGCACTGGCGTTCCCATGATCGGAGCAGTCGTTCCGCCCTGCATTGACATCACCGGCGTGCCCGGACAGACTCCTGGCTGCGAATGAACCTTTGTTCGCATGGCGAACGCAGCCTGCCCGCATCCGCCTCGGCTGCCCGCGGCTGCGCGCCCTGGTCCCGGCCCCCGTCCGGGCCGGCCTCCATGCCTCACCGCCCCTTCCCTTCGAGCCCTGAAGGACATCCCGCGATGACCCTCCACCGTGAACTGCTGATCGGCGGCAAGGACGTACCGGCCGCGTCGGGCCGGACGGCCCGGGACGTCAACCCGTACACCGGCGAGGTGTACGCCACCGTCGCCGCCGCCGGGACCGGGGACGTCACCCGGGCCGTGGACGCGGCGGACGCGGCCTTCGAGGAGTGGGCGGCCGTCAGCCCCTTCGCCCGCCGCAAGATCCTGCTGGACGCGGCCGATCTGCTGGAGTCGCGGAGCGAGCAGGCCGCCGCCCACATGGCCGGCGAGGCGGGCGGCACCCGGCCGTGGGCCGGCTTCAACGTGGCGCTGGCCGCCCAGATGTTCCGCGAGGCCGCCTCGGCCGTCACGGCTCCGCGCGGTGAGGTGCTGACCGCCCAGGAGCCGGGTGCGCTGGGCCTGGCCGTACGCGAACCGGTCGGTGTGGTCGCGGCCTTCTCCCCCTGGAACGCCCCCGTCATCCTGGGCGTGCGCGCCGTCGCGGCCCCGCTCGCCGCGGGCAACACCGTGGTGCTCAAGCCCAGCGAGGACGCGCCGGTCTCCTGCGGCCTGTTCATCGCCGACATCCTGCGGGAGGCCGGGCTGCCCGACGGCGTCCTCAACGTCGTCACCAACGACCCCGCCGACGCGGCCGAGGTGGCCGAGGCGCTCATCGCCGATCCGCGGGTCCGCTCGGTCAACTTCACCGGGTCCACCGAGGTCGGCCGGATCATCGGCATCCACGCCGCCACGCATCTCAAGCCCGCCGTCCTGGAGCTGGGCGGCAAGAACGCCATCATCGTGCTGGAGGACGCCGACCTCGACTACGCGGTGGACGCGGCCGCGTTCGGCGTCTTCATGAACTCCGGCCAGATCTGCATGTCCGGCGACCGGATCCTCGTCCACGCCTCGCTGGCCGAGGAGTTCACCCGGAAGTTCACCGCCAAGGTCGCCGCACTCCCCAGCGGCAGCCCCGAGGAGCCGCACACCGTCATCGGACCACTGGTCACCCCCGCCGCGGCGCGGCGCGTGGCGGCCCTGGTGGAGGACGCCGTGGCCAAGGGCGCCACCGTCCTGACGGGTGGCGGCGAGCCCGAGGGCTCGGTGTACCCGGCGACCGTCCTCACCGACGTGCCCCGGGAGGCCGGGCTGTACCACGGCGAGGCCTTCGGCCCGGTCTGCGTGGTCACCCCCTTCGCCGACGACGACGAGGCCGTCGCTCTCGCCAACGACACCGACAACGGCCTCACCTGCGGCATCATCACCGAGAACGGCACCCACGGGCTGACGGTCGCCCGCCGGATCCGCACCGGCATCGTCCACGTCGGCGACCAGTCCGTCGCCGACGAGCCGCAGGCGCCCTTCGGAGGCTTCAAGGCCTCCGGCTACGGCCGGTTCGGCGGCCGCTGGGGCATCGAGGCGTTCAGCAACACCCGCTGGGTCACGCTCGCCACCCGGCACGCCCACTACCCGTTCTAGCCCGGCCGGGACCGCGGGCCCCGGCCCGGGGCGGGCGGGCGGCGGGCCGGGGGGCCGCACCGGGCGCGGGAGGTGCCGGGTCCGGCCCCCGCGGCACGCGCCTCAGCGGCCGGCGCCGGGGGGCGGGCCGGTGTGCCGCAGCCGGGCGACGCACAGGTTCGCGGCGGCGAACGGCTCCAGGCTCTCGACCGCGAGCGGGGCCCGCAGGGTCTCGAGCGTCCCCTGCATCAGCCCGAGGTGGATGCCGCACACGATGTCCTGGCGGCGCCGGGCCACCTCGAGGAACGGGCAGTGGTGGAGCCGGATCCGGGGTTCCCCGTCCTCCTCGGCGGCCTCCGTGACGAAGCCCATGCTCTCCAGGTTCTCCACCAGCCGCCGCTGCCCCTCCCCGGCACCGACCGCCTCGGTGGGGGCCGGGGCCTCGGTCAGGTAGCCGCCCCAGGCGCGGCCGGCGTCGGTGGCGGCGGCGGCCGGGTCGCCGGCGGTGGAGGAGACCGCCCCGACCAGGATGTCGGCGAGGAGCCGGAAACTGCGGGAGCCGTCGTCGCCGGCGTCCGCCGCCGAGTAGACGATCTTCGGGCGGCCCGGCTCGGTGCGGGGAGCCGTGCCGCGCACGGCCAGTTCCTCGGCGACCAGGGCGTCCAGGTGGAAACGGGCGGTGTTGAGGTGCACGCCCAGCCGCTCGGCGACCTCGGCCGCGCCGAGCGGCTCCCCGGAGGAGCGCAGGCACCGGAGGACGGCGGCCCGGCGGCCTCGCTGGGCTGGAGCCGGGGTTCCGGTTCCGGGATCGGTGAGCTGGTGTCGCGGCATACAACGATGTTACAAGTGGCACACGTAGAAACAAGTCCTGCTGTTTCTACCGTTTCCGGGCCGCCCGGACGGCGAGGTGGAGCGGTGCGGGCCCGGAGCCCGCCGGGAGCACCGGCCGGCGTCCCGGCCGGTGCTCCCGCGTCGTCACCCGGGTGTCACTCCGGCGGGGAGAACGGCGCGCGCCGCAGCTTCCGCGCGAGCGAGACCGCCAGCAGCACGTGCGGAAGCGACACCACGGCGAGGAGCGCCGCCTCGGACGGCCGGTGGTGGCGGACGAGCTCCGCGGCGGCCAGGACGACGGCCACCACCGAGATGAACAGGGTCACCACCCGGTGGAAGCGCCCCACCTCCGAGTGCGGCCAGTCGTCCGGGGCCGCGGGCTCGGGCGCCTCCGGCACCGCGCGGCGGTAGCCGGCGAACACCCGGGACGCCCAGGCGCTGGTCGTCTGGCGTCCGTAGACCTCCAGCCCCGCGGCGACCGCCAGGAGGACCAGGACGTATCCGGCGGCGAAGAGCGCCTCCCCGCTCACGGGGCCACCGGTCCCGGCGCCGGGCGGCCGCCGGTGTCCCCGGCCTCGTCCCGCGATCCCTCCGCGGCGTCCGCGCGCTCCACCGACTCCGGTCCGGGCGCGCCCGCCTGCGCCGGGACCCGCGCCGGGTCCGGCCGCTCCGTGGTACCCGCCGTGTCCGCCGGGTCCGGCAGCACCTCGGTGAACAGCAGCGCGGTCTCGGGCGCGTCCGGGTGCCGGGTGCGTCCGGCGCGGTGCCGTACACCGAGCCAGGTCATCCAGAGCACCGGCAGGACGCCGCCGGCCATGAACACCACGTCGCCCGGGAGCCGCAGCCACTCCAGGAACACGTTGGTGTCACCCTGCAGATAGCCGAGGCTGCGCGCGTCGGCGTAGCCGCTCTCCACGACCTCGTAGAGCTGCAGGGCGCCGGCGGGCAGCAGCGTGGCGAAGGACATCCAGGCGAGGCCGAGGTTGAGGGACCAGAACGCCATCCGCGGCCAGCGGTCCGACCAGTGCTTCTCCGGGATGAGGTAGCGCAGCGCGAAGACGGCGAAGCCGACGGCCAGCATGCCGTAGACGCCCATCATGGCGGCGTGCGCGTGGTTCGCCGTCAGGCCGGTGCCCATCTCGTAGTAGGAGACGATCGGCAGGTTGATCAGGAAGCCGAAGACCCCGGCGCCGAGGAAGTTCCAGAAGCCCACGGCGGCCAGGAACATGACGGCCCAGCGGTGCGGGAACGGCGTGCCCGACTTGCTCTGCCGCTGCGCCCCGAGCTTCAGGAAGCTCCAGGCCTCGACGGTGAGGAAGAGCAGCGGGACGACCTCCAGGGCGGAGAACGTCGCGCCGAGCGCGAGGTGTTCGGCCGGCTCACCCGAGAAGTACAGGTGGTGCATGGTGCCGATGACGCCGCCCGCGCCGTAGAGCACGATGTCCAGGAAGATGACGGCGAGCGCGACCCGCTCGCGCACCACGCCGAGCAGGACGAAGAGGTAGGCCACCGTGGCGGTGGTGAAGAGCTCCATGAAGTCCTCGACCCACAGGTGCACCACGATGAAGCGCCAGAAGTCGGCGACGACGAAGTCGCTGCGCGGGGTGGCCAGCAGGCCGACGGCGTAGAAGGCGGGGAGGGCGAGCGCGGCCAGCAGGAACAGCCACGGCATGTTCGCGACGCTTTCCCGCTTCAGCCGGCGGTGCAGTCCGCGGTAGAGGATGACCACCCAGATCGTCAGCCCCACCACCAGCAGGGTCTGCCAGAAGCGTCCCAGGTCCAGGTACTCCCAGCCCTGGTTGCCGAAGAGGCTCCAGAGGTCGTCGAACCAGCCGCGCTGGCCGGCGAGTTCACCCAGCAGGCTGCCGACGACCACCACGACCAGGGCGCCGAGCAGGGTCCGCGTGAGCAGCGCCTGCCTGCGGGGCTCCCAGCCCTTGGCGATCAGCGGGATGATGAAGATGCCGATCGCCAGGAAGGAGGTGACGACCCAGAAGATGGAGAGCTGGACATGCCAGGTACGGGTCAGGTTGTAGGGCAGCCACTGGTCGAGCGGGATGCCGAAGAAGCTTTCGAGGTCGGCCCGGTAGTGCTGGGCGGCGGAGCCCAGCAGCGTCTGGACCAGGAACAGCCCGGCCATGACGAAGAAGAACCAGGCGGTGGCGCGCTGGGACGGGGTGAGCCGGACCTGGTCGGGGGCGTGGAAGCGCAGCTCGCGCTGGTCCCGGCCGTGCCAGCCGAGGAAGTTCCAGCGGCCGAAGGCGGCGAACAGGGCACCCGCGCCGACCAGCAGGAAGATCAGCGACAGGACGCTCCAGGTGACCGTGTGGCCGGTGGGCTCGTTGTCGACCAGCGGCTCGGAGGGCCAGTTGTTGGTGTACGAGTAGTCCTCGCCGGGGCGGTCCGCGGCGGCGGTCCACGCCGACCAGCCGAAGTAGGCGGTGACGTCGTGGATGTCGGCGGGGTCGGTGATCGCGTTCGGCCGCAGGCCCTGCTTGCCCTCGGGGCTGCCGAGCAGATCGGCGTAGTGCTCGGTGAGCTCGCCGAAGGCGGCGGCCTGTTCGTCGGTCCAGACGAGGGTGCCCGTCTTCTCGTCGTAGCGGTTGGTCCGGAAGTCCCGGACGGTGCGCTCGGCGGCGTCCGGCGTGCCGGCCCCGCCGTGGGCCTTCCGCACCAGGGTGGCGCTGCGGTGGAGGTAGTCGGCCGTGAAGTCCGGGCCGAGGTAGGCGCCGTGGCCGTAGATCGAGCCGTACTGCATCAGGCCGTTGCTCAGGAACACCTCCTGGCCGCGGCGGACGTCCTCACCGGTGAAGACCGTTTCACCGGCGGAGGTGACGGTGCGCTCGGGGATCGGGGGCCCGGCCTGGTAGGTGCGGATGGCCAGGAATCCCAGGACGAAGAACCCGCCCAGGGTCACGAGGATCGCCGCCTGCACCCAGCCGCGGGCGATCATGCGCCCCCGCTTCCCTGCCGGCTGTTCCGTGCCTCCGCCGTCCGCGGGGTCCGCGGCGGGGGGCGGGCCCGCCGCTTCTGCTGTCGCCATGTGTCCTCCTCGGGAGATCCCGGGCGCGGCAAGCGCCGTGCTTCGGCAAGGAGGATAAACCCAATGCTTTTTGTATTTAACACGGACCGCCGTTTCTAAGCCCCGGGCCGGGGGCGCTGCCCCCGGGCCGCTTCACGTGCCGGGCCACGGGGGTTCTCCGGCGCCTCGCGGCGCGGAGCGGGCGGAGCGGGCGAAGAGCGGCCGGACGCCGCCGGGCAGTCCCCCGCCTGCCGCTGTACCGCGCCCGGACGGTCCGGCGACCCGCTTCCCCGCGCCTCAGCCGCGCGGCCGGATGTTGGCGTTGAGCCGGAAGAGGTTGTCCGGGTCGTACGCCGCCTTGATCCGCGCCAGGCGTTCGTAGTTCCTGCCGTAGCCCTCGCGCATCAGCTGCTCGCCCTCCTCCAGGAAGCCGGGGAAGTTGAGATAGGTGCCGCCGCCGGAGTACGAGCGCAGGTCCGCCACGGTGTCCCGGACCCAGGCCACGTTCGCGGCCGAGTCGTCCGCGGCCGTCCAGTTCCCCTCGACGCCGAACAGATAGGGGGAGCTCCGGTTGGCGAAGGCGGTCTCCTGCTCCCCCACCCGGGCCATCGCGCCGCCCTGGTACCAGATGTCGATGGTCGAGTCCGCCGACGGTGCCGCCGCGGCATGGGCGGTCAGGCGGTCGATCAGCTCGTCACCGAGTCCGTCCGCGTACACGGACTTCCAGTAGTACCGCCGGCCGTCCGGGTACTCCTCGTCGAGGACCGACTGCGCCCCGGTGTAGGGCAGCACGCCGCTGAGGTCGGCGATCGGCTCGGCGATGTCCCGGAACGGCAGCAGGGCGCGCTCCCCCGCCGCCGGGTCGCCGGGGTGGAGGGCCAGCAGCGCCACGAACGGCTGCCCGTACGAACCGGGCGGGAACTCCGGGGCCTCCGGGATCCGTCCGAGGACCCCGATCGGACCGGCCGGGACAGGGGTCTCCGCCAGGCACCGCTCGCAGTCCCGCAGCACCTCCCGGGCCCGGTCCGCGGGGAAGTAGACGTTGCAGAAGTAGACCTCCGGCCCCACGGGGTGCAGCCGGTACTCGAAGGACGCGACGACGCCGAAATTGCCCCCGCCGCCCCGGATCGCCCAGAAGAGGTCCGCGTTCTCCTCCTCGCGGGCGGTCAGGACGCGTCCGTCGGCGGTGACGACCCGTGCCGACAGCAGGTTGTCGCAGCTCAGCCCGTGGGAGCGGCGCAGCCAGCCCATCCCCCCGGACAGCGTCAGCCCGGCGATGCCCGTGGCGGACACCACCCCCAGCGGGGTGGCCAGGCCGTGCCGCTGCGTCGCGCGGTCGACGTCGGCGAGGGTGCAGCCGCCCCCGGCCCGGGCCGTGCGCGCGTCCGGGTCGACGGTGACCTCCGTCATCTCCGACAGGTCGATCACCAGCCCGCCGTCGCAGAGGGCCTGTCCGGCCACGCCGTGACCGCCGCCGCGGACCGCGAGCGGCAGCCCCAGGTCCCGGGCGAAGTCCACCGCGGCGGCCACGTCCTCCTCGCCCCGGCAGCGGGCCACCAGCGCCGGGTGCTTGTCGATCATGCCGTTCCACAGTTCCCGCGCGGGCTCGTAGTCCGGGTCGCCGGGACGGAGCAGCCGTCCCCGCAGCCGGGCGGCGAGCTCGTCCGCACGGGCCCGCGGAACGGCACCGTCCGCCGTGGGCCGGTCCACCGCCGGTGTCCGCCCGCCCCGGTCGCGCTGCTTCCCGCTCATGCCGGAACCTCCTCGGTCTCCAGCATCCGGTCCCGGGGGCCGGGCCGCATCCGGGGCGCTCACCGCGACGGCGCGCCACCGCCGTCAGTCGGTCGGCTTGCGCCCCACCCCGCCGCAGGTCAGCAGACCGGCGATGTCCAGCGGTGCGGTCACCGGCCCGTCGGGCCGCCAGTAGGGCAGGTAGACGAGTCCGGGCTCGACCAGGTCCAGTCCGCCGAAGAAGCCGGCGATCTCCACCAGGCTGCGGAGCTGCCCGGTGCCGAGGGCCTTCATCAGGACCGACTGCAGGCCCCGGGCGGCGGCGGTGGAGGAGGTGAAGTGCGTCAGCGACATGTAGCTGCCGGGCGCGATGGCCTTCTTGTAGGTCTCGACGACGCCCCGCGGATCGTAGGCGTCGACGATGTGGTGGATCACCGCGTGGAGGATCAGCCCGAGCGGGCGCTCCAGGTCGAGGGCCGCGGTGACCTCGGGATGGGTGAGCACCTTGTCCGGTTCGCGGACGTCGGCGTCGACCACGACGGTCCGGTGGTCGTCGGCGAGCAGGGCGCGGCCGTGGGCGTGCACGATCGGGTCGTTGTCGACGTAGACCACCTTCGCCGCCGGGTTCACCGACTGCGCCACCTCGTGGGTGTTCGGCGCCGTGGGCAGGCCCGATCCCAGGTCGAGGAACTGGTCGACGCCCATCCCGGCCAGGTGGCGCACCACGCGCCCGTGCATCGCCCGGTTGAGCCGGGCTCCGGCGCCGCCGTCGGGGAACGCCTCGTTCAGTTCCTCCGCCACGGCGCGGTCCACCGGGTAGTTGTCCTTGCCCCCGAGAATGGCGTCGTAGACCCGGGCGATGCTGGGCCGGGTGGTGTCGATCTCCGGCGGCACGTACTCCGGATTCCGTTGCGTCCAGCTCATGTCGTCCGACATGCGGTGCCCTTTCGTTCACGGCGCCGGTCGACGGCGCGTCGGTCACACCCGCGGAACCGGGTTCGGTCAGGAGGACAGCAACTGCGCCTTGCCGGCCGGCCAGCCCCGGGCGAAGGCCTCGATCTCCGGCAGGGTGAAGAGCAGCGCGGGGCCGTCGGGGTCCTCGGACTGGCGGACGGCGATCCGGCCGTCGCCCAGTTCCAGCGCCTCGACACAGCTTCCGCCGTTGTCGCCGCTCCAGGGCTTGAGCCAGCCGTCCTGCCCGAGTTCCCGGGCTGCGCTGTAGACGCGGTCCATGGTTCAGATCTCCTTGCGCATGGCGTCGAGTGCCGCCGCGGTGCGCCGTACCGGCAGGGCCTGGGCGCCCATCCGGTCCATGACCTCGGCGAAGGCGGAGACGTCGTCGTACTCGTCGAGGTACACGGCGCCGATGAGGTTCTCGAGGTAGACGATGTCCTGCAACTCGGGCTGCGGAAAACGGAAGATGTGGAAGGGGCCGTACATCGCCGGGTGCAGGCCGAGGGCGAACGGCATCAGCTGGAGGGCGATGTTGGGCGCCGCGGAGACCTCGAGGAGGTGCTCGATCTGGGCCCGCATGACCCCGGGCGGGGCGATGGGGCGCCGCAGCACCGTCTCGTCCATGATCACCCAGAGCCGCGGGGCGTCCGGCCGGGTCAGCAGTTTCTGCCGCTCCATGCGGAAGGCGACGCGGCGTTCGGCCTCCTCCTCGGCCCCCCTGCCGAGGCCGGCGCGGAGCACGGTCCGCGCGTACTCCTCGGTCTGCAGCAGGCCGGGGATGAAGTTCGGTTCATAGGCGCGGATGACGCCGGCTTCCTCTTCCAGCGCCACATAGGTCTTGAACCACGGGGGCAGCGCGTCCCGGTAGCGGTGCCACCAGCCGGGCCGGTTGGCGGCCTCGACCAGGGCCAGGAAGTCGTCGATCTCCCGCTGCCCGCTCACGCCGTACTCGGTGAGCAGGTTCCGGACGTACGGGATCTTGAGTCCGACCTCGCCCTTCTCCATCCGGCGGATCGTCAGTTCGCTGACGCCGAGCACTCCGGCGGCGTCCCCGTAGGACTTGCCGGCCGCCGTCCGCAGGTCCTTCAGCCGCTTGCCGAGGATGACCAGGCGGACGGTCGGCGTGCTCATGGAACGGACTCTGGCCATCCGTCACCCCCCTTGCGCTCCGCGCGAGGACGGGCCGCCGCAACGGGAGGGCGGCCGGCGCCTCGCCGCGCCGGATACATCAAGATGAAATTATCAGGATGAGCCTTGCGGGACGAGGGTCTCCGACAGAATGAGGCCCCTCGAACCGGCAACGGCTGTTCGCGCACCCCCCGTTCCACGGTCTTCCCTGCCTGCGGCGACCCGATCGGAGCACCCGGTGACACCCACCGTCCACGACATCGAGGCCACCCTCCCCGTGCTCAGCCTGTTCGCGGGAGGCACCCCGGTCCACCACTGTCCCGAGGTCGACCAGCGCCTGGGGCGGCGGCTGTTCGTCAAACTGGAGAGCCGCCAGCCGGGCGGCTCCTTCAAGGTCCGCGGTCTGATCCGGCTGCTGGCCGGCCTGCCGCAGCACCGGCTGGACCGGGGGGTGATCGGCCGGGGCCGCGCCAACTTCGTCCGCGCCCTGGGCTGGGCCGGCCGGCGCTACGGTGTGCCGGTCACGGCCGTGGTGCCCGACGACGTCCCCGCCTCGCTGGTCCGCGACCTGCTGGCGTGCGGCGCGCGCCCGGTCTTCCATCCGGCCGGCTCGCCGGGGGCGGGCGAGGCGGTGCTGGCCGAGCAGGCCGGCCGGCACCGGCTCACCGTGGTCCGGCCCGGCGGCCGGCACGCCGTCATCGGGGCGGGCACGGTCGCCTGGGAGATGCTGCGCCAAGTGCCCGATCTGGCCACGCTGATCCTGCCGCTCGGCAGCGGTTCCCTCGCCGCGGGCTCGGCCCTGGTCGCCCGCGGCCGCCGGCGCGGCGTCAGGGTCGTCGGGGTGGCGCCGGCGCGGTCCCTCACGGTGAGCAGCGCGCCGCAGCACCGGATCGCCGCGGGCACCGCCGGATCGCGGCAGGCGCGGGCGCTGGACAGCGCCGACCCGGACCCGATGGCCGGAGAGCTCGCGGCCCGGCTCCTCGACGAGCGCGTCACCGTCGCCGACGAGGACATCCGGCGGGCCGTCGGCGTCTACGCCCGGGAGTACCGGCAGACCGCCGAGCCCAGTGGCGCGCTGGCCCTGGCGGCCGTGCTGTCGGGCCGGGTCCGGCCGGCCCCGGGCCCGGTGGGGGTGGTGCTCTCCGGCGGCAACGTCGTGGCGGACACCGGCGGACGGCCGGCTCTCACCACCGGCCGGGAGACCTCTCGGGCGCCGGGGGCGGAGGGCTGAGGCGGCCGCTCAGGCCCAGGCCGCGGAGTAGTCGACGGCGCGGGCCCAGCCCGGGTGGTCGATCAGCGGGTTGCGGTTGCCCTGGATCTCGCCGATGGCGGCGTTGCGGTGCAGTTCCCACTCTCCGGCCGGGTCCGCCTCGTGCCAGGCCAGCAGCAGTTCCAGCCGCCCGGGGGTGAGTTCGCGGGCGGCGTCGCCGACGTAGCCGGGGTAGCGGAGCAGGAAGTACAGGGTGGCCCGGGCGGCCGCGCCCTTGCCCGCGGACGGTTCAAACCCCCGCTCCTGTTCCCGCCGGCCGCAGTCGTGACGCAGGGCCTCGCCGAAGTCCGGGAAGTCGGCGTACGGGAAGTTGCCGCGGAAGCTGTTGCACCCCGTCTCACAGGCGAACAGGTGGTGCAGATCGCCGCGCATGGGCTCGCGGCGCCCGAACCAGGACTGCGGGACGACGTGTTCGCAGTTGTACGGGAGCGCCGCCTCCAGCGCGGCGGACTCGGCCGCCAGCGCGCCCGGCCCGGGGGCGCTCTCGCGGAGCAGGAACTCCTGCCAGCGGGCGGCCCGCGCGGCCTCGGCGGCGGCGTCGGCGCGGATGAACTCCACGGGGTCGAAGCTCTTGCCGGAGTAGAGGCTGCGCAGCCGCCGGTCGGGGTGCAGGTCCACCCAGGGGTAGACCAGCCGCATGGGCTGGTAGGCGGGGCGCCGCAGATGGCTGCTCTCCAGCAACTCCGCGAGCAGGGAACGCAGTTCGGCGGGGGATGCGCCGGACATGGACTCGCGCACGGCGGCGTAGTACGTCTCCCGCGCGATCTCGTCGGCCGCGCGGTCGTAGTACGGGCGGGAGGTTCCGGCCTCCAGGTCGACGAGCGCCGCGCCCAGCCCGGCGGCGGCCGGCGCACGCCCGGCGGCGCGCACCGGGTGAGGGTGCTCCGGGCCGGGGACGGGCGGGGCCCCCGCCGCGGCGGGGGCCGCGGCCGGCGGGACGGCCGCCGGGCCCGCGGCCGGGGCCGTTCCCGGAACGACGGTCAGGTCGAGCCGCAGCGGGACGGTCCACCCGGTGGTGACGCCCGGGGTGCCGGACGGTACGGGGCCCGGGGTGCCGGCGCCCCCGGCCGTCTCCGCCGCCGTCTCCGTCTGCGGCTCCCCCGCCGTCCGCGTCTCCGCCGGCGTCCACGCGGGGGCGGAGGAGGCGGCGGAGGGGAACGGGGGCGCGGCCGGGAAGGGGGCGCCGGCCGGGAGCCGCGTGGTGGCGGCCTCCAGCAGTTCCGCCCGGAGCGCGTCGGGGACGCCGGTCAGTGGCAGGTCCCGCAGCGCCTGCACCACGCGGCTCACGCGGACGCCCTCGTTGGCCTTCCAGGCCAGGTTCTGCTCTCCCGTCTCCGGGGTCCAGCGGGTGCCGTCGAGGGCGAGGTAGTGGCCGTCGCCGTCGGTGAGCGGGACGGCGGAGTGGTGCAGCGCCACCACCTCCCACTGGTCGTTGAAGACCGGCGAGCCCGAGGAACCGGGCGCGGTGTCGGTCTCGTAGTGGACGAACGTCTCCAGCAGGTCCATGACCCTGTTCTCCCGCAGCGCGAGCTGCTTCGGCTCGCCGTTCGGGTGCTGGACGATGTTCACCATCTCGCCGAGGATCGCCTTGCCCTGGGCCTCGTCCAGCGGCAGCATCCCGAACGCCGACAGGGGTTTGCCCTCGGTGGAGCGCGCGGCGACGGCGACCACGGTGAAGTCCAGGTCCCGGTCGGTCGCGAAGAACCGGGAGGGTTCGAGGCAGAAGGCCACCGGGTCCGGCGCGGTTCCGTCCGCGCCCGTCTGGAAGTTGAACTCGACCACGCCCCGCCCGGCCTCCTCCTGGTCGCGCAGGACGTGGTTGTTGGTCAGCAGCAGGGACGGCGACACCAGGAAGCCGGTGCCGTAGTGGGCGCCGCGTCCCCGGACGACCACCCGGCCGACCGACCGGGAGGCCAGCCAGCCCGCTTCGAGGAAGCCGACGTCGATGAGGTCGTTCCGCCCCATGAGCCGCTCCAGGCCCAGCACGCCGGCACCGAAGTGCTCGGGGGCCACCGCACCGTCGAGGCTGGCTCCGGTCGAGGCCAGCGGCGGTGTCCGCTCCATGGCGGCCGCCAGCGACCAGTCGGCCCCGAGCCGCTCCAGGCGCCGGGTGACCCGCGACGGCTCGTCGGTGTGGAGCACGCCGCGGCTGTCGAGTTTCCGGGCCGTCTCGGTCCGTTCCTCCGCACGTCCCGCGTAGCGGGACCCCGCGGCGCTGAGCTGGGACACGTACTCGGCGGTGACCACGGCCGCCTCCTCACCGCCCCGGTGGGGCACATGGCAGGTGATGTCGCCCCCGTTTCACCCGATTGTCCGGCCCCGCGGGCGGTCCCGCCTCCCCGCGGGGCCGCACCGCCACCACGCCGGGGCCCGGCCCCCCACCGGGTCCGGCGGGGAGGGGCACCGGCCGCCCGCCCACCCGCTCCCTCACCCGTATGGAGTAGCCGGGGCGGGTCGCCGTCCCGCTGTGCGGGGCCGGGGCCGCGCCTCCGCGCCCGGCGCGCGGACGGGGCTCCCGGGCCCCGTTTGCACCGGGCGGACGGCGGCGGGACGGTGGAAGGAGCACCGGCCGGGCCGGTGGGGGCCGCCCGTGCCGCACGGCGGCGCGAGGGCGGTACGGGCCGGCGGTACGGGTCCGGCGGCGCCGGTCCGACGGCGTCCCCGGGGCCGGTGCGCACCGACCATCCCTGCCGGGGGGCACGAACCGGAGCAGCCATGAACCACCATGAGACAGCGGGCGGCCGCGGGCACCGCGGCCGGCCGGACCTGGCCGACGCGGGCATCTCCAAGACCGCCGGGGAGTACACCGACCGATTCCTCGTCCTCCTGGCCCCCGGGGCGCAGGAGGAGGGCATGGCGACCCTGCGGTCCCGGGCCGGCACCGAACCGGCGGAGCGGATACGCCCCGACGTGACGGAGAGCACGGCGGAGGTGCTGGAGCAGGCCGGGTCGGTCGTGTTCGAGGACCTCGGGGTCGCGGTCGTCCAGGCCGCGCCCGACCAGCGGCGGGCGGTCATGGAGACCGCCCGGGACGAACCGGCCGTTCTCGCCGTGGAGCGGGAACGGGTGCTCTGGGCCTCGCAGTTGACGGAGTCCCGGGCCGAGACCGTGACGGCCGACTATCTGCGCGGCTACCACGACGGGGTCGAGGAGCTCGTCCAGCACGCGCTGGAGCGCATCGACACCGCGGCCGTCCGGGAGCCCGGGCCCGCCGGCTTCGACGAGTCCCTGGTGACCTGGGGCCTGCAGGCGGCGGGCGTGCCGCGGTCCGCCTTCTCGGGCCAGGGGGTCCGGGTGGCCGTCCTGGACACCGGCGTGGACACCGGCCATCCCGATCTGACCGCGCGCCTGGAGGGGGCGGCCTCCTTCGTCCCCGGCCAGGCCGTGCAGGACGGCCACGGCCACGGCACCCACTGCGTGGGCACCTCCTGCGGGCCGCGGACGCCGGGCGGGGCGCCCCGCTACGGCGTGGCCTGTGAGGCGGAGATCTACGCCGGGAAGGTGCTGGGCGACGGGGGCGGCGGCACCGACACCCAGATCCTGGCGGGCATGAACTGGGCCTTCGGCCAGGGCTGCCGGGTCATCTCCATGTCGCTCGGCTCCCCGGTCGGACCGGGCGAGCGCCCCTCGCGGGTGTACGAGCAGATCGCCCGGCGCCTGATGCGGGCCGGGACCCTGGTCGTCGCGGCGGCGGGCAACGAGAGCGAACGCCCGCACGCCGTCGAGCCCGTCGGGCATCCGGCGAACTGCCCCTCGGTCCTCGGCGTCGGGGCGCTCGACAGCGGGTTCGCGGTCGCGTCGTTCTCCAACGCCGGGCTCAACCCCGACGGCGGCCAGATCGACATCGCCGCTCCCGGTGTGGACGTGCTCTCCTCCTGGCCGCAGGCCCCCGGCCACCGGCGGCTGCGGGGCACCAGCATGGCCACGCCCCATGTGGCCGGCGCCATCGCCCTGTTCGCCGAGGCGGCCCCGGGCGCGTCGGCCGCGGAACTGAAGTCGTTCCTGCTCGCCGGGGCCCGTCGGCTGCCGCTGCCGGCCGTCGACGTGGGAGCGGGACTGCTGCAGGCGCCGTGAGCGCGCCGCGGCCCGTACCCGTCGTCGTGGCGATCGATCCCGGGCGCTTTCCCGAGGTGGTCCGGGCCCTCCGGGAGGCGGGGCTGGAGGTGGTGTCCGAACTGCCGGACCTCGGCTCGCTCACGGGGACGGTCCGTGACGACCGGCTGCCGGGGCTGGAGTCGATCGACGGCGTCGAGGCGGTGGAGCGCGAACGCGGCTACCGGGTCCCGCCCCCGGACTCCCCGGTCCAGTAGCGGCCCGCCGGCCGCCGCGGACCGCGCCCCCGGACCCGCCCGGCCCGGGGGCGGCCCATTTTCTCTGGACCGTTCCGCTCCCCGCTCCCGGGACCTTCGGCCCCCTGGCCCTCTCCGCCGGACTCATACCCTCAGGGGTATAAACCCGAAGGGAACGGAGCCTCACGTGAAGGTCGTCATCGTCGGAGGGGTCGCGGGCGGGATGTCCGCGGCCACCAGGCTGCGCCGTCTCGACGAGAAGGCGGAGATCGTCGTCCTGGAACGCGGCGCGCATGTGTCCTACGCCAACTGCGGTCTCCCGTACCACATCGGCGGAGTGATCCCCGACCGCGCCGATCTGTTCCTCCGGACGCCCGAGGACCTCGCGGCGCGGTTCGCCCTGGACGTCCGCGTCCGGCACGAGGTCCTCTCGGTCGACCGGACGGCCCGGACCGTCCGGGTGCGCGACCTCGGCGACGGCCGCGAGTACACCGAGCCCTGGGACCGCCTCGTCCTCAGCCCCGGCGCCACGCCCGTCGTACCGCCGGTGCCCGGCGCCGAACGGGGCCTGACGCTCCGCGACGTACAGGACTCCGACCGGGTGCTGCGCCGGGTGGAGGACGGCGCCCGGAGCGCGGTGGTGGTCGGCGGCGGCTTCATCGGGGTGGAGGTGGCCGAGAACCTGCGGCACCGGGGCCTGGCGGTCTCGCTGGTGGAGATGAGCGACCAGGTGCTCGCGCCGCTCGACCCCGAGATGGCCCGCCGGCCGGCGGCCGAACTCACCGCCGGAGGCGTCGACCTGCGGCTCGGCGCCCGGGTGGCCAAGATCCTGCCGGACACGGTGGAGCTGGGCACCGGCGAGACGCTCCCGGGCGACCTGGTGGTGTTCGCCGCCGGGGTGCGGCCGGAGACCGCTCTGGCGCAGGCGGCGGGCCTGGAGATCGGCCCCCGCGGCGGCATCGCCGTGGACGGGGCGCAGCGCACCACCGACCCGGACGTCTTCGCGGTCGGGGACGCGGCCGAGAAGCGGGACGCGTTCAGCGGTGAACCGGCCCTCGTCCCGCTGGCCAACCTGGCCAACCGGCACGGCCGTCTGGTGGCCGACGCCATCGCCGGCCGGCCGGTGCGCGCCCGCCCCTCCGCCGGCACGGCCGTCGTCAAGGTCTTCGGCCTGACCGCGGCGGCGACCGGCTGGAACGAGAAGCGGCTGCGGGCCGCCGGGCGCCCCTACCGCGCCGTGCACCTGCACAGCGCCTCGCACGCCGGCTACTACCCGGGCGCGCGGCCCCTGGCGCTGAAGCTCCTGGTCGACCCGGACGGCGAACGGATCCTCGGGGCACAGGCCGTGGGGACGGAAGGCGTCGACAAGCGCGTCGACGTGCTGGCGACGGCCATCGCGGGCGGACTGACCGCACCCGAACTGGCCGATCTGGAACTGGCCTACGCACCGCCCTTCGGCTCGGCGAAGGACCCCGTCAACATGCTCGGCTACATCGCCGGGAACCTCGCCGACGGGACCAGCCCCACCGTGCAGTGGCACGAGGTGGACGGCCGGCTGGCGGCGGGCGCGCTGCTGCTGGACGTCCGCACCCGCGCGGAGCACGCGGCGGGCACCATCCCGGGCGCCCGGAACATCCCGCTCGACGAACTCCGGTCCGGCCTCGGCCGGCTCCCCCGGGACCGGGAGATCCTCGTCTTCTGCGAGGGCGGGCTCCGCGGCCACGCGGCGCTGCGCGTCCTCGCCCAGGAGGGATTCCGCGCCGTCAATCTGGACGGGGGCCGGCTCACCTGGCAGGCCGGCCGGCCCGCCGGCTGAGTCGGTCCACCGGGCGGGCCGGGACCGGTCCGCCCGGCCGGGGCCGCCCGGCCGGGACCCGCACCGCCGTCACGTCATCCGGACTCCCGGGGCCGCCGCGCCACGCCCTCCCCGGTGTGAAGGTGATCACCCGGCCGCCGTCGGCCGCCCGGCGGCGCGAGCCGTACCGGCCCGGGAGTGTCCTGCCCGGAAGGCGGAGATTGCCACAAGGGGCATCCGTGCGGAATGGTGGCGGAAAGGGATGACGTTGCCGGCTTCTTCGGAGAGGTGGTGGCCTCGCGCTGCGGGACCATGCGGTTGTGGAGAGTTCCCTCTGTTCCCAGAGCACGGCCGGTGCCGCCGCGGACACCGGTGCCCGCGGCGTGGGCGGCACCTGGCGCGGTGCCCCGCAACCGGTCCTGGTGGTGAGTCCGGCCGGCACCGTGCGGGAGGCCAACGAGAGCGCGGCGGCGCTCCTTCCCTCCGCCGTGCCGGGGGCCTCGCTGCCGGAGGCCGCGCCGGCCTGGCTGGCGCTGGCCCATCAGCGGCTGGCCGCCGCGGCGGAGACCGCTTCCCCCGGGGATTCCCCGGACGGGGCGGGCGAGTCCGTGCGCGGAGAGGCCGGTGACCGTCTTCTGGAGGCGTACCCCTCCCTCCGGGACGACGGCGCCGTGGTGTGGTGGCTGACCGACCTGACCGACCGCCGCCGCGCCGAGGAGGCGGAGGAGGCGGTCCGCCTGGAACGCCTGCGCACCGAGTTCCTGGCGGAAGCCTCCAACCAGTTGCTGGCCTCGCTCAACCCGCGCCGTTCCATGGAGGTGACCGCGCAGCTCGCGGCCCGGCACCTGGCCGACGCCGCGGTCGTCGTCGCCCCCGCCCTCGACGGGCGGCTGCCGATGACGTACTGCGGTCCCGGCGGACGGATCACCCGCCAGGACGTCCACGCCGACGCCGGCTCGGTGCCCGGGCTGAGCGAAGCCCTGCGGGGCTTCCCGCCGGTGCCCTCCCGCTGGATCGACCCGGCGGCCGCCCCGGCGTGGGTGGTGCCGCCCGGCTTCGGCGGGCCCGTCGGCTCGATGGCCGTCACGCCCCTCCCCGGCCACGGTGTCCCCGCGGGGGCGCTGATCCTGGTGCGGCGCTCGGACCGGGCGTCGTTCAGCGAGAGCGAGGAGACCCTCGCCCGGATCTTCGCCGCCCGGGCCGGCGCCGCGATGTCGGCGGCGCGGCTGTACGCGGAGCAGTCGGCGATCAGCCGGGTCCTGATGCGGGAGCTGCTGCCGCCCCCGCTCCGGCCGCTGCGCGGCATCGAGTTCGCCGGCGGCTACCGGCCCTCCGACGACAGCGAGCGCATCGGCGGCGACTTCTACAACGTCCACCCCGGGACGGGCGGTGACGAGGAGTGCCTGGCCGTCCTCGGCGACGTCTGCGGCAAGGGCCTGGAGGCGGCGGCGCTGACCGGGAAGATCCGCAACACGGTGCACGCGCTGCTGCCCCTGGCCACCGACCACGTGCGGCTGCTGAACCTGCTCAACGGGGCGCTTCTCGGCTCCCGCAGCAACCGCTTCGCCACCCTGGTGCTGGCTTCTGCCGTACGGAGCGGTGCGGGGGTGCGGCTCCGGCTGACCAGTGCCGGGCACCCGGCGCCGCTGATCGTCCGTGCCGCCGGCCGGGTCGAGGAGGCGGCGACGCGCGGCTGCCTGGTCGGGGTGTTGCCGGAGGTGCACGCGAGCACGGCCGTCACCGAACTGGCGCCCGGAGAAACGTGCCTGCTGTACACCGACGGCATCACCGAGGCCAGGGGCGGCCCGTTCGGGGACGAGATGTTCGGCGAGCAGCGCCTCAGGGAGGCGCTCGCCGAGTGCGCGGGCATGCCGGCCGAGGCGGTCGTGGAGCGCGTCCAGATGCTCGCCGCCGAGTGGGTCGGCCCGGGCCGCCACGACGACATGGCCGTGGTGGCGATCGGCGCCCCGCGCCGGCAGCACCCCGGTCCGGCGGCCTCCCCCGCCCGCCGGGCCCTTCCGGACCTTCCCCCACAGGAGCGGCATCCCGTATGACGACCACCCCCCACTCCCCCGCCGCGCCTTCCCCCGCCCCGGCCGCCGGGATACCGGAACCGGCCGGCGGCCCGGTCGCCGAGCTCCTGTGGCGGGCCGTTTCCGCGGGCGACGAGGACGCGGCGACGGAGGCCGTGCTCGCGGCGCTCGACGCCGGGGCGGACCCGGAGAGCCTCCTCCTGGAGAGCGTCGCCCCCGTCCAGGCCCGGGTGGGCCGCGAGTGGGCCGCCAACCGCATGACCGTCGCCCAGGAGCACGCGGCCACCGCCATCAACGACCGCGTCGTCGCCGCCGTCGCCCACCACCCGGCGAGCCGCAGACGGCCGGACCGGGGCCGGATCACGGTGGCGTGCGTCAACGGGGAGTGGCACGCCCTGCCCGCCCGGCTGCTCGCCGAGGTACTGCGGCTGCGCGGCTGGCGGGTGGACTTCCTGGGCGCCCAGGTGCCGGCCCCGCACCTCATCGCGCATCTGCATCTCACCGGCCCCGACGCGGTGGCCCTGTCCAGTTCGATCCCCACCCGCCTCCCCACGGCGCACGCCACGATCACCGCCTGCCAGGCGGCCGGCACCCCGGTCCTCGCCGGAGGCGCCGCCTTCGGCCCCGACGGCCGCTACGCGCGGCTGCTGGGCGCCGACGCCTGGGCGGCGGACGCCCGCTCCGCCGCCGCCCGGCTCACCGAGAGTCCGCTCGCGGGCGGCCGGGCGGCGGCCCCGGTGCGGCAGCCCGCCGACCGGCTCCCGCATCTGGCCGACCAGGAGTACACCCACGTCACCCGGGACGCGCCCCGGCTGGTACGGGACACCCTCGCCGGCCTGGAGTCCCGTATCCCCGCGATGCGGGACTACACGGACGCCCAGCGGCGGCACACCGCCGAGGACATCGCCCACATCGTCGACTTCCTCGCCACCGCGCTCTACACCGGCGATCCGCGGCTCTTCACCGGCTTCCTCACCTGGACCGGCGGCATCCTCGCCGCACGCGGCGTCCCCGCCGCCACCCTGTGCCCCGCCCTCGACCGCCTGGCCGGACTGCTCGGCGACTTCCCCCGCGCCCTCGCCACCCTCGACGAGGCCCGGCGGGCGCTCGACACCGCCTTTCCCCCGGCGCCGGGCGCCCCGGAGGACACCGGACCCTGACCTCCCCGGGCCGACGGCCGGTCCGTGAGCCGAAGCGCGCTGCTTGTCACGGGCAGAGCCGGATGACGTGGCGCATGGGACAGCGCATGAGGCCGAACGAAGCAGCGCGGTTGTCACCGCGAGGCACGCGGCTTGTCGCCCATGCTCAGTCAGCGGCCTTTCCGCCACCGGTCCCGCGACGCCCGGGCGCTGGCACGGTGCGCGGCCGCAGACGTTCTCCCTGGGGCCCGAACATGATCAGATACTCGACCGGTCCGCCGGATCCGGCGTTTGCGACTCCGTGGGGGACGCGGGTGTCGAACTCGGCGACGTCCCCGGCAGTCAGGACGAGGTCCTGGTCACCGAGTGCGAGCCGGAGCCGCCCGTACAGGACGCACAGCCACTCGTAGCCCTCGTGGGACACCTGCCGGGGCCGCCCGGGCGGCCTCTCGACGGCCGGCAGGACATGCTTGTGGGCGTGCAGGCCGCCGACGTACCGGGTCAGCGGCAGCACCGCCTTGTCGTCGCCGAAGCCGTGCCGCGCCGTGCCGCGGCGCTCGGCCGCGGGAGCGGGCGCGGGAGCGGGTGCGGGTGCGGTGCCGGCCAGCTCGTCCAGCGAGACCGCGAATTCCCTCGCCAGCCGCAGCACCACCTCCAGGGTGGGCTTGCGCCGGCCGGTCTCGATCCGCGACAGCGTACTGGGCGAGATGCCGGTCGCGCGGCCGGCACCGGCGAGTGTGACGCCACGGCGCTCGCGCACGACCCGCAGCCGGGGCCCCACCGCCGCCAGCATCCCGGCCACATCGTCCTCTGCCACAGTCCCCGTTCCTTCCCGCCGTGCCACGTCACCACCCCTGTCCTGCAAGCTTGCCGGAATGGCAACGCTGATCGCGCCGAGTGGCCGCCGCGCCGCATGATCGATGGGTACCCGCCGCCCGCCCGCGAACCGAGGAGAGGTCCCCCATGCGATCCGAGCCGGCCGCCGCACTCCGCCACCGCACCGTCGCAGCCCCTGCCGGGCGCCTGCACCTGGCAGAGCAGGGCACCGGCCCGCTGATTCTGCTCGTGCACGGCTTCCCCGAGTCCTGGTACTCCTGGCGCCACCAGCTCCCGGCCCTCGCCGCGGCCGGGTACCGGGCGGTGGCGATCGACGTACGCGGCTACGGCCGCTCCTCCAAGCCCGCCGCGACCGACGCCTACCGCATGCTCGACCTGGTGGAGGACAACGTCGCCGTCGTCCGCGCCTTCGGCGAGGAGAACGCGGTGGTCGTCGGCCACGACTGGGGCTCCAACATCGCCGCCGCCTCCGCCCTGCTCCGCCCCGAGGTCTTCCGCGCCGTCGGCCTGCTGAGCGTCCCCTACGCGCCGCCCGGCGGCCCCCGCCCCACCGACGTCTTCGGCGGGATCGGCGGTCCCGAGCAGGAGTTCTACGTCTCCTACTTCCAGGAACCCGGCCGCGCCGAGGCGGAGATCGAGCCCGACGTCCGGGGCTGGCTCGCGGGCTTCTACGCGGCCCTGTCCGCCGACACCATGCCGGCCGAGGGCGAGCCCGACCCGCACTTCGTCGCCCGCGGCGGCGGCCGGCTGCGCGACCGCTTCCCCACGGGGGTCCTGCCGGCCTGGCTGAGCGAGGAGGACCTCGACGTCTACGCCGGGGAGTTCGAGCGTACCGGCCTGACCGGCGCCCTCAACCGCTACCGCACCATGGACCGCGACTGGGAAGACCTCGCCCCGCACCGCGGAGCCCCGGTCGAACAGCCCGCCTTGTTCATCGGCGGCGCCCTGGACGCCTCCACCACCTGGATGGCCGACGCCATCGACGCCCACCCCACCACCCTCCCCGCCCTGTCCGCCTCCCACCTCCTGGACGGCTGCGGCCACTGGATCCAGCAGGAACGCCCCGAGGAGGTCAACAGCCTGCTGACCGACTGGCTCGCCGGCATCCAGGGCTGAACCGGGCGGGCGGCCCGGGCAGCTCGGAGGGTGGTGCGTTGCGTCCCGGCACGCCGTGGGGCGGCACCGTGGCGGCGGCCGGTCCGGCGGCGGCGCCCCGCGTCAGCCGTAGCCGATGTCGATGTAGTCGATGTCGGTGAACTCCACCCGGAGGTCCTGGGCGCGGCGGCCGCGGTCCTTGAAGTAGATCTCCTGGAGCCCTTCGGCGACGATGCCGCGCAGCTCGGTCTCACCGGCCCCGGCCGCCCGCGCCTCCAGCAGCCGGGCGGCGTACGCGGGCGGGAGGTGCTGGGTGACACGGCGGACGCGGCCGTCGTCGGTGGAGCCGGGGGCGGCGGTGTAGCCGAAGCGGGCCCGGGTCTCGACCGTGATGCCGGTGTCGGTGGCGCGGCGGCGGGCCCGTTCCCGGACGCGGGGCTGCCAGCGGCGGCGGACCTCCGCCTCCAGCCGGTCGGCGATGGGACGGGGCGGGTGCTTCCGGGTGCCCTGCAGATAGCGCTCCACCGAGCGCATGCTGACCCCGAGCAGCGCGGCCACCGCCCGGGTGGTCTTGACCTGGCTCAGCAGGTAACGGACCCGCGCCTGGGTGGACTTGGGCGGCCGGCGGGTGAAGGACTCCTCGTCGGCCCGGAGCAGGCTGTCGCCGATCTCTCCCACGGGGGTCACTCCTCTGCGTCGCCGGCGCCGCCGGTCTTGATGTGGCGGGCCGGGTTGTGCCCGGCGTCGAGCAGTTCCGCGGCCCACAGCAGGGACCGGGTGCCCTCGTGCTTGACCATCCCCGGGTTGACGCCGAGCCGGAACCCGCCGGGCAGCGGCGCCCCGTCGGGCGTGCGCGGCAGGACGTCCAGCGGGGACGGGCCGTCGGAGAGGTAGACGGCGCAGTCGGAGAGGACGGCGACCGGGTACAGGCCCGCGCCCTCGGCCAGCTTGCGCATCTTGCGGTGCATGTTGACCCGGGCCGAGGCGATCACGGCGGCGCGGATGTCCGGGCGCCAGGTGGGGCGTTCCAGCGCGGGCCACCGCTGACCGGGCCGGTGGCCGCGGCCCTGGGGGCGTTCGCGGAGCTTCCCGATGCCGCCCTTGACCGTGGCCTTCACGGCGGACAGCACCGCGGCCTGGCCGGGGTCGGCACGCCGGTGCCGCTCCATCGCGGCGAGGAACTCGGCCTCCGGCATGCCCGGGGTGACGCCCAGGCGTTCCATCGTGGCGAGGTAGGCGTCGCGCAGCCGCTGGTACCAGGGGTCCAGATAGGGCCCGTGCTCCGGCCGGACCCAGGCCTCCGACGGCCGTACGTCGTGGCCGAGTTCCGCCGCGTACGCCAGGGTGGGCGTGGCGTACCAGGCCGGTCCCTCCGGGCGGTCGCCGTGCGGGGTGAACGGGTTCGGCAGGCGCGGGTCGAGGCCGAGGCCGGAGAGGTCCGCGTACCAGCAGCCGGGCAGCTTCTTGTCGAAGCGCGGCTCCCGTACGTGGACCGGGGCACCGAGGCCCACCGGCAGCCGGTTGGCGGCGGCGGCGAAGGCCATGTTGACGTCCAGTCCGACCGCGTACGCCCGGCCGCATTCGGCGTCGGTGAGCAGCTGGGGATCGCGGATCCAGTCGTGGGCCTCCTCGTCCAGCTCCTCACCGGCGGGGCGGCCCGCGGCGACGGGGTGTTCCCCGGGCGCCTCCGGGGGCGCCGGGTCGACGGCGGCCGTGAGCGAGCCGGGGACGGGGCCGGGCACCCAGCGGTCCCCGCCCTCCTCGCGTACGGGACGGGTCGGCGGCCGCAGGGCCGTCATCAGCTCCAGGCCGTTGACGGCGCACGAACCGCGCGGGGTGAGGACCCGGGCCGCGTAGTCGCCCAGGACCTGGGCGAGCCGGGGCGCGGGCAGGTCCTCCGCACCGGGCCAGGAGCGGGGGTCGAGCGCGCCGAAGGACAGCACGGCCAGCTGCACGCACCGGCGCCGGCCGTCGGCCGCGGGCCGGTAGATCCGCGGCCAGGGCCCGAAACCGCGCCGCGTGAGCCGCCATCCGGCGCGGGTGATCCGGCGGACGACGGGGTGGTCCTCCGGCAGCCGCCAGGTGCGCCGGTCCTCCAGTTCGGGCGGCAGGCCGAGACGGGCCGCGGCGGCGGCGGTCAGCACGACCAGCGGATCGGCGTCCCGGCCGGCGGGGTGCAGCCGCTCCGCGCCGAGCCGGGCCTCGCCGAGAGCCCATTCCACCAGCTCCGGCACGGTCTTGGCGGGGCACTCCAGGACGAGGCCGCCGACCCCGTACGCGGTGCCGTCCCCGTCCAGCACCACGAGCGGGCCGTCCGCGAACGGCGAGCCGGCGGAGGGGGCCTGGGCGCGTGCGCGGGGCGCGGCCGGTCCCCGGTCCGCGGAGCGGCCCGGTGCGGCGGCCCGGGTGGCGGCGGGCCCGCCGGAGGCGCGGGGCCGGGTTCCGGCCGGGGGGCCGGAGGCCGCGTGCGGAGGGGCGGCGTCCGAGGTCCTGTCGGATGCGGCGGGCTCCGTGGCTTCCGCGGGCTGCGGGGGCCCGGCGGGCCGCGGGGACTCCGGGGGTGCCGGATGGAGCGCGGCGAGCCGGTCCAGCAGCCGGATGTACGCCTGGCGCTGCGGCGGCCGGGGCTCGGTGCGCCCCGCCTCCCAGTTGACGACCGTCGTGCGGCGCACGCCCAGGGCTTCGGCGACCTGCTCCCGGGTCAGGCCGTGCGCCTTCCGCAGCCGCTCCCGCTCGGCGGGCGGCGGGAGCGTGGCCCGCCGTTCGACCAGCGCGTCGACCGCCTCGAACAACTCGGACACCGGACACCACCCCCAGCCGCAGACTTTATACACCGGACGCCGCACCGGACGCGCCCGCCGGCCGCCACGGACGAAACGGAGCGGAGAGGTACGTTGCCCGCATGGAACAGCGCATCAGTCTGATCACTCTGGGTGTCGCGGACGTGGCCCGCTCCCGGGCGTTCTACGAGCGTCTCGGCTGGCGGGGCCAGGAGACCGAGGGCACGGTCTTCTTCCAGGCGGGCGGCCTCGGCCTGGTCCTCTGGAGCCGCGACGCGCTCGCGCGGGACTCCGGTGTCGAGGACACCCGGGCCGACGGGTTCGGCGGGATCGCCCTCGCCCACAACCTGCGTTCCCCCGGGGAGGTCGACGAACTCCTCGCGGCGGCCCGGGAAGCGGGCGCCACCGTCACCCGGCCGGGGGCCACCACCTTCTACGGCGGCTACGCGGGCGCGTTCACCGACCCCGACGGCCATGTCTGGGAGATCGCCCACAACCCGGGCTTCCCCCTCGCCGAGGACGGCTCGCTCACCATCCCGGACCTCGGCGGAACCCAGCTGTCCTGACCACGGGGCGCCGGGCCCCCGGCCCCGCCGGGACGGGCACGCGCACGGTCCCGCCGGGGCGGAGCCGCCGGGGCGTGCCGCCGGCCCGCGCCCGCCGCCCCACCGCGCGCACGTGTGCCGGACACCCGGTCAGGACGGGATGCCCGGCATCTCCGGCCGGTCGATGATCCGCAGCCAGCTGCCGTCCGGCTCGCGGCGTACGACCTGCACCCTGCCGCCCGTGCCGTCCGCGGAGCGCGTCGAGGTGAGGGCGAGGTCGCCGTGGCGGACCGTGGGCAGCGGCTCTTCCCGGGGAAACGGCAGCGGTGCGTGCTCCAGCATCCGCTCGCACACGGCGCGGATCGCCTCCCGGCCGGCCGTGACGGCCCCGGGCGGAAAGGCGAGCACCGCGTCCGGGGCGTAGAGCTCGGCCAGCCCCTCGGCGTCACGGGCGTTGGCGCGCTCGACGAACAGCCGGGTGACCTCCTCGGGGGTGGTGGCGCGTTCCCGCGCGCCGGTGCCGCTTCCGGTCCCTGTCCCGGTCCCTGTCCCTGTCATGGGTACCTCCTGATCTCTCGCTCGCCACCACCCTGCGGGAGCCCGGACCAGAAGTCCAAGAGCTGGTTGGTCTGGTCACTAGAATCATCACTTATGGAACTGCGCCAGCTCGCCTACTTCGTGGCCGTGGCCGAGGAGCGGAACTTCACCCGGGCCGCCGAGCGGCTCCATGTGGCGCAGCCCGGGGTGAGCGCGCAGATCCGCCGCCTGGAACGGGAGCTCGGGCAGGAGCTGTTCGACCGCTCCGGACGCACGGTGCGGCTCACCGCGGCCGGTGCCGCCGTCCTCCCCCACGCCCGGACCGCCCTCGCGGCGGCGGACGGCGCCCGGTCCGCCGTCGAGGAGCTGACCGGTCTGCTGCGGGGCACGGTGGCGATCGGCAGCGTCACCTCGCACAAGGTGGATCTGCCCGGTCTCCTCGCGGACTTCCACCGGGACCATCCGGCCGTGGAGATCACCCTGACCGAGGAGACGACGGACCGGTTGGTCGACGGCGTGCGCACGGGGCGTCTCGACGCGGCGGTGATCAGTGTGGGAGAGACGGTTCCGGAGGGTCTCGCGTCCGTGGTGGTGGACGACCAGCCGATCGTCGCCGCGGTCGCCCCCGGCCACGAACTCGCCGTCCGCACGCGCCTCCCGCTCGCCGCGCTCCGCGGCCACGCGCTGATCAGCCTCCCCGGCGGCACGGGCCTGCGTGCCCGGCTGGACGAGGCCTGCGCGGCGGCCGGCTTCACTCCCCGGATCGCGTTCGAGGCCGGCGATCCGGGGGTTCTCGCCGAACTCGCGGCCCGCGGGCTGGGGGTGGCGATCCTGCCCGCCGTGGTCGCCGCGGCGCGGCCGGAGCGGCTGCGGGGAATCGCCCTCACACGGCCGGATCTGCGCGGGCGGCTGGTCTTCGCGTGGCGCGCCGGCGGCCCGGCGGGTCCGGCGGGCCGGGCCCTGGTCGGCCGTGCCCGCGCGGCCCTGCGGAGCACCGGCCGGTGAACCCGCGGCCACCGCCCGGGGTGCGGGCCCGGGCACGGACGCGGCGCGCGGTCCGCAGCCCCGGGGCGCCCGGCTCCGCCGCCCGTGCGCGGGGCCGTTCCCCGAGGTCAGCGGCCGGACGGGGACTCCGCGCCGCGCAGCCGCTCGTTGATGCGCCGGGCCTCTTCGAGCTGGTCCTCCAGGATGATGATCCGGCAGGCCGCCTCGACCGGGGTTCCCTGGTCGACGAGTTCGCGGGCCCGGGCGGCGATCCGCAGCTGATAGCGGGAGTAGCGGCGGTGGCCGCCCGCGGAGCGGAGCGGGGTGATCAGCCGCGCGTCCCCCACGGCCCGGAGGAAGGCGGGCGTGGTGCCGATGATTTCCGCAGCGCGGCCCATGGTGTAGGCCGGGTAGTCGTCGTCTTCCAGGGGATCGGTTGTGGTGTTCGAAGGGTCTTCCGCTGCCACCTGCACCTCTGTCTCCGAGTCGTGTCCTGTGAACGCGCGTCGAGGGGCTCCGGTGCCGTGCTGGCACCGGAGCCCCGAGGGATACAACACCATCTACCGGCTCACTGCGCCGGTCTCACTCGTTCCGTACGCCGGCCGGAGGCCGGGATACGGGGATCTTTGAATGCGTGACCGAGGACCACCTTGCCTTTCCTGGCCTTGCTCTGCCCGGGGTGACGAGGGGGGCGCCGCCCGGGCGATCCCGATGGTGATGTGCTCCTCTCTTCCGGTGATCAACGTGGTGGTACTGCTCCGGCGGCTCCTGGAGCCGCCCGGCCCGGCCGCCGGCGCCGGGGCCCCTTTCCCACTGCCGGCCCCAACCACCGCACCACCGTGCCGTCCTGCTCACGCGGTCGTCGCTGCCGCGCCCCGTTGGCTTGACTCCGCCTTCGGTTACACAAGAAACATTAACTCCGGTGCCCCCGAATGTCTACAACGGCCACAGGAGATTTTCCGGACCGGCGGAGAAGGGTCCGGCCGGCCCCGCGCACCGCCCTCAGGAGCGGCCGCCCGCCTCGCCGGCGTGGGCGAGTGCGCCGGGGGTGAGGCGGCCGACGATCGCCGGGGCCTCCCGGACGAGCGTGTCGTCGGTGAGCGCCTCCACCATGAACAGCGCGAAGTCCACACGGCGCGTCAGATTGCCGGCCAGCACGGGGTCCCCCACGTGCCGGCTCCACACCGGGAGGCCCTGACTCTCGCCCTCCTCCAGGGAGCTGCCGCGCACCACGGTCCACCGGGTGTCACTGGCGAACACCCGGCGGCACGCCTCCACCTGGTCGTCGATCTCGACGTACCGCAGCAGCTTCGCCACCCGGGCGGCGATCCGGACGGCCGCCCGGAAGCTCCACGAGTAGCGGTCCTTGCCGTCGCGCGTGATGTGCCAGCCGCAGGAGAAGACCAGGCGCGCACCCGGCCGCGCGTGGTCGAGCACCGCCTGCGCCGTGCCCGACGCGTACTGCCGCACCCCCCAGGGCACCAGCACCGTCAGCACCCCGTCGCACCCGGCGACCGCGCGCCGGATCACCTCCGGGTCGTTCGTGGGTCCGGGGACGACGGTCATCCGGCCGTCGAAGGCGGCCAGTTTCGGCACGCTGCGCTCCCGGCAGACGCCGACCACCTCGTAACCGCGCTCCAGCGCGTGCCGGACCATGTACTGCCCGAGCTTCCCCGAAGCCCCGACGATGCAGACCTTCTTCACACGTTCCGTGCCCATGGCGCGGCCCTTTCGCCGGAATGTCAACCTTACGATGTAAGGCAGGTTAGCCTTATGGCGTAAGGCAGTCAAGGCAGCGAGAGCGGGAGGAGAGCGGATGCGCGAGGGAGGCAGGGGCCGGCGCGGGACGCTCAGCCGCGAGCGGGTGATCCGCACGGCGATGGCGGTGGCGGACGAGAAGGGCTCGGCCGCGCTCACCATGCGGGCCGTCGCCGGGCCGCTGGGCGTCGAGGCGATGTCGCTCTACCACCACGTCGCCGGCCGGGAGGACCTCCTCGACGGCATGGTGGACGCGGTGTTCGGGGAGATCGAGCTGCCGCCGCGCGACACGGACTGGAAGAGCGCCATGCGCCGGCGCGCGGTCTCCGCCCGCGCCGCGCTCCGGCGCCATCCGTGGGCCGTCGCCCTGATGGACTCCCGCACCCGGCCCGGCCCGGCGACCCTGCGCCACCACGACACCGTGCTCGGCACGTTGCGCGCCGGAGGGTTCTCCGTCCCGATGGCCGCGCACGCCTTCTCGCTGATCGACAGCTATCTGTACGGCTTCGTGATCCAGGAGCTGAGCCTGCCGTTCAGCGGCCCGGCCGAGCTGGACGAGGTGGCCGGCGCCATCCTGCGCGAGATGCCCGCCGACGCCTATCCGCACCTCACCGAACTCGCCACCGAGCACGCCCTCAAGCCCGGCTACGACTACGCCGACGAGTTCACCTTCGGCCTCGCCCTCATCCTCGACGCCCTGCACCCGGACGAGGACGGGAGCGGCTGAGGGCCGCCCGGCGCCGCGCGCCGGACCGGGCCGTGGTGTCCGGAGCCGCGTACGGCGGACAGCCCGGGCGCCGGCGCCGGCCGGCGTCGCCCCTCGTCAAGTGCCGTGCGGTTCAGGGGAATCGGCGACCGCGCGTACCGCCGCCCGTTCCGCGCCGCGTACCCTGAGGGCCGCCCGCTATCGATCTCTCGTTCCGGAGAACCCGGACACCGTCCCGTGGTCCGCCGCGGTGTGCGGCGAGGGAGACGGGCACGAGGGCTCCCGCCCAGATGGGTTCCGGCCACCATGATGCCCCTGTGCGACACCGCCCGGATGCTGACCTCGCTGCTCGGCGCCAGTCACACGGCCAGCCTCGAGCAACTGCCGTCCCTGGTGGCCGGGCACGCGGACCGCGCGGGTCTGCACCGTCTGCGGATCTATGTGGCCGATCTGCAGGAGAACGTCCTGCGGGAGGTGACCGGCCGCGGCCCCGACGCCGGTGAGGGCGGCCGGCAGCTGCGGATCAACGCCACCCTGCCGGGCCGCGCCTTCCAGAGCGCCCGGATCCTGCCCGCCGTCATCGGCGGACGGCGGCAGTACTGGGTGCCGGTCCTGGACGGCACCGAGCGGATCGGCGTGCTGAGCTGCGAACCCGCCGAACCGGGCCCGGAGACCGAGGAGGTGCTGTCCGGTCTGGCCTCCCTCCTGGGGCTGCTGCTGGTCAGCAAGCGCGCCGTCAGCGACTCGCTCGCCCGGCTGTGCCGCACCCGGCCGATGACCGTCTCCGCGGAGATGCAGTGGACCCTGATGCCGCCGAAGACCTTCGCCAACCACCGCATGATGATCAGTGCGGCGATGGAACCGGCCTACGAGGTCGCCGGGGACGCCTTCGACTACGCCGAGGCCGACGGCACCGCCCACCTCGCCCTCTTCGACGCCATGGGCCACGACACCGCCGCGGGGCTGACCGCCAATCTGGCCGTGGCCGCCTGCCGCAGCGCGCGCCGGCAGGGCGCGGACCTGCCCCGGGTCCGCGAGATCATCGAGCAGACCCTGATCGAGCAGTTCGGCCGCAGCCGCTACGCCACCGGCGTCCTCGCCGACCTCGACCTCGGCACCGGGATGCTGAGCTGGATCAACTGCGGCCATCTGCCGCCGGTGGTCATCCGCGGCGGGCGCACGGCCACCGCCCTGCGCAGCCGGCCCACACATCCGCTCGGCACCGGGCTGGGCCTGCCCGTCACCGTCTGCCGCGACCAGCTGGAGCCGGGCGACCGGCTGCTGCTCTTCACCGACGGCATCACCGAGGCGCGCGGCGCGGGCGGTGAGGAGTTCGGTGTGCAGCGCTTCACGGACTTCATCATCCGCCACGAGGCCGACAAGCTGCCCGTCCCGGAGACCCTGCGCCGCCTGGTCCACGCCGTCCTCGACTACCACGGCGGCACGATGCGCGACGACGCCACCGTCCTGGTCTGCGAGTGGCCCGGCGCGACCGCCGGCCACCTCCGGCCCTGATCCGGACGGCGCCCGTCACTCCCACGGGGCCGGGCCGGTGCGGTCCGCCCACGCGGCCAGGGCGGCTCCGCCGAAGCAGCGGATGCCCGTGTGCGCGGCGTAGTCGACCGCGGGTTCGGTGAACGAGCTGGTGGTGACGAGCGCGGCGACATCGGCCTCGTGGACGGTGAAGCAGGTGCCGCCGAAGCGCTGCAGTTCCTGGGATCCGACCTTGTTGGCCGCGCCGTAGCGCTTGCACTGGATGACGATCCGCCGGCCGTCCGGGCCGGTGGCCACCACGTCCGCGCCCAGGTCGTTGGCGCCGCCCACCACGCCGACGTCCCGGCAGCCGTCGCGCTCGCACAGCGCCGCCACCGCCTGCTCGAACGCGTCGGCGTCCATGGCGTCGTAGGCCCCGCGGACCGCCTCCTCCGGGCAGGTCCCCGCGGCGCCCGGCTCCGCGCACCGCTCCGGGGCGGGGTCCGGGACGGCGTCCGGGACGGCTTCCGGGACGGTGTCCGGGCCCGGCTCCGGGTGCAGGTCGGGCAGGAGTTCCGGCATCGCCTCGCGTTCGGCGGCGGCGATCTCCTCCTCCAGCGGGACGGCACCGGGGTGCCGGGCGGCGGTCCGCGCCTGCCGGCGGCCGCGCACCACGGCGACCGCGGCCATGACGGCCGCCAGCGTCCCGAGCGCCGCAGTCGCCAGGTGCCCGGGCGATGCCTGGCTCGCCTGTCTCAGGGTCAGCCCGATCCCGCAGACGAGGACGATCAGCAGCCCGAGGGAGGAGGCCCACTGGCGCACCCCGAGCGGGCGTCCGGGCTCCGGTCCGGGCTCGGGCCCGGGCTCGTGGTGGCCGGGTGCGGTGTGCCGGGTCGGTGCGGCCATGGGCAGGCTCCCCCCAGAGGTCCGAACGAAGATCGTTCCTGCCTCCTGCCCCGGGTCCGCGGGGTTTACCGCAACCCCGCCCTGCCACCCGGCACGGTTCACAGCCGTGCCCGCGGCCCCGGGCCCTCAGCCGTGGAGCGCCGCCTCGCCGGTCACGCCGATCCCCGTCCGCTCGCCGGGCCGGACGGTCACCGGTCCGGCGACCCGGACGTCGACGGGGCTGTCGAGTCCTTCCACCACGACCGTGACCATCGCGTCGTGCCCGAAGTAGCTCACGTCGAGCACCGTGCCGAGGGTCTCCGCGGCCGCCGCCTCGGTGAGCCGCAGCTGTTCCGGCCGCAGCAGTACGGTCCCCTCCCGCGAGCCGTTGACCGCGCCGCCGTTCCCGGAGGGCGCGGTGACGGGTATCCGTCCCAGGGCGGTGACGGCCGCGCCGTCGCGGGCCGTGCCGGGGAGTGTCACGGCCTCCCCCACGAAGCCCGCGACCCACAGGTCGGCGGGGTGGCGGTAGACCTCCTGCGGAGTGCCGCACTGGGCGACCGTCCCGTTCCGTACGACGGCCACCAGGTCCGCGGTGGACAGGGCTTCCTGCTGGTCGTGGGTGACGAGGACCGCGGTGGCGCCGGTGGCGCGCAGCGCGGCCCGGACATCGGCCCGGACCTCCGTGCGCAGGGCGCTGTCGAGGGCGTTGAACGGCTCGTCCAGCAGCACCAGTTCCGGCCGCGGGGCGAGGGCCCGGGCCAGCGCCACCCGCTGCTGCTGGCCTCCGGAGAGCTCGTGCGGCATCCGGTCCCCGTAGCCGGCGAGGCCGACCAGGCCGAGCATCTCCTCGGTGCGGCGGCGGCGCTCCCCGCGGTCCTTGCCGGGCAGGCCGAAGGCCACGTTGCGGGCCACGCTGAGGTGCGGGAAGAGCGCGCCCTCCTGCGGGACGATGCCGATCCGGCGCCGCTCGGGCGCCACATGCGTACCGGGGCCCTCGACGGTGCGGCCGGCCACCTCGACGGTGCCCGCGTCCGCGCGGAGGAAGCCGGCGATGATCCGCAGCAGCGTCGTCTTGCCGCAGCCGGAGGGGCCGAGCACGGCGGCCAGGGCCCCGGCGGGCACGGTGAGACCGAGGCCGTCGAGCACGGGGGTGCCGCCGCCGTAGGACTTCGACAGGGCGGAGATGCGCAGTTCGGTCATGTGCGGTGCCTCCCGAGCAGATACGAGGGGACGGCCGCGAGGAGGATCAGCGCGGCGGCGTACGGGGCGGCGGCGGCGAACGCGCCGGCACCGGTCTCGGTCCACAGGCGGGTGGCCAGGGTGTCCATGCCGGTGGGGCGGAGCAGCAGGGTCGCGGGGAGTTCCTTCATGCACACCACGAAGGTCAGCGCCGCCCCGGCGGCCACCCCGGGTGCGGCGAGCGGGACGGTGACCTCCCGCAGCGCCCGCAGCGGTGAGCGGCCGAGGGAGCGGGCCACGTCCTCCAGCACGGGCGGGGCCTGGAGCACGGCGGCGCGCGTGGCGGCCACCGCGACGGGGAGGAAGAGCACCGCGTACGCGGCGACCAGCAACGGGAGTTCCTGGTAGAGCGGATGGGCGTAGCGCACGGCGAGGAAGACGAGGGCCAGCGCCACGGTGATACCGGGCAGCGCGTGCCCGGCGTAGGCCGTCTGCTCCAGGAGCCGGGCGGCGCGGCCCCGGTGGCGGGCGGCGATCACGCCGACCGGCAGGGCCAGCACGGTGGTGAGCGCGGCCCCGGCGGCGGCGACGCCGAGCGTGGCCCAGGCGGTCTGGGCGAGCCGGGCGGGGTCCCAGGTCGCGGAGGAGCCGGCGGCCAGCCAGTAGCCGAGGGTGCCCAGCGGGAGGACGACGGCCAGGGCGGTCACCGCGCCGCACCAGGCCAGGGCGGGGGCCCGCCAGCGGCCCAGGGCCGCGGGCGCGGCGGGACGCGCGGTGCCGGTGCCGGTGCGGGCGTGCCCGGCGCGGCCCCGGGTGCGGGCCTCGGCCGCGACGAGGAGCACGGTCATCACCACGAGGACGACGCTCAGGGCGGCCGCCGGGGTGCGGTCGAAGCTGGCGCGGTAGGAGGTGTGGATGGCGCGTGTGAAGGTGTCGTACCGCATCAGGGAGACGGCGCCGAAGTCGGAGAGCACGTAGAGCGCGACCAGCAGCCCGCCGCCCGCGGCGGCGGGGCGGAGCTGCGGGAGGGTGACCCGCAGGAAGGTGCGGACCGGCCCGAGCCCGAGGGAGCGGGAGGCCTCCTCCTGCGCGGGGTCGGTGGCGCGCAGGGCGGCGGTCACCGGCAGATAGACGTAGGGGAAGCTGACCAGGGTCAGCGCCAGGGCGGCCCCGGTGAATCCGGCCAGGCCGGGGGCGGCGGACAGCCAGGTGAACGCGGCCACGTAGCTGGGCACCGCCAGTGGCAGGGTCACCAGGACCGACCAGAACCGGGCACCGGGCAGGTCGGTCCGCACGGTGAGCCAGGCCAGGGAGACGCCGAGCAGCAGGCAGGCGGCGACGACCACGGCGGTGAGCCCCAGGCTCCGGCCGAGCAGCGAGGCGGTGCGCTCCGTCGCGACGAGTTCCCAGGCGTAGCCGGGGCCGCGTTCCAGGGCGCGGACGGCGAGATAGCCGAGCGGCAGCAGCGCGAAGACCGAGGCGACGCCCGCCAGGGCCATCAAGGGCCAGGGCGGCCGGTTTCCGGCACGCCGGTACCCGGCCGGCGCGGGGGCGCCGGCCGGGCGGGGGCGGGCAGCCGCCGGGGCGGCCGCGGGCGGGGAGGAGCGCATGGATCAGACCATGCCGACGTCTTGCAGCATGGCCAGCGTCTCCTGGAGGGAGTCCAGTTCACCGAGGTCGATCTCGGGGCTGTCGAGGGAGTCCAGCGGCGGCAGGTCCTCGGTCTCCGGGTCGACCCCGGCGGCCAGCGGGTACTCCTTCGTCTCCTCGGCGAAGTAGGTCTGTGCCTTCTCCGAGAGCAGGAAGTCGACGGCCTTGCGCGCCTGCTCGGTCTGTCCGCTGCCCTTCAGGACGCCGGCCCCGGCCACGTTGACCAGGGCGCCCGGGTCACCGCCGGGCAGGAAGCGGAGCTTCGCGGTCACGGCGTCGTCGCCCTTCTCGGCGACCCGCTCGTACCAGTAGTAGTGGTTGATCAGGCCGAGGGAGATCTCTCCGGAGTCGACCGCGTCCAGCACGGCGAGGTTGTTGGCGTACTCCTTGGCGCCGTTGGCCTTGAGGTCCTTCAGCCAGTCGCGGGTGGCGTCGTCGCCCTCCAGGACCCGCATGCCGGTGACGAAGGCCTGGAAGGAGGCGTTGGTCGGCGCGTAGCCGACCTCGCCCTTCCACTTCGCCCCGGTGACGTCGTGCACGCTGTCCGGGGCCTTCGCGGTCTTCTCCGGGTTGTAGGCGATGACGCGGGCGCGTCCGGAGACGCCGGTCCAGTCGCCCTTGCCGGAGCGGTAGGAGGGGTCGACCTTGCCGAGGGTCTTCTCCGGCAGCTTCTCCAGCCGGCCTTCCTTGGACAGGGCGCCGAGGGCGCCGGCGTCCTGGGAGAAGAACAGCGCGGCCTCGCTCCGGTCCCCCTCCTCCAGGATCTGCGCCGCCAGTTCTGCGCTGTCGCCGTAGCGGACCTCGACCTTGGTGCCGACGGCTTTCTCGACCTGGTCGAGGATCGGCTTCACCAGCTTCTCGTTGCGGCCGGAGTAGATGACGAGCGCGGAGTCGTCCCCCGGGTCTCCCTGGTCGTCACCGCCGCAGGCCGCGGCCGCGGGCAGGAGGAGGGCCGCCGCTGCGAGCGCGGCGAGACGACGGCGGGCGGGGAGGCGGCGCATGGTGGAGCCTTCCTTGCGTGGTGCCCCCGGGCGCGCGGTGCGCGGGCGGGAGGCGGGCAGCTGGTTGATCGCCGCGGGGGTACGGGCGAGCACCCCCATGGTTAAGGTAAACCTAACCTGACCGTCAAGTGTGATGTTCACCGCCCCCCTTACCGTCGTCTCCGGCGTCCCCGGCGACGTGGGGGGCGTGAGGGGCGGTGCAGGACAGATCACACAGCCAACGGGTTTCGGTTTTAGGTAAGCCTTACCTACTATTCGGCGCGTGACGCACCACCCCGAGCAGCTCCCCGGCACCGCCCCCGTCCCCTTCGTGCGCGACCTGGCCGTCCACGGCGACCGCACCGCCCTCATCACGGCCGGCGGTGAGCTGTCCTACCGGGACCTCGCCGCCCGGGTGTCGGCGGCCGCCCGGCGTCTCGGGTCCCGGCGGCGGCTGGTCCTGCTCGCCGGCGCCAACACGGTCGATTCCCTGGTCGCCTATCTCGGGGCCCTCGCCGGCGGGCACCCCGTGCTGCTCGTTCCGGGCGGCAGCCCCGGAACGCTGCGGTCGATGACCGGCGCCTACGACCCCGATGTGGTGATCCGGCCCGTGGACGGCCGGTGGTCGGTGGAGGAACGGCGCGCGGTCTCCGCCCACGCGCTGCACCCGGATCTCGCCCTGCTGCTCAGCACATCCGGGTCGACCGGATCGCCGAAGCTGGTCCGCCTGTCCCACGGGAACCTGCAGAGCAACGCCGAGTCCATCGCCCGCTACCTGGACATCCGCGCCACCGACCGCGCCGCCACGACGCTGCCCCTGCACTACTGCTACGGCCTCTCCGTGGTCAACAGCCATCTGCTGAGCGGGGCCGGGCTGGTCCTCACCGATCTGTCGGTGGCGGACACCTGCTTCTGGGACCTCTTCCGCGACAGCCGCGCCACGACCTTCGCCGCCGTCCCTTACACCTTCGACCTGCTCGACCGGGTCGGGTTCGCGCACATGCGCCTCCCCCACCTCCGCTACCTCACCCAGGCGGGCGGCCGGCTCGCGCCCGACCGCGTGGCCCGCTACGCCGCCCTGGGGCGGCGGGACGGCTGGGACCTGTTCGTCATGTACGGCCAGACCGAGGCGACCGCGCGCATGGCCTATCTGCCCCCGGAGCTCGCGGAGTCCCGGCCGGAGGCCATCGGCGTCCCCGTGCCCGGCGGCTCCTTCCGGCTGCGGCCGCTGCCCGGCCTGCCCGGAGACGACTCCGCCGGCGGCACCGGCGACACCGGCGAACTGGTCTACACGGGCCCGAACGTCATGCTGGGTTACGCGGAGACCCCGGCCGACCTGGCACGGGGCCGGACCACCCGGGAGCTCCGCACCGGGGACATCGCGCGCCGTGCGCCGGACGGCCTGTACGAGGTGGTGGGACGGCACAGCCGGTTCGCCAAGATCCTCGGGCTCCGCATCGACCCGCAGCAGGTCGAGGCGGTCCTCGGCCGCCACGGCGTCGACGCGTTCTGCGCGGGGTCCGACGACGGGCTGGCCGTGGCCGTCACCGGCGGGGCGGACCCGGGCCGCGTCCGGCGCCTGGTCGCGGAGGAGTGCGGCCTGCCGCCCCGGGCGGTCCACGTCCGCGCGTACCCCGAACTCCCCCGGCTCGCCACGGGGAAACCGGACTACCGGGCCGTACGGGCGCTGGTCCCCGCCCCCGGCGGGAACCCCGCGGAGGCGGGCGGCCCGGCGGAACGGCGGCCTTCCGCGCGGCGGGGGCGGCCCGCCCGCCCCGCCGACCTGTGCGCGCTGTACGCGGAGATCCTCGACCGGGACGACGTCACCGAGGACAGCAGCTTCACCGGCCTCGGCGGCGACTCCCTCTCCTATGTGGAGATGTCCGTACGGCTGGAGGAGGCCCTGGGCCGGCTGCCCGGCGACTGGCACACCCGGTCCATCCGCGAGCTGACGGCCCCCGCGCCGTCGCCACGGCGGGCCGGCCGGCGGCGCGTCCTGGAGACCGGCGTCGCCCTGCGCGCCGTCGCCATCGTCCTGATCGCCGGCTCGCACATACCGCTCTTCCTGATCCAGGGCGGCGCGCACATCCTGCTGGGCGTGGCCGGCTACAACTTCGCGCGCTTCCACCTCACGGCGGCGGCCCGCCCGGAACGCGTCCGGCGCCTCGGGCGCAGCATGGCGTACATCGCCGTGCCGAGCGTCGTGTGGATCACCGGGGCGGTGCTCTTCGCGGACGGCTACGACCCCGAGAACATCCTGCTGCTCAACAGCGTCGTCGGGACGCACGAGGGCCGGCAGGAGTGGCACTACTGGTTCGTCGAGAGCCTGCTGTACATCCTCGTCTTCCTGGCCTCCGTGCTGGCCGTCCCGGCGCTGGACCGGGCCGAACGCCGGTTCCCGTTCGGCTTTCCGCTGGTGCTGACGGCCCTGGCCCTGGTCACCCGCTACAACCTGCCGGGGTTCGACCTCCGGGCGCCGCACCTGACGGCCGTCGTCGTCTTCTGGCTGTTCGCCCTGGGCTGGGCAGCGGCCCGCGCGGGTACGGCCATGCAGCGCCTGCTGCTGACCGCGGTGGTGCTGGCCACCGTCCCGGGGCTGTTCCCGGACGGGGACGGCCAGGTGCTGCGGACCGCGGTGGCGATGACCGGGCTCACCCTGCTGATCTGGGTGCGGAACCTGCCGAGCCTGGGCCCGCTCAACCGGGTGGCGGGGCTGC
This sequence comes from Streptomyces sp. S07_1.15, assembly GCF_020739505.1. Lineage (NCBI taxonomy): Bacteria > Bacillati > Actinomycetota > Actinomycetes > Kitasatosporales > Streptomycetaceae > Streptomyces > Streptomyces sp. S07_1.15. Next base: position 58,583 of record NZ_JAJBZK010000001.1, read on the forward strand.
TGGCCCACAGCTCGCTGTACATCTACCTCACCCATTTCCAGGTCTACCCGCTGCTCGAGGAGCACTCCCCGCTGCTGGCGCTGATCGCCTCACTGGCCGTCGGCGTCGCGTACGCCACCGTGGTCACCCGTCTCACACGGCGGCTGCCGGCCCTGCCCCGGCGCCGGGGGCGGGACGCGCCCCCGCCCGGCGGAGAGAGCGGGGAGAGCGAGAGGACTGAAGAGACCGAAGGGCGCAGGCAGCAACGCCCGCTGGGCACGGGCGGCGGTACCGGCCGCCCGGAGGCTTCCACGCCGGTCGCCGCGTAGCCGCCGCGGAGGGGGCGGCGGGACGGCCGGGCGTCAGGCCCGGGTCCCCCACGGTGTGGCCGAGGTCAGCCAGGTGGTGATCCTGCTGATGTCGGAGGAGGAGAGGATGCCGGCCAGCCTGCCGTCCTCCATGACGAGCGCGCGGCGGGCGGGGGCGGCCTGGAGAGCGGGCAGGAGCGGGGCCAGCGGGTCGCCCGGGGCGGCGGTGGGGATCTCCTCCAGGGGGAGCATCACCTCCGCGAGCCGGGTCGTGGCGCGTGCCGCGGCGGGTACCGCGCGGGCGTCGTGCAGCGTCACCAGGCCCGCCGGGGCCCCGTCGTCCCCGGTCACCGGGAACGCCGAGTGCCGGTAGCGGAACGCCGGGCTCTCCAGGAAGTCCTCGACGGTGGCGGAGGCCGGGGCGGTGACCGGGTCCGGGCTCATCGCCTCACGGACCGACACCCCGGACAGCAGTTCCCGCAGCCGCGCCTGGCCGCCCTCGACCGTGGCCGCCGCGACCAAGAACCAGCCGATGAGCACGAGCCAGACACCGCCGAATCCGGCGCCCAGCAGCACCAGGTAGAGCCCCAGGGCCACCAGGCTCCAGCCGAGGACGCGGCCCGCCGCCGAGGCGACCACCGTGGCGCGCACCGGGTCGCCGGTGCGCCGCCACACGGCCGCCCGCAGCAGTCTCCCGCCGTCCAGGGGCGCCGCCGGAAGGACGTTGAAGAGGGCGAGCAGGATGTTGATGCCGGCGAGCCAGGCGACCGCCTCGGCGGCCAGTCCCGGCCCTGCGGTGGCGCGGATCAGCGCGGCCAGGCCCGCGAACACGGCGCCGAGCACCAGGCTGACGAGCGGGCCCGAGCCCGCGATGCGCAGCTCGGCCCGGGGGTCCGGGGCCTCGCTCCGGAGACGGGCGACCCCGCCGAGCAGCCAGAGCGTGATGCTGTCGGCGTCGACCCCGTGGCGGCGCGCCACGAGGGCGTGCGAGATCTCGTGGGCGAGAAGGGACAGCAGGAAGGCCGCCGCGGTGACCAGGCCCACGGCCCAGTACAGCCAGCCCGGATCGCCGGGGTGTGCCTCCGGGAGGCGCCCCTCGGCCAGTCCCAGGGTGAGGAGGGCCAGGATGACCAGGACGCTCCAGTTCACTCCGATGCGGATCCCGGCCAGCCGGCCCAGCGAGAAGGTCTGACCCACGGCAGCGGCCTCCGAGCGCTCGGCGCGGTTCGCGGACGGCGCATGAGTACCCGCCGTGCGCGGGCGGAACCCCTCCCGCGGCGGCCGTGTCCGCCGGAAGGGTTCCGTCACGGCACGGGGTTCCGGGCCGCGCGGGGACCGGTGACCCGCCGGGCCGGTGGCAGCTTTGTGGACATTCTGTTACGGATTCGGCGTTCTCCGAATCGCCGGAGGCTGTCATAGTCCCGGCAGGGGGACGCAACGCACCGGTCCGGTACGGGGTGCGCGGTCCCCGAAGTCATCCATGACCGCAGGGGGGCGGCGATGACCGGATCCGGCAGTTCCGACGTGACTCTTCCTCAGGGCCCCGGCCCTGAGTGGACGGTTCCCGGCTACACGCACATCCGCGAGCTCGGCTCGGGCGGCGGCGGGCGCGTGGTGGTCGCCGTTCACGACGCCACCGGGCATCCGGTGGCCGTCAAATACCTGAACGAGGGCCTGGCCGAGGACGACGCGTTCCGTGCCGCCTTCCGCACCGAGGCCCATCTGCTGGGCGGCCTGCGCTCCCCGCATGTGACGGGGCTCTACGAGTACGTCGAGGCGCCCGAGGGGGCGGCCATCGTCATGGAGCTCGTGGAGGGCGTGCCGCTGCGTGCGCTGATCCGGCAGGAGGGGCCCACCGGCCCGGAGGCCGCGCTGCTGGTCCTCAAGGGCTCGCTGCTCGGTCTGGCCGACGCCCACCGGGCCGGCGTGGTGCACCGCGACTACAAGCCCGCCAACGTGCTGGTGACGGAGGAGGGCTCGTCGAAGCTCGTCGACTTCGGCATCGCCGGGCGCAGCGGCGACCGCCGCACCGGGGTCAGCGGCACCCCGCCGTACATGGCCCCCGAGCAGTGGAACGGGGCCCCGGCCACCCCGGCGACCGATGTCTACGCGGCCACGGTGACCTTCTTCGAGTGCCTCACCGGTGAGAAGCCGTTCGCCGGGGAGAGCCTGATGGAGCTGGCGCTGCGGCACACCACGGATCCCGTCCCCGACGAGCGGGTGCCGCAGCCCGTGCGCGGGCTGGTGCGGCACGGCATGGCGAAGGCGCCGGAGGAGCGCCCGCGGGACGCGGCCGCCTTCCTCCGGGAGCTGGAGGAGGTGGCCGGGCGCGCCTACGGTCCCGGCTGGGAGGAGCGGGGCCGGGGCCGTCTCGCCTCCCTCGCGGCGCTGCTGCCGCTGCTCATCCCGCGGGCCGCGGAGGCGGAGGGCGGGATCGGCTTCACCGACGCCGCCGTCACCACGCTGCCGGGTCAGCCTCCGGAGAGCGGTCCGACTCCCGGCGGCGGTCCCCCGGACGGCGGCGCCCCGTCCGGCTCAGGCGCGCCCCCGGACACGCTGGTCCTCCCGCAGGGCAACGACCCGCTGGGAGGCGCCGGGCCGGTGGGGCGCGACCCGCGCGGGCGGCTCGCCACCGCGGGCGCGCTGGTCGTCGCGACCCTGGTGGTGCTCGGTTCCCTGCTGCCCGGCAGCTGGGCCGGGGAGAACGGGACCACGGCCACCGCCACCACGGCTCCCACCGTTCCCGGCGCCACCGGCGGCCCGTCCGCGCCGCCCTCCGGCGCCTCGACCACCTCCCCCTCCGGCTCGGCCACGCCGGACGAGGGCGGGGGAAGCGCGTCCCCGGGGGCCACCACCGGCGGCACCGGTGAGCCTTCCGGGAGCTGGTGGCCGTCCGCGCCGACCGGGCCGGGGCCCGGGTCCGCCACGGAGACGGCGCCGCACACCGGCTCTCCCACGGGCGGTGCCACCACCGGTGGCGGGGCCACCCCGCCCGGGCACTCGCAGCCGCCGCCGGCCACGGTGCGGGACGTGACGATCCGCACCGGCTGGTCGGGCGAGACCCTCACCGGCCGGGTCACGGTGACCACCGACGGGGAGGGCCCGGTGGGCCTCTCCGCCCAGTGGTACGCGCAGGACTCCCGGAGCGCGCCGCGCCGCCCCTCCGGATCACCGGTGGCCTTCCGGATCAGCGAGGGCGGCGAGCCCTACACCGTCGCCAACGGGGAGGCCCGGCCCCTGGACTGCCGGTGGTACGTCCTGGAGGTGACCACCCTGTCGGGTACCGCCTTCAGGTCGGAACCGTGGTACGCGGACTGCCTGCGATGACCTCCGGCGCCCAGGGGCCGGGGACGCCCGGAGACCCTCCGGGACGGCCCTCCCCGCCCGGCCCCGAGGAGCCGCCGGAGGCGGAGACCGTACGGCTGCCGGAGGGCACCCCGCCGGAAGAGAGCCGCACGGGGCCCGGTGCCGCGGGCTCCGCGCCGCCGGGCCCCGTGGCCGGGGACGACCTCACCTACTCCGCCACCGTGCTCGACCACGCCTGGGGCTCCGTCGCTCCGGGACCCGGGCCGGAGCCGGAACCCGGCGGGGACCGGGGCCCGCTCCGGGAACGGACCCGGGTGCTGCCCGCGCCCGGGACCGGCACCCTGCCCGGGCCGGGGGAAGGCGCCGGTGGTGGCCCCGGCCCGGCGCACGGCTCCCCCCTCCCCGCCGGCGGCGCCGCGGGCACGGGGGGCGGCCGGTCCGGACCGCCGTACGCGCCGGACGGCGTTCTGCGCTTCGGCCCCGGAGTGCCCGCCCGGGCGCGGTGGTCCGACGGGGGTGCGCCGGCCGGCAGCCCGCCGCACCCGCGCACGCCGCCACCCGGCAGCCCGTCGGCCGGCCCCTGGCACGGCGGGCCCGCCCCGCACCGGCCGCCGCCCGCCCGCCGGGGTCCGCGGTGGCCGCGCCGGTACGCCCCGGCGGGCCTGATCCTGCTCTGCGTCGTGCTCTTCCTCGCCTGGGACCGGAGCGCGCCGGAGTTCGCGGTGACCGGGGTGACCGTACGGTCGAGCGGCCCCGGCGGCTGCGGCACCACCGCGGACGTGGTGGCGCGGGTGCGCACCAACGGGCAGCCGGGCACGATCCGTTACCGCTGGCTGCGCAGCGACGGCACGGAGTCCGGACCGCTGGTGGAGCGGCTCGTCCGGGGGCAGCGGGAGGCGCGGCTCCGGCTGAAGTGGACGTTCCGCGGCGAGGGCACCGTACGGGCGACCGCCGAGCTGCGCATCACCGCGCCGGGCCGCCGCACGGAGTCCGCCGCCTTCACCTACCGCTGCGGCTGACGGCCGGCGGGGGCCACCGGCTCCGCACAGCCGCACGCCGCCACCGGGCGACGCCGGGAACACCCGGTGAACCCGCTCGCCGTCGTCGGCGTCTCACGGCGCCGGGGGTCCGCCCCCGCCCGCCGGCCGGCCCGCGTCCGACGCGTCCGGCGCGTCCGACGCGTCCGGCGCGTCCGGCGCGTCCGGCGCGTCCGGCCGGAGAGGGTCGGGCTCCGGCACGGCGGAGGGCTCCGCGCGGCCCGCGAGGGCGAGCCGGCGGTAGGACGCGCTGCGGGTGAGCAGGTCCTCGTGGCGCCCGGTCGCGGCGATCACCCCGTTCTCCAGGAGGAGGACGCGGTCGGCGGTGCGGACCGTGGCCAGCCGGTGCGCGATGACGAGCAGCGCGCACTCCCGGGCCACCCCGTCCAGGGCGGTGCAGAGTTCGGCCTCGTTGACGGGGTCGAGATGCGCGGTGGGCTCGTCCAGCAGCAGCAGCCGGGGACGGGTGAGCAGGGCGCGGGCGATGGCCACCCGCTGCTGCTCCCCCGCGGAGAGCCGGCCGCCGTGGTCGCCGAGGGTGCTGTGCAGACCGTCGGGCAGGCGGTCGGCGACCTCCCGCAGGTTCGCCAGTGAGACGACGCGGTCGATCTCCTCCGGCGGGGCGTCGGGCACCGCGTAGGTGATGTTCTCCAGGAGGGTGCCGTGGACCAGGTGCGGTACCTGGCCGACGACGGCGAGCCGCTTCCGGCACTCCCGGCGCCCCAGCTCCCCGGCCGGACGGCCGTCGAACAGCAGGGTTCCGGAGTCGGGGTCGCGGAACCGGGCGATCAGCGCGAAGACGGTGCTCTTGCCCGCGCCGGAGCGCCCCACGAGGGCGACCCGCCCCCGGGGCGGCACGGTGAGGGAGAGGCCGCGCAGGACCGGACGGTCCGGGTGGTAGCCGAAGTGGACGTCGCGGAGGACGAGCGCCGCAGTCGCGCGGCCGGGCACTTCGCCCTCCGCCGCGCTCCCCGCACCGCGCTGCGTCCCGCCGGGGGCGCAGCTCTCCGCCCCAGTGCCCGTTCCGCCGTGGGCGGGGCCGGTGCGGCGGGGGCGCGGGGGCCGGTCGTCCTCCACCGGCAGGGCGAGCGCCCGGTCGATGCGCTGGAAGGCGCCCATGCCCTTCTGGAGGAGGCCGGCCGCCCGGAAGACCGAGGAGAGCGGCATCACCAGATAGGAGGCGTAAAGCAGGAACGCCACCAGGTCGCCGAGGGAGTCGGTGTCCGCCGCGACCCGCATCCCGCCGATGACGAGGACGAGCAGGAAGGAGCCCTGGACGGCGAGTTCCACCGCCGGGCTCATCACGGACGCGAGTTTCGCCGTGCGCACGCCCGCCCCGTACGCGGTGTCGACCCGCTCCCCGATCCGCCGTGCCTCGCGCTCCTCGGCCCGGTGCACCCGCACCATGGGCAGGGCGCGCAGGGCGCGTTCGAGGTCCGCGGCCAGTTCCCCGAGGGCGCCCTGCGTCCGTTCCGCGGCGGCCCGGATCCCGGAGAGCAGGGAGGTGACGACCGCCGCGGCCGCCGCGACGGTGAGCGTGACCAGGAGCAGCAGCAGCGGGTCGATCCACCACATCAGGGCCACCGCGCCGGCGGCGGCGAGCACGCCGACCACCAGGTCCACCAGGGCCTGGGCGACGACCTCGCGCAGGAGGCAGGTGTCGGTGGTGACCCGGGAGACCAGATCGCCGGCGCGGTGCTCGTCGTAGGTCTTCATCCGCAGCCGCAGCAGCCGGGCCACCAGGCCGTGCCGCAGTCCGCGGACCACGCCCTCGCCGGTGCGTTCGAGCAGGAAGCGGCCGCCGGCCCCGGTCACGGCCTCGGTGACGAAGAGCCCGGCCAGGGCGGGCAGCAGCAGCCAGCGCACCTCGCCCCGGCCGCCGGAGTCCACGAACTCCTTGGCGAGCAGCGGCTGGACGAGCCCCAGCGCGGAGGCGGCCAGCGTGAGGACGGCCGCCAGCGCGAGGCCCCGGCGGTGCCCGGCGGTGAGCTGGAACATCCGGCGGACGGCCGCCCGCACCGTGCGGTTCTCCGGGGCCGGTCCCGCGCCCGGCTCCGCGGGCTCCCCGCCGGCGGCGGGCGCGTGCGGGAGACCGGGCGGGTCCTGTCCGGCGGCGGGCGCGGGCGGTGCGCCGCGGGCGTCCGACGGCGCGGCGGGGAGCGTCATCCGGCGGCCCGCCGCCGTGGGGGAACGCTCAGCAGCCGGGTGAAGTAGCCGTCCGGCACTCCCTCGTCGACGGGACGGCCGTCCGCCTCCAGCCAGGCATGGGCGGTGAACGGGGGGACCACGCGCACCCCCGTGCACCAGGTCGGCCACACTCCCCAGATGCGGCACAGCAGCGCCGCCGCCAGCGAGCGGGGAAGGCAGCCCTGCGGGCCGGCGCAGAACAGGCTGACCGAGCACACCGCGTTCCGCGCCGCCAGGGTCCGCTCCGGGGAGGCCGGACGGGCCCCGCGGCGCACGCTTTCCAGCAGCCGGCGGATCCGGTGGGGCCGCAGCCGGGCCAGGAGGTACGCCGGCGGCAGGACGGCGCGCGCGGCCAGCCCGTGGGCCAGCGGCACGCCGGAGGGGCGGTCCAGGGCGGCGGGGGTGCTCACGCCGTCACCAGCCCCGAGTCGCGCAGCGTCTCGACCAGAGCGGCCACGTCGCGCGCGGCCTGCTCGCGTTCGATCTCGAACTCGGCCACGAGCGCCTCCACGGCGTCCTTCTCCTCGGCGCCGCGCAGCAGGGCCTTCACCACCAGCGTGCCGGTGGGGTTGAGTTCCCAGTAGCGGCCGCTGCGCTGGTCCAGCAGGACGGTTCCGTAGTCGGTCTCGGCGGTGGACACATCGGCGGCGAACTGCAACGGCATCTCTACCTGTTCCTTTCCCGCCCCGGCGCCGGTGCGCGGGGTGCGGAGTGGGCGTGCGGGGTGGGCGCGCGGTGCGCCGGCCGGCGGCTCGGGACGGCTGCTCGGGACGGCTGCTCGGGACGGCTGCTCAGGACGGCTGCTCAGGACGGTGCCGGCAGAGGGGGCCCCGGTGCGGGGCCGGAAGCGGGGCCGGCGGCGGGTGTGAGGGTGCGCAGCCAGACCTCGCAGGAGATGGTCGAGTAGAGCATCGCCTCGCGCAGGCCGGGGGTGGCGGGCCGCCGCGCAAGCGCCCGGAGCCGGCCGGCGTCGACCAGGCCGCGCCGGGCCAGTTCGGAGTCCTCCCAGAGGGCGTGGAGATCGGCCCGGTGCTCCCGGAGCCCGTTGGTGGCGTCCATCGAGGCGGTGGCCTTGGTGCGGCGGCTCAGGCAGACGTCCGGCACGACGCCGCGCATGGCCGAGGTGAGCAGGGGTTTGTACGAGAACGGGGTGACCCGGTCCGCCGGCCGGACGGCGAGGGCCGCCTCGATCACCCGGTCGTCGAAGAAGGGCGAGGCCATGGGCAGTCCGGCGCGGGCGGCCATCCGGTCCCAGATCCGCAGGATCCGGGTGCAGTCGCGGATGAGGTGCAGGTCGGTGTGCATACCGCGGTCGGGCGCCAGGGGGACGGCGTTCTCCGCGGCCCGGCCGAGGGCCCGCCGGATCGCCTCGCCGGCGTCCGGGGTGACCCAGTCGAAGAGCCGGGGCGGTGTGCCCCAGCCCAGGGCGCCGCTGACGGTCGGCGCCGGGGGCGCGTGCAGCTCGCGCCGGGTGCCGGCGAGCCACTCCCCGTAGGGGCGGGAGTCCAGCAGGGCCCGGGCGGTGTCGCGCAGCGGCCAGTTCCACAGGGCGCGGAAGCCGCGGAGCCTGCCGAGGGCCAGGAGCGGGCCGGTGCGCAGCAGCCGGTGGTAGTACGCCTCGGAGCACCAGGCGATGTGGTCGCCGCCGATGCCGGTGAGGTGCACTTCGCTGCCCCGGTCCGCGAGTCCGGGGAGGTGGTGCAGGACCCGGGCGCGGTCCATGACCCCGATGGTGGGCTCGTCCATCGGGTCGTCGATGTCGAGCAGACCGGTGTAGACGAGGGGGGACGCGTCGGCGTCCCAGACGACGTGATCGAGGTCCGGCAGGTGCTCGGCGGCCTTCCGCGCCCAGTACAGGTCGCTGTCGGCCGGGTCACGGCCGGGCCAGGTGCTCGCGATGACGCGGGCGGAGGTGCGCGCGGCGAGGAAGGTGACGCTGGTGGAGTCGAGGCCGCCGGAGAGGTCGCAGCTCACCGTGGCGGCGGAGCGGGTGCGGGCCTGTACGGCGTCCTCCAGGGCCGCACGCAGGTTCTCCGCGCCGGTTTCCAGGGAGTCGTCCGCCTCGGGCGGTGTCCACCAGCGTGCGGTCCGGCTGCCGCGGCCGCTCGGGGTGACGACGAGGGCGTCCTCGGGCGGTACGGAGGTCACGCCCCGCCAGACGGAGGTCTCCGCCAGCGGGTGCGGAACGGGCCAGAGCAGGCGGACGGCGAGTTCTTCCTCGTCCACCCCGGTCCCGGCGGCTTCGGCGAGGATGTCGGCGCGGTCGGCGGCGACGACCGCGCCGCCGACGGTGGCGTGGTAGACCCGGCGCAGCCCGGAGGCGGTGCCCTGGATCCGCAGCCGGCCGTCGAGATCGGCCACGAGGTGGAAGCTGCCGGGGAGCCGGCGGGCCAGTTCGCCGGCCTCGGTCAGGTCGCGCATCCGCTCGGCGCAGCGCTGGAGTTCGGCCGCCTCGGCCGGGCAGCAGCCGAGGACGGCGATGCCCGACCGGCGGGCGCGTACGGCGGTGATCTCCCGGTCGTGCCACCGGCCGGCCAGCCAGGGCCGGCCGGAGGGGTAGGAGAGCACCCGGGTGCCGGGGGTGATGAGGGAGCGGGCCGCGGCGAGGGCCTCCGCACAGTCCGGAAAGACCGTGAAGTGGCCCTCGCCCGGGCCCGCGATCCCGGAGGATCGAGGCATCATGGCTCAGGCGTCCGCGCGCCTCAGTTCTTGCTGAGGATCAGACGGTCGTTGCCGCTGTGCCCCAGCAGCCCCGTCTTCTCCCGGAACCCGCCCAGTTCGACCAGGACCGGCGCCTCGTAAGCCTTGCGCATGCTTTCCTCCCTTCGCGGGGCGGCCCGTCCCCGCCGTCCGCCGGACGGCGCCGGCAGCGGAGAAGGGAACGATTCGCCCCGCGCCCGCCGTCCCGGACCCCGGGTGGTGTCCGACGAAAACGGCTGGCTGCAGAGAGAATTGGCCATGCGGGACGGGCGGAACAAGGCCGTAACGGAATACCGCGCTCCAAACCCCCTGCCCGGGTGACGCACCGTCCGTCTGTTGTAAAAAACAGGACCCTACGGGCCGACCATAGGATTGCCGGACGAACATATGGCCGGATGCGCACCGGCTTCCTCCCGGCACCGCTCCGGCGGTTCCACGCGGTCAGCGGGCCGGCCGGCCCTGTCCGGCGCGGGCCCTGTCCGGCGCGGGGCCCCGGCGGTCCTTTCCGCCGCCTTCAGCGCCGGACCGCGCCCCTCTCGCCCCGCACACCGCTCGCCGTGCCCTCCGCCTGCCGCGTTCCCGACTCGGTCCGCCCCGCCCCGGGTAGGCGTTCCGGACATCCCCGTCCCCCCGCCGCAGCGCCGAGGAGAAGCCGTGAGTACACGCCAACGTGAGCCAGTGCGGCCGGGCGCACCGCTCTCCCGCCGGTCGCTGTGGGTGGCCGCGCTGATCGGCGCGGCACTCATGGCCGCCGCCGATGAGATCGTCTTCCACCAGCTGCTGGCCTGGCACCACTTCTACGACCGCTCCACCCCCGCCGTCGGGCTGCTCGCCGACGGACTGCTGCACACCGCCGAAGTCCTGGGCCTGGTGGCCGGTTTCGTGCTCTTCTCCGACCTCCGGCGGCGCGGTGCCCTCTCGCCGGGCCACGCGCGGGCCGGGCTGCTCCTCGGGCTGGGCGGCTTCCAGCTCTTCGACGGCGTCGTGGACCACAAGGTGCTCCGGACCCACCAAGTCCGGTACGGCGTCGAGCTCCTCCCCTACGACCTGGCGTGGAACGGCTTCGCCGTGGTGCTGCTGGCCGCCGGCGCGGTCCTGGCCGTGCGCGCGGACCGCGCGTCCCGGCGGTCCGCGGCGGCCCGGTGACCGGCCGGTACACGGCGCTCGCCGCCGGCGGGCCGGGCCTCTCCCCCGGGCAGCTGCTCACGGCGCTCGCCGCCTGGGCGGCGGTCGCCGGTTACCTGACGGCCGCCGCCCGGCTGCGCCGGCGCGGTGACCGCTGGCCGTGGCGGCGGGACCTGTCCTTCACCTGCGGCGGGCTGGCCCTGTCGGCCGCACCGGCGGTCCCCCTGCCGGGCGGTCCGTTCACCGCCCATATGGCGCAGCACGTGTCGGCCGGCATGGCCGCGCCGCTGCTGCTGGTCCTCGCCCGCCCCGTCACCCTGGCCCTGCGCGCGCTCCCCCCGGGACCCGCGCGGCGCGGGCTGCTCGCGGCCGTGCGGTCCCGGCCGGCCGCCTGGCTCGTGTTCCCCCCTCTGGCGGCGCTGCTGGACGTGGGCGGACTGTGGGTGCTGTACCGGACGGGCCTGTTCGCCGCCTCGCACCACGAGCCGCTGCTGCACGGCCTGGTGCATCTCCACGTGGTGGCGGCCGGACTGCTGTTCTCCTTCGCCGTCTGCGCGCCGGAGCCGCTGCGGCACCGCTGGAGCCTCGCCTGGCGCGGTACGACGCTGCTGCTCACCGGGGCGGCCCATGCCGTCCTCGCCAAGAGCCTCTACGCCGTTCCCCCGCCCGGCACCGGCTTCGGCACAGCGGATCTGCGCACCGGCTCGCAGCTCATGTACTACGGCGGTGATCTCGTCGAACTGGCGCTCGCCGCCGCGCTCGCCGTCCAGTGGTACGCCGCCACCGGGCGCGCCCGTTCGCGCGCCGGGCGCTCCACCGGGGCGCCCGGGGACGGTCCCGCCGGCGCTCCACGCCGCCCGTCACCGGCGGAGAGCGGCGGGGCGAGGCCCTGACCAGGTCCTTCGGGAGCGGTGCCGGGGCTTCGGGTGTGCCGGGCCCCGGGCCGGGTAAGCGCGGAAAACCGAAGAACGAGGAGGTTTCCGCCGTGGCCGTCGCCATTGTCGTCGTCTGTGTGGTTCTGGCCGTACTGGCCTTTCTGCTGCCGCGTTTCTCCCGCCATCCGGAACGCGGGACCCAGCGCTCCCTCGGAGCCGGAACCCGCGTGACGGGCAAGGCGCCCGGGCCGCTGGGCCGGCTGTTCAGCAAGCCGTTCCGCAGCAGTTCCCGTGCCGTGTCGCGGAGCGGGTCCGCCGGGCGCCGCGCCCGGTGGCGCATGCCGTTCTGAGCGGACACCCGGGCCGCCTCCTCACCGGGTGAGCCACAGCGGGAAGCGCCTCCGGCCTCCCGGTGCCGCAGCCGCCGCCGACCCCGGCGCGGCCGGCGGCACCCGGGAGGCCGGAGGCGTTCGCCGCACCGGTGCCGCCGGATCCCGGACCGCTCGGAGGGGCCGCAACTCCTCACGGCCGGGAGGGTCTTACCGGACCCTTAGGTGCGCCCCGTAGGGTGGCTCCCCATGACGGATGAGAGCACCACCACCCCCCGTACCGACAGCGACCCCGCAAAGGAGGAGGAGAAGACCGCCGTTCCCGGGCAGTCCGCGCGGCCCGTCGCGGAGAAGGAGATCCGCAAGGATGACGCGGCCGGGCCCGAGGAGCCCGTGACCACCGCGGAGGGCACCGCTCCCGCGGACGGCGCCGAGGACGAGGACGACGGGCCGGACGTCCCGGCGGACGCCGCCCCCGCCCGTACCGCCTCCGGCACCGGATTCGGGGCCGGCGCCGCCGCTGTCGTCAGCGCCGCGTTCGGCCTCTGCTCCCTCACCGGCACCTCGGTCGGCCAGATGCTGCACGCCCGCAAAGAGCTCATCGGCCAGATCGAGGCCAGCTCAGGTGGCGGCGGCGACCAGATCGAGGCCTACTACAGCGTCCCCTGGCACACGGCCGCCCTGCTCAACGGCATCTTCGCGCTGCTGGCGATCCTCGTCGGCGGCCTGCTGCTGGCCCTGCACGCCCAGCGCGCCGGCACCCGCTCCTGGGTGAAGTCCGTGGCGCTGGCCGGTCTCGTGCTCGGCGCGGTCGGTCTGCTCGTCTCGCTCGGCATGTACTTCGACCTGTTCGCCAACGCCCCCGAACTGCCCGGGGCGGGCTCCTGAGACCGCGGCCCGGCGGCCGCCACCCCCGTACCCCCGCGCCCGTCCTTCCCGGCCCCCGAGCGGGAAGGGCGGGCGGGCTTCGGAAAGACCTCCGGACGCGCGGCCCCGGACGGCCCCCGGTACCGTTGCGGAAGTTCCTTCCGGCACAGGGCGGTTGAGGAGAGACGGACGACCGCGGACCCGAACCGGCCGGGCCCGGCCCGTCCCCCCGCGGACGCCCCGGATCGCGGCTCCGGGGCGCCTGGACGGGGCGGGGCGGTGCCCCGCCCCTGGCGGCTCAGGGGCGGGGGGCGATCACCTTCCCGCCGTCGAGGACCTCGATCGCCATCACCGGGCACGAGTCGGCCACGTCCAGGACCTCCTCGTCCGGCTCGACGTCCGGCCGCACCGGGCGGGACCGGTCGGCGTCCATGGTGAAGAGGTCGGGCGCGGTGCCCGCGCAGACGGCGGAGCCCATGCACCGCTCCCGGTCCACTTCGATGTGCCAGGTCATGCTTACCACCCGATCGGCAGGGTGCGCGGTCCGCGCACGATCATCTGTGTCTTCCACTCGACGTCCCCGGCCGTGTGCAGTCCGGGGAAGCGGAGGATCAACGCCCGGAGGGCCTCCTGGAGTTCCAGCCGGGCGAGCGGTGCGCCCAGGCAGTGGTGGGCGCCGTGGCCGAAGCCGATGTGCTGGTTGGCCGGCCTGCGGAAGTCGAGCCGCCCGGGCTCGCCGAAGCGCAGGGCGTCGCGGTTGGCCGCCCCGACGGCGACCAGCACCGGTTCGCCCGCCCGCACCAGGGTGCCGCCGACCTCGATGTCCTCCGTGGCGTACCGGGGGAAGGCGGACCCGGCCCCGAGCGGGACAAAACGCAGCAGCTCCTCGACGGCGGCCGGGATCAGCTCCGGCTCCCCGCGCAGCCGTTCCAGATGCCGGGGGTGGTCGAGCAGGGTGAGAACGAAGTTGGGAATCTGGGTGGCGGTCGTCTCGTGGCCCGCGACGAGGATGCCGACGCAGAGGTCGGTGAGCTCTTCCTCGGTGAGCCGCTCCAGGTCGCCGTCGCGGGCGGCGATGAGCGCGCTCATCAGGTCGTCCCGCGGCTCCTCGCGGTGCCGGGCGATCAACCCGGCCATGTAGCCCCGCAGTTCCTCGCGCTTGGACAGGAACTCCTCCGCCGTCAGGGAGCTGGTGGACAGCGCCGCGTCGCTCCACTCGCGGAACCGCGGGCGGTCCTCCTCGGGGACGCCGAGGAGGCGGCAGATGACGGCGACGGGGATCGGCAGCGCGTACTCCTCGACGAGGTCGGCCGGCGGGCCGGTCTCCTCCAGCGCGTCGAGCAGGTCCTCGGCGAGGGCCCGGACGTCCGGCCGCAGCCGCTCCACCCGGTGCGTGGTGAACGCCTTGGCCACCAGGGCGCGCAGCCGGGTGTGGCCGGGCGGGTCCATGGCGAGCATGCCGTTGGCCATGGACACCGGGGACTGCCGGGGTTCGTCGCGGCGGGTGGCCTCGGCCCGGCTGAACCGGCGGTCGCCCAAGACCAGCCGGGCGTCGGCGTAGCGGGTGACGAGCCAGGCGGGCTCGCCGTACGGCAGCTGTACGCGGACCAGGCCGGGGGTCCGGCGGACGCGCTCGTAGGCGTCGGCGAGGCCGAGCCCGGTGGCCTCGTTGAAGGGATAGCTGATCGGTCCGGTGTCGGTCGTGGTCACTCGGGTCCCCTTTCCGGCTCCGCGTGGGGCGGCCGCCCGCGCCCGTAGGACCGTAGGAACGCCGCCGTTCCGGCGTCAACACACCCTTTTCGGCCGCTCGTCGCCGCCCCGGAGGGCGCTTCCGGAAGGGCCGGCCCGGGAGGCCCGGCCGCGCGGACGGGGCCGTTTCATCCGGCGAGCGGTCCGTCCAGGACGGCGAGGACCGGGCCGGCGGCCGGGCCGAGGAGGAGGGAGAGGGCCGCCGCGGCGACGGCGACCGCCGCGGCCGGAGCCGTCCACTCATCGGGGGCGAACGGGCCGCCCGGGTCGCCGGCCCCGTCCGGCACCTCGTTCCCGTCCCCGTCCCCGGCACCGGCACCGTGCCCGTTCCCGGGGGACGGACCGATGGCGAACGCGGGCGCGATCCACCGCAGGTAGTAGAAGAGCGAGGCGAGGGTGTTGACGGCGGCCAGGACCATCAGCCAGCCGAGGCCGCCGTCCAGCGCCGCGCCGAAGACCTCCAGCTTCCCCAGGAAGACCGCGGTGGGCGGGGTCCCCACCAGGCCCAGCAGGCAGACCGTCAGGGAGACGGCGAGCGCCGGCCGGTGCCGGGCCAGGCCGCGGTAGCCGTCGAGCGTGCGGATCCGGGGGAGGGCGCAGACGACGGCGAAGGCGCCGAGGTTCGTCAGCGCGTAGGCGGCGAGGTAGAAGAGCAGCGCCGGCTGGGCGAGGGAGTCGCGGCCCGCCACGGCGACCGGCATCAGCAGATAGCCGACCTGGCTGATCGCCGAGTAGGCGAGCAGCCGCCGCACGTCCCGCTGGAAGAACGCGGCCAGGTTGCCGAGGGTCATCGAGGCGGCGGACACCACGGCGACCAGCTCGGTCCATCCGGCCGACGTATCGGAGAACGGCACGGCCGCCAGCCGGTACAGCGCCGCCAGCGCCCCGATCTTGGGGACGGTGGTGAGGAAGGCGGCGACCGGCGCCGCGCTCCCCTGCACCGCGTCCGGCAGCCAGTAGTGGCCGGGCACCCCCGCGGCCTTGAACAGCATCCCGGCCAGCAGCAGGACCGTTCCGGCGGCCGTCAGCCCCGCGGACGCCTCCGGAAGCTCCGTCCGCAGCAGGGGGTAGGCGGAGCCGCGTCCCGCCGCGTACAGCACGGTGATCCCGGCCAGCATCAGCACCCCGAGCAGCGCGCCGACCACGTAGTACTTCAGGGCGGCCTCGGTGCCGGGCGCGTCCTTCCGGAAGCCCGCGAGGACGTACGAGGGGACACTCGCCAGCAGATAGGCGGCGGCGAGCAGCAGCAGGTCCTGCGCCCCGGCGAGCATCAGGGCGCCCAGCGCGGCGAGTTGCAGCAGGACGAAGAACTCGGACTGCCGCGGGTGCCCGTGCAGGGGGCCGAGCCCCAGCAGCGACACCAGCAGCGTGGAGCCGAGGATCACGATCCGGGCGGTGCCCGTGACGGGGTCGGCGGCGAAGGAGCCGGTGAAGGCGGTGGCGGGCGGACCGGTGGCGAGGACCGCCGCCGCCACGGCGCCCGCTCCGCACACCGCGCAGGCGAGGACGCCCACCAGCCACTGCCGGCGGCGCGGCAGCCAGGCGCCCAGCAGCAGTCCGGCGACGGCCCCGGCCGCGAGCAGCGCCTCCGGGATCAGCTCGACAAGGCTCTGTTCCATCCGGGTCATCGGGCGAGCAGCTCCATCACGCCGCGCGAGGCGGGTTCGATGACGTCCAGGACGAAGCGCGGTGCGATGCCGAGGAGGACGCCGAGGCCCAGCAGCGGTACGACGGCGACGCGTTCGGGTGCCCGGAGGTCGGGGAACGGCCGTCCGGCACCGGGCGCGTCGGGCAGCCGGAGCGGTCCGAGGAGCATCCGCTGCAGGGCGCGGAGGAAGAGGCCGGCGGTGAGGAGGATGCCGAGCACCGCGAGCGAGGTCTCCACCGGCCGGGAACCGAGACTGCCGGTGAAGATCTGGAACTCGGCGATGAAGCCGGAGAACCCCGGCAACCCGAGGGAGGCGAACGCGGCCACCCCGGTCAGCGCGGCGAAGACCGGGGCGCGGCCGGCGAGTCCGGAGTAGGCCGCCATCTCGTACGTACGGCACCGGTCGTACAGCACTCCGGCGAGCAGGAACAGCGCGCCGGTCAGCAGTCCGTGGCTGACCATCTGGAAGACGGCCCCGGTGACGGCGAGCCGGCGGGCCTCCTCCGCTCCGGCGCCCGTGGCCGCCGCCGCGCCGAACGCCAGGACGATATAACCCATGTGGTTCACGGAGGTGTAGGCGATCATCCGCTTGAAGTCGGTCTGGGCGAGGGCGACCAGCGCCCCGTAGAGCACCGACACCAGGCCCACGATCACGAAGACCTCGGCGTACTCGCGCCAGGCGCCGGGGAGGACGGGCATGGCGATGCGCAGGAAGCCGTAGGTGCCCATCTTCAGCAGGACGCCGGCCAGGATCGCCGAGCCCACGGCGGGGGCCTCGGTGTGGGCGGGCGGAAGCCAGGTGTGAAAGGGCACGGTCGGTGTCTTGACGGCCAGTCCGATACCGATGGCGAGCAGCACCAGGCCGCCGTACGCGGCCCGTCCCGCGAGCGGGTTCTCCCGGGTCAGCTCGACGATGTCGAAGGTGTGCGGGTCGGCGGCCAGAAAGAGGCCGATGAAGCCCAGGAGGAGGGCCAGGGAGCCGAGGAAGGTGTAGAGGAAGAACGTGAGGGCCGCGCGAGCGGCGTCCCGGTGGCCCCAGCCCGCGATGACGAAGTACATCGCGACGATCGACAGGTCGAAGAAGAGGAAGAAGAGGATCAGGTCCAGGGCGGCGAACAGCCCGAGGCAGGTGGTCTGCAGAAAGAGGAAGAGGGCGGCGAACTCCCGCACCCGGCGGGTCCCGCGCCGCGCCCAGGTGTAGCCGGCGCAGGCGAGGAACAGCACGCAGGTGAGGGCCATCAGCGGCAGGGAGAGCCCGTCGGCGCCGACGTGGTAGCTCACCCCCGCGTCAGGGATCCAGCGCACCCGCTGCTCGTACTGCATTCCGCCGGCGGCCCGGTATCCCGCCCAGATCACGGCGGTGAGGGCGAGTTCCGCCGCCGCTGCCGCCAGCCAGCCGCCGAGGAAGACGGCGCGCGGCACACGGCGGGGCAGGCAGAGCAGGAGCGCCGCCACCGCGGTGGGGAGCAGGACGAGAACGGTGAGCACGGCGGTCACCTCACAGCGACGAGGACGAGGGCGAGAGCGAGGACGGTGAAGGCCGCGACGGCCTGGGCGAGGTACTGGTGCAGCTGACCGGTCTGCGGCCGGCGCGCCAGCCGCCCCAGGGCCGCGGCCCCGGCGGTGATCCCCCGGACGAGGACGTCGAGCCACTCCTCCCGCCCCCCGGCGCGGCCGTCCGGCCGCCCGGTGGCGCGGGCGAGCCGCAGCGTCGCACGGGCCGCCGAGACGGTGGCCCGGTCCGGGCCCCGGGCGTCGAGGACGGCCACGGCCCCGGCGGCGCGCAGGGCTCCGTGCCCGGCCGCGCGGACGGCCCGGGCGAGGACGCGGTCGTCGAAGGCGGCCAGCACCCCGGCCAGCCGCAGTACGGGGCGGACGAGGAGCAGCCGGGCCAGTGCCTCCAGCCGCATCCAGTCGCCCCACCAGGCGGTGACGGCGGGCGGCAGCGGCAGCGGGCGGGCGGCCCGCCGCAGGACGGCGGCCGAGGCCGCCAGGACGAGGGCGGTGGACAGCGCCACCTCCCAGCCGTGCGGGGCCGGTTCGCCCGTGGTGCCGAGGGCCCGGGCGAACGTTCCCCGGGCGGGCTCGAACGCCAGGACGGCGAGCGCGGCACAGGCGAGAGCCAGCCCGCCCAGGGCCCAGGACGCCGGGGCGGGCAGCGCTCCGCCGCCGTCGCGGGCCGCACCGCCGTCACCGGGGCCGGTGCCGTCCCGTTCGGGTGCGGGCGCGGGCGCGGGCTGCCAGACGAACCACAGGGCCTTGACGCTGTAGACGGCGGCGACCACGGCGGCCGCGAGCCCTGCCGTGTACAGCGCCGTCCCGTGCTTCAGGGCGGCGGCCAGGAGCAGGTCCTTGGCTCCCCAGAGCACCAGCGGCGGCCAGCCCGCCAGGGTCAGCGCGGCGACGGTGAAGGTGACTCCGGCCACGCGGTGGCGGCGCGCGGCTCCGCGCAGCCCGGGCAGCGCCTTGGTGCCCAGCAGGGTCAGCCAGGCCCCCGCCACCAGGAAGGCCAGGCTCTTGGCGGCGGCGTGGCCGATGAACTGGAGCGTCCCGCCGGTGATGCCCCCGGTGCCGGCCGCGAGCACCATGAACCCGGTCTGGGCGCAGGTGGAGGCGGCCAGCAGCTGTTTGAGGTCGGTCTGGGCCACGGCGACCAGGCCGAGGAGCACGGCGGTGGCGGCGCCGGCCCAGGCCGTCACCGGCCCGCCCCAGCCCGAGGCCGTCAGCAGCGGTCCGGTCCTGAGGAGCAGATAGGCCCCGGCGGCGGCCATGGTCGCCGAGTGGAGCAGCGCGGAGACCGGGCTCGGGCCCTCCATCGCCCGGGAGAGCCAGAAGCTGAAGGGCAGTTGGGCCGATTTGCCGAGGGCCGCCACGATGACGCCCGCGGTGACGACGGAGAGCCAGGGGCCGGTGGTGCCGGACAGCTCGTCCAGGTCCAGCCCTCCGGTGCCGCCGGCGAGCGCGGCGCCCGCGGCGACGTAGAGGCCGAGGTCGGCGGCGCGGGTGGTGAGGAACGCGGTGCCGGCGGCCCGCGCCCGCGCCGGTTCCCGCCACCAGTAGCCGATGAGGGCCCAGGAGGTGGCCCCCATCAGCTCCCAGGCCATGAGCAGCACGGGCAGGGTCTGCGCCGTGACGGTGGTGAGCATGGCGCCGGAGAAGAGGAGCATCAGCCCGGAGAAGCGGGCCCGCGCCTCGCCGGGCCCGTTGCCCCGGCTGCTGAAGACGAGGACGGCCAGGGTGACCGCGGCCGTGGCCACGGCCACCGGGCCGGACAGCCCGTCCGCCGCCAGCCGCACCGGGAGCCCGTCCAGCAGCGGCGCCGCGGCGTCGGGCCGGGTGGTGGCGGCGGCGCAGGCCAGCCCCAGGGTGGCGGCGGCCGCGGCGACCGCCGTGCCGGGTGCCGCCCGGTCGGCGCGGCGGCCCAGGACGGCCAGGGCCGTGCCGGAGCCCAGCGGCAGGGCGATGAGGGCCCACAGCGGCCAGCTCACTCCTTCAGCTCCGCGGCCATGTCGGTCATGTCGATCTCCTGGGCGCGGAAGAGGGCGGTGACCACCGCGAATCCGACGGCCATCTCCACGGCCATCACGGTGACGGCCAGCACGATGAGCACCTGGCCGTCGGCGCCGGCGGGCGCGATGTGGTGCCAGACGGCCGCGGCGGCCACGATCAGTCCGCCCAGCATGAGTTCGAGCCCCATCATCAGCATCACGACCGACTGCTGGGTGAGCGCGCCGAACAGGCCGGTGCTGAACAGCGCGGCGGCGAGCAGCAGAAGCGTTTCCAGGGTCACCGCCGGCCACCTCCCGGCACCGGGTCGTCGGGCCGGCGGGCCTTCAGGTCGTCCCCGAAGCGGTCGTAGCGGCCGCGGCGGGTGGCCAGGACGACCGTGCCGACGATGGTGGCGAACAGGGCCATGCCCAAGGTCATCATGGTGAGCATGTGCGGCCCCATCAGCGACATGCCCAGGTCGTGGGTGGGGTCGGCGGGCGGCCGGCCGCGGCGGGCCGGCCAGGGGGCGAGCAGGATGCCCGCGGCGAGCACGGCGAAGACGGTCCCGCAGAGGACCGCCGCGCCCTTGGTGTTGTGCAGCATCGACATGGGCATCAGCCCGGCCGGGTTCATCATGTACATCACCATGAAGACGGCCATGAGGGCCATCTCGACGGTCATCATCAGCAGGATGACGACCCCCAGGTAGTCCAGCCCGAGGAGCATCACCACGCCGCCCGCGCACAGCAGCGAGGTGAGCAGGGCGTACGTGGCCCGGGCCATGGAGTCGAAGCGGAACACCATGACCCCGGCGGCGGCCGCGAGTACGGCCAGCACCCAGAACAGCGCGTGATCGAGCATCGGCGGATTCCGCTCCCTTCATCGGTTCAGGACGACGACGGCGACGGCCAGGGCCTGAAGCAGGGTCAGCGGGACGAGGACCGTCCAGGCGAACTCCGTGTACCGCTCCATCCGGACGGCGGGCAGGGCGCGCCGGACCGCGAGCAGGACGGCCAGCACGGCCGCCGTCTTCAGCAGCGTCCAGAGCCAGCCGGGCAGCAGCGGGCCGTGGCCGCCGCCGAGGAAGAGCGGCACGGCGAACGCGGCCGCCACCACCAGCAGCGTCCACCGCCCGCCGAGGAGGACCAGCCGCGCGGGGCCGCCGAGTTCGGCCGCGGCGCTGCCCGCCGCGTCCCGGCCCAGCGGATGGCCGAAGGGCCCCCAGAACGCCATGGCGACGGCGCTCACCAGATAGACGGCGAAGGCGGCCGGCATCCAGAGCGCGAACCACAGGCCCTCCTGCCGCGCCACCACCTCCCCGACCCGCAGCGACTCCGCGCCGAGCGCGGCCGTCGTGATCGCCAGCATGTGCGGCAGCTCGTAGGCCAGGCCCTGGGCGAGGAAGCGGTAGCCCCCGATCAGCGACAGCGCCGAGTTGGCCCCCCAGCCCGTGAGCCAGACGGCCGCCCAGGCCAGCACCTCCATGGCGTTGAACCAGACGATGCCGACGCCCGGGTCGGTGACGGGCCGGAACCCCAGGGGCAGTACCGCGCCCGCCAGGACCGCGGCGGTGGGGAGCAGCGCCACCCCCGCCCGGCGGAGCGCGCCGTCCGCGGCGGTGGTGGTCCGCGGCTGCTGCACCAGGAGCCGCAGCGCCTCCCGCAGCGGTGCGGCCGCCCGGCTCGCCAGTTCGCGGACGGAACCCGCCGGGCCCCGCTCGGCCGCCGCGGACACGGCCGCTCCGCACCCGGCCGTGACGGCGGCCAGGGCCAGCAGCGCGAACGGCAGCACGGCGGCCGCCCAGAGCGGTGCGGTCTCAGACACCGGCGGCCTCCCGCCGGTCGGCGGCCGGGAGCTCGTCGATGTCCGGGTCGAGACTGGCGACGACGATCCGCGCCCCGGCGAACTCGGCTCCGCTCAGCAGACCCGGGAGGACGTCCAGCAGCCCCCGCGACGGGGGCGCGGCACCGTCCAGGGTGCCGCGCGGGCCCGTCCGGTCGTCCCGCGCCAGGGGCCGTTCGTCGCCGAACTCCCCGGCGGAACGGCCGAGTTCGTCCAGCCACACCAGCAGGCGGTCGTAGGCGTCCCCGTCTGCGGTGTGCGCCGGCCCGGAGACGCCGGCGGCCCGGGCCTCCGCGGCGGGCAGCGGGCCGAGCCCGGCGGTCAGCAGCCGCAGCGCACGCGACCGCGCCACCCGGCGGGCCAGCGAGACGACGTCCTCGCGCAGCCGGTCCCCGGGTTCCGCCGACAGGGCGCCGTCCCGCAGCCGGCGGGCGCGGGCGGCCGGGTCGTCCCAGCCCGCGACGGCGAGGAAGCGGCCCAGGCTGTCCAGATGGGCGGCGCAGCGCCGGCGGGCGGCCTCGGACCGGGGGACGGTCTCCCCCCGGGCGGCGCGCAGCCACGGCTCGTCCCAGAACGGGTCCTTCCGGCGCCGCACGGGCAGGGTCTCCGTCCCGGCCCGCTGGACGACGTCGCCCTGCAGGACCAGACGCAGGATCAGCCCGGCCGGCCAGTCCGGCAGCGCGGGCCCGAGGGGCAGGCGCAGGCGGTCGAGCGTGAGGCCGTCCCGGTCCTCCGCCCGTTCGGCCATCGGGAGGCCCGCGGGTCCGGACATCTCGTGCGTCTCGTGCGTCTCGTGCGAGGAGTGGCCGCCGTGGCCGTCACCGTGGCCGCCGCTGCCGTCACCGTGGCCGCTCTCCTGCCGGCCGTCCTGACCGTCGGGATCGGCGTCACCGCCGTGACCGCCGCTGTCGCTGTGACCGCCCCGGTCCTCCTGGTCTCCGCCGTCATCGTGGTGACCGCCGTCATCGTGGTGACCCCCCGCCCCGTCATCCGTCCGTTCCCCGGGGCCGCCGCCGGGCCGCCCGTTCCGCCCCGCGGTGGGCTCATCGCCGGGCGGGGTCACGGCCGGTGCGAGGTCGTGCCGGGTCCCCGCGTCCTCTCGCAGCAGCCGGTGCCCGGTGTCCAGTGCCGCCGCCGCCTCGCCGGGGTGACGCACCGCCAGCCGAGCGGCCGGCTTCGGCACCCCCTCCCAGATCCCGTCGAGCCAGGAGTCCTCGCCGTGCGGATCGCGTTCCCCGGCGAGGACGAGGAGATCCGCGGCGGCGGGGGTCCCGCTCCGCGGCCATCCCCGGCGCCGCAGTTCGGCTTCGAGTTCCAGCCGGACGCGGGTGGCTCCCGGCAGGGCGACCAGCATGACCCCCGGGCGGCTCAGGGCGGCACGCCGGAGGCGGTCTCTCAGGTCCACCGGAAGGCCCCCTCGCGCCGGGCGTAGACCACGCCCGCGAAGAGAATGCCGAGGAAGAGGAACATCTCGGCCACGGCGCTCGGGCCCTTCTCGGAGACCACCCGGACCCACGGGTACATGAAGAGCATCTCCATGTCGAAGGCCAGGAAGATCATCGTGACGGGGTACCAGCGCACATGGAAGCGGGAGAAGGCGTGCTCGCCCGGGGACGGCCCACCGCTGAACGGCCCGGCCTCCAGCGGCTCGCGGTCCGCCGCCAGCCACAGCCCCAGCCCCCGGACCAGCAGCAGCCCTCCGGCCACCAGGCCCAGGAGCACGAGCACCGGCTCCCATACGTCCATGTCGTCCTCCTCCGCCACCGCCGGTACCCGCCAACGCCATGTCAACACATCCCGACAAAAGCGGCAATGAGGATGAATCACCTGCCGGAGGACACGGAAAAGCCCGCACCACTCGGGTGCGGGCTCGTCGGGGCCGGCTCCGGCCGGCGGTACGGGGGGCGGCGCCGGGCCGCCCCCGCGGCGCTCAGCCGATGCGGACGCCCCACATGAACGGCATGCCGCTGGTGCTCATCGGCTCGTACCGCACGCTGGTACCGGGCTTGGGGGCGTGGAGGATCTGGCCGTTGCCGGCGTAGAAGCCGACGTGGCTGAGGTCGCTGCGCATGATGACGAGGTCGCCGGGCCGCAGCTGGCTCTGCGAGTTGATGCGGGTGCCGGCGTTGGCCTGGGCCTGCGAGGTCCGGGGTATCGCGATCCCCGCCTGCTGGAACGCCCAGGACGTGAGACCGGAGCAGTCGAAGGAGTTGGGGCCGGTGGCGCCCCACACGTACGGCATGCCGACCCGGCTCTTGGCCGCCTCGAAGGCGGACGCGGCGCGGCCGGTGGCGCTGGACTGGCTGCCGAGCTCGGCGCGGGCGCTGGTGCGGTTCGCCCGCTCCTCCTCCGCGGCCATCGCGGCCTTCTCCTCGGCCGTCAGCTTGTTGAGGAGGCGCTGGGCCTTGGCCAGCTTGCCCTGGATCTCCTTCTTCCGGTCCCGGAGCTCCGTGCGGGTCTCCTCCAGGTCCTCCAGCTTGTCCGCCGCCTCGGCGCGCTGCTGCTGCAGCGTGCGCTGCTTCTCCTGCGCCTTCTTGAGCGTGGTGAGCTGCTGGCTGCTGAGCCGGTCGAGCGTGGAGGCCTTCTCGAGGTAGCCGTCCGGGTCGCTGGCGAGGAGGAGCTGGACCGACGGGTCGATGCCACCGCTGCGGTACTGCGCCGTGGCCATCGAACCCAGGCCGTTGCGCAGCTTGTTGAGCTCGGCCTGGCCGCGGGCCACCGTCTCCTGCAGCGACTCGACCTCCTTCTCGAGCTTCTCCTCTTTCTCGTTCGCCCCGTTGTACTTCTCGGTCGCCTGCGTGGCCTCTTCGTAGAGCCGGTCGACCTGCGCCTTGACGCCCTTCTTGTTCGGGTCGGGCATCGGGTCGGCCTGTGCCGAGTTGGTGGAGAGGGCGACCGCCGCGGCGGTGACGCCGAGAACGGCCGCGTAAGCGCGCTGGTTAGGCTGCTTGGGACGACGGTGGGACGCCACTGAGGGCAGCTCCTTCTTCCTCGGCCGCCTGCCGGGAGGTGGGGCGCGCTCCCGGCTCCGCGCAACTCTGCGGAATCGACGGTGCCTTCGCCGCCGCCCCCATTGGGCAGCCGACCACGCGAAGGACTCGACGCCGGATCTTAACCCGCTGGGTTTCACGGCTCAAAGCCCCGGGTATTTCCGCCCGTCGGGCTGTCCGCATTCGCCCGGACACGTCGCCTTTGGCCCCGGCGTACGCCGCCCGCCCGCGCCGCGCGGGCCGGCGGACGGCACCGGGAGCCCGTGGTCCCGTCCCGGTGCCGCCGCCGTCCGTCAACCGCCGCGGGAGGCCATCAGCGGCCGTCAGCGGCCGAGGAGATCCTTCATCCGGGCGATCTCCTCGCCCTGCGAGGTGACGATGGCCGCGGCCATCTTCCGGGCCGGCCCGTACTCACCCTGCTTCTGCTGGGTGCGGGCCATCGTCACGGCGCCCTCGTGGTGCTCGATCATCAGCTCCAGGAAGGCCGTGTCGAACGCCTTGCCGGAGGCGGACTCCAACCGCTTCATCTGCCCGGCGTCCATCATCCCGGACATCCCGTGGCCCTCGTGGGCCCCGGGGTCCATACCGCCGGGCATCCGCTCCTCGCCCCATGCGCCGAGCCAGCCGTCGAGGGTCTCGATCTCCGGCGCCTGGGCCTTCTCGATCTGCCCGGCGAGCTTCCCGACCTCGTCCGAGGCGGCGCGTCCGCGTGCCAGCCGCGCCATCTCCACGGCCTGTTCGTGGTGCGGGATCATCCCCTGCGCGAAGGCCACGTCGGCGGCGTTGTGCTGGGTCTCCGGCGCCGCGCTCGCGGCGGAGGGGGCGGGCCGGGCCCGGGTGTCGTCGCTGCTGTTGTCTCCGCTCTCTCCGCCGCAGGCCGCCAGCACCAGCGCGGCTGCTCCGGCGGCGGCCGCGCGGGCGGCGCGGCGGGAAAGGGTACGGGTGGATCGCATGGTCACAACTCCTGGAAGTCTGGGGGCAGGCATGGCCGCAGGAGGCGCCGACGCGTGCGTGCGCGGCGCCTCGGGAGGCGCGGCCTATATCCGCAGGAGCTGGAGTTCGGAGAGCGAGGGCGGCCCTCTGCCGCCCCGGGGAGCGGGCGGCCCGGCCGTGGCCGGTGTCCCCGCCGCACCGCGCACGGCGTACCGGGCCGGGGACAGTGGTGACGGGGCCGGGCCGGTGCTCACGGAGGCCGCCGCGCAGTCCGTCACGGCATGCGTCTCGTGCCCGCCGCAGGGGTCGTGGCACGCGCCGTCGGCCGAGAGCCGGGGGCCGGCCGGCCGCTCCCCGGAGGAAGCGGAGGAGTGCGGCGGCGCGAGGGCCGTGGAAGCCGGTGCCGCCGCCAGGCCGTGCAGGCCGAGAAGACCGGCGAGGACGGCGAGCACGAGGCACGCGCGGGTCCGCCCCGGAGGGCGCCGGACCGGGCGCTGTTCTCGGCTCACGGCGCCATGTTAGCGAGCCCGGACCGGCCGGTCCGGTGCTTCCCGGTGCCGGTACGCGTGACGCCGGACACCTCGTCCTCCGGGACGCCCGGGGGCGCGCGGGGACGGGGCTCCGTTCCGCGCCGACCGGAGCCCGGCCCGCGCCTTCGCCGGCCGGGACCTCCCGGAGGCCGCCGGCGCCGCGGCCCGGCTCCGGCTCATCCACGAACGGGTCATGCCGGAGCTGCGCCGAGCCGCGTCCCGTGCCGGGCGGCACCGGGGCGGCCGGGCCGGATCAGGGGGTCCGCTCCCCCATCAGCCGGGCGAAGGCGTTGGGGTCGGCGTCGTACCCGCGGAGGGTCTTGCGGAACTCCCAGGCGCCGTCGGCGTCCCGGCGGAACTCGGCGACGGTGGCGGCCAGGGCCCCGGAGACGCTCTCGAAGTCGTCCCGCGCCAGTTCGGCCGGCCCGTTGAGGATCTGCACGGCGCTGTTCCGCACCCCGCCGAAGGTCCGGCGGCCCTCGCCCTGCTGGATGGCCACGCCCACGACCACCCGCGCGAAGGTGGGCGCCATCCGGTAGAGCTCCAGGGTCATGGCCTCGTCGACCCCGAAACCGAGGCCGTTGCGGCTGTCGCGGGTGAGGGTGATGGTGCCGTCGGGCGACCGGCTGTCGAAGTGGACGAGGTACACCGGAGCACCGTACGGGTCCTCGGCCGAGTAGGTCCCGGCGACGATGTCGAGATCGCAGGTGGGTTCGCCGAGGGGACTGGGGTCCCACTTGACCGCCACCTGGACCTTCTCCAGGCCTTTGTTGAGATTGCCGTCGGGGCCCTTGCTGATGCTGCTCACGGGCTTCCCCTCCCCCGGGACGGTGCGTTTACGCGACGTGTACGGGCGCCATCGTATCGGCGGACCCGCCGGTTGGAGGCTGCCCCGCTCACCGGGGCCGGAAAAGCCTTGTGGGCTCCGGGAATCCGGCCGGACCGCCCGGTCCGGGTCCGGCGGTGCATCGGTGCGGCGTCAACCGCCGCTCGCCGTAGGCCCCGTGGGGCGGCTCCGGGTCCGGGCGCCCGGGCCCGGTCCCGGGCTCCGTCGCCGGAGAGCCGGGCCGGAGGAGCCGGCGGTCCGTCAGACCCGGTGCGGGGCGGGGCCGTTGGGGGCCGCCCCGGGCCCTCGTCGCGGCGGGCCGGCCCGCCGGTCCCGTCCCACCGGACGCCCTACCGGGGCCCGGCCAGTTCGCGCACCGTCGCCATGTCGCTGAACGGGAGCAGTTCCTCCCCCACGATCTGGAAGGGTTCGCTGCCCTTCCCCGCGACCAGCACGATGTCCTCCGGGCCGGCCTCGGCCAGCGCGAAGGCGATCGCCCGCCGCCGGTCGGCGCAGCGTTCGAAGGGGGTTCCCGAGGCTCTCAGGCCCTCGCTGACGTGGTCCAGGATGATCTCGGGATCCTCGCCACGGGGATTGTCCGAGGTGACGACGCACAGATCGGAGTGGGAGCCGGCGATCTCCCCCATCCGGGCGCGCTTGGTGACATCCCGGTCCCCGCCGCAGCCGAAGACCGTGATGATCCGGCCGGGCGCGAAGTCCCGGATGGTGGCCAGCACGTTGTCCAGGGAGTCCGGGGAGTGGGCGTAGTCCACAATCACGGAGGCCCCGTGCGGTGCCGTGAAGCGTTCGAACCGTCCCGGGATCGGGGGAAGCCGGTCGAGGGCGGAGAGCAGCCCCTCCAGCTCGTGTCCGAGGAGATGGCAGGCCGCGACGGTGGCCAGCGCGTTGGCGACGGAGTACCGGCCCGGTACGGGGATGGCCACGGGGTACTTGTGGCCGGCGTGGTGGAGGACGAACCGCGCGCCGAAGGCGTCCATGTGCAGGTCGGTCGCCCGGTAGTCCGCCTCGGCGTCGATCGCGTAGGTGGACACCGCCCCGGGCATCAGTGCCTCGATCCGGGCTCCCACCGGGTCGTCGGCATTGACCACCGCGCGCTCGCACAGTCCGCGGAAGAGGCGGAGTTTGGCCTCCGTGTAGCTCTCCATCGTTCCGTGGTCGTCCAGGTGATCCTGCGTCAGGTTGGTGAAGACGCCCACGTCGATGAAGGTGTGGTCGACGCGGTGGGTCAGCAGGCCCATCGACGTGGCCTCCAGGACCGCGCTCGTGGCCCCGCGGTCGCGCATACATCCCAGCAGGTACTGGAGATCGGGTGACTCCGGTGTACTCAGGGCCGATCTCGGCATCGGGATCAGTTCGTCGCCGATCCGGCTCCCGGCCGTTCCGATGACCCCGACCCTGGCGTTCTCGGCGATCCGCAGGACGGACTCGACCATGCAGGACACCGAGGTCTTGCCGTTGGTCCCGGTGACGGCGACCATGTCCATCCGCTGCCCGGGATCGCCGTGGTAGCGCGAGGCGACGGCCGCCGCGGCCGCCCGCGTCCCGGGCACCCGGACGACACACACGTCCCCGGCGGCCGCCCACACCGACTCCGGTGGTCCGGGCCGTCCTTCCTCGACGAGCACCGCCGCCGCACCGCGCGCGAGCGCGGGCCCGATGGCCTCGGGACCGCCCTCGCGGTGACCGGGGACGGCGATGAACAGCGAGCCGGGCGACACCCGGCCGGCGTCGAAGCGGACTCCGGCGGTGATGTCCGTCTCCGGATCGCCGCGGAGGATCTCGTGGTCGTGTCCGGCCAGCAGTGCGTTCAGCTTCACAGGCGTCCTTTCGGGGGCGCGGCGGACCCGCGCGTCCCGGCCGGGCGCACGGCACACCGGGGCCACCGCTGGTGCGGCGACGGGCGGGACGGAACGCGGAGCGGAACGGCGGGCCCGGCGTCGCCGGGTACCGGAACTCAATCCGGCGGGGTGGTCACGGGCGTTCCGGATCAGGAGCGGAGCCGTGCGGAGAGATCCGCGGAGGGGAGAGGAGGGCGGAGGGCCCGGGTGGGGGGTCGAGGGGTCGCCGGCGCTAGCCGTGTCCGTGCAGCGCCCGGCAGCCGGCGTCCGGCGCGGCGCCGGGTGCGGGACCCGTCACCGGGGTCGCGCCGTCCGGGCACGCGGCGCGGGGAGCCCTGCGCGGGCACTCCCCCACTCCGTCTGTGCGACCCATGGCCCCAGTGTACGTGCCGTGGCACCGGCCTGGTTCACGGCGCGAGCGGCGCCGGGCCGGGCCGGACGGCCGCCGCGGGGCCGGGGCACGGCGGCCGGCAGCGAGCGGCGGGCGGCGAGCAGCCGGGCGAACCACGTCAGGGGTGGCATCCGGAGAGGACGCCACCCCTGACGGGCGGACCGTTCCCGGCCGGCCGGACCGGGAAGGGGAGGTTCAGGACCGCGGGCGGGCGAACCAGGCCGCGCCGTCCTTCATCGCCGTGAAGGCGACGACCAGACCACCCGCGATGATCCACAGCAGGCCGGGCGGGAAGAAGTAGATGCCGGAGACGATCATCAGTGCTCCCACGACGATCGCGGCGATCCGGACACCGCTGCCGCCCTTGCCGAACTTGGCGGCGACGACGATCTCCGCGATCGACAGGATCAGCGCGAAGGCCCCGAGCCCGAGCAGGAGCCCGGCCGATATGCCGTCCTGCAGGCCCCCCTGCTCCTCAACGGCTTCGCGTACCTCGCTGTTGTTGAGCAGGGCGCCGCCGGCCGTCATGAACAGACCGCCGATGAGGCCCAGTCCGCCGAAGACGAAGAGCAGTACCCGTGCCGTCTTCAGGGTGCCGGACATCTGCTCCGGCATCTGGTTGCCGCCGGGATACCCGCCATAGGGCTGCCCGGGCTGCTGCGGGTAGGGCGCCTGGCCGTACCCCTGCCCGGGCTGCTGCGGATAGGGCGCCTGCCCGTATCCCGGCCCGGGCTGCTGGGGGGACGAAGGGTACTGCCCGCCCTGGGGCGGGCCGTACGGGTTGTTCGGACCCGTATCGCTCATGTCCGCATCCTTCCGGGAGTTTTCACATCACGACTGCCCTGTGCTGATCTCTTGAACCTATCGCGCACAACTTCCGCCCGTCAGGGGCCGGTACCCCTCACATCGCGATCCTCACGGAGCTGACGGCACGTCATGTCGGTTCGCGGGAAACGGCCTTCTCCACGCGCCCGGGGCGTGGCGGCCGTTGACGGCTGTGAGCGGCGGAGGACAGGGCGGACCACCCCCGCCACAGGAGGCGGCGCCCGAGTCCGGCCGGCGCCGCCCGGTGTCAGTCGCCGGCCGCCAGGACACCGGCCAGCGCCGCCAGGACGGACGGCGCGACCCGGTAGTACACCCAGGTGCCGCGCCGCTCGGAGGTGAGCAGTCCGGCCTCCCGCAGCTTCTTGAGGTGGTGGCTGACCGTGGGCTGCGAGACACCGACATCCGAGATGTCACAGACGCAGGCCTCCCCGCCGGGGTGCGAGGCCACCAGGGAGAACAGCCGCAGCCGGACCGGGTCGCCCAGCGCCTTGAACATCGCCGCGGTGCGCCCGGCCTCCTCGGCGGTCAGCGCGCGCCGGCTCAGCGGCGGGCAGCACGGGACCACGGGCTCCGCCACCGGCGTACGCGCCGGACCTCCGGAATTCGACATACGTCAATCCTTGCAGCCGCCCCGCCGCGGGACAAGGTGCTGCCGCGGCCCCCCTGCACCCCGCGGACCGCACCCGCCCGGCCCGGACGTGCGGGGCCCGGCCGGCGGCCGCACGATGAGTCCTATGACCGAGATCAACGAACCGCTCGTCGAAGCCCCGCCGATCGTGGTCTGGCCCGTCACCCCGGGGGAGCCGCCGTTCCGTCTGGTGGAGATCCGGGGGGAGGCCGCCGGCAAGGCCGAGTCGATCGTGGACGTCGTCACCCTCGCCCACGACGCCGGGCTGGTGCACGTCGATCTCGACGATCCCGCCGTGGTCCGGTGGGTGGGCGGCGGCAAGTACACCTGGGCACCGCACCACGGGTTCCTGTGATCCGCTGCCGGCAGCGGCCCGCCGGGGCTCCCCGTCCCTCCCGCCCCGTCGCCGGGCGGGGATTTCAGAGCCTCCCGCGTCCGCTCAGGGCGTCGCGGGCGCGGTCGACGAGCCCCGCCCCCGGGTCGAGAAGGCGGTTGGCGGGCGGGGTGTCGGGGGCGCCGGGGTGCGGGCGGGTGGGGGCGGTCCGCTTGGCCCGGCGGATCTTGCCACCCAGTTCTTGCAGCCGTTCGGCGGAGCAGACCTCGCGCAGCCGGGCGAAGAGGTGCCGCTCCTCGTCGTGGATGTGCGCGGTCACCTCGCTGATCAGCCGGATGACGAGCCCGTCGAAGTCCGGGTCGTCGGGCCTGCGGTCCTCCAAGTCCTTGAGAAGCCGCTCCACCTCGGCGTGATCGGCGATCTCCTTGTCGGCGAGCGCGGCGCCGCCCGGCACGCGCCGGCGCACCTCCGGATACAGGTACTGCTCCTCGGCGACCGCGTGCCGGACGAGTTCCATGGTGATCCGGTCCAGCACCCGCCTGCGCTCGGGACGGCCGGTGGGGACGCCCTGCAGACTCTCGAACAGCTCGTCGACCTCGCGGTGATCGGCCGTCAGTTCCGCGATGGCGTCCTCACCGTGGTTCATGCCCGCCTGCCCCTGCCTGGTCGGATACGTCGCCGGCCGCCCGACGTCACCGGCCGCCGGCGGACCGCGGGCGTTGAGTACCCCCACAGCGCACTCCCACACCCGCCGGGCACGCGCGTCCGGCGGTCCGGGCATCCGGCCGGGCGCCGGACCGCCCGCAGCGATATCCTATAGTCTCATTTATCCGTATTGCCGTGAATGACTGCTATCGGAAAGAGCGTGTCATGGCCTCAGCCCACCCGCCGGGGCTGCTCCGCCGGCTGCCCCGGCTCCTGCGGAGCCCGGACCCGCAGGCCATGCTCGCCGTCCTGACCGAGGACCGGGAGGAGGACGGCGAGCCGGCGCCACTGGTGCCCGAGCGCACCCGGATATACGTCGAGGGCGCCGCGCGCACCGAGGTGTTCCCCGCAGGTTCCGGACCCGGGCCCGCGAACCGGGCGTTCGACGAGGCGGTCGCGGAGGTGATGCGCACCGGACGGCCCCTGCGCGCCGGCGGACCGGACACCCCCGTGGCGCTGCTGCCGCTGTCCGCCGACGGCCGGGTCGCCGGTGTGCTGGCGGCGGGGCTGCGTCCCGCGGATCCGGCCGGGGGCTCCCCCAACGACTCGGCCCTGGAACTGCTGGCCGACGCCTGCGCGGTACGGCTGAACAGCTTCGCCCACCGTTCCGTCGAGGTCCTGGCCGAGGCGGCGCGGGCCACCCGGACCGGGGGCTTCGCCTGGGACCTCGCGCGGAACTCCGTCCGCTGGGACGAGCGGGCCTGCGACATCTACGGCGTCGACCCGGCCGAGTTCGACGGTGACGAGGAGACGTTCTTCGGCTCCCTCCACCCGGACGACCTCCCCGTGGTGCAGGCGGCCATCGCGGAGGTGACCGAGGCCGCCGTCACCTCGCCGGGGGCGGGCCCGGCCGGTGACACCGGCTCCTACCGGCTGCACTACCGCGTCGTCCACCCGGACGGCAGCCAGCACCCCGTGCTCGAACACGGCCGGGTGGTCCTGGGCGAGGACGGGCGCCCCGCCCGCGCCCTCGGGCTGGTGCTGCGGAGTCCGCCCGGTATGACCCCGGCCATGCCCTCCCTCTCCCCCGACCGCTCGCGGGACGCCTTCCTCTTCAGCCTGACCCGGGCACTCTCCAAGGCCGTGACCGTACGGGACGTCGCCCGGGTCATGACCGATCTGACCCGTCCCGCGCTGGGCGCCGCGAACGTCACCATCGGCGTCGTCGAGCACGGCGGGCTGAAGATCATCGGCCGGACCCCCGTCGCCCCGGAACTGCGCCATCTGCACGCGCCGGCCCGCCGGGCCATGGAACTGGCGCTGACGCAGGAGGAACCGTTGTTCCTGGAGGACCTCAACCGGCTGCGCGGCACGGGCGTCCCCGATCTGGGCGCCACCGGCCCCGTGCCACCGCGGGCCTGGGTCGTGCTCTCGCTCTCCTCCTCCGAGCGCCCCACCGGCGCCTGCCTCATCTCCTTCTCCGGCCCGCGCCACTTCGACCCGGGCGAACGCACCTTCTACACCGCCGTCGCGGCGATCCTGACGCAGAGTCTCGAACGCGCCCGGATGTTCGACTCCGAGCACCAGCGGGCCAGCGATCTCCAGACGGCGATGCTCCCCCGCCGTCTGCCCCCGCTCCCCTCACTCGCCACCCACGCCCGCTACCTCCCGGGCACGAGCGAGATGAACGTCGGCGGGGACTGGTACGACGTGCTGCCGCTCGCGGACGGCACCGCGGCCCTGGTGATCGGGGACGTCCAGGGCCACGACGCCCACGCCTCGGCGGTCATGGGCCAGCTCCGCGTCATCCTGCGCACCTGCGCCGACGCCGGGATGAACCCCGGAAGTGTGCTCGCCCGGGCCAACCGCGTCCTGGCCGATCTCGACACCGGCCGCTTCGCCACCTGCGCCTATCTCGTCCTCGACCCCTCCGACGGCTCCCTGGAGGGGGCCCGGGCGGGACATCCCCACCCCCTGCTGGTCTCCCCCGGCACGGCCGGTGAACTCCAGCTGGCGGGCGGCCCGCCGCTCGGCGTCATGCCGCACGCGCGGTACCGGACGACCAGGGCGCGTCTCGCCGACGAGGAGACCCTCGTCCTCTTCACGGACGGCCTGGTGGAACGGAAAGGCGCCGACATCGACGTCTGCATTGCGCAGATGCGCAACGAGCTCCGCGACTGGATGCGGGACACCGAACAGGAGTACGGCCGCACCGTGGGCCCGGAGGAGGTCACGGATTTCCTTCTCCGGGAGGACGGCGATCCGGGCCGTTCGGACGACGTCGCCCTTCTCGCGGTGCGCCGCACCGGCTGACATCCGCCCGCCCTCCCGGAATTCCCGCGCGGCACCGGAATACCGCCTGCGCCATTCGGGTGACACTCATTTGCGTTCCGGCCGCGCCCGTACAAGAGTCGAACTCACCGTCAGCCGGCGTCGCGTGCTATCAAGACGACGCAGCACGATGCCATCCCGCCGGTCGAGGCATCGGCGTGCTGCGCGAAAACCGGCGGACACATCCATTCCGACGTTGCCGACGCCGGTGGCGGAGAGGCGAATACTCATGGTCTCGGACACCCAGACGAGAGAAGTTCCGGCCGGACCGAGGCCCAGGACGCCGGGGAGAGTGGTCGTCGACTGGCTGACCACCACCGACCACAAGAAAATCGGCGCCCTCTACATGGTCTCGTCGTTCATCTTCTTCGTGGTCGGCGGAATCCTGGCTCTCGCCCTCCGGGCCGAACTGGCCCGGCCCGGCACGCAGATCCTCACGAACGAGCAGTACAACCAGGCGTTCACCATGCACGGCACCGTGATGCTGCTGCTCTTCGCCACACCTCTGTTCGCCGGTTTCACCAACGCCATCATGCCGCTGCAGATCGGCGCGCCGGATGTCGCCTTCCCCCGGCTGAACATGTTGTCGTACTGGCTCTTTCTCTTCGGATCGCTGATCGCCCTGGCCAGTTTCCTCACCCCGCAGGGTGCCCCCGACTTCGGCTGGTTCGCCTATACGCCGCTCTCCCGCGAGGAGTACTCGCCGGGCGTCGGCGGCGACATGTGGATCATGGGCCTGGCGATGTCCGGCTTCGGCACGATCCTCGGTGCCGTCAACTTCATCACCACCATCGTCTGCATGCGGGCCCCGGGCATGACGATGTTCCGGATGCCGATCTTCGTCTGGAACACCCTGCTCACCAGTGTCCTGATCATCCTGGTCTTCCCCGTGCTGGCCGCCGCCCTGTTCGCCCTGGAGGTGGACCGCCTCTTCGGGGCCCACATCTACGACCCGCAGAACGGCGGGCCGCTCCTCTGGCAGCATCTCTTCTGGTTCTTCGGCCATCCCGAGGTCTACATCATCGCCCTGCCGTTCTTCGGCATCATCACCGAGGTCATCCCCGTGTTCAGCCGGAGGCCGATTTTCGGTTATGTCGGCCTCGTCGGCGCGACGCTGGTGATCACCGGTCTCTCGGTCTCGGTGTGGGCGCACCATATGTTCGCCACGGGCGCGGTGCTGCTGCCGTTCTTCTCCTTCATGTCCTTCCTCATCGCGGTACCGACCGGCGTGAAGTTCTTCAACTGGATCGGCACCATGTGGAACGGCTCGCTGTCGTTCGAGACGCCCATGCTGTGGGCGCTGGGGTTCCTGGTCTCCTTCCTCTTCGGCGGTCTGACCGGCGTGCTGCTCGCCTCTCCGCCGCTCGACTTCCATGTCACCGACGGCTATTTCGTCGTCGCACACTTCCATTACGTGATCTTCGGGACCGTGGTGTTCGCCATGTTCGCCGGATTCCACTTCTGGTGGCCGAAATTCACCGGGAAAATGCTGGACGAGCGGCTGGGGAAAATCCACTTCTGGACGCTCTTCATCGGCTTCCACACCACCTTCCTCGTCCAGCACTGGCTCGGTGTCGAGGGGATGCCCCGCCGTTATGCCGACTATCTGGCGGCCGACGGGTTCACCCTGCTGAACACCATCTCGACGATCGGCTCCTTCCTGCTGGGCCTCTCCACGCTGCCGTTCCTCTACAACGTCTGGCGGACGACCAAGTACTCGCCGAAGATCCTGGTCGACGACCCCTGGGGCTACGGCCGCTCGCTGGAGTGGGCGACCTCCTGCCCGCCGCCCCGGCACAACTTCCTCACCCTGCCGCGGATCCGCTCCGAGTCACCGGCCTTCGACCTGCACCACCCGGACCTCGCCCTCATCGACGAGGAGGAGAACACCGGGCGGAGGGACATGATCGAACCCGGCAGGGGCGCCGCCCCGCCGCTCGGCGACGACCGCGGCCGGGGCCACGGTCCCGGCGACGGCCGCGGCAGGAGCTGAGGCCGGCGTGCGGCCCGATCGCGAGGAGATCAACGCCGGGCTCGCCCAGCTGGAGGGATACCTCCGGGGACGGACCCATATCGCCGACGCGCGGACCGAGGCCGAGGCGTTCGCCGACCGCATGCCGTGGCTGACGACGGCTCAGCGCGAGGAGATCGTCGGCGGCTACGTCGAGGACCGGCTCGCTCTCACCCGGCGCCTGCTGGAGCACATCCTGCAACGCTCCGCCGAGCTGCGGACCGAGTACACCGCTCGCTACGCGTCGCTGCGCCGCCGGGTGCTGTGCACGGCCGTCGCCGCCGTGCTCGGAGCACTGGCGCTGAGCGTCTGGGCGCTGACCGTCGCCGGTCTCAGTCGGTAGACCGCGCGGGCCTCAGCCGCTCGCGGGCGAGTCCGCGGCCTCCCCCGGCCCGCCGTCCCGTCCGCGACGGCCCGGGTCCGCGGGCGCGCCGAAGGTCGTCCAGGCCGCCCGGTCCGGTACGGGGCACACGGGACGGCCGGCGACGGCGTTGAGGATGGTGGCGGCGCGCCAGGCGCCCAGGGTGAGGTCGGGGGCGCCGACCCCGTGCGTGTGCAGTTCGGCGTTCTGCACGTACAGCGAGCCGGTGACGGCCGGGTCGAGCGCCACCCGGTACTCGCCGTCGATCCGGTACCGGCCCCGGTCGTCCCAGTCGACGAGGCCGGCCACCGGGTCGAGGAAGGCGGGGCGGACGGCCGCGTAGCCGGTGGCCGCGACGACGGCCGAGGTGCGGACCTCGAACCGGCTGTCCTGCTGGGCGTGGTGGCAGCGCAGCAGGAAGCCGCCGGGTACCGCCTCGGCCCCGGTGATCTCGACACCGGGGTGCAGGGCGGCGCGGGGCTCGGTGCCGCCGACGGTGCGCTCGTACAGCGCGTCGTGGATCTCCGCGAGCGTCTCCTCGCTGACGCCCTTGTAGAGCTGCCACTGCTCGCGGACGAGCCGGTCCCGCACCTCCGGCGGGAGCCCGCGGAAGTAGCGGATGTAGTCGGGGGTGAAGTGCTCCAGGCCGATCTTGGAGTACTCCATGGGCGCGAAGGCGGGGGTACGGGCCAGCCAGCGGACGTACGGACCGCCGGCGCCGTCGCCGTCCTGGTGGCGCAGCAGGTCGAGCACCACCTCGGCGCCGGACTGGCCGGCGCCGATCACCGTGACGTCGTCCTCGGCGGCCAGGCGGGCGCGGTGGGTGCGGTAGTCGGCGCTGTGCAGGACCCGGCCGCGGTGCCCGGCGGCCGGCAGCGGGCGCAGCACCTCGGGGAGCACCGGTTCCGTCCCGACGCCCAGCACGATCCGCCGGGCGGCCACCGAGGAGCGGTGGCCGGCCGCGGACCGGTGCTCCACCCGGAAGACGCCGGCCGGGCCGTCCCACTCCACCGAGGTCACCTCGGCGTCGAAGCGGCAGGACGGCAGGCGCTCGGCGGCCCAGCGGCAGTAGTGGTCGTATTCGCGCCGGGGGATGTGGAAGCGCTCGGAGAAGAAGAACGGGAACATCCGGTCGTGCGCCCGCAGGTAGTTGAGGTACGACCAGGGGCTGGTGGGGTCGGCCATGGTCACCAGGTCGGCGAGGAAGGGCACCTGGAGAACCGTTCCCTCCAGGAGCAGGCCTGGGTGCCAGGAGAACCGGGGCCGGGCGTCCAGGAAGAGGGTGCGCAGCCCGGGCACACCGTCGGCCAGGGCGGCCAGGGAGAGGTTGAACGGGCCGATGCCGACGCCGACCAGGTCGTAGGGGTGCTCGGCCGCCGCGGTCACCGCCGCTCCCCCGCCGGGCCGGCGGGGCCGGCGGGGTCCGCCGCCGGTGCCGCGGATGCCGCCCGTACGGAGCGTCCGGCCGCTCCGGGACGGCCCGCGCGAGCGGGTGATGTGCGCGGGACGGCGGCGTCCGGACGGTGCAAGGGCTCTCCCGGGCAAAGGGGTGCCGGACTGGGCTCACCGGCGGAAATCCAGGAGAGGCTAACCGGCCGGGCCCCGGATGCCAAGCGGACCAACTCCCGCGCGGGCGTTCCCGGTTCGGCGGCCGGGCCGCGCACAGCGGTGGGGCCCCGGCCCGGCGGCCCGGGGCCCCACCGCTGTGGTCCGCGCCCTCGCGGGGGCGGTTCCGGGCGGCCGGCCGTCGTGGAGGGGGGCCGCGGCCTCGCCACCCGGGTGTGCCGGTCAGACCTGGCCGCGCCAGGCACCGGTCTCGGCACCGCGGGACTCGATGAAGGACTTGAAGCGGCTCAGGTCCTGCTTGGCCTGCTTCTTCACGAAGCCCATCTTGTCCCCGACCGTGTCGGCGATGCCCTGCGGGTCGTGGTCGAGCTGGAGCATGACCTTCGTCCGCTGGTCGTCCAGGCGGTGGAAGGTGACCGCACCGGCCTGCTTGACCTCACCCTCGACGGTGGTCCAGGCGACGCGCTCGTCGGGAATCTGCTCGGTGATCTCGGCGTCGAACTCCCGCTTGACGCCCGCGATCTCCGTCACCCAGTGCGTCCGGGTCGGTGTCCGCTGCTCGATCCGCTCGACGCCCTCCATGAACCGCGGGAAGTCCTCGAACTGCGTCCACTGGTCGTACGCGGTGCGCACGGGGACCTCGACCTCGACGGATTCCTCGACCTTCGACATGTCGGTGTGCTCCTCACCTCGGGGGTTCCGTACACCGCTCCGCCTGCCCCGGGGTCCGCCGCCGATGCGTACCGGAATGGAAGAATCCGGTCATTCGGTTCGCGCCGCCGGGCCCCACCGGCTCTCCGGAGCTCCCGCACGGCGGTCAGTGGAGCAGCTTCAGTCCCGCCACACAGCCGATGATCCCCGCGAGCAGCAGCAGCTTGGCGACGGACACCGTCTCGCCGCCGGTCGCCATGGCCCACCCCGCCGTCAGGACGGCGCCGATGCCGACCCAGACCGCGTAGCCGGTGCCGACCGGCACCTCCCGCAGGGCGTAGGCGAGGCCCGCCATGCTCAGCGCCAGCGCCACCCCGAAGACCACGCTGGGCCAGAGCCTGCTGAACCCCTGGGACCGGTCCAGCGCCGTGGCCCAGACCGCCTCCAGCACACCGGACACGATCAGCACCGCCCAGGCCATCGCCCACTCCCGCACACCGTCGCGCCGCCGCGTACCGGTCCCCCGGGGGCCGGCCGCCTCCCCGGCCAAGATCTCACACGGCGTCCGCCGGGAGAGCCCCGGCCCGGCAGACGGAGGGGGTGCCGGAAAAGTTTTCCGGCACCCACCAATCCGCCCCGGCCCCGGTTCCGAATGAGGGGTGCAGGCGGATCACGGCAACGGGTCCGCGAACGAGACCGCGCACCGGCCGCTGCGACCGCAGGGGCCACCGGAAGGGATGCACCCGAAATGACAGCCAAGCGCACCACACGGCTTGCCGCACTCGTCGCCCTCCCCATGGCCCTGGCCCTGGGCACCTCGACGGCCGCGACGGCCGCCGGACCGCAGGGGTTCCAGATCGACCTCTCGCAGCTCAACAACTCCGGCGCCACCGGCACCGCCATGCTGAGCCTCGACGGCACCGAACTGACCGTCAAGATCGAGTCGCAGGGCCTGACGCCCGGCCAGCCGCACGCCCAGCACATCCACGGCTCCACGGAGGGGCACGACTTCACCTGCCCGGACATCACCGCCGACAAGGACGGGGACGGCATCGTCACCACCAGCGAGGGACTGCCCGTCTACGGCAACATCAACATCTCGCTGACGGTGGACGGCGACACGACCCCGGACAGCGGCCTCGCCGTCGACCGGATGCCGGTGGCCGAGGCCGACGGCACGCTCTCCTACGAACGCACCCTCACGGTCTCCCAGGACGTCGCGGACCACATCCAGGACCTGCACGTCGTGCAGCACGGTATCGACCCCAACGGCAACAACAAGTACGACTTCGGCGTCGGCAAGAGCGACCTGGACCCGAAGCTTCCGCAGGAGGCCACCGCTCCGGCCGCCTGTGGCCTGGTCAAGGGCGCCGCGGTCGGCTCCGTGCCCGCCGGCGGCGTGGAGACCGGGACGACGGCCTCCACGTCCGGTGTCCAGAGCCGCGGTGTGGCCGCCGTCGGCGCGGCGACGCTCGTCGCGGCCGCCGGCACCGTCGTGGTGACCCGGCGCAGGCGCGCCGCCCAGGACGGCTGACCCGAGGCCGCCGTGAGCAGCTACCCGAACCCCCGGAGGTCCCCCGTGAACCGTGGCCGCAAACGCGCCCTGTTCGTCTTCGTGTTCGTCGTGGTGTCGGCGACCCTCGTCGGCCTGATCCTGACCGTCCAGAGCCGGGCCTCGTCCGACAAGGCGGCGGGCACGGCCCCGCCCGCCGCTCCGGGTGACGGCGTGGCGCGGGGCGGCGGGCAGCCCGCCGGCAAGCCGGCCGGGGACGTCAAGCCGCTGGGCGCCTCCCAGCCGCGGCAGATCTCCATCCCCGGGCTGGGCGTCACCTCCACGCTGGAGAAGCTGAACCTGGGCGCCGACGGGGAGATGAAGACCCCGCGCGACCCGTTCAAGGCGGGCTGGTACGAGCCCGGGCCCGCGCCCGGCGCCCTGGGACCGGCCGTCATCGCGGGCCATGTCACCTGGAACGGTGAGCCCTCGGTCTTCCACAAGCTGTCCACGCTGAAGCAGGGCGACCGGATCGAGGTGACGCGCGAGGACGGCAGGACGGCCGAGTTCACGGTCGACAAGATCGGCCAGTATCCGAAGAACGAGTTCCCGACCGTCGAGGTGTACCGCAATCTCGACCACGCCGGGCTCCGCCTCATCACCTGCGGGGGCGAGTTCTCGGAGTCGGACAACCGCTACTCCGACAACGTGGTCGTCTTCGCCTCCCTGGCGGGCAGCCGCGCCTGACCGCCGCGGCGCCGCCGGGACCCGCCGCGTGCCGGTCACCGCACCCGGCACGCACGGCGGCGGCCGCCGGACTTCCCCCGGCGGCCGCCCCGCGCCGTACGCGGGGTACGGTCCGCGCCGTACGGTCGGAGGGCTCCGCGCCGTACGGTGACGCGACGGCGCCCCGGCCCCCCGGAGAGCCCGGAAACGTTTGCGAGATCATGGTCGCTGTACAGCACGGAACACCCCCGTGACCCGACCCTGAAGGACCATCACAGTGACCACGACGGCCGCCCATCCCCCGATCTACCAGCAGCTGGTGAACGAACAGGGCGACATCCTCGCCGACACCCGGTCCGCCGCCGAGGAGATCCTGCGCGAAGCGGCCGAGGCGCTGGACTGGAACGGACCCGGCATCCAGCGCCGCATCCGGGAACAGGGCCGCCGCTGACCGCCGCGGCCACGCCCCGGGCGGCCGCCCGGGGCCGGAGGGCCGCCCGCGGAGCCGTGCCGGTTCACCGGCCGCGCAGCCGCTCCGTCTCCCGCCGCTCCCGCTTGGTGGGGCGCCCGGCGCCGCGATCGCGGCGCGGGGCCACCACGAGCTCCTCGCGCGGGGGCGGCGGCGGGCTGTTGTCCACGTAGGCCTCCGCCGCGACGGGCGCCCCGACCCGCTTCCGCAGCAGGCGCTTGACGACCACGATCCGCTCGCGGCCGGCGACGCGCAGCCGCACCTCGTCCCCCGCCTTGACGGAGTGGGCGGGCTTGACGCGCTCGCCGTTGACCCGCACATGGCCGGCCCGGCAGGCGGAGGCGGCCATCGAGCGGGTCTTCGTCAGCCGTACGGACCAGATCCAGCTGTCGACGCGTACGGCTCCCTCGTCCGGCACCATGCCCCCGACCCTACCGCCGGGGCCCCCGCCGCACCCGGGGCCGGTGCGGACGTCAGCCGTCAGCGGTGCTGCTCGATGAGGAGCCGGGCCATCGCCCGGGCCCGGCGGGCGGCGTCGGAGTCCCCCTCGGTGGCGGAGATGATCGAGCCCTTCATCAGGATGTGCCAGGAGCGCGCGAAGTTCTCCGTGTCCCGGAGACCGGCCTCGTCGGCCAGCGTGCGCACCACGCTCCGTATGGTGTCCAGGTGCCGGATGCCGGCCCGGCCCAGCGGATGCTCCGACCGCATTTCCAGCAGCACGTTGATGAACGCGCAGGCATCGAACTCCGGGCTGCGGAACCATCCGTCGAAGACATCGAAAATCGCCAGCAGGCGCTCCTCCGGCGTATTCCCGAGACGCCGCGCCTCGGCCTCGACGAAACCGAGGGTCCAGTTCTTCTCCCGCATCTCCAGAAACGCCAGAACCAGCGCGTCCTTCGACGGAAAATGCCGGTAGAGGGTGGCTTTTGCCACCTTGGAGCGGCGAATCACCTCGTCGATGCCCACATCGCGGACACCGCGCCGGGAGAACAATGCGTAGGCCGTGCGCAGAATGCGTTCCCGGGTCGCTGCGGGAGATGCTGCGGAAAATGCGGTAGCTGCGATCTCGGTGGTCATCGTGCGCCCCAGTGTAGTCGTGGACAGGAGCGTAGAACTGTGCGCATCATGAGGCCATGCCTTCAGAGACAGACCTGTCTTCCTCGCCCCCCGTACACGCGGGGGTCCACACCATCATCCGGGCCCCCGACGGTGATGCCGTCGTGGCGCCGTGGGGAGAGGTCGACTACGACTCCGCGCCCCTTCTCTACCGGGCCGTGAACGGGCTGGCCGCCGGCGACGGCGGAGTGGTGCTGGACATGGCCGACGTCACCTTCATGGACATCGCCGGACTGCACTTCCTCCGGTACCTGCACTCCTACGGCGAAGAGCACCGGAGGGCGGTGACGACGGTCAACTGGGGCCGCCAGCCGCAGCGCGTGCTCACCCTGGCCGGCTCCCTCCTGGACGAGCCGCCGCTCGGGGCCGGCCGCTGAGCCGCCCCCTCTGACCCACCGACCCTCCGTCTGTCCGGCCGGGGCCTCGGGACCAGCACAGCGCTCCGGTCCCCGTGCGTCCGCGGCCGCTCCGGACGGCGCCGCCCGGGTGGACCGGATCCGAGTCCCCGGCGCGGGCCCGTCCCCGCGGCACCGCCGTCGCGCGCACCGCCGGCCGCCCGAGTGCCGCCGCCTCCCCCGTGCCTCTCCCTCGCGTCTCCCCTCCCGCGCCCTTCGCGCCTCCCTGTGCCGCCTCCCGCAACACGGAGGCCGCGGTCACGCCCGGCGCCCTGCCACGCACCACGGCCCGTCACCCCGCCGCGAGCGCAAGGGATACCCCGTTTCCGGCCGGGCCCTACGGCCTGGCGCGGTGCCCCGGGCGGCCGTGGGTGCGGCGGCGTTCCTTCAGCTCCGCCTCGTACACATGGCGGCGGCCCGCCATCAGGCGGTCGCGCACCCGCCGCTCCGTCTCCCTGAACTCGCGGTAGTAGCCGTCGTCGTACTCCTCCACGATCTGGAAGGTCCACCGGCCGGCGAGGACGTTGCGGCCGATCAACCCGTCCTGCACCTCGTCGGCCAGTTCGCGGTGTCCTCCGGCGTGCAGCAGGCGGACGACCTCGTCCAGCAGGAAATCGGCGTGGCCGGTGAGCTGGTGGAACGCGTAGAGCAGCCCCCGGGCCCGCTCGGTGTACTCCAGCGCCTCGGACAGTTTGCCCGCGGCCGCGACGGCGGTGTCGTCGGCGTCCTCGGGCCGCCGGTGCTGCGGATCGGGTCCGTCGGTCTGGTCCGCTGCGGTACCGGTTTCCATGGTCTCTCCGTGGGTTCTCTGCGGCGGGTGGGTCCCGCGTGGGCGATGAGGTGCGACGGGGAACGCGCGGGCCGGGGAACGTCCCGGCCACGCTCCGCGCCGTGTCCGGCACGGGTGCCGGGGCGCTCCGGGCCGCCCCGCGTGGGCGCGGCCCGGCCCGGGTTCTTCTTCCGCACGGTTCCCGGCTCATGCGCGCCGGTCCGGCGCGGGCCCGTCCGTCCCCCGTTCGGAAGAGCCGGGCTGGCGCCCCGCGCCGGGCGTGCCAGAGTGGGGGCGCGGCACGCCCGCCCGCGTCCGCGCCGACACCCGCCGCTGCCGCCGGCGGCGGGCCGAGACCGGGAGGCCGATGTGGAGACGGGGACGGACGGGGACCGGCCCCCGCAGCGCTGCCTGGTGACCGGCGCCAC
Source organism: Streptomyces sp. S07_1.15 (assembly GCF_020739505.1). Classification (NCBI taxonomy): domain Bacteria; kingdom Bacillati; phylum Actinomycetota; class Actinomycetes; order Kitasatosporales; family Streptomycetaceae; genus Streptomyces; species Streptomyces sp. S07_1.15. Next base: position 102,300 of record NZ_JAJBZK010000001.1, read on the forward strand.
CGGATACATCGGCGGCCGGCTGGTCCCGGAGCTGCTGGCCGCGGGCTTCGCCGTACGCTGCCTGGCCCGCACCCCGGGCAAGCTCCGCGACCATCCCTGGGCCGGCCGGGTCGAGACCGTACGGGGGGATGTGACGGACGCGGAGTCGGTGCGGGCCGCGATGAGCGGGGTGGACGTGGCCTACTACCTGGTGCACGCCCTCGGTGCCGGTTCCGGGTTCGAGGAGACGGACCGCCGCGCGGCCCGGATCTTCACCGAGGAGGCGCACCGCGCCGGTGTCTCGCGGATCGTCTATCTGGGCGGGCTGACCCCGGCGGGGGTGCCCGAGCGGGAGCTCTCGCCGCATCTGCGGTCCCGGGCCGAGGTGGGACGGATCCTGCTGGACGGCGAGGTGCCGGCGGCGGTCCTGCGGGCGGCGGTGGTCATCGGCTCGGGCTCGGCCTCCTTCGAGATGCTCCGGCACCTCACCGAGCGGCTGCCGGTGATGGTCACGCCGCGCTGGGTCCGCACCCGGATCCAGCCCGTCGCGGTACGGGACGTGCTCCGCTACCTCGTGGGCTGCGCCCGGCTCCCCGCGGAGGTCGACCGCGCTTTCGACATCGGCGGTCCCGATGTGACGACGTACCGGGAGATGATGCGGCAGTACGCGCGGACGGCCGGGCTGCCCCGGCGGCTGATCGTGACCCTGCCGCTGCTGAGCCCGGGGCTCTCCAGCCACTGGATCGGGCTGGTCACGCCGGTCCCCGCGCCGCTGGCCCGGCCGCTGACCGAGTCACTGCGCCACGAGGTGGTCTGCCATGAGCACGACATCGCCCGCCATGTACCGGACCCGCCGGAAGGACTGACCGGGTTCCGGCGGTCGGTGGAGCTGGCCCTCCAGCGGATCAAGGAGGCCGACGTCGCCACCCGGTGGTCCTCGGCCTCCGTCCCCGGCGCCCCCAGCGATCCGCTGCCGACCGACCCGGACTGGGCCGGCGGTGATCTCTACACCGACGAGCGGGAGCGGCTCGTCGAGGCCTCACCCGAGGCCCTGTGGCGGGTGATCGAGGGCATCGGCGGCGAGCACGGCTGGTACTCCTTCCCGCTGGCCTGGGCCGTGCGCGGCTGGGCCGACCGGGCCGTCGGCGGGGTCGGCCTCCGGCGCGGCCGCCGGGATCCGCACCGGCTGCGCGTGGGCGACTCGCTCGACTTCTGGCGGGTGGAGGAGATCGAGCGGGGCCGGCTGCTGCGGCTGCGCGCGGAGATGCGCCTCCCGGGGCTCGCCTGGCTGGAGATGACCGCCGGGCGGGACGAGCGGGGCCGCACCGTCTACCGGCAGCGTTCGCTCTTCCACCCGCACGGCTTCGCCGGCCGTCTGTACTGGTGGAGCGTCTCCCCGTTCCACGCCGTGGTCTTCGGCGGCATGGCCCGGAACATCGCCTCCGCCGCCACGCGGTTGGCGCGGACGGAGGCCGGGACGGACGGGTTCCTCGCGCGAGGGGGGCGCCGCGGAGCCGGGGCCTCCCGGCCCCGGCGCTGAGAACCGCCTCCGGTGCCGCCCGCTTCCTTGCGGGCGGTCCCGGCCCGCCCCCGCCCGCCGCGGGCGGCGCCGCTCCGCGTACGGGACGGGGAGGACGGACCGGTCCCCGGGGTCACCAGCGGCTGTGCACCTGCGCCCGGATGCGGCGGTCGTACAGCTCGCGGACGGCGTCCAGGACGGGCCGCGGCAGCGGCGGCAGCGCGGCGGCCTCCGCGTTGGCCCGCGCCTGCTCGGGCGAACGGGCACCGGGGATCACCGAGGTGACGCCGGGCTGCTGGATGATCCAGCGGAGCGCGGTCTGGGCCGGTGTGGCGCCCTCGGGGGCCAGTCCGGCGAACTCGGCGGCGGCCTCGACGCCGGTGGCGAAGTCCACACCCGAGAAGGTCTCGCCCTGGTCGAAGGCCTCGCCGTGGCGGTTGTACGTCCGGTGGTCGTCGGCGGAGAAGACGGTGTCCCGGGTGTAGCGGCCGGACAGCAGCCCGGAGGCCAGCGGCACCCGGGCGATGATGCCGACGCCCGCCTCGGCGGCGGCGGGGAGCACCCGCTCCAGGGGCTTGAGCCGGAACGGGTTGAGGATGATCTGCACGCTCGCCGTTCCCGGGCGGGCGATCGCGGCCAGCGCCTCCTCGCAGGTCTCCACGCTCACCGCGTACGCGGCCACCCGCTTCTCGGCCACCAGGGTGTCGAGGGCGTCGAAGACGGCGTCCGAGGAGTACACCGGGGTGGGCGGGCAGTGGAGCTGCACCAGGTCGAGGGTGTCGACGCCCAGGTTGGCCCGTGAACGGTCGGTCCACGCACGGAAGTTGTCCAGGTTGTAGTGCTCGGGGAGTTGCTCCGCCCGGCGGCCCATCTTGGTGGCGGTGAAGATCCCCGCGTCGGGGCGCTCCCGGAGGTAGCGGCCGATCAGTTGCTCGCTGCGGCCGTCGCCGTACGCGTCCGCCGTGTCGAAGAAGGTGACACCGGACTCCACCGCGGCGTCCAGCACGGCGAGGGCGTCCTCCTCCCGGACCTCGCCCCAGTCCGCCCCGAGCTGCCATGTTCCCAGTCCGACGACGGACACCTCGCGGCCCGTCCTGCCCAGTACTCGCTGTTCCATGGGATCGATCCTACGTTCGCCCGGGTGGGGCCGGACCGGCCGGCGGGACGGCGGGGCGTCCGGGGAGCGGGCCGCTGACCGGGAAGATTGCGCGGGATGGGCCAGGGTAGCCGCTCCGTTTGTACGGAGATTCCCACAGGGCGGAGGAACTGGTGAGCCAAGCGAATGTTTTCGTCATCGGGATGGACGAGGGGAATCTGGACACGCTCCAGGACGTCCCCCTGGCGGTGAATTACCGTTTTCATCCGCTGCTGACCATCGAGGAACTCCAGGTCGGCGACATTCCCGTGGTGGAACTGATCGAGAAGGCCCAGGCGAAGCTGGACGCCTTCGAGGGAAGCATCGACGCCATCGTGGGCTACTGGGATTTCCCGGTGAGCACGCTGGTCCCCATTCTGTGCGAACGCTATGGACTGCACAGCACGAGCCTGGAATCCATCGTCAAGTGCGAGCACAAGTACTGGAGCCGGCTGGAGCAGCGGAAGGTCATCGACGAGCACCCGCGCTTCGCGGTGGTGGATCCGTTCTCGGAACCCGGTCCGCCGGAAGGGGTCTCCTTCCCGATGTGGCTCAAGCCCGTCAAGTCCTTCTCCTCCGAACTCGCTTTCGGCGTCAAGGACGAAAAGGAGTTCCACGAGGCGATCGGCGAGATCCGCGAGGGTATTTCGCGCGTCGGCAAGCCCTTCGAGTACATCCTCGACCAGCTGAAACTGCCGGCCGAGGTCGAGGAGGCGGGCGGTCGGGCGTGCCTGGCCGAGGAGTCGCTCACCGGCGAGCAGTTCGCCGCCGAGGGCTACGTCCACAACGGCGAGGTCACCGTGTACGGCGTCCTCGACTCCATCAACTACCCGGACTCCCCCTGCTTCCTCCGCCACCAGTACCCCACCCAGCTGCTGCCCGGGTCCGTCGTGGAACGGATCGAGGACGTGTCGAAGCGGGTCATCTCGCAGATCGGCATGGATTCCGCGACGTTCAGCATCGAGTACTTCTACGACAAGGAGACCGATGAGCTGAACCTGCTGGAGATCAATCCGCGGCACTCGCAGTCGCACGCCGAGATGTTCGAGTACGTCGACGGTGTGCCGAACCACCACTGCATGCTCAGCCTGGCCCTCGGCCAGGACCCGCGCCTGCCGCAGGGCGAGGGGCCGTACCAGGTGGCCGCCAAGTGGTACTACCGGCGCTTCGAGGACGGTGTGGCGCGGCGGGTGCCGACCGAGGAGGAGATCGAGCGGCTGCAGGAGGAGATACCGGGGGTGAAGATCGAGGTCGTGCCCGGGAAGGGCCAGCGGCTCTCGGACCTCCCCGGCCAGGACAGCTACAGCTTCGAGCTCGCCCATCTCTTCATCGGCGCGGACAGCGAGGAAGAGCTCTGCGAGAAGTACGACCGGTGTGTGGCGGCGCTTCCCTTCGAGTTCGACGCCGCACCCGAGGAGGAGCGCGACTGATTCATGCGAGCCGTCACCAGCCTGCCCTGCGCGATCAAGGAAGAGGAGCACGTCCGGATCCCGGTCTCGGACGGCACCCGGCTCTCGGCCCGGATCTGGCGGCCGACCGCCTCGGACGACGAGCCGGTGCCCGCGGTGCTGGAGTACATCCCGTACCGCAAGCGCGACCTCAGCTCCGTGCGCGACTCCATCCACCACCCCTATATGGCCGGTCACGGCTACGCCTGTGTACGGGTCGACATCCGCGGCACCGGCGAGTCCGAGGGCGTCCTCACCGACGAGTACCTGGAGGTGGAGCAGACCGACGCCGAGGACGTCCTCGCCTGGCTGGCCGACCAGCCGTGGTGCGACGGCCGCACCGGCATGATGGGGATCTCCTGGGGCGCCTTCAGCGCCCTCCAGGTCGCCGCCCGCCGGCCGCCGAGTCTGCGGGCGATCGTCATCGCGTCCTTCACCGACGACCGCTACGCCGACGACATGCACTACATGGGCGGCTGTCTGCTCTCGGACAACCTGGCCGAGGCGGGCACCATGTTCGCCTACGCGACCTGCCCGCCGGACCCCGCGCTCGTCGGGGACCGCTGGCGCGACATGTGGCGGGAGCGCCTGGAGAACAGCCGTCCCTGGGCCGCGGAGTGGCTGCGCCACCAGCGGCGCGACGCCTACTGGCGGCACGCCTCGGTCTGCGAGGACTACTCGGCCGTGCGGGTGCCGGTGCTGGCCTCCAGCGGCTGGGCGGACGGCTACTCCAACGCCGTGACGCGGCTGCTGGAGAACCTGGACGTCCCCCGCCGCGGGCTGATCGGCCCGTGGTCGCACAAGTATCCGCACCTGGGCGAGCCGGGCCCGGCCGTCGGCTACCTCCAGGAGGTCGTCCGCTGGTGGGACCACTGGCTCAAGGACAAGGACAACGAGGCCATGGACGGGCCGATGCTGCGCACCTGGATGCAGGAGAGCGTGCCGCCGTCGACGTCCTACGAGGAGCGCCCAGGCCGCTGGGTCGGCGAGCCGGCCTGGCCCTCCCCGCACATCGAGCGGCTGTCCCGTCCGCTGAGCCCGCACCGGATCGGCGCGCCGGGCGAGACGGCCGCCGACGGGACGGAGATGACGGTGCAGTCGCCGCTGTCCGTCGGGCAGTTCGCCGGCAAGTGGGCCTCGTACAACGCGCCGCCGGACCTCCCCTACGACCAGCGGGAGGAGGACGGCGGGTCGATGGTCTTCGACACCGATCCGCTGCCCGAGCGGCTGGAGATCCTGGGCGCTCCGACGGTGGAGCTCGACCTGTCGGTCAGCGAGCCGGTGGCGATGGTGGCGGCGCGGCTGTCGGACGTGGCGCCGGACGGTCGTGCCACCCGGGTCAGCTACGGCCTGCTGAACCTCACCCGCCGGGACGGCCGGGCCGCGCCGGAGCCGCTGGTGCCCGGGGAGCGTTACCGGGCGGTGGTGCAGCTCAACGGCACGGCCCAGGCCTTCCCGCCGGGGCACCGGATCCGGCTGTCGCTGTCGACCTCGTACTGGCCGCTGGCCTGGCCACCGCCGCGGCCGGTGCTGCTGACGGTGTACTCCGGCGCCAGCGCGCTGACGCTGCCGGTGCGGCCCGCGGCCGAGCCGGACGAGGTGGCGGCGCGGCCCTTCGACGAGCCGGAGGGCACGCCTCCGCTGGAGGTCACCCAGGTGTCCCCGCCCGAGCAGCGCTGGACCGTCTCCCGCGACCTGGTCGGCTACAACGCGTCGCTGGAGATCGTCAAGGACAACGGCACCGTGCGCTACGAGGGCATCGGCCTCGAAGCGGGCCGCCGCGCCTACGAGCGGTACGACTCGGTCGCCGACGACTTCCAGTCGGTGCGCGGCGAGTCGGCCTGGACGATGACGTTCCGCCGGGACGACTGGGAGGTGCGGACCGTGACCCGTACGGTGCTCCGCTCCACGGAGACGGAGTTCCTGCTGCACGCCACGCTCGACGGCTACGAGGGCGGGGAGCGGGTGTTCTCCCGCAACTGGAACGAGACGGTGCCCCGCGACCATCTCTGAGCCCCGGCTGCCCGGGACGGCACTCCGCACGGGCACGGGCGGGTACGTACAGCGGCCGGGCCCCCGTACCCGCGCGACGGCGCCCGGCGCGGGTCCCTCCCCGCCGGGCGCCGCGCGGTTCCGCCGCCGGGGCGGGCCCGGGGCGGGCACCGGGGCGCGGGCACCGGCTCGGACAGCGGCGCGCCGGTCAGTACTCCCGGTCGAGCAGGTCCCTGAGGAACTCCCGGCTCTCCTCCGGGGGTTCCGCCTCCGCGCACAACCGTTCCATGATCAGCCCGTACTGGTCGACGTCCTCCCGCTTGTCGAGGTACACCGCGCCGGTCAGCTGCTCCAGATAGACCTTGTCCGGCAGGTCCGGCTCCCGGAACCGCAGCAGCGTGACGGGGGTCCCGGCCGCGGCGTTCGCGCCCACGCTGAAGGGGGCCACCTGGAGCGACACGCTCGGCAGCTCGCTCACGGCCAGCAGGTGCTCCAGCTGAGCGCGCATCACCTCCGGGCCGCCGAAGGGCCGGCGCAGCACCGCCTCGTCCACGACCGCCCAGAGCTTCGGGGCGTCCGGCCGGGTGAGCAGCTTCTGCCGGGCGAGCCGCAGCTCCACCAGGCGGTCGATCGTGCGCCCGGGGGCGTCCGGGTAACCGATCCGGGTCACCGCCCGCGCGTACGCCTCGGTCTGGAGGAGGCCGGGCAGGAACTGCACCTCGTAGGTGCGGATGAGCTGGGCGGACTCCTCCAGGCCGATGTGCAGCTCGAACCAGTCCTCCAGGACGTCGCTGTACTCGTGCCACCAGCCGGGGCGGTTGGCCCGGCGGCCGAGGGCGAGGTAGTCCGAGCGCTCGTCCGGGTCGTGGACTCCGTAGAGGGTGAGCAGATCCTCCAGGTCACGGGTCTTGAAGCCCACCTGCCCGCGTTCGAGGCGGCTGATCTTCGCGTGGGAGGCGCGGATGGCCCGGCCGGCCGCCTCCGGGGTGATGCCGCGTTCCCGGCGCAGCCGCCGCAGCTGGGCACCGACCACGATGCGCAGCACGGTGGGCCCGGCCTCGGGCCGGTCCAGGTAGCGCCGTACGGGTAAGGCGTCGTCCGGTCCCGGGAGTGCGCTCACCGCGGCACCTCTCGCCCGGTGCGCGACCGCCCGGCCGGGGGGAGACGGCGGGCGGCCGGTCCCCCGCCGGCGGCCCTCGGGCCGGTCACGCCGACTGCTCCCGTCTCGCCAGGGCGTCGAAGTCGCCGTCCTTCGCCCCGCGGACGAAGGCGGCCATCTCCTCCCGGGTGCAGACCAGCACGGGCCCTTCCGGGTAACGGGAGTTGCGCACCGCGATCCCGCCCCCGGGGAGTACCGCGAGTTCCACGCAGTTGCCGCCCGGCGCGCTGCGGTGGCTCTTCCTCCATGTCACGCTCTCCAAGTCGTCCGCCCGGTCGGGCCGCTCGTCGTCGCCGGTTCCCATCCCAGCCCTCCTCCGCCGCCGGCGGACCGGTCCGCGTCCGCCCCGTGAACCCCTCGCACAACCCCTCATATGCCGTACGCGAGACTGTAGGTGCGGCCGCGTGCACCGCACCAGCCGGAGCACGGCGGTCCGGAGCCCCTCTCCGCGCGCGGTACGCGCCGGGTCAGGGCTTGCGGGCGACGCCCACGTAGAGCGGGATGTCGGTGTCGGAGAGGGTCTCCGCGCCCACGTCGACCGGATCGGGGCGCCAGCGCTGGACGACCTGGAGGCCCGGCTCCACGAGGTCGAGGCCGTCGAAGAAGCGCCGCACCTCGTCCTTGCTCCGCGGCGTCACGTTCGACCCCTTGGCCTTGAAGTTGTCCGAAACCTGTTTCAGCATGGCCGGTTCGAAGTCGTTCGTGGCATGGCTGAGCACGAGGTGGCTGCCCGGGGGAAGGTCCCGGAGGAGGCGGGCGACGATGCCGTACGGGTCGGCCCGCTCCGGAAGCCAGTGCAGCACCGCCACCAGGGTCACCGCGACGGGCTGTCCGAAGTCGAGCGTCGCGCGGAGCCGGGGGTGCTCCAGGATGCCGTCGGGGTCGCACAGATCGGCCTCGATGTAGGCGGTCCGGCCCTCGGGGGTGGACTCGTGCAGGGCCCGTGAATGGGCCAGCACGATGGGGTCGTTGTCGGTGTAGACGACCCGGCAGGCGGGGTCGGCGTCCTGGACGACCTCGTGGAGATTGGGCGAGGTCGGTATGCCGGTGCCGATGTCGAGGAACTGGCGGACCCCGGCCTCCCGGGCCAGGTACCGCACGGCCCGGTGCATGAAGGCGCGGTTCTGGTGCGCCACCAGACCGGCCACCGGCATCGTCTCCAGCAGCTGTTCGGCCGCCTTCCGGTCCTCCGGGTAGTTGGTCTTGCCGCCCAGCAGGACGTCGTACACGCGCGCGGCGTGCGGCCGGTCGGTGTGGAGTTCGACCGGCGGCCTGGACCGGGTCCGCATCCATTCCTCCGCGTCCGCCATGCTGCACCGCTCCTTCCCCGCCGCCCGCTGCCGGACGGACCGTCAACTATGCTGAGGAGCCTACTGTGTTGGGCCTCCGCGGCGGCCCGCTTCCACGGGCTCGCGCGGGCCGCCGGCCGCCGCGGCGGGCGGGCCCGGGCCGTACGCCGCGGCTGCCGGCACGCGGAAGCGTGGTCCGGGTTCCGTTTGGCCCGCGCCCTCCCCGGGGAACCCTCGGGGCCATGACCACACTCCGGGACGGCGCCCTCGCCGCCGCCTTCGACCGGGCCTCGGGCTCGTACGACCGCCTCGTCGCCGCCAACCCGGGCTACCACGCGCACCTGCGGCTGTCCGCCGGCCGGCTCGCGCTGCCCGCGCAGGGGGCCGGGATGCGGGTGCTGGATCTGGGCTGCGGCACGGGCGCCTCGACGGCCGCCCTGCTCGCCGCCGCGCCCCGCGCCCGGATCACGGCGGTCGACGCCTCGGCGGGCATGCTGCGGCAGGCGGCCGCCAAACGCTGGGACGGTGACGTCGAGTTCGTCCACGCCGCGGCGGAGGACCTGCCCCGCCCGGGCGCGGACGGCCCGTTCGACGCCGTCTTCGCGGCCTATCTGGTACGGAACGTGGCGGACCCGGACGCGGTGCTGCGGTCGGTACGGAACCTGCTGCGCCCGGGCGGGCGGCTGGCCGTGCACGAGTACACGCTGACCGGCACCCCGTTCCACCGGCTCGTCTGGTCGGCGGTCTGCTGGGGCATCGTGATCCCGGCCGGTTCCCTGCCCCGGGGCGACGCCTCGCTCTACCGTCATCTGTGGCGCAGCGTGCTGGACTTCGACACCGCCGGCGCCTTCCGCGAGCGGCTCGCGCGGGCGGGGCTGCCGCCGGTGCGGACCGCCCCGGTGACGGGCTGGCAGCGCGGGATCGTGCACACCTTCCTGGCCGAGCGGCCCGGCGGCGAGGACACCGGGGGCCGGGGCGGCGAAGGCCCCCGGGAGGACGGGGGATGAGTCCCGCTGCCGGAGCCGGCCGGCCTCACCGCGCTCCGGCCCGCCGACTCGTCGATGTACTGCTCGAAGGGCCGGGGGTCGGCCGTCAGACCGACACGGTCACCGGTCAGAGCGCTGTGCACCGAGGCATAGCCGATGCCCAGGCGGGCCAGTCGCTCGCCGCAGCGGCCTGAGGGTGTGCCGTCCGGTCCTGCGCCGGATCGCCGAAGAGGAAGCCACCTCCGGGGGCGCCGTCCACGGCGACACCCACGGCCGGTATCCGTCCTGGTGGCGCTGATCAACCGGATACCGCGCCCGAGGACCACCACGCTCCTCTCCCCCAGGCCTGGATCGCCGACGCCGTGCAGGACGCGGGACCGCCGCACCCCCGGCGACCGGGGACCGAAGCGGCTGGAGCCACGGAGATCACCGGTCACCCGGTCACCCGGTCACCCGGTCAACGGACGCTGACGGTCTCCCGGACAGGGGGACGAGCTCCGGGACCGGGACCGGGACCGGGACCGGGACCGGGACCGGGGCCGGGCCGAAGCCGACCGAAGCCGGGCCGAAGCCGGGCGGCCTCCTCCGCGCCGGCGGCCCGCCATCCTCTCAGCCGGCCAGCTCCGGGTAGCCGAAGAGACCTGCGTACTCCGCGGGCAGCCGGCTGAGCAGCGCGTCCCGCTCACCGCGGCCGATCCGGTCGGCCAGCGTGGACAGCACCGCGCGGGCGGCCACCTCGGCGCTCTCCTCGTCCTCGCCGGTGGCCTCGGCCACATGGGCGACGAACGTCCGCACCCCCCAGTCCCGGGCCGCGGCCTCCGCGTCGTTGATCATGTCGGCCAGCGGCTCGGGCAGCTGGTCGGCCAGATGACCCGCGATATCGGGCGTCAGCCGGGTGCCCAACGCGGTGAGGACGGCCCTGGTGACCCGGTCCGCTTCGTCCGCGCTGTATCCGCCGCGCTCGCGCACGGCTGCGAGGAAGGCTCCGTACGGCATGGGATGGCTCACTCCTTGTGTGGGCGGATGTCCGGGCCCGGCGCCAGGGATGCCGGCCGGGTCCGAGGCGATTCGCACCGTCCGCGGCGAATGTCCTTCTAGAGGTACCAGGGGCCCCCCGCTTCAAACAGCTTTCGCCCGGCTGCCCGGTCCCCCCGCCACGGCCGTCCGGCGGACCCCGCCGGGGCAGGTCGGGAGGGGGCCGGGAACCGTAAGCTCACGGGACGGCACGGGCCGCGGTGACCGAACGCGCGCCGGGCGGCGGAGGGCGGGGCCCGGGGCGGGAGACTCCGCGGTCACCGCGGCAGACGGTGCCGGGCCGGAGGCCGGCGGCGGCGGCCGATGCGCACACCGAGCAGCACCAGGTCGGCGAGGAAGACGGCCACCGCGATGACGAGCAGGAAGAACAGCCCCTCGACGACCACCCCGGCGATGCCGAGTCCTACCGCGACGAGGACCAGGAACAGGAACAGGGCCATGGAATCTCCGATACGGGGGCGCTCAGCGCCGGGCCAGCCGGCGTCCGCCGGCGCCCTGCCGGTAGGGGCGTTCGTAATGGGCGAAGACCGCCGCCTCCTCCTCGGCGAGGAGCTCGCCGTCCCGGTCGATCGAGGGCGCGTTCTTCACCTGCTTCCGCGAGACCCGGACCTTGAGATGGCCGGGCCCGACGGTGGCCCCGTCCAGCGGCACGAACACCAGCCGGCGCCGGGTCGGCAAGCCGACGAGGACCGCCGAGAAGGCCGGCTCGTCGGAGGCGGTGTCGACATAGACGGACTCCAGTTCCCCGATCCGCCGGCCCTCGGCGTCCAGCACGGCGTGGCCGCGCCAGTCCTTGATGTTCTCGGCCTCGAACACCGCATGTCCTCCGTTCTCCGCGGGCGCTTTCCGGTCCCGTCCCCCTCCGTCCTATCCGCACACGGCACCATCCGCGCGCCGGGAGCGCACGGGCGGCGGGATCCGTACGCCTGACGGGCTATCGGAAGGGGGCCCGGAGGATCACCGGCGCCGCGGACACGGAGGAGCGGCCGCCGCCCGGGGGCCGGAACCGGGCGGCCGGAATGGCCGGATCCGCGCGGTGACCGGGCGGTCCCGTCCGGCCGGTGGCCGGGGGCGGGTGTTCCCGGGGCCTATGCTGTGCCGGGTGGCGAACGAAGAAGTGCAGCGCCTGGCGCGGATACGGATGCAGGTGACGGGAGAGACCTTCGACGAGGCTCTCGCCGCCCTGGAAGGCCGTTCCGCCGGCACAGGACGCGAGGACCGGCCGGAGCCGGATCCGGAGACGGCGGAGAGCGCGGCCGGTACCGGCGCGACCGTCATCGACCTGGCCGGGCGGGAGAGAACAGCGGGCACGGCCCGCGAGAGCCGGCGCCGCACGCCCCCACGCCCGCGCAGAACGCCCGGGGCCGCGAACGGGCAGCGGGAGGAGAGAGGCTGACGGCCGGAGGCCCGCCTCGCCGGTCACCGCCGGCCCGGCCGCCCCGGTCCGCGCCGGGAGGGCCGGGCCGGCGGCGCGTCAGACGAGCTGCGCCCGGCCGAACAGCAGGGCGTAGCCGCCGGGAAGCCGGTCGATGATCCGGTCCAGCAGCTCGCCGTCCACCCCGTCGGCGAGGACGCTCAGAACCGAGCTGGTGTCCCAGCGGGCGGTCGCGGAGGTCGCTCCCTCGGTCCGGGCCGCGATCCCGTCCACGAACTCCGCGGCGGCCAGCGGCCGGCTCACCGGCCGCCGCGTGATGAGCACCCGGGCCGCCTCCGGCGGGAGCCGGCGGGCCAGCAGATGCCGCTCCGCCCGGCCGAGCTGACCGGCCAGCGCCGAGAGCACGACACGGATCACCCGTTCGGCTTCCCGCCGGGTCGGATACTCGCCGCGCTCCCGGACCTGCTCGGTGAACTCACTCCAGCGCATGCGCGCGCTCCTCCTCATTTCCCCTCACGACGACTGACAGACGGTGCGCGACGCCCGACGGCCCGGGTCCGTCGCGCACGCAGAACACGGCACGGCGCACAGGAGGGTGCCGCGGCCGCCACTGCGCGGCCACGGCACCCGCGGCGGGTCAGGAACGGAGCTCCCTGCGCTCGCTGCCGCCCGAAATCTGGATCTTGCGCGGCTTGGCCTGCTCGGCGACCGGGATCCGGAGGGTCAGCACACCGGCCTCGTAGGAGGCTTCGATCCGCTCGGTGTCGAGGGTGTCGCCGAGGAAGAGCTGCCGGCTGAAGCTTCCGGCGGGACGCTCGGCGGCGATCACCTCGGCGTCCTCGGGAGCCGGCGACCTGCGCTCGGCCCGCACGGTGAGGACGTTGCGCTCGACGTCGAGGTCGATGCTCTCGGGGTCGATCCCCGGAAGGTCGAAGTGGACGATGAAGTCCTCGCCCGACCGGTACGCGTCCATCGGCATGCCCGAGGGCCGGGTGACGTTGCCGAACATCTGCTGGGCGAACCGGTCCAGGTCGCGGAAGGGGTCGGTACGCATGAGCATCACGGGTCATCTCCCTCCGTGTGGCACTGCTTGCGATGCCCTACACACTTCTTATATACACCGCACGAGAAAACTTGACAAGCTGCCACTCAACTCCATCCTTTATGCAGGTCAGAGCGGGTGAACCGGTAGAGCCACATCTCCGTCTCCCTTGCCGGGAGAGGGGATCAGGCCGGGGTGACGGGTTCCTGGAGTTCGGTCACCCAGGTGTCGGGGCCACCCTCGCAGGAGAGGTAGAGCTCCCGGGGCGGGCCGGCGGAGTGGTGCCCGCTCGTGCCGATCCAGCGGGCCAGGGCCTGGACGGCGGGCATGACCGCGTCCATGGGCCCGCGGTGCACGACGGTCGCCGCCTTCTCCACCGCCGGGAGGTCCACGACGGCCAGTCCGTGGCCGCCGCCGGGGAGCGAGGCGATCTGCGCCGCGGCGTGGACGGTGACCGTCCCGTCCGGGTGCTCCTCGTAGAAGGCGAGGTCCGGGCCCGCCGGTACCACCCCCGCCGCGCGGAGCCGTTGGTGCAGTTCGCGGTAGAGCGGCTGGATTACCGGTCCGATGTCCTCGGGCCGGAACCCCGGCGCGAGGGCGGTCAGTTCGGCCACCCGGACCGCCGGAAGGGATTTCACCACGATGTCGTCGGTGGGCATTTGCCCCTCGCTCTCGATGAGACGGAGTCTCGCCTCGGCCCGGGCGAGCCGGCCCGCCGCCGCCCTTGCCTCCTCCTCCAGTTCCGCGTGGCGGAGTCTGAGCATGCCGCGCAGTTCTCCGGGGCTGACGTCCTCGTCGAGGATCTGCCGCACCTGCCGGAGCGTGAAGCCGAGGTCCTTGAGGGCGAGCAGGCGGTTGAGCCGGGTGAGCTGGCCCGCCTCGTAGAAGCGGTAGCCGGTGTACGGGTCGGTGCGGGCGGGGCGCAGCAGTCCGAGGGCGTCGTAGTGACGCAGCATGCGGACCGAGACGCTGCCGTGCCGGGCGAAGTCTCCGATGCTGAACATGACGCCTTCCAGTGCAGGGCCTGACACGGTGTCATGGTCAAGCAGCCACCCGGCGGACGCCCCTCCCCCGCCGTGGGTGGCGCGGTGGGCCGGAGCCGCGGGCGCCGGGCTACCAGCGTTCCGTGTTGGGCTGGAAGCTCCTCACATAGCGGCGCATATAGCTCGCGTCGTCGCGCTTCCGCAGACCGCAGCGGAGGTAGTCCTCGTGGGCGCGGGCGAGGGCGTCCTCGTCCAGTTCGACGCCGAGTCCCGGCCCGTCGGGCACTCTGACGGCGCCGTCGCGGAATTCCAGGGTCCCGGGGACGATGACGTCGGTCTCCTTCCACGGCCAGTGGGTGTCGCAGGCGTAGCTGAGATGCGGGGTCGCGGCGGCCACGTGGACCATCGCGGCGAGGCTGATCCCGAGGTGGCTGTTGGAGTGCATGGACAGGCCGATGCCGAAGGACCGGCAGAGGACGGAGAGGGCCTGGGTGTCGCGCAGGCCGCCCCAGAAGTGGTGGTCGGAGAGGACGACGCCCACCGCTTTCGCCCGGATCGCCGGTTCGAGGTCCTCGAAGCGGACCACGCACATGTTGGTGGCGAGCGGCATGCCCGCCTCCTCGGCCACCCGCGCCATGCCCGCGATGCCGGGGGTGGGGTCCTCCAGGTATTCGAGGACGCCGTCCAGGGCGCGGGCCACTTCGATGGCGGTGTCGGGTTTCCAGGCGCCGTTGGGGTCGATGCGCAGCGGGTGGCCCGGGAAGGCCGCGGCGAGGGCCCGGATGCCCTCGGTCTCCTGCGCGGGCGGGAGGACACCGCCCTTGAGCTTGAGGGAGCGGAAGCCGTAGGTGTCCAGCATGTGCCGGGCCTCGCCGACGAGGGCTTCCGGGGTGAGCACCTCCCCCCAGTCGTCGGCCTCCGCGCCCAGGTGGGCGCCGTACTTGTAGAAGAGGTAGGCGGAGAACTCGGCCTCGTCCCGGGCCCGGCCGCCGAGCAGATCGCAGACCGGGCGGCCGAGGAGCCGCCCCTGGGCGTCGAGGGCGGCCACCTCGAAGAGCGAGTAGACGCTGGCGAGGGTCTTGCCGGTGGAGAATCCGCCGGTGAGGCCGTGCAGATCGGTGTACACGGTCTCGCCGACGACGCGCTCGACCGTCCGGCGCAGGCCCGGCAGGTCGAACACGTCCCAGCCGGTGAGCTGTTCGGCGACCCGGCGGGCCTGGGTGAGGAACGCCTCGTCGCCGTAGGACTCGCCGAGCCCGGTCACCCCGTCCTCGCCGACGAGCCGCAGCACGCTGCGCAGCGCGTACGGTTCGTGCACGCCCATGGCGTTGAGGAGTGGCGGGTCGGCGAAGGCGACGGGGGTGAGGAGGGCCTCCCGTATTCTCATCGGCCGCCCGCCTCCAGCCCGGCGAGGACGGCGAGGCCGTGGTCGATGATCCGCTCCAGCCGCCGGAGCTGGCCGCCGGTGGGCTCGGCGAGCGGCGGCCGGACCGGTCCCACCTTCTGGCCGCGCAGCCGGGCGGCGGCCTTGACCAGGGAGACGGCGAAGCCGGGGGTCTCGTCGCGGAGGGCCACCAGGGGCAGGTAGAAGCCGTTCAGCAGGGTGTCCATGGTGGAGCCGTCGCCCTCGGAGAGGGCTCGGTGGAAGCGCTGGGCGATCTCGGGTACGCAGCCGTGGACGGCGGAGGAGTAGCGCTCGACGCCGATGGCGGCGTAGGCGCGGGCGGACATCTCGGCGGTGGGCAGTCCGTTGAAGAAGAGGCAGTCCCGTCCCCGGCCGCCGGCGGCGCGGACCGCGGTGACGATGCGGCTCATCCGCTCGATGTCCCCGTGGCCGTCCTTGATGCCGGTCACGGAGGGGACGGAGAGCAGGGAGACCGCTGACTCCTCGGTGAGGACGCTGGTGGCGCGGTGGTAGACGATGAGCGGCACGCCGGTGCCGCCCGCCGCGTAGCGCACATGGGCGACGAGGCCGGCGGGCGGGCCGGTGACGAGGTACGGGGGCAGCAGCAGGACGCCGTCGGCCCCGGCCGCCGCGGCCGCCGCGACACCCGCGCGGGCGGTCGCGGCGCCGCCTCCGGCCCCGGCCCAGACGGGGACCCGCCCGCCGGCGACGTCGAGCGCCTTCCGTACCAGGGCGTTCAGCTCGTCCGGCGCGAGCGAGCTGAACTCGCCGGTGCCGCATCCGACGAACAGTGCTCCGGCGCCCGCCGCCACATGGAACTCGACATGGTCGGCGAAGGCGTCGAGGTTGAGTTCGAGGTCGTCGGTGAAGGGGGTGAACGGAAAGGCCAGCAGGCCGTTCAGTTCTGCGGTGGACTGCGTCATCGGGTCCGTTCTCTCCTCGGGTGGGTGTCCGGCCGGGCCGCGGGCCGGCCCTGCGTCATACGGCGACGACGGGGTCCTCGGACGAGCTCTCCGGGCCGCCGGTGCCCTCGTCCTTGCGTCCGGCCGTGTCGATGATCTCGTCCGCGCGCGCACTCGGTTCCGGCGCGAGCAGGCCGAGCCCGGAGTAGAGGACCAGCGACACCAGGATGGGCGCGGCGACAATGGTCGTCTGCGTGCTGTCGAGCACGTAGTAGACGAGCGCGTAGGTGCCCAGTCCGGCGGCCCAGGAGACCAGGGCCGCGCGGGAGCCGCAGCGGCGGAACCAGGGCAGCATGCCGAGCAGCAGCGGGATGGAGATCGGGCCCATCAGCGCGGCGACCCAGGAGACGACGATGGCCAGGACACCGCCGAGGTTCTTGGCCTGGGTGGCGACGATCATGCTGAGGGTGATGAAGGAGAAGGTGGCGATCCGCGCGGCCAGCAGCTTCTCGCTCGCCGAGAAGTCGCGCGCCCGGCGCCACATCACGGGGAGCATGTCGCGGGTGATGACGGAGGAGATGGCGTTGGCGTCGGAGGCGACCATCGCCATGGTGTGGGAGAAGAAGCCGGCCAGGACCAGGCCGACCATGCCGGCGGGCAGCAGGGTCGTGGTCATCACCGCGTAGGAGGTGGTGGGGTCCTCCAGGCCGGGGACGATCAGCGGCGCCGCGAACATCGGGATCATCAGGACGAACGGCCAGACCAGGTAGAGCGCGGAGGAGAGGACGGCGCCCCGGCGGGCGGCGTGGGTGCTCGGCGCGGCCATGTAGCGCTGCGCCAGGTTCCACATGCCGCCGTTGTACTCCAGGGTCTTCACCAGGATGTAGACCAGCAGGAAGACGGTGGTGTACTTGGAGGTGGTGGGGCTGAGGTGCCCCTCCGGCAGATCGCCCCAGAAGGTGAACAGGGAGGAGAATCCCCCGAGTTTGCCGAGCACGACCCAGAGCATGACGAGGCCGGCGAGCCCCTGGATGAGGAACTGCCCGAAGTCGGTGAGGGCGTCGGCCCAGAGCCCGCCCGCGGTGCAGTAGATCATGGTGACGGTGCCGGTGATGACGATGCCGAACACCAGCGGCACTCCGGCGAAGGAGTTCAGCAGCACCGCGACGGCGAACCACTTCGAGGCCACGTCGAAGACCTTGAGCAGACTGCCGCTCCAGGCGAGGGCCTGCTGGGTGGGAACGTTGTACCGGCGGGCCAGGTATTCGAGCGGCGAGGCGACGCCGAGCCGTGAGGCGAGCCGGTTCCAGCGGGCCGCGAAGAGCCAGCTGCCGATGCCGACCCCGATGCCGATGGTCGCGAAGGCCCAGAAGTAGACGGTGATGCCGTCGGTGTACGCGACGCCCGCGAAGGCGACGAACATGACCGCGCTGTAGCCCGACATGTGGTGCGAGATGCCCGCCAGCCACCAGGGCATTTTGCGGCCGGCGATGTAGAAGTCCCGGACGTTGCGGACCCTGCGGTGGGACCACCAGCCGATGCCCACCATCACCAGGAAGTACCCGCACACCATGATCCAGTCGAGTATGTGCACTGCAGCGACCCCTCTCAGATTTCACATATGTGAATGGAGTCACCCAGGCGGACAGAGTTCGCACACCTGAATGGCGTTCGGGGAAGCTAGTATGACGTGGATCACGTGTCAACGGTTCGGACAGAGGAACAGAGGAGCAGCATGCCGCGACCGACCGCCCTCCCCGGCGCCGCCCGCACCGGGCCGGCCGGGGGCAGACCGGAGCCGGCCGGGGTGAAGTCGGCCCGCCGGGCCATCGATCTCATCGAGACCTTCGCGGCGAACGACGACTGGCTGACGCTCGGCGCGCTCCACGCCGCGACCGGACTCCCGCGCTCCAGCCTCCACGGCCTGCTGCGCACCCTCCACGAGTCCGGCTGGCTGGAAACCGACGGCGGCGGCGGTTACCGGCTCGGGGTGCGGGCCCTCATCTGCGGCACCGCCTACCTCGACCGCGACCCCGTCATCCCGTACGCCACCGAGGCGCTGGAGACCGTCCGCGACAAGACCGGTTTCACCGCGCACTACGCGCGCCGCGACGGCGACCAGGTGGTCTATCTGGAGACGCGGGAATCGCGCCGTTCGGCCCATCTGGTCTCGCGGGTCGGCCGCACCCTGCCGGCGCACGCCACGGCTCTCGGCAAGGTACTGCTGGCCGAACTCACCCAGGACGAGATCGCCGGGCTGATGCCGGTCCCCCTGCCCGCGCTCACCCCGAACACCCTCACCACCCTGGAGGCCCTGGAGGCGGCCTGCGCGGAGACCCGGGAACGCGGTTACGGCCTGGAGACGGAGGAGGGCACGCCGGGTGTGCGCTGCGCCGCCGCGGTCATCCCGTACCGCATCCCGGCCACCGACGCGATCAGCTGTTCCATGCCGACCGACCAGGTCACCGAGGAAGCGGTCGCCGGGGTGGGCGAGTTGCTGACCGAGGTGGCCGGGGATCTGGGACGGCGGCTGCGGCGGGCCGGCATCCGCTGAACGCGGGCACCTCGGCCCCGCGCCACGCGCGGCACGCGGCGGACCCCGGCACGGGAGGAGTGCCGGGGTCCGGTGGCGGATGGCCGGTGCCGGTGTGCCGGGCGGCCGCGGGCGCGGGCGTCAGCCGATGGCCGCCCCGGTGGCCCGGAGCGCGCCGGTCACCGGCTGGTAGAACGTCGTGCCCCCGCCGGAGCAGTCGCCGATGCCCCCCGAGACCAGGCCGAGCGCCGCCGTCCCGGCGAACAGCGGTCCGCCGCTGTCCCCGGGCTCCGCGCACATGTCGGCCTCGATCAGCCCGTGCACCGTGCCCTCTTGGTAGTTGACGGTGGCGTCGAGGCCGGTGACCGCGCCCGACCGCAGCCCGGAGGTGCTGCCGCCGCGCCGCGCCCGCTGGCCCACCACCGGGTCGGCGGCCCGGGTGATCCGCTGCGTCCGCCCCCGGGACAGGCCGACCAGGCTGGGGCTCGTGACGCTCGAGGAGGTGAGGCGGACGAGCGCGTAGTCCTCACCGGGGAACCGGGCCTGCGCGACCACTCCGATCCGCGGGCCGCCCCGGGAGGCGGACCAGCGCGCGCCCTCGCCGCCGCAGTGTCCGGCGGTCAGGAAGTGGGGCCTGCCGTCGACGGTCACGTTGAACCCCAGTGAACAGCGCTCCCGCTCGGTCCAGACGGGGTCACCGCCCACGAGGAACGGCGTGAACTCGCTGTCCGTGCGCTCGAGAACGGCCATCGCGCCGAACCGGCCGACGACGCCCTCCAGCCGGTCGAGGCGTGCCCCGGTGACGGTGCGGTCGGCGGTGACGACGACCTTGTTCAGCCGGGGATCGGCCGACCAGGCCGTCCCCGGCATCGCGGCCTCCTCGCGCAGGGCCGCGCGTACGGCGTCGAGTTCGGCAAGGGAGTGCCGTACCGTCCTCGCCTCGGCACCGGCCGCGCGCACCGTGTCCGCCGCGCCGTCGGTGAGGACGTTGACCACGAGCCGCCCGCTCCCCGCCTCGTAGTAGGCGCCCGCGGCCTCCTTCCCCAGCCGGGTGGTGAGCCGGGCCGAGAGTTCCCCGGCGGCGGCCGGGGTGATCACGGCCGGCGCGGGGCGGGGAACGGCGGCGCCGGCCTGCGGGAGGGCCGGCGCCGTGAGGGCGAGGAGCGCGGCGCCCGCGCCCGCGAGCACGGCGGGGGTCCGGGAGCGGCGGGTCCGGTGGCGCCGGGCCGGCCGGGGGGTACGGTGCTTCAACTCACTGCCTCCTGTGGGGGACGGGCCCGGCAGCGGGGACACGCACGGGCCCAGAGGGGGTTGGTGCGCGCAGGGGGACGGCAGCCCCGCGCACCCGAGGGCCCGCCGTACACCCGATCCTGGCGCAGCACCGCACCCGCCGCGCTGCCCCGGTGTCAAACGGGTGATCAGCTCCCCCGCCGGGAGGGGACGGTGTGCGCGGACCGGCCCACTACGGCTTCCGGCCCGGCCCCGCTCTACGAGGGTGCGCCCGGACGCCGCCGGCCGCGCCGGCCGGGAGGCCGCGCCGGGTCCGGGGCGAGCCGGTCGGCCTCGGCCCGGTCCGCCTCGGCCCGTGCCGCCTCGGCCCGCTTCCGGTCCCGTTCGGCCGCCTGCCGCGCCCGCTGCGCCGGGCCGCGGGCCGCCCGCTCGGCGCGTTCCGCGGCCGAGAGCGAACGTTTCGCCCGCCGCAGCTCCTCCGTGAGCCCGTGCACCTGCTCGCGCGCCTCCCGCAACCGCCGCCGTGCGGCGGCGAGTTCCCGCTCGGCGACGGTGGCCTCCTCCGCACTGCCGCGCGCGGCACGGGCCAGTTCCTCGGCCTCTCCGCGCGCCTTCCTCAGCCGCTGCCGCCGTTCGCGGTCCGCCCGCTCCTGGGCCCGGGCCCGTTCCGTTATGTCGGTGACCGAAGCCCGCCGTTCCCTCTCGTCCGGGCCGTCCGGGCCGTCCGCGTCATCCGCCCCCGTGCCGGCCCGGTCCCCACCGGCTCCGCCGCCCGCCGTGCGCCGGCCGGACCCGGGCTCGCGGGCGGCGGGCGCCGCGGACGGCGGACGCAGCTGGAGGACGGTGGCCTCGGGGAGCACGCCGAATCCCGACGGCGGCGGGAAGGCCCTCGTCAGCCGGCCCCGGGCCATGTCCCGGGCCGCGTCGGGGTCGGCGAGGGCCGCGTGCACGGTGTCCTCCACCTCGCGCAGCACGGCGTCCGACACCGGCCGGCCGGCGTCCGCGGTGAGCTGGCCGGCCCGCCGGGCCAGCGCGGCCACCAACTGCCGCTGCTGGCCGATGAGTTCCCGTAACCGGCCGCCACCGGCCGGCTGCTGGTGCGCGGTGCGCAGCTCCGCCCCCAGCCGCAGCAGCAGTTCGGTCCGCGACCGGTCCTCACGGACCAGCAGGTTGACGGCCCAGGCAGCCAGGGACGGGCGGCGCAGGGCACGGATCGCGCCGCGCTCGCCCCGGGGCGCGGCGGCGGCGGCCCGGTCGCGGGCCGCGATGAACTCTCCCGGAGGCAGCGCGTAGAGCTCTTCGGCCAGCTCGTCGACACCCATGCGGACATGGTCTCAGGACGGGACGGATTTCGGCCGATCTCCCCTGGCCGGTTCTGGACAGCCGGGGCCCCCGCGGGCTGCCCGGCCGCCGGTCAGCGGGACGGCGGGGTCTTCCCGCCGCCCGGGGCGGTGCGGCCGCGGACCTCCAGGGCGTCGAGGAGGTCGCGGGTGGCGGCGGCCACCGCCTCGACGGCCTCGTCGAACGCGGCCCGGTTGTGCGCCGCCGGGGCGCGGAAGCCGGAGATCTTCCGCACGTACTGCAGGGCGGCGGCCCGGACGTCGTCCTCCCCGGCGTCCTCGGTGTACGGCGGGCGGAGGGTCTTGATGCTGCGGCACATGGCTCCAGTGTGCGCCTGCCGGGGCCCGCCGGCGCGGCTTCCGTGAGGATCGTCCGGAGGCCGCGCCGGCGCGCCCGGCCGGGGCGGGGCCGGCGCGGCCGTGACCCGCCGCGCTCAGCCCCGGGGGACGACCAGGGACAGCACCTGCGGCAGCGGGTACCAGTCGGAGGTGACGATGCTGGCGTGCCGGGAGGCGAGCGTCGTCACCCGGTCCCGGGCCTCCGCCTCGGAGGGGTTGACGGCGTCGATGGCGGGGGCGACGGCGTGCGCCGCGGTCATGATCAGCAGATAGTGCCGCTGGTCGTACCAGGCCGTGTCGATGGCGCCTCCGGCGTAGTCGCCCGCGTTGCCGTCGAAGACGACGAACCAGGGGCGCAGTGACGCGTCGCCGTAGCGGCCGGTGCGCGGGTCGCCGGCCTCGGCGTGGTGGACGGCGGGGAAGGCTCCGGCCCGGTCGAGGGTGCCGGCGGCGGCGAGATCGCGGAGGTGTGTGGCGTATTCGCGGTCGGTCCACAGGGAGTCGAGGGGGTTCCCCTCCTCGACGGTCCCGGGGATGAGCTCGACCAGGAACCTGCCCGCGAGTTCGTCCCGGCCGGGCCAGCCGTCGGCCCGGACCGCGTCGTCCAGGGTGGCGTGGCCGCCGCGGACGTCGGCGGGGCGGAGCAGGGCGTCGCCGAGCTTCTCGCCGAGCAGGGCGTCGAACTCGTCCGGTCCCCGGCCGCGGTTGTCGGCGAAGCCGTCCTTCATCTCCACCTTGAGCACGACCGGTCGGTGGCCGGGGTTCGCGTCGTGCCAGGCGCGGATGTCGGCGAGGCAGCCAGCGAGGCTCTGGTTGCGCGGCTTGGTGCGCAGTTCCGCGGCGGAGGCGGCGTTCTCGCAGTTGTTGTCATTGCCGAACGGGTTCTCGTGGGAGACCCGCCAGCCAGCGCCCGCGGCGTTGGTCCAGACGTCGAGTTCCAGCAGCGAGGCGCCGGAGTCGAGGGCGTCGGCGAAGTACCGGTACTTCGCCTTCTCGTACGCGTTGTGCACGCCCACGGAGGTGGTGGCCGAGTAGGACGGACCCGCGGCCCGGGGGCTTCCCGGCGCCGCTTCGGCCGCCGCGGGGAGGGAGGCCAGGAGTGCCGCGGCGGCGGCCGCCGTGAGGGCACCGGTACGGATTCTGCTCATGCTGCGTACCCGCCTGTCGGAGTGAGGGGTGGTCAGGTACACGACAGGCTAGGGGTGTTGCGCGAGGGGCGGCAGAGGGCCGTCCGCTTCCGCCGGGCTGTTCCCCCGGCCGTCACGGCCGGGCCGCTCTCCGCCCGCCGGCTGTTTCCCCCCGGCCCCCGGCCCCGGCCCCGGCACGGCGGGGCACGGCCGCGCCGCCTCCCGTCCCCGCCGCCGGTACGGCTGTCGGCAGCCGGGCCCCGCGCCGGGGCACCGGCCGCTCCCCCGGCCCTCCGCCCCCGCTTCGGGCCCCGGGGCCCGGGCCGTCGGGATTCACCCGCGCCGGACCACGCCGCCACGGCCCTCGGCTGCGGCGGTCCCTCCCGGACCGCCCCGTGGACGGCCGCTCAGTCCGGTACGGCGGCCCCGGCCCCGCCCGGCGGCGCGCCCGGCCCGGGGCCGCGGGCGGCGGCGTTCTCCCGTCCCGACTCCCCTCCCGACTCCCCTCCCGGCTCCCCTCCCGGCTCCCGTCCGGGCCGGGAACCCCCTCCCGCGTCCGCCTCCGGGCGCGCGTCCGCCGTCGCGTCCCCGGCGGCCCACCACAGCAGTTCCTCCGCCGTCCGGGGGCCCCGCGCCGCCCCGTCCAGCAGCCCGTGGGCGCGCAGCACCCGGGCCGCCGCCTGCCCCCAGGGCCGGCGCAGCCCCGCCGCGGCCAGCAGCCCGCCGTCGGCGAGCAGCCGGTGGGCGGGCCCGGTGCGCGGGCCGTCCGGGGTGAGGATCGCGGCGTCGTCCGCCCAGCGCAGCGCGAGGTCCACGTCGTGGGTGGCCATGACGACGGTGGTGCCGGAGGCCCGCAGCCCGGCCAGGACCTCCAGGAGCTGCTCCTGGCCGTGCGGGTCGAGCCCCGCGGTCGGTTCGTCGAGGACGAGGATCCGGGGCCGCATCGCCACCGCCCCGGCGATGGCGGCCCGCTTGCGCTGGCCGTAGGAGAGCAGATGGGTGGGACGGTCGCGGAGCGCGGTGATGCCGAGCGCCGCGAGGGCCTCCGTCACCCGCCGCGCGACCTCCTCCTCCGGCAGCCCCAGGTTCACCGGTCCGAACGACACGTCCTGCCCCACGGAAGCGGCGAAGAGCTGGTCGTCGGGGTCCTGGAGGACGAGTTGCACGGAGGTGCGCAGCCGGGTCAGCGCGGCCCGGCCGCGGCCGACCGGGGTGCCGTCCAGGCGGAGTTCCCCGGCCGAGGGCCGCAGGCCGCCGCTGAGCAGCCGCAGCAGGGTGGTCTTGCCGCTGCCGTTGCGGCCGAGCAGGGCCAGGGCACGGCCGGGGCGGACCGCGAAGGTGACCCCGGTGAGCACCGGGGGGCCGTTCTCGTACGCGTATCCGGCGTCGACGAGTTCCACCACGGGCGGTACGGCGGTCACAACAGCAGCCTTTCGAGGACGAGGGTGGCCGCCGCCAGCGCGGCGAGCAGCAGGACGGACCCGGTGACGAAGGGCCGGGACACGGGGGCGCCGGTGACGAGGACACGGAGCGTCCCGTCGTAGCCGCGCCCCGCGAGCCCGTCCTGCATCCGCGCGGCGCGCGAGAAGGCGCGCAGGAAGACCGTCGCCCCCTGCCCGGCCAGCGAGCGCCAGGCGGCGGCGCGCGTGGTGTGGCCCAGGCGCGCGGCCTGGGCCTGCCGCACCTGCGCGAGGGTGTCCAGCAGGAGGAAGGTGATGCGGTAGGTCACCAGCGCGACGTCGGTCACGGCGGGGGGCACGCCGGCCCGGGACAGACGCGGCAGCAGATCCGACAGCGGTGTGGTGAAGGCGAACAGCAGGACGCCCAGCGAGGCGGCCGAGGTGCGCAGCAGCAGCTGCCCGGCCTGCGCGGGGCCGTCCGGTGCGAGGGACAGCAGGCCGCGCTCCCCGCCCAGTTGGACGAGGAGCGGCAGCGCGCCGGTGACGCAGAAGCCGAGCGGCACCCGGTACGCCCGCCAGAGCCGGCGCGGCGGCACCCGGGCCGGGCCGAGCAGTGCGGTGAGCGCGACGGCGGCGATGAGCGGCGCCCCCGGCCAGGGCGGCAGGCTCACCGCCAGGACGGTCAGGCCGAGGGCGAGGACCGCCTTGTCCAGGGGGTGGCGGCGGCGCCAGCGACTGCTGTGCGCCGCCGCGTCGATGGGCAGCACGCGGGGCTACGCGGCCGGGCGGCCGCCGGGACCGGACGGCCCCCCGCCGCCCCGTTCGCCGGACGCGGGCGCCGGGGCGTTCCCGGCACCGCCCGGGTCCCCGCCGGCCGGTGGCGCCTCCGCGGCCGCCCCCGCGTCAGGGCGCGCGCCGCCCCCCGGTTTCCCGGTACCCGCCGTCCGGGCCGTGCCCGCCGCGGCGGTACCGGGACCGGCCGTTCCCGCCGCTTCGCCGGCGGCCCGCGCCTCCCCCTGCCGGCGTCCCCGGCGCAGCCCGAGGCAGTAAGCCAGCACCCCGGCGCCGATCGCGGCCTGGAGGGCGAAGAGCGCCGACTCCACTTCCGCCGACGGGGGTTCGTAGAGCGGGGCGAACCAGGGTTCGTAGCCCGGCCGGAGTTCCTCGACCGCCGTCTCGGCCTGCGCGTCACTGCCGGTGAAGGGCTCCTCCATGCCGTCGCCGAGTCCCAGGACGAGCGGGAGGGCGGCCAGGACGGCGACAACGGCCAGCAGCAGCAGGTTGGTCCGGGTGTTCCGGCTCATCGGGTCACCGCCTCCTCGGACCGCTCCGGCCGGCGGCCGCCGGGGGCCGTCCGCACACCGAGCCGGGCCAGGGCGGTCCCGTCGGCCTGGCCCAGCAGCCGGATCACCAGCACGGTGAGGATGCCCTCGCTGACGGCGAGGGGGATCTGGGTGACGGCGAAGACGGAGCCGAACTTGGCCAGGGCGCCGGGCAGTCCGGTGGCCGGGTCCGGGAACGCCAGGGCGAGCTGGACGCTGGTGACGCAGTAGGTGCTCAGATCGGCGGTGAAGGCACCGGCGAACACGGCGGCGGCGAGCGGCGCGCCGAGTCCCCTCACCAGCCGGTAGGCGGCGTACCCGGCCCACGGGCCCACCACGGCCATGGAGAAGACGTTGGCGCCCAGGGTGGTGAGCCCGCCGTGCGCCAGCAGCAGGGCCTGGAAGAGCAGGGTGATGGTGCCGAGCACCGCCATGACCGGCGGCCGGAACAGGATGGCACCGAGCCCGGTGCCGGTGGGGTGCGAGCAACTGCCCGTCACGGAGGGGATCTTCAGCGCGGACAGGACGAAGGTGAAGGCACCGGAGGCACCGAGCAGCAGGGTGTTCTCCGGATTCTTCCTCACCTCGCGGCTCAGCGACCGTACGCCGTGGAGGACGAAGGGGGCGGCGGCGGCGCTCCAGGCGACCGCGTGCCAGGGGGGCAGGTAGCCCTCGGCTATATGCATGGGAAAGCGGACCTCTCCAGCACCTCGTGGATGGACGACGCGCCCTGGCCGGTCTCCTGGCTTACGGGTCATGCCGCCCGGACTCCGCCTTCCCGGGTGCCGCGGCGCTCCGCGGCATCCCAGTGGCTCCCAGAGGGTGGAACCGGACTTCCCGATCACAGTGGCGAGGGCCGCACCGGTTCTTCACCGGTTTCCCGTGCACCAAGGCCCTGTGACAGTAGTGCGCCGCGCGCGAGGAGGACAAGCCGGTCACCCTGCGGTACATCCCACACCGGACGGCGCACGGGAGCACGGCGCCACCCGGCTCCGCGGGCGGGGCGCCGGGGCAGCGGGTGAGCCGGCGCCCTTCGAAGGGCGACTGCCGGAGTGGTTCATACCGTTTCACGCCTTTTACCCCGGATACCCGTCCGGCGTCGGCGGGCCCTGCCCGCATTACCGAGGAGGTGACGGCCATGCCGGAGCCCGGCAGCAAGAAGTACGACCGGAAACGGGCGAAGCTGCGCAAGGAGGCCGAGGACAGCGGAGTATCCGACCAGCAGGCCACCAAGGCGGCGGACAAGACCCTCCAGAAGGACCCGTCCATGCGCAGCCGGGGCCCGCGGACCACGCGCGGCCTCGGGCCGAAGGGAGAGCGGCCGGAGAGCCTCGGCTGACGGCCGCGGACCCTGCGGCGGACCGCCCCGGGCGGCACTGGGCGGCACCGCGGCGGCCGGCGGAACGGCGGCGGGCCCGGTCCCGGCGGACTGCCTCCGCCGGGACCGGGCCCTTTCTCACACCCGGGTGTGAAGAGGTGGGGTCACCCCTTCGCCATACGGGCCTTCCTGCTGTTGGTCAGCGGGTGGTGGTGACGGTCGACGTCCTTGCACCACTTCACATAACCGTGAACGTGCACGTACTTCCCGCTCACCCAGGCTTCCTTGTGCCGCAGGTGGTACCAGATGGGGTCGCCGTGGATCAGCTGGGCGCGCACCTTGCACTTGATGCCGATCCGGTCGTGCCGGTGGAGCTGGCCCACCACCGAGGAGTCGGTGCTGGGGTACTGCCGCTCGTTGAGCGTCCCGGCCTTGACGACCCCGTACGGCTTGTGCGGATGGTTCTGCGAGTCGGCCTGGACGGATGTCGCGCCGAGCAGCGAACCGCCGACCAGAAGGGCCGAGGCGGCGGCACCGGCCGCGAGTCCCGCGGAGCGGGACCTGAGCGTGTGGAACATGGGCAACTCCTGTTCTGCCAGGAATGTGACAAGGCGTCGCTTTCCGTTCGCACCGGGCATGAAACCAAAAAGGCGGCAAGGTCCCCCTCGGGGGCGATACCGGTCAACACCCGGGCGACGTCTCGTCACCAACCCGTAAGCAGAACGTGGTTGAGAAAGAGCGCTGTCGCCGCCTGGAGCACCAGCCAGCGGCGGTGGTGGCGGGCCGGGAGGAGAGCGGCGGCCGGGAGGAGCCAGAGGGCGAAGGGCAGCCAGATCCGTTCCGTCTCGGCCTTGCTCATCCCGGAGAGGTCGGCCGCCGCGATCATGCAGAGGCCCGCCAGGGCCAGGAGCACGACACCGCAGGCGTCCAGCGAGCGCCCCGACCGCAGCCGGCGGGCCGTCTCGGCGGTGGCGGCCAGGGCGCGGCGCAGCCCGGCGACGGAGGCGGCCCCGGCGATGACGACCGCGTTGGCGAGGTTGCCGAAGAACCAGTAGCTGTACGGGCGGATCCGGGCCACTCCCTGGTAGTAGCGGGTGACCAGCAGGTCGTAGCCCTCGTACCACCAGAAGCCGGCCGCGGTGAACGCGGCGGTGACCGCGGCCACCCCGGCGAGTGCGGGGAGCAGCGGGCGCACGGTCCGGCCGTGCAGCAGGACGGCGGCCGCAGGGATCACCATCAGCACCAGCCCGTACGAGAGATGGACGGTGAGGCCGAGCAGCAGCCCTGCGGCCAGCGCGGTCGCCGCAGGACGGCGCGCCGCCGGACGGCACGCCAGGGCGAGCAGGGCGATCCCCCAGGCGGCGACGGCCGAGAAGTAGGCGTCCGCGGAGACACCCGCCCAGACCGCCGCCGGGGCGAGCACGGCGAACGGCGCGGCCCGGCGCGCCCACCGCTCCCCCGCCACGGCACGCAGCGTCACCAGGACGGCCGCGGCGGCCGAGCTGCCCGCGATCAGCACCCACACGGCGGCCCAGGCGCCACCGCCGAGCCCGATGCGGTCGAGGCCGACGAAGGTGAGCACGGCGCCCGGCGGATGGCCCGCCACATGGGCGGGCCAGTAGTCGGGCGAGGTGAGCAGGATGTGGTCGGTGAAGGTGCGCACGGCCGCGGCCGGGTCGGCGGCGATGCGGTCGACGGCGAGCAGGTACTCGTGCTTGGCGGTGAGCCGGCCGGCGACACCGCGCCGCCAGCCGTCGATCAGCGCCAGCGACAGCGTCCAGGCCAGCGAGGCCGCCCAGGTCAGGAGCAGCAGCCGGCGCCAGGGCAGCCGGCGGGCGAGCACCGGGCCGTAGGCGACGACGGCGGCCGCCACGGCGGGTGCCGCGACCGTGCCGGGGCCCGCGTGCGGCATCCAGTGCGCGTAGAGCGGCGGCCACTCGACGTACAGGACGTCCACGGAGCGCTGGATCAGGATGCCGGCGACGGCGACCGCGGCGACGAAGAGGGCGGCGGCGGCCGCGGTGAGGAGGTCCGCGCGGGCGGCGGACCGCCGCGGGCGCAGACGCTCGCGGCCGGGCGCGGGGGTGCGGAGGTGGGTCACGCCGTCACGCTAGGGGCCGCTCCGGCGCGTACGGCCGGACACACGCCCGGTGTCACCGTTCCGTCAGATCCTCACCGCCCCCGGTGTGATGTCAGCGTTTCGTCATGGCCGGAGCGGGGTTCCGGGGGGCGGCCCGGCCTACGGTCGTGGACGGCGGACGCGGGCCTCCTGCGCGCGTCCCGCGGAACACCACGGAGGGCGGCGCGATGGACGACGACGGCGGGAAGACGGCACGGGGGTCCGGCGGGGCGCGTCCCGTCCGCGGTAAGGCGACGGCGGCGCGGCCCGGCGGGCCGGGCGCCCGGGGGCCGGGCGGGCCCTTCCGGCCCGGCTTCTGGCGCAGTCCGCTGCGCGGGCCCCGGCTGACGTCCGTCCTGGGCATCGTGCTGCTGGTGGGGATCCCCGTGCTGTTCGTGACGGGGCTGCTGTCGTACGCGGCGTACAACCCGGATCTGGCCCGGAACGACCGCACCCCGGACAAGGGGCTGCTCGGCTTCTTCCTGTTCCCCTGGCCCACGGAGCCGCACTGGCTCTACCGGCTCACCCAGGGCGTCCATGTGACGCTGGGCGTCGCGCTGGTGCCGGTGCTGCTGGCCAAGCTCTGGTCGGTCATCCCCCGGCTGTTCACCTGGCCCCCGGTGCGCTCGGTCACCCATGCCCTGGACCGGCTGTCCCTGCTGCTGCTCGTCGGCGGCGGGCTGTTCGTCTTCGCCACCGGCCTTCTCAACATCCAGCTGGAGTACGTCTTCCCCGGCTCGTTCTACCCGCTGCACTTCTACGGCTCCTGGGTCTTCACGGCCGCCTTCGCCGCGCACGCCGCGCTCCGCGTGCCGCGCGCCCTGCGGGTGCTGCGCGGCCGCCGCGCCCGTACGGAGGAGGAGGCCGCCGCCATGGCCGCCCTCGCCGCACCGGAGCCGGCCGCGCCCACCCTCTCCCGCCGGGGCGCGCTCACCGCGGTGGGGGCGGGCTCGCTGCTGCTGGCCGCCACCACGGCGGGGCAGAGCCTCGGCGGGCCGCTGCGCTCCACCGCCGTCCTCGCCCCGCGCGGACGGGAGCCCGGCGGCGGTCCGAACGGCTTCCAGATCAACAAGACGGCGGCCGCCGCGGGCATCCGCGCCGCGGACATCGGCGCGGACTGGCGGCTGACGGTGCGCGGCGGGCCGCGCGAACTCGTTTTCACCCGGGCGGAGTTGCTGGAGCTGCCGCAGCACCGTGCCGCGCTGCCCATCGCCTGTGTGGAGGGCTGGTCGACCTCCGACCAGATGTGGAGCGGGGTCCGGCTGGCGGATCTGGCGGCCCTGGCCGGCTGGGAGCGGGACGCGCCCGGGGTGTTCGTCGAGTCGGCGCAGCGCTCCGGGACGTTCCGGTCGGCCGGGCTCCGCGCCAACCAGGTGCGCGACCCGCTCTCCCTGCTCGCGCTGCGGGTCAACGGAGCCCGGCTCTCGGCCGACCACGGGTATCCGGCGCGGGTGATCGTGCCCGCGAACCCCGGGGTGCACAACACCAAATGGGTCACCCGGCTCACTTTCGGGGGGAACCCGTGAGGCGCCTTCCGCCGCTCCGGGCCGGCGAGCCCCTGTGGTACCCGCCGCTGCTGCTGTGCTCATTCGCCGTGACCGCGTACGCCGGAACGCGCCTGCTGGGCGGCGACGACCCGCTCGGCGTCGTGCTGTGGGTCGTGGGAGCCGCCCTCCTGCACGACCTGGTGCTGCTGCCGCTGTACACCGCGGCGGACCGCGCGGTGGGGGCTCTGCCGCCCCCGCGCCGCCGGTCCGGGGCGGGCGGTGCCGCGCCGGACGCCGCCCGGCCCCGGACACCGTACCGGCCGGGGATCAACCACCTGCGGATTCCCGCCCTGCTGTCCGGGCTGCTGCTGCTCGTCTGGTGGCCGCTGGTCAGCGGCCCGCCGGCGCGGTTCGAGCGGAGTACCGGCCTGAGCGCCGACGGCTTCACCGAACGCTGGCTGCTGCTGACCGCCGCCCTGTTCGCGGTGTCCGCCGGCTGGGCCCTGCTCTCCGCGCTGCGCCGCCGCGCCCGGCGCTGAGGGACGGCGCTGCGCCGAGCGGGCCCGGCGCGCCCCGGCGCGCGGGGTACCGCCTCTCCGCCCCGTCTCCGCCTCCGCCTCTGCCTCCGTGGGTCGGGGCGGTCGGGGCGGGACGGTCGGACGGGACGGGCCGGGCCCGCCGCCGTACGGGATCCTCCCGCCCCGGTCGTCCCGGAGGCGGGAGGGTCCACGGCGTTCAGGGCGCGCGGCGCAGGGCGGTGAAGTGCCGGTGGGACGCGGTCCACTCCTCCGTGACGCACCACCCCTCGGCCCGCGCCCGGCGGGCCAGGGCGGGGCCGCCGACCCGCGCCCAGGGGAAGACGGCCCCCCGGGCCCCGTCGCCGTCGTCCAGATGGACCCAGGCGCGCTCGTCGACGTCCGCGCCCGCGGTTTCGACGAGCAGCAGCCCGCCGGGGGCGACGATCTGCGCGACCCGCCGCAGCAGCGCCGAGGGGTCGCCGCCGATGCCGATGTTGCCGTCGATGAGCAGCGCCGTGCCCCACCGGCTGTCACCCGGCAGCCGGTCGAAGACCGACCGGCGCAGCGCCGCGCCGCCCGCGCGCACGGTGCGCGCGACGGCCGCCGGGCTGGGGTCGATGCCGAGCCCGGGCCGCCCCAGCCGGGTGAGGGCCGCGACGAGCCGGCCGGGGCCGCAGCCGATGTCGAGGACGGAGCCCTCGCAGCGGCGCAGCACGGTCATGTCGGCGGCGTCGGCGCGCGAGCACCAGCGCTCCACCTCCAGCGGGACGAGCCCGCCGTCGTCCCGGCGCAGGAAGAGCGGGCCGCCGCCGGAGCGGAGCGCGGTGTCGTACGGTCCCGCGTGCCACGCGTCCGTGCGGGGCTCCGGGGCCGGGTTCGCAGCGCTCATCGGACGGGCGCCCGGTGCAGTCCGGCCAGGACTCCGGCGAAGTGGCCGCCCGGTGCGGCGGCCGCCGCCAGGAGCGCGTCCGCCGGGGTGTCCACATCGCGCAGCACGGGCAGATCGTGGACCCGCAGCCCGGCGTCCGTCAGCCGCCGCCGCTGCGCGGCGCCGGTTCCGGCCGTGGACATCGGGACGCCGCGCAGCAGCTCCGGCTCGGGCCGGGCGAGGCCGAGGGCCCAGAAGCCGCCGTCCTCGGCGGGCCCGAACCAGGCGTCGCAGTCCTCCCAGGCAGCGGGGGCCAGGGCGGGGGCCAGCAGGCCGGTGGTGATCTGCGGGGTGTCCATGCCGATGAGGAGGGCGGGGCCGT
The DNA here is from genome assembly GCF_020739505.1 of Streptomyces sp. S07_1.15. NCBI lineage: Bacteria > Bacillati > Actinomycetota > Actinomycetes > Kitasatosporales > Streptomycetaceae > Streptomyces > Streptomyces sp. S07_1.15. The sequence goes on from NZ_JAJBZK010000001.1 coordinate 134,532, forward strand.
CGCAGTGGGCGAAGGCGGCGGCGAGCCGTTCGTCGAGCCCGCCCGCGCACTGGGGCACGACCTCGATGCCGGGCGGCAGCCACGGTCCGGTGCGGCCGTCGAGCACCAGGATCCGCCGCCGGGCGGGTGCGCCGAGCACCGTCCGCAGGGTGTCGCGGAGGGCGGCGGCGGCGAGCAGGGCGGCCTCGTCGGGGGTGTAGTGCGGTGTCAGCCGGGTCTTGACGCGGCCGGGCACCGGCTCCTTGGCGATGACGAGCACGGTGGTCGGGGCCTGTGGCGGGCTCATCGGCTCCCCGCCCCCGCGGCCGCCGGGGCGCGGCGTTCCGGCGCGGGCTCCCGCAGGACGGCGCGCATGTCGCGGACCGCGTGGACCGTGCCGCGCCAGGTGCCGGTCACCTTCGAGGCGCCGGTCCTGGGCCGGTACGGGACGTCCTGTTCCGCGATCCGCCAGCCGGCGTCGGCGGCCCGTACGACCATCTGCAGCGGATAGCCGCTGCGCCGGTCGGTGATGCCCAGCCCGAGGAGGGCTTCCCGGCGCGCGGCCCGCAGGGGGCCGAGGTCGCGCAGGCGGGCTCCGGTGCGGCGGCGGATCATCCGGGCGAGGACGGCGTTGCCCGCCCGGGCGTGGAGCGGCCAGGCCCCGCGTCCGGTCGGCCGTCTGCGGCCGAGCACCAGGTCCGCCTCCCCGGCCGTGACCCGGGACACGAGGGCGGGCAGCAGGCCGGGGTCGAGGGAGGCGTCGCAGTCGCAGAAGCAGACGATGTCGGCGTCGGAGGCGAGCAGCCCGGCGTGGCAGGCGGCGCCGAAGCCGCGCCGGGACTCCGTCACCACCGTGGCGCCGTGCTCCCGGGCGACGCCGGCCGAGCCGTCGGTTGAGCCGTTGTCCACGACCAGGGGCCGCCAGCCGGCCGGAACGCGGGCGAGGACCCAGGGCAGGGCCTCCGCCTCGTCCAGGCAGGGCAGCACGACGTCCACGCGCGGATGGCTGGTTACAGGCGTTGTCGAATCGGTCACGGCCACCACACTACGAAGACAAAAGCGACATATAGAACTTTGACTTCTTACGAAACCCGGACATCGGCTCCCGGCGGCCCCCATCCGCTCCCGCTCCCCGCCCCGGGCTGCGAGTCTGGCCGCATGCAGCAGACTTCACCGGGAGCCCGGGTCCTCGTGGTGGACGACGACCCCACCGTCGCCGAGGTCGTCACGGGCTACCTCGAACGCGACGGCCACGTCGTCGACCGGGCGGCCGACGGCCCCTCCGCCCTCGCCCGCGCGGACGCCCGATGGCCCGATCTCGTCGTCCTGGACCTCATGCTCCCCGGCATGGACGGGCTCGCCGTCTGCCGGGGCCTGCGCGAACGCGGCCCCGTCCCCGTCATCATGCTGACGGCGCGCGGCGAGGAGGACGACCGGATCCTCGGCCTGGAGGTCGGGGCGGACGACTATGTGACCAAGCCCTTCAGCCCGCGCGAACTGGCCCTGCGGGTGCGGTCGGTGCTCCGCCGCGGCACCGCCGGCGGCGTTCGGCCGCCCGGCCGGCCCCTGACGCACGCCGGGATCGGGCTGGACCCGGCGGCGCGGCGTGTCGTGCGGAATGGCACGGAAGTGTCGCTCACCGTACGGGAGTTCGACCTGCTGGCCTACCTGATGCGGCACCCGGGACAGGCGTTCGGGCGGGAGGAGCTGATGCGGGCCGTCTGGGGCTGGGAGTTCGGCGATCTGTCGACCGTCACCGTGCACGTCCGCCGGCTGCGCGGGAAGATCGAGGCCGACCCGGCCTCCCCCCGCCTGATCACCACGGTGTGGGGTGTCGGCTACCGCTTCGACGCCCCGCCGCCGGACCCGGCGCCGGCGGAGAGCGGGACCCGGCCGTGACCGACACCCTGCTGATCGCCCTGTTCGCCTTCCTCGGCGCGGCCGCCGCCGGCCTGGCGGGCGCGCTCGCCCTGCGGCTGCTGCGCCACCGCTCGCTCACCCTCTCGCTGACCGTCGTGGCCGCCGTGGCGGTGACCGCCATGCTGGCCGGGACCCTCGCCGTGGCCTGGGCGATGTTCCTCTCCCCGCACGACCTGTGGGTGGTCACCACGGTGTGCGCCATGGCCGCCGTGGTCTCCCTGGCCACCGCCCTCCTGCTCGGCCGCTGGGTGGTGGCCCGCAGCAACGCCCTCACGCTGGCCGCCCGGTCCTTCGGCGAGGACGGCGGCTTCGTCCCGCCCGCGGCCCCGGGCACGGCGGAGATCGACGCGCTGGTCCGCGAACTGGCGGCCACCAGCGAGAAGCTGGAGGCCTCCCGGGAGCGCGAGCGGGCCCTGGAGTCGTCCCGCCGGGAACTGGTCGCCTGGATCTCGCACGATCTGCGCACGCCGCTGGCCGGGCTGCGGGCCATGGCCGAGGCGCTGGAGGACGGCATGGCGGCCGACCCGGACCGCTTCTTCCGGCAGATCCGCACCGAGGTGGACCGCCTCAACGCCATGGTCGGCGACCTCTTCGAGCTCTCCCGCATCCACGCCGGCGCGCTGCCGCTCAGCCCGGTGCGGGTCTCCGCCGCCGAACTGGTGGGCGAGGCGCTCGACGGGGTGAGCCCGCTGGCCCGGGAGCACGGCGTGCGGCTGGTCGGCGAACGGGATGACGCCGTGGCGGTCGAGGTGGACGCACAGGCCATGTCCCGCGTCCTCGGCAACCTCATGATCAACGCCATCCGCCGGACACCGGCCGACGGCACGGTCGCGGTGTCCGCGCGGCGCGGCAGCGACGACACCTCCGTGGTCCTCTCCGTCACCGACGGGTGCGGCGGCATCCCGGAGGAGGACCTCCCCCGGGTCTTCGACACCGGCTGGCGCGGCACCCACGCCCGGACCCCTCCGGCGGGCAACGGGCCTCCGGCGGGCGCGGGCCTCGGCCTGGCCATCGTCCGGGGCCTGGTCGAGGCGCACGCGGGCCGGGCCGCCGTGCGCAACGTGCGCGGCGGCTGCCGCTTCGAGGTCACCCTGCCGGCCGCCCCGCCGTGACCGGCTCCCGCTGCGGCGCGCGGGCGAACTCCGCCATTCCCTCGGCGAACCCGACCGCGGGCCGCCAGCCCAGCTCGGTCATCAGCCGCTGCGAGGAGGCGGTGATGTGCCGCACGTCGCCCAGCCGGTACTCCCCCGTGACGACCGGCTCCGGACCACCGCAGGCGCGGGCCAGCTCGGCCGCCGTCTCCCCGACGGTGCGGGGCGTGCCGCTGCCGGTGTTGTAGGCCCGGAAGCTCCCCGCGGGGCGGCCGGGCAGCGCCGCCAGCACGGCGAGGTTGGCGGCGGCGACGTCGCGGACGTGGACGAAGTCCCGCCGCTGGCCGCCGTCCTCGAAGACCCGGGGCGCCTCCCCCCGGGCGAGGGCCGAGCGGAACAGCGAGGCGACCCCGGCGTACGGGGTGTCGCGCGGCATCCCCGGCCCGTAGACGTTGTGGTAGCGCAGCGAGACCGCCCGGCCGCCGGTGGCCCGGGCCCAGGCCGCCGCGAGGTGCTCCTGGGCCAGCTTGGTCGCCGCGTAGACGTTCCGCGGATCGGCCGGCGCGTCCTCGGCGACCGGTCCGGGCTCCAGCGGCAGGCCGCACTCCGGGCAGGCGCATTCGAAGCGCCCGGCGTCGAGATCGGCCGGCTCGCGGGGGCCGGGGCGCACGGTCCCGTGCCGGGGGCAGTCGTAGCGGCCCTCGCCGTAGACCACCATCGACCCGGCGAGCACCAGCCGCGGCACCCCCGCCGCCGCCATGGCGTCCAGCAGGACGGCCGTGCCGAGGTCGTTGCAGCCCACGTACTCGGGCGCGTCGGCGAAGTTCTTCCCCAGTCCGACCATCGCGGCCTGGTGGCAGACGGCCGACACGCCGTGCAGGGCGCCGGCGACGGCGGCCCGGTCCCGGACGTCGGCCCGGACCAGGCGGGCCTCCGCGGCCGGCGGCCGGCCGGCGTGGGCCCGTGGGTGCAGGCTGTCCAGAACGACGGGTTCGTGCCCGGCGGCGGCCAGGGCGGTGACGATGTGCGAGCCGATGAACCCGGCTCCTCCGGTGACGAGTACGCGCATGACGGTGACGCTAGGCGACGGAACCGCCCGGCGGGCCGCTCCGCGCCCGGTGGTCACGGATTCGTAAGACCCGGGGCCGGGCGCGAGGAGCCCGGTACAAGAGTGGCCCGTCCGGTGCGACGGGGGATGCACACCGGACGGGCACATGACCTTTCTACCGCATCACGGCCGCCTTATGCGGCAAAAACGTATTCGGTTTTACGCCAATGGTGGCCCGGCTCGGGAGCGCCCGCGCTCTCCGCCGCCCCCGGCGTTCCCGGCCGCCGTACGGCCTCCGGACAGCAGCACGGAGCGCTCCCCGATCGGCTGAAACCCGGCCGAACCACCCGGCACCGCTCCGTTCCGTGACTACGCTGAACACCCCCCGTCACCGACGTTCGAGGTCAGTGTGCAGAGCGCGGAAGAGCTGGTGAGCCCGGAGCCACCGCCGTCCACACCCCCGGCCGCGAGACTCCCCGGCCCCCCGTTCCGGGGCGGCGCGGCGGGCCGCGCCCTCACCGGCTTCGCCGGCCGGCTGCCCGGGACCACCACGCTCGCGGGCTGGGCCGCGGCGGTCGTCCTGATCGTCGCCGCCTCACCGTGGGCCACCCATCCGGCGGTTCAGGCGTGGCGCACGGTGAGCGTCGCCATCGCCGTGCAGGCCCTGCCCTTCCTGCTGCTGGGCACGGCCCTGTCCGGGGCGATCAACGCCTTCGTGCCGGAGCGGTGGTTCACCGGGATGCTGCCGCGGCGGCCCGCGCTGGCCGTACCGGTGGCGAGCGCGGCCGGAATGGTGCTGCCGGGCTGCGAGTGCGCCTCCGTACCGGTGGCCGGAAGTCTCATCCGGCGCGGGGTGACGCCGGCCGCCGCGCTGGCCTTCCTGCTGTCGGCGCCCGCGGTCAACCCGGTCGTGCTCACCGCCACGGCCGTGGCCTTCCCCGGCTCGCCGGAGATGGTGGCGGCCCGGCTGCTGGCCTCGCTGCTGGTCTCGGCCGTCATGGGCTGGCTCTGGCTGCGGCTGGGCCGCGAGGAGTGGCTGCGGCTCCCGGCCCGCCGCGGCGGGCACCGGCCCGGACGCCGCCGCCGGGAGGAGTTCCGGCTCGGGTTCCAGCACGACTTCCTGCACGCCGGGGGCTTCCTGGTGCTGGGCGCGATGGCCGCCGCGACCTTCAACGTGGCGGTGCCCCGCTCCGTGCTCGACGCGTTCGCGGACTCGGCCTGGCTGTCGGTGCTCTTCCTGGCCGCGCTGGCGGTCGTGCTGGCGGTCTGCTCCGAGGCCGACGCCTTCGTCGCCGCGTCGCTGACCGGCTTCTCCCCCACCGCCCGGCTGGCGTTCATGGTGGTCGGGCCGATGGTCGACCTGAAACTGATCGCGCTCCAGTCCGGCACCTTCGGCCGGGCCTTCGCCGTCCGGTTCTCGACCGCGACGGCCGTCGTGGCCGTCGCCGCGAGCGCGCTGACCGGGTGGTGGCTGCTGTGAGGCGCAACGTCCAGGTGCTGCTGCTGGTCCTGTCCGGCGCGGGGGTGCTGCACATCTCGCTGCTGACGGATGTCTGCCTGCGGTTCGTGAAGGAGGGGCTGCGCCCGGCGCTCGTGCTGTCGGGAGCCGTACTGGTGCTGCTGGGCCTGGTGGCGGCGGCCCGGGACGGCTTCCCGTACGACCGGCGGCGGCAGGCGGGCGGCCACGGCGGTGCCGGCGGCCACGGCCACGGCCACGGCCACGATCACGCGCGGGGCCCGGGGATCGCCTGGCTGCTCTTCTTCCCCGCGCTCAGCCTGCTGTTCTTCACCCCGCCCGCGCTGGGCGCGTACACGGCGGCCCGGGAGACCGGGGCGCCCGCCCAGGGGCCGGTGCGGAACTTCCCGCCGCTGCCCGAGGGGTCGCCCGTGCCGCTGACGCTGACCGAGTTCCAGCTCCGCGCCCGGCAGGACCGGTCGCGGAGCCTGGAGGACCGCACGGTGGCGCTCATGGGATTCGTCACACCCGCCCCGGACGGGGGGTGGTTTCTGTCCCGACTGCTGGTCAGCTGCTGTGCGGCGGACTCGCGGGCGGTGAAAATCAGGGTCCGCGGGGCCGTTCCGCCGCCCGCCGACTCCTGGGTGCGGGTCACCGGCCGCCGGCACCCCGGACCCGCGTCCGGGGAGGTGGCGATCGACGCGGAGATGGTGCGCCCGGTGCCCGGGCCGGTCAATCCGTACCAGGACTCCGCACCGCCTCCGACCAGGTGAAACACCGGTCCCTGAGGGGGCGCGGCATCCGGTTCCGGACATTGGCGAGGCCCCGCGCACGGGGGAGAACGCGGGGCCTCACTCTGAAGAACGGCCGGCACGGGGGAAAGGTTCCGGTCTCCGGGAAACTCTTTGCGGGGGCACGGGCCGGAAACCGGTGGAGAACCGGTTGTCACACCGGCGCCGTATTCTGGAGGACATGTCTACCCCTGGACCCTCTGTCCCCACGCGTCCGGCCGCCGACCACGCGAACGCGGCGATCCGCGCTTTCGTGGCGGGCCGCACCTCGTGGTCGGCGGCCGATCTCGCGGAGCTCGACCGGCTCCGCACGGAGTGGCGGCGCGCGCTCCGCGAGGAGATCACCCGGGCGGCCTGAGCCCTCTCCCCCGCCGGCCGGGCCGCGGATCACCCCGCGGCCGGCCGCGCCGCCGGAGCCGGTCCGTCAGCGGATCGGCATCCCCGACAGCGTCCGGGCGATGACCAGGCGCTGGATCTCGCTGGTCCCCTCGAAGATCGTGTAGATCGCCGCGTCGCGGTGCATCCGCTCCACCGGGTACTCCCGGGTGTAGCCGTTGCCGCCGAGGATCTGCATGGCCTGGGCGGTGACGGTCTTGGCGACCTCGCCCGCGTAGAGCTTCGACATCGAGCCCTCGGCCGCGGTGAAGGGCTTGCCGGAGGCCGCCATCCAGGAGGCCCGCCAGACCAGCAGCCGGGCCGCGTCGATCTGGGTGCGCATGTCGGCCAGCTGGAAGGCGATGCCCTGGTTGTCGATGATCGGCCGGCCGAACTGCACCCGGGTCTTGGCGTAGTCGAGGGCGACCTCGTACGCGGCGCGGGCGATGCCGACGGCCTGGGCGCCGACCGCCGGGCGGGACGCCTCGAAGGTGGCCATGGCGGCGTTCTTCACCCGCTCGCCGCCGCTCCTGGCGCGCTCGCGGGCGCGGGCCAGCCGCTCGTCGAGCTTCTCCTTGCCGCCCAGCAGGCAGCTGCCGGGGACCCGGACGTCCTCCAGGACGACCTCCGCCGTGTGCGAGGCGCGGATGCCGTGCTTCTTGAACTTCTGGCCCTGCGAGAGGCCCTTGGTGCCCGGCGGGACGATGAAGGAGGCGTGGCCCTTGGAGCCCAGCTCCGGGTCGACGACGGCCACGACGACGTGGACGTTGGCGATGCCGCCGTTGGTCGCCCAGGTCTTGGTGCCGTTGAGCACCCACTCGTCCTTGGCCTCGTCGTAGACGGCGCGGGTGCGCATGGCGGAGACGTCGGAACCCGCGTCCGGCTCGGAGGAGCAGAAGGCGGCGACCTTCACGTCGTCCGCGTCGCCGTACATCTGGGGCACCCAGGTGCCGATCTGCTCCTCGGTGCCGTTGGCGAGCACGCCGACGGCGGCGAGGCCCGTGCCGACGATCGAGAGGCCGATGCCGGCGTCACCCCAGAACAGTTCCTCCATCGTCATGGCGATGCCGAGACCGGTCGGGTCGAAGAACTGCTGGGCGTAGAAGTCCAGCGAGTAGAGGCCGATCTTGGCGGCCTCCTGGATGACGGGCCACGGGGTCTCCTCGCGTTCGTCCCACTCGGCCGCGGCCGGCCGCATCACGTCCGCGGCGAAACCGTGGATCCACTCCCGGACGGCCTTCTGCTCGTCGTCGAGATCGAGCGCGAACTCTGCCATGTCCCCTCCACCTGCTTGTTACTTGCGGTAACTATACCCTGTTACCGGCTGGTAGGCCCTGTCAAGCCCAGCCGCCCGTCCCGTCCCCGCCCGGGTGAAGTGTTACGTTGCGTCGCGGGGACCGAGCCGGAAGGACGGGGTGGGAGAGACGCCATGGAGACCAGTCAGCGGGAAGACCAGCAGCGGGCGGCCCGCCGCCGGCGCAAGGAACTGCTGGAGGCCGCGGACCGGGTGGTTCTGCGCGACGGCCCCGGCGCCTCGATGAACGCCATCGCCGCCGAGGCCGGGATCACCAAACCCATCCTCTACCGGCACTTCGGCGACAAGAGCGGCCTCTACCGGGCGCTGGCCGTCCGGCACACCGACGCGCTGCTCGCCGGTCTCCGGACCGCCCTCGACGCCCCGGCGGCCGACCGCCGCGAGCGCGTCGAGCGCACCCTCGACACCTATCTTGCGGCCATCGAGGCCCGGCCGCAGGTCTACCGCTTCCTCATGCACCCGGGCGAGGAGCCGAGCAGCTCCGAGCAGGGCTTCGACACCCGCCACTCCGCCCCGCTGCTGCGCCGGATGGGCGAGGAGCTCGCCCAGGTCATCGCCGAGCGGGTCGTCCTCGGCGACGACGGCGACGAGCGGGCCCGGATCTGGGGGCACGGCATCGTCGGCATGATGCACGCCGCCGGCGACTGGTGGCTGCGGGAACGCCCCGCTCCCCGCGCCCACTTGGTGCGCCACCTCGCCGATCTGCTCTGGGGGCAGCTGGCCGAGGCCGGCGACCGGACGGGCGGGCCCGGCTTCTGACGAACCGGCCGCCCGGAGCCGCTCAGCCACCCGGCCCGGCCGGGACCGCCGCCTGTGCCGCGGCCCGGTCCGGATCCCGGTTCCAGGCCGCGCGCCGGACCGCCCGCAGCGCCCGGCGGCGGCGCAGACCCGCGACCCGGTCCAGATAGAGCCCGCCGTCCAGATGATCCGTCTCGTGCTGGAGGCAGCGCGCGAAGAAGCCGCTGCCCGTCACCCGCACCGGGGCGCCCGTGCGGTCCCGGCCCTCGACGACGGCGTGGTCGAGGCGGCTCGTGCCGGCCTCGATCCCGGGCAGCGACAGACAGCCCTCGGGGCCGGTCACCGACACCCCGCCGGTCTCCACCAGCCGGGGGTTGACCACATGGCCGAGGTGCCTGCGGTCCTCGTCGTCCGGGCAGTCGTAGACGAACACCCGCAGCGGCACCCCGATCTGGTTGGCCGCCAGACCGACGCCGCGGGCGGCGTACATGCTCGCGAAGAGGTCCTCCACCAGCCGGGCCAGTTCCCCGTCGAAGGACGTGACCTCCGCGCAGGGCGTACGCAGCACCGGATCTCCCAGCAGCCGCACCGGCCGGACGGAGCCCGAACTGCCGGGAATCGCACCATGTCGCATGGCGGCCAGCGTACGGAGCGCCCGTCCGGGCCGGGACGGCGGGTAACAGCAAGGTGGCAGAAGGGTGGCAGGTTCGGGGCCGCGCCCGGATCTCGATAGGCTGAGCGGCGACCGATCCCTCCCGGCTGGTGATTCGGCGCGGAGGGGGCCGTTCCACCCGGCCGGCCGGGTGGCGGGGGTGCGGCGCCGGATGCGAGGAGGAGCAAGGACGATGGCAGGCAACTCGGACCCGCTGACGCCGCGGGCCAAGCTGGCCGTGACGGCGGGCAGGGCCGCGGCAGCGGCATCACGGGCGGTGGGCCGCGGCAGCGGATCCGTGATCGGCGGCAAGGTCGCGCTGCGGCTCGACCCGGACCTGCTGGCCCGTCTGGCGGGCCATCTGGACGTGATCCTGGTCTCGGCCACCAACGGCAAGACGACCACCACCCGGCTGATCGCCGAGGCGCTGCGTGCCAGCGGTCCCGTGGTGTCGAACGCGCTGGGCGCGAACATGCCCGCGGGCATCACCTCGGCGCTGGCGGGCGGTTCGGACGCCCGGTTCGGCGTCATCGAGGTCGACGAGAAGTACCTCGCCGGGGTCGCGCGGGACGTCACGCCCAAGGCCATCGCCCTGCTCAACCTCTCCCGCGACCAGCTCGACCGCGCCGCCGAGACCCGGATGCTCGCCGAGAAGTGGCGCGAGGGCCTGGCCGGCAACAAGGCGACGGTCATCGCCAACTGCGACGACCCGCTGATCGCCTGGGCCGCCTCGTCCTCCCCCAACGTGGTGTGGGTCGCGGCGGGCCAGGCCTGGAAGGACGACGCCTGGTCCTGCCCGTCCTGCGGCGGTGTGCTCCAGCGGCCCTCCGACGACTGGTTCTGTTCCGAGTGCGGCTTCCGCCGCCCGATGCCGAGCTGGGCGCTGGCCGGCGACCAGGTGGTGGACCCGCACGGCTCGGCCTGGCCGATCCGGCTGCGGCTGCCCGGCCGGGCGAACAAGGCCAACGCCGCGACCTCCGCCGCCGTCGCCGCGCACTTCGGGGTCCCCCCGCAGGTGGCGCTGGAGCGGATGTACGAGGTGCAGGCGGTCGCCGGCCGCTACGACGTCGTGCAGTTCCAGGGCCGCGACCTGCGGCTGCTGCTGGCCAAGAACCCGGCCGGCTGGCTGGAGACCTTCTCCCTCATCGACCCGCCGCCCACCCCGGTGATCCTCTCCGTCAACGCCCGCGGCGCGGACGGCACCGACACCTCCTGGCTGTGGGACGTCGACTACGGCCGGCTCGCCGGCCACCCGATCTTCGTCATCGGCGACCGCAAGCTGGACCTGGCCGTACGGCTGGAGGTCGCGGGGCTCGACTTCCGCGTCTGCGAGAACGTCGACGAGGCCGTGGGGCAGGCGCCGCCCGGACGCATCGAGGTGATCGCCAACTACACGGCCTTCCAGGACCTCCGCCGCCGCGTGGGCAACTGACCCCGCCCGAACCCCTTGAGGAATGCGAGCATGAGCGACAGCAGCCTGCGCCTGGTCTGGGTCTACCCGGACCTGCTGAGCACGTACGGCGACCAGGGCAACGTCCTGGTGGTGGAGCGGCGGGCGCGCCAGCGGGGCCTGGAGGTCTCACGCGTGGACGTCCGCAGCGACCAGCCGGTGCCCACCTCCGGCGACATCTATCTGATCGGCGGCGGCGAGGACCGGCCGCAGCGGCTGGCGGCCGAGCGGCTGCGCCGCGACGGCGGCCTCAGCCGGGCGGTGGCCAACGGCGCGATCGTCTTCTCCGTCTGCGCCGGCTACCAGATCCTGGGCCACGAGTTCGTCAATGACCTCGGCGAGAAGGAGCCGGGGCTCGGCCTGCTGGACGTGGTGAGCACCCGGGGCGAGGCCGCCCGGTGCGTCGGCGACGTCCTGGCCGACATCGACGGCCGGCTGAACCTGCCGCCGCTGACGGGTTTCGAGAACCACCAGGGCGTCACCCACCTCGGCCCGACGGCGCGCCCGTTCGCCCGGGTCCGCTTCGGCAACGGCAACGGCACGGGCGACGGCACCGAGGGCGCGTACAACGACACCGTCTTCGGTACGTACATGCACGGGCCGGTGCTGGCCCGCAATCCGCAGATCGCCGATCTGCTGCTCAAGCTGGCCCTCGACGTGAACGCGCTGCCGCCGACCGACGACCGCTGGTACGAGGCGCTGCGCCAGGAGCGGATCGCCGCGGCGACCCAGCCCGCCTGAGCCGGATCCGTCGCCGGGCGGGCCGGGAGCCCGGCGACGGTTGACGGCGGGATGAACAGTCCGGTCCGCTCCTCGGACAGCACCCCGCCCCGCCACCCCGCGCTTGTAGGGTGGCGGGGATCCAACCGGACGACGGCGTCCGGTCTCCGGTTGAGTTGCAGAGGTTTGGATACGCCATGCGTATTGGTGTGCTCACGTCCGGCGGCGACTGCCCCGGTCTGAACGCTGTCATCCGGTCGGTCGTGCACCGCGCCGTCGCGGACCACGGCGACGAGGTCATCGGCTTCAACGACGGCTGGAAGGGCCTGCTGGAGGCCGACTACCGCACGCTGGACCTGGACGCGGTGGGCGGCATCCTCGCCCGCGGCGGCACCATCCTCGGCTCGTCCCGCGTCCAGCCGGCCCATCTCGTGGACGGGGTGGAGCGGGCCCGGGGCCATGTCGAGGAGCTCGGCCTGGACGCCGTCATCCCGATCGGCGGCGAGGGGACCCTCAAGGCGGCGCGGCTGCTCTCCGACGCCGGGCTGCCGATCGTCGGGGTGCCCAAGACCATCGACAACGACATCGCCGGCACCGATGTCACCTTCGGGTTCGACACCGCGGTGGGCGTCGCCACCGAGGCGCTGGACCGGCTCAAGACCACCGCCGAGTCCCACCAGCGGGTGCTGATCGTGGAGGTCATGGGGCGGCACACCGGCTGGATCGCGCTGCACTCCGGCATGGCGGCCGGCGCCCACGCCATCGTCGTCCCCGAGCGGCCCTTCGACATCGACGAGCTGACCGCCCGGGTCGGCAAGCGGTTCCTGGCCGGGAAGAAGTTCGCGATCGTGGTCGTCGCCGAGGGCGCCAAGCCCCGCGCCGGCTCGATGGACTTCGACATCGGCGGCAAGGACATCTACGGGCACGAGCGGTTCGCCGGTGTCGCCCGGCAGCTCTCCACCGAGCTGGAGCACCGGCTCGGCAAGGAGGCCCGCCCGGTCATCCTCGGCCACGTCCAGCGGGGCGGCACCCCCACCGCGTACGACCGGGTGCTGGCCACCCGCTTCGGCTGGCACGCGGTCGAGGCCGTGCACCGCCGCGAGTTCGGCAGGATCACCGCACTCCGCGGCACCGACATCCGGCTGATCCCGATAGCCGAGGCGGTGGAGTCCCTCAAGACCGTGCCGCGGGAGCGGTACGCCGAGGCCGAGACCGTGCTCTGACCGGCCGGAACGCTCCGGAACGCCCCCGGCCGGGGTTCCGGCCGGGGGCGGTTCTACTCTGGTGGCTGCGGAGGGCGCGGATCGCGCGGAACCCCCGCGAAAGCGGTATTCCCGCGCAAGAGGAGAGAGCGGATGGACCACGGCGAACACGGCATGACCATGGACCTGCCGCCCTTCACCCTCGCCCGGGGCATGGAGTTCACGGGCGACCCGTTCTTCCTCGCCGCCTGCCTGGTGGCGCTGGCCCTCTACGGCTGGGCCGTGCTCCGGCTGCGGCGGCGCGGTGACGCCTGGCCGGTGGCCCGCACGGTCGCCTGGGTCTCGGGTCTGGCCAGCATCGTGCTGGTGATGTCCACCGGGCTTAACGAGTACGGCATGGTCATGTTCAGCGTGCACATGGTGCAGCACATGGTGATCAGCATGGTCTCGCCGATCCTGCTGCTGCTCGGCGCGCCGGTGACGCTCGCGCTGCGGGCCCTGCCGACGGCGCGGCGCGGCCACCGCGGCCCGCGGGAACTGCTGGTGGCGCTGCTGCACAGCCGCTATGTGCGGATCATCTCGCACCCGGCGTTCACCATCCCGATGTTCATCGCGAGCCTCTACGGGCTGTACTTCACCCCGCTCTTCGACTGGCTGATGGGCAGCACGGCCGGGCACATCGCGATGATGGTGCACTTCCTGGCGGTGGGTCTGGCCTTCTTCTGGCCGATCATGGGCGTGGACCCGGGACCGCACCGTCCCGGTTACATCATGCGGATGCTGGAGCTCTTCGCCGGGATGCCCTTCCACGCGTTCTTCGGCATCGCGCTGATGATGGCGACGGCGCCGATGGTCGGGACGTACGCCGATCCGCCCGTGTCGCTGGGGCTCGACGCGCTGGCCGACCAGCAGGCGGCGGGAGGCATCGCCTGGGCGTTCAGCGAGATCCCCTCGGTGATCGTGCTGGTGGCCCTGCTCTACCAGTGGCACGGCTCGGAGGAGCGGCAGGCCAGGCGCTCCGACCGGGCCGCGGACCGCGACGGCGACCAGGAGCTGACCGCCTACAACGCCTACCTGGCGTCACTCCAGTCACGCGGTCGGTAGCGGCGGAGGCCGCTTCGGGGTGACGATGGACTCCTGGCCGCGGTCCGCGCGTCCGCGCGGGGACCGCCGGGAGGAGGATGCGGTATGCCCGGATCGGTGAAGACCCTGACGGTCGCCACGGTGGCCGCCCTGGTCGTGGTGACCGCGTACACGGCGGCCCTGGGCGGCAGCGGCTGGCTGTGGTTCGGCTGGATCGTGCTGGCCGGGGTCACGGCCGGCGCGGTGGCGCTGCGGCGCCGGTGAGACGCCGCGGCGGCGTACGGGGCCCCCGGGCCCGCGGTTGTCCCCGGTGCGGACGGCGGACGGCCGGCGACGAGGGCCGGGGGTGAGCCGTCCGGTCACCGGCCGGGCAGGGGTCTGAACGCGTGGTCCGCCGCGGGTGCTCACCGGCCCGGCGGCCCAGCGGCCCGGAACGTCCGTGGCGGAGCGCCGCGCGGGACGTCGCCGGGGAGATCGCGCCGGGCCGGCCCGGCGCGGCAGTGCCCCGCTCCCGGTTCCGCACGGCGCGGGAACGGGGAACGGGGCGGGATCAGTCGCGGGGCAGCAGGGTTCCCAGGGGGCCCAGGTCGAGGTTGAGGTCCTCGGGGCGCAGCCCGAACCGTTCGCGGAGTTCGGCCATCCGCTCCTCCAGCAGCATCAGCGTCGTCCCGATGCGCTCGATCTGGTCCTCGGTGAGGTCCTCCTCCTCCACCCGGCGGATCGCCTGCCGCTCCATCAGCTGCCGGAGCAGTTCGACGACGGTGAGGACGAGGGCCACCAGGTCCCGGGCGACGGTGTCGGGCTCGATGTCCATCCGCCGGCCGCCGCTCACAGCGGTCCCTCGTCGGGCCACGGGGCGGGCATCCGCTCGCTGACCGAGGAGAGCAGCGCGTGCAGGGAGAGCCGGACCAGGGGCACCTCGGCGATGGCGATGACGATGTCGCCGCTGAGGACGACACCGGTCGCCAGCACCCGGTCCAGGAGGTCCACCAGGGGTACGCCGATCGGGCCGGCGGCTCCCTCGGGGCGTTCGTCCCAGGAGAGCGTGGTGGTCGCGGCCGTCCCGGCCGCCGTGTCAGCCGTCATCGTCGCCGTCCCCGGTGGCCGCGAAGGAGTAGGGCACCCAGGGCCCGGTGACCTCGATGTGCACGCCGTCGGTGCCGGGGTCCGCGCGCAGCCGCCGGAGGGTGGCGGCCACCGTCTCGTCGCGGTCCCGGTCCATGAGATAGGCGGCGTTCAGCAGGTGGGTGCGCGGGTCGCCGGCCGGCCGGACGTCGTGGACGCGCAGGCGCCGGGCCGCGGCCGAGATGCCGCGCAGGGCGGCGTCCACCTGCTCGGCCGCTCGCAGGGCGGCGTTCTGCCGCTCCTCCCGCGCACGGTGCCGGCCGCGGACCCGCGCCAGGTAGGCGCGGCCGGTGCCGGGGGCGGGGGTCCCCCGGTCCGGGGCCGTGCCGGTGTCCGCGGTGGTTCCCGGGTCCCGGGCGGCAGCGGTCCGGGGGGCGGACTCCGGGGCGGCGGGGAGCGGAGCGGCGCAGACCTTGACCCCCCACTCGACGCGTCCCGCGATCCGGTCGAACACGGCGTGCAGCCGCGGCTCCTTGGACCGCAGCGCCACGCGGACGCGTCCGTCCTCGCGGTAGAGGGTGGCGAGCGGAAAGGGGATCGCGGAGGCGTGGTCCGCCACCGCGGCCACCACGGCGTGGTGCGCCCGGGCGCAGAGCTCCAGCTCGCCGGGGTCGGACAGCCGCTTCCGCAGCGCCTCCTCCGAGAACGCGGCCGCCGGCACGTCCTGGACGACCGCCGTCAACGCGCCCACGGGGAGGGCCCGGAGGGGCCCTCCGCCGCGGTGGCCGGGGGTGGTGGCGAGGGCCGGGGCGGGATCGCCGCCCCGGCAGACCACGAAGACGCAGGTGAGCGTGGACCCGGCGGAGGCCGGCGGGGCGGCCGGGCCGGCCGGGGCTCCGGCGGGAACCACCCGGGTCTCGGGGGTGCCGCCGGCGGGAGCGGTGGCGGACGGGGACGGGATCGCGGTCATGCCCGGGCACGCTCCCTCTGTCCGGCGCCCCGCTCCTCCGGCTCCCCGGAGCCCTCTTCCAGTGCCGCGATCCGGTCCCGGAGTGCCTGGTTCTCCTCGGTGAGCCGGTCCTGCTGGGCACGCGTGGAGAGCGCGGGGTCCGTCTCCCACCAGTTGATGCCGGCTTTGCGGGCCGTGTCGACGGAGGAGACGAAGAGCCGGATGCGGATCGTCAGCAGTTCGATGTCGAGGAGGTCGATCTTGATGTCACCGGCGATCACGATGCCCTTGTCGAGGACGCGTTCGAGAATGTCGGCGAGATTGGCCGTGGTGGGGCCGTAGGTGCAACAGGCTCCGGAACCCGGTGCGTGCGGGGTCTCAATTGTCGTGGTCATGGTGCCCGCTCACTCCTCTTCCTCGTCCTCCGCTTCGTACTCCTCGTCTTCGTCCTCGTCCTCGTCCTCTCCTCCGTCCTCGTATTCGTCCTCCTCGTCCTCGTCCTCTTCGTCTTCGTCCTCCTCGTCTTCTTCTTCCTCGTCCTCCTCCTCGCCCTCTTCGCCCTCCTGCTCCTCCTCGCCCTCTTCGCCTTCCTGCTCCTCCTCCCCCTCCTCGCCCTCGCGTTCCTCCTCTTCCATCGCGTCCTCGTGGCTGCGGACCACCTCGCCGTCGCGGATCTCACCGCGCCAGCCCTCGGGCTCCTCCTCCGCGCCCAGCGTCACGTACCGCTGGAAGTGCTTGAGGTCGAGCCGCAGCCGGCGGCCCTGGGCCCGCCAGATGTTGGCGGTCTTCTCGAAGAAGCCGGAGGGGTAGTACTCCACGACGACCACGATGCGGGTCAGATTCGGCGCGAGTTCGTGGAAGGAGACGCATCCCCGGGTGGTGCCCTTGGCGCCCTCGGAGTTCCAGACGATGCGCTCGTCCGGGATCTGCTCGTCGATCGTCGCCTCCCAGCCGCGGGTCGACGGGCCCACCTTGGCCTTCCAGTCCGAGGTCGTCTCGTCCGACTTGGAGACGTGGCGTACGCCCTTCATGAAGTCGCTGAAGTCCTCGAACTGGCACCAGTAGTCGTAGCAGGTGCGCAGCGAGAGGCCGATGTCGAGGGTCTCGACGATATTCGTGACCTTGACGTCACCGGGCTTCTTCTTGCCCTTGCTCTCGCCGCCCCCGGCGCCGACCGCTTCCTTGGCCTTGCCCACGACGTTGTCCTTCACTCCCTTGGCCTTCTCGCCCATGAACGCTTTCGCCGGGGATTCCCCGCCCAGCACGCGGGCGCCGACCTTGGGCAGCGAGCCGCCGTTCTCGGCCGCGTCGGTGAGCCGTCCGGTGAGATCGGACAACCGGCCGCCGGCCGATTCCACCAACCGCTGCGACTTGGCGCCGAGGTAGTCACCGAATTCCTTACGGAGCCGGTCGACACCGGAGCCGTTCCCGTTCTGGTCCTTCTCGGGCATGATCCGCTACCTCCGACGGCCGGACCGGGCGGCCGACTTCTCCGCCGCGGCCTTGCGAGCAGGTGACTTCTTCGCTGCGGTCTTCTTCGCCGGAGCGCTCTTGTTGGCGGGAGCCCTTCTCGCCTGGGGCTTCTTCCGCGCCGGAGCCTTCTTCGCCGGGGCCTTCTTCCGGGCTCCCCCGCCGGCCTGCTTCTTGGCGGCCGGCTTCTCGGCGGTTTCCTTCTTCGGCTGTGCCTTCTTCCGCGCGGGCTTCTTCTCCGCGGGCTTCTTCTGCTCCGGCTTCCGGGCTTCCGGCTTCTTCCCCGCCCGCTTTCCGCCGGATTTGGGGGCCCGCCGCTTCTTCTCGGCCTGGGGCTCCTCTTCTTCTTCCTCTTCTTCCTCCTCCTCGGGCTCCTCTTCTTCTTCCTCTTCTTCCTCCTCCTCGGCTTCGGGGCCCTCTTCTTCTTCCTCCCCCTCGGGCTCCTCCTCTTCCTCCTCCGCCTCGGGGCCTTCCTCCTCCGGCTCCTCTTCCTCTTCGCCTTCCTCGGTGTCCTCCTGGAGGGCGCGGGTCCGCTCCTGGATGGCGTCCGCCAGCGAGTCGAGGCGGCGGTTGGCCGCGGCGGCGGCCGCCGCCTTGCCCGCGGACAGCAGTTCCCCGCGCACCTGCTCGCCCAGTGAACCGAGCTGCGGGGACGACGTCAGTTTGCGCACTCCGTCGGTGACGAGGCTCTGCGGGCTGATCCCCATTCCCCGGCCGACGAGGAGGGAGGCCAGCCCCAGGACGAGCTTCGCCTTCCGGGTGCGTCCCAGGAGGTAGCCCCCCACGACTCCCGCCGCCAGGGCGGATTTGGTGTTCTCGTTCATCAGCGGTGTCCCATTCCTCTTTCCGCTCCTACCACGGCAGTTCCGGATCGCCGTTCCAGCAGATCCAGCAGTCGTTCCTCCTCGCGCTCGAACTCCTCCATGCCGATCTCCCCGTTCTCCAGTGCCTGGTTGAGCACGACGAGTCGCGCGCGGACGGCCGCGGGATCGTGCAGTTCGTCCTCCGCGGCGTCCGTCATGCGGTTGGCGATCCACACGACGCCCCGCACGGGGGCCAGCGGCAGCAGGGCCAGCTCGGTCAGGAGCCCCATGTCAGGCCGACGCCGGTACGGAGGCGGGGTCGACGAAGCTGTAGCAGGGCAGCGGTCCGGTGAGCCGCAGTTCCACCGCGTCCCGGTGCTCGGCGGCCAGCCGCTCCACCGCCGCCCGGAACGGGGCCTCGTGGTCCCGGCCGACGAGGAAGGAGACGTTCCGCACGCACCCCTGGACCTCGGGGCCCTCGACGCGTTGTTCGGCCAGCGGGGCACAGGCGCGCAGCACCTGGTCGGTGGCGGTCTTCGCCCGGCGGGCGAGCCCCGCGGCCACCGACTCGCCCAGCCGGAGGCTGCCCTGGTAACTCGGGCGGCCGCGCACCTCGTCCCGGAGCCGCCGGACGCGCTCGTCCTCCCGCAGAAGGGCGGCCAGCCCGCCTTCCACCGGCGACGCCTTGAGGTTGAGTTCGCACCGGCCGTCGAGCCGGGTCAGCGCGGCGGACCGCTCCCGTTCACCGGCGGCGAGGTCCCGCAGCACGGTGTCCTCGTCGGGCGCCACCATGCCGAACCGCATCGGGAGCACGGGGCCGCCGGCGGCGAGATCGAGCAGCAGTTCCTGGTGCGCCATCAGATCCCGGCGCCGGGCACGGAGACCGGGCGGCGCCGGGCTGACGACGGCCGCGATCCCGCCGTGGCCGACCAGCCGCAGCGGCCCGGGCGGGTCGCCGACCCCCCTGCGCCCGGCCGGCAGGGCGCGTCCGGCCCGGACGACGCCATAGACGTACAGACCCGGTGCGCTCACGGTTCAGCCCTTCTTCGACGAGCGGGTACGGGTGGTGCCGCGGCTCGCCGTGGACTCGGTGCGCCGGCGGGAGGCGGTGCGTTTGCGCGGTGCGGGCCGCTCCTCCGCCTCCGTCTCCTCGTCCTCTTCGGAGTCGCCGCCGACCACGTCCCGCACCTTCTCGCCGAGCGCTCCGGCGGCCTTGCCCGCCTTCTTCCTGCCGACCGCGCCCGCCACACCGCCACCGCCGCCGAACAGCTCGGGGACGGTCCGGCTGCGGCTGTCGGACTCCAGATCGAGGCGGTTGCAGGCCTCGGCGAACCGCAGATAGGTGTCGACACTGGCCACCACGATGCGCGCGTCGATCTTGAGGATCTCGATGCCGACCAGGGAGACCCGGAGGAAGATGTCGATCACCATGCCGCGATCGAGGATCAGTTCGAGGGTGTCGTAGAGCGTGCCTGCGCGCGGCACGCACACCATGCCGTCGTTGTAGGTGGTCGTGGTCATGGGGGAGGTCCTCTCAGGGGTGGCCGGCGGGCCAGTCGTCCGACGCACCGCGCCGGAAGCGGCGGACCCTGCGGTACTGGAGCAGTTCTCCTGCCCGGTCGACGTCCACCTGGTAGGTGGCGAGCAAGCTGGTGGTGTCGGGGACGCGCTGGAGTTCCAGGACGTCGATGTCGACCCGCCAGCCGTCCTCGGTCCGGCACACCGCGGACACGCCTTCCGCCGGGTAACCGATCAGACCGGCCAGATCGCGGCACGCGTTCTGGG
This sequence comes from Streptomyces sp. S07_1.15, assembly GCF_020739505.1. Taxonomy (NCBI): domain Bacteria; kingdom Bacillati; phylum Actinomycetota; class Actinomycetes; order Kitasatosporales; family Streptomycetaceae; genus Streptomyces; species Streptomyces sp. S07_1.15. The sequence continues at coordinate 154,424 of NZ_JAJBZK010000001.1, forward strand.
CCGCTTCCACCGGGCCGGTGCGGGACTCCCGTCGCGGCTCGGCCGCTTTCGTACCGGTACGCCGTGTACGTACCTTTTGCTCTGCTGCCATGCGCACCAGTGTGTTCACAGGGCGTGCGGGGCCGCACACGCTGATGGGCCGGACGGATCACCGGGGCCTCTCCCCGGGAGCGGCCGGCGTCTCCCGGCAGCCGGGGGTCACGGGACCGCACCCGGTGAACGGGCCGGATGCCCGAACCCCGTGGGGCGCCACGGTGTTTGGGGACACGCCCTCAGGTCACGCGCAAGACGTTGTCGTCATGAGGCACGGAGGAGCGAACGATGGAGCAGCGCCACCCCCTTCCCGGACGTCCCGGCAGTGAGCCGCCCCCGCTGGAGGAGCCCACCGAGCCCCGTGAACCGCTGCCGCCCAAGCACGACCAGAGCGGCCCGGAGACCGTCGGCCCCACCGGGCAGGCCACCGGCGCGGACCGTGCCGCGATGGCGCAGGGCGGCGCGTATCTCACCACCGCCCAGGGACTCCGGCTGCCGGACACCGACCACTCCCTGAAGGCCGGTCCGCGCGGTCCGGTGCTGCTGCGGGACCACCATCTGCGGGAGAAGATCACCCACTTCGACCACGAGCGCATCCCCGAGCGGGTCGTGCACGCCCGCGGCGCCGCCGCCCACGGGGTGTTCCGGGGGTACGGCACCGCGGCGGGCGTGACGAAGGCGGCCTTCCTGGCCAAGGACGCCGAGACGCCGGTCTTCGTCCGGTTCTCCACCGTGCTCGGCTCCCGGGGATCCGCGGACACCGTCCGGGACACCCGGGGCTTCGCCGTGAAGTTCTACACCGGCGAGGGCGTCTTCGACCTCGTCGGGAACAACATCCCGGTGTTCTTCATCCAGGACGCCATCAAGTTCCCCGACATCATCCACGCGGGCAAGCCGCATCCGGACCGGGAGATCCCGCAGGCGCAGAGCGCGCACGACACCTTCTGGGACTTCGTCTCGCTGCACACCGAGGCCACCCACCACACGCTCTGGAACATGTCGGACCGCGGCATCCCGCGCTCCTACCGGATGATGGAGGGCTTCGGCATCCACACCTTCCGGCTGGTCGACGCCTCGGGCGGCACCACCCTGGTGAAGTTCCACTGGAAGCCGAAGCTGGGAGCGCACTCCCTGGTCTGGGAGGAGGCGCAGATCGTGGGCGGGGCCGACCCCGACTTCCACCGGCGCGACCTCGCCGACGCGATCGAGGCCGGCGCCTTCCCGCAGTGGGAGCTCGGCATCCAGACCTTCCCCGACACCCCCGAGCAGACCTTCGCGGGCATCGACCTGCTGGACCCGACGAAGATCGTGCCGGAGGAGCTGGCACCGGTGCAGCCGATCGGGCTGATGACCCTGAACGCCAACCCCTCGAACTACTTCGCCGAGACGGAGCAGGTGGCCTTCCACCCGGGCCATCTGGTCCCGGGCATCGACGTCACCGACGACCCGCTGCTCGCCGGGCGGCTCTTCTCGTACCTCGACACCCAGATCTCCCGGCTGGGCGGCCCCAACTTCGCGCAGATCCCCGTCAACCGCCCGCACGCGCCGGTGAACGACATGCTGCGGGACGGGATGCACCAGACCGCCGTGCACCGCGGGGTGGCACCGTACCGGCCCAACTCCCTCGACGGCGGCTGCCCGTTCACCGCCGGAGCGGACGCGGGCGGATACACCGAGGTGCCGGTGGAGGTGCCGGCCGCGCCGCGTGGGCGGGAGGCACCGGCCTCCTTCGACGACCACTTCAGCCAGCCGCGGCAGTTCTGGCTGAGCCTCTCACCGGTCGAGCGCGAGCATGTGATCGCCGCGTACACCTTCGAGCTGAGCAAGTGCTACGAGAACGCGGTGAAGGAACGGGTCCTGCGCACCCTGGCCACTATCGACCCCCGGCTCTGCGAGGAGGTCGCGCACGGGCTCGGCCTGCCCGCCCCGGAACCGTCCGGGCCGCTGGCCGAGGTGGAGCCCTGCCCGGCGCTGTCCCAGGTCGGGCAGGAGTGGCCGGTCGCGGGGCGGGTCGTCGGCATCGTCACCGGGGAGAGCGGTGACCTGGACTCCGTGCGGGCCGTCCGGCAGGCGGTGTTCGACCGGGGCATGGTGCCGCTGGTCGTCGCTCCCCGGGGCGGCGTGCTGGAGGACGGGGCCGGGGAGCCGGTCACCGTCCAGCGCACGTTCGCCAACGCCCGTTCCGTCGAGTTCGACGCCCTGCTGCTGGCCGGAGCCCCCGCCGCGGGGGCGGACGCCCACGGAGCGCGGGACGCCAAGGCCGGGAACGGCGGCGCCGGCGCGCCGGTCGACCCGCGGGTGCTGCTGATGACCGCCGAGGCCTACCGGCACGCCAAGGCCGTCGGCGGCTGGGCGGACGCCGGGCGGGTCTGGGAGGCGGCGGGCATCGACCCGGGCGCGCACGGGGTGGTCGGCGGCGACAACGGCCGTGACGTCCTGGACGGCGTCGTCCGGCTGCTCGCCCGGCACCGGGTGTGGGACCGCTTCCCCGCCACGGTCTGAGCCGCGCCCTGCCCGGCTCCGCCGCCGTGTCCGCCCGTCCGGGGCGGGGACCGGGCGGGCCGGGCCGTCGGCACTTCTGACGTCCCGTGACCAGTGCCGAATGGACCCGGAAGGGGGCCGGTCAGAAGTGGTCACACGCGGCAACACCTGCCCATAAACTGATCCCCTTCCTTCCACCCTGGACCTCACGGGACGCAGCCCAGGGCCGATACGGTGCAGTCGGGAGCCGACCTGTGTTCTATTACGTGCTCAAGTACGTGCTTCTCGGGCCGTTGCTGCGGCTGACCTTCCGCCCCCGGATCCAGGGCCTGGAGCATGTGCCCGAGGACGGGGCCGCGATCGTCGCCGGCAACCACCTGTCCTTCTCGGACCACTTCCTGATGCCGGCCATCCTCCGCCGCCGTATCACCTTCCTCGCCAAGGCGGAGTACTTCACGGGTCCCGGGATCAAGGGCCGGCTGACGGCCGCCTTCTTCCGCAGCATCGGCCAGATCCCGGTGGACCGGTCGGGCCGGCAGGCCGGGCAGGCCGCGATCACCGAAGGGCTCAAGGTGCTGGGAAGCGGCGAGCTGCTCGGGATCTACCCGGAAGGGACGCGTTCGCACGACGGCCGGCTCTACAAGGGCCGCGTCGGGGTGGCCGTCATGGCGATCCGGGCGGGGGTTCCGGTGGTGCCGTGCGCCATGCAGGGAACGTTCGAGATCCAGCCGCCGGGGCGCCGGCTGCCGCGGCCCGGCCGGGTGACGATCCGCTTCGGCGAGCCGATGGACTTCTCCCGCTTCGCGGGCATGGAGGGCGAACGGGCGGTGCTGCGCGCCGTGACCGACGAGATCATGTACGAGATCATGAAGCTCTCCGGCCAGGAGTATGTCGACCTCTACGCGAACGAGGCCAAGGCGCAGCAGAAGGACCGGTCCGGCTCCCGCGACTGACCGCACCGGAAAACCCGGCGGTGCGGAGACTCCCCGCCCGCCGGGTGCGCGGCGCTGCGGGGCGCCGGCCCGTGCCGGTCCGGACACCCGTGGACAGCGGTCCGCGTACCCGGTCCTCCCCTCCCCCGGCGTCCCCATGCCCTCGGCCGGCGCCGGCGGCACCCGTCAATGACCGTGCCCGCCCGGCGGATTGCCCGGCTCCGCGCCGCGGTGCTCCGCCGCGATGCCGAACCGGCTCCGTTCGCCCGCAGCGGACGTGAGGCCGGGGCGGAGGGCCGACACCGTGCTGATCACCGGCTCCTCCGCAGCGGCCTCTTGCTGCTCCAGAAGCTGCAGGTCAGCGGCCGACACCAGAGCCACGAGCGGCTTGCCGTGACGCGTCACGACCACCCGTTCACCGCCGTAGACGACACGGTTGATCAACTCGGCCAGCTCCGCGCGGGCTTGCGTCACCGGAATCTCATAAGCCATGCTCCCCATCGTACGAGACGTACAGGACGTACATTTTCGCCGGAACGGCGATCACACAACGGAAGAAGGGGGAGCAGCCGTGGAGTCTCCGACCGCCCGCTCCGTGCTGCCGCAGTTCACCGAGCGCACCAGCCGCGGGATCCGCACGCTGGACCCGTACTCCCGGCTTCTGGAGGAGCGCATCGTCCTCCTCGGCACCGAGGTCGACGAGACCTCGGCCAACGACGTCATCGCCCAGCTGATGCATCTGGAGCACGCCGCGCCCGGCCGCGGCATCTCCCTGTACATCAACTCCCCCGGCGGCTCCCTCACCGCGATGACCGCGATCTACGACACGATGCTCTTCGTCGGCTGCCCCATCGAGACGATCTGCCTCGGACAGGCGGCCGAGGAGGCGGCCGTGCTGCTCGCCGCGGGGGAGCCCGGCCGGCGGCTGATGCTCCCGGGCTCCCGGGCCGTGCTCCGCCAGCCCTCCCTGGCCGAGCCCGTGCGGGGGCAGGTGGACGACCTGGAGATCAGGGCCCGCGAGGTGGCCCGCGCCCGCGCCATGCTGGAGGAGATGCTGGTGCGGCACACCGGGCAGCCCGCGGAGCGCGTCGCCTCGGACATCGAGCGGGACAGGATCCTCACCGCCGGCGAGGCCGTCGCCTACGGACTCGCCGACCGGATCGTCGCGAACCGCAAGGGGTCCGCCGCCCCCGTGGACCGGGGGTGAGCCGTGTCCCTGCCCGAACTGCCGCCGCTGCCCGCCCTCACGCGCGCCGAGGGCGAGCTGATCGACCGCTACCTGGAGGCGGCCGACCTGCTGGGACGGATCAACCCGGCCCGGGGCACCGACACCTACGGCAGCCTGCGGGCCGCGCAGGCGCTGGTCGACCGGGCCGTCCGGCTGCGCGACGCGCTCTCCGTGATGCACGCACGCGGCGAGACGGAACTGCACGCGGCCACCCTGGGCCGGGCCCTGCGCGTCCTCGACGGGGAACGCCGGACCCGGCGCGTCACCCTCCCGCCGGAGAACACTGGCTGACGGAACGCCACGGAGTGCCGCGACACGCGTCACCGACCGTCCTCCCCCGACCGGGCTGCTCTCCGCGGGACATGACGGGCCGTGCGGCGTGCGGCGTGCGGCGTGCGGCGTGCGCCAGGCGTCGGTGAACCCTCGGCCGTTCCGGGCATCACGCCTGGTCGGGGCGGGGCCGGGGACCGCGTTCGGCCGTCAACAACACGGCCATTCCACCTGGTTGGGGCAAGAGTGAGAACTTTCACATAAGCTCGGATCGGTGACGAAATTCGACCTGGAGTGCGTAACCATCGCCGAGACGACAAGCCCCCGCCGCCGAGGCGGGGCGGCCCGGGCGGACGCCGAGTCCTGCCACCGTCCCGGGCGACAGGTCGATTCCCCTGACCGGCAGGAGTGGAGGACCCGGGCAAGCCGGGCCCGGCCGGAACCCTCCGGCCGGCCCTTGGGGTGAAGCCGCGATCGCGGCCGGGCATCTTCGTTCTGCCCGAACCCGACAGGTCATCCTTCACAGGCGGCTGACGAAGGGTTGCGCATGTCCGCGCACGTTCACGTCCAGACGCACGACAGCACCACCGGCTTCACCGGCACCACGGGCATCGGCGGCACCGGCCGGAAGCCCGCCGGCACCACCGCGCGCATCTCCCGCGCGGGCGCCGTATCGGCGCTCACCCTGGCCGCGGTCACCGGCACCGTCCTCGCACCGGGCGCCGCGTCCGAGGCCCAGGCCGCCACCGCCCGGTCGAAGGCGCTCTCGGTCGCCGCGGCACAGAAGGGCGACCCCTACCAGTACGGCGCCGCGGGCCCGCACCGCTTCGACTGCTCCGGCCTGACGCTGTACGCGTACAAGAAGGCAGGCAAGAAGCTGCCGCGCACGGCCCAGGCCCAGTACAACAAGACCGGCCGCGTCTCCGCCCCGAAGCGGGCCAAGGGCGATCTGGTGTTCTTCCACTCCGGCGGCAGCGTCTACCACGTCGGCGTCTACGCCGGCAGCGGCAAGGTCTGGCACTCCCCCAAGACCGGCTCCGTCGTCAAGCTGGAGAAGATCTGGACGAAGAGCGTCCGTTACGGCCGGGTGCGCTGAGCGCCACCGAGCCGCCCCGCCTGCCGCCCTCGCCGCCCCGCCCGCCGCCGTCGCCGCGCCGGAACGCGGACCGGCCGGCGGAAGGGGGCGGCCGGGTCAGCCGGCGGGCGCCGCCGCGACGATGACGGCCACCGCCCGGTCGATCTGATCATCCGTCAGGTCGGCGCGGGCGGTGAGCCGCAGCCGCGAGACGCCGTCGGGCACGGACGGCGGGCGGAAGCAGCCCACGGCCAGCCCGCCGGCCCGGCAGTCCGCCGCCCAGCGCAGCGCCGCCTCCGGGGACGGCGCCCGTACGGAGACCACGGCCGCGTCCGGGCGGACGGACGCCAGACCGGCCGCCGTCAGCCGCTCGTGCAGGGAGGCGGCGACGGCACGGGCCCGGGCCGCCCGCTCCGGTTCCCGGCGCAGCAGCCGGAGGGCGGCCAGCGCGCCGCCGGCGGCGGCCGGGGCCAGCCCGGTGTCGAAGATGAACGCCCGTGCGGTGTTGACGAGATGCTCGATCACCCGGGCCGGTCCCAGCACGGCACCGCCCTGGCTCCCGAGCGACTTGGACAGGGTGACGGTCACGACCGTGTCCGGTGATCCCGCGAGCCCGGCGGCGTACGGGGCTCCGCGCCCGCCCTCCCCCAGCACGCCCAGCCCGTGGGCGTCGTCGACGATCAGGGCCGCCCCGCGGTCGCGGCAGACCGCGGCGAGCCGGTCCAGCGGCGCGGCGTCGCCGTCGACGGAGAAGACCGCGTCGGTGAGGACGACGGCCCGGCCCTCGTGCCCGTCGAGCACCTTGGCCGCGGCGCCGGGATCGGCGTGCGGGACGACGGCGGTGACCGCCCGGGAGAGCCGGCAGCCGTCGATCAGCGAGGCGTGGTTGGCCGCGTCGGAGACGATCAGGGTGCCGCGCGCGGTCAGCGCGGTGACGGCTGCGAGATTGGCGGCGTAGCCGGAGGACAGCACCAGCGCGGCCTCGAAACCGCAGAAGTCCGCCAGTTCCGCCTCCAGTTCGGCGTGGAGCCCGGTGCTGCCGGTCACCAGCCGGGAGCCGGTCGCGCCGGCCCCCCACAGCCGGGCCGCGTCCGCGGCCGCGGCGGTCACCGCGGGGTGGCGGGCCAGTCCGAGGTAGTCGTTGGACGCCAGATCGAGCAGCGCAGACGCGGCCGGACGGGGGCGCAGCGCGCGGACGAGACCGGCCCGCCGCCGGGCGGCCGCCTCCTCGTCGATCCATCCGAACGGGTCCCGGTCGTCCTGGTCCTGGGGCATCGGCCATCCCTCGTGTCTGTTGGGTCTGCCCAAAACCTAGCCCGGCTCCGGACGGGACAGGGTGTGGCGATACACACACCCCGATCCTGCGGTGTTGTGGGATCTCTCCTTGGCCCGGGACCCTCCGGTAGGCAAAGATCTCGGCCATGGAGCTGCTGACAACGCTGGTGGACAAGGGGCTGCGCCGCGAGCCGCCCACCCGGGACGAGGCGCTCGCCGTGCTGGCGACGTCCGACGACGACCTGCTCGACGTGGTGGCGGCCGCGGGGCGGGTGCGCCGCCAGTGGTTCGGGCGGCGGGTGAAGCTCAACTATCTGGTCAACCTCAAGTCGGGACTCTGCCCGGAGGACTGCTCGTACTGTTCGCAGCGGCTGGGGTCGAAGGCGGAGATCCTCAAGTACACCTGGCTGAAGCCGGAGGAGGCCGCCGCGGCGGCCGGCGCCGGTGTGGCCGGCGGCGCCAAGCGCGTCTGCCTGGTGGCGAGCGGACGCGGTCCGACCGACCGGGACGTGGACCGGGTGTCGGACACCATCGCGGCCATCAAGGAGCGGAACGAGGGCGTGGAGGTCTGCGCCTGCCTCGGGCTGCTCTCCGACGGTCAGGCCGAGCGGCTGCGGGCCGCGGGCGCGGACGCGTACAACCACAACCTCAACACGTCCGAGGCGACGTACCAGGACATCTGCACCACGCACGACTTCTCCGACCGCGTCTCCACCGTGCGGCAGGCGCAGGGCGCGGGGCTGTCGGCCTGCTCCGGCCTGATCGCGGGCATGGGCGAGTCCGACGAGGACCTGGTCGACGTGGTGTTCGCGCTGCGCGAGCTGGACCCGGACTCCGTGCCGGTCAATTTCCTGATCCCCTTCGAGGGCACACCGCTGGCCGAGGAGTGGAACCTCACGCCGCAGCGGGCGCTGCGCATCCTGGCCATGGTCCGCTTCGTCTGCCCGGATGTGGAAGTACGGCTCGCGGGCGGCCGCGAGGTGCATCTGCGGTCCCTGCAGCCGCTGGCGCTCCACCTCGCCAACTCCGTCTTCCTGGGCGACTACCTGACCAGTGAGGGGCAGGCGGGACAGGCGGACCTCGACATGATCGCCGACGCGGGCTTCGAGGTGGAGGGCTCGGACACCGTGACCCTGCCGGAGCACCGGGCGGGCGCGGCCGGGGCGGGCTGCGGCGGACACGACGGCGGCTGCGCGCCCCGCGGGGAGACGGCCGAGGAGGGCGCGGCCCCGGCCGCCGGGGCGCCCGCCCCGGAGCGTGCGGACGCCGCTCCGGCCACCGCACCCGCCGACGCGCCGGCGGGCGCTCCCCGTACCGGCCTGGTGGCGGTGCGCCGCCGCGGCGCGGGCACCGATCTGCCGCCCAATGCCTGAGCCGCTCCCGCACCCGCCGGCGGGCCCGGCCGCCCCGGGCGGGCCTGCCGCGGCGGCGCCGCTGTCCACCGCCGAACTGCTGGAGCTGGACCGGCGGCACGTCTGGCACCCGTACGGCCCGATGCCCGGCCGTACGGACCCGCTGGTCGTCGAGTCCGCCTCCGGGGTGCGGCTGCGGCTGGCGGAACCGGCGGAGGGCCGGGAGGAGCTGGTCGACGGGATGTCGTCGTGGTGGTCGGCCGTGCACGGCTACGGCCACCCCGCGCTGACCGGAGCCGCGCACGCGCAGCTGGACCGGATGAGCCATGTGATGTTCGGCGGGCTCACCCATGAGCCGGCCGTCCGGCTCGCCGCACGGCTCGTGGAGATCACCCCGGAGCCGCTGCGCCACGTCTTCCTGGCCGACTCGGGCTCGGTGGCGGTGGAAGTGGCCGTCAAGATGTGCCTGCAGTACTGGCGTTCGCTGGGGAAGCCCCGCAAGCAGCGGCTGCTGACCTGGCGCGGCGGCTACCACGGCGACACCTGGCAGCCGATGTCCGTGTGCGACCCGGACGGCGGCATGCACCACCTGTGGTCCGGGGTGCTGCCCCGGCAGGTCTTCGCCGACGCGCCGCCGCCCGGCTTCGGCGCCGGCGTGGACCCGGCGTACGCGCAGCACCTGCGGGGGCTGATCGCGGAGCACGCCGAGGAGCTGGCGGCCGTCGTCGTCGAACCGGTGGTGCAGGGCGCGGGCGGGATGCGGTTCCACTCCCCCGGCTATCTGCGGGTGCTGCGCGAGGCGTGCGACGAACACGGCGTGCTGCTGGTCCTGGACGAGATCGCGACCGGCTTCGGCCGGACCGGTGAGCTGTTCGCCGCGGACCACGCGGGCGTCGCGCCCGATGTGCTGTGTCTCGGCAAGGCGCTGACCGGCGGGATGATGACGCTGGCGGCGACGCTGTGCACCGCGGAGGTGGCCGAGGGCATCTCGCGGGGTGAGGTGCCGGTGCTGGCGCACGGCCCGACCTTCATGGGCAATCCGCTGGCCACGGCGGTCGCGGGAGCCTCCGTCGACCTGCTGCTGGCCCGGGACTGGCGCGGCGAGGTGCGCGGGATCGAGCGCGGGCTGCGGGAGGGGCTGGCCCCGGCGGCGCGGCTGCCGGGCGTGCGGGAGGTCCGGGTGCTGGGCGCCATCGGTGTCGTCCAGCTCGACCACGACATCGACATGGCGGCGGCGACGCGCGCCGCGGTGCGCGAGGGCGTGTGGCTGCGGCCGTTCCGCGACCTCGTCTACACGATGCCGCCGTATGTCACCGGTGAGGACGACGTGGCCCGGATCTGCGCGGCGGCGTACGCGGCGGCAGCGGCGGGCTGACCCGGCGCACGGCCCGGCCGCGCCGAGGCGGCCGGGGGCGCGGAACACACGGGGCGCGCGGGCACGCGCGCTCCTCGTACGGCAGCGCGGCGGCACGGCGGCGCGGCAGGAACGGAGCGAGGGAACATGGCCGTCACCGTCGTCAGCGGCACCGGTACCGAGATCGGCAAGACGGTGGCGACCGCCGCGCTGGCCGCCGCCGCGCTGGCGGCGGGCCGCACCGTCGCCGTGCTCAAGCCGGCCCAGACCGGCGTGGCGCCCGGTGAGCCGGGGGACGCGGCGGAGACCGCCCGCCTCGCCGGCCCCGTCACCACGGCCGAGCTGGCCCGCTACCCCGAACCGCTGGCCCCGGCGACGGCCGCCCGGCGGGCGGGGCGGCCCCCGGTACGGCCTGCGGAGATCGCCGAGGCGGCGGAGAAACTGGCCGCCGGCCACGATCTGGTCCTGGTCGAGGGCGCGGGCGGACTGCTGGTCCGCTACGACGGTGACGGCGCGACCTTGGCGGACGCGGCCCGGCTGCTGGACGCGCCGGTGCTGGTGGTCGCCGCCGCCGGGCTGGGCACCCTCAACGCCACCGCGCTGACGGCGGAGGCCCTGCGCGCCCGGGGGCTGGACTGCACAGGTGTTCTCCTGGGGAGCTGGCCCGCCGAGCCGGGTTTGGCGGAGCGCTGCAATCTGGCCGATCTGCCCGCGGCGGCCGGGGCCCCGCTGCTGGGCGCGCTCCCGCACGGGGCCGGCGCCCTCCCGCCCGCGGAGTTCCGTGCCCGCGCCGGCCGCTGGCTCGCCCCCGCGCTGGGGGGCACCTGGGACGCCGCGGAGTTCACCGCACGGCACCGGCCGCCGCGGTGAGCCGCCGCCCGGCCGCCCGCTACGCCAGGCTCCAGCTCCGCAGTTCCTCCGCGATGGCCTCCACGCCGGCGGTCCCGTCCTTGACGAGGCGGGCGAGATCGCGGACCTGCTCCGGCGAGGTGCTGACCTTCAGCCCGCTCGCGACGAGATAGGCGTAGGCGACGGCCGAGGCGAACATGGCGTTGGACCGCTCCAGCGCCGGCACATGGAGCAGCAGTTGCAGCAGGGCGGCCGCGCGGCTCTGCGGATCGGTGTAGACCGGGACGCCGAATATCTCCGCCTCGTGCCGGCTGACGGCGGCGACCAGGGCGCCCCAGTCGGTCACGGCCGGATCGCCGGGGGTGTTCTGCTCGGCCACCATGAGCAGCCAGGAGAGATCGATACGGAAGGTCAACGGCGGGTGCGCTCCTCGCCGAACTCCTCCGCGAAGACCGATTCGTACTGCTTCATGAAGTCGGCGGCCGCCTCGACGAAGGTCCGGCCGGCCTCCCCGGCGTCCTGCCGGACGAGCTCCTCGATGTAGCGGTTCACGCTCACGCCCCGCTGGAGGGCGCGCTGCCGCGCGGTCTCGGCGGTCGTCTCGTCCACACGGACGTTCAGCTGGGTCTTGGCCACCCCACCAAGCTAGCACTTGCGCGCTATCATCAACAAGGGGTACCGGCCCGTCCAGCGGGCCCCTACCCTCGGGATCTCCGGGGGACGCCACACCGAGCCGGGAGACGGCCATGCCCACGCTTGTACAGGAGACCACCCACGACTCCACGGACGGACGGCCCCCGGCCGCCCGGGCCGAATCGCTCACCAAGGCCTTCGGCTCCGGCGAGACGGCGGTCATCGCGGTCGACGCCGTGGACGTCACGATCGAACGGGGCCGGTTCACTGCGGTGATGGGCCCCTCCGGTTCCGGGAAGTCCACGCTGATGCACTGCCTGGCCGGGCTGGACTCGGTCTCGGCCGGCCGGGTCTGGCTGGGCGGCACGGAGATCACCGGGCTCAAGGAGAAGGATCTCACCCGGCTGCGGCGCGACCGGATCGGCTTCATGTTCCAGTCGTTCAACCTGCTGCCGACGCTGACGGCGGCCGAGAACATCACGCTCCCGATGGACATCGCGGGCCGCAAGCCGGACCGCGCCTGGCTCGACCGGGTGATCGACACTCTCCATCTGCGGGACCGGCTCTCACACCGCCCGTCCCAGCTCTCCGGCGGCCAGCAGCAGCGGGTGGCCTGCGCGCGGGCCCTGGCCTCCCGCCCCGAGCTGATCTTCGCGGACGAGCCGACCGGCAACCTGGACTCCCGGAGCGGGCGGGAGGTGCTGCGCTTCCTGCGCGAGGCCGTGGACGAGCTCGGGCAGACGGTGGTCATGGTCACCCACGACCCCAACGCCGCCGCCTATGCCGACCGGGTGCTCTTCCTGGCCGACGGCCGCATCGTGGACGAGATGGCGGAGCCGACCGCCGAGCGCGTGCTGCAGCGCATGCGCCTGTTCTCCCCCGGCCCCCCGCCGCCCGCCGAGGAGGGCGCGGACTCGGGCGACTGAGCCGTCGTACGGCACGGACAGCCGTGTCCGGTGCTCGGAATCACGTGGCCGGACCAGCGACCGGCATGCTTCGCTGCCGGGCATGACCGATCTGGAGATCCGCAACGCCCGTCCGTCCGACGCCGCCGACGTGCTGGACTTCTGGGAGGCGGCTGCCGAGGGGACGAGCGTCAGCGACGACGAGGCAGGCGTGACCGGGCTCATCGCACGCGATCCCGGCGCCCTGCTGCTCGCCGAGTCGGCAGGGGTTCTCGTGGGGTCCGTCATAGCCGGGTACGACGGGTGGCGGTGCAGCCTGTACCGCCTCGCCGTCCTCCCCGCGTATCGCCGGCAGGGCGTGGCGACCGCCCTTCTGCGGGCTGCCGAGCGGCGGTTCGAGGCGCTCGGCGGCCGGCGTGCCGACGCCATGGTGCTGGAGGCGAACGAAGGCGCCCACCAGGCGTGGGCCGCCGCCGGCTACCAGCGGCAGGATCACTGGCGGCGCTGGGTGAAGCCGCTGGCCCGCCCGTGACCGCCCTCCCGCGAAGCGGGGCTCCGCCGCCGCGCCGGGCCCTCCGGCGGGAAGCCCACGAGCCGCCGCTCCGCCCACCGTTTTGCTGAGCCTTTACTATGGTGGTTCCCCCGGGCCCCGCGGCCCACCGTCCCGTATGACGAAAGGTGTGAGCGTCCGCCCATGGGCGAGCCTCCCAGTAGCGACCATCGCGCGATCCTCCGTTCCCCGGCCCACCATGGGAGGAGGTGAACCCGATGATCGAATTCCTGCTTCTCGCCCTGGCCCTCCTCCTCTCACTGGCCTGCGGCGCCTTCGTGGCGGCGGAGTTCTCGCTGACCACCCTGGAGCGCGGCAGCCTCGAACAGGCGGTCGAGAACGGTGAGCGCGGCGCGGAGAGCGCCCTCAAGGCCGTCCGCAATCTGACCTTCCAGCTCTCCGGCGCCCAGCTGGGCATCACCGTCACCAATCTGGTCATCGGTATGCTCGCCGAGCCCTCCATCGCGGCGCTGCTGCGCGGACCGCTCACCGCCGCCGGGGTCCCCGACGGGGCCGTGGGCTCCGTCGCCCTCGTCACCGGTACGGCCCTGTCGACCGTGGTGCTGATGGTGGTCGGTGAGCTGGTCCCCAAGAACTGGGCGATCTCCAGCCCGCTGCCGGTGGCGAAGGCCGTCGCCACACCGCAGCGCGCCTTCAGCGCGGCCTTCCGCCCGCTCATCAGCCATCTCAACAACTCCGCCAACCGCCTGGTCCGCCGGATGGGCCTGGAGCCCGCCGAGGAGCTGGCGTCCGCGCGCGGTCCGCAGGAGCTGGTGGCCCTGGCCCGGCACTCCGCCAAGGAGGGGGCCCTGGAGCCGGACACGGCCGAGCTGTTCGTGCGGACGCTGAACCTCTCGGAGCTGAGCGCCGAGAACGTCATGACCCCGCGGGTGCAGGTCATGGCGCTCGATGTGCAGGCCAGCGCGGAGGACGTCGCCAACGCGACCCGCGCCACCGGCCTCTCCCGCTTCCCCGTCTACCGGGGCAGCCTGGACACGGTCGTCGGCATCGCCCACATCAAGGACGTCCTGGCGGTCCCCGCCGAGCGCCGCCCGCGTCATCCGGTGACCGAACTGCTGCGCGAGCCACTGCTCGTGCCGGAGTCGCTGACCGTGGACCGGCTGCTCGACCGGCTCTCCGGCAAGCGCAGCATGGCCGTCGTCATCGACGAGTACGGCGGCACCGCCGGGGTCGTCACCCTGGAGGACATCGTCGAGGAGGTCGTCGGCGAGGTCCGGGACGAGCACGACCCGCTGGAGGCTCCCGACCTGGCGCCGGCCGGCACGGACGCGGAGGGCCGGGAGCTCTACGCGGCGGACGGCGCGGCCCGTACCGACCAGCTGGAGACGATCGGCCTGCGCGCCCCCGAGGGGCCGTACGAGACCCTGGCCGGGCTGGTCGCCACGGAGCTCGGCCGGATACCGGCCGAGGGCGACCGGGTGGAGGTGGCCGGCTGGCGCGTCGACGTGGTGGACGCGTCGGGCCGCCGGGCGGCCCGCGTGCTGCTGCACGCGCCGCTGCCCGAACACGGTGAACAGCACCCCGAGGAGGCCTCCCGATGACCGCGGTCCAGCTTTTCGTGGGTCTGCTGACCCTGGTCGCGAACGCCTTCTTCGTCGGTGCCGAGTTCGCGATGATCTCGGTCCGGCGCAGCCAGGTGGAACCGCTCGCCGAGGAGGGCAACCGGCGCGCCAGGAGCGTGCTGTGGGGACTGCAGCACGTCTCGGCGCTGATGGCCGCCGCGCAGCTGGGCATCACGCTGTGCACCCTGGTGCTGGGTGTGGTCGCCGAGCCGGCGATCGCCCATCTCCTGGAGCCGCTGTTCGACGCGGTGGGCGTGCCGCACGGCCTGGTGCACCCCATCTCCTTCGTCATCGCGCTCGCGGCGGCGACGTATCTGCACATGCTCTTCGGCGAGATGCTCCCGAAGAACATCGCGCTCGCGGCGCCCGTGCGGACCGCGCTCGCCCTGGGCCCGCCGATGGTGGCCCTGTCCCGGGCGCTCCGCCCGGTGATCTTCTCCGTCAACGCCTTGGCCAACACGCTGCTGAAGCTGCTGCGCGTCGAGCCGAAGAACGAGGTCGCGGCCACGTTCTCGGACGACGAGCTGGCCCGGATGGTGGCCGACTCCCGTGAGGCGGGGCTGCTGGACAAGCGGTCGACGGAGCGTCTGCGGGACGCTCTGGAACTCGGCCGGCGGCCCGTACAGGAGGTCGTCAAGCCGGTGGCCAATGTGGTCGCCGCCCCGCTCGGCATCACACCGGAGGGCCTGGAGAAGCTGGCGTGGGAGTCGGGGTTCTCCCGCTTCCCGGTCGTGGACTCGGGCCGCCGGATCCTGGGCTATCTGCATGTGAAGGACGCACTGGACGCCCGGCCGCGGGATCTGCCGTTCCCGGTCGCGGCGATGCGGCCGATCGCCCGGGTCCGGGCGGAGACGCCGCTCGACGACGCGCTGGGAGCGATGCGCGGTTCCAGTACCCATCTGGCCGCGGTGATCGGAGCGGACGGCAGGCTGGCCGGTCTGGTCACCATGGAGGACGTGCTGCGGGAGCTGGTCGGGCGCACGCCCGCCTGATCGCGGAGCACCGCCTGATCGCGGAACACCGAGGGCCCGGGTGCCCGGCGGGAACGCCGGCGCCCGGGCCCTCGGGGTGCCGGGTGCCCGGGCGCGGTGCCCGGCCCGGGACGGGCGTCCGCGGCACGCGTATGCGCCGGGAGCCGGCGCGCGGGCTCAGTCCCGCTCGTCGGCGGGCGGCGCCGGGGCCGGGACGGCGGGGGCCGGAAGGGCCGGAGCGGGGAGGGCCGGAGCGGGAGCGGGGAGGGAGAACCAGACCTCCTTGCCCCAGGGGGTGCGGTCCGCGCCCCAGTCGCAGGCCATGAGGTCGACCATCGACATCCCGCGCCCGTCCTCGTCGTCCGTGGTGGCGCGGCGCACCCGGGGCAGCTCCCGGCTTCCGTCGCCGACCTGGCAGCAGACCGACCTGCCGCGGACGAGGGTCAGGTGGACGGGTCCGTGCGCATGGCGCAGCGCGTTGGCGACAAGCTCGCTGACCAGGAGTTCCGCGGTGTCCGCGAGATCACCGAGCCCCCACCGGGACAGGGTGTGGCGCACGGCCCTGCGGGCGAGCGCGCACGCCTCGCCCGACCGCGGCAGCGGCCAGGGGCCGGCCCGGCCGGTGTCGGGCTCCGGTGCCGCCGGCTCGGAGGCCGGGCGGCACACGGGCACGGGGGCCGGCTGGGCCAGTGTGGCCTCGGCGGGTCCACCGGGGTGCGGGTGGTACATGGGATCTCCACTACGGCCCGGCTGTCCGGACGACAAGGGCTCAGCGGATCGAGCGCGCCGTGTGCGGCACGGGAAGGTTCGCGACGCTGCGAGGCTGCCACGCGGCTGTTCCGCCCGGGACTCCGGGCAGGGAAAAGCTGCGGGTTACTTCCGCGTAAAACAATAAAATGCGTTTACCGGGAAGTAAAGCGTTCATGACCGATCTGTTCCTGACGCTCCGCCGGTCATCATCGGGCGGACCGCAGCCTCCCGGGTCAGAGCGGACCGAACCGCGCGATGAGCATCGCCAGCACGATCGTCAGCACCCAGCCGGCGATCTGCTCCAGCAGCGGGTGGTCGTCGTCGGACGGTCCGCCGGTACGGGCGGCCACGACAGCGGCAGCGGTCATCTGCGCACACTCCTTGCCGATCGGCCCCGCCGGGGCGGCCGCCACGGGGTGGCGCGGGCCGGCGGGACGGTTGCGGAAACGGGCCGGCGACGGGGACGGCCCAGGGCACCGGCAGCGCCGGGGAACAGCACCCATACCGGTACCGGTCGGGCGACAATAGACCCGAATCGCGCGGCCCGCTGTGACCGGTGACTCATCCCGCCCGGCATCCTCCGCGGCCCCCGGCGGGCGTAGGATTTCCGGCGTCATGCAGATGAATGCCTCCTACACCAGTTTTGTCGCCCTGGGCGACTCCTTCACCGAGGGCATGTCCGACCGCCTGCCGGACGGCAGCTACCGGGGCTGGGCCGATCTCCTCGCGGCGGACCTGGCCGCCCGGACGCCCGGTTTCCGCTACGCCAACCTGGCGGTGCGCGGAAAGCTCATCGGCCAGATCGTGGACGAGCAGGTGGACACCGCGGCGGCGATGAACGCGGACCTCGTGACCCTCGTCGGCGGGCTCAACGACGCCCTCCGCCCCAAGTGCGACATGGGCATGGTCCGCGCCCGGCTGGAGGAGGCCGTCACCAAGCTCGCCCCCAACTGCGGCCGGCTGGTGCTGATGCGCAGCCCCGGGCGGAACGGCCCGGTGATGGAGCGCTTCCGGCCGCGCATGGAGCAGCTCTTCGGCTTCATCGACGAACTGGCCGACGCGCACGGCGCCCTCGTCGTGGACCTCTACGGCCCGGGGGCGCTGGGCGACCCGCGGCTGTGGGCCGTCGACCGGCTCCACCTCACCACCGAGGGCCACCGGCGGGTCTCGGAGGCGGTCTGGCAGACGATCGGCCTGGAGCCGCGCCGGGACTGGACCGAACCGCTGCCGCCGGTGCGGCCCGTGAGCTGGTCCCGGCGGCGGAGCAGCGATCTGCGGTTCGCCCGCGAGCATCTGCTGCCGTGGATCGGCCGCCGGCTGACCGGACGCTCCTCCGGCGACGGGCTGATGCCCAAGCGCGGCGACCTCCTGCCGTACCCGTACGAACTCTGAGCGCGCTCCCGGCGGGGCGGTCCCCCGGGCGGCCGCCGCCCGGGGACGGGCACGGCCGGCGGAGGAGGCCGGCGGACGGGGTGCGGAGGCGGGCGGAGGCCCCGCCGGACCGGCCCGTAGAATGCCGTCACGTGACCTCCAAGCCCCGCATCCCGAACGTTCTGGCCGGCCGCTACGCCTCCGCGGAGCTCGCCGCCCTGTGGTCCCCCGAGTACAAGGTGACGCTGGAGCGCCGGCTGTGGCTGGCCGTCCTCCGCGCGCAGAAGGATCTCGGCATCGAGGTGCCGGAACAGGCCCTCGCCGACTACGAGCGGGTGCTCGACCGGGTGGACCTGGCGTCGATCGCGGAACGCGAGAAGGTCACCCGGCACGATGTGAAGGCCCGGATCGAGGAGTTCAACGCCCTCGCCGGCCATGAGCACGTCCACAAGGGCATGACCTCCCGTGACCTCACCGAGAACGTGGAGCAGCTGCAGATCCGTCTCTCCCTGGAGCTGGTGCGGGACCGCGCGGTCGCCGTGCTGGCCCGGCTGGGGCGCCTCGCCGCCGAGCACGCGGAACTGGTGATCGCCGGCCGCTCGCACAACGTCGCCGCGCAGGCGACCACCCTGGGCAAGCGGTTCGCGACGGCCGCCGACGAACTGCTGGTGGCGTACGGCCGGCTGGAGGACCTCCTCGGCCGCTATCCGCTGCGCGGCGTCAAGGGCCCGGTCGGCACCGCGCAGGACATGCTCGACCTCCTCGGCGGCGACCCCGCGAAACTCTCCGAGCTGGAGCGGCGGGTCGCCGGCCACCTCGGCTTCGGCCGGGCCTTCACCTCCGTCGGCCAGGTCTACCCCCGCTCGCTGGACTACGACGTCGTGACGGCGCTGGTGCAGCTGGCGGCCGCGCCGTCCTCACTGGCCAAGACGGTCCGGCTGATGGCCGGGCACGAGCTGGTCACGGAGGGCTTCAAGCCCGGCCAGGTCGGCTCCTCCGCCATGCCGCACAAGATGAACACCCGTTCCTGCGAGCGGGTCAACGGCCTCATGGTGATCCTGCGCGGCTACGCCTCGATGACCGGCGAGCTCGCCGGCGACCAGTGGAACGAGGGCGACGTGTCCTGCTCCGTGGTGCGCCGCGTGGCCCTCCCGGACGCGTTCTTCGCCCTCGACGGCCTGCTGGAGACGTTCCTGACGGTGCTCGACGAGTTCGGCGCCTTCCCCGCGGTCGTCTCCCGCGAGCTGGACCGCTATCTGCCGTTCCTCGCCACCACCAAGGTGCTGATGGGCGCCGTGCGGGCCGGGGTGGGCCGGGAGGCCGCGCACGAGGTCATCAAGGAGCACGCGGTCGCCTCGGCGCTGGCGATGCGCGAGAAGGGCGCCGAGCGCAACGAACTGCTCGACCGGCTCGCGGGCGACGAGCGCATCCCGCTGGACCGCCCGCAGCTCGACGCGCTGATGGCGGACCGCCTCTCCTTCACGGGGGCGGCGGCGGACCAGGTGGCCTCGGTCGTGGCCCGGATCGAGGAGATCACGGCCGCGCGCCCGGAGGCCGCCGCGTACACCCCGGGAGCGATCCTCTGACGGGCGGGGGGTCCCGGGCGGGGCGGCGGCATCCGGCACGCCGTCCGCCGTCCCGCCCGAGCCAGGAGGAACTGGAGGCGGCCCGCGACCGCACCGTCGACGATGTGATCGCGCACGGCCTGCGGGTGCTGTTCTGCGGTATCAACCCCGGTCTGATGTCGGCGGCGACCGGCCACCACTTCGCCCGGCCGGGCAACCGTTTCTGGCCGGTGCTGCACGCCTCCGGCTTCACCCCGCGGCTGCTCCGGCCCGACGAGGAGCGGGAGTTGCCCGCTTACGGGCTCGGCATCACCAATGTCGCCGCGCGCGCCTCGGCCCGGGCGGACGAGCTGAGCGACGAGGAGATGCGCGAGGGCGGGCGCCTGCTCGCGGAGAAGGTGCTGCGGTACCAACCGCGCCGGCTCGCGGTGCTGGGGATCATGGCCTACCGGGTGGCCTTCCGGGACAAGGCCGCGGTGATCGGCCCGCAGGCCCGGATGATCGGCCGGACGCGGATCTGGGCCCTGCCCAATCCGAGCGGCCTCAACGCGCACTGGACGACGGCGACGATGGCGGAGGAGTTCGCCCGCCTGCGCGAGGCCGCCGAGCGGGACGAGCGGAACGACCTGGACCAGCAGGACGAGCGGTCCGGCCCGCCGGGCCGGTGAGCGGGGCCCGAACCCCCTGACGGCGGCCGGGGCGCGGCCGTGACGGCGTGCCCGCCGCGCGGGTCCGGGGACCCGGGAGACGACGGCACCGGTGCCGGACCCCGACGAGGTGGGGTCCGGCACCGGTGCGCGTCCGGCACTGCCGGCGGGTGTTCCGTCAGCTCTCGCCGCGGGCCGCCCGGCGGCGCATCAGCAGGACGCCGCCCGCGCCCAGCAGCACCAGGGCCGCCGCGGAGGTGCCGATGACGGCGGAGGCGCCGGTCTCGGCGAGGTCCTCCTTGCCGCCGCCCGACGGGTTCTGGCCGGCCGTGTCGGCGGCCGTGGGCTCGTTCGACGGCTCCCCGGTCGTCTCACCGGTGGTCTCGCCGCCCGGCTCGGTGGACGGCTTGCCCGAGGGCTCCTCCGACGGCTCGCCGGAGGGCTGGCCGGACGACCCGCCGTTGCCGCCCTCGTTCTCGTCCTCGTCCTCGCAGTCCGTCCAGAAGACCTTGTGCTTGGCCTTGCCGTTCTCGCCCTCGAAGTTCCAGACGAGCTTGTAGTGGCCGTCGGGCAGCTCCAGGTCGTCGCTGCGGCCGTGCCCCTCGGCGTCGAGGGTCAGGGTGCCGGACTCGGCCTCCGTGCCCAGGGTGCCGGTGGGCGGCATCTCGAGGATCTTCCACTCGATCTGCTGGCCGCTGTCGAACTTGAACGCGTCCAGGTAGAAGACGCAGACGTGCGGCTCGTTCTTGACGAGCTCCTCGCCGGTCTCGGCGTCGTGGATCTTGACGGTCCCGTTGTCACCGGGCGGGGTGGCGTACGCGACGGGGGCCAGCAGCAGGGAAGCCGCTGCGGCCGCTGCCACCGCACACGCCGAAGTGAGGCTGCGCATGGATCACCAGGTTTTCGAGAAAAGCGCCGGAAGCGGGGGGCGACGCCTCAGCTTCCAGCCATCTGTTCGTATAGGTCAAGCCAACCGGCCACCGCATCAGCACCTTTGAGCCCGCGATGTCCCTTTGATCACCGGTAACGATTCGGCCTAGGGCACTCGTTCGACGTACATCCACTCGAAAGAGGACATCGAAGCCGGCGAGCGGCGGCGCTCCGGCGGCGGCCGCGTGCGTCATCCCCGGGTCTGCGGGCTTCCCCGGTCTTCACGGTCTTCGCGGTCCGGAGCCTCCGGGTCCTCCTGCGCCACGACCGCCAGCAGGCGGAGTGGTAACTCGCGGCCCTGCCGGCCGAGTCCGACGGCGAGCCAGCGGCCCCCGGCCCGCCAGGCGTACAGCACGCCGACACAGCCGCAGAGTGTCGCCAGCGGCTCGGGAACCGCCTCGCCCTCGGCCGAGCGTATGAGGTGTTCGGTGAGGTCCAGGACCCGCGGCTCGCCCCAGCGCCGGGAGAGCAGGACGACCAGCGCCTCGCACTCCGCCTCGAACTGCTCCTCCGCCTCCCGCATCCGGGAACCGTCGTCCTCCCAGAACTCCTCGCTCACCCGCAGATCGGCCAGGTGGAAGCCCGGTCCGCCCGCCGCGCCGCGGGACGGCCCGCCGCGCGCCGCCGGGAGGGGACGGGCGCGCAGCCGGTCGATCGCCGCGAGCTGTTCCACTGTGCTCATGGGTCCAGTGAACTACCCGTCACCGACAACCGGCCCCGGGCGCACGGGAATCGGGCGGCCCGGCCCTCGGCACGCCCGCGCTGACGGGGGCCCGGGCCCGGTGTGGCAGGCTTCCGGAGGACCGGTATACGGAGGTGTGGGGCATGGGGCAGGTCACCGTCGTCACGGGAGGCGGCCGCGGCATCGGAGCGGCGGTCGCCGTCCGTCTCGCGCGGGCCGGACACGCGATCGGCATCGGCTACGAGAAGGCGCGGGAGACGGCGGAGGAGACGGCGGCGGCGGTGCGCGCCGAGGGCGTCGCCTGTGTGACCGTGCGGGTGGACACCAGCGCGGAGGACCAGGTCGATGCGCTGTTCGACACGGTGGCCGCCGAGCTGGGCCCCGTCACCGGCCTCGTCAACAACGCCGCGATCACCGGGCCGCTGGGCCGGTTCGCCGAGACGGACCCGGCGGTGATGCGGCGGGTCCTCGACGTCAACGTCATGGGCGCCCTGCTGTGCGCGCGCAGGGCGGTGCGCGGCATGTCGACGCGCCACGGCGGCGCGGGCGGCGCGATCGTCAACATCTCCTCGTGCGCGGCCACCACCGGCAGCCCCGGCGAGTACGTCCACTACGCGGCGACCAAGGCGGCCGTGGACGCGATGACGAACGGACTGGCCAAGGAGGTGGCGGCCGAGGGCATCCGCGTCAACTCGGTACAGCCAGGGATGATCCTCACCGGTATGCACGCCGCGATGGGCGATCCCGAGCGCCCCTGGCGCGACCCGGACCGGGTGCCGATGCGGCGTCCCGGCGAACCCGAGGAGGTCGCGGGCGCCGTCGCCTGGCTGCTCTCGCCCGAGGCGTCGTACACGACGGGCGCGGTGCTGCGCGTCTCGGGCGGTCTCTGATCCGGCGGCGCAACCGCCGGCGTGGCGGCAGGGGCGGCGCGCGGCCGGACGGCGGGGCCGGAGCGGCCGGGACCGTGCGCCGGGGTGCGGGCGGGGCCCGCCGCGCCGCGACGGCTACACCGTGACGGCCGCGAGCTTCTCGGGGTTGCGGACCAGGTACACGCAGGCGATCCGGCCCTCGGCGGTGACGTCCACGGAGACGACCGTGTCCGGCCTGCCGCCCAGCAGGACCAGCACCGCGGGCGCCCCGTTGAACTCGCGGCGCACGAACTCCACGGCCGGGCCGTCGAGTTCCCCGGCCACGGCGGCGAGGAAGCGGGCGATCTTCCCGGCGCTCTCCATGACGCGGAGCGGTGCCTTGGCCCGTCCGCCGCTGTCGCCGACCAGCCGGGCGTCCGGGGCGAGCAGCTCCAGCAGCGCCCCGAGGTCCGCGCCGGCGGCCGCGGCGAGGAACCGCTCGGTGAGTTCACGCTGCTGGTCCGGGTCGGCCCGGTAGCGGGGCTTGCGCTCACCGACGTGGCGCCGGGCGCGGGTGGCGAGCTGCCGCACGGCCGCCGGTTCCCGGTCCAGCGCCCGGGCGATCTCCGCGTACGGGAAGCCGAAGGCCTCGCGCAGCACGAACACCGCCCGCTCCAGCGGCGACAGGGACTCCAGCACGACGAGGACGGCGAACGAGACGGACTCGGCCAGCACCACCCGGTCCCCCGCGTCCGGCACCGCCCCGGCGAACTCGGGGCCCACCGGCTCGGGCAGCCACGGTCCGACGTAGGTCTCGCGCTGGGCGCGCAGCTGGCGGAGCCGGTCCAGGGCGAGCCGGGTGGTGATCCGGACGAGATAGGCGCGCGGCTCGCGGACCTCCGCGCGGTCGGCGGCGGACCAGCGCAGCCAGGTCTCCTGCACGGCGTCCTCGGCGTCGGCGGCCCGGCCGAGCATCCGGTAGGCGACCCCGGTCAGCAGCGGGCGGTGCTTCTCGAAGACATCGGTCGCGGTGTCGGTGGCCACGGACCCATCCCAGCGGACGGCCACGGGAGTTGTCCAGGCGCCACGGGACCGTCGGACCCGGGCCACGGGCGTGAGCCGCGGCAGGGCCCGCGGTGCGTGCGATCGGCGCGCCACGGCAATCCTGTTCGCGCTCCGGTCCGGGGAGCCGGGCGACGCATGCGGCACCGGACGGTACGGCGGATTCCGAGTCCTCGCCGCACCGGCCGTGGCGCCACCGTGACCGCCCGGCGCGGCAGAGGACCTCCCGCTCCTCACCGGGCGCCGGAACCGGCCCCCGAGCCACCGCGGCGCACGGCCGGCCTGCTGTCCCGCCCGTCCGCACCGGGCCCGCTCCCCGCGCGCCCGGCGCCGCCGTGACCGTGGACCCCGTCCGCACAGACTGCCCGCGGAGGCGCCTCCGGCCCCGGCGGACCGCGGCGTACGGAGCCCAGCAGTCCGGCGCCCAGCAGTCCGGCGCCGAGCGCCACGCCGAACCCGACCAGCAGGCTCCCCGCGGCTTGCGCGGCCCCGTAGCCACCGGTGCCGGCGAGGGGTGCCGTGAGTGCCGCGGAGACGGGGATCAGACCGGAGAAGAGGGTGGCGCGCCCGGCACCGATGCGGCGCATCGCCGCGTACCAGCAGACGAAGCCGACGACGGTGACCACCACGGCCTGCCAGAGCAGCGCGGCCGTCTCGACGGGGTCCGGCATCCGCAGGGCCGCACGGCCGTCGAACACCAGGGCGAGCGCCCCGGCCTCCACGGCGGCCACCCCGCACACCACCGCCGACAGCAGCCGCGGCCCGAGCGGGCCCACCAGCGGCACCGCGAGCACCGCGAAGCCGACCTCGCCCGCCAGAGCGGCGGCCGACCAGCCGAGCCCGGCCCCGTCCGTGCGCCCCCAGCCCTGCACGGTGAAGGCTCCCACCGCCACCACCAGCGCTCCGGCCGCCACGGCCCGCTCCGGCCGCCCCCGGCTCAGCAGCGGCACCACTACGGCGACGACCACCGGCGCGCAGCCGACGAACACGCCGGGCACCGCGGGCTCCGCGGTCCGCTCGGCCGCCAGGACGGCCAGGTTGAAGCCGACCATGCCGGTGGCGGCGAGCAGGGCCAGCCGACCCCACTGGCGTGCGGTGAGACGGCGCAGCACCGCCGTCGTGCCCGAGCCGCACAACGGCAGCAGAAGTAGGAAGGCCACGCCGTAGCGGAGGGCCTGGCCTCCGGTGTACGGGTATGCGGTGAGCAGGCTGTTCGCGGTGAACGACGCGCCGACGAGGACGCATGCGAAGGCGGCGAGCAGGGCCCCGCGCACGGGGGAGGTGGTCAAGGGATCGGTCCTCACGGCGGAGTCGGGAAGGGACGCGGGTCCGGCACCCGTCGTCGCGCGGACCACCGGGTCGGTCCGCGGGCGCGGCGGCCGGGTCCGCACCAGCGACGCTACGAAGCGGGCCGGACTGGTTTAAGGTCCACTCCGATGCCTGATTCGGGGACCACTTCCGCCTCTCCCGGACACTCCGCGCCGCCGGGACGCCCCTCGGCCGGACGCGGGCGGAGCCGGGACGGGCTGTGGACCGCCGCCTGGGAACTGCTGCTGCCGACCGCGGCGGCCCCGCCCCGGCAGCGCGGCCGGACTCTCCAGGCGGCACTGCGCGAGGCGGTGCGGACCGGCCGGCTGGCCCCCGGCACCCGGCTCCCGTCCAGCCGCGCGCTGGCGGCGGACCTCGGGGTGTCGCGCGGTCTGGTCACCGACGCCTACGAGCAGTTGACGGCCGAGGGCTATCTGCGCGGCAGCCGGGGTTCGGGCACCTGGGTCGGGGCGTCGGCGGTGCCCGGCGCCCACGGCGCGGCGGACGCGGGCGGCCCGGCCGGCGGCCCCGGTGGAGCCGGGACGGCCACGGCGGGTCCGGAGCCCTCCGGTGCCGGGGACCCGGTGCCGGTGGCGGACTTCCGGCCCGGGACGCCCGATCTGTCGCTGTTTCCGCGCGCCGGCTGGTCGGCCGCGCAACGCCGGGTGCTGGCGCGGCTGCCGCACCGGGGGCTCGGCTATCCCGATCCCCGCGGACTGCCCGGACTCCGCCGTGAACTGGCCTCGTTGCTCGCCCGGCGCCGGGGGGTGTCCGCCGACCCGGCGTGCCTGGTCGTCACCTCCGGGGTGGCGCAGGCGCTGACACTCCTGGGCCTGGTGCTGCGCGACCGGGACCGGCCGCCCGCGGTGGCCCTGGAGGATCCGGGCAGTCCGGAGCACGACGGGCTGTTCACGGCGGCGGGCCTGGACACCGTCACGGTCCCGGTCGACGCGGACGGGCCCCGCCTGGAGGTACTGGCCGCCTCGGGGGCCCGGGTGGTCGTCACCACGCCCGCGCACCAGTTCCCTTCCGGGATCGCGTACACGGCGGAGCGGCGGGCCGGACTGCTGGACTGGGCGCGGGCGGTGGACGGACTGGTCGTCGAGGACGACTACGACGGCGACTTCCGCTACGATCGCGCGCCCGTCGGCGCCCTCCAGGGGCTGGGCCCGGACCGGGTGGCGTACACCGGTTCGGTGAGCAAGTCGCTGGCGCCCGGGCTGCGTCTGGGCTGGCTCGTGGTCCCTGAGCGGCTGGCCGGAGAGGTCGCCGCCCGCAAGCGCACCCTGGACCTCGGCAACCCCGCCCTCGACCAGGCCGCACTCGCCGACTTCATCGGGTGCGGGGCCTATGACCGGCACTTGCGGCGCTGTCAGCGCGCGTACCGGGAGCGTCGCGACACCCTGGTGGCAGCCCTCCTGGAGCGCTTCCCCGGGGCCGTCGTCACGGGTATCGCGGCGGGTCTGCACGTCATCGTCCGGCTGCCGCCGCGGTACGGACCGCAGCCGCGTTTCCTGGCCGGGGCCGCAGCGGCCGGCGTGGCGCTCCGTCCGCTGTCCGACTTCGGGGCGGCACCGTCCGGGGACGGCTCCGTCCGGCTGGTGCTCGGTTACGCGCATCTGCCGCCCGCGGAGATCGAACGGGCGGTGCGCCTGCTGCCCGCGGTCTGACGGAGCACCGCTGGGCCGCCGCGCCGTCCGGCGGCCTTCCGCCGGGCGCCACCCGGTTGTTCACTGTCCGTTCGGGCGTGCGGCATCCGGTGCCGATAGCAATCCCGTGGCACGGCACACCGCCGTCCGCCCGTCCGCCCGTCCGCCCGGACAGCGGGCGGACCGGAACGACAGGAGGCACCAGATGGCGCGGGAACCCGGGAGCATCATCGGACGGCGGTCGGTTCTGCGAGGGGGCGCGGCCGCGTCGGCCGCGCTCGCCCTGCCCGGGGCGGCCGGGCTCGCGGCGGCGCCCGCCCAGGCGCGGTCGGGGCGGCCGGCCGCGCGGTGGGGGGTGCAGACCGGTGATGTGACGGCCTCCTCCGGGCTGGTGTGGGTCCGCTCGGACCGGCCGGCCAGGATGATCGTCGAGACCTCGGCGACCGAGTCGTTCCGGAACGTCCGGCGCCGGAGGGGCCCGCTGCTGGGGCCCGGCACGGACTTCACGGGCACCACACCGCTGCAGGGGCTGCCAGCCGGCGAGGAGATCCACTACCGGGTGCTGCTCGCCGACCCGGACGATCCGCGGCGCACCGGCGAGCCGGTGTACGGCAGCTTCCGCACGGCCCCGGCCCGCCGCCGTCAGGGGGTGCGCTTCCTGTGGTCGGGGGATCTCGCCGGGCAGGGCTGGGGGATCAACCCCGACCGCGGCGGCCTGCCCATCTTCGACGAGATGCTCCGCCGGGACCCGGACTTCTTCCTGAACAGCGGCGACACGGTCTACGCGGACGGTCCGATCCAGCCGGCGGTCACCCTCCCGGACGGCCGGGTCTGGCGGAACGTCACCACCGAGGAGAAGTCGAAGGTCGCCGAGACCCTCGACGAGTACCGCGGCGCGTTCCGCTACAACCTGCTGGCGGAGAACCTGCGCCGCTTCAACGCCCGGGTCCCGGGCCTCGTCCAGTGGGACGACCACGAGGTGGTCAACAACTGGTACCCGGGCGAGATCCTCACCGACGACCGCTACACCGAGAAGCGCGTGGACGTCCTCGCGGCCCGCTCCCGGCGCGCGTTCGCCGAGTACTTCCCGGTCCGCACCCTGCGCCCGGACGGTGACGGACGGCTGCACCGGGTGGTGCGCCACGGCCCGCTGCTCGACGTCTTCGTCATCGACATGCGCACGTACCGGAACGCCAACTCCCCCGGCCGGCAGCCGCGGGAGGAGCAGGGCATCCTCGGCGCGGAGCAGCTCGCCTGGCTCAAGCGGGAACTGTCCCGCTCCCGGGCGGTGTGGAAGGTGATCGCCTCGGACATGCCGCTCGGACTGGCCGTGGCCGACGGCGCGGCCGACTACGAGGCCGTGGCGCAGGGCGACCCGGGCGCGCCGCTGGGCCGCGAACTGCAGATCGCGGAACTGCTGCGGCACATCCGGCACCACCGCATCACCGGCACGGTCTGGCTGACGGCCGACGTCCACTACACCGCCGCGCACCACTACGAGCCGTCACGGGCCGCCTTCCAGGACTTCGCCCCGTTCTGGGAGTTCGTGTCGGGCCCCCTCAACGCGGGCGGCTTCCCGGCGGTCGGCCTGGACGCCACCTTCGGTCCGGAGCGGGTCTTCGTGAAGGCGCCCGACCGCGCCAATGTGTCGCCGCTGGAGGGCGGCCAGCACTACGGCGAGGTGGAGATCGACGGCGGCAGCGGTGAACTGACGGTGCGGCTGATCGAGGAGGGCGGCACGGTGCTCTTCACCAAGGTGCTGCGGCCGGGCCTCGTGGGGCAGTAGCGCTCCCGGGCCGGGTGGAGCCCGGTGCGGCCCCGGCCGGCCGCTCCGGGCGCGCTGCCGGCCGGGGCCGCCGACTGCGCCGAGCGGTGTGCCGGGACGCCGCGGGGGCCGCGGGGGACGCCGCACGCGGCGAGCCGGCGCGTTGTCTTCGCCGAATGGCGCACATCATCCCGTTAACCGCTTTCCCCGCAATCCGCGTACAGACCCCGGAAGCCTGCTTAACCAGGCGGTCACAGTACGTTCGTGATCACGCAACAGCGATGGGTCACGGTGGGTCCATGACCGATGTGACACCCGCGAAGCCCGCCCGCCGCCTCCATCACTGGCGGCGGGACCTCGTCGAACTGGCCGCGCTCTTCACCGCCGTCGCGGTCGCCGACTCGATCGCGAAACTGATCGTCCACGGCCCGGACGGCCCGGTGCTGCTCGTCGCCTCGGCGGTGGCCCTCGCCGCCACGGCCGCCTTCCACAGTTGGTGGTCCCACCGCCACGGTCACTCGCCCCCGGGGGCCGCGGCCGCCGGTGCTCCGGCCGGCGCGGGGAGCGGGGCCGCCACCGGCCCCGGCGAGGGCTCGGAGGGCGGCGACGGCACGGCCGTGCAGGCCGCCACCCTGTGGCGGGTGCGGACGACGGTGCGGGACACCCCGGGGAGCCTCGCCGCCCTGTGCACGGCGCTGGCCCGCCGCGGGGTGGACATCCTCGCCCTGCAGACGCACCCGCTCTCCGAGGGCACCGTCGACGAGTTCCTGCTCCGCGCGCCCGCGGAGCTGGCCCCCGCGGACCTCGGCCGGGTGATCTCCGGGGCCGGCGGCCGTGACATCTGGACGGAGCGCGCCGACGCCCACGACCTCGTCGACACCCCCACCCGGGTGCTGAACCTCGCCACCCGCACCGCTCTGGATTCCGCCGAACTCCCTCTGGCGCTACGGGAGTTGCTCGGCCGCTGCACCATCCGCTCGCAGCCGCGGCAGGCGCTCGCCGGATCCCCGCAGTCCGGCGGGGCCGAAGGTGAGGTGCCGCCCGAGGGCGTCCTGGAGGGGACCGTCATGCGGCTGCGCGACCCCTCGGGCGGCACGATCGGCATCGAGCGCCCGTATCTGGCGTTCACCCCGACCGAGTTCGCCCGCGCCCGCGCGCTCGTCGGGCTCGACGCGCGGCTCGGCCCGCGGATGCCGCGCGGCCGGGACGTGTGGACGCTGCCGGGCGGCAGCGAGATCACCGTCCGCCGGGCGGACACCACCGACATCCCGGCCGCCCGCGACATGCACGAGCGCTGCTCCCCGGAGACCCTGCGGAAGCGGTACCACGGCCCCGTCAAGGACGCCGACCGCTATCTGGCCCACCTGCTCAGCCCGCGCTTCGGCCGCACCCTGGCCGTACAGACGGCCTCCGGCCGGCTGGTCGCGCTCGGCCACCTGATGTGGGACGGGGACGAGACCGAGGTGGCGCTGCTCGTCGAGGACGCCTGGCAGCGCCGGGGCATCGGCGGCGAACTGCTGCGGCGGCTGGTGGCCCTGGCGGGCGAGGCCGGCTGCGAGAGCGTCTACGCCGTCACCCAGTCCGGCAACACCGGCATGGTCGCCGCCATGCGCGGCCTCGGCCTCCCGCTCGACTACCAGATCGAGGAGGGCACGCTCGTCATCACCGCCCGCCTCGCCCGGACCGGGAGGACCCCGGCCCGCCCGCAGGCTCCGGACAGCCGCCCGCCGCACGGCCCGTACACGCCGGCGACGCACTGACCGCACCGCACCGGGCAGAGCAGGGGCGCCGCGGTTACCCGGCGGCGCCCCGCTTTCGTCCTTCGGCGTCAGCCGGCCGCGCCGGCGGCGCCGGAAACCCGGCTCCCGGCCCGCATCGCGCGGTCGAGGGCCTGGTCGAGGTCGGCCCAGAGGTCGTCGGCGTCCTCCAGGCCGACGGACATCCGCAGCAGCCGGTCGCTCACGCCCGATGCGTGCCGGTCGTCCGCGTCGACGATGCGGTGGCTGATCGACGCGGGGTGCTGGATGAGGGTGTCCACACTGCCGAGGCTGACCGCCGGGGTGATCAGCCGGACCCCGGCGATCACCTCGTGCGGGTCGCCCGCGGTCTCGAACGCCACCATCGCGCCGCCCAGTTTCGGGTAGCGGACCCGTGTCACGCGCGGGTCGTCCGCCAGCCGCCTGGCCAGCTCCGCGGCCGTGGCCGACGCCGCGCGGACCCGTACCGGCAGCGTGGACAGGCCGCGCAGCAGCAGGTATCCGGCCAGCGGATGGAGCACCCCGCCGGTGGCGAAGCGCACCTGCCGCAGCTTCCGGGCGAACTCCTCGTCGCAGGCCACGACACCCCCGAGCACGTCGCCGTGCCCGCCCAGGTACTTGGTGGCGCTGTGCAGGACGATCCGCGCGCCCTGCTCGGCGGGCCGCTGGAGCACGGGCGTGGCGAAGGTGTTGTCCGCGAGCAGCGGCACCGCTCCGCAGGAGTGGGCGACCGCCGCCAGGTCGAGTTCGGCGAGGGTGGGGTTGGCGGGGGTCTCGACCAGGACGAGACCGGTGTCCGGGCGGATCGCGTCGGCGATGCCGGCC
The DNA here is from genome assembly GCF_020739505.1 of Streptomyces sp. S07_1.15. Classification (NCBI taxonomy): domain Bacteria; kingdom Bacillati; phylum Actinomycetota; class Actinomycetes; order Kitasatosporales; family Streptomycetaceae; genus Streptomyces; species Streptomyces sp. S07_1.15. The sequence goes on from NZ_JAJBZK010000001.1 coordinate 185,074, forward strand.
GGGTCGACCCAGGTGACCTCGTTGCCGAGGAGCCCGGCGGTCAGCAGGTGGTCGCTGCATCCGTACAGCGGGCGGACGGCGACGACATGGCGCAGGCCCATGCTGTTCCGCACCATGAGGCAGGCGGTCAGCGCGGCCATGCCGCTGGCGAAGGCGACGGCGCTCTCGGTGCCCTCCAGCCGGGCGAGGGCCGTCTCGAAGCGGGCCGTGGTCGGGTTGTCCAGGCGGGCGTAGACCGGCGGGCCCTCGGGGCGGGCGCCGGTGGTGGCGAAGTCGTCGATCCGGGCGGCCTCGGCCCGGCTGTCGTACGAGGGGTAGGTGGTGGACAGGTCGAGCGGCGGCGCGTGCAGACCGAGTTCCGCGAGGTCTTCGCGGCCGGCGTGGACGGCCTCGGTGGACAGGGACCGGTGGACGGGCGGGGTGGGCCCGGAGGGTGTCTCCATGGCTCGCATACTGAACACCCACCGGGCTGGTGCGGCCAGGTGCCGTGCTACGTTCGGCCGATGTCCGATTCGGTGGTTCTGGATCCGGTGGATCTCCATATTCTGCGGCTGCTGCAGAACGATGCCCGGACCACGTACCGGGACCTCGCGGCCGAGGTGGGCGTGGCCCCCTCCACCTGCCTGGACCGGGTGGCGCGGCTGCGCCGCAGCGGTGTGATCCTCGGCAACGCGCTGCGGCTGGACCCGGCGAAGCTGGGCCGGGGTCTGGAGGCGCTGCTGCTCGTCCAGGTGCGTCCGCACCGCCGGGAGCTGATCGGGCCGTTCGTCGAACGGGTGCGGGCGCTGCCGGAGTCGCGGGCGCTGTTCCATCTGACCGGGCCGGACGACTACCTGGTCCATGTCGCGGTGGCGGACACGGCGGATCTTCAGCGGCTGGTGCTGGACGAGTTCACCTCCCGCCGGGAAGTGGCCCGTGTCGAGACCCGGCTGGTGTTCCAGCAGTGGGAGTGCGGGCCGCTGCTGCCTCCCGGCTGACGCGGGGCCGGACGGCCCGGGGGCGGGTGCGGGCAGTGCGCCGGAGGCCGGATACAAGCCCTCCGGACACCGCCTACCGAAGTTGTCGTATCGGATATCGGACGCCGTAGAACAGGATCACACGTCCGGATGGTGGTGACGGGACGGCCGCCGCCATACGAGGATGGCCGCATGTCCGATACCACCAGCAGCCCGCTGCCCCGCCGGATCGCCGACTCCTACGTCGACGCCCTCGTCGAACTGGACCCCCTCGCGGGCACCTATCTCGGTGTCACCGAGAGCCACTCCCGTCTGCCGGACTTCTCCCCCGCCGGCCAGGAGGCCGTCGCCGCCCTGGCGCGCACCACCCTGGAGCGGCTGGCCGAGGCGGAGGCCCGGCCGGGCGCGGACGACGAGGCCGAGCGCCGCTGCGCGCGGCTGCTCCGGGAGCGGCTCACCGCCGAACTGGCCGTCCACGACGCGGGCGAGGGCCTGCGCAACCTCAACAACCTCTTCTCGCCGCCGCAGGCCGTCCGTGCGATCTTCACCGTCACGCCGAACGAGACCACCGAGGACTGGTCGCGGATCGCCGAGCGCCTGCGGGCCGTCCCCGCCTGCCTGGACGGCTACCGTGCCGCGCTGGCCGAGGGCCTGAAGCGGCAGCTGCCGGCCGGGCCCCGCCAGGTGACCACCGTCATCGGACAACTCGACACCTGGGTGGGCACCGACCGCAGCTGGTTCGCCGCGTTCGCCGCGGACGGCCCCGCGGAGCTGCGCAGCGAGCTGGACTCGGCGGCGGCCCACGCCACCGCCGCCTTCGAGGATCTGCGCGACTGGCTGCGCGACCACTACGCGCCGGCCGTCGAGGGCGCCCCGGACATCGTCGGCCGCGAACGGTACGCCCGCTGGGTCCGCTCCTACAACGGCACCGACCTCGACCTGGACGAGGCGTACGCCTACGGCTGGTCGGAGTTCCACCGGCTGCTCGGCGAGATGCGCACCGAGGCGGAGAAGATCCTGCCCGGCACCGCGGACGACCCGTGGAAGGCCGTCGCCCACCTCGACGAGCACGGGCACCATCTGGACGGCGTGGACGCCGCCCGGAACTGGCTCCAGGAGCTGATGGACGAGGCCATCGAGGCGCTGGACGGCACCCACTTCGACCTCGCGGAGCGGGTGAAGCAGGTGGAGTCCCGGATCGCCCCGGCCGGCAGCGCCGCGGCCCCCTACTACACCCAGCCCTCGGCCGACTTCTCCCGGCCCGGGATGACCTGGCTCCCGGCCACGGCCGAGGACCGCTACCCGGTCTACGACCTGGTCTCCACCTGGTACCACGAGGGCGTGCCCGGCCACCATCTGCAGCTCGCTCAGTGGACCCACGTGGCCGACCGGCTCTCCCGCTACCAGGCGTCCGCCGGCATGGTGAGCGCCAACGCGGAGGGCTGGGCGCTCTACGCGGAGCGGCTCATGGACGAGCTGGGCTTCCTCACCGACGCGGAGCGCCGCATCGGCTATCTGGACGCGCAGATGATGCGCGCCGTGCGCGTGATCATCGACATCGGGATGCACCTGGAGCTCAGGATCCCCGCGGACTCCCCCTTCCACCCGGGCGAGCGCTGGACGCCGGAGCTGGCCGAGGAGTTCTTCGGGCGGCACTCCGGGCGCCCGGCGGACTTCGTGGAGAGCGAGCTGATCCGCTACCTGGGGATGCCCGGCCAGGCCATCGGCTACAAGCTCGGCGAGCGCGCCTGGCTGCGCGGCCGGGAGGCGGCCCGCACGGCGCAGGGGGACGCCTTCGACCTCAAGCGGTGGCACATGGCCGCCCTTTCGCTGGGCTCACTGGGCCTGGACGACCTGGAGGAGGAGCTGGCCCGGCTCTGAGCCGCGCGGCGGCCGGGGGCGCGCCCGGGGGCGGCCGGGCCCCCGCGACGTCCGCGCCCGGCCGCTCCGTCCCCCGCCGGTTTCCGTTGCCGGGACGCCGCCCGGGCGGCGTGACCACCCGGGGTCCGCCCCGCTCCGGCGCCGTGCGCCGCCGGGCGGCTGTTCCACGCCCTGGCCCGGGCCGCGGGTACCCGGTCCGCACCGTCCTGACCTGTGGCTCTGTGCAATGGGGTACCGGCGCAGTACCGTGGCGGCATGCCCGCACTCAACATTGACTTCAGCGACGAGGAGCTCGCCGAGCTCCGCGAGGCCGCCCGGGAGAGAGGCGTCACGCTCAAGGCCCTGGTGCGCGAGGCCGTGACCGACGATCTGGCGCGGCGGCGCGCCATGTCGGAGGCAAGCCAGATCTTCCGGTCCTTCGTCGTGGACAACGCCGACGCCTTCGACGAGGCCTTCCCGGAGGACGCTCCGGCGGGGGCCGGGGGCACCCGGCGGGGAGCCGCCTGAGCGTGGATCTCCTCATCGACGTCCGCTGGCTCCTGGCCCGCCAGACCGAAATCCTGCCCACCGATCCCGGCGTCGACGACTACTCCGCGCTCGCTGCGGCCGTCGCTCGCCACCGGGTCAACACGCCCCGCCTCGGCGAGCACGCCGACGCGGCCTGGCGCGCCGCCGCCCTGCTCCACACCATCGTCCAGCTGAAACCGCTGCCGTCGCGGAACGCGCTGTTCGCCTGCGGTATCGCGGTCGCGTACATGCACGCCTCGCACGAGGGCATCGACCCGCCGTACGGCGCGCTGATCGAACTGGTCAAGGACCTCCAGTCGGCCGACGCCACGGTCTACGGCGCGGCCGAGCTCATCCGCTCCTGGCGGATCTGAACCACCGCGGCGCTCCGCGCCGAGGCGCCGTGCCGGATCTCGCGGCGGGTGCGGCGGGTCAGCCGCCCGCGGCGAAGGTGTGGTGGCGGACCGCCGAGCCGGTGCGGGTCTTGACGACCTCCAGCTGGGCGGGCACGCGCCGGCGCAGGTCGGGGACGTGGCTGACGATGCCGACCGCGCGGTCCCGTTCCCGGAGGGAGTCGAGCACGTCGAGCACTTCGTCGAGGGTCTGCTCGTCGAGGCTGCCGAAGCCCTCGTCGATGAAGAGGGTGTCGAGACGGGCGCCCCCGGCCTCGTCGGTGACCACGTCGGCCAGCCCCAGGGCGAGGGCGAGGGAGGCGAAGAAGGTCTCGCCGCCGGAGAGGGTGGCGGTGTCGCGTTCCCGTCCCGTCCAGGCGTCGATGACGTGCAGCCCGAGTCCGGAGCGGCCGCGGCCGGAGGCGCGGGCGTCGGAGTGGACGAGGGTGTAGCGCCCGGCCGACATCCGCTGGAGCCGGAGGCTCGCCGCCGCCGCGACCTGCTCCAGCCGGGCGGCCAGGACGTAGGACTCCAGGCGCATCCTGCGGACGTTCTCGGCGGAGGTGCCCGCGGCCAGGCCGGCGAGCCGTGCAATCCGCTCGTAGTCCCGGCGGAGCGGCGCGATCCGCCGCGCGCCGTCGAGGGCCTGTGCGGAGAGCCGGTCCAGTTCGGTGCGGCGGCGTTCCGCCTCGGCCTCAGCGGCGGACGCGGCCCGCAGCCGCGCGGTGGCGGCCTCCAGGGCGGCGCGGGCGGCACCGGGGTCGGCGGGCGGCAGGCCGGCGGCCTCGGCGACCTCCGGGTCGGCGAGTTCGGCGGCGACGGCGACGGTCTCGGCCTGCCAGGCGTCCAGGCGGTGCTGGAGTTCCCGGCGGCGGTCGTCGCCGAGCGCGGCCGCGGCGGCCGCTGCCGGGGTGTCGAAGCCGGCCCCGTAGGCGGCGTCGGCGAGCCGCGCGTCGGCCTCCTTCAGCCGGTGCGCCGCGCTCTCGGCGGCACGGGCGGCCTCGGCGGCCCCGGCCAGTGCGGCGGTCTCCCGCTCCAGGGCGGCGGCGCGTTCGGCCACATTCCCGGCGTCTCCCCGCGCGCGCGTCAATTCGTCTTGCAGGCCGACCAGTTCGGCGGCGAGCGACTCCCGCCGGGAGGCGCGGGCGGCGGCGCGCCGCTCGGTGTCCCGCTGCTCGGCCAGCCGGCGTTCCCGTTCCCGCTCCGCCTGTTCGAAGGCTTCCCGGGCGGCGGGCAGGCCGGCGGCCTCGGCGCGGGCCCCGGCGTGTTCGCGGCGCAGCCGTTCGACGGTCTCCCGGAGCCCTTCGGTGGCGGCTCCCTCCGCCTCGGCGGTGGCGGCGGCGAGCGCGTCGGTGAGGGACCGCAGCTCCCGTTCGGCTTCCTCCCGGAGGCCGTCGGCCGTGCGGTACGCGGTGTGCGCCGTCTCCTCCTCGGCCCGGCCGACGTGGTCCTCCGTCCGCGGGGCGGGCCGGGGGTGCTCGGTGGAGCCGCAGACCGCGCACTCCTCCCCCGGTGCCAGCCCGGTCGCGAGTTCGGCGGCGATGCCGAGCAGCCGGCGTTCCCGGAGGTCGAGCCAGCGCTGCCGGGCGTCGCCGGCGCGGTCGCGGAGTTCCCGGAGGCGTTCTCGGGCGGCCCCGGCCCGGCCGGTGAGGTCGTCGCGGCGCCGGGCGGCGTCGAGCCGGCGTTCGGCCGGTCCGGTCTCGGCGCGCAGGGTCTCGGCGCGGGTGAGGGCCTCGCGCGCCACGTCGATCCGCTGCCGGTGGGCGTCCCGGGTGCTCTCCCAGGCGCGGAGCCAGCCGTCCGTCTCGGCCAGGGCCTCGTCGTCGGCCTCGGCCTCCCGGTCGAGCGCCCGCTGTTCCCGGGTGATCTCTCCGGCCCGGTGTTCGGCACGCCGTGCGGCGTCGAGCCGGCCGAGTTCCTCCCGGCGTTCCCGTTCGAGGGCGGCGAGCCGGTCCGCGCCGGCCTCCGCCGGGCCGGGGGGCAGCGCCCGCCGCAGCCGCTGCTCCGTCTCGCTCGCGGTGCGGTGCTCCCGCCCGGCCGCGTCGCGGAGCTCCAGTGCCGGGACGACCCGTGCGGCCGCCCGCGCCCGGTCGAGCCGGGCCCGCACCTCGGCGCGCTCGGCCGCCGCCTCCTCCAGCGCCGAGGCGCGCCGCCGGGCGTCCGCGTGCCGCCGTTGCAGCCGGGCGCGTTCGGCGGCGGCCTCGCCGGCCCGCTCCGCGGCCCGGTGGGCGGCCTCGGCCGCGCGGACCGCCGAGGCGGCGATCTCCCGCCGCTCCCGGACGTGGGTCCGGGCGATGGCGGCCCATTCCAGGACGGCCGCGGCCAGGCCGGGCTGTCCCGGGGCGGCCTCCGGCAGCGGGTGGTCCGCCGGGCCGGCGGCCTCCCCGGCGGCCTGGGCCATGCGGTGGGCGAGGGCGAGCAGTTGCTCGTCCGCGGCGGTGACCTGGCGCTCGGCGGCACGCCGCAGCTCGGCGAGGCGTTCCTCGACGGCGGCGAAGCGGCGGGTGTCGAAGAGGCGTCCGAGCAGCTTGCCGCGCGCTTCGGCGTCGGCGCGGAGGAAGCGGGCGAAGTCGCCCTGCGGGAGCAGCACGACCTGGCAGAACTGTTCCTTGCTCATCCCCAGCAGCTGGTGGATCTCCTCGCCGATCTCCTGGTGGGACCGGCTCAGCCCCTTCCAGCCGTCCGGTCCGTGCTCGCGCAGCAGGGTCCGGGCCTTCTCCTTGGTGTGGCCGGTGCCGCGCTTCTTGGGCCGGAGCTGCTCGGGGCTGCGGGTGATCTCCAGCCGGCGGCCCCCGGCGGTCAGTTCGAGCCGGACCTCCGTCGGGGTGTCCGGTGCGGCGTGGTCGCTGCGCAGCGCCGGGAGACTCGTCTGGCGGGCGCCGGGCACACCGCCGTACAGGGCGTAGCAGACCGCGTCGAGGACGGAGGTCTTGCCGGCTCCGGTCGGCCCGTGGAGCAGGAAGAGCCCGGCGGCGGACAGTTCGTCGAAGTCGACCTCGTGGGTGGCGCCGAAGGGGCCGAAGGCGCTGACGCGGAGCCGGTGGAGCCTCATCGGGCGGTCTCGCGGAGGGTGTCGCCGGCGCGGACGGTGTCGAGGGCGTCGCGGAGCACGGCGCGTTCGCGCTCGTCCGGGCCGCCGCCGCGGACGTGGCCGATGAAGTCCTCGGCGATCTGCTGGTCGGTGCGCCCGCCGAGCCGCTCGGCGTACGAGGCGCGGGGGTCGTCCGGGGCCCGGTCGGGCTCGAAGACGAGGGTGAGGAGGTGCGGGAAGCGCCGGCCGAGCCGGGCCATCGGCTCCGGGGGGCGGACGGGATCGGTGAGGGTGGCCTCGACCCAGGCGTCCTCCGCCGCCTCCAGCCCGGGGTCGTCCAGGAGTTCGCCGAGGCGGCCGCGGATCCGGGCGAGCGGGCGGGGTACGGGGCAGTCGATCCGCTCGGCGGTGAGGCGGCCGCCGGCTCCGAGGTCGACGAGCCACATGCTCTTGCGGTGACCGGTCTCGGAGAAGGAGTAGGCGAGCGGGGAACCGGAGTAGCGGACCCGCTCGGTGATGGTCTGGCAGCCGTGGAGGTGGCCGAGCGCGGCGTAGTCGACGCCGTCGAACACCCCGGCGGGGACGGCCGCGACACCGCCGACGGTGATGTCGCGCTCGCTGTCGCTGGCCGCTCCGCCGGAGACGAACGCGTGGGCGAGGACGACGGACCGGGTTCCGGCGGGGCGGGCGGCGAGGTCGGCGCGCACCCGGTCCATGGCGGCGCCGAGGACGGCGGCGTGACCGGCCTTCCCGGCGCCCAGCAGGTCGCGGACCAGGGCGGGTTCGAGGTACGGCAGTCCGTAGCAGGCGACCTCGCCGTGCTCGTCGGTCAGCAGGACGGGGGTGCCGATGCCTCGGGGGTCGGTACGGAGGTGGACCCCGGCCCGCTCCATCAGCCCGGCGCCGACGCCGAGCCGCCGGGCGGAGTCGTGGTTGCCGGAGATCATCACCACCGGGACGCCGAGCGCGGCCAGCCGGTGCAGTGCGTCGTCGTACAACTCGACGGCGGCGAGCGGCGGTACGGCCCGGTCGTGGATGTCGCCCGCGACGAGGACGGCGTCGATCCGCTGCTCCCGGACCGTGCCGACGAGGTGGTCGATGAAGGCGGCCTGGGCGTCCAGCAGGCCCACCCGGTGGAACGACCGGCCGAGATGCCAGTCGGAGGTGTGCAGGAATCTCACAACGGGGCCCCCACGCGCACCTTCTGTCCCCCGTGTCCTCGGCGATCGGACCGGCCGCCACGGCCGGCCCACTGGCACCGGACACTCTAGTGGCCCCGCCCGTACCGGGTCGGCCGGCGGGCGGATGCCCGTGCGGTGTGGTAGGGGGTGCGGCGCCGGGGCCGGTGGCGGCGGCCCCCGCGGCCACGAGTTGCCGAGGTCCCCCCGCCGCCGCACGATGGTCGGACAGCGGGAGTCGGAGGCACCGTCAGGACATCCTGGCCGTGATCACCACAGGAGTCGCCATGGCCCCGTACTTCGCGAGAGCACCCGAATCACTGGTGTCCGACGCGCTCGAGGGCTTCGCCCGGGCGCATCCGGATCTGGTCGAGCACGACGCCGAGGGCGGATTCGTCCGCGCCCTGCGCGGTTCCCCGGACCGGAGGGTCGGGCTGCTGTCGGGCGGCGGTTCCGGGCACGAACCGCTGCACATCGGTTTCGTCGGGGCCGGCATGCTGGACGCCGCCACCCCTGGAATGATCTTCACCTCACCCCACAACCGGCAGGTCTTCGCCGCCTCGCGGGCGGTCGCCCGCCGGGACGGCGTCCTGCACCTGGTGAAGAACTACACCGGAGACAAGATCAACTTCGGTATCGCCGCCGAGCGGCTGGCCGACGAGGGCATCCCCGTCGCCCGGGTGCTGATCGACGACGACATCGCCTCGGAGTCCGAGGACATCGCCGTGGGCCGCCGCGGCACCGGGGCCACCGTCCTGATCGAGAAGATCCTGGGCGCGGCCGCGGACGCCGGGGCCGGTCTGGCGGACCTGGCCGACCTCGGCACCTCCCTCACCGGCCGCTCCCGCAGCCTCGCCGTCGCCTCCGCCGCGCACACCGCGCCGGCGGACGGCAACCCCGCCTTCGACATCCCCGGCGGTCGGCTGGAGTTCGGCGTCGGCATCCACGGCGAACGGGCGGACCGCACGGTCGCCCACGAGCCGCTGGACGCCCTCCTGGAAACGATGACGGACACGCTCCTCGGCACCCTGGCACCCGGCCGCGGTGACGCGGTGATCGCCCTCGTCAACGGTCTGGGCTCGGTGACCGGCCTGGAGCTGTACGCCGTGACACGGGAACTCGGCCGCCTCCTGGACCGCCGGGGCGTCGAACTGCGGCGCAGCCTCGTGGGGCATTTCATCACCGCGCTCGACATGCGGGGCTTCTCCCTGACCCTGCTCCTCGCCGACGACGCGATCACCGACTGGTACGACGCGCCCGCGCACACTCCGGCCTGGCGCCGGTAGTCACGACCCCAGGGGCTGATGCCATGACGAGCTTCGATGCCGCCTTCACCGGCGGATGGATACGGCGCTTCGCCGCGTCGGTCCGCGCCACGGAACCCGAGCTCACCGCTCTGGACCAGCGCGCGGGGGACGGCGACTTCGGCGTCAACCTCACCACCGGGCTGACGACCGCGCTGCGGATGCTGGACGAGGCCGCCGCCGACGGTGAGCCGGAGGACGCCTCCGCTCCGCTCCTCACCACGGCGACGGCCTTCCTCGACAGCGTCGGCGGGACGAGCGGCCCGCTGTTCGGCCTGCTCTTCCAGCGGCTGGCCTGCGCCGTCCGCGAGACCGGGCCCGCCCTGACCACGCCCGGTCTCGCGGCCGGCACCCGCGAGGGGCTCGCCGTCATCCAGCGTGTCGGCGAGGCCCGGGCCGGGGACAAGACGCTGGTCGACGCCCTGGCCCCGGCCGCCCGCGCACTCGGCGCCTGCCCGCCGGACGCGCCGCCCGACACGGCGCTCGTCCGCGCCGCCGGGGGCGCCTGGGAGGGTGTGCGGAACACCGCGCGGCTCCGGGCACGGCGGGGGCGGGCCAGCTACCTCGGTGACCGGGTGTCCGGAGTGCCGGACCCGGGGGCCGTGGGCATCGGCCTGTTCTACGCCTCGGCGGACGGCGGCGTCCGTGCGCTGGCCCCGTTCCTGGAAGGCCGCGAGCAGCCGTCGCGGTGACGGCCCGGAAGCCGTCCCCGCCGCCGGGCCTCCGGGCCTCCGGGCCTCCGGGAAGAAGGGACGGCGGATGCGGGCCGGAGCCAGGGCCGGGGCCTGGGCCGCGAGCGCGCCACGACGGCCGGTTCACCGGCGCCCCGCCGGTCAGGGCGCCGTTCCGGGGGAGCCCCCTCCGGGAGCGGTCTCCCCGGGCCGGGCCGCCGGGGTGGCCGCGTCTCCGGGGGACGAGCCGCGGGGCGGTACGACCCGCGGCGACGTGCTGCCGGACCCGCCCTCGGGGATCGCGGGGCGGCTCTCCGCCCATGCGACGAGGCGGGGCTCCCCGAGTGAGGGCACCCAGAGATCCACGAGGGCGGCGGACTCCTCGTCGGGACGCGGACCGACCCCGACGACCCGCATGCCCGCCCGGACGGCGGACCGGATGCCGCAGAGCGAGTCCTCGACCGCCAGGCATTCCGCCGGGTCGACGCCGCAGGCTTCGGCGGCGGAGAGATAGAGGTCCGGGGCCGGCTTGGGCGGCATCCCCTCCCCCGGCACGACGACATGGTCGAAATAGAGCAGCAGCCCCGCCGTGTCCAGGCAGGTCTCGACGACATCGCGCGGGCAGTTGCTGGCGACCGCGAGCGGGGCGAACTCATGGGCCAGCGCCACCATTTCCACCGCCCCGGGCGCGGTGACGGGATCCTCGGCGACGAGCGACCGGAAACTTTCCAGCAACTCATCGGTCATCTTCCCGGTCAGTTCCGGGCGTCCCGCGGTCTCCGCCAGCAGACGGCCGCAGTCGGTGTAGTGAATTCCTTTCGCACGTTCGGAGAATTCCGCGCCGGGGGTGACTCCGTACTCCCGGAGTACCCGGCGGCGCGCCTCCTGCCAGTGTCGTTCGGTGTCCATCAGGGTGCCGTCGCAGTCGAAGACGACGGCCGTCGGTGTCCAGGTGAGAATCCGGTCTGCTGTCACTTTTCCGACCTTCTTCGAGGGGGTCTGGTCTTGTGGACTGCGGCCGGTCTCTTTGTCACCTTTCCTGGTCAACAGAAAGGATTTTCCACGCGGTCGGCCGCCACCGCGTTCGGGGGAACTGACACCCCGGGAATGGGGCAGCCATGCCTCTGTCATGTCATCCATGAAATAGAGAGGTCATTGCAAAAACTACGGTAAATTCCCGACCGCGACCGCGTCAATTGATTCCGGCTAAATAAGGTTAAGTGATATGGCTATGCGCGGCGGAATACTCGAATAACCGTCCGATAAGCATTCCACAGGAAAAGGAAATTGCAGGCCGCCCGGTGCCGGGACCGGGCGGCGGGCTCAGCCCTCCACGTACGTCACACCGCCGAGCTCCAGGGCGGCGGTCCCGGCCGTGGCGTCGGCGAGCCAGCCGCGGAAGCGGTCGAGGTCCCCCTCCGCCACGCCGATCTCGATGCGGACGCGGTCGCCGTAGCGCACCTCGCGCACCGCCCGGCCGGTCGCCCGCAGATCGTTCTCCAGCTTTCCGGCGCGCTGGTGGTCGACGGTCACGGTGGCCAGCCGCACCGGCCGCCGGGCGACGGTGCCGAGCACGTCCAGGGTCTGCCCGACCGCGCCGCCGTAGGCCCGGATCAGGCCGCCGGCACCGAGCTGCACACCGCCGAACCAGCGGGTGACGACGGCGACGATGTCGCGCACCTCGCGGCGGAGCAGCATCTGCAGCATGGGGACCCCGGCGGTGCCGCCGGGCTCGCCGTCGTCGCTCGACTTCTGCACGGCTCCGGAGGCGCCGATGACATAGGCCCAGCAGTGGTGGGTGGCGCCCGGGTGCCGCTCGCGGACGCGGCGGATCACCGCCCACGCGTCCGCCTCGGTGGCGGCGGGGGCGAGGGTGGTGAGGAAACGGGACCTCTTGACCTCGGTCTCGTGTTCGCCCTCGCGCGCCACCGTGCGGTACTGCTGCTCCTCCATCCGGTCAGCCTAAGCCCGCGGGAATGGTGCCGGACGGCGGTATGTTCGTGCTGGCATGGACGCAGACACGGAGACGATCCGGCGGATTCTGACCGGCACCGGCGACACCTGGGCCGTGGTGGGCCTGTCCTCCAACACGGCCCGCGCCGCCTACGGCGTGGCGGGGGTGCTGCAGCGCTTCGGCAAGCGGATCGTGCCGGTGCACCCGAAGGCGGAGACGGTGCACGGCGAGCGGGGCTACGCCTCGCTGGCCGAGATCCCGTTCCCGGTGGACGTCGTGGACGTCTTCGTCAACAGCGCCCTGGCGGGGCGGATCGCCGACGAGGCGGTGGCGATCGGCGCGAAGGCCGTCTGGTTCCAGCTCGGCGTGGTGGACGAAGCGGCGTACGAGCGGGTGCGCGCCGCCGGCCCGGACATGGTCATGGACCGCTGCCCGGCCATCGAGATCCCCCGGCTGGGCTGACCGAGGCAGGGCGGGCCGGGCCCCGGGAGGACCGGGCGCGGGCCTCCCGGGGCGGGCGCTCAGCGGACGGGCGGGACCGACACGACCATGTTCATCTCGACCGCCTCCGTCCCGTCGTTGCGGTAGCCGTGCGGCACGTTGGCCTCGAAGGCGGCGGACGACCCGGCCGGCACCCGGTACTCCTCGCCGTCCAGCACGAGCGTCAGCTCCCCCTCCCGGACGTGCAGGAGTTCATGGGTGCCGGCGGGGTGCGCGTCGGACGCGGTGCCCTCGCCGGGCATCAGCGTCCAGCCCCACAGCTCCAGCGGTCCGGGGGCCTGGGCCCCGGCGAGGAGCACGGTGGCGCTGCCGGCCTCGGTGGACCACATGCGCACCGCCTCCTCGGGCTTCACGACCCGCACCCGGGGCTCCTGGTCGTAGTCGAGGAGGGCGGTGAGGCTCACACCGAGGGCGTCGGCGAGCTTCACCGTGGTGCCGACGCTCGGATTGGTCCGGGCCTGCTCGATCTGGATGATCATGCCCCGGCTGACCCCGGAGCGGGTGGCGAGGGCGTCCAGGGTGAAGCCCCGTTCGCCGCGCCAGCGCTTGAGATTGCGCGCCAGGGCCTGGGTGAGGTGGTCGAGATCCGTCACAGCGAGTCCAGAGTCCAATCCATTGGATTCGTGAGTTTATTTTCGTGTACTACTGTGGGGTGTACCGGAACATCCATCGCACTGTACTTCGGGGGAACACATGACCGCGGTCCTCGCTCTGGCCTCCAGTCTCCTCTGGGGGCTCGCCGACTTCGGCGGGGGCCTGCTCACCCGCCGCATCCCCGCCCTCACCGTGGTCGTGGTCTCGCAGACCGTCGCCGCGCTGGTGCTGGCGGTGATCGTGCTGCTCACCGGCGCCTGGCGGGAGGCCGGCCCGCAGCTGTGGTTCGCGGTGGCCGCCGGTGTGGCCGGGCCCGCCGCCATGTTCGCCTTCTACAAGGCGCTCGCCCTGGGCCCGATGGGCGTCGTCTCGCCGCTGGGGGCGCTCGGGGTCGCCGTGCCGGTCGGGGTGGGGCTGGTGCTCGGCGAACGCCCGGGGCTCCTGCAGGCCGCGGGCATCCTGGTCGCCGTGGCCGGTGTGCTGCTCGCGGGCGGCCCCGAACTGCGCGGGGCCCCGGTCCAGCGGCGCGCGGTCCTCTACACCCTGGTGGCGGCGGTGGGCTTCGGCACGGTGATGGCGCTGATCGCGGAGGCCTCCTCGACGCTGAACGGCCTGTTCCTCGCCCTCTTCGTCCAGCGGCTGGCGAACATCGCGGTCGGCGGCACCTCGCTGCTGGTCTCCGTACGGCGGGGCGGCGCGGCTCTTCCCCCGGCTGCGGAGGGCGGGTCGGGCGTGGTCCTCGCCGCGCTGCCGTCCCTGGCGTTCGTGGGCCTCGCCGACGTCGCCGCCAACGGCACGTACGCGCTCGCCGCCCAGAACGGGCCGGTCACCGTCGCGGCGGTGCTCGCCTCGCTCTATCCGGTCGTGACCGCGCTGGCGGCCCGCGGGCTGCTGAAGGAACGGCTGCTGGCGGTGCAGGCGGTCGGCGCGGGGCTGGCCCTGCTCGGCACCACGCTGCTCACGGCGGGCTGACGACCGGCCGTACGAGCCCGCGGACGCCCCCTGAGCCCTCTGGGCCCCGGGCGCCCCCACCACCACGGGCCTCCCGGGCCCCCGGGCCGTCCCGGCCGTCCGCGGGCCGGAGTGCGCGGAAGCGTTCCGGGACCGCACCGGTCAGTAGCGCCGGAGCGCGTACAGCAGCAGCGCGATCCCCTGGACGGCGACCGCCGCGGCCAGCAGGATCCGCAGTCTGCGGTTGCTCATGCCGGGTCTCCCCTCCTCGCCCCGCCCCCGGGGCCCGTCCGTGGGTCCCCGTACCCCGGCGTCCACACCCCGGCGTCCACACCCCGGCGTCCGTGCCCCGGGCCCGGGCGGTCAGCGGCCGGCCGGTGCCCCGGCCGCGTCCGGTTCCGCCGCCGGGGAGTCCTCCGTGAGGGAGCCGAGCGCGGCCAGGGCGCGCAGTTGCTCCGGCGTGGCGCCTTCCAGGGCGCGCAGCTGCTCCGGTGTGGCCCCCTCGGGCGGCGGGACGGGCGCCGGGGTCCGCAGCGGCGGCTGCCAGCCCGTCGCGGGCTCCCAGCGTCGGACCACCCGGGCCGGCGCCCCGGCCACCACCGCGTGGTCGGGGACCGTGCCGCGCACCACCGAACCGGCGGCCACGACCACATTGCGGCCGAGCCGCGCCCCGGGCAGTATCACCGCGCCCGCGCCGAGCCAGCTGCCGGAGCCGATCTCGACCGGCGCGGTGCGCGGCCACTGGCGGCCCACGGGGGTGCCGGGGTCGTCGTAGGAGTGGTTGTCGCTGGTGACGTAGACGTACGGGCCGCAGAAGACGTCGTCGCCGAAGACCACCGGCCGGGAGGCCACCACATGGCTCCCCCGGCCCAGCACCACGCCGTTGCCCAGGGTCAGCACGGGGTCGGGGCCGAGGTCCAGCCCGGGCATCATCCCGGCGGTGAGGGTGACCTGTTCACCTATCACGCAGTGTTCACCGAGGCGTATCCACTCCTCCCCGAACACCGTGCCCTGGGGGTACGCGAGCCGGGTGCCCTCGCCGATCCGGCCGAAGCGGTACGGGCCCGGGCGCTCCGCAGTGACGGCTCCGGTCTCCCGCACCCAGCGCGCGCCGCGGTGCACGGCCCGCGAGAGCGTCCGGCGGCGCCAGGCCGCGAGGGCGGGGAACAGCTTCTGCTTCTTCGGCACCCGGCCACGGTACTCAGCGGTAGCCCCGCCGGGGCCGGGAACCGGCTGTGACCTTCGCCCCACACGGCGCACCGGCGGGGCGGTCAACGGCCGGTCCCCGGCGGCACGTCAGCGAGGACCGCCCCCGCCGCGCTGTCCCTCGCCGTCCTCGCCGTTCCCGCCGTTCTCATCGGTCTCCTCGTCCCCGCCGCGCCCCGCGTCCGCCGCCTCGCGGTGGGCCTCCGCCAGCTCCAGGTACATCGCCGCGTTGAGCTGCAGGGCCTCCCGCTCCTCCCCGGTCAGCTCCCGGCGCACCTTGGCGGGCACCCCCGCCACCAGCGAGCCCGGCGGTACCCGCATCCCCTGCGGCACCAGGGCCTGCGCGGCGACCAGCGAACCGGCGCCGATGTGCGCGCCGTTGAGGATCGTGGCCCCCATGCCGATCAGGCAGCCGTCCTCGACGGTGCAGCCGTGCAGGACGGCGTTGTGACCGACGGAGACCCGCTCGCCGACGGTCACCGGGAAGCCGGGGTCGACATGGACCGTGCAGTTGTCCTGGATGTTGCTGTCCGCGCCGATGACGACCGGGCCGCAGTCGGCGCGCAGCACGGTGTGGTACCAGACGCTCGACCCCGCGGCCAGGGTGACCTCGCCCAGCACGACCGAGGTGGGCGCGGTGAACGCCCCCTCGTGGACGACCGGTTCCCGGCCCGCCACCGCCGCGATCAACGCCCGTTCCGCCATGGTTTCTCCATTCTCGTCAGCACCGTCCGCGCCCCGGGCGCCGTCCGCGCCGTCCGCGGCGCATCGCCCCGCTCCGGCACACCACGGCGGGCCCCGTGCCCGCGTGGTCCCGCGTACCGTACGGCGGACGGGCGCCCCGGGCGGCACCGGCCCCGCGCGGAGGCGCGGGTCGCCGCTCGCGCGGCAGTACGGCCCGGCGTGGCAGGCCGGGGTCCGGCGGCTCTATGGTTACGCCATGTGGCCAGGACAGCAGCCGCCCGGGGGCGAGCAGAACCCGCAGGACCCGAACGCGAATCCGTACCAGCAGCCGGGGCAACCGCAGCCGAATCCCTACCAGCAGCCGGGGTTCCAGCAGCCGAACCCCTATCAGCAGCCGGGATTCCAGCAGCCGAATCCGTACCAGCAGCCGACCAACCAGTGGGCCGCGCCCGGGACGCCCGGCGCGCCCCAGGCGCCGGACGACGGCAGGAAGACGAAGCTCGTCGCCATCGGGGCGGCGCTCGCGGTCCTGGTCGCCGGTGGTGTCACCGGTTTCCTGCTCATCGGCGGTGACGACGACAAACCGGAGGCCGGCGGCAAGCCGGGGCCGGAGAAGTCGGTGTCCGCCCCGCCGTCTCCCACCGAGACCGAGGACGACGGCGGCGATCTCGACAACCCGCGCGGCGGCAATCCCGCGGTCGAGCCCGTGATCGACGGCTGGCAGACCGTCGTCAGCGCCAAGCGCCAGAACGCCTTCGACGTCCCCTCGGACTGGAAGGTGGAGTCCCCGACCCTCTCCATCGGCTTCGAGGACGCCAACAGCAAGGAAGACATCCCCAAGCCCATCATCATCATGAGCGCGCCGGCCTTCTACGGGGAGGACTGGTGCACCGTCGGGGACGACACCTCCGATCTGGCGGGTGTCGGCACCAAGGGCGCCCAGGGGGCCAAGAGCCTGCAGAACGCCGCCGAGACGGCCGCCGAGGTCTGGGTCTTCGCCGCCTTCGACCAGGACGAGACCGGCACCCGCAAGGTGACGAAGGCGAAGGCCTTCACGAGCGAGCACGGGATCGAGGGCTACGCCTCCTCCGCCACGGTCACCGGGGTGAAGAAGGAGAACAAGTGCTCCTCGGACGGCAAGGCGTACACCGTCGCCTACAAGACGGAGAACGGTGACTACGCGGTCTGGTGCCTCTACGCCGCCAAGGGCGTCAAGGACGAGCTCGCGGACGCCACCGTCAAGAAGATCATGAACACGCTGCGGCCGCTCACCTCCTCCTGAGCCGTCCCCCGCGGCACCCCGTACACCGCCCGTCCCGCCGGTGAGAACCCACCGGCGGGGCGGGCGCGATCACGACGAGGAACCGGCCATGCCGCCACCGCGCCCCGCACGCCGCCCCCTCCGCCCCGCCGGCCCCGCGTGGGCGGGCCGCAACTACACCCTGCTGACCGCCGCCGCCGTGGTCACCGGCCTCGGCAGCTCCGGGGCCCTGATCGCGGCGGCGTTCGCGGTACTGGAAACGGGCGGCAGCGGTACGGACGTGGGCCTCGTCGCCGCGGCCCGCACGGTCCCGCTCGTCCTCTTCCTGCTTGTGGGCGGCGCCGTCGCGGACCGGCTGCCCCGCCACCGGGTGATGGTGACGGCCAACACCCTCAACTGCCTCTCCCAGGGCGCCTTCGGGGTTCTGGTGCTCACCGGCGAACCCGGGCTGTGGCAGATGATGCTGCTCTCGGCCCTCGGCGGCACCGGTCACGCGTTCTTCGCCCCGGCCGCGGAGGGCATGCTGCTCTCCAGCGTCTCCGGTGACCAGGCCGGGCGCGCCTTCGCGTTCTTCCGGATGGGCGTGAACGGGGCGAACATCGGCGGCGCGGCCCTCGGCGGCGCGCTCGTCGCCTCCGTCGGCCCCGGCTGGGTCCTCGTGCTGGACGGGGCGGCCTTCGCCGTCGCCGCCGCGCTCCGCGCCTTCCTCGATCTGCGCGGGATGGCCGAACGCGCCCCCGGTCGCGGCCTGTTGTCCGATCTGCGCGAGGGCTGGCGGGAAGTGTCGGGGCGGCCCTGGCTGTGGAGCGTCGTCCTCCAGTTCGCGGTGGTCAACGCCGTCATCGCCGCGGCCGAGGCGGTCTACGGGCCGCTGGTCGCCGAGGAGCATCTGGGCGGCGCCCGGCCGTGGGGGCTCGCGCTGGCCGCGCTGGGCGCCGGCACGGTCCTCGGCGCCCTGCTGATGACCCGCTGGAAACCCCGGCGTCTGCTGCTCACCGGCGCGCTGTCGGTGTTCGTGCTGGCCGTGCCCTCGGCGGCCCTCGCGATACCCGTCTCCGCCCCGGTGCTGAGCTTGGTGATGTTCGTGACCGGCATCTCGATCGAGATCTTCGGCGTCACCTGGATGACGGCCCTGCACCAGGAGATCCCCGAGGAGAAGCTGTCGCGCGTCTCCTCCTACGACATGTTCGGCTCGCTCGCGATGGTGCCCGTCGCGGTGGCGCTCGCCGGCCCGGTCGCCGGCGTGTTCGGCCGGAGCGCGGCGCTGTGGGGGTGCTCGGCGCTGATCGTCCTGCTGACGGCGGCGGTGCTGACGGTGCCGGACGTACGGCGGCTGACCCGCCGGGAGCACGGCGGGCCGGGGCCGGTGGACGTCCTCGCGGGCCCGGCCGCCGGCCCCGTGCCGGCGGTGCCCGCGCCCGCGCCGCGCACCGCGACGGAGGACGCCGGGAAGAACGGCGGGCGGCGGCCGGGCTGACGGGCGCGGGCGGCGGGCGGCGGGCGGCGGGCGGCGGGCGGCGGAGGACGCGGTCAGCCGATGCTGAAGGCGCCCTCCGGCGGGAGGGGCGACGGCGCGGCCTCCCCGTCCCGCACCACGGCCGCGCCGGCCGTCAGCCGGGCCAGGGCGCCGCCGTGCTCCACCCGGGCCGGGAAGGGATCGGCGGCGCAGCGCCGGGCGAGCTCCGCCACCGGCAATTCCTCCCGCGAGGCGGCCAGGATCGTGTTGCCGAAGCGCCGCCCGCGGAGCACCGCGGGTTCGGCGATCAGGCAGAGATGCTCGAACACCGCCCCGAGGGTGGCGAGTTGGGAGCGGAGGAAGCCGAACGGGGCCGCGTCCGCCAGGTTGGCCGTATAGACCCCGCCGGGGCGCAGGACACGGGCGGCCGCCCGGGCGTACTCGACGGAGGTGAGGTGCGCGGGCACCCGGGAGCCGCCGAACACGTCGGCGACCAGCAGGTCGTAGGCCGCCGGGGGCGCGTTCTCCAGCCAGGCGCGGGCGTCGGCGGCGTGCAGTTCGATGCCGCTGTCCGGGGGCAGCGGGAGGTGTTCGGTGACGAGACGGAGCAGCGCCCGGTCGGCTTCGACGACGGTCTGCCGGGCGCCGGGGCGGGTCGCGGCGACATGGCGGGGCAGCGACAGCGCGCCGCCGCCGAGGTGCAGCACGGCCGGCCCCGCTCCGGCCCGGGCGCTCTCCGCGCTCGCGGCGGCGGTGCCGAGGACGTGCGCGATCCGCCGCGCGTACTCGAATTCCAGGTGCGCGGGCGCGTCGAGGTCGACGTACGACTGCGGCGCGCCGTCCACGGTGAGCAGCCAGGCGCGCGGCCGGTCGGTGTCGGGCATGAGTTTCGCCGTGCCGTGGTCCACGGCACGGGTCACCGGTATCGGCTCGTCCACCCGCCCATTGTGCCGCTTCCGGCGGTGGCGTTCCGGTCGCCGGCGGGGTGCGTGCGGCGGCCGGGGCGCGGTGGCCGGGGGCGGGTGCCCGCCGGGCGGCCGCCGTGCGGGGCCCCGCTCAGTCCTGCCAGAGTGCCTTGACCGCGGTCGCGTGGGCCGCCGCCTGGGCGCGGCCCGCCCGGGCGGCGGCCGCCCGGCGCGCCGGGTCCAGCGGGTTGCGGCCGAAGGCGGCCCGGGCGGCCCGGTCCGGGGTGATGAGCTCGACCCGGGCGCCGCCCGCCGCGAGCCGCTCCGCCTGGGCACGCACCGTCGGGACGGGTCCGCCGCCGCCGGCCATCGGGGCGAGGATCAGGACGCGGCGGCAGCCGTCGGCCACGTCGGCGTTGGCGCTCGACCGGACCCCGCCGTCGATCCAGTCCCGGCCGCCGATGGTGACGGGCGGCCAGACGCCCGGGACGGCGCAGCTCGCGGCGACCGCGTCCACGATCCCCACACCGCTCGCCGCGTCGAACACGCGGAACTCCCCGGTGGCGGCGTCGACCGCGGTGATCAGGAGCCGCCGTTCCGGCCAGGCGTGGGAGAGCAGCCGCCGTCCGATGACCGCTCGCCGGTCCGCCTCGCCCGCCGCCGTCCGGGTGGCGAGGGCCAGCCGGCCCATGCGCCGGCCGAAGGCGCGGGTGTCGCGGGAGCGGAGGGCCGCGAGGGCGTAGCGCGACATCACGGCCGGCCCCACCCGTCCGGCCACCTCGCCCCGCGGATCGGCGAGTTGGCGCTCGTAGAGCTCCTCGGGGGTGACGCTGCCGGAGGTGAGCTGCGCGCCGACGACGGACCCCGCGGAGGTGCCGATCACCACATCCGCCGCGCCCGGGTCGGCGCCGGCCTCGGCCAGCCCGGCCAGGACACCGGCCTCCCAGCCGATCCCGGTGAGCCCTCCGCCGCCGAGCACCAGTGCAGTCTCCGCCATGCCCCACCCTCCTACCGTCCGGTCGGTCTCCTGTGCGAGCAGTCTGGCACCGCGTGACGGCCGCGCGGAACCGGGCCCGCGTCCCGGGGACACGGCGGCGGCCCGCACCACCGGGGTACGGGCCGCCGGGCCTGTCCGGGAGGGCACCCGCCGCCGGGCACGGGCGGACGGGCCGCTCGTCGCCCGTCCGCCCCTCCACCCGCCGGCCGGTGACCGGGGCCTACTCCGCCACGGCCGTCACCGTTCCGGCGCCGACCGTGCGGCCGCCCTCGCGGATCGCGAAGCCGAGGCCCGGCTCCAGTGGCACCGCGCGCCCCAGCTCCACGGTGACGGTGACCGTCTCCCCCGGCAGGGCCACGGCCGCGTCACCGAGGCCGAGCTCGCCGGCCACGTCCGCTGTGCGGATGTGGAACTGCGGCCGGTAGCCGCCGGTCACCGGGGTGCCGCGGCCGCCCTCGGCCGAGGACAGCAGGCGTACGGCCGCGGTGAACCGCCGCCGCGGGGTGACGCTGCCGGGCGCGGCGACGACGTGACCGCGGCGGACCGCGTCGCGCTGGACCCCGCGCAGCAGCAGCGCGATGTTGTCGCCCGCCTCGGCCGACTCCATCGGCTTGCCGAACGTCTCGACCCCGGTCACGGTGGTCTCCAGCCCGGCCCCGAGCACCTCGACCCGGTCGCCGAGCCGCACCCGGCCGCGCTCGACGGCGCCGGTGACGACCGTTCCGCGGCCGGTGATGGTCAGGACGTTCTCCACCGGCAGCAGGAACGGCGCCCCGGTGAAGCGGACCGGGACCGGCACCCAGGTGTCGACCGCGTCGAGCAGTGCCTCGATCGCGGCGGTCCACCGCGGGTCGCCCTCCAGCGCCCGCAGCCCGGAGACCCGGACGACGGGGGTGGTCTCGCCGGGGAAGCCGTGCGCGGACAGCAGTTCGCGCACCTCCAGCTCCACCAGGTCGGTCAGCTCCGGCTCACCGGCGTCCGCCTTGTTGAGCGCGACGACGATGTGGCGGACTCCGACCTGCCGGGCGAGCAGCACGTGCTCGGCGGTCTGCGGCATGACCCCGTCGACCGCCGAGACGACGAGGATCGCCCCGTCGAGCTGGGCCGCCCCGGTGACCATGTTCTTGATGTAGTCGGCGTGGCCGGGCATGTCGACATGGGCGTAGTGCCGGGTGCCCGTCTCGTACTCGACGTGCGCGACGTTGATCGTGATGCCGCGCGCCGCTTCCTCGGGCGCCCGGTCGATGCGGTCGAGCGGCACGAAGGAACCGGAGCCGTGCTCGCTGAGCACCTTGGTGATCGCGGCGGTCAGTGTGGTCTTGCCGTGGTCGACATGGCCCATGGTGCCGATGTTGAGGTGCGGCTTGGTGCGGATGTAAGCCTGCTTGGGCATGGTTCATCCCCGGATGTGCGGAGTGGAAGCGGGACCCCTCGGCCTGGCCGACCCTCCCCCTGCGGGGTCCGCCGGACGATCCGGGAAGGGTCAGCTTCGGGCGCCGCCGGGAGCTGTGGCGGCGGGGGCCGCGACGGCGGCGGCCGCGGGAGTCGCGGCGGGGGCTGGAGTCACGGCAGGGGCGGGCGCGGCATCGGCACCGGCCTGCAGGTGTCCGGCGGCAGCCTCCGGGGGGTCCGCGAGTGCGGACCCGACGAGGAGGAGGGTGTGCCGGACCATGCGACAAGCATCGCCACCGGAGCGTGCGCCGTCCACCGGATTTGGCGGCGCGGGCGCCCGTCTCCGCGGCGGGGAGGCACACTTGCGCGGCGATCACCACCGGTGGTCGGTTACGCTCCCCGCATGCACCACCCCGCCGCTCAGCCCCTCGGCCTCCCCGCTCGTACGGCCAGGGTCCTGCTCTCCCCGTGGTCCCGGCTCGTCCTGCTCGTGGTCCTCGTCGGCTGCGCCGCGACGGCCGTCGCCGTGCTGGAGCCGCACCGGTTCCTCACCGCGGGCTGGCCGCCACGGATCTCCGGCGGCGGTGCCGTGGTGCTCTTCGCCGCCGCGTACGGGCTCTGCACGGCCGCGCTGCTGCCCCGCCCGGTGCTGAACCTGGCCGGAGGCGCCCTGTTCGGCTCGCAGTTCGGGCTGGTGGCCACCATCGCCGGCACGGTGATCGGGGCGGGCATCGCCTTCGTCCTCGGCCGTGCCCTCGGCCAGGACGCCCTGCGGCCGCTGCTGCGCGGCCGCTGGCTGTCCGCCGCCGACCGGCAGCTCAGCGATCACGGGTTCCGTTCCGTTCTCGCGGTGCGCCTCTTCCCCGGAGTGCCCTTCGCGGCGGCCAACTACTGCGCCGCGGTGTCCCGGATGCGGCTGCTGCCGTTTCTGCTCGCCACCGGGCTCGGCAGCATCCCCAACACGGCCGCGTACGTGATCGCCGGCAGCAGTGCCGCCACCCCGACCTCTCCGGCCTTTCTGATCGCGATGGGGTTCATCGCGGTCAGCGGGCTCACCGCCCTGGCCGTCGCCTGGCGCAAACGCGGACGGCTGCGCTCCGCCTGAGCCACGGGCGCCGCCCGCGGCCCGCCCGGACGCCGGCCCCCGCCCCCGGACCCCGGCCGCCCGACACGTGTTCACCCGGGGGCGCTACGCTGCCCCGGGTCGGCGTGCGATCACCGGTCGCCGCCGCCTTTTCACGCGCCTATCGAGCAACGCATCCTGTCCGGCATTCCGTCTTCCTGACCCGAGCCGCGGCTCCAGCGGTCAGCACATGATCCTTCCTTGGGTGGCACAAGCTCCATGTCCTGGTTCGAATCACTCATCCTCGGGCTCGTCCAGGGGTTGACCGAGTTCCTTCCGATCTCCTCCAGTGCCCATCTGCGGCTCACCGCGGCCTTCGCCGACTGGCAGGATCCCGGAGCGGCCTTCACGGCGATCACCCAGATCGGCACCGAGTCCGCGGTGCTGATCTACTTCCGGAAGGACATCGGGCGCATCCTCTCCGCCTGGACCCGGTCGCTGACCGACAAGGAGATGCGCTCGGACCAGGACGCCAAGATGGGCTGGCTGGTGATCGTCGGCTCCATCCCGATCGGTGTGCTCGGCCTGACCCTCAAGGACCAGATCGAGGGCCCGTTCCGCGATCTGCGGCTGATCGCCACCACCCTCATCGTGCTGGGCGTCGTCCTGGGGATCGCCGACCGGCTGGCGGCCCGTGACGAAACCGGCGGCAGACACCGGGTGGCCAAGGAGCGGAAGACCCTCAAGGATCTCGGCGTCCGCGACGGCCTGATCTTCGGCTTCTGCCAGGCCATGGCGCTGGTCCCCGGTGTCTCCCGGTCCGGCGCGACGATCAGCGGTGGCCTCTTCATGGGGTACACCCGCGAGGCGGCGGCCCGTTACTCGTTCCTGCTGGCCATCCCGGCGGTGCTGGCCTCCGGCGCCTACGAGCTGAAGGAGATCGGCGGTGACAGCCACGTCTCCTGGGGGCCGACGATCCTGGCCACGGTCGTCGCCTTCTTCGTCGGCTACGCCGTCATCGCCTGGTTCATGAAGTTCATCACCACCAAGAGCTTCATGCCCTTCGTGATCTACCGGATAGCCCTCGGCGCCGTCCTCTTCGTCCTGATCGGCACCGATACCCTCGACCCCCTCGCGGGCGAGTCCGCCGGCTGATCCCCACGGCCCGCACGGCGGCGGCCGTCCCGCGCCCCTCCGGCGCGGGACGGCCGTTTCCGTGTCCCGGTGCTGCGTCCGTGCGCGGGACACCGGGGCCGCGGCCGTGCGCGCCGCCCGCCAATACCGGGGCGAACCGTCATGTAATGACCTGCGTCAGTCACGGCGTGCGGACCAGCACGCGCCGACCGGCCCGGCGGGCTCCCCCTTTCCTCTTCCACCGGACCGGTGGAAGAGAGAGGAAACGCCCCATGCACCCCGGCACCCTCCCGCGGACCCGCGGACGCAAGGCCCTGCTCGGCATCGCCGCCGCCACAGCTCTCGCCCTCGCCGCCCCCTCCGCCGCGGCGGCCCCGGAGACCGGGCCCGGGCCCGTGAACAGAGCCTTCTCGCAGGCCGCCGAGGAGTTCGGCGTCCCGCGCGATCTGCTCGTGGCGGTCGCCTTCGGGGAGACCCGGCTCGACGGGCACGACGGCGAGCCCAGCCACGCCGGCGGATACGGCGTGATGCACCTGGTGAGCAGCCCCCGGCGGCACACCCTGGAGGAGGCGGCCGAGCTCACCGGCGCCTCCGAGCGGGAGCTGCGCCACGACAACACCGCCAACATCCGCGGCGGCGCCGCCGTGCTGGAGTCGTACGCGGACCGGGCCGGGGTGAGCGAGCGGGACCGGGACCGGCCCGCCGCCTGGTACCCGGCCGTCGCCCGGTACGGCAGCCCGGCCGATCTCCGGATGGGCCGGTTCTACGCCGACACCGTCTACACCATCCTCGAAGCCGGTGTGCGCGCCCGCACCGGCGAGGGCGAGCGCGTCACCACCCCCGGGCGGAAGGTGCGTCCCGAGCGCGGCCGGTACACGGACGTGCCGCCGCCCGCGCCCGGCCCCACGGAGGAGCCGGACCCCCGCGGCGCGGACTACCCGCCGGCCCGCTGGGTCCCCGCCCACCCCGGTAACTACCGTGCGGGCCGCTCCGACGCGATCGACACGGTCATCGTCCATGTCGCGCAGGGCACGTACACCGGCACCGTGAACTGGTTCCGCAACCCCGCCTCCAGGGTCAGCACCCACTACGTCGTCCGCTCCTCGGACGGCGAGGTGACGCAGATGGTGCGGGACGCGGACACCGCCTGGCACGCCCGGGACGCCAACCCCCGGTCGCTCGGCATCGAGCACGAGGGCTACGTCGCCGACGCCACCTGGTTCACCGACGCCCTGTACCGCGCCTCGGCCGCCCTGACCGCCCACCTCTGCGACACCCACGGCATCCCGAAGGACCGACGGCACATCGTCGGGCACACCGAGGTGCCCGGCAACAGTCACACCGACCCGGGCCCGCACTGGGACTGGGACCGCTACATGGAGCTGGTGAACGGCGGCTGAGACCCCGCGCCCGCTCCGTGCGTGAGGCCGTCCCGGGCCCGTGCCGGGACGGCCTCACCGCGTCCGCGCCGAGCCGCCCGGGGGCCGTCCCCGGGCCCCCGCCCCGGGGACGCGGACACCTGAGCGGTGAGCGGCTGCCGTCAGCCGGCGCCACCGGTGCGGCCGGGGCCGTTCCGCCACTCCGCGTACGGAACGCGGGTGATCTCCAGGAGCTCGCCCATGGTTCCCCACTCGTCCTTGCCGAGCCGGGTGAGCGGCCGCAGCTTCGTCACCTCGGGGTGCCCGTCGACGAGCACGCTGTCGGAGACCGCCGCGTGCACCACGCGGCCGAAGACGACCGTGCTGTCACCGAGCCGGACGGTGCTGTGCAGTTCGCACTCCAGCGCGGCCGGGGAGGCGGCCACGCGCGGGGGCTTGACCCGCGTGCTGGGCTCGCGGGCGATACCCACGGCGTCGAACTCGCTGATGCCGGGCGGGAAGTCGGTGGAGGTGGCGTTGATCTGCTCGAAGAGGTGCTCGGGGGCAAGATTGACCACGAAGGAACCGGTCGCCTCGACATTGTTGAGCGAGTCCTTGCGGCCGACGGAGGTGAACTGCACGATCGGCGGGTCGATGCAGGACACGGTGAAATAGGAGTGCGGGGCAAGATTGTCCACGCCGTCCGCCGACGTCGTGGAAATCCAGGCGATCGGCCGGGGCACGACCACCGCGTTCATGAATTTGTAGAAGGGGTTCCTGCCGAGGGCGGCGGGATCGAAGTCGATGCGCATGGGCGCAGTATCCCCGGTCCGCGCGGGCAGTCCCGCAGGGGGCCGCCACCGGCCGGGTTCCGTGTCCCCGGTCACACCGGGTGGCGCGGCCGCCACGGCGGATCGCCGTCCGTGACCGGTACGGAACAAAAGCTTCCGGATGTGGCCGGTATTCGTCCCGTAACCGTCCGGATCATCCCGGCGGAGCACGTCCGCCAGCGGCCTTCACCAGCCCCTCCTACCCCCGGTCACACCACCGGCCGTAACGGCCCCGTCTGCACGTCAACTTCACAAAACCCCTGGCCACTTGGCACGTCGATCCATGATTAAGATGATGAACACATCAGCGCTTCCGTGGCGGACGCCGACAGCGGGGCCCACATGTCCCATGTGCCGACCGCCGGTGCCACTTGTCCGGAATCGGACAGAACCCGTACCGGCGGCGTTCCCGTCGTCGCATCTCCCCCGGTATCCCCTCGCCCCCAAGCAACGAGGATCCGATGACTCAATACGCACCGGAGGCGGTCTTCTGGTGTCTTGTCGCCGGTCTGCTCGCCGCCCTGGTCCTGCTGGTCCGCCAGCGGGGCATCACCAAGGCTCTGCGCAGGCACGCGGCAGCACTGGAGAACGGTCTCCGCGCCCGTGACCAAGAGGCCCGGCACCTGGTGGAGGTCCGCCTCCCCGCGATGGAATCCTCGCAGGCCCAGCCGGGTCCCATGCCGGGTCTGCTCCACGACCGGCTGGAAGGCACCTCCTTCGCCGAGAGCCTGCAGACGGTGATCGACCTGTTCACCGGCGCCGCCGACCGGGCCCGGACCCGCGCCGACCAGTCGGCCAAGGCCGCGCTCAAGTCGTCGATGCGCGCCCTGCAGGGACTGGCGAACGAGCAGCAGCTCGCCATCACCGACATGCAGGACCACCACGACAACCCGCACGTCCTCCAGGACCTGCTGGAGATCGACCACGCGAACGCCCAGTTCGGCCGGCGTGCCCAGGGCATCGCGGTGCTGTGCGGCTCCTGGCCGGGCCGGCAGCGCGCCGCCTCCTCGCTGGTCGACGTCGTCCGGGGCGCCAAGGGCCGGATCCGGGACTACCGCCGGGTCGAGGTCCACGCGCAGGTCGACCTGGCCGTGGTGAGCCGGGCCGTGGAACCGGTGGTGCTCGCAGTCGCCGAGCTCCTCGACAACGCCGCGCGCCACTCCCAGCCCAACACCCAGGTCGAGGTGACCCTCAGGGCCGCGCACAACGGCACCGCCATCGTGATCGACGACGCCGGTGTCGGCATGGACGACCGGGAGATCCAGAAGGCGACCCTGCTGCTCTCCGGCCGCCAGGACATCGACATCAACCGGCTCGGCGACCCGCCGCAGTTCGGCTTCGCCGTGATCGGCGTCCTCGCGGCCCGGTACGGGTTCAGCGTGTCCGTCGACACGCGGTCACCCTACGGGGGCGTCCGGGCCGTGCTGTTCCTCCCGAAGGAGCTGCTCACCAGCGTGATCACCGAGACCCCCGACTCGGCGGACGAGCGGACCGGGCCCGCGGCCGCCGCCCCTGCCCCCGCCGCCGTGACCGCCGAGCCCGCTCCCGCCGCCCCGGCACCGGCGCCCGCCGCACCGGCGCCGCCCGCGCCCGCGGAGCCGGAGGCACCCGAGCCGGCCCCCGCCTCCACGGCGCTCGGCCTGCCCAAGCGGCGCCGCCGGGAACCCGTACCGGAGCACGTGGCCGCCACCCGCGCCCCCGTGGCGCAGCCCGGCGCCGAGCCGCCCCCGGCCCGCCCGGCCCACGAAACCGCCTCCCGCATGGGTGCCTTCGCGCGTGGCACCCGTTCCGGCCGTCTCTCCTCCCCGGACGATGAAGGGACCCCCCAGCGATGAACCCCCGTACGGCCAATGAACTGGGCTGGATGCTCGACGAGGTGCTGAAGGTGCCGGAGGCCCGGCACGCCATCCTGCTCTCCGCGGACGGCATGCTCCGGGCCCACTCCGAGGGCATCACCCGCGACGAGGCCGACCGGCAGGCGGCGGCGCTCTCCGGCCTCCAGTCGATCAGCCGCAGCACGGCCGAGTTCTGCGCCCGGGAGGAATCCCCGTGGCAGCAGACCCTGGTCGAGTTCGCCAGTGGCTACGTCTTCCTGATCGCCGCCGGCACGGGCGCCTATCTCGCGGTCTCCGCCTCCCAGAACGTGGACATGGAGGCCGTCACGTACCGGATGCACAAGCTGGTCGACCGCCTGGGCAAGGAGCTGACCAGTCCGCCCCGGCACGACGCGGTCTCCCACGCCGGCGGCCCGGCGTGAGCCCGCCCCGCAGGAGGGAGCGGGGACTCGTACGCCCGTATGTGGTGACCGACGGCCGTGCGCACCCGACGCGCAACACGCTGGATTTAGTCACCCTCGTCATGGCGATGAACGACCGGCCGCTGAGCGGACTGAGCCCGGAGAAGAAGCGCCTGATGGAGCTCTGCCGGGGCGGTGCGCTCTCGGTCGCCGAGGTGGCGGGCCACCTGGAGCTGTCGGTCAGCGTCGTCAAGGTGCTGCTCAGCGATCTGATCGACAGCGGCCACATCACCACCCGGGCCCCCGTCCCCAGGGCTCAACTCCCCCAGGCCCAGCTCTTGCAGGAGGTGCTCGATGGGCTCCGCGCTCGCCTCTGACCACGTCTATCTCCCGGATACGGTCAGCACCGCGGCCAAGATCCTCGTCGTCGGGCACTTCGCCGTCGGCAAGACCACCTTCGTGGGCACCCTCTCGGAGATCCGGCCGCTGCGCACGGAGGAGACGCTGTCGGAGGCCGGTGCCCACATCGACGACCTCGCCGGGGTCCCGGAGAAGTCCACCACCACCGTGGCCATGGACTTCGGCCGGCTGACGCTCAGCGAGGAACTGGTGCTCTATCTGTTCGGGGCGCCCGGGCAGAAGCGTTTCACCCGGCTCTGGCGGGACATGACCCACGGCGCCCTCGGGGCGCTGGTGCTCGCCGACACCCGCAGACTCGACCAGTCCTTCGACGTCATGGGGCTCCTGGAGGAGCACGCCGTGCCGTACGCCGTGGCGGTCAACCGCTTCGACGACGCCCCCTCCTACCCCGACGAGGAGATCCGGGAAGCCCTCGACCTGCTTCCCGAGACCCCGCTGGTCACCTGTGACGCCCGGGACCGGATCTCCTCCACGCACGCCCTGATCGCTCTCGTCCAGTACCTCCAGACCCGTCTCGCGCAGGAGAACATGTGACCACTCATCCATCCGGGCCCGACACCCAGCCGCCGCCACCCGGCTGCCCGGCACACGCCGGGGAGACCGGCGCGAAGCCGGCCGCCGGCGGTGCCGGAAGCGGGATCGAGCGCCTCTACGGCCCCGAGTTCGCCGCCGACCCGGCGGCCGCCTACGCGCGGCTGCGGACCTACGGTCCCGTCGCCCCGGTGGAGCTCGCCGAGGGCGTCGAGGCGTGGCTGGTCACCTCGTACGAGGGTGCTCTGGACGTGCTGCGCAGCCCGGAGCGGTTCTCCAAGGACCCGCGGCGGTGGCGTGCCCTCGCCGACGGGACCGTCCCGCCGGACAGCCCGGTCGTCCCGATGATGATGTACCGGCCGAACGCCCTGTGGACCGACGGGGCCGACCACGCGCGGCTGCGCGGGGCGATCACCGACAGCCTCGACCGGGTGGACCCCAATGCCCTGCGCGGCTACGTCGAGCACAGCGCCGACACCCTGATCGACCGCTTCGGCCCCCGGGGCGAGGCCGATCTGCTGGCCGAGTACGGCGCCCGCCTCCCGCTGCTGGTCTTCGAGCGGCTCTTCGGCTGCCCGTCCGACATCGGCTCCAAGCTCGTCGAGGGCATGTCCGGGATCTTCGATTCGGAGGCCGACGCGGAGAAGGCCAACCAGACACTCCTGGAGGGCGTCGCCGGGCTGGTCGCCCTCAAGCGGGCGGAGCCGGGACCGGATGTGACGTCCTGGATGATGGCCCATCCCGCGGGGCTCACCGACGAGGAGATGATGCAGCAGCTCGTTCTGCTGATGGGCGCGGGCACCGAGCCGCAGCAGAACCTCATCTGCAACGGCCTGCTGTTGCTCCTCTCCGACGACCGCTTCGCCGGCGACCTGGCGGGCGGCAGCATGCCGGTCGAGGACGCCCTCGACGAGGTGCTGTGGCACGACCCGCCCATGGCGAACTACTGCGTGCACTACCCGCTGCACGAGCAGGACTTCGGCGGCCACACGCTGCGCCCGGGGGAGCCCGTGCTCGTCAGCCTGGCCGCCGCGAACACCGATCCCACGCTGGTCTCCGAGCGCCGCGGCGGCAACCGCGCGCATCTCGCGTGGAGCGCCGGGCCGCACGGCTGCCCGGCCAAGGACCCCGCCCGGCTGATCGCGGCCGTCGCGGTGGAGAAACTTCTGGACCGTCTTCCGGATGTCGAACTCTCCGTCGGGGTAGAGCAGTTGAGTTGGCGTCCGGGGCCCTTCCACCGGGCACTGGCCGCTCTTCCGGTTCGCTTTCCTCCGGTCGCCTCACCCGCGGTCGCAGACAAGAAAAATGGAGACAGTGGATGGACACCACAACCCGCCCCCTCGTCATCGATCCTTCCGGCAGCGACATCCACGGTGAGGCAGCCCGTATCAGGGAGCGGGGGCCGGTCGCGCTGGTGGAACTCCCTGGCGAGGTGGTGGCGTGGGCAGTAAGTGACGCCACCCTGCTCAAGGAACTGCTGACCGACCCGCGCGTCTCCAAGGATCCCCGGCAGCACTGGCCGGCCTGGATCAACGGGGAGATAACCCCGGAGTGGCCGCTGTTCACCTGGGTCGCGGTGACGAACATGTTCACCGCCTACGGTGCCGACCACCGGCGGCTGCGCAAGCTCGTCGCCACGGCCTTCACCGCCCGCCGGACGGCGGCGCTCCGCCCCCGGATCGAGGAGCTGACCGCGGGCCTGATCGAGAAGCTCGCGGCCGTGCCGGCGGGTGAGGTGGTGGACCTCCGGGAGGAGTACTGCTACCCCATCCCCATCCAGGTCATCTGCGAGCTGTTCGGCGTCGAGGACGAGAAGATGCGGGAGAAGTTCCGCACCCTCGTGGACAGCATCTTCAACACCACCGCGGACGCCGAGGAGGTGGCCGCCACCTTCGAGGGCATCCATGTGCTGCTCACCGAACTGGTGGCCCTGAAGCGGCGCGAGCCGGCCGACGACATGACGAGCCTGCTCATCGCCGCGCGAGAGGAGGACGGCTCCCGGCTGACCGAGCCGGAGCTGATCGACACCCTGCTGCTGGTGATCAGCGCCGGGCACGAGACCACGGTCAACCTCCTCGACAACGCGATCCATCTGCTGCTGACCCACCCGGAGCAGCGGGCCCTGGTCCGCGAGGGCAAGGTCTCCTGGAGCGATGTGATCGAGGAGGCGCTGCGCGTCGAGTCCCCGGTGGCGAGCCTGCCGCTGCGCTACGCGGTGGAGGACATCCGGGCCGGTGACGTGACCATCAAGAAGGGGGACGCGATCCTCGCCGCCTATGCCGCGGCCGGGCGCAATCCCCGGCTGCACGGCGCGGACGCCGACCGGTTCGACCTCACCCGGGTCAACAAGGAGCACCTCGCCTTCGGCCACGGCGTGCACCACTGCCTGGGCGCTCCGCTGGCCCGGCTGGAGGCGGAGATCGCACTGCCCGCCCTCTTCGACCGCTTCCCGGACCTGGAGCTCGGCTGCGCGGAGGACGAGCTGCGGCCCGTGGCGTCCTTCATCTCCAACGGCCACCGCACGCTGCCGGCCCGGATCCACGAGGCCGGGAACGGCACCGGCTGAGGAAACGCATGCGTCTCAGCGGCCCCGTCCGCCCGGCTGCCGGCCGGGCGGGCGGGGCCGCTCCCGTCCGCCGGGCCAGGGCTTTCCCTCCGTACTGACGGCGCGCCGTCAGTACGGATGACCCGCCGTCGTGGAGCCGACGGTGAGCCAGCGGAGGCTGGTGAAGGCGTCGAGATTGGCGTCGCCGCCGAAACGCGAACCGGTGCCGGAGGCGGCCACCCCGCCGAAGGGCGCCGGTGCTGCCGAGCATCTCGCCGGTGGCCGGCTCCTCCTTGACGGGGATCTCACCGCCGGACAGCCGTTGCCGGCCTCCGGTCCAGCCGAGGCCGCTCCAGGCCTGGGGATCGAGCAGGGTCATGACGCGACGCTCCTTCGCGTGACCGGCTGTGCCGTGCCCGGGCGGGCGCGCCTCCGGATGCCCGGTGGTGCCTCCGTACGGGGCGGGTGCCGGACGTGGCCGCCCGGGAGCGGCGGCCCCGGAGTGGCGGCCCGGGCCGGGCCCGCTCAGCCGGGCAGGGCGAAGTCGATGACGTGGACGGGGGAGGGCGTGGTCCCGGTGGACCTCTCCTGGTACAGGAAGGACAGCACGCCGTCCTGGGCGAGCCGGGTTTCGTCGAGGACGACCTCGCCGAAGGCGTTCAGCCCGCTCGCGTCGTACAGGAGCGTCCAGTCGGTCCAGCCGGAGGCCGCCGAGGCGGCGGCGATCCGGCCGAAGGGCAGGATCGCGTAGGCGTTGTCGTGGCGGTCGAAGGCGAGTTTGGTGCGCTGGCTGGACCGCAGGGGCTCCGGGATCTCCGTCTTGTGCCAGGCTCCGGCTGCGTCGCGGCGGACGTGGAAGGCCCGGCCGTTGTCCACCCGGTCGCGGACGTAGTCGGTGGTGCACTGGCCGAAGCGGCCCGGGACGTAGCTGATGACCGCGTGCGGGAGGTTCCGCGAGTCGGTGGCCTGGCTCTCCTGGTTCATCAGCGCGTGGTCGGGGCTGAGCGGGTCGGCGACGGTCCCGGGGTCGCCGACCGCGACCCGGTCACCGCCGCCGGTGGTGCCCACGACCGTGCCGGCCGCGTTGCGCCAGGTGCGTCCGCGGTCGGTGGAGCGGACGTAGCCGGTGTCGTGGTTGGTGAGCCCGCCGCCGGCGCACATGACGGCGCTGTTCCCCTCGCGCCAGGTGTAGAAGGCGTGCAGGGTGCCGTCGGCGCTGTAGTCGATGCCGTGCAGATACATGTTCCGCGTGGCGCTGGAGCCGTGCTCGCTGGTGTAGGTGCCGGTTGAGCTGGTCCACTCGCCGAGCGCCCGCCAGCCGCCGCCGTCGTACTCGGCCAGGCCGTTGCGGCCGTTGCCGGAGACACCGGCGCGGTAGCTGAGCTGGAGCGCTCCGCCGGGCGCGGCGACGAACTGCGGATAGGTGAACTGCTCGGTGAGGCGCAGCCCGTCGAGGCTGGTCCGCACGGGGCCGAGGGCGTCCCGCCGCCAGGCCCGCGCGGCGGGGTCGTTCATCAGGCCGGCTTCGGACTTGACGTAGTGGAGCCCGTCGCTGTGCGAGTCCAGCAGGATGTGCAGCCGTCCGTCGGCCGCGGACACCCCCATGGAGATGACGTTGTGGGAGTCGTCGGTGGTCAGCCGGTGGTCGAGCGTCAGGGTGCGCCAGTCGGTGCTGCCGAGGGCGCGGCGGGCGATGACGGCGCTGCGGTCGGCGGTGTACCAGGCGGCGTACTGGTGGCCGCGGTGGGTGAGAAGCCCGTTCTTCTGGAAGGAGTTGTTGTTGACCAGACCGTTGTACGAGACGAAGTAGAGGGCCCGGTCGTCGAGCCGGACGTCCGAGATCAGCGTGACGGACGGGCCGGGGGCGGCGGCCGGTGCGGGACCCGCGAAGCCGGGTGAGGCGGTGGCCGCCGCCAGCAGTGCCCCGGCGAGCAGGGCGGTGGCCAGGGTCAGGGTCCGCGGCGCCCCCGGCCCGCGCCCGGCCCTCCGGGTGCGGCCGGTGGCGGGTGTCCGGGCGGCTCGGTGGGTCCTGGTGGTCCTCATCACGGTCTCCTGGAGTGCGGTGTGTGGGGGGTGTGGGGGGTGCGGCAAACGAGGGGGCCGCCGCCCGCGCCCGGGAGCGGCCCGGCGGGGGGCTGCCACCGGGCGGCCCGCCGGCGTGCCGGGCAGCGCCCCGGAAGGACTCTTCCACGCCCGGCCCCGGAACGGCAGAGGGCGGCCGTCCGGCCCGCGCTTCCCCCGCGCGGCGCCCCGCGGCGGGTGCGGCGCGGCCCGGGATCGGCGGCCCGGCGGAGGTGTCGGCGCGGCTGAGCGGGAAACCCGCGCAGGAGCCGCACTGATCGACGACAGACCGGCCCCGCGCCTGGCGGGCCGGTGGGACGGATGGCCTATGACCAGCGGATACACGGGTCCGGAGGACTACGGCCGGGACCCGATCGGAGACTTCCTCGCGCGCTTCCTCGGCGCCGCCGCGGCCGGGCGGCCGCCCGGTCCCCGGTATCTGGACTTCGGCCGCCTCATGAGCGAGCCGGCCAGGCGGCTCGTGTCCAGCGCGGCCACGTACGCGGCCCAGCACGGCAGCCCCGATCTGGACACGGAGCATCTGCTGCGGGCCGCCCTCACCACCGAACCGACCCGGGCCATGGTGTCGCGGGCCGGCGCCGACCCGGACGAGATCGTCGAGGAGATCGACCGGATCACCGACGAGGGCCCGCCGCGGAACACCGTGTCGGTCAGCCCCGCCGTCAAGCGGGCCCTGCTCGACGCCCACGATGTCGCCCGGTCCACCGGGGCCTCGTACATCGGTCCGGAGCATGTGCTGATGGCTCTCGCCATCAACCGCGACTCCGCGGCGGGGCAGATCCTGGACGCGGCGCACTTCGACCCCAACCACGGGGCGCAGCACGGCGCGACGGCCGCGCCCGGAGGCCCCGAGCACGCCCCGGGTCCTCCGGGGCCCCAGGAGCGGAACACCCCGAACCTCGACAAGTACGGCCGCGACCTCACCGAGATGGCCCGCGAGGGGCGGATCGACCCGGTGATCGGCCGGGAGGAGCAGATCGAGCAGACCATCGAGGTGCTCGCCCGCCGCGGCAAGAACAACCCGGTGCTGGTCGGCGAGGCCGGAGTCGGCAAGACCGCGGTGGTCGAGGGGCTGGCGCAGCGCATCGCCGACGCGGACGTCCCCGACGTCCTGCTCGGCCGGTGCGTGATCCAGCTCGACCTGGCCGGTGTGGTGGCCGGCACCCGCTACCGGGGCGACTTCGAGGAGCGGCTGACCGGGATCATCGAGGAGATCCGGGCCCACTCCGACGAGTTGATCGTCTTCATCGACGAGCTGCACACCGTCGTCGGCGCGGGCGGCGGCTCGGAGAGCGGCCCCATGGACGCGAGCAACATGCTCAAACCGCCGCTGTCGCGCGGCGAGCTCCATGTCATCGGGGCGACCACGCTGGAGGAGTACCGGCGGCACATCGAGAAGGACGCGGCGCTCGCCCGCCGCTTCCAGCCGATCATGGTGCCCGAGCCGGACACCGCGGACGCGGTGGAGATCCTGCGGGGCCTGAGCGACCGCTATGAAGCGCATCACCAGGTGCGCTACTCGGACGAGGCCCTGGTCGCCGCCGTCGATCTCTCCGACCGCTATCTCACCGACCGCTTCCTGCCCGACAAGGCGATCGACCTGATGGACCAGGCGGGCGCCCGGGTCCGGCTGCGCTCCTCCACCCGGGGCACCGACGTCCGCGCCCTGGAGCGGGAGGCCGAGCAGCTCGCCCTGGACAAGGCGCAGGCGGTCGCGGCCGAGGAGTACGAGCGCGCCACCCAGCTGCGGGACCGGATGGCGGAGGTGGAACGGCGGATCGCCGACGGCCGGAGCCGGGAGAAGAAGAAGCAGCCCTCCGGCAGCCGGATCGCGGAGGTCACCGTCGAGGACATCGCCGACGTCGTCTCCCGGCAGACCGGCATTCCCGTCAGCAGCCTCACCCAGGAGGAGAAGGACCGGCTGCTGGGCCTGGAGGAGCATCTGCACCACCGGGTCGTCGGCCAGGACGAGGCCGTCACCGCCGTCGCCGACGCGGTGCTGCGCTCCCGTACCGGGCTGGCCAGCCCGGACCGTCCCATCGGCAGCTTCCTCTTCCTCGGACCCACCGGTGTCGGCAAGACCGAGCTGGCCCGCGCGCTGGCGGAGGCGCTGTTCGGCAGCGAGGACCGGATGGTCCGGCTCGACATGAGCGAGTACCAGGAGAAGCACACCGTCAGCCGGCTGGTCGGCGCGCCCCCCGGCTATGTGGGCCACGAGGAGGCCGGGCAGTTCACCGAGGCGGTGCGCCGGCACCCGTACTCGCTGCTGCTCCTCGACGAGGTGGAGAAGGCGCACCCCGACGTCTTCAACGTGCTGCTGCAGGTGCTGGACGACGGACGGCTCACCGACGCCCAGGGCCGCACGGTGGACTTCACCAACACCGTCGTCGTGATGACCAGCAACCTCGGTTCGGAAGCGATCACCAAGGGCACCTCCCTGGGCTTCGGCGCCGCCGGCGCGGAGACCGACGAGGAGGCGCGCCGGGAACGCGTCCTGCGCCCGCTGCGCGAGCACTTCCGGCCGGAGTTCCTCAACCGCATCGACGAGGTGGTCATCTTCCGCCGGCTCGCCGACGACCAGCTGCGGCAGATCACCGACATGCTGCTCAACGAGACCCGGCGGCGCCTGCACGCGCAGGACATCGGCGTCGAGTTCACCCCGGCCGCCGTCGACTGGCTGGCACACCGCGGCTACCAGCCCGAGTACGGGGCGCGCCCGCTGCGCCGGACGATCCAGCGGGAGGTGGACAACAGCCTCTCCCGGATGCTGCTCCGCGGCGAACTGAGCCCGCACAGCGGGGTGCGGGTCGATGTCGGCGACGGCGACGCCCTGGTCTTCGAACGCTCCGGCGGGGCCGGACAGGGCGGCACGGAAGCCGGGACCGGAACGGGGACGGGGACGGCGACGGGGACCGGTCCCTGAGGGTCCCCGCGGGCTGTCCCCCGCTCCCCTCCGGAGGCGCGTCTCCCCCTCGGGACTGAGCGGCGCCCCGGCCGTACTCCCCCGGTGGTATGCGCGGTCACCACGGCAGGACGACGACAACGCGCCCGGGACGCGGAAGTCTTGGCCCATGGACGACAACGGCAGACGGGAACAGGCGCACGGCGGACCGCTTCTGAGGCGGCCGGCATGAGCGATCTGGTGCTGTCCGTCGTCCTGGCCGGTGTGTCGGCCGTCTGCTACGCGGCCGCGGCCATCCTCCAGGAGCGGGTCGCGGCGTCGGCCGCCGGGCGGCCGGAGCCGGAGCCGCTGTGGCGGAGCACCCGCTGGTGGGGCTCGGTGGCGCTCAACGGTTCCGGCTCGGTGCTGCACGTCCTGGCCCTGGGGTTCGGGCCGCTCTCCGTCGTCCAGCCGCTGGGCGTGCTGACGCTCGTCTTCGTGCTGCCGCTGGCCGCGCTCTGGGTGGGGCGGCGGGCCGGCCGGACCGGGTGGCGCGGGGCGCTGCTGGTGTCGGCCGGACTGGCCGGACTGCTGGCGCTGACCGCTGCGCGTCCGGCGCGGACGCTGAGCGGCCCGGATCAGCTGACCCTGGCCGTGGTGGCCCTGGCGGTCTTCCTGGCACTGGTGGTGGCGGCGCGGGGTGCCGAACGGCCCGCCGTGCGGAGCGCGTTGCTGGCGGCGGCGGCCGGGGTGGCGTTCGGGATCGCCTCGGTGTTCACCAAGACGGTGGCCGCGGACTGGAGTCCGGCGGCCCTGGTGGCGCAGGCGCCGGGCATCGCCGTGACGGCCGCGCTCGCGGTCGTCGGGCTGCTGGCCTCTCAGGCGTCGTACCGGGACGGCGGGCTGGCGGCCCCGCTGGCCACGGTGACCGTCGTCAATCCGGTGGTGGCCTCGGCGGCCGGCATCGCCCTGCTGGGCGAGGGCTTCCGCTACGGGGCGGCCGGGGCGCTGCCCGCGCTCGCCGCCGCCGCGCTCACGGTGTACGGCCTGGTCGTGCTCACGGCGCACCACGGGGAGGCGGGCCGCCGGGCTCCGGCCGGGCGGGGCCCGCACGGGACGCGGGAGGACGCCGCACCGGCCCCGGTACCCGCCCCCCGGCCCGGGAAGGTGCGGCCGGGGCACCGAGGCCTTCCGGAGCCCCCGCGGGCGGCGCGGTCCGGGCCGCCGGAGTCCCCGCGGCGGGCGGAGTCCCCGGAGCCGGCCGGCTTCCCGGAGCGGGCGGAAGTCCGGGAGCCGGCGGAGGAGACGGACCGGCCACCGCTCCCCTGCGCCCTGGTGTCGACGACCCGGCCGTGAACGGACGGGGCTCGTTGGCTCAGTCGGTCACACCGGTTCGTGCTCTCCTGCACGGCCGGCTTCCGCGCCCGGAGTCGCCGTCCACCGCAGGGTTGCGGTGCGGGACCGTTGACCGGGCCCCACGCCGGGACGGGCCCGGCGGCATCCGCCCGGTCGGCGCCGTCTGAGCCGTATCCCCGGCCAGCCGGTTCGTGCCTCGCAGGCTCGCGAACGGATGCGAAGAGACTTCCGTACCGCTGCGCGGCCCGGGGCCGGAAATCTGCGACTCCTCCCGGGTGTGAACGCCCGGGTACACCGTCGCGCCCGGTGCGGAGCGCCCGGACCGGGCGAACGCGCATCCGACCGCTGTGCGGGGAACCCGGACGGAGACGGTGGGCTGTCCCCCGCCGCCGCCGTGCCGGACACTGTCCGCACACCGGCAGCGGGCCGGTACGAGGGAGGACGCATGCGGGTGACGGGCGGCAGCGGGGGAAGTCCGCTGGACTCCCCGTGGTGGCGCGGGGCCGCCGCACTGGCGGCGGGGGCGCTGCCGGCCCTGGCCTTTCCGGCGCCGGGGCTGTGGTGGCTGGCGTACACCGCGCTCGTGCCCTGGCTGCTGCTGATCCGCTCCGCTCCCACGGGCCGCCGCGCGGCGCTCGACGGCTGGCTGGGCGGTACGGGCTTCCTACTGGCGGTGCACCACTGGCTGATGCCGAGCCTGCATGTCTTCATCCTGCTGCTGGCCGGGCTGCTGGGGCTGCTCTGGGCACCCTGGGGGCTGCTGGTGCGGCGGCTGCTGTCCGGGCGGCCGCGTGCCGGTTCGGTGGCGGCGGCGCTGGTGCTGGTGCCGTCCGGGTGGCTGCTGGTGGAACTGGTGCGCTCCTGGGAGTACCTGGGCGGTCCGTGGGGGCTGCTCGGCGCCGGTCAGTGGCAGGTGCCGCCGGCTCTGCGGCTCGCCTCGCTCGGCGGGGTGTGGCTGGTGAGCCTGGGGCTGGTGGCGGTGAACACCGCGCTCACCGTGCTCGTCGCGGTGCCGGGCGCCCGCCGGGCCGGGCTGGCGGGCGTGCTGGCGTGCGCGG
The DNA here is from genome assembly GCF_020739505.1 of Streptomyces sp. S07_1.15. Classification (NCBI taxonomy): domain Bacteria; kingdom Bacillati; phylum Actinomycetota; class Actinomycetes; order Kitasatosporales; family Streptomycetaceae; genus Streptomyces; species Streptomyces sp. S07_1.15. The sequence continues at coordinate 224,389 of NZ_JAJBZK010000001.1, forward strand.
CGGTGGCCGGTACCGCCTGGCTTGCGGCACCGCTTCCGGAGCGCTCCGGGCAGGCCCGTATCGGTCTGGTGCAGCCGGGGATCGTGAACGGTGTGGGCAGCGTGGACCGGCGCTTCGACCGGGAGGCCGAGCTGACCCGCCGGCTGGCCGGGCGCCGGGTGGACCTGGTGGTGTGGGGCGAGAGCAGCGTCGGCCGGGACCTGCGGGACCGCCCGGACCTGGAACGGCGGCTGGCGGCCCTGTCCCGGGAGGTGGGCGCCGGAATCCTGGTCAATGTGGACGCCCGCCGCTCCGACCGGCCGGGGATCTACAAGAGTTCGGTGCTCGTCGGTCCGGACGGGGTGACCGGGGAGCGTTACGACAAGATGCGGCTGGTGCCCTTCGGCGAGTACGTCCCGGCCCGCTCCCTGCTGGGCTGGGCCACCTCCGTGGGGAAGGCCGCGACCGAGGACCGCCGCCGGGGCACCGCCCCGGTGGTGACGGAGACCCCCGCCCCGGCCCGGGCGTCCGGTGAGCGGCTGCGGATCGGGCCGCTGGTGTGCTTCGAATCGGCGTTCCCGGACATGAGCCGCCATCTCGTCCACGAGGGCGCCGAGATGGTCATCGCCCAGTCGGCGACGTCCTCGTTCCAGGACAGCTGGGCCCCGCAGCAGCACGCCTCGCTGGCGGCGCTGCGCGCGGCGGAGACCTGGCGGCCGTTCGTGCACGCGACGCTGACCGGGGTCAGCGCGGTGCACGGGCCGCGCGGTGAGCGGATCGGGGTCCGGCTCGGCACGGACAGCAGCACGGCCGCCGTCTACGAGGTGCCGCTCGCCCGGGGCACCAGCCCGTATGTGCGCTTCGGTGACTGGGCGGTCTACGGAGCCGTCCTGGCGCTCGCCCTGTTCTGCCTCCGGGAGGTCATCCGGCGGCCGTCCCGCCGCCGGACGTCCCCGACGCCGCCATCACCACCCGCTCGCACAGCTCATGCGTCGCCAGGGCGTCCTCAGCGGTGAGCAGCCGGCCCGCGCGCACGGCGTCCAGGAAGAACAACGCCGCCTGCTCGATGCCGCGCTGCCGGGCGACCGGCACCCAGTCGCCGCGGCGGCGCACACTCGGCTGGCCCTTGTGGTCGGTGATCTCGGCGAGGTTGGCCACCTGGCGCTTGGTGTCCTGCCCGGAGACCTCCAGAATCTCCTCGGCGGAGCCGCTCATCCGGTTCATCACGCCGATGGCCGTGAAGCCGTCGCCGGAGAGCTGGAGCACCACGTGGTGGAGCAGCCCGTCCCGCACCCGGGTGCGCACGTCGACGTGCTCGGCGGTGCCCGGCAGCAGGAAGCGCAGGGTGTCCACGACGTGGATGAAGTCGTCCAGGACGAACGTCCGCGGGTCCTCGGGCAGCCCGATCCGGTTCTTCTGCATCAGGATCAGGTCGCGCGGGTGGTCCCGGCACTGCGCGTAGGCGGGTGCGAAGCGGCGGTTGAAGCCCACGAAGAGGCTGACCCGCCGCTCGGCGGCCAGCCGGACGATCCGCTCGGAGTCGGCGTAGTGGTACGCGATCGGTTTGTCGACATAGACGGGCACCCCGGCCTCGATGAGCCGGGTGACGATGCCGGCGTGGGTGCTGGTCGGCGCGTGGACGAAGGCCGCGTCCAGGCCGGCGCCGAGGAGCGAGCCGAGGGTCGCGTGGCGCTGCCGTTCGGGGACGCGGTGGCTGTCGGCGACCTGCGCCAGAGTCGCCGGGGTGCGGGTGTGCAGGTGGAGTTCGAGGCCCGGCCGGGCGGCGAGCACCGGCAGATACGCCTTCCGCGCGATGTCCCCGAGCCCGATACAGCCGACTCTGAGCGGGGCGGGGTTCACCAAGGCTCTACTCCCGGTCCTGCACGTCCCGCCGGCCCCGGACGGCCGGAGGATTCCGTGGGCGGTCAGCATACGGGGGGCTCGGCGGGCTCCAGTCGGCGATGCCGTCGAGACTGCGCAGGGCCACCTGGGAGCCGAGCTTGCCGACGGCCGTGAAGAGGGCGGTCCGCAGGGCGCAGACGGGCGCGGAGGACCAGGTGGTGAGCCGGCCGATGCGGCCGGAGCGCCGGACGACCTCCATGGTGCGGTCCAGCCGGGCCTCCGTGTAGGCGGCCAGGGCGTGGACCGTTCCGTCCGGGGCCGCGCCGCCGGGGGCGGCGGTCCCGGCAGGGCTGCCGCCGGGGCCACCGGCAGGGCCGTCCGGCGTCGCGCGGGCGGTGAGGAGCGCGAGGACCACGGCGTCCTCGACGGCCTGGCAGCCGCCCTGGCCGAGGTTGGGGGTCATGGGGTGGGCGGCGTCGCCGACGAGGGCCACCCGGCCCCGGTGGTACGCGGGCAGCGCTGCCGCGGCGGCGTACACGTCGTTGCGCAGGACAGCCTCCGGCCGGACGGCGTCGAGGAGGGCCGGGACGGGGTGGTGCCAGCCGCCGAAGCGCCGGAGCAGCTCGGCCCGCTCGTCGTCGGCCGCCCTGCCGCCGGCCGGGACGGCGGCGGTGGCGAAGACGTAGACCCGGCCGTCGTGCAGCGGGACCGTCCCCCAGACGAGCCCGCGGCCCCAGGTCTCGTGCGGCTCGAACGGCTGCTCCGGCCCGGGGACGACGAAGCGCCACGCGGTGAACCCGGCGTACCGGGGCGCGGGCGTCGCGGGGAACAGGGTGCTCCGGGCCGCCGAGTGGATGCCGTCGGCGGCGACGACGAGTTCGGCGTCCAGCGTGGCGGGGTACGCGCCGCCGCCGGCTGGGGGCACCACCGCGTCCGGGGCGGCGGAGGCCGCGTCCGGGCCCGTGCTCCGGCCGGTGCCGGACCGGACGCCGGCGCCGGCACGCCCGCCCGGACCGGTTTCCGCGGCGGTCACGGTGACGCGGGCGGGGCGGTCCGGAGCGCCGGGGTCGGTGATCTCCCCGGCGGCCCCCGTCCGGACGGATCCCGTGGGCAGCCGGGAGAGGAGCAGGTCGACGAGGGCGGCGCGGTGGGCGATCACCACCGGGCCGCCGAAGCGCTCGGCCGCGGCGTCGCTCGTGGTGCGGGAGAGCCAGCGGCCGCCGGGCAGCCGCAGTCCGCCGCCCGCCTGCCACGCGGACATCGCGCGGACGGCGTCACCCGCGTCGATGACGTCCAGCGCGCGCTGGGCGTTGGGCGCGAGCGCGATCCCGGCGCCGACGGGCTCCAGGGCGGCGCTGCGTTCGAGGACGGTCACGGACCATCCGTGGCGGTGCAGCGCGGCGGCGGCGGTGAGTCCGCCGATGCCGCCGCCGATGACGACGGCTCGGGGCTGGGTCATGGTCCCTCCACAGATGCCACTACAGCTGTAGTTCCCTTGGCGTGAGCGTACTACAGCTGTAGTGACAGCGGTAGATTGAACGGCATGGTCACCGGAACGCCCCGCGCATCCCGCCCCACCCTGGTCGCCGACACGGCGATCGGCCTGCTCGCGGAGCGCGGCCTGCGCGGGCTGACGCACCGGGCGGTGGACGAGGCGGCCGGCCTGCCGCAGGGCTCCACGTCCAATCTCGCCCGGACCCGGGCCGCGCTGCTGGAGCTCGCCGTCCGGCGGCTGGCGGAGCGGGAGCGCGCCGTCCTCGCCCCCGGCGAGGGCGGGCTTCCGCTCTCCGGCGGGCTCGACGGGCTGGCCGACACCCTGGCGTCGGCCCTCCACCGCTATCTCTCCGGGCACCGCAGGCTGCTGGTCGCCCGCTGTGAACTGGCCCTGGAGGCCACCCGCCGGCCGGAGCTGCGGGCCGTCTACGACGCGCAGGGCCGGGTGTTCCGGGAGATGGTGGAGGAGATGCTGACCGCTCTCGGCTCCCGCGCCCCGCGGCGGCACACCCTTTCCCTGATCGCCTGGTGCGACGGAATCCTCTTCTCCTGTACGGCCGGCTCCTTCCACACGGCCACTCCGGGCCGGGACGAACTCCGCGAGGACATCCGGGAGCTGCTGGCCGGCATGCTCGTCCGGGGGTCACGCCTCGTCTCCGGGCCGCGCCACCGCGCCGCTCCGCAGGAGTGACGGACCGTCGCCCCCGCGTGCCTTCCCGCCTCGCGCGCCGGTGGGGACGGCCGCGGCCCGGGGGGGTGCTCCGGCCGCCGTCTGGCGGCGGCCGGAGCACCCCCCCGGGCCACCGGGACCCCTACGGCGACTGGCCGGCACCGTCCGCCAGCCGCAGCTCCATCCGGTCGATCGCGGCGAGGACCCCGGCGGCGTACGGACCGGTGGTGGCGTCACCGGTGTCCAGCACGGCCGAGGCGGCGCGGGCCCGGGCCAGCTCCGCCCGCGCCCGCCCGGTCCGGCCCAGCTTGGCGTAGTCGGCCGCGAGGTTGAGGTGCAGCGAGGGGTAGAAGCCGCGGAGCCCCACGGCCGCGTCGTGCCGCCGCACCCGTTCCTCCGAGAGGGAGTCCGCGGCGGCCAGGGCCCGCAGGTCCCACTCCAGCTCGCACTCCGGGTCGTCCTGGGTGTCGGCCATGTAGTGGGCGATGGTGCAGCGGTGCAGGCCGTCGCCGCCCTCCCCGGCCTCCTCCCACAAGCGGGCGAACCGGTTCCGGGCCTCCTCCCGGTCACCGGCGTGCAGCAGCATGACCACCTGCCCGATCCTCGTCATCAGCGGGTCGTCACCGCCGTTCTCCCGGGAGGCGGACTCCCGCCGCTCTTCCTCCACCGGCACCTCCGGTCCCTTCCGCGTATCTGTGCACCGCCGTCCTCCGACGCGCGGTCCGTCCCGTCCTCCGACGCTAACCACACCGTCCGCACCCCGCGCGGCCACCGGCCCACCCGGCGCAGCGGACGGCCGGACGAGCTCAGCCCAGGGCCGGGATGCGCCAGTCGACCGGGGTGTGGCCGTGGTCGGCGACGGCCTTGTCGATCTGGCTGAAGGGCCGGCTCCCGAAAAACTTCTTCGCCGACAGCGGCGACGGGTGCGCCCCCTGCACCACCGTGTGCCGCTCGGTGTCTATCAGCGGGAGCTTCTTCTTGGCGTAGTTCCCCCACAGCACGAAGACCGCCGGGTCGGGACGGGCGGCGACGGCGCTGATCACGGCATCCGTGAAGCGCTCCCAGCCCTTGCCCTTGTGCGAGTTGGCCTCGCCGGCCCGGACGGTCAGCACGGCGTTGAGCAGCAGGACCCCCTGCTCGGCCCAGGGCATCAGGAAGCCGTTGTCCGGGACCGGGTGGCCGAGGTCCTCCTTCAGCTCCTTGTAGATGTTCCGCAGCGACGGCGGGACCCGGACCCCGGGGCGGACGGAGAAGCACAGCCCGTGGCCCTGGCCCTCGCCGTGGTACGGGTCCTGCCCGAGGACGAGCACCTTCACCCGGTCGTAGGGTGTCGCGTGCAGCGCCGCGAAGACCTCCTCGCGCGGCGGGTACACCGGCCCAGCCGCCCGCTCCTCCTCGATGAAGGCCATGAGCTCCGCGAAGTACGGCTTCTCCAGCTCTTCGCCGAGGACGCCTCGCCAGGACTCGGGCAGCATGTCGGTCACGTCAACAACCTCCGGGGTCGATCGGAACGGTCCCCAGAACGTACCGGCGCGCACTGACAACGCCCCACCGGGGTACGGGAGAACGGCGGCCGACGAGAGGAAACGGGACGGCCCCTGTCCGCCCCGTAGCCCTCAGCCCTGTCCCCCTCCGCCCCGTAGCCGTCAGGCCGCGTCCAGCCGGCCCCGCGCCTCCGCGTCCAGGTCGAGCTCGGCGGCGGCCAGCAGCTCGTCGAGCTGGGCGACCGTGCTGACCCCCAGGACCGGCAGCACGGGCACGCGGCCGCCGAGCATCCAGGCCTGCACCACCTGGTTCGGCGTGGCCCCGCTCTCCGCGGCCACCTCGCGCAGCACCCGCAGCCGCCGCGCGCTGCCCTCGTGCTCGTACGGCGGCGGCCGTTCCTTGTCCTCGCGGGTGTAGGCGCCGTGCATCAGCGTGGAGTAGCCGAGGAGCGTCAGGTCCGGCTGCGCGGCGGCGTAGTCGAACAGGCCGGCGTCGGTGTGCCGCTGGACGCCGAAGTCCGCGTCCGGCCGGGGCCGCAGATAGGTGTGGCGCTGCTGCACGCACCGGTAGCCCGGCAGGCCGAGCCGGGCCGCGGTCCGCCGGGCCTCCGCGATGCGGCCGGCCGGATGGTTGCTCACGCCGAGCAGCCCGGCCTTGCCGTCGGCGACGAGGCCGGCGAACGCGCCGACGGTCTCCTCCAGCGGTACGGAGCGGTCCTCGATGTGGGCGTAGTGGAGATCGACCCGGTCGGTGCCGAGGCGGCGGAGGCTGCCCTCGAGGCCCGCGCGGATCGCGCCGGCCGAGAGCCCCTCCATGTTGCCGAAGCCGTCCGGGGCCTTGTCGCACCAGAGCGGACCGCGGGAGAGGTCGGGCCGGGCGCCGACCTTGGTGGCGACGACCATGCGGTCGCGTGCGCCGCGGCTCTTCAGCCAGCGGCCGAGCAGGAGTTCGGCCTCGTCACCGGTGGCGCCGTCGACCCAGCAGGGATAGTTGTTCGAGGTGTCGAGGAAGGTGCCGCCCGCTTCCGCGAACCGGTCGAGGATCGCGAAGGACGTCTCCTCGCCGACCGTGGTGCCGAAGGTCATGACGCCCAGGCACAGGACGCTGACCTCGGGTCCGGCGCCGCCGGCGAGCTTCTGGTACCGCATGTGCGTGTCCCTCCGGGAACCGTGCTCACCCGAGGGGGCCGAAAGCCCCTCGGTGCGGACCCGGACGGGCCCGCACCGAGGACAGTGCCGGTTGGAGCGCACACGAGGTCAAGCGGCCGGGCGGCCGCGGGCCCCGGGGTCAGCCGACGCCGGCGTTGAGGAAGATGCCGCCCTCGACGAGGAGCGTCTGGCCGGTGATCCAGCCGGCCCGGTCGGAGAGCAGGAACTCGGCCGCGCCGCCGATGTCCTCCGGGGTGCCGAGCCGCTTGAGCGGGTAGGCCGCCGCGGCCTCCTCCTCCCGGCCCTCGTAGAGCGCCTCCGCGAACTTCGTCTTGACGACGGCGGGGGCTATCGCGTTGACCCGCACGGCCGGCGCGTACTCGTGCGCGAGCTGGAGGGTCAGGTTCACCATGGCGGCCTTGCTGATGCCGTAGGCGCCGATGAAGGGCGAGGCGGAGACGCCGGCGACGGAGGCGATGTTGACGATCGCGCCGCCGTTCTCCCGCTGCCAGGCCTTCCAGGTGAGCTGGGCGAACGCGAGCGCCGAGACGACGTTGGTCTCGAACACCTTGCGCGCCACGTTCAGGTCGAGGTCGGCGATCGGCCCGAAGACGGGGTTGGTGCCCGCGTTGTTGACGAGGTAGTCGACCCGGCCGAAGGCCTCCATGGTGCGCTCGACGGCCTCCGCCTGGTGAGCAGGGTCGTGCGCCTTGCCGGCCACGGCGATGACCCGGTCGGAGCCGAGCTTCTCCACGGCCTCCTTGAGGGTCTCCTCGGTGCGCCCGGTGATGCACACCCGGTCGCCGCGGGCGACGAGCGCATCGGCTATGCCGTAGCCGATGCCGCGGCTCGCTCCGGTGATGATCGCGGTCTTTCCGCTGTCCTGCACGTCGGCAGTCATGTGTTTCCGTTCCCCTGCTGGCTAGTTGAGCGGGCCGCCGGCCACGTACATGACCTGGCCGGAGACGAATCCGGCGGCGTCGCCGGTGAAGAAGGCGATCGCGTTGGCGATGTCCTCGGGGCGGCCGACGCGCTGGACCGGGATCTGCGAGGCGGCCGCGGCCTGGAAGTCCTCGAAGTCCATGCCCACGCGGGCGGCGGTGGCGGCGGTCATCTCGGTGACGATGAAGCCGGGGGCGACCGCGTTGGCCGTGACACCGAACTTGCCGAGCTCCTTGGCCAGGGTCTTGGTGAAGCCCTGCAGACCGGCCTTGGCGGTGGCGTAGTTGGCCTGGCCGCGGTTGCCGAGCGCCGAGCTGCTGGAGAGGTTGACGACCCGCCCGAACTTGGCGTCGACCATGTGCTTCTGGCAGGCACGGGTCATCAGGAACGCGCCCTTGAGGTGCACGTTCATCACGGTGTCCCAGTCGCCCTCGGACATCTTGAAGAGCAGGTTGTCGCGGAGCACCCCGGCGTTGTTGACGAGGACGACCGGCGCGCCGAGCTCCTCCGCGACCCGGGCCACGGCCGCCTCGACCTGGCCGGCGTCGGAGACGTCGCAGCCGACGGCGAGGGCCGTGCCGCCCGCGGCCGTGATCTTCTCCACGGTGTCCTTGCAGGCCGCCTCGTCGAGGTCGAGCACGGCCACGGCGCGGCCCTCCTCGGCCAGGCGGACGGCGGTGGCCGCGCCGATGCCGCGGGCACCGCCCGTCACAATGGCGACGCGCTGCTCGGTGGTGGACATGCGGGTTCTCCTCGCGCTCGGATGCGGGTCCGGCTCACCCGCCGGCCGCCCGCGCCGGCGGGCGCGGGGAGTGGGGCCGGATGGGTGAGCAACCGCTTAGTAGGTCATTTGGCGAAACGCTAGAAGCCCCGGCACCCCGTGTCAACGGCCTGTCGCGCCAAGGTGCGCATGTCACAGCCCGGAAGGGCGCCGCCCCCGGACAGCCGGGCCCGCCGGGCACCCGGACGGCGCCGCGCCCCACCCGGGGCTCCAACGAGCGGCGATTGGCGATCGGCGATCGGCAACGGCCGAGAGGGAGGCAAACACCCGTGCGAAGCCGGGAAGGGCCTCACCGCACCAGCAGCGCCAGCAACCGCTCCGCCTCGGCGGCCGGGTCGGCCGTCAGCCCGGTGTGCACCGGCCCGGGCTGCAGCACCGTGCTGCGCGGCGCCACCAGCCAGCGGAACCGCCGGCCCGGGTCCTCCTCCGCGGCCCGCCCGGCGCCGCCCTGGCAGAACTCCTCGGCCGCGCGGAGCGCCGCCCGTACGCCCGCGACATCGGCCTGCGGGTCCAGGGCGCGCAGCCGCGCCTCGTCGAGATGGGTCCGGGCCACGACGAGCGAACGCGCCCGGCAGTAGACGGCGACGCCCGCGTTGAAGCACTCTCCGCGCTCGATCCGCGGCACCACCCGCAGCAGCGCGTACTCGAAGACGTCGCGCCCGTCCGCTCCCGCGCTCACCGGGCCGCCCTCGCGCCGTTCCCGCCCGCCGGGGCGGACAGGAGGCTCTCGTGGACGGTCCGGGACCGGTGCAGCAGGATCTCGGCGTACGCGCGGCGCAGCGGCTCCGGGCCGTCGAAGCCGGGCTCGCCGTCCAGCCACGCGTCGGGCACCTGGGCGGTGACCTCGGCCAGCAGTTCCGCGGTCACCCGGGGCGCGAGTTCGGCCGCGGCGCGGCGGACGTCGGGGCGGAACGGGGCGAGGACGTGGTCCGTGGCGTCGTACGGCCGTGCCGCGGCCTTCCGCGCCGAGGGCCAGTGGTGGTGCCAGATCATGGTGGCTCCGTGGTCGATCAGCCAGGGTTCGCCCCGCCGCACCAGCAGGTTGGGGTTGCGCCAGGACCGGTCGACGTTGCCCACGAGCGCGTCGAACCAGACGACGCGGCCGGCGTCGGCCGGGGTCATCTCCCAGCCCAGCGGGTCGAAGCCGAGCGCGCCGGAGAGGAAGCGGACTCCCAGGTTCGGCCCGCCGCCCTTGAGCAGGTGCTGCACCTCCGGGTCGGGCTCCGCCAGTCCGAGCACCGGGTCGAGCCGGACCACGGCCGGCTCCGGCACCCGCAGCCCCAGTCTGCGGCCCAGCTCGGCGCAGATCACCTCGGCGACGAGGGTCTTGCGGCCCTGCGCGGCACCGGCGAACTTCACCACCCAGAGGCCGAGGTCGTCCGCCTCGACGAGGCCGGGCAGCGAACCGCCCTCCCGCAGCGGTGCGATGTAGCGGGTGGCGGTGACGTCGCGCAGCATCCCCCCAGGTTACGGGGGACCGCCGTGCGCCCGTGCCGGACCCGGCGGCCGGGGCGCGGCGGCGGCCCGGGCGGCGCTGAACACCCCGGGGTCCCGCTGCGTACAGGTCGGGGGAAGCAAGCGGCTGTCACCGGGGCAGGTCGCGCACAGCGCCTCAGCGAAAGGGACGTACTCACCATGACGGGATCTCAGGGCTCCGCGCGGAGCACCAGCCGCCGCGCCGTGGTCACAGCCGCCGGAGCCGTCGGTCTCACGACGGCCCTCGCCGCCTGTGGCGACTCGGGTGACTCCGGCAACCAGGCACAGCAGCCGGACGGCGGCGCCGGGGCGCCCGAGGCGGGCGCGGACACCGGTGCCGGCACCGGCGAGGCCGGCGGGGGCACCGGCGGGGAGGCGGCCGGCGGCACGGAGCTGGCGAAGACGGCGGACATACCCGAGGGCGGCGGCAAGGTCTTCCCGGACCAGAAGGTGGTCGTGACACAGCCGACCGCCGGTGACTTCAAGGCCTTCTCCGCGACCTGCACCCACCAGGGCTGCGCGGTGAAGGACGTGACCGACGGCCTCATCAACTGCCCCTGCCACGGCGCCAAATACAGCGCGCTCGACGGCAGCGTCAAAGCCGGCCCGGCACCGAAGCCGCTGCCGCCCGCGAAGATCACCGTCCAGGGTGACGCGGTGATGCTGGGCTGACCGTCCCCGGCCGCCCTTCCGACCGGGGGCGGCCGGGGGCTGCCGCGGCCGGGTGCGCCGGGGCAGGACGGAGAAGGGGAGACGGCGGGAGGAGGGGAGGCGGACAGACCGCGGTGCGGGCCCGCGGCGCTCCAGCAGGGAGGAGCGCCGCGGGCGCTGTCGTTCCGGCCGGGCGCACGGCCCGTCGCGCGGCGCTCCCCGTACGGCGTCTCCCTCCGGAGCCGGCACCGCGGCGGGCTCCGCACCGCGAACACCGCCCGACGCACCCGCCGGGGCCCCTTCGCCCTGCCCTTCCCCGTGACGGAACCGTCGTTGCGCGCCCCGCCCCGAGCCCGCATGCTGTCCGGACGCCCGATCACCACCAGCACGGAGGACGGACTCGATGACCGCCACCCAGCGGCGCGGCCGCCGGATCATGATGAGCCCGGAGGAACTGGACGCCTTCCTCTCCGGGCAGCGCACCTGCCGGGTGGCCACGGTCGGCGCGGACGGCCGTCCGCATGTCAGCGCGCTCTGGTTCTGCTGGGACGGCACGTCCCTCTGGCTCTACTCGCTGACCCGCAGCCGCCGCTGGGCACAGCTGCGCCGCGACCCGCGGCTCGCGGTGATCGTGGACGACGGCGAGGAGTACGGGGAGCTGCGCGGCGCCGAGCTGTCCGGGACGGCGGAGTTCGTCGGGGAGGTGCCCCGCGCCGGAGAGCCGCACCCCGAACTCGACGCGCCCGAGCGGCTCTTCGCCGGCAAGTACTTCGGGCTGGAGGAGCTGCCGCACGACGGGCGGCACGGCTGGCTGCGGCTCACCCCGGAGGCCGTCGCGTCCTGGGACTTCCGCAAGCTGGCGGAGGCCTGAGCCCGGGAGCCCGCCGGGCTCCGGCGCTCAGCGCTCTCCTCCCACCGACCCCCCGTCCGCCCGTCCACCGCACCCCCCGTCCGCGGTATCCGCCGTGCCCCCGTCCGCCGCGTCCGCTCCGCCCCTGTCCCGCGTGCCCGCCGCGCTCTGCCGCAGCGCCGCCACGGCGGCCCGTATCGCGGGCCGGCGGTCGGCGTCGGCCCGCCAGACGGCGTAGATGTGCCGGCGCATCCCGCTGCGGACCCGCACCATCCGCACCCCCTCGGGCACGGGCCCGCGGCCCAGCCTCGGCGCGACGGCGACTCCGAGGCCGGCGGCGACGAGGGCCAGCTGGGTGTGGTGCTCCCCGGCCATGTGGGAGACCCGCGGCTCGATGCCCTTGCCGCGCAGGGTGAGCATCAGCCAGTCGTGACAGAACTCGCCCTGCGGCCAGGAGACCCACTCGTCTCCGGCGAAATCCTCCAGGTCCGCCTCCGCGCGGCCGGCGAGCCGGTGGCCGGCGGGGATCGCGACATCGGCGGGATCGTCGAGCAGCGGTGCCTTGGTGAGTCCGCCGGGGAGCGAGAGCGGCTTGTTGTACCAGTCGAGGACGACGGCCAGGTCGAGGTCGCCGCGGACGATCCCGGGCACGGCGTCGTCCGGTTCCAGCTCGCGCAGCCGCACCCGGAGCCGGGGGTGGTCCCCGCGGAGCGTGCGCAGGGCCGCGGGGAGCAGGCCGCGTGCCGCGGTGGGGAAGGCACCGACGCGCAGCTCGCCGACGGGCTGCCCGGCGCGCGCCTCCAGGTCCGCCCGGGCGAGTTCGACCTGGGAGAGGATGCGCGACGCGTGCTCGGCGAGCAGCCGGCCGGCGTCCGTCAGCCGGATGCCGCGGCCGTTGCGGGCCAGCAGCCGCTGCCCGGTGTCCCGTTCGAGCTTGCCGAGCTGCTGCGATACGGCGGAGGTGGTGACGTGCAGTCCGGTGGCGGCCGCGCTGATGGAGCCGTGCCGGGCCACGGCGTCCAGGGCACGCAGCCGGTCCAGGTTCAACATGTAAGCGATGCTAAACGGTGGGGTCCAGATTTTTTCGCTTGTCCTACGAGATCTCGCGGAGCATCGTGGGGCCCATGACCGCCCCCGCCACGACGGACGACTCCCGCTCCGCACCCGCCGGACCGGCCCCCGGCCACGGCCCGGCCCGCCGCCCCGCCGTCGACTGGCGGATCCGCTTCGCCGTCCTCTCGCTGATCTGGGGCTTCAGTTTTCTGCTGATCAAGGTGGGAACGGAGGGCTACGCCCCGCTGCAGGTCACCCTCGGACGGATGGTGTTCGGCACGGCGGTGCTGCTGGCCGCGCTGGGCCTGCGGCGGCAGCGCCTCCCCCGCGGCGCCCGCGCCTGGATCCATCTGGCCGTCTCCGCCCTCTTCCTCAACGCACTGCCGTACTCCCTCTTCGCCTACGCCGAGCTGACCATCTCCTCCACGCTGGCGGGGATCTGCAATGCCACCACGCCGCTCTGGGGCATGGCGCTGTCGATGGTCGCGCTGTCCGAGGACCGGCCGACCCGGCGCCGGGTGGCGGGCCTCGGCCTGGGCTTCATCGGCGTGCTGACGGTCCTGGGCGCCTGGCAGGGTTTCTCCGGGCAGGACCCGGCGGGCACGGCGATGGCCCTGGCCGCCTCCGCGAGCTACGCCGTCGGCTGGGTCCACGTCCGCCGCACCCTGGCCGGCCGCGCCGATTCCCATCTGGCGATGTCGAGCGCCCAGTTGCTGCTGGGTACCGCACAACTGGCCGTCGTCACCCCGCTGTTCACCTCCGTCCCGGTCTCCTTCCCGCTGGTGCCGCTGCTGGCCGTGACGGCGCTCGGCGCGCTCGGCACCGGTGCGGCCTTCCTCATCCAGTACGGGCTGGTCGCCGAGGTGGGGCCGACGACCGCGCAGATGGTCACGTACTTCATCCCCGTCATCGCGACGGCCGCCGGCGTGGCGCTGCTCGGTGAGCGCCTCGACTGGAACGTCCCGGCCGGAGCGCTGATCGTGCTGGCCGGGGCGGCGCTCACCCAGAGCCGGCGCCGCCGCCCTCAGGCGTAGCGCTCCGCGGGGGGCGGGCCGGCGGCCGCGGCCAGCGCCTCGGCCACCGTCTCGATCTCGTCCCGGGCCAGCGGCGACACGGTCACCCGCACCCCCGGCCGCGAGGCCGTGCGGAAGCGGGCGCCGGGGGCCACGGCCCAGCCGGCCCGCAGGAGCCGGGCGACCGCGCCGGTTTCATCGGGGACCGGCACCCAGACGTTCATCCCGCTCCGCCCGTGCGCCGCGATCCCCCGCCGCCGCAGCGCCGCCACGAGGGCCTCGCGCCGGGCGCCGTAGGAGCGTGCGACGGCCGCCGGGTCCACCGCGCCGGACCGCCACAGCTCCGTCACGGTGTGCTGCAGGAGATGGCTGACCCAGCCGGGGCCGAGGCGCTGCCGGCCCCGCACCCGGTCGGTGGTGAGCGGGTCCCCGGTGAAGACGGCGAGCCGCAGGTCGGGGCCGTACGCCTTGGCGGTGGAGCGGACGAAGGCCCAGTGCGGCACGCTTCCCGCCAGCGGGTGGAGGGGCAGGGAGACGATGCCGTGCCCGTGGTCGTCCTCGATGAGCAGCGTGCGCGGATGGCGGGCCAGGACGGCCCGCAGCTCCGCCGCCCGCGCCGCGCTCACCGCGGCCCCGGTCGGGTTCTGGGCGCGGTCGGTGACGACGAGCGCCCGCGCCCCCTCCCGGAGCGCCCGGTCGGCCTCGCCGGGCAGCGGCCCGTCGTCGTCGACCGCGACGGGCACCGCCCGCATCCCGAGCGCCGGCACGAGGTCGAGCATGCTGCCCCAGCCCGGGTCCTCGACGGCCACCGCGTCGCCGGGCCGGAGATGCGCGGCGAGCACGCGTTCGATCGCGTCCAGGGAGCCGGAGGTGACGCCGACGGACCCGTCCGGCACCCCGTCGGCGTCCAGCTCCGCCCGGGCGGCCCGCGCCAGCTCCGGGTCCACGGACGGGGCCCCGTACAGGAGCGGCCGCCCCGCGCGGCGGCGGGCGGCCTCGGCGAGTGCGGGCCCCAGCGGCGGCAGCAGGGCCGGATCAGGATTGCCGGTGGACAGATCGCGCCCGCCCGGGGGCGCCTCGACCCGGATGGACTCCCGTGCGGTGCTGGCCGGCCGGGCGCGGACGCGACTGCCCCGCCGGCCGTCGGTCTCGATCACCCCGCGGTCCCGCAGCAGGCGGTAGGCGGCGGCGACGGTGTTCGGGTTGACGCCCAGCTCTCCGGCGAGTTCCCGCAGGGGCGGCAGCCGCCTCCCGGGGGCGAGGGCGCCCGCGCCCACGCCCTCCTCCACGCTCGCCGCGATCTCGGCTGCGCGCCGCCCCTCGATCCGGTAATCTCCTAGCACAAAGCTCATTATGCACTAGAACAAAGGAGAACACCATGCCGGGGCCCGCCCCCTACGCACCGAGCGAGCGCACCACCCCGACCCGGGCCCGCCACCGCGCCTCGTACGACCGCGAGGTGGTGCACGCGATCCTCGACGAGGGCTGGGTCTGCCACCTCGGATACATCCGCGACGGCGCGCCGGTCGTGCTCCCGACGCTCTACGCCCGCGTCGGCGAGCGTCTGTACCTGCACGGCTCGACCGGCTCCCGCCCGCTGCGCGAGACGGAGGAGAGCGGCGGGACCGGCCTGCCGGTCTGCGTGACCGTCACCCATGTCGACGGGGTGGTGCTGGCCCGGTCCGCCTTCCACCACTCCGTCAACTACCGCTCGGTGGTGGTCCACGGGACCGCCCGGAGCGTCCTCGGCGAGGAGGAGCGGGCAGCGGCCCTGGACGCCCTGGTCGACCAGGCAGTGCCCGGCCGCTCCCGGGACGCGCGCCCGGCGAACGCCAAGGAGCTCGCCGCCACGTCCGTCATATCCGTGGACCTGCGGGAGGTCTCCGCGAAGATCCGCACCGGCGGGCCGAACGACGAGCCCGGGGACCTGGACCTCCCCCACTGGAGCGGGGTCCTCCCGGTCGCCACCACCCGCGGCACCCCGCAGCCGGCCGCCGACCTGGCCCCGTCCGTCACCGTCCCGGCCTATCTCACCTCCGGCTGAGCCACCGCCGGCCGCCCCCGCACGGCGGTGCGGAACCCGGTCCGCCGCACGGCCCCGGACCGCCGCGTCCCGGTGCGTCCGGGATCACCCGGGCGCACCGGGACGGCCGCCGGCCGGCCGTCCGGACACCGCCGCCGGGGAGGGCGGGGCGGACGCCGCAGAGGGCGGCTCCGCCGTCCGGGCCACCACTCCCGCCCCGTCCCTGGGCACCGAGCTCTGGGCGATCAGGGCGCCCGCCAGCACCGCGGCTCCGCCCAGCAGTTGGGGCGCGGACAGGTGCTCCCCCAGCAGCACCCAGGCGAGGACGGTGGCGACGACCGCCTCCAGGCACGCCACCACCCCGGCCACCTGCGGCGACAACCGCCGTACGGCCACCACGCCGGTCAGATAGGCCAGGACGGTGGCGACCAGGACCACCCAGCCGAGCAGCAGCGCCGCGGGCACCGCCGCGTCCGCCAGCTCCGCCCGCCCGGCGAGGAGGTGCCAGTCGATGCCCCACGGCCGGGCGAGCAGGGTCAGCGCGGCCGCGCCGATCAGGAACCCGTACGCGATGACGCCGGCCGGGTCGGCCGTGTCGTCACCGCCGCCGTGGTCGGACAGCACGAAGTAGCCGACCTGGCAGCAGGCCGCGCCGAGCGCCAGGAGCAGCCCGAGCGCGTCGAAGCCGAGCCCCGCCCAGACCTCCACCACACAGGCCAGGCCGCCGACGGCGAGGACGGCCCCGAGCGCCGCCGCCCGCGTCACCGGCCGCCGCTGCACGAACCGGACCCAGCCGAGGACCAGGGCCGGGGCCAGGTACTCCACGAGCAGGGCGACCCCCACCGGGATGCGCGAGATCGCGGCGAAATAGCAGACCTGCACCCCGGCGACGGCCAGCAGGCCGAAGCCGGTGAGCAGTGCGGGACGCCGGCGCAGCAGTCCGCGGTGGCGCCAGGCGAGGGGCAGCAGCACCAGTGCGGCGCCCGCGGCCCGCAACCACACCACATGCAGCGGGTCCGCGCCCGCCTCGATCAGCGGCTTGGCCGCGACACCCGAGCCGCCGAAGGCGAGCGCCGAGACGAGGGCGAGTCCGAGACCGGCGGATCTTCCACGGGACCTCTGCATCCGCTCATCATGTCAGCACCGTCGGACGATGTCATGAGTGTCGCCCCTATTGACACCTGTCGGCCATCCCGGCCGGCCCGCGCGAACTCACCGGGCGGCGCCCGGGACGTCCCAGGAGACCGTCCCACGGGCGGGCGTCCCCGCAGTTCAGCGAGGCGCATGTCCCATGATTACGCCATTTCCCTGTTCATTCGGGACAGTTCGGCCTCCGTACCCCCAGTCTGGTCATCGGAAGCAGGGCCGGGCCGGGCGGGCTCCCGCACGGGCCGGGCCTCCAGACCGTCCGTCCAACGGACCATCGGAAAGGACTCCGGACCCATGATGAACACACGCACCGGAACCGCCCGCAGGCGTCTCGCACTCACCGCCGCCACCGCGGCCCTCGCCGGCGGCCTCGCCCTCCCCGCCGCCCCCGCGGTCGCGGCACCCGCCGGAACCGCGGAGCGGATGGCCCCGGCCGCGGCGGTGGACACCCGGGGCACCGCCCCGGCCTGCGTCCGGCGGGACGTGGTCAAGCACCGGAAGAAGGTCACCGTCACCAACACCTGCGGCCGGACCATGCACGTCAAGGTGGTCATCAAGCGCGGGAGGGACCTCCCGTGCCTGACCTACCAGCACGGTGAGACCTGGACGGGCCACTGGCGCATCGGTTCCTACGGCAAGGTCGTCACCTGCTGACCCGCCTTCGGTCCGGCGTCCCCGGCGGGAGCCCGTCCCGCCGGGGACGCCCCTGTGCGGATCCGCCCGCGGCCGCCGCCACGCCGCGCCCCGTGCCGTCGGGCACCCGGCACGGACCCGGCCGGCCGCTCAGCCGCCGTCCCGGACGGCGCCGCACTCCAGCCGGGCCACCAGCCGCTCCGGGTCGACGCCGACCCGGCGCAGCACCTCCACGGCCCGGCACTCCCGGTCGGCGGCCAGGGCGGCCAGCAGGTCCGCCCCCGTCGCCCGGTCCGCTCCCCGGGCGCGGGCTCGCGTCAACGCGCCCTCCACGGCCGCGGCGGCCGCCGGCGAGAGCGGCGTCGCACCGCCCGCACGGGGCCGGAACGGCGCGTCCGACCCCTCGGCCGCGCCCCGCCAGCGCAGCCCGTAGCCGATGCTGCGCTGGGCCAGATAGCCGCGCAGCCGCAGGACCTGGGCCGGGCCGCCGTCGAACGCGGCCCGTACGTCCGGGTCGTACTCCAGGAGGCTGTGCAGCAGATGCGCCGTGTCCGTCTGCCGGTCCCCGTCGCGGACGGCGCGCCGGCGGGCACCGGAGGCCACGGACGCCGGTTCGACACGGAACCCGGAGGGCCCGGCCGGGCGGGCGGAGCGGAGCGGGCAGGAGGACGCGGTCTGCGACGTACGGTTGTGCACCCTTCCACCCCATCAGTTCCCGGCCGCTCCGGCATCCGCGCGGGGACTCATCTCCGCCTACGTCCTGGGACGGGCGGCTCCGTTCGGCATCTCCTCCTCACGGAGGAGAGCGCCGCGCGGACCGGGGGCGCGCCCGGCGGGCGTACACGCCGGGGCGGACGGGCGGTCCGCGCGGTCCCTCCCGCCGGGGATACCGGCCGGGAGAGCACCGGGGGCGCGGAAAGAACGGCGAAGGGACGGCCGAGGGCCACGAGAGGGGAAGGACCGCCGTCATGCCGCCACCGCGCCGCCCCCGGGACCGGTGAAGGGCCACCGGCCGCCCAGTGGCCTTGGTGCGCCGCCTCCGCCCCGTCCTAGGGTGCCGCCCATGAGGATTCGTATCGTCGACGCCTTCACCGACCGCCCGTTCGCCGGCAACCCCGCCGGGGTCGTCCTTCTCGACGGCGACGGCTTCCCCGGCGCCGGGTGGCTCCAGCAGGTGGCTTCCGAGGTCAATCTCGCCGAGACGGCCTTCGCCCACCGCCTCGGCCCCGGAGCGGACGCCGGCTGGGCGCTGCGCTGGTTCACCCCCGTCACGGAGGTGGATCTCTGCGGCCACGCGACGCTGGCCACCGCGCACGTCCTGCACACCACCGGCACCGCCACCGGAACGGTCCGCTTCACCACCCGCGGCGGCGTCCTCACCGCTGCCACCGGGGACGACGGCGTCATCACGCTGGACTTCCCGACCGCGCCGCTCACCGCCGTCGACGTGCCCCCGGAACTGCCGGACGCCCTCGGCGCACGGCCGCTGTCCGCCCACGACACCGGACCGGCCGTCGGCGACCTGCTGGTGGAGCTGGCCGGCGAGCGGGCCGTGCGGGATCTCGCCCCCGACTTCCGCGCCCTCGCCCGGCTCGGCCACCGCGGCGTCATCGCGACGGCGGCCGCGGGGGACCCGTCGGCGGGCTACGACTTCGTCTCCCGCTTCTTCGGACCGGCGGTCGGGATCGACGAGGACCCGGTGACCGGCAGCGCCCACACCGCGCTCGCGCCCTTCTGGTCCGCCAGGCTGGGCCGCGATGAACTGACGGGGCTCCAGGCGTCCGCCCGCACGGGGCTGGTGCGCACGGCGCTGCGCGGCGAGCGGACCCTGCTGTCCGGCGGCGCGGTCACCGTCATCGACGGAGAGCTGCTGACCGCCCCGGGCTGAGACGCGACGTCCGGTGCTCCGGGTCATGCCCGTCCGGTCGTACGCCCGGCCGGAGCGGGTCCGTCAGGGCGGGGTCGGCAGCCAGTCGACCTCGCCCGCCAGCAGCGCGTAGCCGCCGAACGCCACGATGTCGATCAGCGCGTGCGCGGCGACCAGCGGCCCGATCCGCCCCCAGCGCCGGTAGAGGAGCACGAAGACGACGCCCATCACCAGGTTGCCGACGAATCCGCCGATGCCCTGGTAGAGGTGGTACGTCCCGCGGAGCACCGAACTCGCGAGGAGCGCCGCCACCGGGGTCCAGCCCAACTGCCCGAGGCGGCGCAGCAGATAGCCGACGACCACGACCTCCTCCAGCAGGGAGTTCTGCACCGCCGAGGCGATGAGCACCGGGAACTTCCACCAGACGTCGGGGAGCGACTCCGGCACCACCGTGAGGTTGGCCCCCGTCGCCCACACCGCCAGATAGAACAGCAGCCCGGTGCCGCCGATGGCCGCCGCCACGAGCGCGCCGCGGCCGAGGTCGGAGCCGGGCCGGCGCCGGTCCAGCCCGAGCGCCCGCAGTCCGCCGGCGCCCTCGCGGAGCAGCAGATGCGCGACGAGGGCGACGGGCACCAGCGCGGTGGCGATGCCGAACAGCTGCCAGGCCAGGTCGAGCCAGGGACGGCCCGGCGCCTGGGAGCCGTTGAGGGTGGCCGCCCGGTCCTGCAGATCGCCGGGCGCGGTGACCGAGCCGGTGAAGCTGATCACCGCCGAGAGCGCGCTGGCGCCGACGGAGAGCGCCAGCACGAGCAGGGTCTCCTGCCGCAGCACCCGCTTCGCCGGCGTCTTCTCCTCGCCCGGCACCCCGGCCGCACCGCCCGACTCTGCCCGCACAACCCGCCTCCGGTCCGCCGCGTTCCCCTTTTCTACACGGCCGGGAAGCGGCACCACCAGCGCGGGCCCGCCGGACTCCCCGGCCGCCCCGGACCGTACGCCCGCCTGAACGATGACGGAGCGGCCCGCCCGGTCCGGCCCGGGCCCCGTTCCGGGCCGGGCCCCGGGGCCGTGCCCGGGCTCAGTCCGGCAGGTCGGCGGGCCAGGTGTGCACCGGCTCCCCCGTGCGCGCGAGTTCCGCGTAGCGCCGGGTGGTCGCGGCCAGCGCGCTCTGCCGGTCGAGACCCCGCTCGCGCGCCTGGCGGAAGGCCTCGGCCTGCCAGGAGGCACCGTTCACCCGCCGCCGGCAGCGCTCCTCGATGATGCCGAGGTAGTGGTCGCGGTCCGCGGGCTCCACCCCCCAGGCGTCGAGGCCGGCGGCCGCCAGCGGCAGGAGTTCCTCCCGGACCAGGCGCGGGGCGGGCATGTCCGTCACCGCTCCGCCCCGGCCCGGGCGCGGCCAGCGGAGGGTGGCGTCGATGCCGTACCGGCAGGCGGCGTCGAAGTTCCGGGACGCGTCGCCGAAGGGCAGCCGCGTCCACACCGGCCGGGCTTCCTCCGCGAGGGCGCGGACGAGCCCGTAGTAGAAGGCCGCGTTGGCGATGACGTCGTCGACGGTCGGCCCGGCCGGCAGCACCCGGTTCTCCACCCGCAGATGGGGGCGGCCGTCGCTGATGTCGTAGACCGGCCGGTTCCAGCGGTAGATGGTGCCGTTGTGCAGCACCAGTTCATGGAGGCCGGGGACGCCCTGCTCGTCGAGGACCTTGAGCGGGTCCTCCTCGTCGCAGACCGGCAGCAGGGCGGGGAAGTAGCGCACGTTCTCCTCGAAGAGGTCGTACGCGGACTCGATCCAGCGCTCCCCGAACCACGTTCGCGGCCGCACGCCCTGGGCCTTGAGTTCGGGGGCGCGGGTGTCCGTGGACTGCAGGAAGAGCGGCGGCCGGGACTCCCGCCACAGCTCGCGGCCGAAGAGGAAAGGGGAGTTGGCGCCCACGGCGATCTGCGCGGCGGCCACCGCCTGGGCGGCGTTCCACACCGCGGCGAAGCGGCCGGGGGTCACCTGGAGGTGCAACTGCACCGAGGTGCAGGCGGCTTCGGGGGCGATCGAGGCGCTGGTGTAATGGAGCCGTTCGACGCCCTCGATGTCGAGCACCAGGTTCTCCCCGCGTGCGGCCAGGATCTGCTCGTTGAGCAGGGTGTAGCGGTCCGCCGCGGACAGGTTCGCGGAGACGAGGTCCGGGCCGGCCAGGGTCGGGAGAATTCCGATCATCACGATCCCGGCGTCCACTTCCCGGGCTTTGCGGTCGGCATATGCGAGTGCGGTACGGATCTCCTCGGCAAGCTGATCGAGAACGCGGCCGGACAACCGGTGCGGCACGATATTGACTTCGAGGTTGAACTGCCCCAACTCCGTCTGGAAATCCCCGCTCCGGATGCGCTCGAGCACTTCCGCATTCATCATGCGGGGCATGCCGTCCTCGCCGGCGAGATTCAGCTCGATCTCCACGCCCATCAGATTCCTCGGGCGGTCGAACCTCTTCTCCTCCAGCAGCCGCCCCAGACCCTCCAGACACTGGTGCAGTTTGGTGCGGTAGCGCTGCGGATCCGCCAGGTCGAACCCGTCCGCCTCGACCTTCTCGCCCATCGAAGGGTCCCTCCTCCAGTGCACCGGTGCCCGGGATGATGCCCGGCCGGCCGGACCACAACGCCCCGGCGGACAGCATCTGCCCGCTAGGATGCCCAGTACACCCCGGGGGCACATTCCATCGGCATAAAGAGGCCCCGGACGGGCACGGCACAAAGGTGTGGTGAAAAACACCAGCAGGATTCGGCCGACCGGCTGCCACGGCATAACACAAGGCCACAGGTTTTGCGAACGGACAGAATGGTGGAACTCCCCCACCATCGCGGTCCGGTTTCAGTCTTGCCCGTAATACGCGCGTCGGCTAGCCGAAACGCGCCGTGAACACGCGCCGTATAAACTCCGGGTACGCGGGCAGAGAGTACGTGTCGCCGGCATTCTCCGCTCCGGCCCCTCTTCCGCCCCGCGCCACGCTGACATTGCCGTCCGCACTTGCCCAGCATCACCCGTGTCTCCGAAGTGAGAGGCGACCCATCATGCCGCTGCTTTCCCTCCAGGCGCCCAGGCCCGCCCAGCACAGCACCCTCGCGGCCCTCGGTTCCCCGGCCGCCGCGCCGGTGCTCCGCTCGCACCCCGGGCCGCTGACCCCGGAATCGCCCTTGCCGGTCCACGTCCTGGAGGGGATCACCCGGCAGGAAGGCCCACCGCCGGCCCGCCTCGCCGCGTGGCGCTTCCTGGTACGGAGCGGGGGCCGCGCGGTGGCCGCCGCCGAGACCAAGCCGACGCCGGACGGCTGGGCCTTCTCCCACTTCTTCGGGGGCCCGTACCTCTCCTCGACCGAGCAGGCCCTGCGCCAGGCGGAAGCGCTGTCGGGCATGTACCAGCCGCGTCTGCTGTCGGTGCCCGAGCTCTACATGCTCACCCTGTGGCTGCACGGCGACACCGCCGCGGACCCCGCGGAGGGCCAGCCCGCCCCCACGGATCTGCTGGTCCCCCTCGCGCCCGCGCCTCCCGGCATCGCCGCGCACCACCCGCACCGGGTCTCGGACCTGCTGCCGGTGCTCACCCTGCGGCTGGGCCGAGTGGCACCCCTGCTGGACGCGACGGCCTCACCGGCCGCCTGAACGCCGGTTCTTCCCCTCGAACACGCGCGCCCCGCGGCTCCCCCGTCCGCGGGGCGCGCCGGTGCGCCGTCACCGCACCACCGCTCCGGCCCGGCCGGACTAGTCCGCTCCGGCCATGGTGAACCACCCGAAGGGGCCGTCCTCTTGACGGCAACCGTCCGCAAGAGTGGTGCGTCATCACCCCGGAAGGGCGGGTACAGCGAAATTCCTGCGAAACACCATTCCGCGGGTAACACTGGAACCGACCAAGGAAAGGATTACGGGGGGCGGTTGTGAACACTACGTCAAGCCGCAGGACACTCACACCACAGCGAAAGATCCCTGCCATGTGCCAGCACTCCTCACCGTGCCCGACAGCCGACTCCGCCGACCGGGAAGCCGCCCATCTGGTGGCGCACCACCCCGAACAGGGCTGGAGTCTGCTGTGCAACGGCGTCCTGCTCTTCGAGGACACCGGTGAACTGCTGCCCGACGGGCAGATCATCGCTCCGCACCGGCCACTGGGCATCGAGCATGTGATGACCGCTGCCTGACCCGGCGGCCGGTAACGACGGGCACCCCACAGAGATCACTCCGCACAGGTCCGCACGATAACCGCACAGAGATCACAGGGCCGGCCCGGCAGCTCGCCGGACCGGCCCCGTTCACGCCACGCGCCGGCACCGCGCCGGAGGGGTCAGGAGTCGTACTCCTCCAGCGGCGGGCAGGAACAGACCAGATTGCGGTCGCCGTAGGCGCTGTTGACGCGCCGGACCGGCGGCCAGTACTTCTCCGCCGCCCCGACCCCCGGCGGGAACACGGCCGTCTCCCGGCTGTAGGGGTGCTCCCACTCCCCCGCCAGCACCGCCGCCGTGTGCGGCGCGTTGCGCAGCGGGTTGTCCTCGGCCGTCCACTCCCCCGAGGCGACCTGCTCGATCTCCGCACGGATACGGATCATCGCGTCGCAGAACCGGTCGAGTTCGGCCAGGTCCTCGCTCTCCGTGGGCTCGATCATCAGTGTGCCGGCCACCGGGAACGACATCGTGGGGGCGTGGAAGCCGTAGTCGATCAGCCGCTTGGCGACGTCGTCGACGCTCACCCCGGTCGCCTTGGTCAGCGGCCGCAGATCGATGATGCACTCGTGCGCCACCAGCCCGCCGGGACCGGTGTAGAGCACCGGGAAGTGCGGCTCCAGCCGCTTGGCGACGTAGTTGGCGCTCAGCACGGCCACCTGGGTGGCCTGCCGCAGCCCCTCGGCACCCATCAGCCGGACGTACGCCCAGGAGATGGGCAGGATGCCCGCGGATCCCCAGGGCGCCGCCGACACCGGGCCGACGCCCGTCTCCGGCCCGGCCGCCGGCTGGAGCGGGTGGTTGGGCAGATACGGCGCGAGGTGGGAGCGCACGGCGACCGGGCCGACCCCGGGCCCGCCGCCGCCGTGCGGGATGCAGAAGGTCTTGTGCAGATTGAGGTGCGAGACGTCGCCGCCGAACCGGCCGGGCTCGGCGAGGCCGACCAGGGCGTTGAGGTTGGCGCCGTCCACGTAGACCTGGCCGCCCGCGTCGTGCACGGCCGCGCAGATCTCTCCGATGTGCTCCTCGAACACCCCGTGGGTGGAGGGGTAGGTGACCATCAGCACGGCCAGCTCGTCACCGTGCTTCTCGATCTTGGTGCGCAGGTCCTCGGTGTCGACCTCGCCGTTCTCCGCCGTCTTCACCACGACGACCCGCATGCCGGCCATCACGGCACTGGCGGCGTTGGTGCCGTGCGCCGAGGACGGGATGAGGCAGACGGTGCGCTCCTCCTGGCCCCGCGCACGGTGGTAGGCGCGGACGGCGAGCAGTCCGGCCAGTTCGCCCTGGGAGCCCGCGTTGGGCTGCAGCGAGACCTTGTCGTAGCCCGTGACGGCCGCCAGCTGCTCCTCCAGCTCCCGGATGAGGGCGAGGTAGCCCTCCGCCTGCTCGGCCGGCGCGAAGGGGTGCAGGGCGCCGAAGCCGGGCCAGGTGACCGGCTCCATCTCGGTCGTCGCGTTCAGCTTCATGGTGCAGGAGCCGAGCGGGATCATGCCCCGGTCCAGCGCGTAGTCCTTGTCCGCGAGCCGGCGCAGATAGCGCAGCATCGCCGTCTCCGAGCGGTGCTCGTGGAAGACGGGGTGGCCGAGGTACTCGTCGGTGCGCAGCAGCCCTTCGGGGAGCGCGTCGGGCACCGCGGCGTCCAGCGCGTCGACGGAGGCGGCGCCGGCCGGGACGCCGAACGCGGCCCAGACCGCGGCCAGCTCCTCCCTGCCGGTGGTCTCGTCGCAGGCGATGCCCACGTGGTCGGCGTCGGTGAGCCGCAGGTTGATCCCGGCCTCGCGGGCGGCGGCGACGACCTCGGCGGCCCGCCCGGGCACCCGCGCCGTCACCGTGTCGAAGAACGCGCCGTGGACGACCTCCACGCCGCCGGCCCGCAAGCCCTCGGCGAGCAGGGCCGCGTAGCGGTGCGTGCGGCGCGCGATGTCCGCGAGCCCGTCCGGCCCGTGGTAGACGGCGTACATCCCGGCCATCACCGCGAGCAGCACCTGCGCGGTGCAGATGTTGCTGGTCGCCTTCTCCCGGCGGATGTGCTGCTCACGGGTCTGCAGGGCCAGCCGGTAGGCGGGGGCGCCGTCCGCGTCGACGGAGACGCCGACCAGGCGGCCCGGCAGGTTGCGGGCGTAGGACTCCCGCACCGCCATGT
This sequence comes from Streptomyces sp. S07_1.15, assembly GCF_020739505.1. Lineage (NCBI taxonomy): Bacteria > Bacillati > Actinomycetota > Actinomycetes > Kitasatosporales > Streptomycetaceae > Streptomyces > Streptomyces sp. S07_1.15. The sequence goes on from NZ_JAJBZK010000001.1 coordinate 249,781, forward strand.
AGCCGGCGTGCGGCCCGCCGAAGCCCATCGGGACGCCGAAGCGCTGGGTGGAGCCGACGGCGATGTCGGCGCCGAGATCACCGGGCGAGGTCAGCAGGGTGAGGGCGAGCAGATCGGCGGCGACGGTGACGACGGCGCCCAGCTCGTGCGCCCGTTCGACGACGGCCCGCGGGTCCGTGATCCGCCCGGAGGCACCCGGGTACTGCAGCAGCACGCCGAAGACGCCGCGCTCGGCGATCTCGTCCGGGATGCCGCCGGACAGGTCGGCGACGACGATCTCGGTCCCGGCCGGCTCGGCGCGGGTCTCGATGACGGCGATGGTCTGCGGAAGGCAGTCGGCGTCGATCAGGAAGACCCCGTCCTTCACCTTGCCCACACGACGGGAGAGCGCCATCGCCTCCGCGGCAGCGGTGGCCTCGTCCAGCAGCGAGGCGCCGGCGGTGGGCAGGCCGGTGAGGTCGGCGACGACCGTCTGGAAGTTGAGCAGCGCCTCCAGCCGGCCCTGCGAGATCTCCGGCTGGTAGGGGGTGTAGGCGGTGTACCAGGCCGGGTTCTCCATGACGTTGCGCAGGATCACCGGCGGGGTGAAGGTGCCGTGGTAGCCGAGGCCGATCATGGAGGTGAGGACCTGGTTGCGGCCGGCCAGGGCCCGCAGTTCGTCCAGGACCTCGGCCTCTCCGCGCGCCTCGGGCAGCGCCACCGCCCCGGTGCTCTTGATGACGTCCGGGACGGCGGCCGCGGTGAGTTCGTCGAGCGATCCGTAGCCCACCTGGGCGAGCATCTTGGCCAGGGCCTCGCGGCCGGGGCCGATATGGCGCCGGGCGAACGGGGTGCCACGCTCCAGCCGGGAGAGGGGAATGCGGGGTGCGGTCATCTGCGGAGGCCTCCTGGTCGACGCGGACCTGCGAAGGGGCACCCTGGCGGGTACCCCGAACGGGGGCCTCCCCCTCTGTCGTCGACCTGAGAGCTTCACCGGACCCCGCACACGCGGTCCGGCTTTCACCGTCGGTGAGGAAAGGTTCCGGCACAGCCGGCCCGGCACCTGCCCTGCTTTCCAGAGTGACCTCGCCCGTGCGGTACGGGTGCCTGAGAGATTCCGGGGAGGATTTGCTCCTTCGGCGCCCCCGGCCCCGGGGGGCGGAGGACTCTCCCGCACGGGATCTGCGGCCACGGCCAGCCTACCAGCGGGGCCCCGGACCGGACCCCCGAGTGGCCGACGGGCCGGATCTGGCCTTACGTGGATTGCACGGGGAAGTCCGCCGACCAGTTGGAGGGACCGTGCACACGGGGATCGACCCGCGGAGCCTCATCGGCCGCAAGGCCTTCGACAGCGACGGTACGAAGATCGGCACCGTGGACGAGGTCTACCTCGACGACGCCACCGGGCTGCCCGAGTGGGCGGCCGTGCGCACCGGCCTGTTCGGCCGGGACGCCTTCGTCCCGCTGGAGCCGAGCGAGTTCGTCGACGGCACCCTGTACGTGCCCTACCGCCGCTCCCTGGTCCGGAACGCGCCGGACTTCGGGGTGGGCCGCCACCTCTCGCCGGAGCAGGAGATCCAGCTCTACCACCACTACGGGCTGGAGGCGGAGCTGCCGGACGGCGACGAGGAGGCCCCGGGCCGGGACGGCTCAGGACGGACCGCCGGATCCGGCGCCTGACCACCCGGCGGGCCGGGTCCCCGGCCCCCGCTCCGGCCGGGCTCCGGGCCGCCGGCCGGCCGTACCAGCGGCGGCGGCGCGGCCGGCTCCAGCGCCGGATCGTCCGCGCGGAAGGTCCGTACCCGCCCCGGCTCCGACCAGGGCTGCTCGAACCGGACGGTCACCCGGCCCAGACCGCTGCCCTGCACCCAGCCGCTCCCGTACTCCGCGTGCCGCACGTCATGCCCGGGGTGCCACCGGCGGGAGCCCTCCCGGGCGCCCCCCGCATCCCCCGCCCGTGCCGCTTCCGCCGCGGCGACGCCCTCCCCCGCGCCCTCCCCCGGCTGGTCGGGCCGCGTGCCCGCCTCCGCGTCCTCGTCCCCGCCCGGCCCGGTCCGCGCGCGGACGGCCGGAGCCGCCGGGCCGGTGCCCTCCAGCGCTGCCTGCGCGAAGAGATCCTCCTGGGTGAAGTCCGCCAGCCCGGTGACGCCGACGCCGAGCAGCCGCACCCCGCCGGTGGTGTCCACCCCGTCGAGCAGCCGCACCGCCGCCTCGCGCACCACCCCCGGGTCGTCGGTGGGGCCGCGCAGGGTCTCCGAGCGGGTCAGCGTGGAGAAGTCGTAGCGCCGGACCTTGAGGACGACCGTGCGCCCGGACCGGCCGGCGGCCCGCAGCCGGGTGACACACCGGCCGGCCAGCCGCACCACCTCCCCGTACACCCGGGTCCGGTCGTGCAGGTCCACGTCGAAGGTGTCCTCCACGGAGACGGACTTGCTGTCCCGCTCGGCCACCACCGGGCGGTCGTCCCGGCCGGTGGCGAGGGCGTACAGCGAGCTGCCGTGCGCCTTGCCCAGCAGCCGCACCAGCTCGGCCTCCCCCGCCCCGACCATCTCCTCGACGGTGCCGATGCCCGCCCGGCGGAGCTGCTCGGCGGTGGCGGGCCCGACACCGGGCAGCACCCGGACCGGCATCGGCGCCAGCAGTTCGCGTTCCGTGCCCGGCTCGATGACCACGAGACCGTCCGGCTTCGCCTGCTCGGACGCCATCTTGGCGAGCATCTTGGACCCGGCCAGGCCGACCGAGCCGGTGAGCGAGGTCCGCGCGCGGATCGCGGTCCGCAGCCGCTCACCGGCCTCCCGGGCCGCGGCGGCGGTCGCCGGGGGAGCCGGGCCCGCCTCCAGGTCCACGAAGGCCTCGTCCAGGCTGAGCGGCTCGACCAGCGGGGACAGCTCCCGCAACAGCTCCATGACCGCCTCGCTCACCTGCCGGTACAGCGAGAACCGGGGCGTCAGATACGCGGCGTTGGGGCAGAGCCTGCGGGCCTGGGCCGTCGACATGGCCGAATGGACACCGAAGACCCGCGCCTCGTAGGAGGCGGTGGCGACGACGCCGCGCGGCCCGAGACCGCCGACGACGACCGGCTTCCCGCGCAGACTGGGCTTGGACGCCTGCTCCGCCGAGGCGAAGAAGGCGTCCATGTCCAGATGCAGGATCGTCGGAACCGGTCTCACGGCACCGATGCTGCCCTACGGCACCGACAACGGCTCCGGCGGCCGCGCCGCCACCGGACCGGCGCGCCGGGGCCGGTCTCAGCCGGCGCGGTTCCGGCGGCGGGCCAGTTCGTCACCGGGATGGTGCCCGATCAGGGTCTCCCCCGTGTCCACCCGCTCCCCGTGCAACTGCTGCAGCGCGTTTTCCACATCGCGCCAGACCACGCCGACGGCGATGCCGAACATGCCCTGTCCGCCCTGCAGGAGACCGACGACCTCGTCCGGGGAGGAGCACTCGTGGACCGTCGCCCCGTCGCTCATCAGCGTCATCCGGGCCAGGTCGGCCCGCTCCCGGGTGCGCAGATGGCGCACCGCCGCGCGGATGTTCTGCAGGGAGACACCGGTGTCCAGGAACCGCTTGACGATCTTGAGGACGACGACGTCCTCGATGCTGTAGAGCCGCTGGCCGCCCGAGCCCTGGGCGGAGCGCACACTCGGCTCCACCAGCCCCGTGCGGGCCCAGTAGTCGAGCTGCCGGTAGGTGATGCCCGCGGCCGCGCAGGCCGTGGGGCCCCGGTATCCGACGTTCTCGGAAGGCTGACCGGGGGATGTCACGGGACCCGTCGCGGCGGTCTTCTGGATGGGGGCGGAGCCACCCGCGTGGAGCGGAATGGGACTGCCCGCCGCTGTACCGTCGCCGGTGCTGCTCACGCCGACCTCCGTCCTTGACCTGCCTTGTCGACGGTAGGCAGTCGCCGGGGGTGCGTCAACGATCGCCGCGCTCGGCACGCCGGGTGATAATCACCCCTGGGGTGGTTTTCCGTAACCGCGGGCGGGGAACGGCTCAGCGAATGCGCGGCGGGCGGTTGCGGGGAGCTCCCGCCCGCGTCACTGGCTGCTGGTACCGAAGTCCTCCGGCGAGATCTGGTCGAGGAACTCGCGGAACTTCTCCACCTCGTCCTCCTGCTCGTCCGGGATGGCGATACCGGCGTCGTCCAGCACCCCGTCACTGCCGTAGATCGGGGTACCGGTGCGCAGGGCCAGCGCTATGGCGTCGGACGGGCGGGCGCTCACCTCGACACCGCTCGCGAAGACCAGCTCCGCGTAGAAGACACCCTCCCGCAGATCCGTGATGCGGACCTGGGTCAGCTCCTGGCCCACCGCTTCGAGCACGTCCTTGAACAGGTCGTGCGTCAGCGGTCTGGCCGGGGCCATGCCCTGCTGGGCGAAGGCGATCGCGGTCGCCTCCCCCGGTCCGATCCAGATGGGAAGGTACCGGTCGCCTCCCACCTCACGCAGGAGCACGATCGGTTGGTTGGAGGGCATTTCCACCCGGACACCCACAACGTCGAGCTCGTTCACACAGCAACCCTAGGACCTGCCCGGCCGTTTTGGGTAGTCGGGCACCCCTCGGAAGCGCGGAGTCAGCGCAGGCGCACGCCGAGCGACGACTGCACCAGGGCCGCGTGGAGCCGCAGCGAGAGGGTCGCCAGCTCGCGCGCGGTGGATTCGGCGTGGGCGCGCGTCTGGGGGTTGCGGTGCCGCCTCAGCGGCGAGACGACCTGTTCCACCAGGCCGGCCTCACGGTCCGCGGCCGCCTTCATGACCCGCAGATGCCGGGGCTCCAGACCGAAGCGGCCGATCTCCCCGAGGATCCCGGCGATCGTGACGGCGTCTGGGCCGTAGCTCCCGTCCTCCAGCGGCGAGATCAGGCCGTACGACTCCCACTCGGCCAGCTCCCGCTCCTCCACCCCGGCCCCGGCCAGCAGCCCGGCGCGATCGGTCCGGGCCGGGGCCGGGACCGCGTCCGCCGGGTCCAGCACACCGTCCAGCAGATCCCGGGCCCGGCCGGGCGCGGGGACGTCCGGCCGCTCGCCCCGCTCCAGCGCGTCCAGCTGCTCGCGGATCACCTTGAGCGGCAGATAGTGGTCGCGCTGCATCCGCAGAACCCGCGCGAGCCGTTCGACGTCGTCCGGACTGAACTTGCGGTAGCCCGACGGCGTGCGCCGCGGCTCGACCAGGCCCTCCGCCTCCAGGAACCGGATCTTGGAGATGGTGATCTCCGGGAACTCGTCCCGGAGGAGGCCCAGCACCCGGCCGATGCTGAGCAAACGGCGGTCGGGGGCGGCGCCGGAGCCGGCGCCGCCCGACGGTGTCTGGCGCATGGGCCTTTCCCTGCGGTCAGATGCTCCGCTGGCTCGCGTAGAAGACCAGCCGGTACTTGCCGATCTGCACCTCGTCACCGTTGGTCAGCGGAACGGAGTCGATGCGCTCACGGTTGACGTAGGTGCCGTTGAGGCTGCCGACATCGGCCACGGTGAAGCCGCCGTCCGCACCGCGGCGGAACTCCACATGGCGCCGGGAGACGGTCACGTCGTCCAGGAAGATGTCGCTCTGCGGGTGGCGGCCGGCCGTGGTCAGCTCGCCGTCCAGCAGGAAGCGGCTGCCGGAGTTCGGGCCGCGCCGGACGACCAGCAGCGCCGAACCCGGCGGCAGGGCGTCGACGGCGGCCTGGGCCTCCGGCGAGAGCGGCGGCGCGGTCTGGCCGGTGGCCTCCGCCTCGTAGGCCTCCAGGCCCGAGATCGAGATCGTCGAGGTGGTCTCGGAGGGGCGCTCCGACGGCGCGCCGCGCAGCGGGGCACCGCAGTTGGAGCAGAAGCGGCTGGCCTCGGCGTTCCGGTGCCCGCACCTCGTACAAACCGGCAAGGCCGACATGGACTGTGCCTCCTGCTGCGACGGCCCACCGGGGGCCTGGGACGCGTACGGACCGGAGCCGAACTCTCCACCCGCACTTGAGGTTGATGAACCTATGCGTCCGGACGCGGCAGGGTCAACAGAGGACGCGCCACTGCCCCCCTCGGCCCCCGCCACCTCGTCACGGAACAGCGGCCGCTCCGCCTGCTGCGCGCCGCCCTCCTCCGGGCCACCGGCCCGGTGACGGGCACCGCCCGACTCTTCCCGAGCGCTCTTACCGAACAACTTCCCGAACAACTTCACGGGCGATTCCCCTTGACCGAAACAGACCCGCCCGTGGGGCAGGACGAAACCTCATTGCACACCCTGTGTGCCGACCCGGACATGAAGACAACGTCCGCGCCCACCAGACAGTTTCCACCACGCACCGCCCTCGCGGTGCTCCGACCCCCCGCAGCCGCACGCGCCCGGCGAGCCCCTCGCGCGTACCGCCCGCGCCCCGGCGACCGACCGCGTCTCACTGCGGTGACGACCGAGCGTAGTCAGGCCGATCCGCCGCCCGCAAGGCGTCCACGATGATCTTCTCCTCGCGGGTGACGGCCACCGTGGCCTGCTCCTTTTCCAGACTCTGCACCACACCGCCGGGAATGTTGAGAGCGGGTTCCAGATCCTGCGGATCACCGATCGCCCTGATCCGGAACGGCTGCTCCACGCGCTGCCCGTCGATGCGGACCCGGTCGCCGTCCTGCGTGAAGAACGTACCCGCCACCACCCGTACGTCGTTGATCTGGATCGCCTCGGCACCGGCGGCCCGCAGCTCCTGTATGGCGTCCAGCAGCTTGTACGCGTCGACGGCCCCCTGCGGAGCACTGACGGTGATGGTGAGACCGGGGCCCTCGGCGGCCACCGTCCCGGCCAGCACGCCGAGTTGCTGCTCCTTCTGCTCCGTCTGCCGGCGGGCCTCCTCGGCCTGGTCCGAGCTGTTCTCCAGCTCGGTGCGCTGCTCCTCCAGACGCTGCTGCTCGTCCTGGAGCCGCTGGGTCTGGTCGCCGATCTCGTCGAGGATCCGGACGAGGTCCTCCTGGCGCGCGCCGCGGAGCACGCTGGCGTCGCTGGTGGAACGGACCTGGATCGCCAGGCCCAGCCCGAGCACGCACAGCAGCAGCGCCACGATGAGCTGGGCGCGGCTGACCCGCGGCGGCCAGAGAGCGGCCCGCAGCCGCTGGCGTCCCGTCATCCTCTCCTCACCGCGCGGGCCCTCCGGCGCCGGGGCGGCGGCTCCCGCGCCGGGAGCGGGGGCGGGGGGTGTGGGTGCGCCGGACGAGACGTCGGCCGCCGCCGGGCCGTCGGCGGGGCGCTCCCCGCCGGAATCCGGGGTCTTCGCCTCGGGCAGCGGCTGCCGTCCCGGCCCCGGGCGCCGCGCGGCACCCGTGCCGTTCCGGGCCTCCGCGCGCTCCTCCGGGGTCCGGCCGCGGTCCGCGCCGGTGTCCTCCGGCTCCGGTGTCCTGTCGTCGTTCATCGGCCTCACGCCCGGAAGATGTGCCGGCGGATGGCGGCGGCGTTGGAGAAGATCCGGATGCCGAGCACCACCACGACACCGGTGGACAACTGCGCCCCGACACCCAGCTTGTCACCGAGGAAGACGATCAGAGCGGCCACCACCACGTTCGACAGGAACGACACCACGAAGACCTTGTCGTCGAAGATGCCGTCCAGCATCGCCCGCAGACCGCCGAACACCGCGTCCAGCGCGGCCACCACGGCGATGGGCAGATACGGCTCCACCACCGCCGGAACCTCCGGCCGGACCAGCAGTCCGACCACGACGCCCACGACGAGGCCCAGTACGGCGATCACGATATGCCCTTCCCTGTGTCGGCGGCGCTCTTGCCGCCGGCGCCCAGCGGTTTCGCGGTTCGGATGATCAGACTCGGCGCGGCCGGCAGGTCGACCCGTTCGTGCGCCGAGATGCTCGCACGGACGCCGTAGTTGTCCTGCAGCACCTTCAGGTACTGACCACCGGCACTGTTCTGGAAAGCCTTGCGCAGCCGCTGCCCGTTCCCCACCGCGAGCACCGTGTACGGCGGCGCCAGCGGCCTGTTGTCGACGAGTATCGCCTCGCCGGCCCTCCTGATCGCCGAGACGGCGGTGAGCCGCTGGCCGTTGATCGCGACCGCCTCGGCCCCCGCGCCCCACAGCCCGTTGACGACATGCTGCATGTCACGGTCACGGACCCGTCCGCTGTCGGCGAAGCTGCTGCTCTCCCGCGGTCCGTCGCCGCCCGCCGCCGCGCTCTCGGCGTCGTCCACCACCAGTCGCAGGCCCGGGCCGTGCACCGGGGTCGCCCCCGCCAGCAGCGCGGTCAGCTCCTCCCGGCTTCCTCCGTGCTTCTCCAGCGCCTCGCGCTGAGCGGCTCCGACCTCCCGGCGCAGCCGCTCGACGTTCCGTTCCAGCGTGTCGGACCGCTCGGTCCCGTCCTCGATCCGGCTGATCAGTTCCTCGCGTTCCTTGGCGCGGACCGGGGCCTCCACCCTGGCCTGCGCGGCGCCGACGGTCACGACGATCGCCGCGAGCACCAGGCCCGCCGCGAGCCCCAGCTTCGACCGCAGGGTCTTCGGCAGGCCGGCCGAGCCCTCGGCCGCACGGCGGGCGGCGGCCTCCGCGTAACCCTCGTCCAGGCTGTGCTCCGTCACGTTCGTCAGCAGCGACATGGACGCGTCGGGACGCGACCGGCGCGCGGGAGTGCTCCGATCGGGGGACTGCTGCGACATGACGCACATCGTCGCATGTGAGGGCCGCCACCGCCGAATGGGCCCACCGGTTCGGCCGATCGTGAGTGGCCCGCCGGCATGCGGCGGGCCACTCACGGCATCCCTGCAGGGGCGACGGCTCAGCGGCCGGCGCTGTCCACCACCGCGGCCCACTCGTCGAGCAGCTGCTGCGCGGAGGCGTCGTCCGGGCCCTCCGCCCACAGATGGGTGACCGCCTCCGCCGGGTCCGGCAGGACCATGATCCAGCGGCCGTCGGCCTCCACGACCCGCACACCGTCCGTGGTGTCGACGTGCCGGTCACCGGCGGCTTCCACCACGCTGCGCATGACGAGACCCTTGACCGCCCACGGCGTGGCGATGTCCCGGCGCCGCACATGGGCCCGCGGGATCCGCGCGTCGATCTGACTGAGTGTCAGCTGCGTCCGGGCGACCAGGGCGATCAGGCGGACGAAGGCGGCCGTGCCGTCGAAGACGCTGCTGAACTCGGGGACGATGAAACCGCCCCTGCCGTCGCCGCCGAAGACCGTGGACTCCGCACGGCTGACCCGGGTCAGGTCGTCCGGTGAGGTCGTCGTCCACTCCACCTGCGTGCCGTGGTAGGCGGCGACCTGCTCCGCGATCCTGGTGGTGGTCACGGGGAGCGCGACCCGCCCGCTGCGCCGCTCGGCCGCCACCAGATCCAGCATGACCAGCAGAGCGCGGTCGTCCTCCACGATCCGTCCGCGCTCGTCGACCAGGGACAGCCGCTCGCCGACGGGGTCGAAGCGCACCCCGAACGCGGCGCGGGCGGAGGCAACGATCTCGCCGAGCCGCACCAGGCCGGAGCGGCGGGCGTCCGCCGTCTCGGTGGGACGCGACTCGTCGAGGCCCGGGTTGATCGTCAGAGCGTCGACCCCGAGCCGCCCGAGGAGGCTGGGGAGGACCAGTCCGGCGCTGCCGTTGGAGGCGTCAACCACGATCTTGAGTCCTGCCTCGGCGACGCCCGTGGTGTCGACGGCACGCAGCAGCGAACCGGTGTACGCGTCGAACACACTGGCCGGGAAGCGGAGATCCCCGATCTCCCCGGGGAAGGCCCGGCGGTACTCCTGGCGGGCGAAGACCCGGTCGAGTTTGCGCTGCCCCGCCTGGGAGAGATCCGCCCCGCGTTCGTCGAAGAACATGATGTCGACGGAGTCGGGCACCCCGGGGGTCGTGCGGATCATGATGCCGCCGGCACTGCCGCGCGCGGTCTGCTGGCGGGCCACCGGCAGCGGCACGTTCTCCAGGTCCCGCACGTCGATGGCGCTGGTCTGGAGAGCGGAGATCACTGCCCTCTTGAGCGCCCGGGCGCCCCGGGAATGGTCGCGCGCCGTGGTGACCGTCGACCCCTTCTTGAGGGTGGTCGCATAGGCCCCGGCGAGCCGCACCACCAGCTCGGGGGTGATCTCGACGTTGAGGATGCCGCTCACCCCACGGGCCCCGAAGAGCTGCGCCTGGCCGCGCGACTCCCAGATCACCGAGGTGTTGACGAAGGCGCCCGCCTCGATGGTCTTGAACGGGTAGACGCGGACGTTGCCCTGCACAATCGATTCTTCGCCGACGAGGCACTCGTCGCCGATCACGGCTCCGTCCTCGATCCGGGCGGCGCGCATGATGTCGGTGTTCTTGCCGATGACACAGCCGCGCAGATTGCTCTGCTGGCCGATGTACACGTTGTCGTGGACCACGGCCTTGTGCAGGAAGGCGCCGCTCTTCACCACGACATTCGATCCGACGACGGTGTGTTCCCGGATCTCGACCCCGGATTCCACCTTGGCGTAGTCACCGATGTAGAGCGGGCCGCGCAGCACCGCGTCCGGACTCACCTCGGCGCCCTCGGCCACCCAGACACCGGGAGAGATCTCGAAACCGTCGATGTCCACATCGACCTTGCCCTCGAGCACGTCGGCCTGCGCCTTGACGTAGCTCTCGTGGGTGCCGACGTCCTCCCAGTAGCCCTCGGCGATGTAGCCGTAGATCGGCTTGCCTTCCTTCATCAGCTGCGGAAAGACGTCGCCGGACCAGTCGACCGAGACATCGGCCTCGACATAGTCGAAGACCTCGGGCTCCATGACGTAAATGCCGGTGTTGACGGTGTCCGAGAACACCTGCCCCCACGTCGGCTTCTCCAGGAACCGCTCGACCTTCCCCTCCTCGTCGACAATGGTGATGCCGAATTCCAGGGGATTGGGCACTCTGGTCAGGCAGACGGTGACCAGTGCCCCCTTCTCCTTGTGGAAGTTGACGAGCTCGGTGAGGTCGAAATCGGTGAGTGCGTCACCGGAGATGACGAGGAAGGAGTCGTCCTTGAGGGCTTCCTCGGCGTTCTTGACGCTGCCGGCAGTGCCGAGGGGCTTTTCCTCGTTGGCATAGGTGAGCTCCATTCCGAGCTCTTCCCCGTCACCGAAGTAGTTTTTGACGAGGGAGGCGAGAAACTGCACCGTCACCACGGTCTCGCTCAGCCCGTGCCGCTTGAGCAGCCTCAGAACATGCTCCATGATTGGCCGGTTCGCCACCGGCAGCAGTGGCTTGGGCATGCTTGAGGTCATGGGGCGAAGGCGTGTGCCTTCACCGCCGGCCATCACGACGGCCTTCATGTCGGAAGCGTCCTCCTTGAAGAGACGACGGTCACACCGACCGAGCTCGGCCGGTCCGTCGGGGTGGACCCACCGCACTGGCACGCGGAAACCCTGCGTTCGGCCAGGGCCACGGCGTCGGGGCAGGCTCAGTCGGTCGAGGTATCCGCCTTCACGAGTCGGCGGACCTGAACCACATAGAGAGTTCCTGCCCACCAGTAGAGAGTTGTACCCCATCCCGCGAACGCCCATCCGAAAATAGCAGCGAGCTGCGGAAGCCATCCGCTTCCGTCACTCAGCAGCAGCAACGGGAAGGCGTACATGAGGTTGAACGTCGCCGCCTTGCCGAGAAAGTTGACCTGGGGCGGCGGATAGCCGTGCCGGCGGAGGATGCCCACCATCACGAGCAGGATGAGATCCCGGGCGAGGAGCGCCGCGGTCAGCCAGAGCGGGATGATGTCGCGCCACGTCAGGCCGACGATGGTCGTGAGGATGTACAGACGGTCGGCCGCCGGGTCGAGGATCCGTCCCAGGCTGCTGATCTGGTTCCAGCGGCGGGCGAGCTTGCCGTCCAGGTAGTCGCTGACGCCGCTCAGGGCGAGGACGAGCAGGGCCCATCCGTCGGCCTTGGGCCCCCCGAACTCCGGCAGCAGAATCAGCCAGAGGAAGAGGGGCACGCCCAGCAGCCGGGCCATGCTGAGAATGTTCGGGATGGTGAGGACACGGTCTGTCTGGACCCTTGTCTCCTGGACCTCCACCCGTGGCCTCCCGGAAGGACGTTTTCGACGATGCTCCCCGACCTTACCGGTGTACGGGGGCCGGCGAGCGCGGAGGGTCGGCGGGCGGTCCGGACACACAAAAAGACCGGGTTTCCCGAGCCGGTCAAGGCCCGGGAAACCCGGCTTCACAAGGAGTTCGGCGGCGTCCTACTCTCCCACAGGGTCCCCCCTGCAGTACCATCGGCGCTGAAAGGCTTAGCTTCCGGGTTCGGAATGTAACCGGGCGTTTCCCTCACGCTATAACCACCGAAACACTATGAAACTATACGAACCGGACGGCAACACAGTTCGTTGTTTCAGAACCAACACAGTGGACGCGAGCACCTGAGGACAAGCCCTCGGCCTATTAGTACCAGTCAACTCCACACCTTGCGGTGCTTCCATATCTGGCCTATCAACCCAGTCGTCTACTGGGAGCCTTAACCCCTCATGGGGGTGGGAGTCCTCATCTCGAAGCAGGCTTCCCGCTTAGATGCTTTCAGCGGTTATCCCTCCCGAACGTAGCCAACCAGCCATGCCCTTGGCAGGACAACTGGCACACCAGAGGTTCGTCCGTCCCGGTCCTCTCGTACTAGGGACAGCCCTTCTCAAGACTCCTACGCGCACAGCGGATAGGGACCGAACTGTCTCACGACGTTCTAAACCCAGCTCGCGTACCGCTTTAATGGGCGAACAGCCCAACCCTTGGGACCGACTCCAGCCCCAGGATGCGACGAGCCGACATCGAGGTGCCAAACCATCCCGTCGATATGGACTCTTGGGGAAGATCAGCCTGTTATCCCCGGGGTACCTTTTATCCGTTGAGCGACGGCGCTTCCACAAGCCACCGCCGGATCACTAGTCCCGACTTTCGTCCCTGCTCGACCCGTCGGTCTCACAGTCAAGCTCCCTTGTGCACTTACACTCAACACCTGATTACCAACCAGGCTGAGGGAACCTTTGGGCGCCTCCGTTACCCTTTAGGAGGCAACCGCCCCAGTTAAACTACCCACCAGACACTGTCCCTGATCCGGATCACGGACCCAGGTTAGACATCCAGCACGACCAGAGTGGTATTTCAACGACGACTCCACCCGAACTAGCGTCCGGGCTTCACAGTCTCCCACCTATCCTACACAAGCCGAACCGAACACCAATATCAAGCTGTAGTAAAGGTCCCGGGGTCTTTCCGTCCTGCTGCGCGAAACGAGCATCTTTACTCGTAGTGCAATTTCACCGGGCCTATGGTTGAGACAGTCGAGAAGTCGTTACGCCATTCGTGCAGGTCGGAACTTACCCGACAAGGAATTTCGCTACCTTAGGATGGTTATAGTTACCACCGCCGTTTACTGGCGCTTAAGTTCTCAGCTTCGCCATGACGGATCATGACTAACCGGTCCCCTTAACGTTCCAGCACCGGGCAGGCGTCAGTCCGTATACATCGCCTTACGGCTTCGCACGGACCTGTGTTTTTAGTAAACAGTCGCTTCTCGCTGGTCTCTGCGGCCACCACCAGCTCACACCGCAAGGGTGATCACCAGCAATGGCCCCCCTTCTCCCGAAGTTACGGGGGCATTTTGCCGAGTTCCTTAACCATAGTTCACCCGAACGCCTCGGTATTCTCTACCTGACCACCTGAGTCGGTTTAGGGTACGGGCCGCCATGAAACTCGCTAGAGGCTTTTCTCGACAGCATAGGATCATCCACTTCACCACAATCGGCTCGGCATCAGGTCTCACCCTTACACGGAGGACGGATTTACCTACCCTCCGGGCTACACCCTTACCCCGGGACAACCACCGCCCGGGCTGGACTACCTTCCTGCGTCACCCCATCACTCACCTACTACCCCCTCGGGCCGTCGGCTCCACCACTCCGACCTCGTCCGAAGACTCAGCCGGCGGCTTCACGGACTTAGCATCAGAAGGTTCAGCGCTGGCGCTTCAAAGCGGGTACCGGAATATCAACCGGTTGTCCATCGACTACGCCTGTCGGCCTCGCCTTAGGTCCCGACTTACCCTGGGCAGATCAGCTTGACCCAGGAACCCTTAGTCAATCGGCGCACACGTTTCCCACGTGTGTATCGCTACTCATGCCTGCATTCTCACTCGTGAACCGTCCACCACTGCCTTCCGGCGCGGCTTCACCCGGCACACGACGCTCCCCTACCCATCAGCACCCCCGTTAGGGGTATATGTGCCAATGACACGACTTCGGCGGTACGCTTGAGCCCCGCTACATTGTCGGCGCGGAATCACTTGACCAGTGAGCTATTACGCACTCTTTCAAGGATGGCTGCTTCTAAGCCAACCTCCTGGTTGTCTCTGCGACTCCACATCCTTTCCCACTTAGCGTACGCTTAGGGGCCTTAGTCGATGCTCTGGGCTGTTTCCCTCTCGACCATGGAGCTTATCCCCCACAGTCTCACTGCCGCGCTCTCACTTACCGGCATTCGGAGTTTGGCTAAGGTCAGTAACCCGGTAGGGCCCATCGCCTATCCAGTGCTCTACCTCCGGCAAGAAACACACGACGCTGCACCTAAATGCATTTCGGGGAGAACCAGCTATCACGGAGTTTGATTGGCCTTTCACCCCTAACCACAGGTCATCCCCCAGGTTTTCAACCCTGGTGGGTTCGGTCCTCCACACGGTCTTACCCGCGCTTCAACCTGCCCATGGCTAGATCACTCCGCTTCGGGTCTTGAGCGCGCTACTATACCGCCCTATTCGGACTCGCTTTCGCTACGGCTTCCCCACACGGGTTAACCTCGCAACACACCGCAAACTCGCAGGCTCATTCTTCAAAAGGCACGCAGTCACGACGCACCGGACAAGTCCGATGCGCGACGCTCCCACGGCTTGTAGGCACACGGTTTCAGGTACTATTTCACTCCGCTCCCGCGGTACTTTTCACCATTCCCTCACGGTACTATCCGCTATCGGTCACCAGGGAATATTTAGGCTTAGCGGGTGGTCCCGCCAGATTCACACGGGATTTCTCGGGCCCCGTGCTACTTGGGTGTCGCACAAGCAAGTTGCTGACATTTCGGCTACGGGGGTCTTACCCTCTACGCCGGGCCTTTCGCATGCCCTTCGCCTACACCAACAATTTCTGACTCGCCCGATGGCCGGCAGACCACCGAAGTGCGATCCCACAACCCCGTAAGCGCAACCCCTGCCGGGTATCACACGCCTACGGTTTGGCCTCATCCGGTTTCGCTCGCCACTACTCCCGGAATCACGGTTGTTTTCTCTTCCTGCGGGTACTGAGATGTTTCACTTCCCCGCGTTCCCTCCACATACCCTATGTGTTCAGGTATGGGTGACAGCCCATGACGACTGCCGGGTTTCCCCATTCGGACACCCCCGGATCAAAGCTCGGTTGACAGCTCCCCGGGGCCTATCGCGGCCTCCCACGTCCTTCATCGGTTCCTGGTACCAAGGCATCCACCGTGCGCCCTTAAAAACTTGGCCACAGATGCTCGCGTCCACTGTGCAGTTCTCAAACAACGACCAGCCACCCGCCACCCACACCAACCGTGCGGTTCACCGGGACCGGCAACCGAAGACACAAGCAAACAGCCCGTACCCTCAGACACCCAACAGCGCGCCCGGCACACCCCGGCCCCCACCGCGTTCCACGCCCCGAAGAGCAGTACTAGCAGCAGCAACCGTGATGCGCCGAATAGTCAACGTTCCACCCATGAGCAACCAGCACCGGACACTCGCCGGTGTTCTGGCCTCTGACCCGGCAGAACCGGGTGAGAAGTGCTCCTTAGAAAGGAGGTGATCCAGCCGCACCTTCCGGTACGGCTACCTTGTTACGACTTCGTCCCAATCGCCAGTCCCACCTTCGACGATTCCCTCCCTTACGGGTTGGGCCACCGGCTTCGGGTGTTACCGACTTTCGTGACGTGACGGGCGGTGTGTACAAGGCCCGGGAACGTATTCACCGCAGCAATGCTGATCTGCGATTACTAGCGACTCCGACTTCATGGGGTCGAGTTGCAGACCCCAATCCGAACTGAGACCGGCTTTTTGAGATTCGCTCCACCTCGCGGTATCGCAGCTCATTGTACCGGCCATTGTAGCACGTGTGCAGCCCAAGACATAAGGGGCATGATGACTTGACGTCGTCCCCACCTTCCTCCGAGTTGACCCCGGCAGTCTCCTGTGAGTCCCCATCACCCCGAAAGGCATGCTGGCAACACAGAACAAGGGTTGCGCTCGTTGCGGGACTTAACCCAACATCTCACGACACGAGCTGACGACAGCCATGCACCACCTGTACACCGACCACAAGGGGGGCCGTATCTCTACGGCTTTCCGGTGTATGTCAAGCCTTGGTAAGGTTCTTCGCGTTGCGTCGAATTAAGCCACATGCTCCGCCGCTTGTGCGGGCCCCCGTCAATTCCTTTGAGTTTTAGCCTTGCGGCCGTACTCCCCAGGCGGGGAACTTAATGCGTTAGCTGCGGCACGGACGACGTGGAATGTCGCCCACACCTAGTTCCCAACGTTTACGGCGTGGACTACCAGGGTATCTAATCCTGTTCGCTCCCCACGCTTTCGCTCCTCAGCGTCAGTATCGGCCCAGAGATCCGCCTTCGCCACCGGTGTTCCTCCTGATATCTGCGCATTTCACCGCTACACCAGGAATTCCGATCTCCCCTACCGAACTCTAGCCTGCCCGTATCGAATGCAGACCCGGGGTTAAGCCCCGGGCTTTCACATCCGACGCGACAAGCCGCCTACGAGCTCTTTACGCCCAATAATTCCGGACAACGCTCGCACCCTACGTATTACCGCGGCTGCTGGCACGTAGTTAGCCGGTGCTTCTTCTGCAGGTACCGTCACTTGCGCTTCTTCCCTGCTGAAAGAGGTTTACAACCCGAAGGCCGTCATCCCTCACGCGGCGTCGCTGCATCAGGCTTCCGCCCATTGTGCAATATTCCCCACTGCTGCCTCCCGTAGGAGTCTGGGCCGTGTCTCAGTCCCAGTGTGGCCGGTCGCCCTCTCAGGCCGGCTACCCGTCGTCGCCTTGGTAGGCCATCACCCCACCAACAAGCTGATAGGCCGCGGGCTCATCCTGCACCGCCGGAGCTTTCCACCACCATCGGATGCCCGAGATGGTCGTATCCGGTATTAGACCCCGTTTCCAGGGCTTGTCCCAGAGTGCAGGGCAGATTGCCCACGTGTTACTCACCCGTTCGCCACTAATCCCCTCCGAAGAGGTTCATCGTTCGACTTGCATGTGTTAAGCACGCCGCCAGCGTTCGTCCTGAGCCAGGATCAAACTCTCCGTGAATGCTTCACGCAAGAGCGGCGCAGCCCGGAGGAATAATCCGGACCGCGCACAGCGTCCTCGCTGTAAAATTGCCTCCCGACCACCACCGCCGAAACGGTGGCACGGAAGGACTTGTTTCAAAGGAACCTCATCCCGGCAGCAAACCTGAATCTGCCGCCCGGACGGGGTATCAACATATCTGGCGTTGACTTTTGGCACGCTGTTGAGTTCTCAAGGAACGGACGCTTCCTTCGGCCCCGTCTCCGGGCCCTCCGGGCGCTTCCCTTCGGTGTTTCCAACACTATCAGTGGTTCCGACTCTCTCCGACCACTGTCCGAGGACATGCGGAGAACGGAAGTCGCTTGCCATGTCAAAGAGTTGGAAGGTACTGCCCACTTCGCACGGCCAGTCCGCCGGTGCTCCCTCGTGGGCAGGGGTTCGACAGTACAGCGCACGGCCGCGGCGAAGCAAATCGATTCGGCAGCGGTCCGTTTGGGGTCCATGACTTAGGCTTCTGCCAGCACGACGCCCCTGGCACGGCCAGGCGGGCGCCGTTTGATCAATCTCCGCTCGAGAGGCTTCCCATGACCACCGTGACGTCCCCGGTCGCCGGCCGTTCCATCGGACTTGCGGCGGTGCCCGATCCGGTGTTCTCCGGTGCGATGGTGGGCCCGGGCACCGCCGTTGACCCCGTGCGTGAGCCGTCCGTCGCCGTCGCACCCGTGGACGGCATCATCGTCTCCCTGCACCCGCACGCCTTTGTCGTCGTCGACGATGAGGGGCACGGTGTGCTGACACATCTGGGCATCGACACGGTGCAGTTCAACGGCGAGGGTTTTGAACTCCTGGTCAGCAAGGGTGACACGGTGCGCCGGGGCGACCCGGTCGTGCGGTGGGACCCCGCACAGGTCGAGGCGGCCGGCAAGTCCCCGGTGTGCCCGGTCGTGGCACTGGAGGCCACCGCGGAGTCGCTCTCCGACATCTCCGATTCCGGGGACGTCGCCGCGGGCGCCCTTCTCTTCTCCTGGACTTGAGCAGGCGCCGTCGCGGGACGGCGGATACGACTTCCCTCGCGGCGGGCGGCAGGGCCCGGCCGCATCGATCGGAGACGGGTGCGATGAAGACAACACTGCGAGGCGTCGGCGTGAGCCACGGAGTGGCGATCGGCGAGGTACGGCACATGGGGACGGCGGTGCTGGAGCCGCCCGCCAAGCAGATCCCCGAGCAGGAGGCGCCGCGTGAGCAGGCCCGGGCGCGGCGGGCCGTGGAGGCCGTCTCCGCGGACCTGACGGCCCGTGGGCAGTTGGCCGGGGGCGAGGCGCAGGCGGTGCTCGAGGCCCAGGCGATGATGGCCCAGGACCCGGAGCTGATGGCCGATGTCGACCGCCGGATCGCGGTGGGCAGCACCGCTGAGCGTGCGGTGTACGACGCCCTCGCGGCGTACCGGTCGCTGCTCGCGGGGGCCGGGGAGTATCTGGCCGGGCGGGTGGCCGATCTGGACGATGTGCGGAACCGGATCGTGGCGCGGCTGCTCGGGGTGCCGATGCCGGGGGTGCCGGACAGCGATGAGCCGTATGTCCTGATCGCGCGGGATCTGGCGCCGGCCGACACCGCGCTGCTCGACCCGACGCTGGTGCTGGGCTTCGTCACCGAGGAGGGCGGGCCGACTAGCCACAGTGCGATTCTGGCGCGGGCTCTCGGGGTCCCGGCCGTGGTGGCGCTGCCGGGGGCGGGCGACCTGGCGGAGGGGACGGTCATCGCCGTCGACGGCAGCACCGGCGAGGTGTTCGTGTCGCCGAGCGGGGAGAAGCGGGCGGAGATCGAGGCGGCGGCGGCCGCGCGGCGGGCCGCGCTGACCGCGGTCACCGGGCCGGGGGCGACCTCGGACGGGCACAAGGTGCCGCTGCTCGCCAACGTCGGCGGGCCGGCCGATGTGCCGGCGGCGGTCGAGGCCGGCGCCGAGGGCGTGGGCCTGTTCCGCACCGAGTTCCTGTTCCTGGACGACGGTGAGAACGCGCCGTCGGAGGAGAAGCAGGTCGAGGCCTACCGGACGGTGCTGGAGGCGTTCCCGGAGGGGCGGGTGGTCGTCCGGGTGCTGGACGCGGGGGCCGACAAGCCGCTCGCCTTCCTGACTCCGGCCGACGAGCCGAATCCCGCGCTCGGTGTGCGGGGCCTGCGGACCCTGCTCGACCATCCCGAGGTGCTGCGGACCCAGCTCGCGGCTCTGGCCCGGGCCGCCGAGGGGCTGCCGGTCTATCTGGAGGTCATGGCCCCGATGGTGGCGGACCGCACCGACGCCAGGGCGTTCGCCGATGCCTGCCGGGAGGCCGGGCTGCGGGCGAAGTTCGGGGCCATGGTGGAGATTCCGTCGGCCGCGCTGCGGGCCCGGTCGATCCTGCAGGAGGTGGAGTTCCTCTCGCTGGGGACCAATGACCTCGCGCAGTACACCTTCGCGGCGGACCGGCAGGTCGGTGCCGTGTCCCGGCTGCAGGACCCCTGGCAGCCGGCCCTGCTCGACCTGGTGGCGCTCTCGGCGGAAGCGGCCAAGGCGGAGGGCAAGAGCTGCGGGGTGTGCGGGGAGGCCGCCTCGGATCCGCTGCTCGCCTGCGTGCTGACGGGTCTGGGTGTCACGAGTCTGTCCATGGGCGCCGCCTCGCTGCCGTATGTGCGGGCGACGCTGGCCCAGCACACCCTGGCCCAGTGCGAGCGGGCGGCGGCGGCCGCCCGCGCGGCCGACACCGCCGAGGAGGCCCGGCGGGCCGCGCAGGCGGTCCTGTCCGGGGAGTGACCGGCGGGGCCGGTGCCCGTACGGAGTGTTGTTGCCGGCCGGTGGCCGTTCCGCTGCGGCGGAGCGGCCACCGGCCGTTTCCGGTCAGCCGCCGTCCGCCGGTGGCCCGCAGCAGCCGTCCGGTTCCGGGAGGTCGAAACCGGGGAGGTGGTCGACGCCCGGTTCGGGGGCCACCGGTTCACCGGTCCCGGGGTCGGTGCAGTAGGCGGAGAAGACCTCCGCGGCCGTCAGGGGGCGGAGCCAGGCGTCTCGCAGGGCCCAGCCGCGGACCCGGTCACGGCCGTCGGGGACGCTGGTGCGCAGCACGACCCCGCCCGGGGCGCCGGTGGCGATGCCCGCGGCGAGCACCGAGCAGAAGAGCATCGTCTCCGCCTCCGGGCTGCGGAGCCCGCCTCGCTCCCCGCCCTCGGCGTGCAGGGCCGCGGTGAGGGGCGCGGGGCCGGCGGGCACGCTGCAGACGAGGTGGTGGACGCCCGGGCCGGCCGCGTCGACCAGCCGCAGGAGGGCGTGGGAGGCGCGGCTGCAGGCCGTGCGGCCGATGTCCTCGCCGCAGCCGGGGCAGTCGCCCGCCGCGGCCAGGATCATGGTGGCGACCTCCAGGCCGGCGCGGCGCTCGGCGGCGTCGACGAGTTGGGGTACCAGCAGGCCGACCGGCTGTCCTTCGTAGGGGAGGGTGGCGCCGGCCGCGGCGAGTCCGGCGGTGTAGCGGGCACGGCTGGCGGGCTTGGCCGGGTCGATGCCGTGGTCGGCGCAGTAGGCGTGGAAGCGGTCCGGGTCGAGGAGGGCGACGGTGGTGTGGCCGTCCCGGGCGGCGAGGGCGCGGAGCGCCTCCTCGGTCTGGCGGAGGTAGGCGCGGTGGCCGTCGAGCGCGGTGAAGGGCGGGTACTCCCGCATGGCGGCGAAGTCCTCCTCGTCCGCCAGCAGGGCGAGGGTGGCGGCGGCTTCGCGGAGCAGCGGGTGCCGGGCGGTGGCGGTGGTGGTCTTGCGGTCGGATCGGGACATGGCCGGGTCTCCCCCTCGGTTACGTTCGGTTCTCTTCGGAACCGGATTCCTCACTGAACGTAACCGGGGGGTCTGACAAGCGGGTGCGGGCGGCTGCCGGCCGGTGGGGCGGGGGCGGGCCGGCCCGCCCGCGGGTCAGGGGCGGTCGGCCGCGCGTTGCTCGGCGACGCGCCCGTAGAAGCGGAGCAGTTCGATGTTGTCGACGGAGCCGGGGTTGACCGCCTTGTCGAGGGCGACGCCCTGGAGGAGCCGCTTGACCGGGACTTCGATGCGCTTGCCGGTGAGGGTGTGCGGGACGCCCGGGGCCTCGATGATCTCGTCGGGGACGTGGCGGGGGGAGAGCTGCTCGCGGATGACGCGCCGGATCCGGTCACGGAGGGCGTCGTCGAGGACGGCTCCCTCCGCGAGGTGGACGAAGAGCGGCATCCAGTAGCCGCCGTCGGGCTGTTCGACGCCGATGACGAGGGACTCCCGGATTTCGGGGAGCCGTTCGACGGCCTCGTAGATGTCCGCGGAACCCATGCGGACGCCCTGGCGGTTGAGGGTGGAGTCGGAGCGGCCGTGGATGACGACGGAGCCGCGCGAGGTGACGGTGATCCAGTCCCCGTGGCGCCAGTTGCCGGGGAACATCTCGAAGTAGCTCTCGCGGTAGCGGGAGCCGTCGGGGTCGTTCCAGAAGCGGATGGGCATGGACGGCATGGGGTTGGTGACGACGAGTTCGCCGACCTCGCCGGTGACCGGCCGTCCCTGCGGGTCCCACGCCTGGAGGCCGGTGCCGAGGCCCGGTGCCTGGAGTTCGCCGATGTGGACGGGGAGGGTGGGGACGGCGCCCGCGAAGCAGCTGCAGACGTCGGTGCCGCCGCTGACGGAGGCGATCCACAGGTCTTCGGAGACCTCGTCGTGGATCCAGCGGAAGCCGTCGGGCGGGAGGGGGGAGCCGGTGGTGGCGACGCACTGGACGCGGGAGAGGTCGAAGTCGCGGCCGGGGTGGACGCCAGCCTTGCGGCAGGCCATGACGTAGGCGGCCGAGGTGCCGTAGAGGGTGGCGCCGGTGCGTTCGGCGACGCGCCACTGGGCGTCGGTGGCGGGGTAACCGGGGCTGCCGTCGTAGAGGACGACGGTGGTGCCGGTGAGCAGGCCGGAGACGAGGAAGTTCCACATCATCCAGCCGGTGGAGGTGTACCAGAAGAAGCGGTCCTCCGGGCCGAGGTCGCAGTGGAGTCCGAGCTGCTTGAGGTGTTCGACGAGGATGCCGCCCTGGGACTGGACGATGGCCTTGGGCAGCCCGGTGGTGCCGGAGGAGTAGAGGACCCACAGCGGGTGGTCGAAGGGGACGTGCTCGAAGACCGGTTCGGTGTCGGCGGCGGTGAGGGCGTCCCACTCCAGGGCGCCCTCGGGCGCGGGGGTGCCGAGCAGCGGGATGTGCACGGTGGCGCGCAGGCCCGGGAGCTCGCGGCGGAGTTCGGCGACGGTCTCCGTCCGGTCGTGCTCCTTGCCGCCGTAGCGGTAGCCGTCGACGGTGAACAGGACCACGGGCTCGACCTGCTGGAAGCGGTCGAGGACGCTCCGCGCGCCGAAGTCGGGCGCGCAGGAGGTCCAGACGGCGCCGACGGCGGCGGTGGCCAGAAGGGCGACGGCGGCCTCGGGGATGTTGGGCAGGTAGCCGCTGACCCGGTCACCGGGGCGGACGCCGAGGCGGCGCAGCCCGGCGGCGAGCGAGCCCACCCGGCGGCGGAGTTCGGCCCAGGTGACGGGGAGCGGTTCGTGGGTCTCGTCGACGTACAGCAGGGCCGGGTCGCCGGCGCGGGCCGGGTCCTCGGCGGCGCGGAGGGCGTGCTCGGCGTAGTTGAGGGTGGCGCCGGGGAACCAGGTGGCGCCGGGCATGGAGCGGTCGGCGAGGACCGTCTCGTACGGGGTGGCGAAGCGGACGTCGAACCACTCGGTCACCGCCTGCCAGAACGTGGCGAGTTCGTCGACGGACCACTGGTGCAGGGCGGCGTAGCTCGCGGCGGGGTCGCCGGGGACGGCCGCGGGGGCGCCGAAGCGTTCGGCGGCCCAGGCCTGGAAGCGGGTCAGCCGGGCGCCCTCGATCCGGTCGGGTCCGGGGCTCCACAGGGGCTCCGGCTGCTGCGGCCCGTCTGCGGTCGTCGGTGCTGCGCTGTGCGCGGCGGTCATGGCGGCTCCCGTGCTGTGTTCACGCGTCGTGTGCGTCGTCGCCGCGCACGGTCCGGCCCCCGGGGTGGTGGCCGGGGGGCGTGCGGGTGCGCGGCGGCTGTGCAGGACGATGCCATGGGATCGCCCTCCGCACCAGGGCGGACCCGCCACAGCGGGTCGGCGGGAGGTGTGGGCGCGCCCCACGCCGGGGCCGGGCGCGGACCGTGTTCCGGGCCGGGTTCCGGGCCGGGTTCCGGGCCGTGCGGAGCGGGGGCGCGCCGTCATGGCGACGCCGGTCCGGGGGCTCGGTCAAGGTGGGGTGAACGACAGTTGAACAAAGGACATCCGGGCCCTCCGCACCGGTCGGCCGAGTGGCAGTCTGAGCAGCATGGATGCGCGTGGCCTGGTGCGGTCGGTGGGGGTGCTGGGGACGGCCCGGGGTGTGCGGTCGGTCCGGTCGGCGTGGCGCCGGAGCCGGGCCGACGCGGCGGCGCTGCCGCGCCCGGGGGCGGAGCGGGCCCGGGTACCGGGGGCGGCCGTGGGCGCGGAGCCGCGGCCCGGTGGGGGGGTGGTGCGGTTCGCGCGGTCCTCGCTGCTGGTGCGGGTGACGGTGGGCGGCGCGGTGTTCTGCGGCTGGGACGGTGCGGGGCCGGAGCCGTCCTACGGGCTGGCGCACGGCTGCCCGGCGGCCGACGCGCGGGCGGAGCTGGAGCCCGACACGGAGGGCGGCTGGCGGGTGGTCTCGGAGCGGATGACCGTGGCGGTCTCGCGTCTCGGCGCGGTGGAGTTCCGTACGCCGGGCGGGGTGGTGCTGCGGCGGGATCTGCCGCCGCGCTGGTGGGACGCGGCGGACGCCGGGGGCGCGGGGGACGCGGGGGACGCGGAAGCCGCGGGGGGCGCCTCTCCGGGGGCGGGCGGGTCCCGCTGGACGCAGTGTTCCCGGGTGGCGGCGGACGCGCGGTTCTTCGGCCTGGGCGCCCGCGCGGCGGGGCCGCGGCTGGCCGGCGGCCCGTACCGGCTCTGGAACACGGCCCCCGGCGGGGCCTTCGGGCCGGAGAACGACCCGCTGCCGGTGACGATGCCGGTGCAGCTGGTCGTCGCGGACGCGGGGACCCATCTGGTCTTTCACGACAACTCCTGGAACGGCTGGGTGCGGCTGCGGGAGGGCGCCGAGGGCGCGGGTTCCGGGCACGACCGGCCGGGCAGCTGCGAACTGCGGTTCGACGGCGGTCCGGTGCGCTCCTGGACGGTGGTGGGCGGCCCGGCCCGGGTGCTGCGCGGCTGGACGGCGCTCACCGGCGCGCCCGCGCTCCCGCCGGGCTGGGCCTTCGGGCACCAGCACGCGTACGACGCGTCCGGCGGCGGGGGCGAGGAGGCCGCGCCGGCGGTGGCGGCGGCGTACCGGGAGCTCGGGCTGCCGCTGTCGGCCCTGCATGTCGACTCCCCCGGCCTTCCGGCGCAGCGGAAGGCCGGGCACGGGTCCGTTGACGGCGCTGCCGGGAGGGACGGCCCCGGAACGGGGCTCGGTCCCGGGTCCGGGTCCGCGCCCGGCTCCGGCGCGGAGACGGTCCGGCTCGTGGCGACCGTCCGGCCCGGGGTGCGTGCGGAGCGCGGCGATCCCGCGTACGACGGCGGGGTGGCCGCCGATGTCTTCGTGCGGGACGCCAGGGGCCGGAAGGTGCGGGGTCTGGTGGGGGCCGGGGACGCGGTGTTCCCCGACTTCACCGATGCCCGGGTGCGCAAGTGGTGGGGCGGCCTGCTGGAGGAGCGGCTGCCGCGCGGTACCGCCGGTCTCTGGCTGGACGGGAACGAACCGCTGTCCCTGACGGCGTTCGGTGACGCCACGCTGCCGCTGTCGGCGCGGCACGCGCTGGACGGGCGGGAGGGCGACCACCGGGAGGCGCACAACGTCTACGGCCTGCTGATGGCGCGGGCCGCTTACGAGCACTTGTTCGAACTCCGCCCGCAGGAGCGGCCGTTCCTCGTCTCCCGTGCGGGCTGGGCGGGCAGCCAGCGCTACGGGGGCGTGGTGGCGGGCCCGGCGGTGGCGGACTGGAGCGGGCTGCGGGCATCACTGTCGCTGGTGCTCGGTCTGGGGCTGTGCGGGGTGCCGTACTGCGGGCCGGACGTGGGCGGCGGTGAGCCGCTGCCACCGGAGCTGTACCTGCGCTGGTTCCAGCTGGCGGCGTATCTGCCGCTGTTCCGCACCCGGTCCCCCGGCGGCCCCGGTGCGGTGGCACCGGGCCGGCCGCGGGGGCCGTGGGAGGCGGCGCCCTGGGTGCTGGAGCACACCCGGGCCGCGGTGGCCGGGCGCGAGCGGCTGCTGCCGTACTTCCTGACGCTGGCGCGGATCGCGCGGCGCACCGGGGCGCCGTATGTGCGTCCCCCGTGGTGGGGAGCGCCGGGTGACCGGCGGTTGCGGGACTGCGGGGACGCGTTCCTGCTGGGTGACGCGCTGCTGGTCGCACCGGTGCTGGAGCCGGGGGCGGCCCGCCGGGCGGTGCGGCTGCCGCGCGGGCGCTGGTACGACACGGTGACCGAAGACGTGTACGAGGGGCCGGGGACGGTGGTGCTGGATGCGCCGCTGTCGCGGATCCCGGTGCTGGCGCGGGCGGGCGCGGTGCTGCCGGTGGCGTCGCCGGCGGGCGGGGTGGAGCTGGAGGTGTGGGCCCCGGCGCCGGGACGGACGGGACGCGGGGTGTTCGCGGCGGGCACGGGTGACGGCGCGGAGCGCTCCCGGTTCGAGCGGTTCACCACCCGGCGTGACGGCGGGCGGGTGGTGGTCGAGCGGGAGGGCGGCGGTGAAATCGGGCTGCCGCTGCGGATCCGCGGGCTCCCGGTGGCGGAGAGCTGAGCGGGCGGGGTCCGGTCCGGGACCCGCGGGGCGGGGGCGGGGGCCGGGGCCGGGTGCCGTTCGGGAACGCCGTGGGGCGCCGCCCCGCCGCCCGGGCGCCGGGGTGCCCGGGGTGCCCTCGCCCCGTCAGAGCGGCGCGTAGCGGTAGCGGCCCACGAACCAGCCGCGGACGGCCTCCGTGTGCAGGGGGAAGGCCAGTTCGGCGGGGGTGCTCAGGATCTGCCAGCCGTCGGTCTCGTCGGTGGGGGCGGACGGTGGCAGGTCCGCGGCATCGCGTTCGGGCAGCAGCCCGAAGACCAGCAGGTGCCCGCCGGGGGAGCTGAGGACGTCCGCGAGGCGCACCTCCCGTTCGGCGGCCTCGATGCCGGTCTCCTCGCGGAGTTCGCGGACGACGGCGGCACGCCAGTCCTCACCGTGGTCGATGAATCCGCCCGGCAGGGCGAGCAGGCCCCGGCCGGGCTCGATGGCCCGGCGGACCACGGCCAGCCCCGCCCCGCCGGACCGGCCTCCGCCCGCCGTACGGACGGGAAGCAGGGCCACCGCGACCGGCAGCGGGTTGCGGTAGGAGACGTTCGCGCAGTCCGGGCAGGTACGGGGCCATCCGGTGCCGGGCGGGAAGGCGGCACCGCAGAAGGAGCAGTGGGAATCCGGTCGCGGCTCGGTGATCACGGCCGGACTGTAGCGGACGGGGCGGGTCCCCCGGGCGGCTCCCCCGGGTTCCGGTCCGTCCCGGCCGCAGGCGTTTGGGCGGTGGGTGGCGGGTACCCCGCACGGTGAGCGATGCCCGTCACCGGCCCCCGGCGGGCACCGGGCGCGGCAGGGTGCGCGCGGGGCGTGCTACCCGGCGGGCGGCGCGCTCGGGGGTGCTCCCGGACGTTCCGAGCGCCGTCCCGCACGCCGGGCCCCGGCCATCGGGACACGCGAACCGCGACCGGCGGGGACGCGACGGCGGACACCGAACGCCGTCGCGGGCCGCGGTGTGCCGGCACGGTGCTCCGGGGGAAGGCGCGTCGTGGTTCTCCGGAGGTGTGCGCCGGTGCGGTTTCCCGGAGGGCGCCGGTGCGGTAAAGGACAGCACATGTCTCAACTCCTGTGTCCCAGAGGTCTCATGTCCCGTTCCGGAGTACGTGCCCGGCCGGTGGCCGCGGCCGCCGCCCTGCTCGTCCTGGCTGCCGGCGCGCCCGCCGCCTCGGCCGCCCCGTCCGCCGCCGCCACCGGTCCCGACCGGGGCCGGGAGCCGCGTGCGCCCCGGGAGTTCGTCGATCTGCGGTCCGTCGACCGGACGGTTCTGCACGACATCCGCTACGCCACCCGGCACAACTTCGTCGGCGACCGGATCGACGGCTACCGCAAGCCGCTGTGCCTCCTCACCGAGCCGGCCGCCCGGGCGCTGAAGAAGGCCCAGCGCGCCTTCCGGGCGCGCGGTTACTCCCTGAAGGTCTACGACTGCTACCGCCCGCAGCGGGCGGTCGACCATTTCGTGCGCTGGGCCGGGGATCCCGGCGACCAGCGCATGAAGCGGGAGTTCTACCCGGAGGTCGACAAGTCCCGGCTGTTCGAGGACGGCTACATCGCCGAGCGTTCCGGGCACAGCCGGGGCAGCACCGTCGATCTCACCCTGGTGCGGCTGCCCGCCGGGAAGACCGGCCCCTACCGGCCCGGCGAGCCGCTGGTGCCGTGCACCGCGCCGCGCGAGGAGCGGTTCCCGGACAACTCCGTGGACATGGGCACCGGCTATGACTGCTTCGACACCCTCTCCCACACCCTCGACGAGCGTGTCCGGGGCGAGCAGCGGCGGAACCGGCTGCTGCTGAAGAAGGGGCTGGAGCGGGCGGGCTTCGTCAACTATCCCCAGGAATGGTGGCATTACACGTACCAGCCCGAGCCCTTCCCCGACAGCTATTTCGATTTCCCCGTGGACCGGCGCTCGCTGTCCGGCCGCGGCCGTTCGGAGGAATAGCCCGGCGGGAGGGCACGTCCTCCTTGGCGCTCAGCGGCCCTCATCGGGGGAGGCTCGGAGACATGTCCGTCCATGACGGCGGTGTGGTCCCCGTGGTGAGGAACGCGCGCGGCCGTGTCCGGCGCGGGGAGGGACGTCCCGGGGAAACCGGGGGCCGGCCGGTCCGCGCCGCCCGGTGCGCGCGGAGGCCGGTACGGGCGGGCGGCGGCCCGTCAGGTGGTGACGGGCTCCGGCTGGTCGGAGGCGAAGGCCATGGCGTGCTCGACGACGGAGATCAGCACCTCCTTGGCGGAGGCGCGCTCCCGCACGTCGCAGAGGATCACCGGGGTGCCGGGGGTGAGGTCGAGGGCCTCGCTGACCACCTCGGGCGGATAGCGGTCGGCGCCGTCGAAGCAGTTGACGGCGACGGTGAACGGGATGCCGCGGCGCTCGAAGTAGTCGACGGCGGCGAAGCTGTCGCTGAGCCGGCGGGTGTCGGCGAGGACGACGGCGCCCAGCGCGCCCTGGGCCAGTTCGTCCCAGAGGAACCAGAACCGGTCCTGTCCCGGGGTGCCGAAGAGGTACAGCACCAGATCGTCACGGAGCGAGATCCGGCCGAAGTCCATGGCGACGGTGGTGGTGCGCTTGCCCTCGACGCCTTCGAGGGAGTCCACCGGCCGACCGACCTCGGTGAGCATCTCCTCGGTGCGCAGCGGCTTGATCTCGCTCACCGTGCTCACCAGGGTCGTCTTGCCGACGCCGAAGCCGCCCGCCACCAGGATTTTCAGCGTGACGGGCTCGACGGCGGCCGCGCTGCGGCGTTCAGAACGCCCGAAGACCATCGATCTGTTCCTCCGTGTCATAGGGGACGCAGGCCGGAGTGGTTCCGCGGGGCCGCCGGACCGGCCGTCCGGCGCCCGCGGGGCCGGGTCTCCGGCCGCGGTGACGGATCGGCGCCGCGCTACGCGGAACCGGGCAACTCCCCCGGGGCATGCGATCGTTCCCGATGGACTGTAGTCCGGGCAAGTGTCCGGCGTGTCACCGCCTCCGGTGATACAGGCCCGGTGCGGGGCCGGACGGGGGGCGTGCCGGACATCGGAGGATTCGCCGGGCACGGCGCCGGGCGGCCGGGCACGGCCGCGCTCAGTCCGTCTCCAGCGGCACGCGCCAGGTGACGGTCGTGCCGCCGCCCGGCGTACCGGTCAACTCGAAGGAACCGCCGAGCTGTTCGGCCCGCTCGGTGAGGTTGCGGAGTCCGCTGCGGCGGCTCTCCTCCGCGGGGATGCCCACTCCGTTGTCGGAGACCGACAGGACGAGTTCCGTGGAGGTCACCTTGACGGCGACGTCGGTGCGGGTGGCCTGGGCGTGCCGGGCGGCGTTGGACAGGGCCTCCCCGAGGACGGCGACCGCGTGGTCGGCCACCTGGCGGGGCACCTGGGTGTCGAGCAGGCCCTCCATGCGCAGGCTCGGCGGGAAGCCCATGGGTCCGGCGATCTCGCCGACCGCCTGCGCGATCCGGGCCCGCAGGTTGTGGCCCTCCCCCGGCTGGCGGGAGCGCAGGCCGAAGATCGTCGAACGGATGATCTTGATGGTCTCGTCCAGGTCGCCCACCGCCCGCACCACGCGCTCCGAGGCGCCTTCGTGCTCGATGAAACGGGCGGCGCTCTGCAGGGTCATGCCGGTGGCGAAGAGCCGCTGGATGGCGAGGTCGTGCAGGTCTCTCGCGATCCGGTCGCGGTCCTCCAGCAGCGCGATCTGCTCGGCGTCCTGCTGCCGCTCGGCGAGCTCCATCGCCACCGCGGCCTGTCCGGCGAAGCCCAGCAGCGGCTCCGTCTCCTGGTCGCTGAAGGAGAGCCGGTCCTTCTCCCGGACGAGGAGGAGCACGCCGCGGACGCCGGTGGCGGTGCCGATGGGCACGGCCACCGCCGGGCCGAGACCGATGAACCGTTCCGGCCCGGCGGAGATCCTGGGGTCGCCGGCCGCGTCGGAGCTGGTGACGGGGACGGCTTCGCGGAAGGCGAGCCCGCACAGGCTGGACCCGATGGGCAGCACCAGACCGCGGTGGACGTCCGACTCGCGGCCGATCGCCAGCTCCACGGAGAGATTGGCCCCGTCGCCGACCGGCAGGGCGACGACGGCCAGGACGGAGGACGTTATCTCCCGGGCGCGCTCGGCGATCCTGCCGAGCACCTCGCCGCGCGGCCGGCCGGAGAGCAGTTCGTAGGTGACCTCGCCGCTCGCCCGCAGCCAGCGCTCGCGCTGCCGGGACTCCTCGTACAGCCGGGCGTTGTCGATGGCCACACCGGCCGCGACGGCGAGGGTGGACAGGACGGCCTCGTCCTCGTCGTCGAACTGCCCGCCGCCGCGCTTCTCGGTGAGGTACAGATTGCCGAAGACCTTGCCGCGGACCCGGATGGGGGTGCCGGCGAAGCTGTTCATCGGCGGATGGTTGGCGGGGAAGCCGTAGGAGGCGGAGTGGTCGGAGAGCTTGGCCAGCCGCAGCGGCTCCGGGTTGCGGATGAGCTCGCCCAGGATGCCGTGGCCGGCCGGGTACGGGCCGATGGCGGCGATCTCCTCCTCGCTGAGGCCGACCGTGAGGAATTTCACCAGCCCCTTGCCGTCCTCGCTGATCACGCCCAGGGCCGCGTACTCCGCGTCGACCAGGGCCGCGGCCGCCTCGACGATGCGCTGGAGCACCCCCTCCAGATCGAGCTCCCGCCCGACCGACAGCACGGCCTCCAGCAGGTGGTGGACCCGGTCCCGGGTGCCCCGGGCGGCGTCGATCCGGGCCTGCAGCTCCTCCAGCAGTTCGTCCAGCCGCAGCTGCGGCAGCCGCACCACACCGCTGTCCTCGGCGCTTCCCACCCTGTGCTCACCTCCACATGGTCCCGGCGGGCCGAACGCCGGCCGGGGTCACGCACCCCACGGTATCCGGACCACCGGGGTCTCAGACACGCTCCCACCCGCGCCGGGGGCCGCGGGAGCCCAGCTGGACGTCGCGGCTGCGGTAGACGATGTACGGACGGGTGAGGTAGCCGAGCGGCGCGGTGAGCATGTGCACGAGCCGGGTGAAGGGCCAGGCGGCGAAGAGGGCCAGCGCGCTGAGCGCGTGCAGCTGGAAGAGCACGGGTGCGCCGGCCATCAGGGCGGGGTCGGGCTGGAAGAAGAAGATGCCGCGGAACCAGGGCGAGATGGTGGTGCGGTAGTCGTAGCCGCCGCCGACGACGTTCGCGGCCACGGTGGCGACGAGCCCCAGGACGATGGCGAGCACCAGCAGCAGGTACATGAACTTGTCGTTGCGCGTGGTGGCCAGGAAGACGGGGCCGACGGTGCGCCGCCGGTAGACGAGGATGGCGATGCCGGCGAGGGTGCTGATCCCGGCGATGGTGCCCAGCACGACGGCCGTGACGTGGTAGGTGTGCTCGCTGATCCCGGCGGCCTCGGTCCAGCTCTTGGGGATCACCAGCCCGCCGATGTGGCCGATGAGCACCACCAGGATGCCGAAGTGGAAGAGAGGGCTGCCGATCCGCAGCAGCCGGCTCTCGTGGAGCTGGGAGGAGCGGGTGGTCCAGCCGAACTTGTCGTAGCGGTAGCGCCAGACGTGGCCGGCGACGAACATCGTCAGGGCGATGTACGGCAGCACCACCCAGAGGAAGATCTCCGGGGCGCCGGACTCTCCCACGGCGGCATCGGCGGTCCCGGCGGCCAGGGCGCGCAGGGGCCCGGGTGTCGTGGCGGGGGGAATCATCGGCGGCCTCCGACGGCGTCGGGCATGAACTGCGGG
The DNA here is from genome assembly GCF_020739505.1 of Streptomyces sp. S07_1.15. Lineage (NCBI taxonomy): Bacteria > Bacillati > Actinomycetota > Actinomycetes > Kitasatosporales > Streptomycetaceae > Streptomyces > Streptomyces sp. S07_1.15. The sequence continues at coordinate 281,530 of NZ_JAJBZK010000001.1, forward strand.
GGTGTGAAGGGGGCCAGGCCGACCTCTTCCTCGGGCGGGCCCTCGGCGGCGAGCCGGGCGACGGCCTCCCGCTCGTTCCCGCGGAGCGGGGGCAGGGTGGCCGAGACGGAGTCCAGGACGTGCGCCCAGGGCGCCTCCGAGTCGCGCAGGGCGAGACGCAGCAGCTCCAGCCCGGCGCGGTGGTCGAGGAGCAGCGTGCGGCCCGCCTCCGGGTGCTGGGCGGCGAATTCCAGGACGACGGCGAGGTGGTCGGGGAGTTCGTCGTCGGTGAGGCGCAGTCCGGCCCGGGCGTAGGTCTGCTTCAGCCGGAGGAGGGCGACGCCGCGCTTCCGGGTGTCGCCGTGGGCGTAGTACGTGAGGAACGGGCAGCAGCGCTTGCGGTGGTCGAAGACGGCCACGTAGTCGGCGGCCAGCGCGGTGATCGGGGTGGCGCCGGCGTGGTCGAGGAAGCGGAGGAGCGGGGCGGCGGCCGCCTCCGGCAGGGCCGCGGCGGCCCGCCGGGCGAGCCGGGTGTGCTCCGGGAAGCCGTCCTCCGGATAGGCCAGCAGCAGGGACTGCACCTGCCAGGCCACCGGGATCCAGGGGGTGACGGAGCCGCTCACGGCCGGTCCTCCTTGCGCTCGGGGCCGCCGGAGGTGTTCGGGGAGGAGCCGCGCTCCTCGCTCTCCGGCGGGAAGAGTCCCTCGGGGTGCCCCTTGCCGTCCCAGTTGAGGAGGTTGACCCGGGCGGTCTTGTCCTCGGGGGAGGCGACGCTGTCGGAGGTCTGCCGGTCGCGCAGCGCCTGGTAGTTCTCCACGGCGATGGGGCTGGCGCCGCCGGACGCCTCACCGAAGGGGCCGGAGCCGCTCGGCAGTCCCGCGCCGCCCATGCCGGGGCCGCCCTCGTAGTCGAGGCTGCACTCGGTGGCGAGTTCCTCCAGGTTGTGCGCCTGCTCCGCGTGGGCGGGCGGGATGACGTAGCGCTCGTCGTACTTGGCGAGGGCCAGCAGCCGGTACATGTCGTACATCTGCTCCTCGCCCATGCCGACGGCGGCGGGGATGGCGCCGTCCGGGTCGCGGCCGAGGTTGATGTCGCGCATGTAGGCGCGCATGGCGGCCAGCCGGCGGAGGACCGCGTCGACCGGGGCCGGGTCGCCGGCGGTGAACAGCTGGGCGAGGTAGTCGACGGGGATGCGGAGCGCGTCGATGGCGGCGAAGAGGTTGCCGGAGTCCTCGGCGTCGTAGCCGGTGTCGCGGACGACGTCGACGACCGGGGAGAGCGGCGGGATGTACCAGACCATGGGCATGGTGCGGTACTCGGGGTGGAGCGGCAGGGCCACCTTGTAGGTGTTGATGAGGGCGTGGATCGGGGAGCGCTGGGCGGCCTCGATCCAGTCGCGCGGGATGTCCGCCTTCTCGGCCTCGGCGATGACCTCCGGGTCGTTCGGGTCGAGGAACACCTCGCGCTGGGCCTCGTAGAGCCCGGTGTCGTCGGGGGTGGAGGCGGCTTCGAGGACCTTGTCGGCGTCGTAGAGCATCAGGCCGATGTAGCGGAGCCGGCCGACGCAGGTCTCGGAGCAGACGGTGGGCAGCCCGACCTCGACGCGCGGGAAGCAGAAGGTGCACTTCTCGGCCTTGCCGGTGCGGTGGTTGAAGTAGATCTTCTTGTACGGGCAGCCGGTGACGCACATCCGCCAGCCGCGGCAGCGGTCCTGGTCGACCAGGACGATGCCGTCCTCCTCCCGCTTGTAGATGGCGCCGGAGGGACAGGAGGCGGCGCAGGACGGGTTGAGGCAGTGCTCGCAGATGCGCGGCAGGTAGAACATGAAGGTCTCTTCGAACTGGAACTTGACCTTCTCCTCGATGCCGGCGAGGAGCACGTCCTTGTCGCCGTGGTCGGGGGAGCCGCCGAGGTCGTCGTCCCAGTTCGCCGACCAGCTGATCTTCATGTCCTTGCCGGTGATCAGCGACTTGGGCCGGGCGACGGGGGTGTGCTCCTGGAGCGGGGCGTTGGTGAGCGTCTCGTAGTCGTACGTCCAGGGCTCGTAGTAGTCGTCGAGGCTGGGGAGCTTGGGGTTGGAGAAGATGGTGATGAGCTTCTTGAACCGGCTGCCGGCCTTGAGCCCGAGCCGGCCGCGCTTGTTGAGCTCCCAGCCGCCGCGCCAGGTCTCCTGGTCCTCGTAGCGGCGGGGATAGCCCTGGCCGGGGCGGGTCTCGACGTTGTTGAACCAGACGTACTCGACGCCGCTGCGGTTGGTCCACGCCTGCTTGCAGGTGACGGAGCAGGTGTGGCAGCCGATGCACTTGTCGAGGTTCATCACCATCGCCATCTGTGCCATGACGCGCATCAGTACTGCACCTCCTGGCCGCGGCGGCGGATGACGGTGACCTCGTCGCGCTGGTTGCCGGTCGGGCCCAGATAGTTGAAGGCATAGCTCAACTGGGCGTAGCCGCCGATGAGATGGGTGGGTTTGACCAGCAGCCGGGTGAGCGAGTTGTGGATGCCGCCGCGCCGCCCGGTGGTCTCGGTGCGGGGCACGTCGATGAGCCGGTCCTGTGCGTGGTGCATGTAGACGGTGCCCTCCGGCATGCGGTGGGAGACGATGGCGCGGGCGGTGACGACGCCGTTGCGGTTGACCGCCTCGATCCAGTCGTTGTCGTGGATGCCGAGCTTGGCCGCGTCCTCCTGCGCCATCCAGATGTTCTGCCCGCCCCGGGAGAGGGAGAGCATGAAGAGGTTGTCCTGGTACTCGGAGTGGATCGACCACTTGTTGTGCGGGGTGAGGTAGCGCAGGGTCAGGCCGGCCTCGCTCTGCTCGCCGAGCCGGGGCTCGTCGAACAGGGCGTGCATGTTGAGCGGGGGCCGGTAGACGGGCATCCATTCGCCGAGTTCGGCGATCCAGTCGTGGTCGAGGAAGAAGTGCTGGCGGCCGGTGAGGGTGTGCCAGGGCTTCAGCCGTTCGACGTTGATGGTGAAGGGCGAGTAGCGGCGGCCTCCGGACTCGGAACCGGACCACTCCGGGGAGGTGATGACGGGGACGGGCCCGGCCTGGGTGTCGGCGAAGGTGACCTGCTTGCCCTCGTGCTCGCCGGCCAGGTCGGCGAGCCGGCCGCCGGTGCGGGTCTCGACCTGGCGGAAGCCCTGGGTGGCCAGATGGCCGTTGGTGGTGCCGGAGAGGGCGAGGATCGCCTCGCACGCCTGGACGTCGCGGGCGATGGAGGGGCGGCCGGCGGCGGGGCCGCCTCGGACCGTGCCGTTCTTCTGCCGGAGGTACTCCAGTTCCCGTTCGTAGTGGAAGGTGACGCCCTTGGTGGTGGCGCCCATGGTGTCCAGCAGGGGGCCGAGGGCCGTCATCTTGTCGGCGACGGCCGTGTAGTCGCGTTCGACGGTGATGAGCTTGGGCATGGTGCGGCCGGGGACGGGCTCGCACTCCCCCGCCTTCCAGTCGCGGACCCGGCCGTGCGGGTTGGCCATCTCGTCCGGGGTGTCGTGCAGCAGGGGGGCCGCGACCACGTCCTTGACGGTGCCGAGGTGGCCGGCGGCGAGGGTGCTGAAGGACTTGGCGATGGTGTTGAACGCGTCCCAGTCCGTCCGGGTCTGCCACGGCGGCGGGATCGCGGGGTTGAAGGAGTTCACGAACGGGTGCATGTCCGTGGTGTTGAGGTCGTGCTTCTCGTACCAGGTGGCGGCGGGCAGCACCACGTCGGAGTAGAGGGTGGTGCTGGTCATCCGGAAGTCGAGGGTGAGCAGCAGGTCGAGCTTGCCGGTGGGGGCCTCCTCGTGCCAGGTGACGTCGCGGGGGCGGGCGCCGGGCGGGGCCTCGGTGGCGCGGACGGAGGAGTCGGCACCGAGGAGGTGCTTGAGGAAGTACTCGTTGCCCTTGGCGGAGGAGCCGAGGAGGTTGGCCCGCCAGATGGTGAGGACGCGCGGGAAGTTCTCGGGCGCGTCCGGGTCCTCGCCGGCGAAGCGGAGGTTGCCGGACTTCAGTTCGCCGACGATGTGCTCGGCGGGTTCGCGGCCGGCGGCGGCCGCCTCCTCGGCGAGGGTGATCGGGTTGCGGTTGAAGGTGGGGTAGGACGGCATCCAGCCCATCCGGGCGGACTGCGCGATGACGTCGGCCGTGGACTTGCCGGTGAAACTGCCGCCGGCCGTGGTGGCGGAGAGGGCGTCGGCGCCGAAGGGGTCGTAGCGGAACTGGTCGGAGTGGAGGTACCAGTACGCGGTCTGGATCATCTGCCGGGCGGGCCGGTTCCAGTCGGAGGCCGTGGCCAGGGCCGAGTAGCCGGTGATGGGCCGGACCTTCTCCTGGCCGACGTAGTGCGCCCAGCCGCCGCCGTTGACGCCCTGGCAGCCGGTGAGGGTGGTCAGGGTGAGGAAGGCGCGGTAGATGGTGTCGGAGTGGAACCAGTGGTTGGTGCCCGCGCCCATGACGATCATCGAACGGCCGCGGGACTCCTCGGCGTTGGCCGCGAACTCCCGGGCGATGCGGGCCGCCTGCTCCCCCGGTACCCCGGTGATCTTCTCCTGCCAGGCAGGGGTGTACGGCTGTTCGGTGTCCGCGTAGCCGGTGGGCCACTCGCCGGGCAGGCCCGGGCGGCTCACGCCGTACTGGGCCAGCAGCAGGTCGTAGACCGTCGTCACCAGGCGGCCGCCGATCCGGCGGACGGGGACGCCGCGGCGCAGCCGGCCCGCCGAGCCGTCGGGGGTGTCGAAGCGGACGAGGTCGACCTCCACCGGCGGTTCGCCGCCGCCGTCGGCGCTCAGCAGCGGGTCGGTGCCGCCGAGGTCGAGGTTCCAGTGGCCGGCGCCCGCCTCGCCGAAGCGGTGGCCCAGGGAGCCGCCGGGCACCACGGGGCGGCCGGTGGCGGCGTCGAGGAGGACGGTCTTGAAGTCGGCGTTCTCGGCCGCGGCCTCCTCGCCGTCCAGATCGGCCGCGGTGAGGAACTTGCCGGGCTTGTAGGCCGGCCCCCCGGCGCCGGTGCCCTCTCCGGTCTCCTCCAGGGCGACCAGGTAGGGCAGGTCGGTGTAGCGCTTGACGTAGTCGGTGAAGTAGGGGGTGGCGCGGTCGGTGAAGAACTCCTTGAGGACCACGTGGCCCATGGCCATGGCCAGCGCGCCGTCGGTGCCGGGGCGGGCGGGCACCCACTCGTCGGCGAACTTGACGTTGTCGGCGTAGTCGGGCGCGACGGCGACGACCTTCTGGCCGCGGTAGCGCGCCTCCGCCATCCAGTGCGCGTCGGGGGTGCGGGTCACCGGGAGGTTGGAGCCCCACATGACGAGGTAGCCGGCGTCCCACCAGTCGCCCGACTCGGGCACGTCGGTCTGGTCGCCGAAGACCTGCGGGGAGGCGACGGGCAGGTCGGCGTACCAGTCGTAGAACGACAGCATGACGCCGCCGACGAGGGAGTAGAAACGGGCGCCGGCGGCGTGGGAGACCATCGACATCGCGGGGATCGGCGAGAAGCCGGCGAGCCGGTCCGGCCCGTACTCCTTGATGGTGTGCACATGGGCGGCGGCGATCAGCTCGGCCGCCTCTCCCCAGCTCGCCCGGACCAGGCCGCCCTTGCCGCGTACGGACTTGTAGCGGCGGGCGCGCTCCGGGTCGGAGACGATGTCGGCCCAGGCGAGCACGGGGTCGCCGAGGCGCTGCTTGGCCTCCCGGTACATCTCCAGCAACAGGCCGCGGACGTAGGGGTAGCGCACGCGGGTGGGCGAGTACGTGTACCAGGAGAACGCGGCGCCGCGCGGGCAGCCGCGGGGCTCGTACTCCGGGGAGTCGGGGCCCACCGAGGGGTAGTCGGTCTGCTGCGACTCCCAGGTGATGATGCCGTCCTTGACGTACACCTTCCAGGAGCAGGAGCCGGTGCAGTTGACCCCGTGGGTCGAGCGGACCACCTTGTCGTGGCTCCAGCGGTCACGGTAGAAGTCGTCCGCCTGCCGGCCGCCGATCCGGTGGAGCGTCCGCTTGTCGGCGGAGACCTCGGCGCGGGTGAAGAATCTGCGGGTTCCGACCAGGGCGTCGGCCAGTTCACCGTCCAGGCCCGGTGCCGCACCTTCCCCGTTCCGTCCCTTGCTCCTCGTCCTCGCCATGGCGTCCTTTTCCCGGGCACGTGTACCCGTGTGTCGTACGGCGGTTCGGAACTGCGAGCTCCGCCGCCACCCAACGACACATCACGCCATGACGCAAGATCCCCGTCCGCGTGTCCACCAACCTCCTGGAGGACATCGGCGCTGGTGAACACGGAGGGGAACGGGCCGCTGCCCGGGGGTGTCCGGTCAGGCGGCCGGGAGCCGGGTGCCCACCCGGCCGCGCACCGCCTCGACCGCCTCCCACTCCTCCGTCCCCAGCAGGGCCAGGGCGGCGGGGAAGACGCCGTCCTGTTCCTTGAGGATGTGGTCGCGCAGGACGGCCAGGGCCTCTTCCAGGCGCCGCGGCCAGGACGGGTCGGCGGGGACGACCGGGGCTCCGGCGCCGTCCGGGCCCTCCCCGGCGTCCGGGGCGCCGGCCTCGGCGAGGACGGCCTCGATGCGGCGGTGCTCGTCCTCCAGAGCGGCGATCTGGTCCGGGAAGTCCGCGGTGAGCGCGGGGAACAGGCCGTGCTCCTCGACCTCGGTGTGCGGGCCGAGGACGCCGGCGATACGACGGGCGGTGGCGGCCATGCGGGGCAGGTCGCCGTCACGGCGGGCCTCCCGCACCTCGGCGATCATGGTGACGACGAGGTCGTGCTCGCGGGTCAGCTCGTCGATGGACGTCAGCGACTGGCAGCCGCAGTACTCGCACATGGGGTCGGCTCCTTCGGTGTGCCGGTGTGCCGTGGGGGCGGGGGTACCGGGGGCGGGGTTTCCGTGTCGGCGCGGTCAGACGCCGTGGCCGGAGATCTCGGCCCGGACCTTGGTGACGGTGTAGAGCAGAGCCGCCGCGGACACCACTGCGAGCAACACCAGACCGATGGCATAACTTCCCGTGGCCCCGTAGACGGCGCCCATCACGAGCGGCGGTACGAAGCCGCCCAGGCCGCCGGCCGCGCCGACCACGCCGGTGACCGATCCGACCCGCTCGGGCGGGGTGATCAGGGCCACCAGGGCGAACACGGCGCCGCTGCCGACGCCCAGGGCCGCGGCCATCGCCAGGAAGGCGAGGGTGCCGACCGGCATCAGCTCCGGGGTGAAGGACTGGACGACGGCTCCCGTGATCACCACGCCCAGGGCGCCGGCCAGCACGCGCACCGGGCCGAGGCGGTCCGAGAGCCAGCCGCCCACCGGGCGCATGAGCACGGCCAGCAGCACGAATCCGGCCATCCGGTTGGCGGCATCGGCGGGCTCCAGACCGTAGGCGGTGCGGAGGTAGGTCGGCAGGTAGACCGAGAAGGCGACGTAGCCGCCGAAGGCGAGCGCGTACAGACCGGATGCCTGCCAGGTCGCGACCAGCCGCGTGGTGACCGCCAGCCGGCTCAGCATGGAGCCGCCGGACACCGTACGGCCCGGGACGTCCCGCAGCAGGAGGATGGCGACGAGCGCGTAGACGCCCAGGGCGACGGCCGTGATGACGAAGGGCGCCGCGGTCCCGTACTCCTTGACCAGGTTGACCGTGGTCAGCGCGCTGATCGCGGTGCCGCCCATGCCGGCGCCGAAGACGCCGACGGCGAGACCGCGGCGCTCGGGCGGAAACCAGGAGTTGACGAAGGGGACGCCGACGGCGAAGGCCGTTCCGCCGATGCCGAGGAAGAAGCCGCCGATCAGCAGGCCGGCGAAGGTGGTGTGCCCGACCAGCCCCAGGTAGAGGACGGGGACGATGGTCGCGGCGGAGACCAGGGGGAACATGACCCGGCCGCCGTAGCGGTCGGTGAGAGCACCCACCGGGATGCGGCCGACCGAGCCGACGATCACCGGTACCGCGACGAGCAGCGACTGCTCGAACGAGGAGAGGTCCAGGATCTCCTGGAAGCGCGGCCCCAGCGGGCTGAGCAGGGCCCACGCCCAGAAGTTGAGGGCGAATCCGAGGGTGGCCAGGGTCAGCATCAGCCCGCGCGGCCCGGGCGAGGCGCCGGTGCCGGACGGCGGAGGTGCTGCGGTGGCCGCTCGCGAGGTGTCGTCCATAGGGGTGTCCGCATCCCTCGTGTGGCTGTCAGTGGTCATCGTGTCCCCGGCTGTCGTTCGATAGGAGAAGAGCGGGAAGGCTCCGGGGCCGCGGTGGGTTCCGTATGGGTGCCCTCCGGCCGCGGGTGTCATCCCCGTGCGGTCCAGGATCTTCACTCTTCCGGTGACCGGTAAGGGACCATTGGGACCGTCGCGAGGGGCCGTGTGGTCTCCGGTTTCCCGATGACGTGGGGTCCTGTGGGAGAACGGGCGGTCCCGGGGCACGTCGTGGGAGCGCGGGTGTCGGCGGGATCACACCGGGCGGGCCGGGCAGCGGACCCGTGTCCGGGGCCGGGCCGCGCGGGGTGTCCGCGGCCGTGGACGACGCGGAGGGCGGCGCCGGTTACGCGTGCGCGCGGGGGACGCCGGGGGGAACAAGGGGCGCCAGGGGGACGCGAGGGTCCGGGGAGCGGCGGCGGACGCGGGGTGAAATGACGGCGCGTCGCGGAAGCGGGAACGGGGGTGGGGGCGGGGCCCCCATGCGAACGGGCCGCCGGGGGCGGCCCGTTGTGCGGGGTCGGTCGAGCCGGTCGAGCCGGGGCCGCCGGGGCATCGGGCGGCGGCCCCGGCGGCTTCAGCGGCCGGGCGTGTCAGCGGTGGCTGAGGCGGAGGCGCCAGGCCTCCGGCCCGCGCTCCAGGTACTCCACCGAGAAGACACCCGGGTTGCGGTCCTCGATCTGGGCCAGCAGCGGCTTGGGGTCGTGCGGCGCGACCAGCACCATGGCCCGGCCGGCCGGAACGGCCCCGAGCGCGCCGAACACGGTGGCGTGACGGATGGCGTGCGGGACCTCGCGGACGTCGAGCTCGGGGTCGGCCTCCTCCTCGGTCTCGCCGCAGGTGCAGTGGCCGCCGCAGCCGCCACCCGCCTCCTGGCCGTCCTCGCCGTGCTCGTGGCCGCCGAGCAGGTCGTGCATCCCCGCGAGCAGCTCCGCCAGGGAGACCTCGGTGGACCCCGCGATCAGCGGCAGGATCAGGTTGTTCTCCTTGTCCAGGTGCTCCTCGAAGAGCACCTGGAGGGCCCTGCCCTCGGCGGCCGCGTGGACCGCGGTGGGCGCGGAGCGGACGGCGGCGACGAGCCCGGCGAGCCGGCGGTGCTCGGCGAGCATGCCGTCGACGAGCAGCCGGGCCTCCTTGGTGCCGTGGGCGGCCGGGTAGAGGGCCGCCTCCTCCGCGGCGGCGTGCGGGAGGAGCTCGCGTTCGCAGAAGGCGGCCAGGCTCGCCCGGGCAGCCTCCGCGCCGGCCGGGTTGCGGGCGGCGGTGTCGAGGAGGACGGAGACCCGTCCGGCCAGCTCACCGGCCAGATGGGTGTGGTGTGCCTCGACGGCCTCCACGGCGGCGGCGTCCTCGGGGTCCGAGGCGAGGGTGACGGTGTTCATGGCGCTTCCTCCAGCGTTGGCGGCCGGCCGGTTCCGGCCGGGTCCGGTGCCTGCAATATACTCCGGACATGTCCGTGAAAAATAAGGGTCCCCAGCCGGGAGGCGGATCGGACGGCCGGCCGCCCCTGTCGCGCCAGCGCGGTGCCGTGCTCCAGCAGCTGCGCGGCCAGGCCGGTTCCGTCACCGTCACGGCGCTGTCCCGGCTCTGCGGCCTGCACACCAACACCGTCCGTGAGCATCTCGACGCGCTGGTCGGCGCCGGGCTGGTGGTGCGCGAGCGCGCCCCGGTCGTCGGCCGCGGCCGTCCCGCGTGGCAGTACCGCGCCCGGCCGCCGCAGCAGTCCGCCGTACGCGAGTACGCCGGGCTGGCCACCGTGCTGGCCGGGCAGATCGCCCGTTCCAGCGCCGATCCGCGGGCGGACGCCCTCGCGGCCGGTGAGGAGTGGGGCCGCGCCCTTCTCTCCGGCGCGGAGCCCGCCCGGTCGACGGGGGACGCGCGCGGGCGGGTGCTGGATCTGCTGGGCGAGATCGGTTTCGCGCCGGAGCCGGACGAGGACGGTCTCGGGGCGCGGCTCCCGCGCTGCCCGTTCATCGAGGCCGTCCGCGAGCACCCGGGCGTGATCTGCTCGGTCCACGCCGGGCTGGCCCGGGGCGGCATGGCGGCGCTGGGCGGCGATCCGGACCAGGTGGAGCTGCTGCCCTTCGCGGAACCCGACGCCTGCCGGCTGCGGCTGGGCGTCCGGCCCGCGGGAGCCGGCGGACCGGCCGAGCCGGCCGGACGCGAGGGTGCCGCCGGCCCGACGGACGGCGGGGGGACCCGATGAGCGGACCGGGGCGTGCGGAGGCCCGGAACGCCGGGACGCGGCGGGCCGTCCTGCTGCTGCCCGCCGGGCTGGCGCTGCTGCTCGGGCTGAACGCCGCCCTGATGCTGCTGGAGCTGCCCGCGCCGCTCACCGTCGAACGGCTGCCCGAGGTGCACGGCATGCTGCTGGTCCTCGGATTCGCCGGAACGCTGGTCGCGCTGGAGCGGGCCGTCGCCCTGGGCACCCGCTGGGCGTATCTCTCACCGGCCTGCCTCGGCGCGGGCGGTCTCCTGCTCGCCACACCCGTCGACATCCGCGCCGGACGGCTGCTGCTGGTGGCCGGTACGGCGCTGCTGCTCGCCCTGTACGCCCGCTTCTGGCGGCGTCAGCCCGGCGCCGCGCTGCTGGCGCAGGGCGCGGGCGCGGTGGCCGCGCTCGGAGCGGCTCTGCTGTGGCTGGGCGGGCTCGACGTCCCCCGGCTGCTGCCCTGGCTCGCCGCGTTCCTCGTGCTGACCATCGCCGGTGAGCGGCTGGAACTGGCGCGGGTGGCCCTGCTCGCGCCCCGTGCGGAGAACATGTTCCTGGCCGCGGCGGGTGCCGTGCTCACCGGGGCCGTCGTCACCCTGCTGTGGCCGGCGGCCGGCACCGTGCTGCTCGGCGCGGCGCTGCTCGCGCTGGTCGGCTGGCTCACCGTGTACGACGTGGCCCGCCGGATGCTGCGCTCCACGGGCCTGCCGCGCTTCTCGGCCGCCTGCCTGCTGGCCGGCTACGCCTGGCTCGCGCTGGCCGGGGCGCTGTGGCTGCTGGGCGGTCCGGTGGGAAACGGGCCGCGGTACGACGCCGTGGTGCACGCCGTCTTCCTGGGCTTCGTCCTCTCGATGATCATGGCGCACGCGCCGGTGATCCTCCCCGCCGTGCTGCGCCGCCCGCTGCCGTACGACCGGGTGCTGGCGGGGCCGGCCTGGCTGCTCCATCTCTCGCTGGCCCTGCGCGTCCTGGTCGGGGACCTGCGGGAGACCGAGGGGGCCTGGCGGCTCGGCGGGGCGCTGAACATCGCCGCCGTGCTGCTCTTCGTCGTCTCGGCCGCGGCACTCTCGGTCCGCGCGGGACGCGCGGAGCCCGGGGCGGGCAACCGCCGTGCCGGGGGCTCCGGTTCCGGGGGCTCCGGTTCCGGGGGCTCCCGTTCCTCCGGCGCGGCACCGGAGCGGGCCGACGGCACGGCGGCCGGCTCCGGCAGCGCCCGCCCCGCTCCCGGAACACCGGATCCCGTCCCGGGCGCGCCGGATCCCGCGCCCAGCTCACCGGGCCGCGGGCCCGGCACCGAACACCCGGAGGTCCCGCGGTGACTCTGCTCTCCTCTGCCCCGTCGCCCGGACGGCCGCCCGCCGCCCCGGCGCGGCCCTCCGCCCGCGCCTCCTGGCATCTGGGGGTGAACGCCCTCGTGGCGGGCTGGCTCGGCCTGTTCGTCGTCGGGGTGTTCGTGCACCCGTTCGTGCCGGTGGCCCGCTGGCTGCTGGTGCATCTGCTGCTGCTCGGCGCGGTCAGCAACGCGATCGTCATCTGGTCCGGCCACTTCGCGGCATCGGTGCTGCGGCTGCCCGAGGCCGACCGGGGCGCCCCGGCGGCGTGGCGGCTCGGGGTGCTCAACGCGGGAGCGGTCGCCGTGGTCGCCGGCATGGTGGCCGGGATGTGGCCGGTGGTCCTGGCGGGCGGCGGCGCGGTCGGGGGCGCCGTGCTGGCGCACGCGGTGTGGCTGGTGCGGCTGCTCAAGCGGGCGCTGCCCGCGCGGTTCTCCATGACGGTGCGCTACTACGTCGCCGCCTCGTCGATGCTGCCCGCGGGTGCCGTCCTGGGTGTTCTCATGGCGCGCGGCGGCCACCCGGACGAGCTCGCGGCGCGGATGCTGGTGGCCCACGAGTTCGTCAATCTGCTCGGCTGGGTCGGCCTGACCATCGCCGGAACGCTGATCACCCTCTGGCCGACCATGCTGCGCACCCGGGTCGCCGACGGGGCCGAGCGGGCCGCGCGGCGCGCCCTGCCCCTGCTGGTCGCCGGACTGGCCCTGGCGGCGGCCGCGGCGCTGGCCGGACCGCCGCCGGCCGCCGCGGCCGGGGTGCTGCTGTACGCGGAGGGGCTGGTGCTCGCGGGCGCGCCCTGGCTGCGCGAGGCCCGGGGGAAACCGCCGCGTGCCTTCGCCCCCTGGTCGGTGGCGCTCGGGTGCGTCTGGCTGGCCGGGTCGCTGGTCGCCCTGGCGGCCGTCCTGGTCACCGCTCCGTCGTGGGCCGCCGTCGCGGAGCGCACGCCCGCGCTGACCGCCCCGCTCGCCGCCGGGTGGATCGCGCAGGTGCTGCTGGGCGCGCTCAGCTTCCTCGTGCCGGTGGTCCTCGGCGGCGGGCCCGCCGCCGTACGGGCGGCCACCGCCGGTCTGGAGGGCGCCTGGGCGGCCCGGCTGACCGCGGGCAATGTGTCGCTGCTGCTGTGCGTGCTGCCGGTGCCCTCGACCGTCCGGGTCGTCTGTTCGATGGTGCTGCTGTGGGTGCTGGTGCACTTCCTCGTGCTGCTCGTCCGCACGGTGCTGCGGAGCCGGAAGGCCCGCCGCTCCCCCGCTCCGGACGGACCCGCGCCCGTTCCCGCGCCGCTCCCCGGACCCCCCGCCGGCCCGGACCGGCACCGGCTGCTCGGCGGGGTGGCGGCCGGGCTGGCCGTCGTGGTGCTGGCCGTGGCGGGCGGCGCGGCCCTGGACACCCGTTCGCTGCCGGTCCTCGCCACCTCCCCCGCGGCGACCGAGGACGGCGGCGAGGTCACGCCGACGGGCGAGACCACCACCGTCGAGGTGACGGTGAAGAACATGCGGTTCACCCCCGCGGACGTGGACGTCCCCGCCGGGGACCGGCTGGTGGTGGAGTTCCGCAACACCGGCACCGACCAGCACGACCTGGTGCTGGAGTCCGGCAAGCGCACCGGGCGGCTGGCGCCCGGTGACCGGGAGACGCTCGACGCGGGCGTCATCGGCCGTGATCTGGAGGGCTGGTGCTCGGTCGTGGGGCACCGACAGATGGGCATGGTCTTCGCCGTGAACGTCACGGGCGGCGGCACGGACGGCGACGGGACCGCCGCCGGCGGGAAGGACTCCGGGGACCCGGCGGGCTCCGGCCACACCGGGCACACCGGGGGCGGTGCGGACACGCCGGCGAGCGGTGCCGCGGAGGACTTCGACCCGATGGCGGAGCCCGCCGAGGGGTTCGAGGCCCGGGACGCCGTGCTCCCGCCCGCCGCCGGCGGAACGGAACCCCGCACCCACCGGCGCACGCTCACCGTGCGGGAGACGGAGCGCGAGGTGGCCCCGGGCGTCCGGCAGACGCTGTGGACCTTCGGGGGCACCGCGCCCGGTCCCGTGCTGCGCGGACGGGTCGGCGACACCTTCGAGATCACGCTCGTCAACGACGGCTCGATCGGGCACTCGATCGACTTCCACGCCGGGGCGCTGGCCCCGGACCGGCCGATGCGCACCATCCAGCCGGGCGAGTCGCTGACCTACCGGTTCACCGCCGAGCGCAGCGGGGTGTGGATGTACCACTGCTCGACGATGCCGATGTCCGCGCACATCGCCAACGGCATGTTCGGCGCGGTGGTCATCGATCCGCCGGATCTGCCGGAGGTCGACCGCGAATACCTGCTCGTGCAGTCCGAGTCCTACCTCGGGGCGCAGGGCGGGACCGCCGACATGGGCAAGATCGCGGCGGAGAAGCCGGACGCGGTCGTCTTCAACGGCTATGCCAACCAGTACGCGCACGACCCGCTGACCGCGCGCGTCGGCGAGCGGGTACGGGTCTGGGTGCTGGCGGCCGGGCCGAACCGGGACACCGCCTTCCACGTCGTCGGCGGCCAGTTCGACACCCTGTACGAGGAGGGGAGTTACCGCCTGCGGCCGGACGACCCGGGCAAGGGCGGCGCCCAGGTCCTCGGCCTGGCCCCCGCCTCGGGCGGCTTCGTCGAACTGGCCTTCCCCGAGGCCGGCAGCTATCCGTTCGTCTCGCACCGGATGACCGACGCCGAGCGGGGCGCGAAGGGGGTGTTCGAAGTCCGGCGCTGACCGGGGAGCGGGAGCCGGGGCACATACCGGGACACGGGCCGGGGCGGTGCGGACACGCGGAGGTCCGTACCGCCCCGGCTCATGGCGTCACGCGCCGTGCGTCACACGCCGTGTGTGGTGCGTCATGCGTGGTGCGCTCGTTCGTGCCGCGTCATGCGGGCGGGGCGGTACGCGCGGTTTCCGGCGCGCGCCGCCCCGCCACCGCCCGTCCCGGCCCGCGGGCCGTTCCGTTCCGTCTCAGCCGGCCGGGGGCAGGAACTCCGCCAGGTCCTCCTGGTACGGGAAGGAGCCCGGCCGGTAGCCGCACCACGGCTCCTCCGCGTACGGGTCGCCGGTGACCCCGTAGGCGCGCGAGCGCGAGCCGCCGCAGACCCGGCGGAACTCGCAGGCGCCGCAGCGGCCGCCCAGCCGGTCCGGGTCGCGCAGGCCGGTGAAGAGATCGGACTCCCGGTAGATCGTGGCCAGGTCGTGCTCCCGCACGCTGCCCGCGCCCAGCGGCAGGAAGCCGCTGGGGTGCACGGTCCCCAGGTGCGAGACGAAGACGAAGCCGCGCCCGGCGTTGACGTCCAGCGGCGGGCGGCGGGCGTTGCGGACGGCGGTGTGCAGCCCCAGTTCCCGGGAGCGGTCCCGCAGCTTCTCGTACAGCGGGCCGAGCCCGAGCACGGCCACGTGGTCGGCCTCCCGGCGCTCCAGCACCCGGCGCTGGAGCACCACCCGCCGGAAGTGGTGCGCCTCCGTGGTCTTGGCGGGCACGGTCAGTCCCACGTCGTACACGAAGTTGAGGACGTCCTCGGCCTCCTCCGGGGTCAGGGCCTCCAGCAGCCGGCCGCGCCCGGTGGGCACCAGGAAGAAGGCGCTCCACAGCATCGCCCCGTGCTCCCGCACGAGGGCCACGACGTCGGGGAGGTCCAGCAGATTGCCGCGGTTGACGGTGGTGTTGACCTGGACCTTCATCCCGAGGCTCCGGGCGGTGTCCCAGGCGTCCAGGGTCCAGCGGAAGACGCCGGGCACGCCGCGGAAGCCGTCGTGCAGTTCGGCGGTGGAGCCGTCCAGGCTGAGCGAGAGGCCGGTGCAGCCCGCCTCGCGCAGCGCGGTCAGGTTCTCCGGCGTCAGGGTCGGGGTGCCGGACGGCGAGACGGCCATCGGCACGCCGAGCGAGGTGCCGTACGCGACGAGGTGCCGCAGGTCGGGCCGCTGGAAGGGATCGCCGCCGGTGATGACGAAGAGCGGCGCCGGGCGGCCGAACGCGGCCACCTGGCGGAGCAGTTCCTCGGCGGCCTCGGTGTCCAGCTCGCCGGGGTTGCGCCGGGTGACGGCCTCGGCCCGGCAGTGCAGGCAGGCCAGCGGGCAGGCCCGGGTGGACTCCCAGATCACGATGAACGGCCGCTCGGCGACGTTCTGGTGCTGTCTGCGGAGCGCGCGGGGGCCGTGCGCCGGAGCGCGGCCGGGTGCGGGCGCGACGGCCGCGCCCGCCCCGCCGGCCGGTGCGGCGCCGGGCACGCTGCCGCCGGCCGGTCCGTGATCGGTCATGGTTCGGTCCCTCCTGGAAGGCATCCGGCCCAGCATGCTCACCGCCCGCCTCCCGCGGCAGCGGCCGTCCGGGGGCCGCCGGCCGGGACCTTGGTCCTCTCCGCGCGGTCCCATCAGGCCCGGCCGGGCCCGTGCCGGAGGACCTACCGGACGTTCCCGGGGGACCATCGGGCCCTGCTGGGGGCACTTGTCCGCGATCTAGTTTCTGGCGCATGGCGAACGAGAGAACCGCAGATCCCGGCGGAGATGCCCCCGGCCGCAACTGGCCCCTGTCCGCACGGCGACTGCTGACGCGCGGTGAGGTGTCCGCGGACGGGCGGGCGGTGTACGGCGAGAACGACCCCCGGTGGGAGGACTTCTACCGGGGCCGCTGGGCGCACGACAAGGTGGTCCGCTCCACCCACGGAGTCAACTGCACCGGCTCCTGCTCCTGGATGGTCTATGTCAAGGAAGGGCTGATCACCTGGGAGCACCAGGCCACCGACTACCCGTCGATCGGTGCCGACTGCCCCGAGTACGAGCCGCGGGGCTGCCCGCGCGGCGCCTCGTTCTCCTGGTACACCTACTCCCCCAGCCGGGTCCGCTACCCGTATGTGCGCGGCACGCTGCTGACGATGTGGCGGGAGGCCCGGAAGCGGCTGGGCGACCCGGTGGCCGCCTGGGCGGAGATCACCGGGGACCCGGCCAAGGCGCGGGCGTACAAGCGGGCGCGCGGCAAGGGCGGGCTCGTCCGCGCCGACTGGGACGAGGTGGCGGAGCTGATCGCCGCCGCCCATGTGCACACCGTCAAGACCTACGGTCCGGACCGCACCGCCGGCTTCTCCCCGATCCCCGCGATGTCCATGGCGTCCTTCGCCGCGGGCACCCGCTTCCTGTCGCTGATCGGCGGCACGCTGCTCTCCTTCTACGACTGGTACGCCGACCTGCCGATCGCGTCCCCGCAGTCCTTCGGCGACCAGACGGACGTCCCGGAGGCGGCCGACTGGTGGAACGCCGGCTATCTCGTGATGTGGGGCTCCAACATCCCCGTCACCCGCACCCCCGACGCGCACTTCCTCACCGAGGTCCGCTACCGGGGCACCAAGGTGGTGGCGGTCGCCCCCGACTACGCCGACAACGTCAAGCACGCCGACGAGTGGCTGGCCCCGCACCCGGGCACCGACGGCGCCCTGGCCATGGCGATGGGGCATGTGGTCCTCAAGGAGTTCCTCGTCGACCGCGAGGTGCCGTACTTCCGCGACTATCTGCGCCGCTACACCGACGCCCCGTTCCTGATCACCCTGCGCGAGCACGGCGGCTCCCTGGTGCCGGACCGCTTCCTGACCGCCGCCGACCTGGGCGAGGGCGGGGAGCACCCCGAGTTCAAGACCGTGCTGCTGGACGAGACCACCGGCGAGCCCGTGGTCCCCGGCGGCTCGCTCGGCTTCCGCTGGGGCGAGCAGGGCAAGGGCAAGTGGAACCTGGAGCTGGGCGACACGGTGCCCGCGCTCACCCTGCAGGAACGCGCCGAGGACCGGGTGGAGGTGACCCTCCCCCGCTTCGACGAGGGCGCGACCGAGGGCGGCTCCTCGATGGTCCGCGGGGTCCCGGTGCGCCGGGTCGGCGGCCGGCTGGTGACGACCGTCTTCGACCTGATGCTCGCCCAGTACGGCGTGAGCCGCGAGGGCCTGCCCGGCCGCTGGCCGACCGGTTACGAGGACGCCTCCGAGCCGTACACCCCCGCCTGGCAGGAGACGGTCACCTCGGTGCCGGCCGTGCAGGCCGCGCGCATCGCGCGGGAGTTCGCCCGCAACGCGGAGCGCACCGAGGGCCGCTCGATGATCGCCATGGGCGCGGGGACCAACCACTGGTTCCACTCCGACACCATCTACCGGGCGTTCCTGGCGCTCACCACGATGACCGGCTGCCAGGGCGTCAACGGCGGCGGCTGGGCGCACTACGTCGGCCAGGAGAAGGTGCGCCCCGTCACCGGGCTGCAGCACCTGGCGTTCGCCTTCGACTGGCAGCGGCCGACCCGGCACATGGCCGGCACCTCCTACTGGTACATGAACACCGACCAGTGGCGGTACGAGGCGTTCGGACCCGAGGAGCTCTCCTCGCCGCTCGGCGAGGGCCGCTTCACCGGCCGGGCGTTCGCCGACTGTCTCGCTCAGGCGGTGCGGATGGGCTGGACCCCGGGCCACCCGGCGTTCGACCGCAACCCGCTCGACCTCGCCGACGAGGCGAAGGCCGCCGGCCGCGACGTCCCCGCGCACGTGGTGGACCAGCTGAAGTCCGGCAAGCTCAAGTTCGCGGCGGAGGACCCGGACGACCCGGCCAACTTCCCGCGCGTCCTCACCGTCTGGCGGGCCAACCTGCTGGGCTCCTCCGGCAAGGGCAACGAGTACTTCCTCCGCCATCTGCTGGGCGCGGATTCCGCGGTGCGCTCCGAGGAGACGCCGCCCGAGGGGCGCCCGAAGGAGGTGACGTGGCACGAGGAGGCCCCGGAGGGCAAGCTCGACCTGATGGTCTCGGTGGACTTCCGGCTGACCTCCACCGGCCTCTTCTCGGACGTCGTGCTGCCGGCGGCGACCTGGTACGAGAAGGACGACCTGTCCAGCACGGACATGCACCCCTTCGTCCACGCCTTCACCCCGGCCATCTCCCCGCCCTGGCAGGCGAAGACCGACTACGACACGTTCCTGGCCATCGCCGACCGGTTCAGCGAACTGGCGAAGGACCACCTGGGTACGCGCACCGACGTCCTCGCGGTGCCGCTCACCCACGACACCCCGGACGAGCTGGCGCAGCCCGGCGGCATCGTGCGCGACTGGAAGACCGGCGCGTGCGAGCCGGTGCCGGGACGCACCATGCCCAAGCTGGTGACGGTCGAGCGCGACTACGCGGCCGTGGCGGACCGGATGCGGGCCGTCGGCCCGCTGCTGGACACCCTGGGCACCACCACCAAGGGCGTCACCGTCCACCCCAACCGCGAGATCGAGGAACTGCGGCGGCGCAACGGCACCGTGCGCGGCGGCGCGGCCGACGGCCGGCCGTCGCTGGCCACCGCCTCCCACATGTGCGAGGCGATTCTCGCCCTCTCCGGCACCACCAACGGCCGCCTGGCCACCGAGGGCTTCCGCGCCCTGGAGGAGCGGACGGGCACGGAGCTGGCGCATCTCGCGGCGGAGCGGGAGGGCGAGCGGATCACCTTCGCCGACACCCGCAGCCAGCCGCGCGCGGTGATGACCTCGTACGAGTGGTCGGGCAGCGAGACCGGGGGGCGGCGCTACTCGCCGTTCACCATCAACGTCGAGCAGCGCAAGCCCTGGCACACCCTCACCGGCCGGCAGCACTTCTTCGTCGACCACGACTGGATGGCCGAACTGGGCGAGCAGCTCCCGGTGTTCCGCCCGCCGCTGGACGCCCGCCGCCACTACGGCGACGAGCACCTGGGCGAGGACGGCCGGGCGGAGGTCACGGTCCGCTATCTGACCCCGCACTCGAAGTGGTCGATCCACTCGGAGTACCAGGACAACGCGTACATGCTGGCGCTCTCCCGCGGCGGCCCGGTGATCTGGATGAGCTCCGCCGACGCCGAGCGCATAGGCGTCCGCGACAACGAGTGGGTGGAGGCGTACAACCGCAACGGCGTCGTCGCCGCCCGGGCCGTGGTCAGCCACCGGATGCCCGAGGGGACGGTGTACATGTACCACGCCCAGGACCGCACGGTGAACGTGCCGAAGACCGAGGTCAGCGGCAAGCGCGGCGGCACCCACAACGCGCTGACCCGGCTGCTGCTCAAGCCGTCCCATCTGATCGGCGGCTACGCCCAGTTCACCTATGCCTTCAACTACTACGGCCCGACCGGCAACCAGCGCGACGAGATCACCGTGATCCGCCGCCGTGCCCAGCAGGTCGACTACTGATGGCCGGCGCACGGACCCCCGCCCCACGGATCGCGGACGCCCGGACCCCCGGCGCCCAGAGCGGAGCAGCACGATGAGAGTCATGGCACAGGTCGCCATGGTGATGAACCTCGACAAGTGCATTGGTTGCCACACCTGCTCGGTGACCTGCAAGCAGACCTGGTCCAACCGGCCCGGGGTCGAGTACGCCTGGTTCAACAACGTCGAGACGAAACCCGGCGTGGGCTACCCGCGCGGCTACGAGGACCAGGAGCACTGGAAGGGCGGCTGGATGCTGGACCGCCGCGGCCGGCTGGTGCTGCGGTCCGGCGGCCGGGTGAAGCGGCTGCTGTCGCTCTTCTCCAACCCCGACCTGCCGTCGATCGACGACTACTACGAGCCGGTCACCTACGAGTACGACACCCTGGTCGACGCCCCCGTGGGCACCCATGTGCCGGTGGCCCGCCCGCGCTCCGTGCTGACCGGCGAACCCACCGCGATCACCTGGGGCCCCAACTGGGAGGACGGGCTCGGCGGCGCCGAGGAGACCGCCGGGGCCGACCCGAACCTCCGCGGCTCGCTCGCCGAGAAGGTGAAGTTCGAGTTCGAGCAGACCTTCATGTTCCACCTCCCCCGGCTGTGCGAGCACTGCCTCAACCCGGCCTGTGTCTCCGCCTGCCCGTCGGGCGCGATGTACAAGCGGGAGGAGGACGGCATCGTCCTGGTGGACCAGGACCGCTGCCGCGGCTGGCGGATGTGCGTCACGGCCTGCCCGTACAAGAAGGTCTACGTCAACCACGCCACCGGCAAGGCGGAGAAGTGCACCTTCTGCTTCCCGCGCATCGAGGCGGGCCAGCCGACCGTGTGCTCCGAGACCTGCGTGGGCCGGCTGCGCTACCTCGGCCTGGTGCTCTACGACGCCGACCGGGTCGGCGAGGCCGCGGCCGTCCAGGACGAGCACGACCTGCTGGACGCGCAGCGCAACGTCTTCCTCGACCCGTCCGACCCGGAGGTGATCGCGGCGGCCCGCCGCGACGGCATCGCCGAGGACTGGCTGGAGGCGGCCCGCCGCTCCCCGGTGTACGCGCTGATCTCCCGGTTCAAGGTGGCGCTGCCGCTCCACCCGGAGTACCGCACGCTGCCGATGGTCTGGTACGTACCGCCGCTCTCCCCCGTGCTCGACGCGGTGGGCGAGGCGGGCGGCAACGCGGACGACCCCGACCACGTGTTCGCCGCCGTGACCCGGCTGCGGATCCCGCTGGAGTATCTGGCGAACCTGTTCAGCGCGGGTGACACCGATGTGGTCGCCGGGGTGCTGATGAAGCTGACCGCGCTCCGCAGCCACATGCGCGCCGTCAACCTCGGCGAGACCGGCGAGGAGGCCGCCCTGGCGGCGGTGGGGCTCGACTCCGTCGAGGCGGAGGACCTGCACCGGCTGCTGGCGATCGCCAAGTACGAGGACCGCTACGTCATCCCCGCCGCGCACAAGGAGGACGCCGCCGCGCTCAGCGCGATGGAGAACCGCTGCCCGGTGGAGAGCTCCGGCGAGGAGCCGGCCGCCGGCGGCAAGGTGATGCTGGGCCTGCCCAGGATCCGGCGCCGGGACGCCGCCCCGGAGACCGGCGGACTGGCGGGAGGAGTGTCATGAGCCCCCTGAACCCGCTGCAAGCGGTCCGCACCCGGATCCGCCCCGCCGCCCGGCGGCCCGCGGACCTCACCCCGGAGGAGCGGGAGACCCGCTGTCTGCTGCTCCGCCTCTGCTCGCTCCTGCTGCAGTACCCGGACGACGAACTGGCCGCCGCCCGGGCCGTGCTCGACAGCTCCGTACGGGCGCTGCCGGACTCCCCGGCGGCCGCCGAGCTGGCGGAGTTCGCCGGCTGGTTCACGGCCACCGGCCCGGACGACCTGCGGCGCCACTACGTCGAGGTGTTCGACCTGCGGCGCAAGAGCAGCCTCTACCTCACCTACTACCTGCACGGCGACACCCGGCGGCGCGGCATGGCGCTGCTGACGCTCGCCCAGTGCTACCGCGCCACCGGCTGGGAGAGCGGCAGCGGGGAGCTCCCCGACCACCTGCCGGTGGTCCTGGAGTACGCCGCGCTGACCGGCACGGCGGCCGGTGAGGCGCCGCTGCGGCGGCACCGGCGCGGCCTGGAGCTGATCCGCCGCTCCCTGGGCGCGGCGGACTCCCCGTACGAGCACGTCCTGGCCGCGCTGCTGTCGCTGCTGCCGCCGGCGACCGACGCGGATCTGCGGGCCGTGGCCGAACTGGCCGCGGCCGGTCCGCCCGCGGAGGACGTGGGCCTGGATCCGTTCGACGGCGGCGTGTTCGCGCCGCCCGGCACCTTCGTGCCCCCGGCGCCGGAGCCGCCCACCCGGGTGCCCGCTCCCGGCCCGGCCGCCGTTCCCTCCACCGACCCGACCGCCGACCCGACCACCAGGGAGAACCTCCGATGACCGTTGCCGGCGGCCAACTCGCCGCTGCCACCACGGCAGGGGACCTCCTGCTGTGGGTGGCCCTCCCCTACGCCGCGCTCGCCGTCTGCCTGGTGGGCCACGTCTGGCGCTACCGCAGGGACCAGTTCGGCTGGACCAGCCGCACCACGCAGTTGCTGGAGCACCGCTGGCTGCGCTGGGGCGGCCCGCTGTTCCACCTGGGCGCCTTCGCGGTGATCGGCGGTCATGCCGTCGGTCTGCTGATCCCGGCCTCCTGGACGGAGGCGGTCGGGATCACCGAGCACATGTACCACGTGACGGCCGTGTGGCTGGGCACGGTCGCCGGGATCGCCATGGTGGCCGGGCTGGGGATGCTCAGCGCCCGCCGGCTGCTCTCCCACCGGATCCGCACCACCACCGACCGTTCCGACAAGGTGCTCTTCCCGGTGCTCGCCGCGACGGTGCTGCTGGGCATCGCGGCGACGGGCGCGCACAACGTCTTCGGCGGCGGCTACGACTACCGCACCACCATCTCGCCCTGGTTCCGCGGGCTGTTCACCCTGCAGCCGCTGCCCGAGGCGATGACGGGGGCGCCGCTGCTGTTCCAGCTGCACGCCCTGTCGGCGCTGCTGCTCTTCGCCGTCTGGCCGTTCACCCGGCTGGTGCACGTGTGGAGCGCGCCCGTCGCGTACCTGTCCCGGCCGTACCTGGTGTACCGGCACCGCGCCCCGGTGGCGCCGGCCGGCCGGCGCGGGACCCCGGCGGGGAACTCCCGGGAGCGGCAGGGGGCCCGGCGATGAGCGCCCGGCCCTCCCCCACCGCGGACTCCGCTCCGGACTCCGCCGCCGGCCGGCCCGCGCCGATGCACGCCCCCGAGGGGGACGGCATCGGCGCGGGCCGTCTCACGGCCGTCGTCATCACCGTGGCGGGCGCCCTCGGATGGCTCGCCTCGTTCGGCCTGGCCCGGGACTCCTGGGCGCTGCTGGAGGACCCGGCCTACGCACCGGCCTGCGACATCAGCCCCGTCATCGGCTGCGGTGACATCGCGCGGACCTGGCAGTCGGAGGCCTTCGGCGGCGTCCCCAACATGCTGTGGGGCCTGGGCGTCTTCGCCGTCGTGGGCGCGCTCGGCCTGGCCCTGCTGGCCGGGGCGCGGTTCCGCCGGTGGCTGTGGCAGCTCCTCCTGGGCGGGTCGCTGCTCGGCGTGGCCTTCGCGCACTGGCTGATCTACCAGTCGCTCTACGTCCTCGGCGAGCTGTGCCCGTACTGCATGCTGATCTGGGTGGTCACCATCGCCCTCTTCTGGACGCTGCTGACGGACGGCCTGCGCAACGGGGTGCTGCCGGTGCCGGAGCGCCGCCGGAAGGCGGCCGAGGCGGTGCTGGACGTGCGCTGGCTGCTGCTCTTCGGCTGGTACGCGGTGATCGCCGTGTTCATCCTGACCCGCTTCTGGTCGTACTGGACGAGCCTCGTCTGAGCCGCGCCGGCCGGCCGTCCACGGGCGCTTCCCGTGGGCGGCCGGCACCGGCGTGCCCGGGACCGGCGTGCCCGGCACCGGCGGCCCACACGGCTGCGCCCCGTCCCCCGCCTGGTCGCGGGGGACGGGGCGCCGGTGTTCGCCGGTGCGCGTCCGGGGAGGGGAACGCCTCCCGGCGGAGCCGGTCAGGCGGCGGCGTCCGCCAGCCACAGGTCCGGGCCGAAGACCTCGTACTTGACGTCACGGGCGGCGACGCCCGCCCGCAGGAGGTCCGTCCGGGCCCCGCGCATGAACTCCAGCGGGCCGCACAGGTACGCCTGGGCACCGGCGGGGATCTCCACCCCGGAGAGGTCCATCAGGCCGGTGCGGTCGCCGGACTCCTCGGCGCCGTTCTCGTACCAGAACAGGGCGCGGGTCGCGGGCAGCTTCGCGGCCAGCTCCAGGGTCTCGCCGCGCAGGGCGTGGTCGCCGGGCGAGCGGTCGGCGTGCAGGACGAGCACCTCCCGCTCGGGCGTGGTGGAGGCGACGTGCGCCAGCATGGCGGCCATGGGGGTCACGCCGACGCCCGCGGAGGCCAGGACCAGCGGCCGGTCGGAGTCCTCCAGGACGATGTCGCCGAACGGCGGGGAGAGCTCCAGCTCGTCGCCGACGCGGACGGTGCCGTGGAGCAGGTTCGACATCTCGCCGTCGGGGGCGCCCTCGCCGTCGACCCGCTTCACGGTGATGCGCCGCTCGTCCTCGCCGGGGGCGGAGGAGAGGGTGTACTGCCGGAGCTGCCGCACACCGTCGGGCATCACCTTGCTGACGCTCACGTACTGCCCGGCGCGGGCCTCGGGAGCGGGGCCCCCGTCGGCCGGGCGGAGCACGAAGGACACCGTGTCGGCGGTCTCCTCGCGGCGGTCGGTGACCCGCCACGTCCGCCAGTTCTGGCCCGGCCGGACGCCCGCGGCCTGGTAGAGCCGCGCCTCCTGGGCGATGAGGGCGCCGGCCATCAGCCAGTAGACCTCGTCCCAGGCGGCGGCCACCTCGGGCGTCACGGCGTCCCCGAGGACGTGGGCGATCGCGCCGAAGAGGTACTTGTGGACGATCACGTACTGGTCGTCGGTGATGCCGACGGAGACGTGCTTGTGGGCGATCCGGTCCAGCAGGGCGTCCGGCCGGCTGTCCGGGTTCTCCAGAAGCCAGGTCGCAAAGGACGCGATGGAACCGGCCAGCGCCTGCCGCTGGGCACCGCTGGCCTGGTTGCCCCGGTTGAACAGCCCGTCGAGGAGGTCGGGGCGCTCGGAGAACATCGTGCCGTAGAAGCGGGTGGTGATCTGTTCCAGCGCCCCGCCGACGGCGGGCAGGGTGGCGCGGACGAGCTCGGCGGACTCGGCGGACAGCACGGCAGCTCCCAGGGGGTGAGGGGAAGGGATTTCCGGCCTCCCGTTCGGGCGGCTCATTCGTGTATAGCAGCCGAAATACGAGGTCAGAGGGGTGATGGGACCTCTGCGGAGCATCTCGGGACGGAGGGCCCGCACACCCGGGCCCAAGGTCCCGGGTACCCCCGGGCACACCAGGGCCGGACGGCACCCCGGGGGGTCGCCGTCCGGCCCTCGTACACCGGCTACGGGATGGTCCAGAGCCCGGCCGCGGACGTCGCGTCGCGGGGCTCGGGCGGGGCGATCAGGTCGGCGTGACTGCCGAGAGCGCGCCCGGTGACCAGTTCCGGTTCGATGAGGATGTAGACGCCGTCGGCGACCGGTCCCCAGGAGTCGGGTCCGACCACCTCCAGCCTCCGGTGCTCCGCGGGATCCGTCACGACATGGGCGATCCCGGTGACGATCACGCTCCAGCCGCTCGACGTGGCCGCGTCGATCTGGTCGGCCTCGAACGCGACCACGGCGCCGTTCACCGATCCCGCCAGCCGGGAGCCGGTCGAGGTGCGGATGATCACCGAGTAGTCGCTGTCGAGGGAGAAGTTGACCGGCAGCACGGCGGGCAGCGCCTCGCTGGTGTAGACGATCCGTCCGATCGGGACGGTGGCCAGCCGCCGCAGACACTCCTGCCGGTCGAGTTGGTGAAAGCCGTTGTCTGGGTGCATCTGTCCATCCTTGGTACGGCGCAGCGGTCCGCGCCGGGGCAGCTGTGCCCCACGGGTGCCGGCGGGGCGTGGTTCCGGGGCGGGTGCCGGGCCCCGGCCGCCCGGCCGGGGACGATGCCCGCCCCAGCGGCCCAGGATCCACCGGCCGGGCGGCGGACGGCAGGGGCCACAGGTCCCGATCCCCGGCCGGCTGGTCCCGGCCTTTCCGGCGGAAGGGACGGATCGGACCGGCCTCCGCGCCCTTCCGGCCGTCCTCCACCGGGTATCCGCCGGAAGAGGGCGCCACACACCGGATACGGCGATCCCCTCGCACCGGATACGGTGGGGGGTGCGCGGCGCGGGCCCGCGACCGGGCCCGGCCCCGCGTATCCGGGCGGGCCGCACGCCGCCGCAGGTACGCAAGGCGCCACCCACCCCAGCGGGCGGCGCGGACAGAGGAGCGATGCATGGCGGAAAACGACCTGGCCACCGGAGACAGTCCGGTCAAGGTCTTCCTGCTCGACGACCACGAGGTCGTCCGGCGGGGGGTGCACGACCTGCTGGACGCCGAGCCGGACCTCACGGTGATCGGTGAGGCGGGCACCGTCGAGCAGGCACTCGTCCGGGTCCCCGCGCTGCGCCCCGATGTGGCGGTGCTGGACGTCCGGCTGCCCGACGGCAACGGGGTCAGCCTGTGCCGGGAGCTGCGTTCGCGGATGCCCGATCTGGCCTGCCTGATGCTCACCTCCTTCGACGACGAGGAGGCGCTGCTCGACGCGATCATGGCGGGGGCCGCCGGCTACGTGCTCAAGCAGATCTCGGGAACGGACCTGGTCGCGGCCGTGCGCACGGTCGCCTCCGGCCAGTCCATGCTGGACGCGAGCGCCACCACGCGGCTGATGGCCCGCCTCCGCTCCGACGAGGAGAAGGAGCCGGAGCCGGACGCTCTGCCGGGGCTGACCGCCCGCGAGCGGGAGATCCTGACCCTGATCGGTGAGGGCCTCACCAACCGCCAGATCGGCCAGCGGCTCTACCTGGCGGAGAAGACGGTGAAGAACCACATCTCGCGGCTGCTGGCCAAGCTGGGCGTGGAGCGGCGTGTGCAGGCCGCGATCATCGCCACCCAGGCGGAGGCCCGGGAGCCGCACCCGCCGGTGCGCGGCCGCACCCACGGCTGACCCGGGATCGCGGGACGGCAGGGGCGGGGCGGGCCGGACGGGTCCGCCCCGCCCCCGCGTATGTCCCCGGCGCGATCGGTCGTCGCGGGCGCCGTCCCGTCGCCCGCGCGGAGCCGCGGGACCACAGGCCCGGCGGAGGGCCCCGGGCGGCCCTACCCGGCCGGACGCCGCCGCACCGAGGCTGGAGGGACGCCGCCGACCGCCGACGTTCCCGGAGGACGCCATGCGCGACATCGCTCCCCAGCCCCTGTCCGACGACGACTTACAGGCCCTGGACGCCCATTGGCGTGCCGCGAACTACCTGGCGGCCGGGCAGATCCATCTGCTCGCCAACCCGCTGCCGGACGGATCCCTCGGCCCCGGGCACATCAAGCCGCGGCTGCTCGGCCACTGGGGCACCACCCCCGGGCTGAACCTCGTGTACACCCATCTGAACCGGGTGATCAAGGCCCGGGACCTGGACGCCCTCTGCGTCTGGGGGCCCGGCCACGGCGGGCCCGCCGTGCTGGCCAACTCCTGGCTGGAGGGCACCTACTCCGAGACGTACCCGGATGTGAGCCGGGACGCGGAGGGCATGGCGCGGCTCTTCCGGCAGTTCTCGTTCCCCGGCGGGGTGCCGAGCCATGTGGCGCCGGAGACCCCGGGCTCCGTCCACGAGGGCGGGGAACTGGGCTACTCCCTCGCACACGCCTACGGGGCGGCGTTCGACAACCCGGAGCTGCTGGTGGCGTGCGTCATCGGGGACGGGGAGGCGGAGACCGGGCCGCTCGCCGCCTCCTGGCACTCGAACAAGTTCCTCGACCCGGTCCGCGACGGTGCCGTGCTGCCGATCCTCCACCTCAACGGCTACAAGATCGCCAACCCGGCCGTCCTCGCCCGTATCCCCGGACAGGAACTCGACGAACTGCTGCGCGGCTACGGCCACGAGCCGATCCACGTCACCGGCGAGTGCCCCACCACCGTCCACCGCTCCATGGCCCTGGCGATGGACACCGCCGTCGACCGGATCTCCCTGATCCAGCGGACGGCCCGCGAGCAGGGCGTCACCGAACGCCCCCGCTGGCCCGTCATCGTGCTCCGCACCCCCAAGGGGTGGACCGGGCCCGCCGAAGTGGGCGGCCTCCCGGTGGAGGGCACCTGGCGCTCCCACCAGATCCCGCTGCCGGAGGTCCGCGACGATCCGGAGCAGCTCCGGCAGCTGGAGACCTGGCTGCGCTCGTACCGTCCCGGGGAGCTGTTCGACGAGCGGGGCCGGCCCACCGCGCAGGTGCTCGCCTGCGTCCCCGAGGGCGCCCGGCGCCTGGGCGCCACCCCGCACGCCAACGGCGGCCTGCTGCTGCGCGAGCTGCCCGTCCCGGCCCTGGAGGGGCACGCCGTCCCCGTCGACAAGCCCGGCACGACCCTGCACCAGCCCACCCGCGTTCTCGGCGGCCTGCTCGAAGGGATCATGGAAGCGACCACCGACCGGCGCGACTTCCGCGTCGTCGGCCCGGACGAGACCGCCTCCAACCGGCTCCAGGATCTCTACCGGGCCACCGGCAAGGCCTGGCAGGCGGAGGTCCTCTCCACCGACGAGCATCTGGAGCGGCACGGCCGGGTCATGGAGATCCTCTCCGAACACACCTGCCAGGGCTGGCTCGAGGGCTACCTGCTCACCGGCCGCCACGGCCTGTTCTCCTGCTACGAGGCGTTCGTCCACATCATCGACTCGATGGTGAACCAGCACATCAAGTGGCTGCGCGTCACCCGCCGGCTCCCCTGGCGCCGCCCCATCGCCTCCCTCAACTACCTGCTCACCTCGCACGTCTGGCGGCAGGACCACAACGGCTTCTCGCACCAGGACCCGGGCTTCGTCGACCACGTTCTCAACAAGGCGCCCGAGGTCGTCCGGGTGTACCTCCCGCCGGACGCCAACACCCTGCTCGCCGTGGCCGACCACGCCCTCCGCAGCCGCGACTACGTCAATGTGATCGTCGCCGGGAAGCAGCCCTGCTTCGACTGGCTGAGCCTGGACGCGGCCCGCGCCCACTGCGCCCGCGGCGCCGGGATCTGGGACTGGGCGGGCACCGAAGACGGAAGCCGCGAGCCCGACGTGGTGCTGGCCTGCGCGGGGGACGTGCCCACGCAGGAGGTGCTGGCCGCCGCCTCGCTGCTCCGCGCCCATCTGCCGGAGCTGTCGGTGCGGGTCGTCAACGTGGTGGACCTGGCCCGGCTGCTGCCCGGCGAGGAGCACCCGCACGGGATGCCCGACGCGGAGTACGACGCGCTGTTCACCCGCGACAGGCCGGTGATCTTCGCCTACCACGGCTACCCCTGGCTGATCCACCGTCTCGCCTACCGGCGGGCCGGCCACCGGAATCTGCACGTCCGCGGCTACAAGGAGATCGGGACCACGACCACGCCGTTCGACATGGTCGTCGGCAACGATCTGGACCGCTACCGCCTGGTGATGGACGTCATCGACCGGGTGCCGGGGCTGGCCGTACGGGCCGCCTCCGTGCGGCAGCTGATGGAGGACGTCCGGCTGCGCCACCACGGCTGGATCCGGGAGCACGGCACCGACCTCCCGGAGGTCACCGGCTGGACCTGGACCGGCTGACCGGCTGACCGGCCGGGCGGACGGGCCCGCCGGGCGCGCGACGGCGCCGTGGCCACCCGGTCCGGGGGAGGCGGCCTCCGCCCCCGGACCGGGTCACCGCCTCGTGGGACGGGCCCGGGCGGCGGACCCCGCCGCGACGGTCTCCGGGCGGGGCCGGGCCGGCCCCGTCGTACGGGCGGGGGCGTCGTACGGGCGGGGGCCGGGCCGGCGACCGCCGGTGTCAGGCATCCGGCACCAGGGCGACCGGGCAGCGGGCGTGGTGGGCCACCGCGTGCGGGACACCGACCAGGGCCGTCCCCGGCCCGCCGCCGCGTCCGGCGACCACCAGCCCGGCCCCCGCCGAGGTCTTCACCAGGGCCTCGGCCGGGGAGAACAGCCGTACGTCCGGGAGGACCGGGACCGTGGGGTACTCCTCCCGCCAGCCGCGCAGCGCGTCATCGAGCAGTTGCACCTCCTGGTCCTCCCAGGCGCCGCGTTCCTCCTCCAGCACCTCGTACGGGGCCCACGGCGCCGCGTACGGCGCGGGCAGGCTCCAGGCGTGCACGGCGCGCAGCCGGGCGCCGCGCCGGCGCGCCGTCTCGAAGGCGAAGCGCAGGGCGGCGCGGGCGGGGCGGCGGGCGTCGATGCCGAGGACGACCTCGGGTTCCTTCTCCTCCCCGGTCCGGGCCGCGGGGACGAGCACCACCGGGCAGGGCGCCAGGCCGGCCAGCTCCAGGGCCACCGATCCGAGGGCCAGCCCCTCGAAGCCGCCCAGTCCGCGGGTTCCCAGCACCAGCAGCCCGGCGGAACCGCAGGCGGCGGCCAGCGCGGCGGCGGGGACACCGGTGGCCTGTTCGCCCACGACGTCCAGGCCCGGACGGCGCCGGGTGATCTCCGTGACCGCTCCCCGCACCATGCGTTCCGCGCCCAGCCGCCAGGTCTCCGTCCCCCGCGCCGGCCGTTCCGCCGGTTCCGGGGGTGCCACATGGACGAGGCGGAGCGCGGTCCCCCGCGCCTCCGCCTCCGCCGCGGCCCACTCGGCCGCCGCCAGGCCCGGCCGGGAACCGTCGATTCCGGCCACCACATGACGGTCCATCATGTCCTGCCCCTCCCTCGCGCGCGTCTGTCCCTTCCGGCCACCCTGCCACCCCCGCCCCGGCCGCCCCAGAGGGCCGCGGCGCGGCAGGCGGCATTCCAGCCACGGGAACGGCGCGGCGGGCCGGGGCCGAACGGGGCCCGCCGGGTGCGACGCGGCCGGGGCACCGCGCGGCGCCCCGGCCGTCCCGCCCCGGCCCTCCCGCTCCGCCCTGCCCCGCCGCGGCGGTTCAGCCCTCCGGACCGGTGACCGCCCGGTTGAGCTCGCACTCGACCCCGACGACGCCCTCCACCGCGCGGGCGAGCCGCGCGGCCACCGGCACCAGCGAGGTGTCCCGGATCCGGCCGCTGAGGGTGACCACGCCGTCCTTCACCGAGACCCGCACCGGTGCGGCGGGGTCCGGGAAGAGGTAGGAGGTGACGGTGCGCCGCACCTCCTCGGCGATCTCCTCGTCCTTCCGCAGAAAGACCTTCAGCAGGTCGGCCCGGCTCACCAGGCCCTGCAGCCGCCCGTCGGCGTCCACCACGGGCAGCCGCTTGACGTGCCCGACGGCCATGATGCGCGCGGCCTCGGAGAGCGTCGCGTCGGCCCGTACGGTGACCGGCGGCGAGCTCATCAGCTCCTCGGCCGTGGTCGCGCCGGCCTTGGCGAGGTCGGGCAGGCGCAGCATCTGCTCCCGGCGGCTGGGGTCGCTGTCCCGGAACTCCTCCTTGGGCAGCAGGTCCGCCTCCGAGACCACCCCGACGACCCGCGACTCGCCCGCGAGCACCGGCATGGCGCTGACCTTCCACTCCGTCAGCATCCGGACGATCTCCTTGAAGGAGGCGCCGCGGCCGATGGCGACGACCGTCTGTGTCATCACATCGCTCACGATGTGCGGGGTCTCGGTGGGCATGGTCCTCTCCTCTGCGGGGAAGCGCGTGCGGGTGGCCGGCGGGGCCGGCCGGGCGGCCGGGGCGCCGTCAGCTCCGGTTGATGACGACCTTCAGGGCTCCGGTCTCCGCCGCGCGGGAGAAGACGTCGTACGCCTCCTCCATGGCGTCGAGCGCGAAGGTGTGGGTGGTCAGTTCGGCGGCGGGCAGCCGTCCGGCGGCCAGCATCCGCAGCAGCGCCGGGGTGGACGAGGTGTCGACCAGACCCGTGGTGATGGTCAGGTTCTTGATCCACAGGTCTTCCAGGTGCAGGGCGGCCGGCTTGCCGTGCACACCGATGTTGGCGACGTGACCGCCGGGGCGGACGATCCGGGTGCAGAGCTCGAAGCTCTGCGGCACGCCGACCGCCTCCATGACGACATCGGCGCCCAGTCCGCCGGTGATCCCGCGGACAAAGCCCTCGACGTCCTCCTCGGCCTGGACGACGTCGTCGGCGCCGAGCCGCTTGGCCGCGTCCAGCCGGGACCGCGCGAGGTCGACGGCGACGATCCGGCCGGGCGAGTACAGCCGCGCCGTGGCGACGGCCGCCAGGCCGATCGGTCCGGCGCCGACGATCACGACGGTGTCGCCGGGGGTCACCCGCCCGTTGAGCACACCGACCTCATAGGCGGTGGGCAGGATGTCGGAGAGCAGGATCGCCTGCTCGGAGGGCACCTCGTCCGGCAGCCTGTGCAGGGACAGGTCCGCGAACGGCACCCGCACGTACTCGGCCTGGGTCCCGTCGACCAGGTGGCCGAGGATCCAGCCGCCGCCGCTCAGGCACTGCCCGTAGGCGCCCTCGCGGCAGTAGCGGCAGCGGCCGCAGCCGGAGATGCAGGACACCAGGACCCGGTCGCCCACCCGGAACGCGCCGACCGCGTCCCCGGTCTCGGTGATCACGCCGACGGCCTCGTGGCCGAGGACCGTGCCCGGCCGGACCTCCGGGACGTCACCCTTCAGGATGTGCAGGTCGGTTCCGCAGATGGTCGTGGTGTCAACCCGCACGATCGCGTCGGTGGGCTGCTGGATGGCGGGGTCGGGGACGGTGTCCCAGGAGGACTGCCCGGGACCGTGGAAGACGAGTGCTCGCATGATGTTTCCTCCGTCGTCGTGAGTCCAGCATCCGGTGGCCGCGAGGGCGCCGCCCAGTGCCGAGCGGTGCATGCCCGGGACCGATGGTCCCGGGCCGCGCACCCGCCCCCACCGGCCCGGTCCGGCCCGTCCGGTGACGGTGCGTCAGCCACTCGGCACCGGGGAGGTCCGGCACGCGGGGCCGCGTACGTCAGTCGTGCGGGACGACGGCGACGGGGGCCGCGGAGTGGTGCAGCACCGCGTGCGCCACGGACCCGATGTGGGTGCCCAGCGGGGAGCGCCGTATCCGCCGGCCCACGACGACCAGCGAGGCCTCGGCCGACGCTTCCGTCAGATGGTGGGCGGCGGCGCCGACGCCCGTCTGCTCGGCGACCTCGACCTGCGGGAAATCGGCCCGCCAGCGGGCCAGGGCCGCGGTCAGTGCCCGCTCCTCGTACCGGGAGAAGTCCGCCGCGCTGGGCACGATGTCCGCGGTGGTCGGCGGGTAGGCGCCGGCGGACGGCCGGCTTCCCCAGGTCTCGGCGGGCGGCAGCCGGTAGCTGTGCACCACGCGGAGCCGGGCGGAGCGCCGGCCGGCGGCCTCGAAGGCGAAACGGATCACCTCGGCACTGGGCTGGGTGAGGTCCAGACCGAGGACCACGTCCCGGTGCGGGGGCGCGGTCGCGGGTTGCCCGCCCGCGCCGGCGCGGTGGCCGTCCCCCTCCGCCGTCCCGGCCCGTACGAGCACGGTGGGCCGGGTCGCGTGCGCCACGGTGGCCAGGGCCACGGAGCCGACCAGGAAGCCGGCCATGCCGCTCAGCCCCCGGGAGCCCAGGACCAGCAGCTCTCCCGTGCGCGCGATGCCCTGCAGCACCTCCGCGGGCCGCCCGGTGACCTCGTCGGCGGTGATCTCCAGTTCGGGGTGGCGCTCCCGGAGCGCGGCGACCGCCTCCTCGGGGATGCCGCCCGCCCACTCGTGCTGGGTCTCGACGCCGACGAAGGGCGCCTGGACGAGGTGGGGCTCCTTCTCCCGGGCATGGACCAGCCGCAGCGGCACACCGCGGAGCAGCGCCTCGCGGGCCGCCCACTCGGCGGCCGCGGCGCTCTCGGGGGAGCCGTCGAGACCCGCGGTGACGGTGCCGTTCATGGGTGAACCTCCGGAAGGTGAGCGGTGCGGCCCGCGGAGCCGGGCGGCCGGCCGCGGCACGCCCGGCCGTCCGGGCTGCCCACCGGCCCGGACGGCTGAGCGGCGTGCCCGGGGCAGCCGTGTCCGTTCCCGCGAGTCCCCCGATCCGGCCGGTGTAACCGGCCCCGGCCGGGGATCACACCTCCGGCCGGTCGCCGCTCAGGGAGCCGGCGGAGCCGGCGGACCGGGAGAGCCGGGACGCGGACGCGGCGGGAGGCCACCGCACAGGGGAGCCGGGGCACCCCTCGGGGTACGCTCCCCCGGACGGCGGGCTTCCGCCGTCTCGGCGGGGCGGCGGGCGGTTACCGGGACACCGGCCGCCGGCCGGGGCCGACCGGGCCCTCCGGCTGTACAGCGGGACCAGAGTCCCTGTTCAGGCCCCTCCCGCCGGCCGGAAACTGATCACATGGAGCCGGGACCGCCCGGATCCGCCGGCGCCCGCGGCGCCGTTCACGCGATTTTCTGGAGGAGTCGGCATGAACCACCCTGTCACGGTCGGACTCGACGGTTCGCCCGAGAGCCTCGCCTCTGCCGAATGGGCCGCCGGGGAAGCCCTCCGCCGGAAACTGCCGCTGCGGCTGGTTCACGTCCGCCCGCCGGCGCCGCCGACCCCGCCGGGCGGTGTGGACATCCACCACTGGGAGGAGAAGCTCCTCCGGGAGAACCGCGAGGCCCTGGAGCAGCGCCACCCCGGCCTGTCGGTGACGACCGGCCACATCACCGACCAGGACCCGGTGCACGCCCTGCTGGACGCCTGCGACGAGGCGGACCTGCTGGTCCTGGGGTCCCGGGGGCTGAGCGGCATGGCCGGTTTCCTCCTCGGTTCCGTCGCCATGGCCACGGTCGCGCGGGCCGCGAAGCCCGTGGTGCTGGTGCGGGCGGCCACCGCCGGCGCCGGTGCCCCGGGGGCGACCACGCCGGCGCCCGAGGGCCGCGAGGTGGTGCTGGGCTGGGACGTCCGGCATCCGAACGACGCCCTGGTGGAGTTCGCGTTCGACGCCGCCGAGCGGCGCGGTGTCCCGCTGCGCGTGGTGAGCGCCTGGGCCCCGGCCCCCGCCCTCCGCTACGAGCCGACGGCGGCGGCCGGCGGGAACCTGGAGCCCAGCACCGAGGAGCTGGCCCGGGAGCGGGCCGAGACGCTGGAGGGTCTGCTGCGGCCGTGGCGGGAGGCGCACCCCGGCGTCGAGGTGATCCCGGGCGTGCCGCTCGGAAGCGCCGGGCGGGAGCTGATCGAGGCGGCCGAGGACGCGAGTCTGGTGGTCGTCGGCCGGCGGCGCACGTCCGGCCTGCACATCGGGCCGCGGCTCGGTTCGGTGGCGCACGCGGTGCTGCACCATGTGTCCGCGCCGGTCGCCGTGGTGCCGCACGACTGACTCCGGGCCGGCCGGCCCCGGAGCACCGGGCCCGCCGCCGTCTCCCCGTTCGGTGCGGGGAGACGGCGGCGGGCCCCTGGCGTGTCCGCCGGCCCGTCCCGGGGCCGGGGCGGTCAGAGGGCCCGGAGCCCGGCGATCACGTCGCGCAGGATGCTCTCGTCCGGCAGTTCCGCCGGGGGCACCGGGCGGGAGACCCGGACCAGGTCCCCGTCGATGAGATCACCGATGAGCACCCGTACGACCCCCACCGGCAGATCGAGGTCGGCCGAGAGTTCGGCCACGGACTGCGGGACGTCCCGGCACCGCTCGACGATGTCGATGTGCTCCGGGGAGAGCGTGTGGTCCACGGCCGAGTGGCCCGCGTAGAGATCGGTCATCCCCCGGTCCTGGGCGACGACGACGGCGATCAGGTCGAGCTTGTCCTCCGCCGCGCTGCGGGTGCGTCCGCGCGTCATCGCGTACGGCCGCACGACCGGTCCGGCCTCGTCGTCGAACCAGTGCCCTTCCCCCTGGCCGTCTTCGCTCATGCCACCCCCCGTCACCCTCCGCCGGCCAGGTCTTCGCGCGGGGCGGTACCGAGGTGCGCGCCCACCCGCTTGACCAGCAGAGTCATCTCGTATGCGATCTGGCCCACGTCGGAGTCCGCGTCCGCCAGCACGGCCAGGCAGCTGCCGTCGCCCGCGGCGGTGACGAAGAGGAACGCCTCGTCCAGCTCGACGACGGTCTGCCGGACCCGGCCCGCCTCGAAGTGCCGGCCCACGCCCCTGGCCAGGCTGTGGAAGCCGGACGCGACGGCCGCCAGGTGTTCGCCGTCCTCGCGGCCGAGGTCCCGGGAGGTACCGGTCGGCAGTCCGTCACGGGACAGCACCAGGGCCTTCCGGATGCTGCCGACGCGCTCCACCAGCTCGTCGAGGAGCCAGCTCAGCTCGCCCGCTCCGCCCCGTGCGGCATTGCGTCCCATGGCCTGCGGTGAGGTCATCGACCGTTCCCCTCATGTGTCGTTCCTGGTGCTGTGTCCCCGGTGGTTCCGGTGTCGTCACCGTCGTGTGCCCGGGCGCGCTGCCAGCCGCGCTGGAGCGAGGCCATACGGGCCCGCACCTCCTCGGCGTCGCGGTCGGGCTCCGGGTCCGCTGTCTCCGGCGGCGGCTCGGACCGTGGCCCGTGCTCCGCCTTGAGCTGGGGGGCGAGGCTCGCCTGGCGGACGCGCTTGGGCAGTCCGCCCGGGCCGACGGGCCCGGCGCCGGGCCCGGCCTCGCCGTCGGGGGGCGGGGTCCGGCGGGCGGCGTCGACGGGCCGGCCGTGGTCGGACACCAGGACCGGGGCGCCGCGGCGGGGCCGCGGCGCGGAACGGGTGGCCTCCGGCCCCGCGGTGTCGCCGTCGCGTGCCTGCTGGTGCTGCTCCGCGGCCGGTGCGGCGGGCGGGCCGGGGCGGTCCCGCCGCGCGGGGCGGTCGGGGCGTTCGCCGCGCTCGTCCCGGTCGCCGTACCGGCCGGTGCGCCGGCGGGCCCGGAAGAGCAGCCCCTCGTGGTCGACCTCGTCCCCGGGTGCGTCCGGCGCCTCCAGTTCGACGGGGCCGTCGAGGGCCGGCATACCGCGCCGCGAAGGGCCGCCCAGCGGGACGGGCACCTGGGCGAGGGCGGCGAGCTTGCCGCCCGGGGCCGCCGTCTCGGTGGTGTCCTCGGAGCGGTCCCGGCCCTCCGGCGCCTTCTCGGTGAGGAGGGCTGCGGGGATGAACACCACCGCCGTGGTGCCGCCGTACGGAGAGGTCTGGAGGGAGACCCGGACCCCCTGCCGCTGCGCGAGCCGGCTGACGACGAAGAGGCCGAGCCGGTCGGTGTCGGAGAGTTCGAACTCGGGGGTCTCGGCCAGCCGGAGGTTGGCGTCGAGCAGCGTCTCCGGTGTCATGCCGAGACCACGGTCGTGGATCTCCAGGGTGAAGCCGTTGGCGACCCGCTCGCCGTGCACCTGCACGGCGGTGTGCGGGGGCGAGAACACCGTGGCGTTCTCCAGCAGTTCGGCGATCAGGTGCGTGAGGTCGGCGACGGCCGGCCCGGCGACCGCCAGCCGCGGCAGCCGGCGCACCTCGACGCGCTCGTAGTCCTCGACCTCGGCGACGGCGGCCCGGACCACGTCCATGAGCTGGACGGGCTTGCGCCACTGCCGGGCGGAGGCCGCGCCGGAGAGGATGACCAGGCCCTCCGCATGACGGCGCATACGGGTGGTGAGGTGGTCGAGCTTGAACAGGTCGGCGAGCTCGTCGGCGTCCTGGGTCCGGCGCTCCATGGTGTCGAGCAGACTGAGCTGCCGGTGGAGCAGCACCTGGCTGCGGCGGGCGAGGTTGACGAAGACCTCGGAGACGCCGCGGCGCATGTCGGACTGTTTGACGGCTGCCTCGACGGCGGCCCGTTGCAGGGTGTTGAGGGCCTGGCCGACCTGCCCGATCTCGTCCTGGCCGTACTCCAGCCGGGGCGCCTCGGCCTCGACGTCGACCTGTTCCCCGGCGGCGAGCCGGCGCATGACGGCCGGCAGCCGGACACCGGACATCTCGTGGGCGTCCCTGCGGAGCCGGCTGAGGTCGCGGGCGAGGCTGCGGCCGATGCGGAACGAGATGGCGATGGAGGCGATCACCAGCAGGAAGCCGAGCACGGCCACCGCCGCCGCCTGCAGGAGAACGCGGGTGACGTGCGGCTCGACGCGCTCCTGGTAGCGGCCGATGGCCTCGATGCCCATCCGGTCGAGGTCGGACAGGGCGGTCTCGGCCGCGGACTGCCACCGCTCGGCGTTGACGTCCTCCAGCCCCTCCGGGCCCTCGGAGATCAGCTTCTCCTCGGTGGCGCGCAGTTCGGAGGTCTCCGAGCCGGTCCAGAACTTCTCGTAGCGCTCCCGCTCGGCGGCGGGGAGCTGCGCCAGGTTGAGGCTGTAGAGGAGCCTCCGGTCGGCCACGCGGTCGGCGAACTTCCGCAGGTCGCCCTCGGACAGGGTGCCCGCGGTGAGCGCGGCGGCGAGCAGCGAGTCCTCGCGGGCCAGGGCCTCGCGGGCGCGGATGGTGCCGATGTGGGCGCGCCCCTCCTGGTCGAGCTCCAGCTCGTCGAGGGCGTAGGCGTGCAGGGCGAGCAGCAGCTCGTGGCAGGGGTCGACGAGTTCGTTGTACGTGGCGAAGGCGTCGGCGGGGGCGAGGGTGCCCTCCTGGGCCTTGCGCCGGACGCTGTCGAGGCCCTCCAGCTCGTCCTCCAGGTCGTGCAGACGGTCCCGGGCCCCGTCGTCGGCACCGATCTTCTCGTGGACGCCCTCGGCGGCCAGGGCCTTCCGGAAGGTGCCGAGCGCCTCATCGGTGGCGCTCTCCGTGCTGTGCAGCTCGGCCAGGGTGTCGGCGCTGCGCGGGTCGGCGAGGTAGACGAGGGTCTGGCGGCGTTCCCGCTGCAGGGTCTGCGCGAGCTGCTCGGCGGGTATACCCACGTTGTCGATGAGCGGGCTGATGTCGAGCAGCCGCTTGGCCTGGCCGCCGGTGAGCGCCGTGGCCAGGGCCCATGCGGACACGAGCGACACCAGCGGCACCAGCAGCAGCGCCACGATCTTCCTGCGGATCGACTTCCCGCGAAAGCGCATGGCCTCCCCCACTGTCAACCCCGGCTCGCCGGAGGTGGTGTTCCGTATTCCGTCTGCAAACGGCGTGAGCCTACTACTGCGAGGGTGGCAACTCGAAGACCAGTCCGGGTATCCGCGCATGTGCCGGTAAAGCCCCGACCCGGAGCTGTCGGATGATTCCAGGACATCACACCGGGAGGGTCCGCGCAGGCAAGAGCGCGCAACACCTCGTGAACGCGGCCATGTTGGCCGGAAAGCGATGAGCCCGGGAACCTCTGCCCCTTTCCGGTCGTGGTCCCTGGTGGAGGGGCGGAAGCGGATTTCTCCCCCACTCCGGTTTTCGGAACGACGCAAGGCGGGCAGCCGACCGGATACCCGGACTCCCGGGCCCGGCCCGGCACCACCGCCCGCGGGGGAAAGTGAAGGTTTGATGGATACGCAGACACACCGCCCGACCGAGGGCGGCGCGGGATCTCCGTATGAGGCGCGGGATCACGTCATCCCGGCGGACCCGTCGTTCGACGCACCCGGGGCCGGCACGCTGTGGACGGTCGAGCCGGCGGTCCGGCCGCCGCTTCCCGAACCGGTCCGCTCGGCCGCCGTGCGGGCGGGCATCATCGTCGCCGTGACCCTGATCACGGCCATGGTCGCCTTCTTCTGCACCATGGCCGCCGTGTGGGCGGCCCTGCCCGCCGTCCTCACCACCGTGGCCATGACCATCGCCGCCACCTGGAGCGTCCTCGACGTCTGGATCACCCGGCAGGTGTGGAACCAGCGGCACGGCGTCGTCTCCGTCCCGAGCAGTACCGCGCGGGCCCTGCGGCGCGAGCGGCGGCGGGCCCGGCGTGCGGCGCGGGCCGCCGCGCGGGAGGCCGCACGGAAGACGGCCGGGAAGACTGCCGGGAAGACCACCCGCTCCTCGCGGCCCGCGGGGCGCCGCCTGTCCTCGGTCTAGGCTCTCCCCGCTCCGGGCTCTCCCCGGTCTCCCCGGCCGGCCTCCGGGCCGTCCCGGAGCGGCCGTCCCGGGCTTCCGGGCTTCCGTGCTCCTGACGGCCCCGCCCCGGTGTCCCGGCCGCCCACTCCGCCGGCTCCCCCTACTCCGTCTGCTCCGGCTGCTGCGTCTGCTCCCGGGCGGCCGCCGCCTCTCCCCCGCCACCGGTCTCCGGCGGGCGGCGGAACATCCGGGTGGCGGTGATCTCCCCGTGCACCGTCTCCCCCGCGTCCTGCCGGGGCAGGCCGGGGCGCAGATGCTCCTCCACCCGGATGTACTTGAGCCCGGCCCGCAGATCCGCGTCGTTCCGCAACCTGATCACCAGCGGGAACTCCGCGAGCGCCGTGGTGTCGAACAGCCCGGTGGTGTAGAGGAGCTGCACGCCGAGGGCGTCCGCCACCGCCCGCTGCAGCTCCAGCAGATAGGTGGCGTTGGCCCGGCCGATCGGGTTGTCGAGGAAGAGCGTCCCCGCGTGCCGGTGCCGGTCGCGGCCGCGGTCGTTGCTGCGGAGCGCGGCCATGGTGCAGTACAGCGCGATGGCGGCGGTGAGCAGCTGGCCGCCGGAGAAGACGTCTCCCATCTGGCCGACCGGGACGCGCTCGGCGCGCAGCACCGCGTCCGGTTTGAGGATCTCCACGGCGATGCCGCGCGGCTGGAGGGCGGCCGCGACCCCGCGCAGCAGCAGGGTCATGCCGTCCCGGCGCAGATCGGAGTTCTTGCGCACGGCGCCGCGGGTGGCCTCGTCGATCACCTCGCCCAGCCGTTCGGTGAGCGTCGCCTGGTCGGGCTCCTCGAAGCGGATGCGCAGGAACTCCTGGCCCGACCACTCCCCCAGCCCGCCGGGCAGCCTCGACAGCCGCTGCGCCGACCGCAGCGTGGCCAGGGAGGCGTCCACCAGGCCGCGCAGCCGGTCGACGATGCTGTCCCGGTTCCGCTTCAGCTGCTCCAGTTCGTCGGTGAGGACCCGCAGCCGGGGCGCGAACGCCTCCCGCCAGGCCCCGGCGTGCTCGGCGAGGGCGGCGGCGGGCAGTTCCCTGATCTGCTGGCGGGCGGGGGTGCGGACCTGCTCGTAGCGGGCGGAGTTGGCGTGCCGCACGAGGATGTCGCTCGCCTCGCGGACCGCCGACTCGGCGGCGGAGAGGTCGGCGGCGCAGCCGCGCAGCGACCGCCGCGCCTCGGCGGCGGCCTGCCGGGCCTCCTCGGGGCCGCCCGGGTAGGGCGCGGGCGGCTCCTCGCCGTCCTGCTCACCGGCCCGGTCCGGCTCGCGCAGCAGTTCGCGCAGGAAGGCGGCCGTGTCGTCGAAGCCGCTCGCCGCCTCCTCGGCCGAGCGGTGCGCCCGCAGCAGCCCGGCGTGGGCGGCCCGGGCCGTCTCCCACGCCTCCTCGTGCCCGGCGAGTTCGGCGGTGGCGGTGCGCAGCAGGGCCTTGGCCTCCTCGGCTCCGGCGGGGACCAGCTCCCCGGGCAGTTCCGTGTAGGCCTCCCCCGGTTGTCCGTCGGGTCCGGGCGGCGGGGCGAGCCGTTCGGCCTCGCCCCGGTAGCGGCCGAGCTGTTCGCTGGCGGCGGAGGCGCGCGACTCCAGCATCTGCACCCGGGACTCCGCGCGGGCGGCGGCCGCCTGGCGGGACGGGCCGTCGGCGCCGTCGGCGCTCTCCAGGAGCTGGGCGGCGCGGGTGCGCACCTTGTTGGTGAGCCGGTCGAGTTCGGCGCGGGCCGCGCTCTCGTCGCTCTCCGCGCGGGCCTGTTCGGCGCGGAGGTCGGCGCCGACGCCGACCTTCTCGTAGAGCTGTGAGGCGGCCCGGTAGGCCTCGCGGAGATCGGGGAGGGCGGCGCCGCGGGCCTCGGCGGCGTCACGCCCCTCCCGGGCCGCGTCCTCGGCGACGCCGGCGATCTCGGCCCGCTCGGCGCGCAGGGTGCGGGCGGTGCGCCGGGCGTCGTCGGCGGCGCGCTGGGCGGCGCGGCGGTCCTCGTCCGCGGCCCGGGCCCGCTCCCAGCAGGCCGTGGCGCGGGTCTCGGCCTCGGCGGTCTCCTCCGCGGTCTCCCGCAGCCGGCTCTGCCAGCGGGCCCGTTCCCGGAGCCGGAAGGCGAGGCCGGAGAGGGCGTCGGCGGTGCGGCGGGCGCGCTGCGCGGCCTCCTGCCGCTCGTCCGCCGCCGAGACGGCTCCGGCCGCCGCCTCCTCCGCCTCGGCGCGGGCGGTCCGGGCCACGGCGAGCCGTTCCCGGGCGTCCGCGGCCGCGTCCCGGGCCGAACGGGCGGCCTCCGCCAGCTCGGTGAGCCGGCCGGGCGGGCAGTCCTCGCGCCAGGAGGCGATCCGGGCGGCCAGCGCCCGGTCCCCCGCCAGCCGGGCCGCCAGGGCGCGGATCTCCTCGTCGCGGGCGGCGGCGCGGGCCCGGCGGGCCCGCCGCTCGTCGTCGGCGGCGTGCTCGTCGTGCATGGCCGGGTTCGGCGGGACGAGGAAGACCTCCGCCCCGGGGCCGCCCCCGGCGCCCGCGCCGGCCGGCGGGGGCGGGGCGAGCAGCGCGGCGGTGCCGACGGCCACGGCCGAGCGGGGCAGCAGCGCGGCGCCCGCGAGCACCTCGCGGGCGCGGGCGTGGGTGGCGGGATCGGTGATGACGACGCCGTCGACGAGCTCGGGGCGGGCCGCGAGCACCGTGGCGTGGTCCTCCGGGGCCACGGCCTGGGCGAGGTAGCGCCAGCCGGGCAGGGCGGGGATGCCGTGCTCGCCGAGGTACTCGACGGCGGCCAGGACGTCGGGGCCGGGCGGCAGGAGGCCGCCGTCGCCGAGGGCGCCGAGGATGCGGGCGTCGTCGGCGGCGGCCGTCCTCAGCTCGAACAACTGCCGCTCGGCGGAGGTGACTCCGCGGTCGAGCAGATCGCGCAGCGCCTCGGCGTAGCGGTCCAGCTCCTCGACGGTCAGCGGGCCGTCCCCGGTGCCGTCCCCGGTGCCGTCCCCGGTGCCGTTCCCGTGGGCCGTTTCCGGGCCGGTTCCCGGCGCGGCGGCCGGTCCCGTTCCGGCGGCCGCGGTGCCCGCCGGGCGCCCGGGCACCGTCCCCCGGCCGGCGCCGTGCCCCTCTCCGGGGCCGGACGGCACGCCGCCGCCCGCCGCTTCCCCGCCGTCCGCCCGGCCGTTCGGACTCCCCTCGGCCGCGGGGGTACCGGTGCCCCCGCCCCCGGTGGCCCGCAGGTCCTCCGGGCCGCCCGGGTGCGGGACCGCCGCGACGCGGGGTCCGGACGGGGACGCGGCGGCCGAGCCGGACGGGGCGGATCCGGCGCCGCGCGGAGCGGGTACGGCGGCCGTTCCCGCCCGCCCGGGGGTTCCGGTCCCGCCGCCGTCCTCGGAGCCCGGTTCGGCGGCCGCCGCCGCGCCGGGTGCCGGAAGGCTCAGCAGCTCGGCGAGCCGG
This sequence comes from Streptomyces sp. S07_1.15, assembly GCF_020739505.1. Lineage (NCBI taxonomy): Bacteria > Bacillati > Actinomycetota > Actinomycetes > Kitasatosporales > Streptomycetaceae > Streptomyces > Streptomyces sp. S07_1.15. The sequence continues at coordinate 324,676 of NZ_JAJBZK010000001.1, forward strand.
GGTTCCGCGGCGATGGCGGCGGCCGTGCGGCGCTCGGCGGCGTGGGCGGACTCCGCCGCGCGGGCGGCGTCCTCGGCGCGGGAGGCTGCCAGGTCGGCCCGGGTCTCCTCGGCCGCGGCCCCCCGGGCCCGGTCGGCGGCCTGCCGGGCCGTGTCCCGGGCGGCGTCCGCGGCGGCGACCGCGGTCCGTACGGCCTCGCCGGCGGCGAGCGCGGCACGCGCCGGGTCCGCGTCGGGCGCGGTGTCGTCGAGCCAGCCGGAGCGGACGGCCTCCGCCGTCTCCTGTTCGACCTCGGCGAGCCGCTGCCGCAGATGTTCGGCCTCGCTGCGGGCGCGCTGGGCGGCGGTCGCGGCTTCGGTGGCACCGCGGTGGGCGGTCTCCCCCTCGCTCTGGAGGGCGGCGGAACGGGCCTCTTCCCCGGCCGCGATCCGCTCGCCGTTCTCGACGGCCGCGTCCAGGGCGCCGACCAGTTCGGCGGCGGCGGTCGCCCGGGCGGCGAGCGCCGGGGCGGCGTCGCGCTCCGCCTCGCGGATGGCGGCGGCGACGCGCGCGGAGCGGTCGGCGGCGGCCCGGTGGCGCAGGACGGCCTCCGCGGCCTGCCAGGCGGAGAGGAGGGTGCGGGCCTCGCCCAGTTCCCGCTTCTGCGCGGCTGCGGCCTTCTCGGCGGCGGCGAGGGCCAGCGAGGCGTGCCGGTACGCGAGTTCGGCGGCGATCAGGGAGCCGCGCTCGCGGGCGTTCTCCGCCTCGGCGACGGTCCGTTCCGCGGCGGTGACCTGGCCGGCCAGTTCGGCGGCCCGGCCGCGCTCCTCGCGGGCGCGGGCGGCGAGCCGCCGGACGAGGGTGCGGGTGCGCCGCTCGGCCCCGGCGTGCACCTCGCGGGCGCGCTCCCGTTCCGCCGCGGCCTCCGTGATCCGGCCGAGCAGGTCGACGGAGCCGGCGGTGAAGTCCCGTTCGGCGGTGAGTTCGGCGCGGCGGCCGAGCTTGTGGGCGAAGCCGTGCACGAGGTCGGCGAGGCCGTCGGTGTCGCGGGTGTCGGTGACGGCGCGCAGCAGCAGGTCGGCGAAGTCGGCGTCGTTCTTGACGGCGAAGAGGCCGGCGGCCTCGCCCTCGTCGGCGTTCATCTCCCGCTGGTAGCGGAAGAGTTCGGGGTCGAGGCCGAGTTCGCCGAGGTGCTCGTTCCAGCGCTCGTGGATCTCCTCCCAGACCACGTCGAGGTTGGGGTAGGCGCGGCCCGCCTCGGTGAGGGCGTCGCGGAACCCCTTCATGGTGCGGCGGCGGCCCCGGGCGCCCGACACGCCCTCGGCGGGGGCCCGGACGGCGGTGGACTCGGCCACCGGCAGCGAGTCCAGGCTCATCCCGGGGCCGGGGCGGAAGGAGTACCAGGCCTCGGCGAACTTGCGCGGGTCGGAGGAGACCTGGCGGCCGCGCCACTCGCTGACCTTGCCGACGACGACGGTCTCACCGGTGAGGGTGTGCGTCCACTCCAGGGCGACGTGCCCGCAGTCGTCGGCGAGGAGGAACTTGCGGAGCACGCCGGAGCTGGCGCCGCCGAGGGTGTTGCGGTGGCCGGGCAGCATCACGGAGAAGATCAGTTTGAGCAGGACGGACTTGCCGCCGCCGTTCTCCAGGAAGAGCACTCCGGCGGGGGCCGGGCGGCGCGGCGGCCCGGTGGGCTCCTCCTCGAAGAAGTCCGCCTGGGCGGGGGCGGGGTGGGCCACGGGGTCGCCGACGCCGCGCAGGTCGAGCACGGTGTCGGCGTAGCGCGCGCCGGCGGGGCCGATGGAGTAGAGGCGGACCCGGGACAGCTCGTACATGGCGGCGGACTCTCGGTGTGATGCGGACGGTCGGGGTGGGGCGGCCGGCGTTCCCGGGGCGGCGGTTCGGGAGGTCCCGCCCCCGGGGTGCCGGGTGCGCCGGGCCCGTCAGGTGTGGAAGGGCAGTCCGGCGTCGGCGACGAGTTCGTCGCTCTCGTCGGGGGGCAGCAGGGTCGGGGTACCGTCGCCGACGGCCACGACGCCGAGCTCCAGCAGCTCGGCCAGCGCGGCGGAGCCGGCCATGTCGCGCACCTGGAGCTGGTAGCGGGCGGTGGTGCGGTACGAGCCTCCGGCGTCGTCCCCGGTGCGCTGGAGGAAGCCGGAGTCGGTGAGGAACGCGACGGCCTTGCCGACGATGCCGGTGGTCGAACCGGCCAGCCGGCGGGCGTCCTTGGTGGCGCCGGTGGCGCTGCGCCGGGACCACACCCGCCAGGCGGCCTCCAGCCCGGGGGCGCCGGTGGCCGGGTCGGTGTTCTCGCCCGCCGCCTCGGCGCGCTCCTCCAGCCGGCGGCAGGCCTGCCGGACGAAGGCGTCGACGCCGTTGACGGTGATCCGGCCGATGTAGCCGTCGTCGGCCAGGTCCTCGGGGCGGGGGAAGGCGAGGGCGGCGACGGCGAGATGGGCCAGGCCGTGCAGGAAGCGGTCGGTGGTGTCGGAGACGGCGCGGCGGGCGTAGTCACCCATGCGGACGGCGAAGACGGAGTCCTCGGCGGCCGTCACCACCATGCCCGCGCGGGACGACACCTCCAGGACGACGAGGCCGAGTCCGGTGGCGACCGCGTCGGCGAGCCGGGCGAAGGCCGGGTCGTCGCGGTGCCGGCGCAGCAGTTCGGCGTAGTCGGCGTCGCGGGCGGGGAGCAGCTTCGGCTGGAGGCCGTGGGAGACGAGCCGCGCGGCGTCGGCGGCGTCGGCCGGGGTGACCGCGGCGGTGCCCGCCGGGGCGCGCGGTGCGGTCTCCTCCCGGTCGCCGGGCGGCGGGGGGCCGTCGCCGGGCAGGCCCCGGGAGCCGTCGTCCGTGCCGTACTCGTTCACTGCTGTCGCTCCTTGCCGGGTGCGGGGCCGGGTGCGGGGGCCGGGGGCGTCACGCCGCCTCCGTGCTGCGGTCCGCGGCCATGCCCGCCGCGTCGAGCAGGGCGGTGCCGACGATCAGGTCGGCGCCGCCGTACTCCGGGTCGTCGAGCTGGACGCCGTCGTCCACGGCGAACAGCAGGCGCCGCTCACCCTGGCGGTAGGCGGTGCCGACCGGCGGGCTCGCGGCGTGCACCGCCAGCAGCGCGACGAGATAAGGCAGTTCGGGGTCCTGGCGACGGGCCTCGGCCAGCAGCCCGGAGAGCCGGCGCGGGGCGTCGGGCGGCAGGTCGAGCAGGTCCAGGGCGCGGGCCAGCTGCTCCTCGCTGAACCGGCTGTCGTCGGGCGTGGTGACGAGGTCCGGCTCGGGCATCTCCGCGCCGAGGTGCTCGCGTTCGGCGGGCGGGGTGAGGAGCAGGGCGGTGAGGTCGCCGAGGCGCACGGCCGCGGGTGTGCGCAGTCCGGTACCGCGGGCGAAGAAGGCGTCGGTGACGGGCAGGGCCCGCTCCACGGGCAGCGGCAGCAGCGGCGCGAGGAGCTGGCCGTACAGGTCGAGCCCGGCCCGCGCGGACGGCGGGGCGAACGCCTGCCGGTCCTGCTCGGCGCGGAACAGCGGTCCGGCCTCCAGCAGCCGGGACTGCAGCTGGGTGTGGCGCCGGACGCAGTCCTTGACGATGTCCACGAGCTCGGCGGCGCGCCGTTTGTGCTCGGCGTCCTCCGCCTCGTCGCGGGCGCGGCGGATGTTGGTGAGGATGGCGTTCTCGTGGCGGTAGCGGTCGGCGACGTGGTCGAGCGCCTCCGCGATCAGATCGGGCACCCGGTTCAGCCAGTCGACGGCGCGGACGTTGCGGCGGGTGGCCTCCAGGGTGCGGCGCAGCGTCTCGGCGTACTGCACGGTGCGGTAGCGGGCCTGCTCGGCCGCGAGCTGGGCGTCGGCGAGCCGGCCCCGGCTGATCAGCACCTCCAGCTTGACCTCGGCGGCGATCTGCGCGCTCGTGACATCCGTGTCGAGGGCGCCGACCAGGACGTTGACCGCCTCGTCGGTGGTGCGCAGATAGACACCGCCGCCGGGCCCGGGGACCTCCTCGATCAGCTTGAAGTCGTAGTCCCGGCGGACGTAGCGGCCGTCGGGGCCGAAGGTGCCGTAGACCGCGCGGAAGCCGCGGTCCACGCTGCCGACGTTGATGAGGTTCTCCAGGACCCAGCGGGCGACCCGTTCGTGCTCGGCGGCGGGGCGCTCCGGGGCCTGCGCGGCGACCCGGGGCAGCAGCCGGGCGACGACCTGCTCGTGGTCGGCGCCGGTGTCGAAGTCCATGTTCAGCGTGACGAGGTCGATGGCCGCCAGCGCCGTCTCCGCCATGGCGTAGACCGTGTACTCACCGGCGAGGTTGGCCTTGCGCGCGTCGAGGTCGTGGAGCGGCGCGGTGCAGGCGAGCGCGCGCAGCCGCCGGGCCAGCCCCTCGTCGGCGGCGGGCCCGGGGGCGGGCCGGGCCACCGAACCGGGCTGCACCCCACTGAGCTGCGGCGGAACGGATTCCGAGACGTGCGACTTCACGACGCACAGAGTAGGTCCTCGCGCTGACATCCTCCCAAACGGCGCGGATGGGACCGGCCGCGGCGGCTCAGGGAAGGACGTCCGCGGGGGTGCGCACCGCCTGGCGCAGGCGGGCCGCGTCCCGGCTGGGGGGCGCGCCGAACTGGCGGCGGTACTCCCGGCTGAACTGTGACGGGTTGTCGTAGCCGACACGGTGGCCGACCCCGGTGACGTCGCCGGGGCGGGCTGCGAGCAGCAGCCGGGCCTCCTGGAGCCGGATCTGCTTCTGGAACTGGATCGGGGTCATCGCGGTCACCGCCCGGAAGTTGCGGTGGAAGGCAGAGACGCTCATGCCGGACAGCCGCGCCACGTCCTCGACGCGGAAGGGCTGCGCGTAGTGCTCGCGGATCCAGCGCACCGCCCGCGAGATGTGGCTGAGGCCGCTGTCGGGCAGCCCGAGCTGACGGACCGTCGCACCCTGCTCCCCGGTGATCAGGCGCCACAGGATCTCGCGTTTGACCAGTGGGGCCAGCACGGCCCGGTCCCGCGGTTCGTCCAGCAGGCGCAGCAGCCGGACCACCGCGTCGAGCAGGGCGGCCGGAGCGTCGCTGACGGCGATCCCCGGCGGCGCGCCCTCTCCCGCGCGGTGCCTGTCCCCGGGGCCGGCCCGCAGCAGCAGTTCGGCGACCTCGGACGGTTCCAGCCTCAGGCCGAACCCCAGGGCCGGCCGCTCGGGATCGGCCCGGGTGAACTGCCCGGTGACGGGCAGGTCGACCGACGCGACCAGGTACTGCCCGGCGCGGTACTCGTACACCCGGTCGCCCAGGGCGAGCCGCTTGGCGCCCTGGGCGATGACCGCCAGCACCGTGCCGGACATCGAGGGGGCCGGCGGGTCCGGCCGGTCGACCTTCGAGACGAGGACGCCGTCGACGGCGGTGGTCGAGTCGGGCCGGGCGTGCCGGGCCAGCAGGGTGCGGAGCTCTTCGAGGTCCATGGGCCCATTGCAGCACCCCTCCGCGCCCCGGCTCCCCGAGCCGCCAGGATCGTGCAAGAACCAGCGAGCATCGTTCTAACGTTTCCGCAGGTCAGGGCGGTTGACTGGAGTCACCTCACTCCACCACGGCGAAAGAAGGCAGCCATGACCGCCCGCTACGGCTTCACCGCCACCCTGACCGCCGAACCCGGCAGCGGCGACCGGCTCGTGGAGCTGCTGCTGACCGGCCTGGACGAGGGCGCCCCGGGTTCGAGCGAGCACTGCCTGGTGTATCTCGTCTCCCGTTCCGCGTCCGACCCCGATGTCGTCCACGTCATCGAGGGCTGGACCAGCGAGGAGGACCACCACCGGATCTTCGCCGGCGAAGCCGCCCAGGCCATCGTGGCGCGGATCGGCGGGCTGCTGGCCAAGGAGGCCCAGTACACCGATTACGTGCCGGTGCACGGCAAGGCCGCGTTCTGAGCCGCCCGGCGTCCGCACCGGCCCCCTCCCCGCCTCCCGTCCGTCCGCACCGCCCGATGAAAGGCAACCCGCATGACCACGGCACACTCCGGCCTGGACCCCGAACTGCACGCGCTGCTGGCCGGGATACCCCGGATACCGGCACTCGATCCCGAAGTCCTCGCGCAGCTGCGCCGGCTGCCCCCGACGCCGGTCGACGCCCTCCTCTCCGACCGCCGGGCCGGCCACCGCGAGGTCACCGTGGACGCCGGGGACGGCGCCGGGATCCCTCTGTCGGTCTTCACCCCCGCGGACACCGGCGCCGCCGCCCCCTGCGTCTACTGGATGCACGGCGGCGGGATGGTCATGGGCGACCGCTTCTCGCAGATCGACATCCCGCTGGAGTGGCTCGACGCGCTCGGCGCGGTCGTGGTCTCCGTGGATTACCGGCTCGCGCCGGAGGCCACCGGCACCACCCCGGTCGACGACTGCTACCGGGGACTGCTCTGGGTCGCCGAGCACTCCGCCGAACTGGGCGTCGACCCCGCCCGGATCGTCGTCGCCGGCGCCAGTGCGGGCGGCGGCCTCGCCGCCGGTGTGGCCCTGCTGGCCCGTGACCGCGGCGCCCCGGCGATCGCCGCGCAGATGCTCGTCTGCCCCATGCTCGACCACCGCAACACCAGCGTCTCCAGCCTCCAGTACGCGGACGGGCCCGGTGTCTGGACGCGCCGGATGAACGAGTTCGGATGGCGCAGTCTCCTCGGCGGCCTCACCGGCGACGAGGTGCCCGCGTACGTCTCGCCCGCGCTGGCCGGCGATCTCTCCGGTCTGCCGCCGGCCTACATCGACACCGGCTCCGCCGAAGTCTTCCGCGACGAGGACGCCGAGTACGCCACCCGCATCTGGGCGGCCGGCGGCCGGGCCGAACTCCACGTCTGGGCGGGCGGCTTCCACGGCTTCGACGCGCTGTTCCCGCAGGCGCGGATCTCGGTCACCGCCCGCCGGACCCGCACCGACTGGCTCACCCGGGTTCTGTCCCCGGACCGCCCCGCCGCGTAGCGCCGCCGCTCCCCGCGCACATCGCCCCCACCCAGTCCACACCGGTACCACCGCACCCAGGAGGAACACCATGCAGGTCGCCATCGTCACGGGCGCCAGTTCGGGCATCGGGCAGAGCGCCGCGATCGAAATCGCCCGACGGGGAACCGGGGTCGTCCTGACCTACGGCCGCAACCGGCGGGGAGGACTCGAAACGGCCGCCGCCATCGAGAAGGCGGGCGGCACGGCCGTCGCGCTGCCGCTGGACGCCGGCGACACCGGCACCTTCGCCGCCTTCCGCGACACGGTGGCCGGCGTACTGCGCGACACCTGGCGGCGCGACACCTTCGACTGCCTGGTGAACAACGCCGGATTCTCCCGCACCTCGCTGATCGAGGACACCACCGAGGAGGAGTTCGACCAGCTCATGCGAGTCCTGCTCAAGGGCCCCTACTTCCTGACGCAGTCGCTGCTGCCGCTCATGGCGGACGGCGGCGCCGTCGTCAACACGAGCAGCAGCAGCGCCGCCGCGCGGACCGGCCTGGAGCCCGGCTACGCGGCCTACGCGTCGATGAAGGGCGGTCTGGACGTCCTGACCCGGTACATGGCCAAGGAGTTCGCCTCGCGGGGCATCCGTGTCAACGCCGTCTCCCCGGGACCGGTGCGCACCCGGATCGCCGGCGACGCCTTCACCCGGTTCCCCGAGGTGGTCCCGGCGCTCGCCGCGAGGACCGCGCTCGGCCGGATCGGCGAACCCGGCGACGTCGGAGCGGTGATCGCCGCCCTGGTCTCCGGGGAGAGCCGCTGGATCACGGCGCAGAACATCGAGGTGTCGGGCGGCTACGACCTCTAGCACCGGCGGGCCCCGCGCCGCCCGGAACCACCCCGGCCGCCGGGGCCGGTTGTCGGAGGACGGTGGGATGCTTCTCGCGTCGCCGCACCGCCCCGGCTCCCCGGCCGGCGGGGAGCCGGACCGGTACCGGCTCCGCTTCCGGGGGCCGGGACCGACCGGCCGGAGCGGCCGCGGATACTGTTGTTCAACAATCCACGCCGTGTTCCGCTCGCCCACGGGGGGCCCATGGACCGCACCAACGCGCAGGCCGCGTCCGCCGCCGATCCCTTCGCGCCGCTCGCTGCCGACCGCGACCGGCTCGGACGCGGCAGCACGGCGCAGCGCGTCGCCGACGTCCTGCGCGACCGGATAGCCGAGGGGACGCTGCCGCCCGGCACCCGGCTCTCCGAGGAGGCGCTCGGTGCCGCGCTCGGCGTCTCCCGCAACACGCTGCGCGAGGCGTTCCGGCTGCTGGCGCACGGCCGCCTGGTCGTGCACGAGGTGAACCGGGGAGTCCGGGTGCGGGTGCTGAGCCGTGCGGACGTCCTGGACATCTTCACCGTCCGGCGGGCCCTGGAGCTGGCCGGGCTGCGCGCCGCGCCGGAGGCCCGCCCGAGTCAGCTGAGCGCTCTGGCGCAGGCGGTGGCCGGGGGCGAGGCCGCCGCGCGGGCCGGTGACTGGCGGGCGGTCTCCACGGCCGATCTGCGGTTCCACCGGGCGCTGGGCGGGCTGGCCGGCAGCCCCCGGATCGACGAGTACCTGAGCCGCGTCCTCGCCGAACTGCGCCCCGCGCTGCTGGCGCTGCCCCGGGCCCGCTGGCTGAACGAGCCGCCGCCGGTCCGGAACCGGCGCTTGACGGATCTCCTGGAACGCGGTGCGCTGCACGTGGCCGAAGCGGAGCTGGAGAGCTCCCTCGCCGACTCCCGGCAGATGCTTCTGGACACGATGGGGAAGGCCGCCACATGACCGCTTCCGCGCCTCCGTCCGCACCCGTCATCGACCTCAACGCCGACCTCGGCGAGGGGTTCGGCCGCTGGAGCCTGACCGACGACGACGCCCTGCTGTCGGTCGTCACCAGCGCCAATGTGGCCTGTGGTTTCCACGCGGGCGACCCGTCCACAATGCGCCGGGTGTGCGAGCTCGCCGCCGAGCGGGGGGTGCGGATCGGCGCCCAGGTCGCGTACCGGGATCTGGCGGGCTTCGGCCGCCGCGCCATGGACGTGCCGCGCCGGGAGCTCGCCGACGAGGTCGCCTACCAGATCGGGGCGCTGGACGTCTTCGCGCGCGCCGCCGGTTCGCGCGTCGCCTATGTCAAGCCGCACGGCGCGCTGTTCAACCGGACGGTGCACGACGAGGAGCAGGCCGCCGCGGTCGTCGAGGGAACCGTGCTCGCGGCGGGAGGCCGTCCGCTGCCCGTCCTCGGGCTGCCGGGTTCGCGGCTGCTGGCGGCGGCGGAGGGCGCGGGCCTGCCCGCGGTCGCGGAGGCGTTCGCCGACCGCGCCTACTCCACGGACGGCACGCTGGTGCCGCGGGGCCGGCCGGGTGCCGTCGTCGAGGACCCGGAGGAGGTCGTGGCGCGCTCCCTGCTGATGGCCGTGGACCACCGGGTGGCGACCGCCGAGGGCGAGAAGATCACCGTGCGGGCCCGCTCCCTGTGCCTGCACGGCGACACCCCCGGGGCCGCCGCGCTCGCCCTGCTGGTCCGGGAGGCGCTGGCCGCCGACGGGGTGGCGCTGGAGCCCTTCGCATGAGGGTCCTGCGGGTGGGGCGGCACGCTCTGCTGGTGGAGCCCGGCAGCCCCGAGGCGGCGAGCGCGCTCCACGCCGAGCTCGTGCGGCGCCGTGAGACGGGAGAGCTGCCCCCGGTGCGCGAGATCGTGCCGGCCGCGCACACCGTGCTGATCGACGGCCTGGACGACCCGCGGGCCCTCGCCTCCGAACTGGCCGGGTGGGAGGTGCCCCCGCAGTCCGCCGGGGCGGGGCGCACGGTCCGACTCCCGGTCCGGTACGACGGCCCGGACCTGGCGGAGGTGGCGGAGCGCTGGGGCGTCCGCCCCGAGGAGGTCCCGGAGATCGTCGGCGGGGTGCGCTTCCGGGTGGCGTTCTGCGGTTTCGCCCCGGGGTTCGGCTATCTGACCGGGCTGCCGGAGCGCTACCGGCTGCCGCGCCGCCCGACGCCCCGGACATCCGTACCGGCGGGCTCGCTGGCTCTCGCCGGGGAGTACGCCGGGGTGTACCCGCGCTCCTCGCCGGGCGGCTGGCAGCTGATCGGCAGCACCGGCGAGGTGCTGTGGGACCCGGCCCGCGAACCGGCCGCGCTGCTCGCCCCGGGCACGGAGGTCCGTTTCGTCGCCGCCGACGGCCCGGCGGCCGTGCGGGACGGTCTGCGGTGAGCGCCGTCCGTGCGTCAACGGACGTGCCCGGACCGGCGGTCCGGGCCGAGCGGCCGGGCGCGCTGACGACCGTCCAGGACCTGGGGCGCACCGGCCACGCCCATCTGGGGGTGCCCCGGTCCGGCGCGCTGGACCTCCCCGCGCACCGGCTGGCCAACCGTCTCGTCGGCAATCCCCCGGAGGCCGCGACGCTGGAGACCACCGTGAGCGGTGCCGCGCTGCGCGTACGGACGCCGGTCACCGCCGCTGTCACGGGCGCGCCCTGTGCGGTGAGGGTCGACGGCCGGCCCGCTCCCTGGGGTGCGCCGGTGCGGCTGCCGGCGGGCGCGGTCCTGGACGTCGGTCCGGCGGCCGGCGGGCTCCGCTCGTACATCGCCTTCGCGGGCGGGGTCGCGGCCGCACCCGTGCTGGGCAGCCGCTCCGCCGATCTGCTCTCCGGACTGGGCCCTCCCCCGCTGGCCGCCGGTGACGAACTCCCGCTCGGGACGCCGCACGGGCCGCCGCCCCCGGTGGACGCGGTGCCCTGCCCGGGTCCGCCCGCCGAGCTGGTGCTGCCGGTGCTGCCGGGCCCGCGCCACGACTGGTTCGCGCCGGACGCGCTGCGCTGCCTGGCACGCGCCCGGTACGCGGTGTCGCCCGCGAGCAACCGGATCGGGCTGCGCACCGACGGGCCGCCGCTGCGGCGCTCCCGGGCGGGTGAACTCCCCAGTGAGGGCATGGTGGTCGGCGCGGTGCAGGTGCCGCCGGACGGCCGTCCGGTCGTCTTCCTCGCCGACCATCCCGTGACCGGCGGCTACCCGGTGATCGGTGTCGTCCCCGAGGAGCGCCTCTGGGCGGCGGCGCAGGCTCCCCCGGGCACGCCGCTGCGCTTCGTGCCGGTCAGCCGCTGACCGCCGGGCGGGGGCCCCGGTGCGGGGCTCACGCGTGCGGCGCCCGGGGCCCGCCCGGCCGGAGCGGCCTCGCCCGCCGGCAGGCCGTGCCGCCCCGCTCACACCCCGCCGGGGGCGAGTCCCGCGTCGGGGCCGATGCGGCTGCGGACGGCCGTCTGGACCTCGGCCTCCTCGGCGGGATCGCTGGCCAGCCGGCGCAGCTGCTCGACGACCCGGGTGTCTCCGATGGCGGCGTGCCGGGCGGCCAGTTCGCGGGTGGACTCCTCGCAGTCCCAGAGGCATTCGACGGCGAAGCCCGCCGCGAAGGAGGGATCGGTGGCGGCGAGGGCGCGGGCGGCCCGGCCGCGGAGCTGGGAGGAGGAGGTCTCGCGGTAGATGTGCCGGAGGACGGGGGCGGCGCTGTCGATCCGCAGCCGGCCGGTGCCGTCCACGAGGGTCCACAGGTCACGGGCGTCGGCTCCACCGCTCCGCACCGTGCGGCGGAGCGCGGCCAGGACGAGGCCGGCGTCCCGCACGCCGCCGCGGCAGGCGAGCATCCCGGCCGCGGCGTTGCCGACGGCGTCGTCGCGGTGCGCCCAGGCGCGGGCGCGTTCGAGGGCGGCGATGCTCCGCATCCGCTCGAAGGAGGCGAGGGCGGTCTCGGCGACGAGCCCGGACGGGCCGGAGGCGGAGGAGTCCGAGGCGGCGAGGTCCAGCAGATCGAGGACGCCGGGGTCCTGCCGGTCGGCGAGATGGCGCAGCGCGGCGCTGCGGGCGGCCTCGGGGCCGTTGCGGGCGGCTTCGAGGAGCAGCGGGCGGTCCTCGGGGCCGGCCACGGCGGCGAGACAGCGGGCGGCGGCCTCGTGCCGCGGCTGCTCCGGCTCCTCCTCGTAGGAGCGCTGGGCCCACTCCAGGATCTCCGGGACGCTCCAGCCGGGGCTGGGTCCGGCGGGCCTGAGCTGGCGCTGCCAGCGGTCGAAGGAGCCCTGTTCCCGCGCGGCGCGGACGCGGGCGGCGACGTCCGGGCCGGCGGCGCCGTCCGCCCACAGCCGCCAGGCCCGGGGTTCCCAGGCGTCGCGCACGGCGGCGGTGAGGGCGGCGTCGCCCTCCGGGCCGGCCGGGAAGCGGGCGAGGACGGGCGCGCCCAGGGAGCGGAGCACGGAGTCGTCGGCGCGCAGGGCGAGTTCGTCCAGCGCCCACGGCCAGTTGGTGCCGGCGGCGGTGTAGCGGCGCAGGAGGTCCACGGCGTCGGTGCGGCCGTAGCCGGCGAGGTGGCCGAGGAAGGAGAGGGCGAGGCCGGTGCGTTCCTCGGCGGTGTCCATCACGTCGTCGGCGTCGAAGAGGTGCTGTTCGATCGCGTCGAGGCCGCCGTCGAGCGCGAGGTGGAGGCGCGCGTAATAGAGGGAGCGGTTCTCCAGCTGCCAGTCGTGACGGGGGTCACGCACCACGCAGTGGTGCAGTGCGGCGAGCGCCTCGCCCCGGGGGGCCGCGAGGGCGTGCAGGGTCCCGTCGCCGCGGCCTCGCTGCAGGAGGCCGAGCAGGGTGCCGCTGGGCGCTATGTCTGGATCGAACATGAGGTCAGCATCCGGTGCGGGAGGGTCGCTGGCAACGGGATATTTCCGCTGACCGGCATTCTTGCCGGTGACCGCGGCCCCCATGCCCGGCGGGGAGAGGGTATTCCGGGTCCCGAACGCCGCACCCTACCCGGACGCGGCCGTTCCGCCGAGCCGGGCCGGGAACACCGCCGCGGACCGGCGTCATATGCCGTCCGCACCACCGGGTCGGGTATCGCCGAATCTCTTACGGACCGTCGCTCCCTGTGCAACAGTCGTAACCGGCCCTCCCGGCAGATCCCCGACCTGTCCGTGCCGCGCCTGTATCGGAGTCCCTCATGCCGTCCCATGTGTCCGCGGAGCACCCGGCCGCCCAGCCGCCCGAGCCGGGCACGGTCGAATCCCTGATCTCCCAGGCCATGCGCCTGCGCGGAGAAGTCGACGCCGTACGGCGCACCACGACCGCCGAACCGGAGGACGCGCGGCTGCGCTGGCAGCGCGCGCTCTGCGAACTCGCCGTCCACCACCTGGACGATCTGGGCCGCCGGCTGGGACAGCTGCGCGACGGCCCGGCCGCCGAGCCCGCCGGCGCGGCCGTCTCCGCCGGGGCGGCGGCCGGCCGTGTGCCGCTGCCTGCCGCGCCGCCCGAGGCGCCGGCCCGCCGCCCGGCCGGCCGGGCGGGCAGCGCGGAGTGGAACCTCCTCACCGACGAGGCCGACTGGTCCGGCGAGCTGTACGGGCTCTTCGCCCGCTCCCCGCAGGAGGGCCCGCTCTCCCTGGACGAGCTGCCCTCCTGGCTCGTCGAGGAGGACCAGCCGCTGCTGACGGCGATCGTCACGGACTGCCTGGTGGACGGCCGCCCGATCGACGGCGAGTTCCGCATCGTCCGCGCCGACGGCGTCGTGCGCACGGTCCACATGACGGGACAGCCCGTCCTCGACACCGACGGCCGCACGGCCTCCATGTGGGCCGTCCTCCGCGACGTCACCGAACTGCGCCGCAGCGAGCGGGAGGTCCGCGACAGCCATGAGGCGCTGCTGCGCCGGCGGCAGATCGCGCGCACCGAGCACCGGATCGCGGTGGAGCTGCAGGAGGCCGTGCTGCCGCCCTGGCGCGAGACCCTGCGGTTCCCGCCGGCCACGGGCGGCGGGCCGGATCTCGCCGCCCACTACCTCCCCTCGGCCACCAGCGCCCTGATCGGCGGCGACTGGTACGACGCCCTGCAACTCCAGGACGGCGGCGTGCTGTTGAGCGTGGGGGACCTCACGGGCCACGGTGTCGCCGCCACCTCCGGCATGGCCATGCTGCTCGGCGCCCTGCGCGGGATGGCGCTCGCCGGGACGGAGCCGGGCGCGCTGATGGAGCGGCTCAACCAGCTGCTGGACACCGCGGCCCAGCCGGCCCTCGGCAGCGCGCTGTGCTGCCGGTACGACCCGGCCGGCCGGGCCCTGGAGTGGGCACAGGCCGGCCATCCGGCTCCGCTCCTCTTCCGCGGCGGCACCGGGCGCGCCCTCCCCCGGCCGGAGGGCGTGCTCCTCGGCGCCACGAGCGGAGCCGCCTACGGGCAGGCACGGGAGCCCCTGGAGCCCGGCGATGTGGTCGTCCTCCACACCGACGGACTCGCCCGGCGGGCCGCCGGCCTGTCCGACTCGCCCGACGGCGAACCCGGCGGCGCCCGGCGCCTGCTGGAGCTGGCGCCCCGGTTCTGCGCGGCGCGCAGCGCACGGGAGTGCGTCCGCGTCGTGGTCGAGGAGTTCGGCGGCACGGAGCGTGAGGACGACGCCTGCGTCCTGGTCGCCCGGATCGGCGGCGGGGAAGCGGAGCGGCGGGAGCCGTTCCGGGACGTGCCGTAACGCCGGAACTCCGCGCGGCCGGCGGCCGGTTCGCCGACGGGCCGGCACGCCGGCGCCCCGTGGGACCCGGCGGGTCACCGGGCCCGTGCCGCGCGCCCCCTCGGGCGCCGGACGGGAGAGGTCGGCTACACGCCCGTCACCCGTCCCCCGGCCCCGCGCGCGGAGGCACGGGACGACGGCGCCTTGGGCAGGGCCGCCTGGATCTCCGCGCGCAGGTCGTCGACCGTGGAGTGCCCGGCGTACTGCCCCGTCAGCCGGTACATCTCCCGGAGCCGGTCCCACGTCCGGTGCGAGGAGGTCTCCCCGATGCTGACCAGCGCCAACCGGGCGTAGCGGTCGGCCTGTTCCGGGTCGTCGGCGATGAAGCACGCCGAGGCGAGCGAGATGTAGTCGAAGATCTGCGAGCGCTGGTGGCCCTTGCCGCGAAGCCGCAGCGCCTCCTTGGCGTGACGTTTGGCGATGACGGCGGCCGACGGGTCGTGTTCGGCGAGGGTGCGGAACGCCAGGGCCTGCATGCCGTGCAGGTCGGCCTCGTCGAACATCTGCATCCAGCTGGGCGGCGGTACGTCGCCCCGGTCGGAGGCGAACAGGTCCTCGGCGCGGCCGAGGGTGCGGCGCATCGCCTGCCCGCGGCCCAGCGAGGCCTGGGCCCACGCCTCGATCGTGCAGAGCATGGCGCGGGTGCGCGGCAGGGTCTCCTCCCCGGAACCGGAGGCGGCGAGTTTCATCAGGTCCAGGGCCTCGTCGGGGCGGCCGAGGTGGACCATCTGCCGGGCGGCGCGGGACAGCGCCTCCCCGGCCCGCGGCCGGTCACCGCCCTCGCGGGCGGCGTGCGCCGCGATGACGAAGTACTTCTGCGCGGTCGGCTCCAGGCCGACGTCGTGGGACATCCAGCCGGCGAGCACCGCGAGATTGGCCGCGACGCCCCACAGCCGGCGCTGGAGGTGCTCCGGGTGGCGGTAGGCGAGTATGCCGCCCACCTCGTTGAGCTGGCCGACCACGGCCTTGCGTTGCAGCCCGCCGCCGCGGGCCGCGTCCCAGGCGCGGAACACCTCGACCGAGCGCTCCAGCGCCTCGACCTCCTGTGTTCCGACGGGGGCCGCGTCGAACCGGTCGAAGTCGGCCATTCCGGCGGTCGCCGGGCTGCCGGTGCGGGGCCCGGGGAGGGCGCCCGCGGGGTCGGTGTCCAGCCAGTCGCGCATGGCGACGGCGAGTGCTGATCCTGTGGTGAGCGCGGCGCCCGCGCCCACCAAGCCGCGTCGGTTGAGCATGAGGTCCATTCCCGTGAATTCGGTGAGAACCTCGGCGGTCCGCTCGGGCGCCCAGGGGAGTCCGTCGTCGGACTGCCGCGTCCTCCCCGCACGCCCGCGCCGGCCGAGTCCGAGGTCCTCGATGGTCACGACACGGCCGAGACGCTCGGTGAACAGGGTCGCCAGCACCTTCGGCACGGGATCGCGCGGCACCTCGCCGGTGTCGATCCAGCGCCGCACCCGCGAGGTGTCGGTCGCCAGCTGGGGGTGGCCCATGGCCGCCGCCTGCCGGTTGACCAGCCTCGCGAGCTCGCCCTTGGACCAGCCGGTGAGGCCGAACAGGTCCGCGAGTCGGGTGTTGGGTTCCTTGGTCACGTCAAGCCCCCAGGTTCCTCGGCTGCCTCGACATTAACGGCCTGTCAGGGGGGTGCGGAGTATTCGCCAGGCTTCGCCAGGGTCCGCCAGGTGGTGTGCCACCCGCGCCCGGGTGTCGGGTAGGAACCGCGCCACCCGTCCCGGTGACCGGACCGCATTTCCCCAGGGTGCGGAGCCCGGCCCCCGGGCGGGCGGCGCAGGCATGCCGTCGGCCCACGAAGGGATCCGTTCCGCCCATGTACGCAGCGCCGTCCTCCGTGTCCGCCCCGCCTCCGCCGTACCGGCCGCAGGCAGGTGGTGGCAGGCCGTACGCCGCCGGTGCCGTACCGGCAGGGCCGGCCCTGCCGGCCGTCGGGCGGCCGCAGCGCGCGGTGGGCCGGGGCGGCCAGACCCTCAGCGGGAGGATCGACTTGTCCGGCCCTCAGGGCACCCAGCTGCGCACCGCCATCGCGGCGGTGCACCGCGTCTGCCCGGAGTTCCATCCGGTGCAGGTGCTCCGCCGCAGCGGGCGCTCGGTGCTGATCGTCGGCACCACGGGCCGTGCCACGGCGGTGGCGAAGTGCCTGCTGGACCACTCCCCCGACCGGTCGGAGCGGGCCCGGCAGGAGATAGCGGCGTACCGGGCGTTCGTCCGGCACCGCCCGCCCGTGCGGGTGCCCCGGCTGGTCGCGGCGGACCCGGACAACGGCACGCTGGTCGTGGAGCGGATGGCGGGGCGGCCGGCGGCTCTGCAGCGGCATCCGGTGGAGGGCCCGCCGCGTACCGACATCAAGACGGTGCTCCAGGCGGTCTGCCGGGTCAACCAGTGGCGGCCGCCGGCCGGGCTGTTCGGCGTGCCCCTGGACTACGCGGGCCGGCTGAACCGGTACCACGAACTGGGCCTGCTCACCGACCGGGACACCAGCGACCTGCAGAAGCTGCTGCACGGCCTGGCGCAGTCGGGCAGCCGGCAGGGACAGGGGCAGGGGCAGTTCTGCCACGGCGACGCGCTGCTCTCCAACGTCCTGCTCTCCCCGGCCGGCCCGGTGCTGCTCGACTGGGACCATGCCGGCTGGTACCTCCCCGGCTACGACCTGGCGACGCTGTGGGCGGTCCTCGGCGAGGCGCCCGCCGCCCGCCGCCGGATCAGCCGGCTGGCGCAGGCGGCCGGCCCGGCCGCGCGGGACGCCTTCCTCGTCAATCTGATGCTGGTGCTCACCCGGGAGATCCGCACCTGCGAGACCACCGTGCAGCGCATGATGCGCGAGCCCGCCCCGGTCCTGCCCGGGGCCACGGGCTCCCCCGGTGAGGCGCAGCGGCTGCTGCTGCGGCGTCTCCACGACGACTGCGGAATGGCCCGGCGGGCGGTACGGGCAGCGGTGGGCACCCGCTGAGGGGCGCCGTACGGGGCGCGCCCCCCGGGGGCGGGGCGCGCCCCGTACGGTGGGGGCCGGGCGCTTCCCGCAGGGCGCGACGCGGTGCCGTCCAGGCGCGGTACGGCTTCCCCGCGCCCCGGTGCCACAGGTCACCCCACGGCCCGCGAAGCCTGTTGCCCGCCGTCGGCCCCCCTGGGCCGCAGTTCACTGGTCGCGGCGGTGCACGGCGGCGACGGCGAGGACGACAGCGGCGAGTGCCCAGGCCGCGTAGACGGTCCAGGCCCCGCTCACCGTCCAGGGGTACGGCCCGTGGGGGAAGCCCTGCACGGCGACCAGGCGGCTCCAGGCGCCGAGGGGCAGCGCGTGGTCGAGGACGGCTGTCCAGTGGCGGTTCTCCTGGACGGCCGCGGGCAGCAGCAGAAGCACCGCGAAGCATGCGACCGGGGTGGCGGCGCCATGCCGGATGAGAGCGCCGAGCGCCAGGCCGGTGAGCGCGGCCACCGGGGCCAGCAGCGCGGAGGCCGCGACGACCCGCAGCGCGCCCGGGTGGCCGAGCGAGACCCCGGCGTCCCGGCCGCCCAGGATCGCCTGCGTCAGCAGGAACGAGGCCCCCGCTACGACCGCTCCGAACACGGTGGTCACCACCGCCACGACGCACACCTTCGCCGCCATGAGTGAACGGCGGGCCGGGACCGCTGCGAAGGTCGTGCGGATCAATCCGGTGCCGTACTCGCCGGTGATCGCGGCGGCCCCGATGGCGCCGGTGACGAGGAGCATCACCAGGGCGGCGTTGGCGGTGAAGGCGTCCAGCAGCGGCATGCCGTCGGCCACGAAGCCGGCGCGGCTGCCCGGCTCGGACGCGTCCCAGTAGCGGTAGCGGTCCCAGGCGGCGCCCACGTTGAACGCCATGACGGCCGTCGCGCCCGCGAGCAGGCTCCAGGGGGCCGAGCGGAGCGACCACAGCTTGAGCCACTCGGCGGCCAGGAGGTCGCGGAACCGGGCAGGGGGCTCCGTCCCCGCCGTCCCGGCCAGGGCTGTCCTTGTCACTGTCCTCACCGTCGGCACCGGCCCTCCCCCGCGGGGTATTCGACACTGCCGGCGGTGAGTTCCATGAAGGCGTCCTCCAGCGAAGCGGTGCGGGTGGCCAGTTGGCTCAGCGGGATGCGGTTGCGGCAGGCGATCCCGCCGATCCGCTCCGCGGTCATACCGGTCACGGCGAGCAGGTCCCCGTCCTCCGGGTGTACGGCGGCTCCCGCCGCGGTCAGCAGCGCGCTCAGCCCGCCGGGGTCCGGGGTCCGTACGGCCACGCCCGTGCGGGTGCCGCGGGCCGCGAACTCCCGCAGGCTCTCCGCCGCGATCAGCTCACCCCGGCCGATGACGATCAGTTCGTCGGCGGTGTGTTCCATCTCGGACATCAGATGACTGGAGACGAAGACGGCGCGGCCTTCGGCGGCCAGCTTGCGGAACAGTCCCCGCACCCACTTCACACCTTCCGGGTCGAGCCCGTTGAGCGGTTCGTCGAACAGCAGGACCGGCGGGTCGCCGAGCAGCGCGGCGGCCATCCCGAGCCGCTGCCGCATGCCGAGGGAGAATCCGCCGACGCGGCGCCGCGCCGCGCCGGCCAGTCCGACCTCCTCCAGCACCTCGTCCACCCGGCGGCGCGCCATGCCGTTGCTCCGGGCGAGAACGGCCAGATGCGCCGACGCGCTGCGGCCGCCGTGCACATCGCCCGCGTCCAGCAGCGCGCCGGCATGGCGCAGCCCGCGCGGGTGTTCGCGGAAGGTCCGGCCGCCGACGGTCACGGTGCCGCCGGTCGGCTCGTGCAGGCCCAGGACCATCCGGAGTGTCGTGCTCT
Source organism: Streptomyces sp. S07_1.15 (assembly GCF_020739505.1). NCBI lineage: Bacteria > Bacillati > Actinomycetota > Actinomycetes > Kitasatosporales > Streptomycetaceae > Streptomyces > Streptomyces sp. S07_1.15. Next base: position 343,899 of record NZ_JAJBZK010000001.1, read on the forward strand.
TCCCGGCGCCGTTGGGGCCGAGGAACCCGGTGATCCGTCCCGGTCTCACCGTGAAACTCAGGTTGCGCACGGCGGTCGTCCGGCCGTACCGCTTGGTCAGTTCATTGGCTTCGATCACCTTGCCCACGGTGCCGGGGCGTGCCCGCGCCTGTCGTCGGGCCCCCGGGGGCAATCTCCGCGGGGACGCCGACCACGGATGTACGACCCAGGTCCGACGACCGGCCGGTACCGTGTCGTTACCATCGCCCGCATGCCGGCTTCACTGTCCCGCGCCGCCCGTACCCGGACGTCGCCCTCCGTCGTCGTCCGGAGGTGGGGACGCCTACCGCCCGGTGCATGGGTGGCCCTCACCTGGTGCGTGGGGACGGCTTTCGCGTTCCTTTCCCGCGTGCGGCTGCCCGGGGAGGCGCAACCCACCGTCCACCCAGGGGTGTATCTCTACCGCTGGGACGGCCTGACGGTGATGGCACTGGCCAGTGCCGCGACGCTGGCCGGGGCCGGTCTGCTGCGCCGCCGTCCCGCGGCGGCGCTCGCGCTGATGCTCGCGGGGGCCGCCATCGCGTCCACGGCACTGAGCGTGGGAGAGATCCCCCTGGCACAGTTCCTCGCGGTCGATGTCGCCCTGTACGCCATCGCTGCGACCCGGCCGCGCCGGACCGGAATCGCGGCCACCGTCACGGCGCTCGGCGTACTGGCCGGCTACCTTGCCACCCGCTTGTCGTTCGGATGGCCGGTGGGCACCTCGGTGGAGCTGTCCGTGGCTCTGACGGCCGTTGTGGCCTGGCTGCTCGGCGACGCGGCGCGCCGGTCCCGGGAACACGCCGAACAGTCGCGCGCCCAGGCCGCCCAGCAGGCCGTCACCGCCGAACGGCTCCGCATCGCCCGGGAGTTGCACGACATGGTCGCGCACAGCATCGGTGTCATCGCTCTCCAGGCCGGCGCGGCGAGCCGGGTCATGGAGACCCGGCCGACGGTCGCGCGGGAGGCGCTGGCCGCCATCGAGACCTCCGGCCGGGAGACGCTGTCGGGGCTGCGCCGGATGCTCGGGGTCCTCCGGCAGCCCGAGTCCGTTGAGCCGGGCGCGCCGACGCGGGTGCCGCCGACCGGTCCCGGTCTGGGGCTGGCGGACATCGGCCGGCTGGCCGCGGCCACGACGGCGGCCGGGGTCCGCGTGGACGTGGAGTGGCGCGGCGAACCGTGTCCGCTGCCTCCGGAGCTCGACCGGTCCGCCTACCGCATCATCCAGGAGGCGGTGACCAACGTGGTCCGCCACGCCGGCACCGGCTCGTGCCGGGTGGCCGTCGACCACGCGCCCGACCAGCTGTCCATCCAGGTCACCGACGAAGGGTGCGGCCGGCCCGGGGAGGCGGGCGGCCCCGGCTCGGGGCTGGCCGGGATGCGTGAGCGGGTCCGGCTGCTGGACGGCGAGTTCGCCGCCGGGCCGCGCCCCGGCGGCGGTTTCCGGGTGGCGGTCCGGCTGCCCGTACCGGCGGGGGCGCGGTGACGGTCCGCGTCGTGCTCGCCGACGACCAGCCGCTCGTCCGCGCGGCGCTGCGGGCGGTCCTCGCCGATGCCCCGGGTCTGGAGGTGGCCGGTGAGGCGGGCACCGGCGCCGAGGCGGTCCGGCTGGCGGCGGAACTCCGCCCGGATGTCGTGGTGATGGACATCCGCATGCCCGGTATGGACGGCATCGAGGCCACCCGGCTGATCACTTCGGACCCAGGTGGCGCCCATGTCATCGTGCTGACCACCTTCGACGACGACGAATACCTCTACGGGGCGCTGCGCGCCGGCGCGTCGGGCTTTCTCGTCAAGGACATGGCCCTGGAGGACATCCTCGCGGGGATCCGTGCCGTCGCCGCCGGGGACGGCCTGATCGCCCCGGGTGTCACCCGCCGGCTGATCAAGGAATTCGCGGGCCGCCCCGAGCCCGCCCCCGCCTCCGGGGCCGGCGGCGGGTTCGTGCCGCCCGCGCTCGGGAGCATCACCGCACGGGAGCGCGAGGTGCTGGCGCTCATCGGCAGCGGTCTGTCCAACGGGGAGGTCGCGGAGCACCTGGTCATCAGCGGGGCGACCGTCAAGACCTATGTGACCCGGTTGCTCTCCAAGCTCGGCGCCCGCGACCGGGTCCAACTCGTGATCATCGCCTATGAGACGGGGCTGGTGGGGACGGGCCGCTGAGGGGTACGGGCGGGGGTGGCGGGGCGCGGCCGCCGCCGATCGGGTGCCCGCCCGGGAGGCCGCTTCACCGCGCGGTGATGACGTACCGGTGTCCGGCGCGGGCCCGCAGCAGAATGGCCCCGTCATCCCCCTTCCGGGTTTCCGCCGTCCGGCCCCCGGTCGACTCCTCGACGGCGTACGGCCCTTCGAGCAGGCCGCCGCGGAGTCGGAGCTTCCCGGTGTGCCCGGTGGCGAGGACGGCCGTGTGCGCTCGGCCGCCGGACCAGGCCAGGTCCACCGTGACGTCGCCGCGGGCGCGGAGGCCGTGGACGGAGCCCTCCGGCCAGGCGGCGGGGAGTGCGGGCAGGAGTTCGATCTCGCCGTGATGGCTCTGCAGCAGCATCTCGGCGATTCCGGCCGTGGCCCCGAGGTTGCCGTCGAGCTGGAACGGCGGGTGGGTGTCGAGGAGGTTGGGGAGGGTCGATTCCCGCAGTTGCCCGGCGAGCAGGGCGTGGGCCCGGTCGCCGTCGTGGAGCCGGGCCCAGAAGTTGATCTTCCAGGCCCTGCTCCAGCCGGTGCCGCCGTCGCCACGCGCCCCGAGTGACGTCCCGGCCGCCGCCGCCCACCGACTGCCCGGGCTGATCTGCCGCCCGGGGTGGAGGGCGAAGAGGTGGGAGACGTGCCGGTGGCGGTCCTCCGGGTCGTCCAGGTCCTCCTTCCACTCCTGGAGCTGGCCCCAGGAGCCGGTGCGCAGGCCGGGGCCGAGGCGGTCGAGGGCCCGCCGCACGCCGTCCCGGAAGTCCGGGTCGTCGCCGAGGACGCGGGCGGCCTCAAGGGTGTTGGACAGCAGGTCGTGGACGATCTGCTGGGCCATCGCGGTGCCCGCGGTGAACCGGCCGTGCTCCGGCGAGTACGCGGGGGAGACGACGAGCGTGCCGTCGGAGGGGTCCGTGCGGAGCTGGTGCAGCCAGAAGACGGCGGCCTCCTTGAGCGGAGGGTAGGCGGTGTCACGGAGGTAGCCGGTGTCGAGGGAATAGCGGTACCGGTCGTGGAGGAGCTGCGTGAGCCAGGCGGCGGCCTCGGGGAACCAGAAGGCGGTGGGCCAGTCGTGGACGCCCGTGAAGCCGTACGGATTGGTCTCGTTGTGCACCACCCAGCCCGGTGAGCCGAACATCTCCCGGGCCGTGATCCGGCCGGGGGCGAGCAGGGCCGTCACGAAGCGGTCGTACGGCTCGGCGGTCTCGGACAGATGGGTGGAGTGAGCGGGCCAGTAGGCCATCTGGAGATTGATGTTGGTGTGGTAGTCGGCCGCCCAGGGCGGTGCCGTGCTGTCGTTCCAGACCCCCTGGAGGTTGGCGGGCAGCGAGCCGGGGCGGGAGGAGGCGATCAGCAGATAGCGGCCGTACTGGAAGGCGAGCGCCTCCAGCGCACGGTCGGCGGCCGCGGCGTCGCTGCGGACGGCTCCGTCCGCGTCGGTGATCCCCGCCGCGCCGGCGGTCCCGTCCGCGCCGGGGCCCTGGCCGGTCCTGGCGGCCGCCGTCCCGCCCGCGTAGTCCCGGAGCAGACGGTCCGTCGGTATGTCGGCCGGCAGCCGGCCGCCGAGGTCGAGCCGTACCCGGTCGAACAACCGCCGGTGGTCGGCCGTGTGTTCGGCGAGCAGGTCGCGCGGGCCGCGGCGTACCGCCCGGTCGACGGCGGTGGTCACCCGCGGGTGCGGATCGTCACCCCGGTAGTGCGGGTGGATGTCCGCGTAGCCGGTGCCGGCGGCGAGGACGAACCAGGCGCTGTCGGCGCCCTCGACGGAGACCCGCCCGTCGTCGCCGTCACGGCGGGTGCCGCCGTCCGCGATCACCTGCAGCTGGGCCTCGAACAGCAGGCCGTTGTCGTGGAGGGTGCCGCGTACGGTGATCCGTCCGCCGGCGGCGGTGACGGTGACGTCCCGGTCGTCCTCGGGTGTGGTGACGCGCAGGGTGAAGCCGGTGCTCCCCGGCCGGTCCGCGCCGAGCCGTCCGACGAGCACACCGGCCGGGTGGGAGGCGAAGAACGCGCGCCGGTGGGTGACCCCCCGGTCGTCGGTGTGGCGGACGGTGGCCAGGGCGGTGCGGAGGCCGAGTGCGCGCCGGTAGCGGACGGGGGCGCCGTGCGCCTCGGGCGGCAGGTCGAGCCAGAGGTCGCCGAAGGGCTGGTACGCACCGTAGCCCCGGCGGGGACGGCCGAGAAGCGCCGCCGCCTCCTCCGGGTCGAGGGACCCGGACGCGTCGATCCGGCGCCGGGCCTCCTCCAGTGCTCCGGGGCGCGGGGCGGGCCAGTTGCCGTGGTCGTATCCGGCGGCGGAGCCGGGGCCGCCGGTCCACAGCGTCTTCTCGTTGAACTGGAGCCGCTCGGTCGGGACGGTTCCGAAGACCATCGCCCCGAGCGCGCCATTGCCGATGGGCAGGGCCTCCCGCTCCCAGTCGGCGGCGGGTCGGTCGTACCGGAGGACGGGGTCCCCGGCGCCTTCCCGGGGACCGGAGCCGGACATGCCGTGCCCGGACGTGCCGTGCCCGGGCGGGCCGCCGGGGGCGGAGGGGGGCTCCTGCGACCGGTGCGCGCCTGGTGACATGCCGCGTCACGCTAGAGGTCCGTGCGGTACGTGACAACAAGGCGTGGAGCGCGGGGGCGGGCGGGCCGTCCCCGCGCCGCCCGGCGTCACCGGCCGGATGCCTCCGCCGCGGACCGGCCGCCGCGCTCACTTCCGGGCACGGCCGCACCGCGTCCGCGAACTGTGTCCGGCCGCGGACTTCCCCGCGGGGAACCGCGGATCCCGGGGAGAGCCGGCGGAGTGCCGCGGGCTCAGGCCGTCTGGAACATCTCCGCGGGCAGCGGCTTGAGGAGGCGGTAGAGATCGTCCGTGATGGGCCGGTCCCAGCTCGCGATGGTGACGAGCACGCCGTCGCTGCGGTCGAACTGGGCGCAGGAGATCCGGCTTTCGGAGAATTTCAGCCGGCGCACGATGAGGAGGTTGTCCTCGTGCATCACCGGGGTGTCCTCGGTCTCCGTCACCCGCACGGGCTCGTCGTTGTCCAGCGCTTCGAGGAGCTGGGCCACCTCGAAGGGCACCTCGTCCTCCCCGGTCTCCCGGGCCGGGGAGCCCTCCGGCAGGTTGCCGATGATCATCGCCGGGCCGCGGCCGCCGAACAGGTCGTAGCGGAGGAAGACACCCTGGCAGCTTCCGTCCGGCGCGGGAAGCAGCCCGGCACCGAGATTGCCCGGCCAGTCACCGGGATCCATCGCGAGGACGTCGAAGTCCGGTCCGGTGGGCGTGGCTGCGCTGCGGCGGCGGAGGAAGGACATGCGGCCATGGTACGGGGCCGCCGTTCACCCGGGCGCGGGCGGCCGGGCCGGACGACGCGCACCGTGATCGGGTGCGGCGGCCGGGCGACCGGCCCCGGACACGGCGTCCGCGGGCCGCCCGGGCCGCCGCCCCGGTGCGCTCTATCCGCCCGAACGGGTGATGCGCGGCCGGGCGGCGCGGGGGCGGCAGTCCGGGCGACCGGGCCACCGGGCGGGACCAGGGCCGGGTCGCAGGCGGACGGCGGCCCGGAAGGGCGCGTGTCGCCCGCCGCGCGCCCCGTACCAGGGGATCCGGCCACCGGCTCCCGGGCCCGGAACCCCGGACCCCGGCCCCGGCCTCGGCCTCGGCGTCGGCCTCGGCGTCGGCGTCGGCCTCCGGGCAGCCGGTACGGCCGGGAGGGGCACGGCTCACCCTCCGGCGCCGCTCCCGGGCCGGGCGGCTAGGGTCCGTGTCCGTCCACCATGACCGGGAGGAGACCCGTGACGACGACAGACCTTCGGCAACTCCTGCGCGGGCTGGGGGTGTTCGAGGGCGAACTGCCCCGCTTCGACCCCGCGGGCACACCACCGGCACCGCACGAGCTGTTCACCGGCTGGCTGCTGGAGGCCATCCGCGCCGGCGTCCCCGAACCGCACGCCATGACGCTCTCGACGGCCGGCGCGGACGGTGTTCCGTCGGCCCGGGTGCTGATCCTCAAGAACGTCGACGCGGCGGGCTGGCAGTTCGCCGCGCACGCGCGCAGCCCCAAGGGCCGGGAGCTGGCGGAACGGCCGTACGCGGCGCTGACCTTCTACTGGCAGCCGCAGGCGCGGCAGGTCCGGGTGCGGGGCCCGGTGGTGGCGGAGTCCCCCGAACGGAGCGCCGCGGACTTCCGCGCGCGGGGCGCGGGCGCCCGCGCGGAGGCCCTGCTCGGCCGGCAGAGCGAGCCGCTGGATTCGCCGGCGGCCCGCGATACCGCCGTGAGGGACTCGCTGGCACGGCTGGAGCGCGAACCGGACCTGGCGTCCCCGGAATGGACGCTGTACACCGTGCACGCCGAGGCGGTGGAGTTCTGGCAGGGCGACCGGGACCGCCGCCACACCCGGCTCAACTACCGCCGGGAGGCGGACGGCTGGCGGAAGGAGCTGCTGTGGCCCTGACCGGATCCGCGGTGGCCGGACCGGCCGCGCCCGAACAGCGCCCGGCCCCCGTCACCACCGGACACGAACACGTCTCCGTGCCGACGGCCGGCCCATGGCCGTAGCGGAGCCGGCCGGTCGGGGCACGGAGTCGCTGCACCTGTGGAATCGCGGACTCGGCACCGTTCCGGAGGAGGTCTGGGACCGTACGGGGCTGCGCGTCCTGGTCCTCGCCGGCAACGGGCTGACCGAGCTGTCTCCCCGGATCGCGGGACTGCGCCGGCTGCACACCCTGGATCTCGGGCACAACGCCCTCACGGCCGTCCCGGAGGAGATCGGCGGGCTGACCGGCCTGACCCGCTTCCTGTATCTCCACGACAACCGGCTGACAGCGCTTCCCCGTTCGCTGACCCGGCTGACCGCACTGCGCTACCTCAATGCCGGCGAGAACCCTCTCACCGCCCTGCCACCGGACCTCGGCGTCATGACGGGCCTGGTCGAACTGCGCGCACAGCACGGCGCGCTGACGACGCTGCCCGAGTCCGCCGGGGAACTGCGGAATCTGCGCGAGCTCTGGCTGCGCGGAAACCGGATCACCGAACTACCCGGCACCCTGGGCGCGTTGGCGGAACTGCGCGAACTCGACCTGCGCGGGAACCGCCTCACGGGTCTCCCCGACGGCATGGCGGGGCTGCCGCTGCTGCGCCGGCTCGATCTGCGGGCCAATCCGCTGCGCCGGCTGCCGGAGTGGCTCACCGGGCTGCCGTCCCTGGAGAAGCTCGACCTGCGCTGGACCGGCGTCGACGAGGACGGCCCGGTGGTACGGGAGCTCGCCCGGCGGGGCTGCGCGGTACTGCTCTGAGCCACCGCCCCCGCCGGGGCGGCCCGGCGGGCGGACGCCCGGCCCGGACGGCGCCGCTCCGGCCCGCCCCGGCTCCGTCGTCTCCCGTTTCCCGCGCCTCCCGTTTCCGTCGCCTCCCGTTTCCGTCGCCTCCGCCGCTCTCAGCCGAGGTCGAACTCGCCGTCGCGGGCGCCCAGGACGAAGGCGCGCCACTCCCCCGGGGTGAAGACCAGGGCCGGGCCCTCGGTGTTCCGGCGGTCGCGCATCGCGACGAAGCCCTCGACGAAGGCGACCTGGACATCGCCTCTCCCCTGGCCGCTGGACTGCCAGACCGCGTTGTCGAGATCGAGCTGCGGCTTCCCGTGCTCCGTGCCCGCCCGCCGTGTGGGAGTGTCCGCCATGCCCCTGCTCCTCCCGGTCCGTTTCACCCGGTCAGCCTAACGACGGCGGGCGGCGCCGGACAGGGCCCGGCGGGCCCGCGGCGGTGGAGGAGACAGCGGCGCCGGGCCGCCCACGGGGGCAGCCCGGCGCGAGGCCTGCAATGCGGCGCATGCGGCGGCCACCGCCCGCACGGTGTACGGGTGGTGGCAGCCGCCGGTCAGCCCGCCTTGCCGAATTCGTCGGTGATCGCTTCGCCGAACGCCTTGAGGTCGTCCGGCTTGCGGCTGGTGATCAGCTTGTTGGGGCCGGCGGAGCAGACCTTGAGCTGTTCGTCGACCCAGGTGCCGCCGGCGTTCTCGATGTCCGTCTTCAGGCTCGGCCAGGAGGTGAGGGTGCGTCCGCGCACCACTCCGGCCTCGACCAGGGTCCACGGTCCGTGGCAGATCGCCGCGACCGGCTTGCCCGCGTCGAAGAAGCTCTTGGCGAAGGCCACGGCCTTCCGGTCGAGCCGCAGGAAGTCGGGGTTGGCGACACCCCCCGGCAGGACCAGGCCGGCGTAGTCGTCGGCGGAGGCATCGGACACGGTCTTGTCCACGGGGAAGGTGTCCGCCTTGTCCAGGTGGTTGAACGCCTGGATCTCACCGGAGGAGGTGGAGACCAGCTCCGGTGTCCAGCCGGCGTCCTTCACCGCCTGCCACGGCTCCGTCAGCTCGATCTGTTCGACACCCTCCGTGGCCACGAGGAAGGCAACCTTCACGTTTCCCACGTCCTCTCGAACTCTTGCGTCGCTTGCCCGGTGCACTCGCCGCGTACCCGGGCGTATCCGGGCGAAACAGCCGGAGGGAGAGGGCGGGAGGGAGGGCGCGGCCGACGGGTGCTCAGACCGTGCCGGAGCCCGTGACCGGCCTGCCGTCGAAGATGCCGAGGCGTTCGCGGTAGAGCTCGATCGGCACGCCGTTGGGGTCGCGGAAGTACAGGCTCTCCTCGACGCCGCGGTCGGGACCCGCGTACTCCACGTTCTCCCGGTCCAGCGCCGCACGGGCGGCGGCGAACTGCTCGTCGCCCACGGAGAGGGCGAGGTGCTGGATGCCGCCGACGGTCTCGGTGGCCGGCGGGTGCTCGTGGCCGGGGAAGTCGAAGAAGCCCAGCAGATTCCCGTGGCCGAGGTCGAAGAAGAAGTGCGTGGAGCCGCGGTAGTCGCGGTTCTCCACGATCTCGACGAGCGGGAAGCCCAGGAGCTCCTGGTGGAAGCGGATGGTCTCCTCGACATCGCGGCAGATGAAGGCCACGTGGTGGATCCCGCGCACCGTGGTCGGCGGCCGGTCGCCGGGCTCGCGCAGCCAGCGTTTCCGCAAGCGCTCGCGGCGGTCTCGGACGGCTTGGAGTTCAGCGCCCTCCGGTTGCGGCATACCGCTTCTCCTCTCGCCCCGGGGTCGCGGCGGTGGACCCCGTCACCGCCAGTATGCGGGCGGGGGCCGCTTCCGCGCCCCGGGTTCCCGGCGGCCGTACGGAGGAAACGGGTGGCGTCCGGAGGGGCGCGGGTGCCGTCCGGCCCGGCGGGGTTGACAGTGACATGAACACGGGAAGAAAGTTTCAGCTGGTGGCCGACCGTCCGGAAATTTTCTCCAGAGGAGCTGCGATGGCGGACGACACGGTGGACGGCGGCACGGGGGACGGCGGACTCTCCCGGCGCCGGTTCGCGGGCGGCGCGCTGTCGCTCGGCGGGGCGCTGTTACTGGCCTCCGCGCCGGCCCAGGCCGCGCCCCTCCTCTCCGGCAGCGGCCGCGCCCCCGTCCTGCGCCGGGGCTCCGCCCGGCAGGCGGGGCTGCTCCGGCCGCACCTCGACCGGCTGATGGAGGACGCCCGCGGCTTCCTCGGCCCGTCCCCCGAGCACCCCTGGTACGCCGGCGCCGTGGTCCTCGCCGGACGCGGCCGGACGGTCGCCCTGCACGAGCCGATCGGCTACGCGGTCCGCTACGCGGCGTACGACGAGGAGTCCGACAGCGGGGTGGAGTTCCCCCCGGACGAGCGGATCCCGATGTCCGCCGGCACCGTCTTCGACCTGGCGTCCCTCTCCAAGCTGTTCACCTCGGTCCTCGCGGTGCGGCAGATGGAGCGCGGGGCGCTGGAGCCGGCGGCGCCCGTCGCCTCGTATCTCCCGGCCTTCGCCGGCGGCGGCAAGGAGGAGATGACCGTACGGCAGCTCCTCACGCACACCTCCGGTCTCCGGCCCTGGATCCCCCTGTACCGGGAGCCCACCCGGGAGGGGAAGCTCCAACTCCTCTGGGACGAAAGGCCGGTGAGCCCGCCCGGCACCGCCTACGCCTACTCCGACCTCAACCTCATCTCCCTCCAGCTCGTTCTGGAGGAGATCACCGGCCGGCCGCTGGACGCCCTGCTGCGGCGGGACGTCACCGGGCCGCTGGGCATGCGCCGCACCCGCTACAACCCTCCCGCCTCCTGGCGTCCGCGGATCGCCGCGACGGAGGACGCCCGGGCGCCGTGGAGCGGCCTGGACCGCGGGCTGGTCTGGGGCGAGGTGCACGACGAGAACGCCTGGTCGCTCGGCGGTGTCGCCGGGCACGCGGGGGTGTTCTCCTGCGCCTGGGACCTGGCCGTGCTGTGCCGCACCCTGCTGAACGGCGGCGCGTACGGCGACGTCCGCATCCTGGAGCGGGAGTCGGTCGAGCTGATGTTCACCGACTACAACACCGGCTTCCCCGGCGACGAGCACGGCCTGGGCTTTGAGCTCTACCAGCACTGGTACATGGGCGCGATGGCCACCCCGCGCAGCGCCGGGCACACCGGCTTCACCGGCACCTCCCTCGTGCTCGACCCGGTGTCCGACTCCTTCCTCGTCCTGCTGGGCAACTCCGTCCACCCGGTGCGCACCTGGCGCTCCGGCAGCGCGCCGAGGGTGGCGGCGGCGACACATCTGGCGCGGGCCGTGCCGGTCCGTCCGGACGAGGGCCGCACGGCCTGGTTCACCGGCATGGAGAACGGCGCGACGACCACCCTCACCCTGCCGGAGCTGACCCTCACCGGAACCGCGCCCCGGCTCGTCTTCTCCCTGTGGTGGGACACCGAGCCGAACGCCGACCGGCTGCGTCTGGAGGCCTCGGCGGACGGCGGGGAGAGCTGGCGGCCGGTGCCGTTCACCACCGAGGGGCCCGGGGACGCGGCCCCGGCGGAGCATCCGGAGGGCACGGTCGGCGGCTGGTCGGGACGGGTCTGGCACCGGGCGTCCGCCGGCCTGGCGCAGTGGCGCGGCGGCCCCGTGCGGCTGCGCTGGCGCTGCGAGACGGACGTCCGGTACGTCGGGCGGGGTGTCTACGCGGACGGGATCCGGGTGACGGACGGCCGCCGCACCGTCTTCGACGGCTCCCGCCGGGCCGACGCGGAGCGCATCGAGGCGGTGGGCTGGGCGCCGTCGGCGGACTGAACCACCGCTGCGGGGAATCCGGTTGCGGGGGTTTCCGGGGCCCGCACCGCACGCCCGTACATCGCGGTGTCCGGCCGGCCGCTCAGACCGCCCTGTCGGTCAGATCGAAGCGGCAGAAGACGCTCTTGCCGCCTCGGGCGCGGGGCGCCCACCAGGTGGCGTCGGCCAGGGTGGTGACGAGGAACAGGCCCCGGCCGCGGTCGGCGAGCGGGAAGCCCGGCAGGGCCGCGGGCAGTTCGTGCGGAGAGACCTGCGCCGCGGGAGGGGCGGGCGGCCGGGGGTCGCCGTCGGTGACCTCCAGGAACAGCCACTCCGGCCAGGCCCGCAGCGTCACGCCGATCCCGTGGGGGCCGTCATCGGCGGGTCCGTGCCCGGACGGCCTTCGGTTTCCGGCCGCTCCGTGCCCGGCCGGGGGCTCCGGGTGCGGCGCGGCGTGCTCCACCGCGTTGCCGACCAGCTCCGACACGCACAGCGTCACGTCGTCGGCCAGCGAGGGCAGCCGCCACTCGCGGAGGGTCTCCGCGACCGCCCGGCGCGCCGCTCCCACCGACTCCGGGGCGCCGGCCGCCAGGCCGATCCGCCGGCATCTCTCCGCCGGGTGGACGGCCGCCCGGGCGCCGTGCGGCTCCCGGGGTACGAGGGATGCCGTCCGCGCCGTGCACACCGGCGGCTCCCGTAACTCGCGCGAGTTCATCGCCCTGCCCTTCGGTCACCGGCGGAGTGCGGCCCGCCGTCTCATGGCTACCAGTGAACGGCCGATACCGCGCGGGCGGCAGTGTTCAAAGGGGGTTCACGCACACAGAGGGGTGCACGGAAGGGCCCATGAGTGCCGAACGTGAACCCCCCGCACCCCCAACGGAATGCGACGCGGTGAGCACGGAACGTCACATCCGGGGCAGCGGTGCGGGACGGGAGGGGCCCGGGCTGCGGACGGACGCCTCAGCGGCGGTATCCGGAATCCCCCGCGGCGACCGCGCCGGACCGTACCGGGCCCTGTCGGCGGCGGACCAGCACCCGGCCGTTCCGGAACGTGCTCCCTCCGTGCGCCGCCGGAGGAGTCAACGGCGCACGGGAGCAAGGGAGTTGCCGCTGGGCCGGTCCGGTGCGCCTCCTTCACCGCCCGTGCGACGGGGCGGATTCCGGACGGACGGCGGCGAGGGCGTGGCTGCTGCGAGAACGGGCGGCGGCCAGGGGCGGGCGGAAGGCCAGGGCCGCCGGGGGTCCGGCCGTTCAGCGGCCCAGGGCCGCCATGGCCGCGTTGTGGCCGGGAATGCCGCTGACCCCGCCACCGCGCACCGCGCCCGCCCCGCACAGCAGCACATTGGCGTGCCGGGTCTCGACCCCCCAGCGGCCGGTGGCCTCCGTGGCGTAGGGGAAGGACAGGTCGCGGTGGAAGATGTGGCCGCGGGGCAGCCGGAGTTCGCGGTCCAGATCGAGCGGTGTCTTCGCCTCGATGCAGGGCCTGCCCTCGGCGTCGGTGGCGAGGCAGTCGGAGAGCGGCTCGGCCAGGTGGGCGTCGAGCTGGGCGAGGGTGGCCCGGAGCAGGCGGTCCCGGACGGAGTCCCCGGTGCCGCCCGCACCAGGCGCGCCCGCACCCTGCGCGCCGCCGCTCGCGCCGCTGTCCTGCGCCGGGTCGCCCTCGAAGAGCCGGGCCGGGGTGTGCAGGCCGAAGAGGGTGAGGGTGTGGTGGCCGCTCTCCGCGAGCTCCGGCCCGAGGATCGACGGGTCCGTGAGCGAGTGGCAGTAGATCTCGCTGGGCGGCGCCCCGGGGAGCTCCCCCGCCGCCGCCTGCCGGTGGGCCTCGGCCAGTTGGCCGTAGCCCTCGGCGATGTGGAAGGTGCCGGCGAACGCCTCGCGCGGGTCGGCTTCCGGGTCCCGCAGCCGGGGCAGCCGGCGCAGCAGCATGTTGACCTTGAGCTGGCAGCCCTCCGCGCGTCCGGCCGCGGGCGGCTCGTCGCCGAGAAGCGCGGCCAGTTCCTCGGGGGAGGCGCCGGCGAGGACGTGCCGCGCCGCCACCGTGCCCGTGCCGTCCGCGTGGCGGTACGTCACCTCGGCGTGGGTGCCGTCCGTCTCCAGACGCGTCACCTCGTGTCCGGTGCGGATCTCGGCGCCCGCCGCGCGGGCCGCGCCGGCCAGGGCCGTGGTGAGCGCGCCCATGCCGCCCACGGGCACGTTCCAGTCACCGGTGCCGCCGCCGATCACGTGGTAGAGGAAGCAGCGGTTCTGGGCGAGGCCCGGGTCGTGGGCGTCGGCGAAGGTGCCGATGAGGCCGTCGGTGAGGACGATGCCGCGTACCAGGTCGTCGGCGAACGTTTCTTCGATCGTGACGCCGAGCGGCTGCTCGAACAGCGCCTGCCAGGCCGCCTCGTCGTCGATCCGGTCGCGCAGTTCGCCCCGGGTGGGCAGCGGCTCGGTGAGGGTGGGGAACACCCGCTCGGCCAGCCGGCCCGTCATGCCGTAGAAGCGCTCCCACGCCTCGAACTCCCGGTCGGAGCCGGTGAGCCGGGCGAACGACGCGCGGGTGCGGGCGGTGCCACCGCCGACGAGCAGCCCGGTGGGCCGGCCGTCGCGGACGGCGGGGGTGTACGAGGAGACCGAGCGGTGCCGGACGGCGAAGTCCAGCCCGAGATCGTCGACGATCTTCCCGGGGAGCAGGCTGACCAGGTACGAGTAGCGCGAGAGGCGCGCGTCCATCCCGGCGAAGGGGCGGGTGGAGACGGCCGCGCCGCCGACCCGGTCCAGCCGCTCCAGCAGCAGCACGCTGCGGCTGGCCCGGGCGAGGTAGGCGGCGGCCACCAGGGCGTTGTGCCCGCCGCCGACGATGACGGCGTCGTAGGCGCCCCGGATCGGGGTCGCCGGCGCGGAGGACGCGGCGGGTTCCCGGGGGCTCGGTTCCGGTGCGGTGGGTTCCGGTGTGGTCGGCATGGCTCTTGTTACCACGCCCGGGACGGCTCCCAGCGGTCGCGGGACGCGGTGCGGGCTGCGAGGATCACCGCAGGCGGGCGCGGTACGGGCCCGGCCCCGCCGGGGCGGAGCGCGGTCGCCCTGTGCGGTCGTCGCCCTGTGCGGTCGCCCTGTGCGGCCTACGGGCCTGCGCCGGGCGCGGTGCCGCGCCGGGTGCGCGGGGCAGACCGGACACGCGGGGGCACCCCTGTGGGCTGCGGCCGGCTCCCGGACCGGGCCGGCATGGCCGCGGCGGGGCCGTTGTGGTGCGGTGTACGGCCGCCGAGCTGCGGGCACTGACTGCGGCCCCGGCCGTGGTCCCGGTCGTGATCGTACGGGTGCCGGTGGGTGAGGTGGCGGATGCAGACCTTTCTCCCTTGTGCGGAGTTCCTGGAGAGCGCCCGGGTGCTGGACGCGCGGCGGCTGGGCAAGCAGCGGGTCGAGACGATCCAGGTGCTGCGGGGCCTCACCGTGCCGGGATACGGCTGGCGGCATCACCCGGCCGTCCGGATGTGGGCGGGCTACGAGGAGGCGCTGGTCCGGTACGGCCTGGACATGATCCGGGTGTGGTGTGAGAACGGCCGCCGGGACACCTGCGCGGCGACCCTGGTCACCGATCTGTCCCACGCCACGGGGCGCACGGCGGCCCGGTCCCAGGAGGAGCTCGGCGCGGCGGGCGAACTGCCGCCCTGGCTGGGCGATCCCGCCTTCCATCTGAGCCACCGGTCGGCGCTGGTACGGAAGGACCCGGAGCGGTACGGACCGCTGTTCCCGGGGGTTCCGGACGATCTGCCGTACGTGTGGCCCGTCTCGGACCGGTACGGGTCGGCGGGGCCCGGCGCGGCGTAGCCGCTCCCGCGCCGGTGCGGCCGCGCCCGGCGCGGGCAGGACGCGGGCCGGAGACCCTCCGTCCCGGAGCGGAACCGCCCCGGCGAGCGCGGCGCCGTTCCCCTCGCCGCACGCGGAGTGTCTCCGCCTGCGGCCGCCCGCCCGGCCCGCACCCGCTCGCGGCCGCCTCCGGCTCCGGCTCGGGAAGCCCTCGATACCCCGGATACCCCGGATACCCAGAGGTCTCCGGAAGCCCGGGAAGCCCTCGGAAGCCCCGGAAGCCTACTGAACCGCGTCCGCCCCGGCAGCCGTCAGCCCGGCCCCGGCCCGCCGCCGCGGAGCCCGGCCAGGCGGCGGTAGATCTCCACGGCCTCCGCCGACCGCCCCAGCTGCTCCAGGCAGTGGGCCTCGTCTCCCCGGCTGGCCAGGGAGTCCGGATGGCCGGGGCCGAGGACGTTCTCCCGGTCGCGGGCGACCCTCCGGTAGACGTCGAGGGCGTCCTCCCAGCGGCCCAGCCAGCCCAGGCAGACGGCGATCTCCCGGCGGCCGGAGAGGGTGTCCGGGTGCTCGGGGCCCAGGACCCGCTCCCGGACGGCGCAGACCTCGCGGGCCTCGCTCAGCGCCTCCGGCCACCGCCCCAGCCGGCCGAGGTTGACGCCCACCCCGTGCCGGGCGCGGAGGGTACCGGGGTCCTCCGGGCCGCCGGCCCGGGTCCGTTGCTCCACCAGGTCGCGGTACAGCTCCAGGGCCTCGGCGCCGCGGCCCAGCCGGCCGAGGCTGACGCCCTCCTCGTGGCGGGCCGCGAGGGTGTCCGGGTGGAGCGGGCCCAGGACGCGCCGCCGGGCCGCGGCGATCTCCCGGTAGACGCGGAGCGCGTCCGCCCAGCGGCCGAGCTGTCCGAGAGCGTGCGCCACCTCGTGGCGGGTGGTCAGCGTGTCGGGGTGGTCGGGGCCGAGGATGCGGGAGCGGGCGGCGGCGACCTCGGAGGCCGTCCGGTAGGAGTCCGCGGACCGCCCCAGCCGGCCCAGGGTGACGGCGAGGTTGTGGCGGCAGCGCAGGGTGTCGGGGTGGCCGGGGCCGTCGGCGCGTTCGCGCGCGGCGAGCACGGCGGCGTAGAGCTGGTGTGCCTCGAAGTCCCGGCCGAGCCGCCCGAGGACGTGGGCCTGGTCCTGCCGGACGAGGAGGGTCGCGGGGTGGTCCGGGCCGAGGGCGCGCTGCCGCAGCTCCGCCACGTGCTCGTACTCGGCCAGGGCCTCCGCGGGGCGTCCGGCGCGGAGCAGGGCGGTGCCGGCCTCGTAGCGGCTGGCGAGGGTGTCCGGGTGGTCGGGGCCGAGGATCCGCTCGCGTTCGGCGGCCACGGCGCGGTGCGTCGTGGCGGCCTCCGCCCAGCGGCCGTGGCGGGCGAGGGTGAGCCCGGACACGTGGCGGCGGGCGAGAGCGGCGGCCGCGCCGGACGGCGGCGGGGGCCGCACCGGTGCCTGCGGCGGCGGGCCGGTGGCCGTGGGGCCGGTGCGGCCGGTCCAGGGGCCGGTGAGCCCGGTGGAGACGTCGGGGGGCGTGGCGCGGGCGAGGGCGCCGACGGCCTTGGAACCGGTGGTCATGCCGCGGGTCCAGGCCGGCAGCCGCGGCTCGTACGGCTCGTCGAGCGGTACGGGGCTGCCGGCCGGGTGGGCGTAGCGGGCGGCGGCGAGCCGGTCGCCGAGCTCGGCGGCGTCGCCGGGACGGTCGTCGGGGTCCTTGGCGAGCAGGTCGAGCACCAGCCGCTCGAAGGGCTCGGGCAGCTCGGGCCGGTGGTCGCGGAGCGGGCGGGGCGTGGTGTCGCGGTGGCCGACGAGGACGGACCAGGCGTCCTCCTGGTCGAACGGCGGGGTGCCGGTGGCCAGTTCGTAGAGCACGCAGCCCAGCGAGTAGAGGTCGCTGCGGTGGTCGGCGGAGCCGCCGGAGATCTGCTCGGGCGACATGTAGTGCGGGGTGCCCATGGCGATTCCGGCACTGGTCAGGCGGGAGCCGGGGTCCATGTCGCGGGCGAGGCGGGCGATGCCGAAGTCGCAGATCTTGAGGGTGCCGTCGGCGAGCCGGACGATGTTGGCCGGTTTGAGGTCGCGGTGCACCACGCCCTGCCGGTGGGTGTAGGCGAGGGCGGCGGCGATCTGCTCGGTGACGTCCACCAGGTCCGGGAGGGGCAGCGGGTGGTGGCCGTTGTCCTCCAGCACCTGCCCGAGGTGGCGGCCGTCGAGGAGTTCCATGACGAGGTGGAGCACGCCGTCGTCCTCGCCGAAGTCGTGGACGACCGTGATCCCGCGGTGCTGGAGCGAGGCGGCCACCCGGGCCTCGCGGCGGAAGCGTTCGCGCAGCACGCGGGCGGACTGCTCGTCGAGTTCGGGTCCGAGCGGCTTGAGGCACTTGACGGCGACCTGGCGGCCCAGCGACTCGTCCAGGGCGCGCCAGACCTCGCCCATGCCACCGCGCCCGATCCGTTCGAGCAGTCTGTAGCGGCCGCGGACCAGTCCGGTCTTCTCCACTGCGATCGCCGCCCCCGTCGATTCGCGCCCTCCTCGGCGGACTCCAGTATGACGAGCCGTGTGTGAACTGTGTACGGCGCCGTCCGGGTTGGCGGCGGGAGCGCGGGGCCGTCGGCGGTCGGCTGGTGGCAACTCCCGGAGTTGAGAGGGGACTTGGCGCCCCCCGGGCGGGGGGCGCATGACCACCGCGTCCTGGCGCCACGCCGCCGCGAGTACGCGGCGGCCACACACCGCCGGACGGACGCGCACCGCCCCGCGCTCCGCACACGGTCTCCCGGGGACGGGCGCACGACGGCGGACGGGCCCGTACGGACCCGCCCGCGCCGTGTCGTGGTGCGCCCGGACGGCGGCCCGGGCGCCCGTCCGCGGCTACGAACCGCTGCCGCGGTCCTTGGCCTCGCCGGCCACCGTGCGGCCCGATTCCCGGGCCCGGCCGGTGACGTGGCCTGCCTGTCCGCGGGCCTCCTCCCCGGTGTGCCGGGCCGCGCCCATGGCCGAGCGTGCCACCTCCTCCGCGGCGTGCCGCGCGGTCTCCCCCGCGCCCGCCTTGAGGCGTCCGGCGTACTCTCCGGCCGCCGCCTTCACGGGGCCGGTGGCGCCGCCGGTCCGTTCGGCGAACCGGGAGACGGTCCGCTGCTCGGTCTCGGAGCCGGGGAGCAGCGACGCTCCCAGCATTCCGGCGCCGAAGGCGATCACTCCGGCCGCCACCGGGTTGCCCTCGGTGCGGCGGGCGGCCTCGTGCGGCGCCCCGCGGGCCCGGTGGCCGGCCTCTTCGGCGGTCCTCCGGACGGATTCGGCGGCGTCGGCGGAGGTCTCCTGGACGGAGTGGGCGGTGTGCCGGGTCCGTTCCCGCGCCTGCTCCTTGCCGTGCGAGCTGCTGCCCATCACGCGTTCCCGGGCGCCGGTCACGGCCTGCCGCATCCGCTCGCGCCGCCGCTCGACCGCCCGGCGGGGGCTGGCGCGGTCGGCCAGTTCGTCGACGTCGTGGGCCAGTTCCTTGCGGGTGGATTCGATGCCCGCCCTTATCCGGTCGGGTGAGTCGGGTGACGTGCCCATTCCGCGTCCTCCTTCAGGGTCTCGATGGTCTGTTCCGGCGCCGGGGAGAACTGCCGCGTCCGGGCCCGGCCGACCAGGGCCAGCACGCCGCCGGCGACAGCCCACAGGCCGGTGACGATCAGCGCGGCCCAGGCCGGGTCCATGACGTTGGACAGCGCGAACACGGCGGTCAGCGAGAGGAACAGGGCGACCATGTAGCCCGCGAACACCGCGCCGCCGAACATCCCGGCCGCCTGGCCCGCCTTGGCGCCCTCGGCCTTGAGTTCCGCCTTGGCCAGCTGGATCTCCTGGCTCAGCAGCCTGCGGAAGTCGTCGGTCACCCGGGAGACGAGTTCGCCCATCGAGGGCTCGGCCTCCCCGGGCCGCCGTGCGGCGCGGCCGGCGGTTCCGGCCTCCAGGTCGCGGAGGATGTCCTCGCGGTCGCGTTCCGCGGCCGGGGCCGCTCCGGTTCCCCGTGCTGTGGTCAGGGTCATCTCAGCCCACCTCCGGCGGCCGGCCCGGCAGGCCCGGCCAGTCGGCTTCGCGTGCGGTCGTCCGCCCGGGGACGCCCGGGTCCCGTGTCTCGGGGCGGGTGCCGCGGGACGGCGCCGGGCTCTCCCCGGACGGTCCGGTGCGGCCGCCGGCGGCCCGGTCGCGCATCGGGCCGGTGCGGTCCGCCGCGGTCCCCTCGCCCCCGCTCTCCGTCCCGGAGGACGCGGACTTGAGGTCCTTGGCGATCCGGCCCGCGGCGAGTCCGGCGGCGGCCGCCGCGCCGAGGAAGACGCCCGGCTTGCGCCGCGCGAACGACTGGATCTCCTCGG
Organism: Streptomyces sp. S07_1.15; assembly: GCF_020739505.1. Lineage (NCBI taxonomy): Bacteria > Bacillati > Actinomycetota > Actinomycetes > Kitasatosporales > Streptomycetaceae > Streptomyces > Streptomyces sp. S07_1.15. The sequence goes on from NZ_JAJBZK010000001.1 coordinate 363,324, forward strand.
TGATCCCGCCAGCGCCGCGCTTCTCCAGGAAGTCGGCGGCGCGGTGTCCGCCGTCCGACGCCTTCTCGGCCATGGTGCGGGCCGGTGAGCCCTCCCGGGCGCTGCCGGCCATGCCCGCCAGGTCGTCCGCCCACTGCCGGACGGTGTCCGCGGTGCGCCGGACCTGGCTGTCCGCCTCGCTCCTGGCGCGGTCGCGCAGGTCGCCGAGGGCCGAGCCGGCCTGTTCGCGTGCCGTGTCCGCGACCGCCCTGGCCTCGTGTCCGGCGGTGGCGCGCACCTCGCCGGCGGCGTGTCGGGCCTCTCCGGCCGTGGCTGCGGCCTCGTGTCCGGCTGTCTCCCCGGTCTGCCGACCGGGTCCGGCACTCGCATGACTGGCACGTGCCGAGTCGCTCATGGGTGCCTCCCTTCGCCTGTCGCCCCACAGGGCGTTCGACCCCCGTCAGCTCTCGGTCCGACGGGTAACCAGCCCGATACGGACAAAACAGGCAAATCCGCAAGACGGGTTCGGCCGGACGGTCATCACCGCAGGTGAGGAACGCCCACACCACGCAGCGGCCCCGGCCGCCGGCCGCGGTGCCGGAGGCCTCGCGAACCACCGGGATCGCCGACTTCCGGTGCGGTGACGCCCCCGTTCAGCACACTGGTGGGGACGACCGGTGTCGAGCCGCCTGGGAGACGCGTGATGAAGATGCTGATCAATGTTCCGGAGACCGTGGTCGCGGACGCGCTGCGCGGGATGGCCGCAGCGCATCCCGAGCTGACCGTCGACGTGGAGAACCGCGTGATCGTCCGGCGGGACGCGCCCGCCCCCGGCAAGGTCGGCCTGGTCTCGGGCGGCGGCTCGGGGCACGAACCGCTGCACGGCGGCTTCGTGGGCCACGGAATGCTGGACGCGGCCTGCCCCGGCGAGGTGTTCACCTCCCCCGTCCCGGACCAGATGGTGCGGGCCGCGGCGGCCGTGGACAGCGGCGCGGGGGTGCTGTTCGTCGTGAAGAACTACACCGGGGACGTCCTCAACTTCGAGATGGCGGCGGAGCTCGCCGAGGACGAGGGCATCCGGGTGGCCAGTGTCCTGGTCAACGACGACGTGGCCGTGACCGACAGCCTCTACACCGCCGGGCGGCGCGGCACCGGGGCCACCCTCTTCGTCGAGAAGATCGCCGGGGCCGCCGCCGAGGAGGGCGCGCCGCTGGAGCGGGTGGAGGCCCTGGCCCGGCGGGTCAACGACGCCTCCCGCAGCTTCGGGGTGGCGCTGAGCGCCTGCACCACCCCGGCCAAGGGCGGCCCCACCTTCGACCTGCCGCCCGGCGAGCTGGAGCTGGGCATCGGCATCCACGGCGAGCCGGGCCGGGAGCGGCGCGCCATGATGACGTCCGGGGAGATCGCCGACTTCGCCGTGGACGCCGTCCTGGAGGACCTGGACCCCCGCGAGCCGGTGCTGCTGCTCGTCAACGGCATGGGCGCCACCCCGCTGCTGGAGCTCTACGGCTTCCACGCCGAGGTGCACCGGGTGCTGCGGGAACGCCGGGTGGACGTGGCCCGCACGCTGGTCGGCAACTACGTCACCTCGCTGGACATGGCGGGCTGTTCGGTGACCCTCTGCCGGGCGGACGAGGAACTGCTGCGGCTGTGGGACGCGCCGGTGGCGACCCCCGGGCTGCGCTGGGGACGCTGAGCCGCCGGGCGGACGGGCGGCGCCGCTGCCGGGCGGACGGGCGGCGCCGCTGCCGGGCGGCGCCGCCCCTCGCTCAACCCGGCTCGCGCGGCGGCCGGTTCAGGCCGCCGTACCGATGCTCCGGTGGGCCGGGGCCGTCACCGGGACCAGGATGACCGGGCAGTGCGAGCGGCGCAGCAGGGCCTGGGCGACCGGGCTGAGCCGCGGCCCGAAGGGGCCGGGCCTGCGATGGGCGGGGACGACGACCACATCGGCCCGCCCGGTGTCCCACAGCAGTCCGCGCCTGCGGTCGTGGGCCCGGCGGCGCCCGGCGCGGGAGCGGGCCGGCGCGGGCGGGCCGGTCTGCCGTATCCGCAGGGCGGTCCCGCGCCGCTCGGCCTCCCGGAAGGCGTAGACGGCGGCCTCGGCGTCGGTGGCCTCGTCCGCGCCGAGGAGCACTCCGCGGCGCTCGGGGCGCCGTTCACCGGGGAGCCGGCTGCCGCGGACGACGAGCAGCGGCCCGCGGGCGCCGGCCGCCACGCGCAGACTGACAGAGCCGAGCAGCAGCCCGGCCGCGCCGCCGAGACCGCGGTGGCCGACGACGGTGAGGACCGCGTTGCGGCCGCGGCGCACCAGGGCCCGCGCGGGATCGCCGACGACCGGGGTGCCGGTCACGGGCAGCTCGGGGTGGCGCTCCATCACCCGGCTGACGGCCGACTCCAGAATGGGCCCGGCCCGGTCCAGGGCGGGGACGGCGTGGACGATCTCCAGGAGGGCTCCGCAGTGCTCGGCCTCCCGGGCCGCCATGTCCAGGGCCCGCACGGAGGCGGCCGAGTCGTCCACCCCCACCACCACGTGCCGCGGGGTCATGTCCGCTCCTCTCCGTTACGGGGCCGGGATGGCCGGGGGTGCCCGGCGGGCGGCCCCGGCCGCCGTGTCCGCCGGGGGCCGCGCGTACCGGCCGGCCGGTGCCGGGTGCGGCCGGTGCGACCTCGGCCCCGAACCCGCGGTCACGGGCGCGGGAGCGCTCCCGGCACCCGTACTCTCGCACCGCGCACGCGCCGTCCGGGAGAGGCTGACCGGCCCCAGCCGGGGGCGCACGGCCCCGCGTTCACGCCGGTCCGGAGGGCCGGGCGTCCCGGGGCGACCGGGGCCATAGGGCCCTTCCCCCGGCCTGGCCGCTGTTCTTAGCTGAAGGCGCACCGGCTGTACGCGGGGTACGACCGGGCCGAGAGACAGGTGGACGACCATGGTGGAGGCCGGGAGTCGCACGGCGGACGGCCTGCGCGTACGGGGGACCGACGGCGTCGTCGTCGCCGAACTGCGCGGGGAGATCGACATCCTGACCGCGCCGGCCCTCTCCGTACGCCTCGACGCGCTCACCGCCTCCGCCGCCCCCGACCTGGTGGTCGACCTGCGGGCGGTGACGTTCCTCGACTGCCGGGGCCTGGCCATGCTGTGCCGGGCCCGCAACCGTGTCCTGTCCCGCGGCGGCCGGCTGCGCCTGGTGGCGGGCGACGGGCACATCCTGCGGGTGATGCGCCTGACGCGGCTCGCCCGGGTCTTCGACGTCAGCGCCGGCCTGGCCGAGGCCCTCGGCTCCCCGGCGTCCGCCGGGCTCCCGCCGGCCGTCCTGGCACGGGCGGAGGCCGCGGCGCCATGACCGGCCGGCGCGGCTCCGGCCGCACCGTCGTCATCGGCGTCGGAAACGACTTCCGGCGCGACGACGGGGTGGCCTGGCGGGTCGTCGGACGGCTCCGGGAGCGCGCGGAGGGGAGTCCGTTACCGCCGGGCACCGAACTGCGGGAGTGCGACGGCGATCCCGGGCGGCTGATCGGCCTGTGGGAGGGCGCGGAGCTGGCCGTGGTGGTGGACGCCGCCCACGCGCACCCTCCGTCTCCGGGCCGGGTCCACCGGCTGGAGCTGGACCGGCGCCGGCTGTGGCGGGACGGGGCAGCCAGCTCCCACGGACTCGGGCTCGGCGAGGCGGTGGAACTCTCCCGCGCGCTGGGCACGCTGCCCGCCCGTCTCGTCGTGTACGCGGTCGAGGGCGCGGACAGCACCCTGGGCACCGGGCTGTCCGCTCCGGTCGCCGCGGCCGTGGAGCCGCTCACCGCGCGGATCGAGGCCGACATCGGGAGCGGCGACGGGACCGGATGCGACGGGGACGGCCCGCCCGGGATCCCCGCCGGGCCGGCGCGGCCCGCGGAACGCCCGGGGTCCGCGGACGGCCCCGGACCGGACCGGCCGCCGGGCCCCGGGCCGGACGGGAGCGCCGCCGCGGGCGGGGACCCCGCCGCGGCCGGGGGCACCCCTGCGGCCGGGGGCACCCCTGCGGCCGGTACCGTGCCCGGCCCGGCTGCGGCGGAAGCGGACGCCGGGCGCGCCGGGGACGACGGCGGGGGGTGAATCACCGTGTCCGGGACAGCGGACGGGACCGCGCGGGCCGCGCGGCGCGTCGAGGTGTCCGGCACCGTGCAGGGCGTCGGCTTCCGCCCGTTCGTCCACCGCACCGCCACCCGGCTGGGCCTGGACGGCTGGGTGCGCAACGCCGGCGGGCGGGTGGTCGTGACCGCCGCCGGCCCCCCGGAGGCACTGGACGCGCTCATCGAACAACTGCGCGACGACGCACCGCCGCTCGCCCGGGTCGGCCGGGTCCGCGTCACCGGGCTGACCGGACGTGCCCCCGACCCGGGCTCGGGTTTCGCCGTCCGCGACAGCACTCCGCACCGGGACGGCGCGGACGGCGGCCGGGCCCGGACGGCCCGTCCGGCGCCCGGCTCAACGGCCTTGTCCCCGGACCTCGTTGACAGGGCGGCGGACGACGAGGGCGACGGCGACGCGGTCGATGACGTGTCCCGCGCCGATGAGGCGGCCGTCCGGGAGATCCCGCCCGACGCGGCGACCTGCGCCGCCTGCCTGCGCGAGCTGTTCGACCCCGCCGACCGCCGCCACCGCTATCCCTTCGTCAACTGCACCGACTGCGGCCCGCGCGCCACCGTCATCGAGGATTTGCCGTACGACCGCGAACGCACCACGATGCGCGGCTTCCCGCTCTGCGCGCGGTGCGCGGCCGAGTACGCCGACCCCGCCGACCGGCGCTTCCACGCCGAGCCGCTGGCCTGCCCCGGGTGCGGGCCCCGGCTTGCGTGGCGGGCGGCCGGCGGGCCGGTGTCCGCGAGCGGCGAGGAGGCGCTGCGGCGGGCGGTCGGCGTCGTCGCGGGCGGCGGCATCGTGGCCGTCAAGGCGCTGGGCGGTTACCAACTGGTGTGCGACGCGCGGAACGCGGCGGCCGTGGCCGAGCTGCGGCGGCGCAAGCACCGACCCGCCAAGCCGCTCGCCGTGATGGTGCGCGACCTGGCCGCGGCGCGGCGGCTGGCCCGGGTCGGCCCCGCCGAGCAGGCCGTGCTCACCTCCCCGGCCGCGCCGGTGGTCCTGTGCCGCGCCCACACCCCGCCGCCGCTCGCCGCCCACACGGCGCCGCCGCTCGCCGCCGACAGCCCCGCCCCTCCCCCCGCGCCGGACGGCACGGTCCCCGTCCGGCCGGATCCGGGCGCTGCCGTGGAGAGCCGCCGGGCGCCCCCGCCGGGCCCGGTGGCGCCCGGTGTCCACCCCGGCACCCACCGGATCGGGCTGTTCCTGCCCACGTCGGGGCTGCACCATCTGCTGCTGCACGACCTGGCCCGGCCGCTGGTCGTCACCAGCGGCAACCTCGCCGGCGAGCCCATCGCCACCGACGACGCCGAGGCCGTCCGGCTGCTGTCCTCCGTCGCCGACGGCTTCCTCTTCCACGACCGGCCGATCCGCGCCCGCTACGACGACTCGGTCGTGCTCGTCGCCCGCGGCCGGCCGCTGACCGTCCGCCGGGCGCGCGGCTGTGCCCCGGCGCCGCTGCCGCTGCCCGTACCCGCCGGGGTCCCGCTGGCCGCCGCCGGGGCGCAGCTCAAGCACACCTTCGCCCTGGCCTCCGGCCACCGCGCGGTCCTCGGGCCGCACACCGGCGACCTCCAGGACGCCCGCGCCCAGGAGGCGTTCGCGGCCTCGTACACCGATCTGACGCGGCTCACCGGCATCGCCCCGCGCGCGGTCGCGCACGACCTGCATCCCGGCTATCTCTCCACCCAGTGGGCGCGGGCCCTGCTGCCGGACGCCCTCGTCCCGGTCCAGCACCACCACGCGCACATCGCCGCCGTCGCCGCCGAACACGGCCTGACGGAACCGGTCACCGGCGTCGCCTACGACGGCCTGGGGCTCGGCGACGACGGCACGCTGTGGGGCGGCGAGATCCTGGTCGCCGGCCTGACCGGCTGCCGCCGCGTGGGCCGCTGGGGCACGGCCCCGCTGCCGGGCGGCGAGGCGGCGGTGCGGAACCCGGCCCGGATGGCCCTCGGCTACCTCCACGGCGCCGAGCCCCTGGGCGCGCCCCCGCCGCCCCCCGCGCTCGCCCGCCCGTTCACCGGCCGGCTCGACCCGCGCCACATGGCCGTCGTCCGGGCGATGATCGCCCGCGGCCTCAACTCCCCCCGCGCGTCCAGCGTCGGGCGGCTGTTCGACGCGGCGGCGGCGCTGCTCGGCCTCGGCGACACCGTCTCCTACGAGGGCCAGGCCGCCGTGGCCCTGGAGGCGGCGGCCGGTACGGTCCGCGCCGAGCCGCCGGCCTGGCATATCGTCCGGGCGGGCGGGCTGTGGGTCTCCGACCCCGTACCCGTCCTCACCGGACTGCTGGAGCGGCAGGCCGCGGGGGTCCCGGTGCCGGAGCTGGCCGCCGCGTTCCACACCGCGGTCGCCGCGGCCACCGCCGCCCTGGTCGAACGGGCCGTCGCGGAGGGCGCGCCGCGCACGGTCTGCCTGGCCGGCGGCTGCTTCCAGAACCACCGTCTGCTCACGGAGGTCTCGGCGCTGCTCCGCGACCGGGGGCTGCGGGTGCTGACCGGCAGCGCCGTCCCGGTCGGCGACGGCGGCATCAGCTACGGCCAGGCGGCCGTCGCCGCGGCCCTGCTGCGAGCGTGAACGCCTGAGAGGAGCGTGATCCCCATGTGCCTGGGCATCCCCGGCCGGGTGATGGACGTCCGCGAGGACGCGGGCCTGCGCATGGCCACCGTCGACTTCGGCGGTGTACGGCGCGAGGCCTGCCTGGAGTACACCCCGGAGGCGGTGCCGGGTATGTACGTCATCGTGCACGTCGGCTTCGCCATCACCGTCGTCGACGAGGAGGAGGCCCGCCGCACCCTCGACGTCCTCCGCGCCATGACGGACGCGGTGGCGGGCGAACTGGGCGAACCTCTCCCGGCGCGGCCCCGGCCCGGACCGTCGGCGAGGACGGAGGGAACGGAGCGGCCGCGGTGAAGCGGCGCAGCCGGGTCAGCCGGTGTCGAGGCCGTCGACCAGGCGGTTGAGGAACCGTGTGAAGGTGGCCTCGGGGGTGAGGGGGCGCCCGGTTGCGGCCAGCGCTTCGGCCAGTTCGGGATGGCGGCCGTCGGCGGCGACGGCGGCGAGATAGCGGGCTTCGGCCGCGGCCCGGCCCGGGGACCGCGAGGCGTCGGCCTGGGCGACCTCGTGGGCCACGTGCCCCGCCACGAAGGCCGTGAGCTGGGCGAAGATCTCCAGCTTCGCGGCACCGTCCAGACCGGTGGGCCGCAGAGCGGCGAGCGCGTGCTCTAGGAAGGCCAGGGTGTTGGGGCCGGGGGTGCGGCGCGTGGACAGGGCGGCGGGCAGCCAGGGGTGCCGCAGCATGAGGGCGCGCTGCTGTCGGCCGATGTGCTTGAGGTCGGCGCGCCAGTCCCCGGTGGGCGGGTCCGAGGCCGGCAGTTCGCCGCTGACGTGATCGACCATCAGTTCCAGCAGTGTCTCCTTGTCGGGGGCGTAGCTGTACAGCGACATGACGCCGGCTCCGACCCGGGCGGCGACCCGCCGCATGGTGACCGCTTCGATCCCTTCCGCGTCCGCGAGGGCGACGGCGGCCGCCGTGATGGCCTCCCGGCTGAAGGCGGGCCTGCGGCCCCTGCGGGGGCGCTCGTTGAGCCAGAGCTGCTGGGGATCGACGCCCGGGGCCCCGGGCCCTCCGTCACCGGTCACGGTCCTCGTGCTCCCTCTCCCCGAACGCGGCGGTCCTTGCCCGTGCCATCCAAGCACCTCCTCTATTCCCGTACGATGTACGAGAATAGAGGAGGGGAACGATGACATCCCGCGCGCACCGCCCCGTGCCGAGACCGGCCTGGGCACCGCCTTCCGCGAAGCCGCCCCTGTCCGCACGAGCGCTGAGGGCGACATGGCGCCGCCTCCCGGCCAAGCGGCACACCGCCGGGTGGGAGCCGGGGCTGGTGGTGCCGGCCGCCGACGGCAGCCCGCTGGTCACCGATCACTACTTCCCACGCGCCGAGGGCGACTTCCCCACCCTCCTGGTGCGCTCGCCCTACGGCAGGGGCCTGCCCTGGTCTCCCCTGTACGGCGTGCTCTTCGCCGAACAGGGCTTCCACGTGGTCCTCCAGAGCTGCCGCGGCACCGGCGGCTCGGGCGGCGCGTTCCATCTGTGGCGCAACGAGGCGGCCGATGGCCGGGCCGCGGTGGCCTGGCTCCGGCAGCAGCCCTGGTTCAACGGCACCCTGGGGACGGTCGGCCCCAGCTACCTGGGCTATGTGCAGCGGGCCCTCGCCCTGGACCCACCGCCCGAGCTGAAGGCGATGGTGGTGCAGGTGGGGCTGCACGATCCCCACGCCCTCTTCCACGCACACGGCGCCCTCCGCCTGGAGAACGCCCTCGCCGTCGGCGTCGGCATGACGTATCAGCACCGGGGGACGATGCCGTTCCTGAAGGCCACCCTGCGGCTGCGGCGCCGCCTGCGGGACATCACCACCGCCCGTCCGCTGCGCGGCGCGCAGGTGTCCGCCCTCGGCCGCGAGGCGCCCTGGCTGGACGACGTGATGACGCACCCGGACCCCGGGGACCCGTACTGGCAGGGCGCGTCGGCGGCCGAGGCGGCGGAGCGGCTGAGGGTGCCGACCAGTCTGATCACCGGATGGCACGACGTGCTGGCCGACCAGACCTTCGAGCAGTACGGCCGGCTGCGCCGGGCCGGGTGCGAGACCACCCTGCTGGTCGGCCCCTGGACCCACACCTCCGCACTGCAGCAGGGGTGGCCCGAGGTGTTCGCCGAGAGCCTCGCCTGGCTGCGCGCACACCTGGAGGCCGACCCCTCCGGTCTGCGTCCCACGGCGGTGCGCGTGCACCTCGGCGGCGAAGGCGGCCGGCGGGACCTCGACGCATGGCCCCCGGGCCCGGCCGCCACCGCGTGGTACCCCACCCCGGAGGGGCACCTCACCCGGCAGGCACCCACCGGCTCCCTGCCGGTGGCCTCGTTCCGCTACGACCCGGCCGATCCCACCCCGTCCGTCGGCGGCCCGCTGCTCTCCCGCACCGCCGGTCCGCGCGACAACGGCGCTCTGGAGGCCCGGGACGACGTCCTGACCTTCACGGGCCCTCCGCTGACCGGGCCGCTGGACGTCCTCGGTCCGGTCTCCGCGCGGCTGAGCGTCTCCACCGACACCGGCCATGCCGACGTCTTCGTCCGCCTGTGCGACGTCGACCCGCGAGGGCGCTCCGTCAACGTCTGCGACGGGCTGGGCCGGCTGAGGACGACCGGCCGGGCACCGTCGCGGGCCGACGTGGCGATGGGCGCCGCCGCCCACCGCTTCGCCACCGGCCACCGCCTCCGCTGGCAGATCAGCGGAGGAGCCCATCCGCGCTACGCCCGCAGCCCCGGCACCGGGGAGTCACCGCTGGACGCCAGCGCCTTCGCACCGGTGCGCATCACCCTCCACGCGGACTCGGCGCTGACGCTTCCGCACGGCTCCCGGCCCGGTCAGCTCTCGTCACGCGACGCTCGGGCCGAGCGCGGATCGGCCGACGCACCGGCTGCCGGGTCCCGCGGCCGCGCCGGAGGCGCCGCCCGGTGAGAGCCGCCGGGACACCCGGTGTCCCCGCCGGCGCGGCGCCTCCCCGCCCCGGCGGAGACGACCGGGCTGCCTCACCGGTCGCCGGTCTCAGCAAAGGACACGGGCCCGGCCGGCACTCCCCCCGTCACCGGCGGGATTCCGAGCCGGGCCGTGGTCCGCCGGGGGGCCGAACGTCCCGGTCACCGTGCCCCGTCGGCCCTCACGGCCGTCGGGCGCGGGGGGCGAGACTGGGCGCGTCACGCCCCGACTTCCGGGAGCCGCCACCATGTCCGCATCCGGCCGCACCCCCGTGTCATCCCCGCCGCCCGGGCCGCCGGGGGGCCATCGGGCGCCGCGCGTTGTCGTCGGCGTCGACGGGTCGGCCGGTTCGGTCGCCGCGCTGCGGTGGGCCGCCGCCCGGGCCCCGTCGCTGGGTGCGGGGCTCGTCGTCGTCCACGCCTGGGAGCCGGCCGCCGTCCGCTGCGCGCCGTACGCGCCGGCCGCTGCCCGCCCGTCGGCGGAGGAGTCGCGGGCGCGCGCCGGCGAGGTCCTGGAGCGGGCCCTCCGCGCCGGGCTCGGGCCGGGTGCGGAAGCCGGGGTCCGCGCGGTCCTCGCCGAGGGCCCGCCGGCGGCGGTGCTTCTGCGGTACGCCGGCGACGCCCTGCTGCTCGCCCTGGGGCGGCGCCCGCCGCCGGGGCCGGGACCCGGGCCGGTTCCCCCGGACGCGGGCGGCGGGCCGGTGGCGCGGGACTGCCTGCGGCACGCCCGCTGCCCGGTGGTCGTCGTCCCCGGCGAACCGGCCCTGCCGCACGGCGGCCACGGCGCACCGGGCGCCGGCGCGGAGGCGTACGGCCCGGAGACGTACGGCGCGGAGCCGTACCGCGCCGGGGTGTACGAGACATACGGCGCGGTGGGCTGTGGTCCCCCCGTACGGGCCCCTCGGCCCCCGCGGGCGGCGTTCGCGGCGCACCGGCACTGAGACGAGGGGCGGCGGACCGCCGCCGCACCGCCCCGGACCGAGCAGGACCCGACCACACCCCCGAGGGGGAATCATGGCGGAGACCGGAACGGACATCGGCGCCCCGGCCGTACTCGACCGGGACGGGCTCGACGCGCTCGTGAGGGCGCTGGCCGCGCGCGGCCGGACGGTGATCGGGCCGACCGTGCGCGACGGGGCCGTCGTCCTCGCCGAGATCGACTCGGGCGACCGGCTGCCCTACGGCTGGGGGGTCGAACTGGCGGCCGGACGCTACCGGTTGCGGCGGCGCACCGACGGCGCGGCCTTCGCGCACAGCGCCGGGCCGCAGTCCTGGAAGACGTATCTGCATCCGGAACGGGTGCGGCAGTGGAGCGCCGACCGCGCGCCGGACGGCGGCCTCGCCGTCACCGCCGGGGACGGTGAGGACGCGCCGCGGCCGTCGTTCGCCTTCCTCGGCGTCCGGCCGTGCGATCTGCGGGCCATCGCCGTGCAGGACCGGGTGCTGGCCGGCGGCCGCCACCCGGACGCGGCCTACCGTGCCCGGCGCGAGCGGGCCTTCATCGTCGCCGTCGAGTGCACGGAGCCGGGCGAGACCTGCTTCTGCGTCTCCATGGGCACCGGCCCGGCGGCCGAGAACGGCTACGACCTGGCGCTCACGGAACTCACCGCGGACGGCGGCGGTGACATCGACGGCCACGGGGACGGGGAGCACCGCTTCCTCGTCCGCGTCGGCAGCGAGGAGGGCGCGGCCGTCCTGGAGGAGGTGGCGCACCGGCCCGCCGACCGGCCCACGGCGGCGGCCGCCCGGGACCGGGTGACCGAGGCGTCCCGCCGGATGGGCCGTGCCATGCCGCCGGTCGACCTGCGGCGGCTGATGGGCGGCAGCCTGGACTCCGCGCACTGGGACGACATCGCCGAGCGCTGTCTGAGCTGCGGCAACTGCACCCTGGTCTGCCCGACCTGCTTCTGCACCACCACGGAGGACGTCACCGACCTCACCGGCGACCACGCCGAGCGGTGGCGCCGCTGGGACTCCTGCTTCGACCTGGACTTCTCCTTGATGCACGGCGGCCCGGTGCGGTCCTCGGTGCGCAGCCGCCACCGCCAGTGGATGACCCACAAACTCGCCACCTGGTACGACCAGTTCGGCAGTTCCGGCTGTGTGGGCTGCGGCCGCTGCGTCGTCTGGTGCCCGGCCGGCATCGACATCACCGAGGAGGCCGCGGAGTTCCACGCGCGGGCGCGCGACGCGGAGAGCGGCCGGGACGGGCCCGGCGGCGACGGCCGATCCGGCAGTGGCGTCCCCACGGCCGCCGCGCACCGCACGGACGGAGGACTCTCGTGAAAACCTCGGCCACCGGCTTCTCCCCCGGGACGGGTGCCGGAACCGCCCCCGGCCCCGGCACCGCCGGGGACCCCGGGCACGCCCCGGGCCCCGGCCACGACCCGGGCACCGGCCACGACCCGGGCACCGGCCCGTCCACCGTGCCGCTCCCCTACCGGGTGGTGCGCCGCCGCGCGGAGACCGCCGACACCGCGAGCTTCGTCCTCGAACCGCTGGACGAGGCCCTGCCGCCGTTCCGTCCCGGCCAGTTCGCCATGCTGTACGCGTTCGGCGTCGGCGACATCCCCGTCTCGGTCAGCGGCATCCTGCCGCACCGCCACCGGCTGATGCACACGGTCCGGGCCGTCGGCGCCGTCTCCACCGCCCTCTGCGAGCTGGGCCCCGGCGACACCGTCGGGGTGCGCGGCCCCTTCGGCACCGTGTGGGACACCTCCCGGGCCGCGGGCGGCGACGTGCTCGTCATCGCCGGCGGCATCGGCTTGGCGCCGCTGCGGCCGCTGGTCTACGAGGTGTTCCGCGCCCCGCACCGGTTCCGGCGCGTCCACGTCCTCATCGGTGCCCGCACCCCCGGCGATCTGGTCTACCGCGACGAGACCGCCGTGTGGGCGGCCGCCGGCCCGGGCGGCACGGCGCTCACCGTCGACCGGCCGGACGCCGGCTGGGCCGGCGACGTCGGCCTCGTCACCGGCCTGCTGGGGCACGCGCGCTTCGACCCACCCGGCACCACGGCGTATGTCTGCGGCCCCGAGGTGATGATCCGGGCCACCGCCCGGGAGCTGGTGCACCGCGGGCTGCGGCCGGAGCGCGTGCTGGTCTCGCTGGAGCGCACCATGCGCTGCGGCACCGGGCACTGCGGGCACTGCCAGCTCGGGCCGCTGCTGCTCTGCCGGGACGGAGCGGTCCTCGGCTACGACCGTGCCGCGCCCCTCCTCGCCACCCGGGAGCTGTGACATGACCACGGACGGCACCACCACGGCCGGCGCTGCCGGGACCGCCGGAACCGCCGCGCGGGCGGACGGTCCCCCCACCCTCGCCGTGTACAAGCTCGCCTCCTGCGACGGCTGCCAGCTCACCCTGCTGAACTGCGAGGACGAACTGCTGGCGCTGGCCGGGCGGGTGCGCGTCGGCTACTTCCCGGAGGCGACCCGGGCGGTCCTGCCCGGCCCGTACGATCTGGCGCTGGTCGAGGGCTCCGTCACCACGGCCGCCGACGCCGAACGGGTGCGCGAGATCCGCGCCGCCTCCCGCCACTTGGTGGCCATCGGTGCCTGCGCGACGGCCGGCGGCATCCAGGCGCTGCGCAACTTCGCCGATGTGGCGGAGTTCCGCGCGGCCGTCTACGCCCGCCCGGAGCAGATCGACGCGCTGGCCGGCTCCACCCCCGTATCGGACCATGTAAAGGTCGACTTCGAACTGCGCGGCTGCCCGGTGGACCGGGGCCAGCTGCTGGAGGTCGTCACGGCGTTCCTCGCCGGGCGCAAGCCCGGCATCCCCGACCACAGCGTCTGCTTCGCGTGCAAGCGGCGCGGCACGGTCTGCGTGACCGTGGCCCACGGCACCCCCTGCCTGGGCCCGGTCACCCACGCCGGCTGCGGCGCCCTGTGCCCGGCGTACGGGCGCGGCTGCTACGGCTGCTTCGGCCCGTCCGCCGACGCCGCCCCGGACAAGCTGATCCCGCTGCTCCGCCGGGACGGCATGGACGACCGCGCCGTCGAACGCTTCCTGCGCACCTTCACCGCCGCCGCCTTCGAGAGCCTGCGGGCCGGCGGCACCGCCACCGGCGGAGCGCGGGAGAAGCGGGCGCCCGGGGACACACGGGAGCGGGACCGGAAGCAGAAGCAGAGGAAAGAGGCGGCGTCATGACCCACCGCGGCTCCCGCGTGCTGCACGTCGGCGCCCTCGCCCGCGTCGAGGGCGAGGGCGAGCTGCGGCTGCGCGTCCACGACGGGCGGGTGGCCGAGGCCCGGCTGCGCATCTACGAACCGCCGCGCTTCTTCGAGGCGTTCCTGCGCGGCCGCGCCCACACCGAACCGCCGGACATCACCGCCCGGATCTGCGGCATCTGCCCCGTCGCCTACCAGATGAGCGCCTGCCGGGCCATCGAGGACGCCTGCGGTGTCACGGTCGGCGGGCAGCTCGCCGCGCTGCGCCGGCTGCTGTACTGCGGCGAGTGGATCGAGAGCCAGGCCCTCCACATCCACCTGCTCCACGCCCCCGACTTCCTCGGCTGTGACGGCGCGATCGAACTCGCCCGCACCCACCGCCCGGAGGTCGAGCGGGGCCTGCGGCTGAAGCAGGCCGGCAACGCGATCCTGGAACTCCTCGGCGGCCGCGCCGTCCACCCGGTCAACGTGCGCCTCGGCGGGTTCCACCGCGTGCCCGCCCGCTCCGAACTGGAGCCGCTCGCCGAGCGGCTGCGGCGGTCCCTCGACGACGCCCGGGAGACGGTGCGCTGGGCGTCCGGCTTCGACTTCCCCGACGCGGCGGTCGACGCCGACCTGCTCGCCCTGGCCGAACCCGGCGGGTACGCCATCGACGGCGGCACGCCCACCGTGCTGCCCGCCGGCGGCGGGCCGCTCCGCTCCTTCCCCGTCGCGGAGTTCGGCGAGCACGTCACGGAGGAGCAGCTGCCGCACTCCACCGCCCTGTACTCCCGGCTCGACGGCCGCCGCCATCTCACCGGGCCCCTCGCCCGGTACGCGATCAGCGGCCGGTGGCTGACGGGCGCGGCGCGCGAGGCGGCGGACGAGGCGGGGCTCGGGGAGATCTGCCGCAACCCCTTCCGCAGCGTGCTGGTGCGCGGCGTGGAGACCGTCCACGCGGTGGAGGAGGCGCTGCGCGTCATCGAGGCGTACGAGCCGCCGAGCCACCCGTACGTGGAGGTGCCGCCGCGTGCCGGCACCGGCCACGGGGCGACGGAGGCCCCGCGCGGGCTGCTCCACCACACCTACGTCCTGGACGCGGACGGCACCGTCACCGCGGCGCGGCTGGTGCCGCCCACCGCGCAGAACCAGGGCGCCATCGAGGCGGATCTGCGCAGCGTGGCCCAGGCCGCGCTGGACGGCGGCGATCCGACGGACGAGGAGCTGACGGCGCTGTGCGAACGGGCCATCCGCAACCACGATCCGTGCATCTCCTGCGCCACCCACTTCCTCGACCTGACCGTGGACCGGGAGTGAGGGGGCGGGGCATCCGCGGACCGCGACCGCACACACGAGCCGCGCGCCCGGGCGCGCGGAACTCATCCGACGAGCGAGGCACCATGAAGTATCTGGACGAGTACCGTGATCCGGCCCTGGCCCGCCGCCTGCTGGAGGAGCTGCGCCGCACCGCCACCCGCCCGTGGCGGATCATGGAGGTCTGCGGTGGCCAGACCCACACGCTCGTCCGGCAGGGCATCGACGAGCTGCTGCCCGCCGGGATGCGGATGGTGCACGGCCCCGGCTGCCCGGTGTGCGTGACGCCGCTGGAGACGCTGGACCGGGCCATGGCCATCGCCGCCCGGCCGGGCGTGACCCTCGCCAGCTTCGGCGACATGCTCCGCGTCCCTGGTTCGGACACCGATCTGCTGTCGCTCCGCGCCCGGGGCGCGGATGTGCGGGTCGTGTACTCGCCCATGGAGGCCGTCCGGCTCGCCGTGCTCCACCCGGACCGTGAGGTGGTGTTCCTGGCGGTCGGGTTCGAGACGACCGCCCCGGCCAACGCCATGGCCGTGCTGCACGCCTCCCGCCTCGGGCTGCGCAACTTCTCGGTGCTGGTCAGCCATGTCCTCGTGCCGCCCGCCATGACGGCGCTGCTGGACGACCCGGACTGCGAGGTGGAGGCGTTCCTCGCCGCCGGGCACGTCTGCGCGGTGATGGGCTGCTCCGCGTACGAGCCGATCGCGGCCCGCTACCGGGTGCCCATCGTCGTCACCGGGTTCGAGCCGCTCGATCTGCTGGAGGGCATCCTCATGACGGTGCGGCAGCTCGAAGCGGGCCGGGCGGAGGTGGAGAACCAGTACGCGCGGGCCGTGCGGCGGGACGGCAACATCGCCGCCCGGAGCATCGTCGAGCACGTCTTCCGGGTCACGGACCGGACCTGGCGCGGTATCGGCCCGCTGCCGGAGAGCGGTCTCGGGCTGCGCCCGGAGTTCGCCGACTATGACGCGGCCCTCCGCCACAAGGTGGAGGACCTGCACCCGGCCGAGGACCCCCAGTGCCTGGCCGGCTCCATCCTGACCGGCGCCGCCCTGCCCGTCGACTGCCCCGCCTACGGCACCCGCTGCACCCCCCGCCACCCCCTCGGCGCGCCCATGGTGTCCGCCGAGGGCACCTGCGCCGCGTTCCACGCGGCCGGACGGACCAGGAGCCCGCTGTGAGCAGCTGCCCGAACCCCCATGAGGAACACGAGCGCGTGCTGCTCGGCCACGGCGCCGGCGGCCGGCTGACCGCGGAGCTGCTGGAGAGCCTGCTGCTGCCGGCCGTCGGCGGCTTCCCGGCGGGCCCGCCGGAGGGGCCGCTGGAGGACGCGGCGCCGCTGCCCGGCCGGCCGGAACTGGTGATGAGCACCGACGGGTTCGTCGTCCATCCGCTGTTCTTCCCCGGCGGCGACATCGGCTCGCTCGCCGTGCACGGCACCGTCAACGACCTGGCGGTGATGGGGGCCCGTCCGCTCGCCCTGTCGGTGGCGCTCGTCATCGAGGAGGGGCTGCCGCTGTCCGAACTGCGGTCGGTGGCGGGCTCGCTGGGCAAGGCGGCGCGCGAGGCGGAGGTGCCGGTCGTCACCGGGGACACCAAGGTCGTGGGGCGCGGCGCCGCCGACAAGATCTTCATCACCACCACCGGGATCGGCACCCGCATCCCCGGCCTGGCCCCGTCGGCGGCCCGCGCCCGCCCGGGGGACGCGGTGCTGCTGTCGGGCCCCATCGGCCTGCACGGTACGGCCGTTCTCAGCACCCGCGAGGGGCTGGGGTTCGAAGCCGACATCGCCTCCGACTCCCGTCCGCTGCACCGGCTGGTGGAGGCCCTGGCCCCGGTCGGCGCCCGGCTGCACACCCTGCGCGATCCGACCCGGGGCGGTCTGGCCGCCACGCTCAACGAGATCGCCCGTGACTCGGGGGTGGCCGTGGAGATCGACGAGTCCGCGCTGCCGGTGCCCGGCCCGGTCGCCTCGGCCTGCGACCTGCTGGGGCTGGACCCGCTGCATGTCGCCAACGAGGGCTGCATGGTGGCCTTCGTGGCCCCGTCCGCCGCCGAGGCGGCCCTGGCGGCGATGCGTTCGCGCGCGGAGGGCACCGGCGCCGTCCGGATCGGCGAGGCGACGGCGGGCCCGGCGGGCCGCGTCCTCATGCGCACCCTGGTCGGCGCCCGCCGCATCGTGGACATGCCGGTCGGCGAGCAACTGCCGCGCATCTGCTGACGGTTGCGGTGGACCGCGCCGAGCTGCCGGCGCGCGTGCGGTGAACGCCGCACCGGGAGGCCCGCGCACGCGCCGCCCGTCCGCCCGTGTGGCGGGCGGGCGGCGCGTGCGCCGGGGTCAGCTCGCGTCCGCGGCGTTCCGGCGGCGCAGGAACCACCACGCGCCGCCGCCGAGCGCGAGCACGCCCGCCGCTCCGGCGGCCAGCGGGAGGACGGACGACCCGCTGTCCTCCCCGGCCGCCGCGGTCCGCTCCGCCTCCTCTGCCTCTCCGGCCGCCGTGGCGGTGTCCTCCGCCGCGGTGGCGGACGGCTCGGGGGCCGCTGCCGTCGCGGCCCCGGCCTTGTCATCGGAGTCCTCGGCGCCGGAGTCCCCGGGGTCGACCGGCTCGGCCCCCGGGGCGGCGGGCTTCAGTTCGAGGACGGGGGCCGGCTGCCCGGAGTCGTGCCCGTCGCCGTGCCCGTGTCCGGCGTCGGAGGTCTCGATCCAGCGCGCCACCGTGCCGTCCGCGTAGGTCTCCACAGTCTTGAAGGCCAGCTTCCGGGCGTCGGGGAGCTGCCGGACGGTGATCTCGTACGCGGCGTCGGCGCCCGCGGGGGTCTCGGGCCCGGCGAGGCGGTAGCCGCCGTCGGTGGTCTTCAGCTTCCAGCCCTTGGGGGCCTTCTTCAGCTCGACGGCGGAGGGTTCGATGCCGTCCGGCAGTTCGACGCGCAGCTCCGTGAAGCCGGCCTCGGGGTTCTCCGCCTCCGAGGTGAAGGCGAGGGTGACGTTCTCGGCCAGGGCCCGGGCGTCAGCGGCCGTGACGTGGGCGTGGGCGTGGGCCGGAGCGGTGGTCAGCACGGCGGCGCCGAGCGTGAGGGCCGCGGCGGCCGTGACGCGGCGGAGGGTGTGCGGGCGCGGGTGCGCGGAAAGCGGGCGCGGGCGAACGGACATGGGGGAGCTCCTCGGGTGAACGGCCGGAGCGCGGCGGGGCGACCGGCGCGGGGAAACGACAACCACGGTTGCGCTTCCTGTCCGGCGGCCCCCGGCGGACCACGGCGCTCGCCAGGAACTCCCGTGCCGGCGAGGGCGGTTCGGCGGGGACGGCGGTGTCCGCGGGCTCCGGCGCGCGGCCGGTGGGCCCCGCGGGGCGCGGGCACCGGGTGAGGAGGGCGGCGAGCGCTTCCCCGGCGGCCCGCCGCACGGCACGGGCCGCGCGGGCCGCGGCGGCCGCCGTCGTGTCGGTGCGGTGCAGCAGCCAGGCCACCGCCAGCGCGGCGAGGACGTGCGCCGCCGTCATGGCGGCCGGGGCCGGGTGGCAGAGGTGGACGCCGGCCGCCGCGAGCGCGCCGTCGGCTCCGCGCCCCGGAAGCCCGCCGCCGTCCGCTGCCTGCGCTGCGTGCGCCGCGTGCCCGGCCGCCGGGCCGCAGCCGGCGGCGAGGGACAGAGCGGTGTGCAGCACGGCCTGCGCCGCGAGGGTGGCCGCGACGACGGCGGGCAGGGCCCGGCGGCGGCGCGCCAGCGGCCGTACGGCGGCGTACTGCGCGGCGGCCAGCACCGCTGCCGTCCCCCACGGCACCGGGACGTCCAGGACGGCGTGGTGCCCGGCGACCGCCAGCACCGTGCCGGTGAGCGCGAACACCGCGGCCCGCGGACGGCCCGACGGCCACGGCACCGGGCCGGCGGCCGGGCCGCGCGAGGGCCCGGCCGGCGGCTTCGGCTGATGAGCCATCAGGTAGTCACTCGCTCCGCGGGTCCGGGGGATCGTGCGCCGAGAGGGATACGGGGGCGGAGCACCGTCCGTTCACCCCGCCGGGCACCCCATGGCATTCTCGCTGAGCATCCGCCGTCCCCGCCACGTACTCGCTACCGGACCCGGGACTCCGGTCCCGGAATCCCGCGCACGGAGCGGGGGGCACGGGAACGGGAGGACGGGTGGCGACCGGACGTGCGGAGAGACGGAGAGAGCGGCGTGAGCGGAGATCTCGGCGGGCGGCGGCGGGCACACGGCGGTGCGCCCCCGGTGGCACCAACGGCCCCTGCCCGTAAGGCTGTACGGTTCGGTGCTGCCCGGACGGCGGCACGGGCCCGCCTCGTCCCCGCGCCCCCGGCGGCCGCCCCGGCCGTCTCGCGCTCCCGCGCCCGGCGGGTGTCCGCGCTGCTGGTCCTGGTCGGCGCGGTGCTGGCGGCGCTGCTCGGCGGCGCCGGCTCCGCGTCCGCCCATGCCGCCCTCCGGTCCGCCGATCCGGCGGAGGACACGGTGCTCGAGGCGGCTCCGCGCCACATCACCCTCACCTTCACGGAGAAGGTGAGCATGACCAACCGCACGATCCGCGTCATCTCCCCCTCCAACACCCAGGTGGCGGAGGGGGATCCGCGGCACACCGGCGGCGACGGCACCGCGGTCCGGATCGGCCTCCGCGACGGTCTCCCCGACGGCACGTACACCGTGGCCTGGCATGTGGTCTCCGCCGACAGCCACCCGGCCTCCGGCGCGTACACCTTCTCCATCGGCGAACCGTCCGGGACGGCCGCCGTCGTCCCCGCCGACACGGCGGGGAACGACACGACGGAACGGCTCTACGGCGTCGCCCGCTACGCCGCGTACGGCGGACTGGCCCTGCTCGTCGGCGGCTGCGCCTTCGCTCTGCTGTGCCTGCCGCACGGCCCGGTGCCGCGCCCGCTGCGCCGCCTGGTGGCCGCCGGCTGGTCGGTTCTGGCGCTCGCCACCGTCGCGCTGCTCCTGCTCCGCGGCCCCTACCAGAACGGTGACGGCCCGCTGCGGGCCCTCGACCTGTCGGCCCTGCCCGCGACGTTCGGCAGCCGTCCGGGGGCCGCGCTGCTGTTCCGGCTGCTGCTGCTCGCGGTGGCCGGTGCCTGCCTGGCGCTGCCCGCCGCCGGTTTCCGCACGGTGACGGCGAAGACCGCGCGGGCCCCGGGCCGCACCCCCGCCGGGCCGGACACGGCGCCGGACGGCGCGGCCGGCGGAGAGGGAGACGGCTCGCCGGGCAGCGGGGGCGGTGCCGCGGAGGCCGGTGCCGCGGACGGCGGGGACGATGCGGCGGACCGGGCCGGGTACGGCTCAGCGGCCCCGGCAGCGGCCCGCGCCGCCACCGGAACCCCTCAGGACCCGGCCGGCGGACCCGGCGGGCCGCACACCGCCGACGGGACGCCGCACGACCGGCGGCCGCCCGCTCTCGTCCTCATCGCGGCGGCCCTGCTGACGGTCGGGCTGGCGGCGACCTGGGTGACGGTCGAGCACGCCTCGGTCGGCCCGCAGGCTCCGTTCGCCGTCACGGTGGCCGGCCTGCACCTGGTGGCGATGACCGTGTGGGTGGGCGGTCTCGCCGCCCTCTCCGTCACCGTGCTGCGCCGCGGCGGCCCGCCGGCCGGAGACGGGGCCGAGGACGGGCCCGGGACCCGGGACGGGGAAGGGAACGGGTACGCGAGGGCCGCCGGGCGTTTCTCCACCCTCGCGTTCGTCTCGGTGACCGTCCTGGTTCTGACCGGCCTGGTCCAGTCCTGGCGCCAGGTCGGGGCCTGGGATCTGCTGCTGACCACCTTCTTCGGGAAGCTGCTGCTCACCAAGGCGGTCATCGTGCTGCTCCTGCTGGTCGTGGCGGGCGTCTCACGCCGGCTGACGGCCGGGCTGCGCGGACCGGGCCCGTCGGAGCCGGCCCCCGCGCCGATGGCCGCCCCGGAGCCGGAGCCGGAACTGGTGGCCGTGGGCGCCGGAGCCGAGGCCGGGGCCGGGAAGTCCGGGGCGGCCCACGCCCCGCCGCCCGGCCACGACCGGGGAGACGGCGGCCCCGGAGACGCCGGTCCGGGAGCCACCGCCCCGGCGGACACCGGCCCGGCAGGCGAGCGCACGGGAGAGGAGACCACGGCGGCCGGGGTCACGGCGCCGGACCGCACCACGGCCCCCGTCTCCCGGGGCCGCCCCTCCGGTGCCGTCCCCCTGTCACCCCGCGGCGGCGGTTCCGTCCGGGAGGGCCTGCGCCGCTCCGTGATCGCCGAACTCGCCATCGGGGCCGTGATCCTGGCCGTCACGGCGGTACTGACCGGCACCCAGCCCGCCCGTGCGGTCCTCGACGCCAGCGAGGAGATCGCCGCCCGGGGCGCGGCCGTCGCCGTGGTGGACGTGCCGCTGAACACCGGGACGGAGGGCGGGGAGGCCGGGGACGCCGCCGCGCCGGGTGTGGAGACCGTCGCGAACGTCACCGTCGATCCGGCCCGGGTCGGCACCAACCGGGTGCAGGTGCTCGTCCTCGCGGGCCGCGGCCTCGCCGGCGTTCCGGAGGTGCGCGTCTCCTTCACCCTCGAGGAGAAGGGCATCGGCCCGCTGGACGCGCGGCTGGAGGACGCCGGCGGCTACTGGATCAACGACGATCTGCGGCTGCCGCTCCCGGGGAAGTGGACCATGGCCGTCACCGTGCGCACCTCCGAGTTCGACCAGGTCACCAAGACGGTCACCGTGGAGGTCCGCCCGGTCCCGGGGTCGGCGCCGGAGAAGACCGGCACCGGCACCGGCTGACCCCCGTGCGGAGAGGCGGGGCGGCTCAGTTCCGCGCCGTCCCGGGCGGGGCCGCCGGGAGCCGGAGCGTGATGACCGTGCCGCCCTCCGGGCCCGAGGACGCCTCCACGGTGCCGCCGTGTGCCGTGACCAGCTCCTTGACCACGGCCAGGCCGATCCCGCTGCCGCCGACGTCCCGCGCGGCGCTCCCCCGCCACAACCGGTCGAACACGTACGGCAGTTCGGCGGCCGGGATGCCCGGCCCGTCGTCGGCGACCTCGATCACCACCACGCCGCCCCCGGCGCCCTTCCGGGGCTCGGCCCGCGCGGTGACGGTCACGGTGTCGCCGGGGCGGCAGTAGCGGGCGGTGTTGCTGAGCAGGTTGCCCAGCGCCTGGTGGAGCCGGTCGCCGTCGGCGTGGACGGGGAGCGGCCCGGCGGCCGGGCGGGTCCGCACGATGAGGCCGGCGGCGCGCAGTTCGGGCTCGCGGTCGCGGACGGCGCCGCGCACCAGTTCGGTGACGTCGAGGGTGGTGCGGTGCAGGGAGAGCCGGGCGGATTCGGCGGCGGAGAGTTCGGCGAGGTCGCCGACGATGCGGCCGAGGCGCAGGGTCTGGTCGTGGAGGGCGGCCAGCCGTTCGGGCGCGGGCTCGGCGTAGCCGTCGCGGAGTTCCTCCAGGCCGGCCTGGAGGGCGGCGAGCGGGGTGCGGAGTTCGTGGGCGACGTCGGCGGCCAGCCGGCGCCGGGCGCGCTCGGCGCGGGTGACGTCGTCGGCCATGGTGTCGAACGCGCGGGAGAGTTCGCCGAGTTCGCCGGGGGCGTCCACCCGGGAGCGGGCGGTGCGGTCCCCGGCGGCGATGGCGCGGGCGGTGTGCGCGACGCGTACGACCGGGCCGGTGAGCCGCCGGGTGACGTACCAGCTGACGGCCAGGGCCAGGGCGAGGGCGGCGAGCGCGGCGGCGGCGATCCAGCCCCAGGCGATGTCGCGGCCCTCCGTCCCGCTCGCGGCGGGGAAGCCGAGGTGGACGGAGCCGACGGTGCGGCCGTCCGCCCGGATGTCTGCGGTGACGGCCCGGCCGGAGGAGGTGCCGGGCCCCGGCCCGGAGCCCGGGCCCGGCGTGGCACTCGGACTCTGCCCGGCGCTAGGACCCTGCCCGCCGCTCGGGTCCGGCGCCGTGCTCGGGTCCGGCGCGGCGCTCGTCTCCGCGCCGGGGGCCGGGTCCGCGCTGTCCGGCGTGTCCCCGGTCCCGTCCCGGTCTACGCCGTGCATCTGCCCCCGGCCCTGGCCGGTCCCCGGGCCGCCCCCGTGGCCGCCACCCGGGGACAGCAGCATGTGGCCGTCGGCGTCCCGTACGGTCAGCACCACCTCGGCGCCGAGGGCGATGGTGCGGGCGGGGCCCAGATCGGCGCCCTCCCAGCCGTCCGCGCGCCGGTAGGCGTCGGCCGCGGCGGCGGCCACCCGGTCGGCCACCCGCTGCCGGTCGGCCTGGCGCGCGGTGCCGATCCCGCGCTCGGTGCCGATGAGGGCGGCGGCCGTGAGCAGGGCGATCGAGGCCAGCGCGACGACGGCGAACGCCGCGAACAGCCGCCGCCCGAGCGGTCCGGCACCCCGGCCGGTGTCCTTCCCGGGCCGGGGCGCGCCATCGGCCCCGGGCCCGGAAAACCCGGTCCCGGAAACGGGAGCCGGCCGCGGCTCCGGTCCCGGCCGCGGCTCCGCTCCCGGTCCCGGTCCCGGCTCGGGTCCCGCGTCAGGTGTCACGTCTCAGCCCCAGCCGGTATCCGACGCCCATGACCGTCTCCACGACCTGCGTCCCCGCGGGGCCGAGCTTGTGCCGCAGGTTCTTCACATGCGAGTCGATGGTGCGCTCGTACCCGGAGAACTCGTAGCCGCGCACCCGGTTGACCAGCTCGTACCGCGAGTACACCCGGCCGGGGACGGACGCCAGGGCGGTCAGCAGCCCCCACTCGGTGGGGGTCAGCTCCACCTTGGTGCCGTCCATCTGCGCCTCGTGCCGGTCCTCGTCGATCAGCAGGCGCCCGTGTCCGTAGGAGGTGGCGGCCGAGTCGGACCAGCCGCTCTCGTGCCGGGCGCGGCTGAGCACGGCCTGCACCCGCAGCACGACCTCGGTGGGGCTGAACGGCTTGGTGACGTAGTCGTCGGCGCCCAGCCGGAGCCCGCGGATGCGGTCCTCCACCGCGTCGCGCGCGGTGAGCACGACCACCGGTGTCCCGCCCCGCTCCCTGGCCTCGCGCAGCACTTCGCTGCCGTCCACGTCCGGGAGCCCGAGGTCCAGCACGGCGATGTCGACGCCCCGGTCGCCGAGGAGGCGGATCGCCTCGGCGCCCGAACCGGTCGACACGACCGCGTACCCGGCGCGCTCCATGTAGCGGCGCAGCAACTCACGGATCTCCTTCTCGTCCTCGACGACGAGCACAGTGGTGGCCATGAGCCCACGTATACGTGGAGCCCCACCGGGCTGCCAGGGCCGAATGACCCTCCCTCCCCCGGTTGGCGGACCGTTTCGCGGCGCCCGCCTCCATGCCGTCTCCACACCGCCGCCACACCGTCTGCCGCGCCCGGGACGACGGTGGGATCAACGGGACGGAAGGGTTCCGCCCCCGGAAATCCGAGGAGGAGCGCCATGAAGCGCAGCGTCAAGCTCGCCACCGCCGTCGCCGGTGCGGTCGTGATCGGTGGCACCCTGGCCGCCGGGCCGGTGATCGCCGCGGCGAACGACGGACCGGGCGCGTCCGGCGGAACCACCTCGCAGAGCGCGCAGCCGGGCCCGCAGCAGCGTGGCGGCCCGCAGCAGGGCGGCCCGGGCATGGGCCGGGGCCACGGGACGGGCCAGGGCATGGAGAACAGGCAGGGCCAGGGCATGGGGACGAGGGACGGATCGTGCCTCGCGGCCGGTTCCGTCACCGCGGACCAGGGCACCCTGACCGACGCGCAGAAGAAGACCCTCGCCTGGGCCGCCGAGGAGGAGAAGCTCGCGCACGATCTCTACACCGCCTTCGGCGAGAAGTACGACGCCCGGGTCTTCGACCGGATCGCCGTGGCCGAGACGAACCACCTCGAAGCCGTCCGGACGCTGCTCGACCGCTACGACGTGACGGACCCGACCACGGGCAAGGCGGCGGGCGAGTTCACCGACAAGACGATTCAGGCGACCTACGACCGCCTGCTCGCCCAGGGCGAGAAGAACGAGGACGGCGCCCTCAAGGCGGGCGTCACGGTGGAGACCGAGGACATCAAGGCCCTCACCGGGGCGATCGCCGCGATCGACGACGCCCCCGACGCCAAGCAGGTCTACGAGAACCTGCTGGCCGGCTCGGAACGCCACCTGGCGGCCTTCAACCGCTGGCTCGGCTGACCGGGAACGGCCCGGCCCGCGGGCCGGGGAAGGAAACGGAAACAGAGGGCCGGGGCACTCGCCCCGGCCCTCACACCCGCCGTCCGGCCCGGCCCGGCTCCTTCAGATCCCCGTCGTCACTTCCACGTACGGACGAGGACGTTGGCTGCGGACCGGCCCGGGGACAGGGTCACCACATGGGCCCTGCAGTTGACGTCCCCGTAGAAGGACCAGGTCTGGTTGTCCCGGTTGACGACGGACCGGGCCTGGTAGCCGGGAACCCAGCCGCAGGTGTGGAAGCGGGGGTTCTTGTAGACCCGCATGACCCCCCGGAAGTACGGCCGGCTCCAGAAGCAGACGTACCCGGAGGGGCAGTTCTGCTCGGCGCGGGCCTGGCGGGAGGACTTCCGGGCCTCGGTGGTCTCGGCCTGGGCGGCACCCGTGAGGGTGCCGAGCACCGCGACCGCCGCGAGCACCGCGGAGATCCTCGCGGTCCGACGACGTTTCGCCATGGATGTTCCCCTTTCTCGGTCGGGGTGCCGTACCGCCGCGGAATGACGGAGGAACGAGGAACAGCCGGCCATGAGTTGCCACCGCGCTGTCGGCGAGCCCCCCGAGGACATGTCTGCTGTGCCGTGTATGACCGGGCTGGTCCATCATCGGGCGCTTAAGCACCGAAAAGCCCTGGATGGCATCGAATCCCCACCTTCGGGGGAACGCGGAGCACACAGCGCGAACGCGGTCATTCCCCGGCGCGCCGACGGCTGTCGCCCCGCCGCACGGGCGCCCTCCCGCCGACGCGGCTCTCCCGGTGGTCGACGCACGGCCGATCACCCGTGCGGCATTGGGCGAAGGAACCCAGCACTCGTGAGGCGGACAGACGTGTACCCAGCGGACGGGGGGACCGCTGGGTACACGGGCCGCCGGGGAGCTGTCCGCTTCTCGCGGGCCCTGATTGCACGGTGCGCGAACTCCGCTCCGCTTCTCCGTGCCTGGCGCTCTCCTCGGTGCCACCCACAGGACATCACGTCGCCGCGCCCGCCGACAGGGCCGACCGGCCCTCCAGGAGAACCCGGTCGGGACTTCCCCCATGCGTCGGCCGGCTCGGTACCGGCTGGTGCCGCGGCGGCCTCGTCACGCCGCGCGGCCGTGTGCCGTGCCGTCCGCCGCGGGCCCGGCCGCCCGCCGGTGCGCGGGGCCGTCCGCGGCCCCGGCCTCGCGCCCGGCCCCGGCCTCGCGCCCGATCCCGGTCCTGCCGGACACGGCCCCGCGCTCGTACGGCCCCGGAACGGGGAAGTAGGCCTCCAGGAACGGTGAGAGCAGTTCCCGCTGAGCCTCCAGGTCCTCCTCGCCGGACACGGTGTCGTTGAGGCAGAAGACGGTCCGGTCCCGCCGGGCCAGCAGCCGGTCCAGCCGTACGCCCACCACCGGGTCGGAGATGTCGAGGTAGGCGTAGCGGAGCTGCCCCGGCACGGCCCGGGCGGTGAGGAACGCGTAGTAGTGGTGGAGGGAGGAGACGACCGACAGGTCGTCGAGGCTGCGGAAGCGGCGGCTCGCGGTGGCGCGGTGCCGTTCCGGGAAGCGTTCCTCGATCTCGTACAGGACGGAGCGCCGCAGCGCGTGCGGGGTGTGCTTCATCTTGTGGCCGATGACCGTGGAGGAGATCTCCTCGATGAGCACCCGGTTGTTCTTGCCCGCGGCGGAGACGGGCACGTCCCGCTCGTTCGGGGCGCCGGGCGGGATCAGCGCCGGGGAGGGGAAGAACTGGGTGAGCCCGTTGGCGTGGAAGAAGTCCTGCGGGCGGGTGGGGCGGCCGAGGAAGACGTCGTCGTTGAAGTAGAGGAAGTGTTCCGACAGGCCCTCGATGTGGTGCAACTGGCTTTCGATGGCGTGGGAGTTGAAGGTGGGCAGCAGCCCGGGGTCGCTGAAGATCTCCGTGTGGTCGACGATGCGCAGCCCGGGCACCTCGGTGTCCAGCCACGACGGCACCTGGCGGTCCGTGACGAGATAAATGGTTCGCAGCCACGGGGCGTAGAGGTGCAGGGAACGCAGTGAGTGGCGGAGTTCGTCGTGGCCGGCGTAACGGGCGGCGTTGGCCGCCTCCTCGTGGTAGGCGTGCCCGGCGGTCTCCGCGCGGCGGGCGAGCCAGTCGGGGTCGTGGCCGTCGACCCAGGTGTAGACGGCGTCCACGGGGAAGCGGACGTCCTCGGGGGCGGGCCGGGCGAACTCCTTGCGGGTGCGCACCGGCGGCAGCGGCCGGGCCGGCGGGGCGAGTGCGGTGAAGAGGGTTTCGGAGACCTCGACGGGGTCGTCCGTGCGGGGCACCACTTCGGCGGTCCGGTTGTGGCGCGGTGCGGTCAGGGTGTCCCCGGTCTCCTCGCCGGCGGCCCAGAACTCCACGTCGCAGCCGTACTTGGGGCCGAGGACGAGGCGGCCCTCCGGGTCGCCGTGGTACCAGGTCAGCCGGATGACGTCCGCCTCCGCGACCGCGCGCCAGGTCGCGGCGCGGAAGCCGGGGGCGGTCCGCCGCAGGCGCTCCCCCGCCTCCACGGTGGTGACGTAGCCGGGGGCGTCGGCGCAGGCCCGCGCCAGGGCGCGGTGGGCGCGTGCGCGGTCGGCGGCGGCGACGGCGACGACCGCGGAGGTGTCGCGGCGGCCCCGGACGGAGAAGTGGTCCACCCCGGCCGCGTCGAGGGCCTCGCGGACCCGGGCGGCGTTCGCGTTGCGTGCCCCCAGGGGGGTCGGGTCGGGCGTCACCAGCACGGCTCTCGGTGCGCCGCCGGCCAGGCGCAGCGCCCGGTCCGGCCCGCGGAACAGGTCGGGGTGGCGCCGGACGGCGTGGGCGGCGCGGATCCGGCCGAGGGCGTCCCCGGGGGACGGCACCGTGGTGAACCACCGCTTGGCGCGGGCCCGGGCGTCGGGGGACGTACGGGCCACGACGGCCCGTCTGAGGCGTACGGGGACCGCGCGCCGGTAGAACCGGACGGGCCAGGACACCTCGGGATTGCGGTGGCCGGCGCGGGTGGTCGCGGACGGTGCGTCCGGGGTGTCCGGGGCTTCCCGCGCATCGGCCGTGCCGGGTGCTTCGGAGGCGCCCGGGGCGTCCTGCGCCCGCGGCACGTCGTCCTCCGTGCCCGGCCAGGAAGAGGCGTCCTCCCGGCGCGTCGCGTCCGGCGGTGTCGTATCGATGTCGTGCACGGCAACCAACTCCCCTGACAAAGGCCGGAGTCCGGCCCTGGCGGTCGGCCCCCGGCCCGCTCGAACGGCTCTCCGCGGAGGGCCGTTCACGGCAACGTCCTGCTGCGGGTGCCCTCCCGCCGGGCCTCCGATGCCCCCGGTGAAGGGACGAACGGCCGCCCACCGGCAGGGGAATGGCGGTACACGGCCGGCGAGGGCAGCAGGACCGGCGGCCGGACCGGCCCCCTCGGACAGACTTGGCGTCGGCCGGCCCGGTCGGTGCCGGGCGGAGCACCGGGCATCAGGCACCCGGAGCACGAACCGGCGGAAAGCGTGTACCCAGCGGACGGGGTACCGCTGGGTACACGGGCCTCCGAGGGGCTGTCCGCTTCTCGCGGGCCCTGATTGCGCGGTGCGCGGCTCGGTGTCCGCTGCTCCGCGTCTGCTGCTCTCCTCGGTGCCACACCAAGAACATCACGTGTCGCCGCCGGTCAACAGGGCCGACCGGTCCCGCCTCCGGGCCCACCGGCCCGCAACCCCAGGCCCCGTGCCCGGTGCTGCGCGCTGCGTACGCGGCCTCAGCGGGCCGTTGCGGTGAGGCGTCGCAGTGCGGCGTGGGCCGGTGGGCCCCAGGTGGGCTTCCCGCCGGGGTCGCCCTGGACGCCTGCTTCTCCGACGAGGATGCCGCTGAGTGCCTGCAGTACCGCCCATCCCCGGGCGCGGCGTAGGGTCGCGGCGTCCGGGGCCGGCTGGTAGGCGGCGTGGAAGCGGTCGGCCGCGCCGTCCGGCAGGAGCAGCCAGGGGGCGGCGAGATCGTAGGCCGGGTCGCCCGCGCAGAGGTCGCCGAAGTCGACCACGCCGCTGAAGGTGCCGTCCAGGGTCAGGATGTTGGCCGGATGGAGATCGCCGTGGAGCCACAGGGCCGGGCCCGCCCAGCCGGGCGCCGCGACGGCGTCGTCCCAGACCGCGCGGACGGCGTCCGGGTCGGTGACGAGCCCCCGCTCGGTGGCGGAGGCGAGTTGCCGGGCGAACTGCTCGGCACGGTCCGCCAGCGGCTTTCCGCGGCCATGACCGCCGACGGGAGCGTTGCCGGGGGCCGGCTGGTGAAGGGCTGTCAGAAACCCGGCGAGGGCATCGGCCGCCTCCGCGGCGCGTGTGACGGGGACGCGGTCGCCGGGCACGCCCGGCACCCAGGTGGTGACGATCCAGGGACGCGGGAACCGCCCGGAGGGCTCACCAAGACGCTGGGGAACGGGGACGGGCAGCGGGAGGCGCGGGGCGAGAACGGGCAGCCACGCGTACTCCTTGCGCAGCAGAGCGTCCGCGGACCGCGTCGCCCAGGGAAGCCGGACGGCGAGGTCGGCGCCGAGCCGCCACAGCTGGTTGTCCCAGCCCCGCGCGCCGAGACGCACGGGACGATCGGCCAGGTCGGGGTGCTGATCACGCAACAGGTCACGGACCAGCTCGGCGGTGATCTCGATCTTGGTGTCCGTCATGGTGGGCAACAGTAGCCGGGGCCGTCGGCCCCCTCTCGCCCCGGTCCGGAGGCCCTGCCGTCACGCCCGACGGAGTGGTCGTGCTCGTCGCCCGGGGGAGACCGCAAACCTTGAACCGAAAGCGTCGCAGGGCCCATCAGGACGGAAAGCGTTTGACCGCCCCCGGCGTCCGGCGGTCGGATGGCCGCTCATGAGCACAACGCAGACGCATCCGGGCACGCGGCCCGTCGACGACGCACTCGTACGGCGGCTGGTCGCCGGGCAGTTCCCCCGGTGGGCGGGTCTCCCGGTGCGGCGAGTGCCGTCCGGCGGCACGGTCAACGCGATGTTCCGGCTGGGCGACGGCATGGTCGTACGCCTGCCGATGACGGAGGGCGGGGCCGCCGACGTGTCGCTGGAGCAGGAATGGCTGCCCCGTCTCGCACCCCAACTGCCCACGGCCGTCCCCGAGGTGCTCGGCGCCGGGCGGCCCGCCGAGGGCTATCCGTGGCCCTGGTCGGTGTACCGGTGGCTGAAGGGGCGGAACCCCGAGCCGGAGGCCCTGAGTGACCCCGTGCGGCTGGCCGGGGATCTGGCCGGGTTCGTGGCGGCGATGCGGAGCATCCCCGTGCCACCCGGAGTTCCGCGGGCACACCGCGGCGGGCCGGTCGCCTCCCTGGATACGGAGACCCGGGCGGCGATCGGCCAATTGCGCGGGATCCCGCAGGAGGGCGTCGACTGCGACGCCGTGACCGCCGTGTGGGAGGACGCGCTGCGGGCCCCGGGGTGGGGCGGCCCGCCGGTGTGGCTGCACGCCGATCTCATGCCGGGCAACCTGCTCGTGGACGGCGGCGGCAGGCTCACCGCGGTCATCGACTTCGGGTGCACGGGGACGGGCGATCCGGCCTGCGATCTCTTCCCGGCGTGGAATCTCCTGCCGCCGGGGGCACGGGAGGTCTTCCGCGAGACGCTCGGCGCGGACGACGCGTCCTGGCGCCGCGGCCGGGGGCGGACGCTCTCGCAGGCGGTGATCGCCCTGCCGTACTACCGCAAGACCAACCCGGCCATGGCACGCAACGCCCGGCATGTGATCCGGGCCGTGCTGGAAACCCAGTGAAACGCCGCCTCCCCCGCAGGAGTGGTGAGCAGCGGTCATGTGCCGATGTACACGCAGAGATCCGTGGGCCGCCTCGTGGTCGCCTTGTCGTCCGAGAGCAGTTCCGCGACGTCCGTCAGCACGTTCACGGCCGTACGGAATTCCTCGGGGCTCGCCTCGGCGAACGAGGCCGCGTCCGGCCAGAGGAGGACGACCCGATCTCGCTCCAGCGCGTGGATGCCCTCCCACAGCGAATCGGCGAGGGCATCCCAACTGCGCGACCCCGCAAGCGGCGGGTCGAGGGGAAGCGTTCTCCGGGCGGCGTCGAAGAACGCCTTGATTCCTGATCGCCCCTCCGTGGAAAGCCGAAAGAGGAGGCAGTCCTCGGAGGCGGCGGCCCGTACGACCTCGTGGGCTTCCTCCGGCCCTATGACCGTCACGCCGGGGTCGGCTTCATGTTCCCTGCCCCCGTAGAGGGGCCGACCGTAGGCGCAGCCGTCGGACCACTCCACGACTCCCCCTGATACCGGAGCCCTGTCACCGGGCCCCGGCCATCCCGCCTCTCAGAAACGCCCCTCCCCCTCCACGGCACCGGGAGCGGTCTCCAGAGTCCTGCGGAACAGCGCTCCCGTGCCCAGCAGGACGGCGATCCAGCAGGCGCTGAGCGCGAACGCCTGCCGGTGCCCCAGGCTCTCCGTGACGGCTCCGCCCACCGCGTTGCCCAGCGCGCCGCCCACCAGCCAGGCGCTCACCAGCAGGGTGTACGCCCTGGTCAGCGCGGATCGCGGAGCCAGCGTGTCCAGCAGCGCGGAGGACGCGATGGCCGACGGGCCGCCGCACACGCCCACAAGGAAGAGAGCGGGGAACAGCAGCGCGAGGCTGCTCGCGGCCCACGCCGCCAGACCGGCCGTCACCGCCGAACCCGCCAGGGCAGCCAGCAGCAGCCGTGCCGCTGACCAGCGCCACCGGCGGGCGCCGAAGGCCAGCCCCGCGACGATCTCTCCGGCCGAGACCGTCGCGATCAGCACGCCGCTGTCCGCGGCGGTGCCCAGGGCGAGGGCGGCGGCCGGCACGGCGACGAGGACGATGCCGGCCGAGAGTCCCGATCCGGCGGCGAGCAGCAGCAGGACGGCCAGTCCACGGTTTCCGCGAACTCCGCCACCCCGGGCGGCGGTTCGGGCCGGGCTCCAGTCCCGGGAGGCTCGTGTCGTGGAGAAGAGCAAGGCCGCCCCACCGGACAGCAGACCGCCCGTCACCACGGCCGCGCCCGGTCCCGCCAGGACCAGCAGCAGCGACGTGACCAGCGGCCCGGTCAGCAGCGCGAGCTGGAACAGCACCGCCAGCAGTGCGTACCCGGCCGTGCGGGCCTCGGCCCCCCGGACCGATTCGGCCAGCAGCACTCTCATGCTGCCGGTGGTCGCCGGAACGCAGGACCCCATCCCGGCACTGGCCGCGACAGCGAACCCCTGCCAGGGCACAGCGGGCGCGGCGGCGACCAGCAGGACGCCCCAGGCCGCGCAGGCGGTGCCCACGAGCGCGAGGATCCTCGCCTGGCCGTACCGGTCGATGAGCCGTCCCTGCACCGCCATCCCGGCGGCGTTACCCAGGCCGAACGCTGCCGCGGCCAGGCCACCGGCGGCGAGCGAGCCGGTCAGCCGGTGCACGTACAGCAGCAGGGCCAGGCCCAGCATGCCGATGGGAAGGGCGCCGAGCACCATGGCCAGCAGCGGGACGCGAAGACCCGAAGTCCTGAGGACGTTGAGATAGCCCTGCATGGGGCATGCCTTTCCAGGCAGCCCACCCACCCGGGAGCCGAACTCCCAACGGCCCGCCGTCACGGAGGACGGCGGCTGACACGCCCAGACCCTACGGCCAATGCCGAAGCGGCCTCAAGGGCCGGCGGCCCGGCACACCCGGCGAACGCACCCGGCAGGGGCCGGACACGGCCCGCACGGTACGGGTGCGCAGGACGGCTGGAAGGAACGGATGCCCCTCTTCCAACTCCGGGAACTGCTCGCAGTCATCGCCCATGGTCACGACGACTGGGGCGCCGCCGAGGCCGTCCGGAGCATCATCAGACCGTTCCGGCGCGGCGGTGAGCCCGGCGCGGGGTGCAGGACCTGACGTCGCCCTCCTGGTCCGCTTCTCCGTGGGCCGCATTCCTCACGAAGTGCTCCTGGCGGGAGGCGGAGCCGCGCGTACGCGCGCATGCGGGCGGTCACCCGCCGCTCGGTTCGTCAGCCCGTAGGCGCGTCGGTGCCCTGCACCCCAGCCGAGGGGCACAGGGCACGGACACTGCGACTGTCAGACGTCCGCGCGGGACGCGAAGCCGACGAAGGAGGACCAGGCGCCCGGGCCCACCGCGAGGCCGGGCCGGGCTATGTCCTTGGAATCCCGGACGTGAACCCTGTTCGGACAGGCGGCAACCTCGACGCACTCACCGCCCTCATCACTGCTGCGGCTGGACTTGCGCCAGGTCATAGCAACCTCGACGCAGTCGCCGCCCTCATCACTGCTGTAGCTGCTTTTGAACCAAGCCAGTTTCATCGCGCGCGCTTCGGGCTTTCGATCGCTCATGTGTCCACCAGCAACCCTTCAACGAAGGCCATCGACTCACTCGGAGTGAGCGCCTGAGCACGGATGATCCCATACTTCGCCTCAAGCACCCGAACGGTCTTTCGGTCCGTGTACAAATGGCTGCCCATCTGGGCCTCGGCGTAGGCGACGCGCCGACCTTGACTCGTCTCGATGAGCTTGAAGGGTCCGGCCAGCCCTGCGTGCTCCTGACGCTTGATCGGCATGACTTGGATGTCCACGTTCCTCTTCTGCCCCGCGAGAAGGATGTGTTCCAACTCTCCCCGCCATACCCCTTCGCCCCCAATGGGTCGCAACAGCGCGGCTTCCTCGATCACGAAGCTCATCATCGGCGCCGGCCAGCGGCAGAAGATCTCCTGCCTTGCCATACGGGCAGTCACAAGCTGATCAATCACCGCATCGTGAAGCAGCGGTCGGCGCAGGGAGAGGACGCATCGCGCATACTCCTCCGTCTGCAACAGCCCATTGATCACATGCGTGTCGTAAGCATGAACCTCGGCCGCACCCGCCTCCTGCTTCGCGGCGTCGCGGAAGAAGGCCGGAAACTGTGCCTTCTCCACCTCCTCCTTCATCTCCTGCAGGACCCCGCCCGCGTCCAGCAGTTCATCGGCCTTGTCGATGAAGCGGGGCGGCGGGATGCGGCGGCCCTGTTCGAAGGACGCGATGGTCGACGCCGAATATCCCGTCGCGGCGCCGAAGTCCGGCCGCTCGATGCCCGCCCGTACCCGGAACCGCTTCAGTTGGCGTCCGAACACGCACAGCGTCCCCGCGCCCTGTTCGCAGACCAACTCCGTGCCCTCATCCGGCTCTTGCTCGCTCATGCCGTTCACCTCCACAGCCGCCAACGCACCCCCGTACGCCCGGACACGCCTCACGGTGCGTACACCTGCGGTCGGGCGCGGACACATTCCGCGTGTAGGCGCCCACCGCGCCGTCACCGTAGAAACGAACTAACCGGCATGTCCTATGAACAGCGGAAATTCCCACCCGTGGGTGACCACACGCGCCGGAGGCCTCCCCGGGCTTCAAAGGAGAGCTGTGGCAGCAGGCCCGGCATCTCGGTCCGCCCCGGCCATGGTGCAGCTCATGCGGCCCTTAACCAGTTGGCGGCACCCATGACCAGGGCTCTAGCGTGGGGCCGACCGTCATCGCCGCCGCCCGGGAGTCCGCGTGTCCACCGTCACCACGTCGATGTTCACCTTCCCCCTCGGGGACGACGCCGCCCTCATCCCCCGTACGCCCGCGATCACCGCCGCGTATCACGAGGTGTTCACGGCGAACTTCGAGCGGATCACCCGCTGGAACCCGAGCGCCGAAGGGCGGCCCACGCCCGAGGACACCCGGCGGAATCTCGCCGAGGCGGGGCGGGCCTGGGTGGACGGAACGCGCCTGCCGCTGGCCATCGGGGTGAAAGCGGAGGGCGGGTGGCGGCTGGTCGGCGCGGTGGGCCTGGAGATCAACGGCATCGCCGGGACGGGCGAGGCGGGTTACTGGCTCGACGCCTCCGCCGAAGGGCGCGGCCTGGCCACCCGGGCCATGGCGGCCCTGCTCGACGAGGCGTTCGGACCGGTCGGCCTGCACCGGGTGGAGCTGCGCATCGATCCCACGAACGAGCCCAGCCGGAGGATGGCCCGGCGCCTGGGCTTCACGCAGGAGGGCGTACTCCGTGAAGCCCTGGCCTTCCCCGAGGGGCGGCACGACGAGCTGGTCTACGGCCTGCTGGCGGAGGAATGGCGCACGGCACGCGGCTGACGCGGGCCGGCGACCGGCTCTCTCCGTCCCTCCGGACCGGGCGGCCGGGCGAAGCCCGGTGTCGGCGGCCGGCCGCCCCGTCACCCTCACCGGGTCGGCGGTCGGCAAAGAGGCACCGGTGAAGACTGCGTGATCCGGGCAGTGGCCCGTCCCGGCCCCCCTGAGAGGATGCCTCCCGCCGCACACCACGCCTACGACACAAGGTGGTTGACCCTTGAGACCGACCCGCGCGACCCTCGCCGTGACCGCCGTCGCCCTCGCCCCGGCCCTGCTGCTCGCCACGCCGTCCCCGGCCACCGCCGCGACGCCGACGACGGCCGCCGTGGCGTCGGACGTCGGTTCCCCCTACGACGACATGGACGCGGACGACCTGCGCATCGCGATCCTCCGCATCCTGTCCGACCCCGACAGCGGCAGGCGCGTTACCCAGGAGGCCAACGAACTCCTCGACCACGGCACCGTGGAGGAGATGCGCACCTGGCTGGAGACCGGTTACCGCCTCGCCCAGGCCGAGGACGACCGCGTCGCCGTCTTCCGCATCCTCGCCGACCCCGACAGCGGCAGGGCCGTCATCCGCGAAGCCAACGAGGCCCTCGACGACGGCAGCCCCGAGGCCGTACGCGCCTTCCTCGAAACCGGCCTCCGCCTCGCCCAGGCCGAAGACGACCGCGTCGCCATCTTCCGCATCCTCGCGGACCCCGGCATCAGCGACGCCCTGCGCGCGGCGGCGAGCGCCGCCCTGGACGACGGCACCCCCGAAGCGCTGCGCCACTTCCTCGAGGTCGGCCAGTACGAGGTCGGCGGCTGAGCCGTCTCGGGTGTCCGGAGATCCACCCCAGCGCTCCCCTCGTGCCGTCCGCCGCGCGGCGCACACTCCGCCTACGCCGGCCGGGTGCCCGCCCACGATTCCGGACCGTCAGCGCGTCCCTCCTCCCCACGGGACGCGCGGGGCGGAACCGTGGACGCCATGAACAGCGCACGTCCACATCCACACCCGAACCTCCCGCTCGCGGCCGGTGACACCGGTGGCACCGCCGCCGCGGCCCCGGCCGGACCCGTACCGGCGTCCGGGGAAACGCCCCGCACCCTGCGGGAGTTCGCCATGAGCTTCACCGCCACGCCGCGCGGGGCGCGGCTCGCGCGGCGGCTCGTCTCGCACCGGCTGCACGAGTGGGGCCACCCTTACACCTCGCGGGTCAACGAGACGCTGACCCTCATCACCGGTGAGCTGGTCTCCAACGCCGTCCGCCACGGCCGCGTACCGGGACGGGACTTCCGGGTGGTCCTCACGGAGGGCACCGGCGCCCTGCGGGTGGAGGTGACCGACACCCGCGCCGAGCGGGTGCCGCCGCAGTCCCCCGCCGAGCCGCCCGGGGACGCCGAGTCCGGCCGGGGCCTGCTCCTCCTCTCCCGGCTCGCGGACGGCTGGGGCGTCACCCGGCGCGCCGGTGCCCCGGGCAAGACGGTCTGGGCGCGGCTGGCGGTGGGCGGGCGGGGTCCGGCTGAATGATCGGCGGCCCGGCGGCCCGGCGCCGAGGAGGGCCGCGGGCGGCGGCCGCACTCGGGTTCGTGCGTGCGTGCACCTCGGGGGCGACCGTGCCCGTGCCGGGGACCGGCCGGGGCGCCCGCCGCGTGGGTACTCCATGCGTGCGGCCTGCCGGGTTCCCGGCTCGGCTCGCGCGGGCGCGGGAACCGGCCGGGGCGGGCGTCATCGTGGCGCTTCGGCCCCTCGGGACGGGGCCGCTCGCGTGTCGTGGCGGCACGGCGGGATCTGCGGCGCGCCTCGGCCGCGTGGTAGGTGTCAGTCCTCGCAGGATGTCTCAGACACCGCCGGACGATCACCTCAGGGACACGGGATGCGCAAGGGCCGCACGGAAGCGATGGAAGCGACGGAGAGGCGTCGGCGGCTCCGGTGGCTGCCGGCCGCGGTGATCGCGGGCGCGGTCGTGCTCGACGTGGCCACCCCGAGGAGCATCAGTGTGTTCCCCCTGCTCGCGGCCGCCCCGAGCGTGGCCGCGCCGCTTCTCTCCCTGCGCGGGACGATCATCACCGGTGTGGCGGCGACCCTGGTGGGGGCCGGCGATGTGGTGTATCTGGAGAGGGATCTGACCCAGCGAAGCGTCGTGGCGCTCGTCAGCCTGGCCGTTCTCACCTGCACCGCGGCGGTCCTCAACGTGCTGCTGACGCGGGACCGGCGGCAGTTGAGGACGAGCCGCGAGGTGGCGGCGGCGGTGCAGCGGGCGGTGCTCGCGGATCCGCCTCCCCGGGTGGGGCGGCTGGCCGTGGCGTCCCGGTACGAGGCCGCCCACGAGGAGGCCGCCATCGGCGGAGATCTCTTCGCGGTCAAGGAGACCCCCC
Source organism: Streptomyces sp. S07_1.15 (assembly GCF_020739505.1). NCBI lineage: Bacteria > Bacillati > Actinomycetota > Actinomycetes > Kitasatosporales > Streptomycetaceae > Streptomyces > Streptomyces sp. S07_1.15. The sequence goes on from NZ_JAJBZK010000001.1 coordinate 400,928, forward strand.
ACGGCGTCCGGATGGTCATCGCCGATGTGCGCGGCAAGGGACTTCAGGCCGTCCGTACGGTCAACGCCCTGCTCGGCTCGTTCCACGAGGCCTGTGACCACCGCCCGGATCTGCCGGACGTCGTCCGGCAGCTGGAGGACCGGATGCAGGCCACCATCGGGCAGGCCGGCGGAGAGGAGGCCGAGTCGTTCGCCACGGCCGTCGTCGCGGAACTCTCCCCGGACGGCTCGGTGGTACGGATCGCCAACCGGGGCCACCCCGCGCCGCTGCTGGTCCATGACGGCCAGGCGAGCCCGCTGGAGCCGGCCACCCCGTCACTGCCCCTTGGCCTGGGCGTCCTGGGCGGCGACGACGTCCCGGTCGACCGCTTCGACCTGCCGGCCGGAGCGACCCTGGTGCTGTTCACCGACGGCGTCGACGAGGCCCGTGACGCGGACGGCGCCTTCTTCGACCCCGTTCCGGTGCTGTCACGGCCCTTCCCGCCCGATCCGGGCGCGGTGCTCGACGCCCTCCTCGCCGCCCTCTTCCGGCACACCGGGGGGAACCTGCAGGACGACGCCGCGCTCCTCGCCGTCACCCCGGACGGGGACGGCGCCGTCACAGGGGGCGGACAGCGGCACGACGCGGTGGCGCGCCCACGGCATGGCGGGTAGGCCGGCCCGCCCCTCGTTCCGGTCCGTCCGGCCCGCCGGTCATCAGTCGTCCAAGCACGAGTAGTCGTCGACGGTTTCCGGCGCCGGCTTGTAGTGCTGTTCAAAGTCCGGGTCCTCCTTGGCCAGCCGGGGAAAGTGGCTCCGGAAGGCGTTGCGCCAGTCCTGGTCCGTCCCGAGGAATCGGCGCAGCGCGTCGGCGATCTTCCGGCAGTCGCCTTCCCTGCCTTCCTGGACGCCCACGCCGTAGCGCTGGGGGGAGCCGAGTTCCAGCTTCTCGACCACCTTGATGTCGTCGTAGCGTTCCATGAATCCGTAAAGTACCGCGCGGTCCGTCCAGACGGCGTCGAAGTTGCCGCGCCGCAACTGGTCGACGCACTGGGAGTAGCTGTCGCGCAGGTCGACACGGGCCTTCGGCAGCAGCTGGGCGAGTTTCTTCCCGGCGCCGGACGTCTCCGGTGCCGAGGTGGAGCCCGAGACGGTGCAGATGACCTTGCCCGCCGTGGTCTCCCGGGAGGTGATGTCCTTGTTCCCGGCGCGGACGAGGAGACCCTGCCTCGTCTGGAAGTAGGGTCCGGCGAAGTCGACTTGCTCCTCGCGGTCCTCGGTGATGGAGTACGTGGCGATCACCAGCTGGGACGTGCCGTTCTCGAGCACCTTCTCGCGGCGGTGGGACGGCTCGTCCTTGAGGTCCATGGTGAACTTCAGCTCGCTGCTCAGGTACTCCGCCAGGTCCTTCTCGAAGCCGGCGTAGGCGCGCGTCTCCTGGTCCTGGAAGTTGAAGCCGGGCTGGTCGTACTTCACGGCGACGCGCACCGCGCTGTCGAAGATGGAGTCCTTCTCCTTCTCCTCCGCCGGGGAGGACGTGGGCGGGGGCTGGGGAGCGGGCCCTTCCCGCCCGCCGCCGCAGGCCGTCGCCAGAAGCAGGACGCCGCCCACCGCCGCAGCGGTGAGCCGGGTGATCGGGCTCATCGGGTCTCCCGCAGATCAGTCGTTGTCGAGTACGGCCCGTGCCACGCGGAGCGAGAGCTCGCAGCCGGGGTCGGACACGAGTTCCGCTTCCAGGCGGACGGTGCGCTTCTCCGGGTCGAGGGCCACGGATATCTCCTCACCGATCCGCGCCTCCGGACGTCCTCCGTCGGCGCCCCCGGTGACCCGCAGAGAGCTGGAGGGGACACACGGCGACCCATAACCGAGGTCATCGGCCTCGAAGGTGAGGCGGAGCCGGTCCCGGGGCGCGGGGGTCCGCAGCCGGATGACGGCCTTCTCGCCGGTCTCCAGGGAGGCCGCCCCCTTGCTGAGCTTCACGGATTCCGTCACGGGGAGGGAGCGCGACTCCTCGACATACCGCCATGCGACCAGTCCGATGCCCACCGCGACGAGCAGCAGGCACAGGACCACGACCAACTGCCAGGCGGAGTAGGTGTCGTGGACCAGGCCGAAGAGGGCGAAGACGAGGAGCACGATGCTGCAGACCGTGGCGAGCGCCGTCTGCGTGGTCGTGACGGTGTCCGGGAAGAGGGCGAAGGGGAGAACGGACAGCGTGATCGCCAGCAGGATGATCAGTACCACGGCCCACGGCGCGCGCCGCCCGAGCTCAGCAAGCTTCATCCCGCCCCCCGTCGGCGACACTGCCCCGTCAGTGTCCTTTCATGGTGCCGCACATCGCCTGCCGCGGTCAGCGGTTGCCGCCACTGGCGCCCCGGAACCTTCGGCGCGTCTCCGGGGGCGTCGGATCAGGCTTCCCGTCCGGCGCTCACGCCTCCGTGGTCACAGCAGCAGCCGTCCGCCCCGACTCTTCACACGGTGCGCAATTTCGTTCCGGAAGGTTTCCGGTAACTGGACGGTGCGCAGCCTCTTCGGCGAGCAGCCGAACCGCTCTTATCGGCCAGGGCCGCGCCCTGAGGGAAGCGGCTGAGCTGCGTGATCCAAGAGCGGAGAGAGCGAGAGAAGCCCTCGTTTCCCGCCGGAAACTTTCCGGTAACCACAGCGCGACCAACAGTTCCGGTCACCTGGGAACGTGATCCCCGCCACAGGGGCGTTCGACCCGCCGACCCATGGCCTGAGCTGCCGCGACGCCTTGCGGACGAGGAGCCGCACGGCCCGGACGGCCGCCGGTATCCGGAACGTGACCTGCGCGTTTCCCGGATCATGATGGGCCGGAAGTGGATGGCGGCCGCAGTCTTACCACATTTACCGTTCTTGTCATCGCCAGGCCGGTGCTGGTTCACCGCGCGTACACCCCCCACATCACCGGAAGGGACCCGCCATGGCCCAACCTGTCCTGTTTCTCTGCGATATCGCCGCAGTGAGCCTCCTGGTGTTCGGCCTCTACTTCCCACGCCACCGCCGCCGGGACCTGGTGGTGGCCTTTCTCGGTGTCAACGTCGGTGTGCTCGCGGTCGCCAGCTCCCTCGCCAACAGCGGCTCCAACACCGGGCTCGGCCTGGGCATGGCCCTCTTCGGCGTCCTGTCGATCATCCGGCTCCGTTCCACGGAACTCGACCAGCACGAAGTCGCCTATTACTTCTCCGCGTTGGCCCTCGGCGTCCTCGGCGCCATGGCGACCAGCAATGTCTGGCGGTCCGTCGGGCTGATGGCGCTGATCCTGGCCGTGCTCTACGTGGGCGACCATCCGCGGCTGTTCCGCAGCTACAGACGCCAGGTGATGGTGCTGGACACGGCGCTGCCCGACCACACCGCGCTGGTCGCGCACCTGGAGAACACCCTCGGTACCCGGGTCCACTCGGCCACCGTGCAGCGGCTCGACCTGGTCAACGACACCACCGTGGTGGACGTCCGCTACCGCAGCCTCCCCGCGGGCCGCGGCGCCAAGGGCGACACCACGGCCCGGACCGGGCCGGCGCCCACCGCCGGCACGGGTGCGTCCCCGCTGACGGTGCGGCCGTGAGCGCCCCCGCACCGCTCGGTGCCGCGCTCGGCGAGCTGCCGTCCATCGGGCTGGACGAACTCCTCGCCTGCGCCATGCTGCAGACCCGCGTCGACCGCAAGTACGTCCTGCCGGCCGACGCGCTGACCACCCTGCTGACCCGGTTACCCGCCGACACCAGGGTCCTGGAGATCGACGGCGACCGCCGCTTCGCCTACCGGTCGCTGTACTTCGACACCCCGGACCTCATCAGCTACCGCCTGACCGCGCACCGCCGGCGCCGCCGGTTCAAGGTCCGCACCCGGGTCTACGAGCAGTCGGACGAGTGCTGGCTGGAGGTGAAGACCCGCGGCTCCCGCGACAACACCGTCAAGGCACGCCTGCCCTACGCGCCCGACGACTACGACACGCTCGCCCCCGGGCGGCGGTTCGTCGACACCACCCTGGCCCAGAACCGTATCGACGGCAGCCACCGGTTCACGTTCGTGCCGACGCTGACCACCCGCTACCACCGCGCCACCCTCTACCTCCCGGGCACCAACAGCCGCGTCACCATCGACACCGGGCTGATGTGGCAGGACGGCGACCGCGAGCTGCGCCTGCCGCACATGGCGGTCGTGGAGACCAAGACGGGCTCCACCGCCTCCCCCGTCGACCGGCTGCTGTGGCAGAACAAGTACCGGCCCAGCCGCATCTCCAAGTACGCCACCGGCCTCGCCGCGCTGCGCCCGTACCTGCCCGCCACGCCCTGGCGCCGCACGCTGCGCCGGGACTTCCGGGAGGTGACGTCCGCCGCCGACGACGCGTACCCGCCGGCGATGGAGCTGTCGGGCGCCTGCGCGTTCGGCTGAGGTCCCGGACGGCTCAGATCCCGGCCGGGGACACGGGCCGCCGTCAACGCCTCCGGCGCGGGCGGGGGTTCGGGTGCCGGTGCCCCGCTCCGCCGCCCGGCGCACGTACCAGCACAGCACGTACCAGCACGTGGAAGCACTCACACGTACGCACACACAGATAGAGGAACGCGGGCCCGGCGGCAGCCAACGGCGTCTGCCGCCGGCACGCCGTGCCCCTTCGCGGAACTCCAGACGATCGAGGTGTTGCTCTGTGCGCAGAACACGGATGGGCGCGGTGGGCCTGCTGGCCGCGGTGTCCCTCGTCATGACCGGCATGACCGGTCCCGCCGGCGCGGACGGTGATCCGGCGCCACCCGACAGATCCTGGGCCCAGGAGGCCCGGGCAGCCCAGGAAGCGGGGATCAAGAAGACGTCCGGCGGTGACGCGGCCAAGACGCCCGCGCCCACCAAGGCCGACATCGCCGCCGGCAAGCAGTCGGCCGAGGACCTCACCGGGGACATCACCTTCTCCACCCCCGGCGGCACCTTCCAGAACGAGGTGTCCGTCTCCCTCAGCACCACCATCGCCAACGCCCAGATCCGCTACACCACCAACGGTCAGCTGCCGACCGCCTCGTCGACGGTGTACTCGGGCCCGCTGCGGCTCACGAGCACCACACAGCTCCGCGCCCAGGCCTTCGTGAACGGCGCCGCGAGCGGCGAGCCCGGCACGGCCCTGTACGTCGCGCGCAGTGTCAACGCCAACCACGATCTGCCGCTCCTCGTGCTGGACGCCTACGGCGGCGGGAAGCCGGACCGCGAGTGGGCGGATGTCGCCGCCATGGTCATGGAGCCGCAGGGCGGGTCCACCTCGCTCGGCGCGGCCCCGGCGGTGTCCACCCGGGCCGCCTTCCATCTGCGCGGGCAGTCCTCGGCGACCTTCGAGAAGGCCCCGTACCGGATCGAGTTCCGCGACAACGATGACGACGACGCCGACTACCCGGTGCTGGGCATGCCGGCCGAGTCCGACTGGGTGCTGCGCGGCCCGTTCCCGGACAAGACCCTGGTCCGCGACGCCTTCGCGTACACCCTGGGGCAGGAGATGGGGCTGCAGACGCCCCGCCACCGGTTCGTCGAGGTGTATCTGAACCTGGACGGGCAGCCGATGGGCGCCGACGACTACCAGGGCGTCTACCTGCTCGACGAGAACATCAAGGTGTCACCGGACCGCCTGGACATCGCCAAGCTCAAGAAGAGCGACCTCACCGAGCCCGCCGTCACCGGCGGCTACGTCATGAAGTTCGACGCCTGGGCGGCCGAGGAGCCGAAGCTGCCGTGCACCGGGCAGGAGTGCTGGTCGGATCTGGAGGTCACGGAACCGGACGACCTCCAGCCCGAGCAGCAGACGTGGATCACCCAGTACGTCCAGAAACTCCACAACGCGCTGCGCAGCGCCAACCCCTCCGATCCACAGACCGGATACCCCGCCTACATCGACGTCGACTCGTTCGTGAACCTGATCATTCTCAATGAGATGGGACGGCAGGGCGACTCCTACCTCCGCAGCATGTACATGTACAAGGACCGGGGCGGCAAGCTCACCGCCGGTCCGCTGTGGGACTACGACCTCGGGTTCAACGCCATACCGAACGGCAGCCCGGTCGACGGCTGGCAGTTCCAGCCGTTCTTCGGCTTCGGCACCACCGACTGGTTCCTGAAGCTGATGCAGGACCCGTCGTTCAACCAGAAGGTGCAGGCCCGCTGGCAGGAACTGCGCCGCGGCGTGCTGTCCGACGCGCAGCTCCGCAACCGGGTCACGCAGCTGTCCTCGCCCCTGGCCAACGGGGCCCAGCGCAACTTCCAGAAGTGGCCCAACCTCAACACCAGGACGGTCGGGCCGTTCCAGACCCAGACCACCCAGACCTGGCAGGAGCAGCTGACGCTCATGCAGAACTGGCTGGTGCAGCGGGCGAACTGGATCGACTCGTCCGGATGGCAGGTCGACCAGGGCGGCGGTCAGACGGCACCGGGAGCGCAGGAGAAGGCGGCACCGCTCCTGCCGCATCTCCGCGAGGCGGCCGAGCGGCGGCAGGGTTCCTCCGGCTGAGGAACCGGCACCGCCGCAGCACAGCGGCACGCCCCCGCGGTTGAACCCGCACACCGCACATCGCACATATCGGCACCGGGGCCGTCGGCAAGCGCCGGCGGCCCTCCGCCGTATCCGGAACCCTTCCCGGCGGCGGGCGGTGGGCGGCGTCCGCGCGCCCCGGCCCCGTCGCCCCTTCCCGCATCCCCGCATCACCCCTTTCCCCTTTCCCCCGACGTCATGAAGTGAGGTGTCGAACGGTGCGCAGAAGACGAACCGGCGGCGCGGTCGGCGTACTCGCCGCGCTGTCCATACTGCTGACCGGTCTGACCGGTCTGACCGGTCTGACGGGCTACGCGGCCGCCGGCGGCGAACCCGCCCCGCCGGCCGCCGGTCCCCCCGGGCAGGCCGCGACGGCCACCAGCACGGTTGGCGGCGGCCCGGCGGCGGCCGCGAAGACTGTCCGGACCACCATCGGCGAACGCGCGGCGAACACCACCACCATCACCACCGGCACCGGCACCGGCACCGGCACGGCCGAGGCCCCGGCCCGGCCGGAGACGGCGGACGACCTGTCCGGTGACATCGCCTTCTCCGTGCCGAGCGGCACCTTCGAGGGCGAGGTGTCCGTCACCCTGGACACCGCCGTCACCGGCGCCGAGATCCGATACACCACGGACGGGACCCCGCCCACGGCGGACTCGTCCCGCTACTCCGCGGGGACTCCCCTCCGGTTCACCGCGACCACGCAGCTCCGCGCGCAGTCCTTCGCGGACGGTGCCGCGAGCGGCGAGCCGGGCACCGCGATGTACATCGCCCGTTCCGTCGACGCCACCCACGACCTGCCGGTCATGGTGATGGACGCCTACGGCGCGGGCGCACCCGGCCGCGACTACCAGGACGTCGCCACGCTGCTGATGGAGCCCGTGAGCGGGTCCGCCTCGCTCGGCGACGCGCCGGCGGTCTCCTCCCGGGCCGCCTTCCATCTGCGCGGGCAGTCCTCCGCGACCTTCGAGAAGGCCCCGTACCGGCTCGAACTCCGCGACAACGAGGACAAGGACGCCGACCACGCGATGCTCGGCATGCCCGCCGACTCCGACTGGGTGCTGCGCGGCCCGTTCTCGGACAAGTCCCTCATCCACGACGCCTTCGTCTACAGCCTGGGCCGGGACATCGGGATGCAGGCACCGCGCTTCGAGTTCGTCGAGCTGTATGTCAACACCGACGGGGAGCCGCTGGCCGCCGACGACTACCGGGGCGTCTACATGCTCGTCGAGACGATCAAGGTGTCACCCGACCGGCTCGACATCACCCCGCTGCGCGACGCGGACGTGACGGAGCCCGCGGTCACGGGCGGCTACGTCTTCGCGTTCGAGTGGTTCGCGGCCGAGGAGCCGACCCTGCCGTGCACCGGCACCGGCTGCTGGCAGGACCTGGAGGTCAAGGTGCCGTCGTCGCTCCAGCCCGAGCAGCGGACCTGGCTGACGGAACACGTCCGGGCCTTCCACGACGCCCTGCGCGGGCCGGAGCCGTCCGATCCGCGGACCGGCTATCCCGCGTACATCGACGTCGGCTCGTTCATCGACCAGATCATCGTCAACGAGCTGACCCGCGAGATGGACTCCTACATCCGCAGCCAGTACTTCCACAAGGACCGGGGCGGCAGGATCACCGCCGGTCCGCTGTGGGACTACGACCTCTCCTTCGGCACCGGCGGCTACTTCGAGAACCATCTGACGGAGGGCTGGCAGTTCGAGCAGACCCGGCAGCCGGTGGCGAACGACTGGTTCATCCGGCTGATGGCCGACCCGGCGTTCGCCCGGCAGGCCGAGGCGCGCTGGCAGGAGCTGCGCCGGGGGCCGCTGTCCGACGAGCGGCTGAACAGCCGGATCGACGCGCTGGCCGCGCCGCTCGGCGACGCCGCCCGGCGCAACTTCGAGCGGTGGCCGAACCTCACCGATCCCGTGGTGGGCTTCTTCCGGACCCCGACCGCCGACACCTGGGAGGGGCAGGTGGAGTTCATGCGCGACTGGATGACGCGACGCGTCGCGTGGCTGGACACCTCCGGCTGGCAGCCGGGCACGGCGTCCGCCCCGGAACGGGGTACGGGCGCGGCGGTCCCGGGCTCGGGGGCCCAGCGGTACTGATCCCGTCCCCGGGCGCACGGCCCGGCTCCCGGTTCCCGGTGGCGGCGGCCCGCGCCGCCGCCACCGGGGCACGCCCGGCGCGGTGTTGACCGACACCGCAGTAAGCGCATACTGGCGGACAGCGACGCGCGCCCGCGCCCCACTCCGCGTCGCCGCCCCTGCGCACGGCCATTCCGCAACCCTCCCCCCACACACTGGTTCGGGAAAGTGGGACGTATGCCCGGGACCCCCCGTTCACCGCGCCGCGGCCTCGGTGCCGCCGTGCTGACCGGCGCCCTCACCCTTCTCCTCGCGCTCCTCGCCGCGACCGCCGGGCCCCCGGCCGCCGCCGGCCCCGGCCCGCTCCCCGGCTCCCCGCCGGGCGCCGGGGGCACGCCCGCCGCCGAGCCGTACGCCGGATACGTCTTCACGTACTTCACCGGTGAGGGCACCGCCGACGGCGAGCAGGTGCACATGGCGCTGAGCGACGGCAACGACCCCCTGCGCTGGCGGGAGCTGAACGGCGGCGCCCCGCTGCTCCGTTCCACGCTCGGCGACCGCGGCGTGCGGGACCCGTTCCTCATCCGCTCCCCGCAGGGCGACCGCTTCTATCTGATCGCCACCGACCTGCGGATCCACGGCAACGGCGACTGGGACCGCGCCCAGCGCCACGGCAGCCGCTCCATCATGGTGTGGGAGTCGGCCGACCTGGTGAACTGGTCCCCGCAGCGGTCCGTCCGGGTCTCCCCGCCCACGGCCGGCAACACCTGGGCCCCGGAGGCGTACTGGGACGAGAGCCGCGGCCAGTACGTCGTCTTCTGGGCGTCCAAGCTGTACGCGGCCGACGACCCGCAGCACACCGGCAGCAGCCACAACCGCATGATGTACGCGACCACGAAGGACTTCACCACCTTCAGCGAGGCCCGGGTCTGGCACGACCCGGGCCACTCGGTGATCGACTCCACCGTGATCCGGCACCAGGGCGTCTACCACCGGTTCACCAAGGACGAGCGGAACCAGAGCCCGTCCGCCCCCTGCGGCAAGTTCATCACCCAGGAGCGCTCCACCGACCTGCTGGCCGCCTCGTGGAGCCCGGTGGCCGACTGCGTCGGCCGCGAGGGCGCGGATGGCCCGGGGATCAGCCGCGGCGAGGGCCCGGCGGTGTTCAAGTCGAACACCGAGGAGAAGTGGTACCTGTTCATCGACGAGTTCGGCGGCCGCGGCTACGTGCCGTTCGAGACCACCGACCTCGCCTCCGGCCGCTGGACGATGTCCCCCTCCTACGACCTCCCCGCCTCGCCGCGCCACGGCACCGTGGTCCCGGTCACCCGGGCCGAGTACGACCGCCTGGCCGCCCGGTAGGGGCGCGCGGGCACGGCCGGGTCAGGTCGCGGCCGCCTCCGGGGCCGCCGCGGCCGGTCCGCCGGCCGGTCCGCCGGGCGGGGTGCCCGCGCCGCGCGGGGCCGCCAGGGCCAGCTGCCGGTAGGCGCTGGGCGGCAGGCCGTACGTGGCGCGGAAGCTGCGGGTGAAGTCGCCGGGGCGGGTGAATCCCCAGCCGGCGGCGATGGCCCGGATGGGACGGGACCGCTGGCGCGGGTCGGCCAGGTCACGGCAGGCGTGTTCGAGGCGCTGGCGCCGGACGAAGGCGGCGACCGTGGTGCTCTGCTGCTGGAAGAGCCGGTGCAGGGAGCGGAGGGAGATGTGGTGGGCGCCGGCGATGCGGGCCGCTGTCAGCAGCGGGTCGCCCAGATGCTGCTGGATGAAGGTGTGGATGTGCAGGGTGAGGGCCAGCCGGCGGTTCTCGTCGGGGAGGTCCGCGGACTCGGCGAAGCACTGCGTGACGGTGGCCGCGAACAAGTCGCGTAAGACGGCCGACAGTCCGGCGGTGTCGGCGGGGCCGTACTGGTCGGCCCGGCCGGTCACCTGGGTGAGGAACTGGACGAGCAGCTCGGCGAAACCCTTGTCCCCGGGGATGCGAATGGCGGTCATGCGCTCCGCGGCCCCGGCCGGCAGCGGCACGAGCCGCTTGGGGATCTGCGCGACGATGTGTCTCGCGCGCCCGGACGGGGCGGAGACCCGGCCCTGGAAGGGCCGAGAGGAGTCGCAGAACACCAGGTCGCCACCGCGCAGTTCGGCGTTCCGGCCGGACTGGGAGAGCTGCATCCTCCCGCTCAGGGGGAGGGAGAGCTGATAGCACTCCGGGTCCGCGCCGCGGATCAGTTCGGGCGTGCGCGCGATGCTCAGCGGCTGGACGGTCAGGGCGGTGATCCGGGCACTGCCGAGTTCCAGGACCTCGGCGCTCGCCTGGAAGTCGCCGGTATGGCCGCTGCGCACCACGACGGGCAGCAGCGCGGCCCGCGCCTTCTCGTACCACCAGGTGAAGCGTTCGGCTGCGGGAAGGCCCTCGGTCGTCAGGCGTGTCACGATCATTCCGCTCCCTTGTCCGGACCACGGTGCTGTCGTCGGTGACCGGGGCCGCGGGTCCGCCGGCGGACGCGGTGGGTCGGGCCGCGCCGCACGATGACCGGCGAGCGACCACAGTGACCGGTCGTGGGTTGCCCACGCGGCCGGGTCGGCAAACGCGCCGGTCGGAGCGGTGGCCGGAGAGCGCGGCGGCCGGGCACGGGCCGTGGGCCGTTCCGGAGGGAGGGCGCCGGCCGTGGCTGGCACGGGGTGCGCACGGGCTGGCGCTGCTTGCTCAGCAGCGGGGGCGCGCCCTCCCCGAGACTCGTCCCGCAGGCACCGGTGACCCCACGCCTTACGGGCGTGACACGGGTCCGGGCTGTTCGCTCCGGGGGGTGGCACATGATTCCACGGCTTCGCGCCGCGGTGGGCAAGGGCTTGGCGGCCGCATGCGCGGGGGTGGTTCTCACCACCACGGCCCTGCTGTCGGGATGCGGCCGGGCGGACGCGGGCGCGGCGGCGGACGGACCGGCGGCCGTCCGGGCGGCCGGCACGATGCCCCGGGAACTGACCCCGGCCGAGCAGGCCGTGGTGGAGCGGGGCGAGGAACGGCTCGTCGAGTCCTGCATGCGGAAGAAGGGCTTCCGGTACTGGGCCGGGCGCGTCGCCGGCGCCGCCGAGCGGCAGGGCCACGGTTACGTCCTGCACGACGTGGACTGGGCCGAGCGGCACGGCTACGGCGGGCGGTTCGCCGCCGAGGCGGAGAAGGCCCGGCTCGCCGACCGGAACACCGCGTACGCCCGGTCCCTGCCGAGGGCCGAACTCATCCGCTACAACAAGGCGCTCGACGGCACCCCGGAGCAGGGAGTGGTCGGCGTCGAACTGCCGGCGGGCGGCACCGTCCGGACGTTGCGCGGCGGCTGTCTGGAGACCGCCGCGGAGCGGCTGTACGGCGACTTCCCGGCCTGGTTCCGCGCCAAGAAGACCGCCACCGGGGTGGCGCCCCTGTACACCCCGGGCATCCTCGCGGACGAGCGCTTCCGGCGCGCGCTCCGGGCCTGGGCGTCCTGTATGCGGGAGGCCGGTCACCCGTACGCCGCGCCGCCCGAGATCCGCGAGAAGCTGCCGGCCCTCACCCGCGGCATGGACGCCGCCGGAGCACACGCCGCGGAAGTGGAGCTCGCCGTCGCCGAGGCCACCTGCGCGACGGGCACGCCCCTGTACCGCACCGCCCGCGCGCTCGACCGCGAGTACCGGGCCGAGAAGCTCGGGCGGTACCGCGACGAGATCACCGCCCACCGGCGCATGGGCCTCACCGCGCTGAAGCGGGCGAGGGCCCTCCCGGGCGCGGCGGACTGACCGATCCCCCAGGACTCCCCCGGCATCCCGCCGCGGGGCGCACCGATCCACGGACCACGCAGCAGAAGGAGCACCACACCATGCGCAAAATCCCCGCCGTCCTCGCCACGCTCGCCCTGGCGGCTCTCGGAGCGGCCGTTCCCGCGACCACCGCGCAGGCGGCCCCCACCGGTGCGCTCGCCGGCTGCGCGGACGCCTGGCCCTCCGCGACCTCCGGCTACTTCTACGCGTACTCCGGTTACGGCTGCAGCGGCTTCCTCGGAAAGGCCTACGGCAACGACTCCAACTGGGGTGACAGCGGCGGCTCGTTCCAGGGAGGCGACACCAACAGCGCGAGCTCGATCCTCCACAAGGGGACGTCCGGGAGCGCCGTCGCCGTCTACAACGGCACCGGTACCGGCTGGACCGGCGGCTACGCCTGCATCGCCAAGTCCGAGTACTACGTCAGTGACCTGAGCGACAACTACTTCACCAGCGGGGCGAAGGCCGACAACGCCATCAGCTCCCACCGGTGGGTGTCCAACGCCGCGTGCAACGGGAACTGGCTCACCTGATCCCTCCCCGCGGGCCCGGCCCGTCCGGCGCCCCGGCACGGCGGAGTCCGCCTGCCGGGGCGCCCCCGCGTCCCCCGGAGCGGCCGGGGCGGTGACCGGCCGCCCCGGCCGGGAGCACCGCGCCGGCGGCGGCTGAAAATTTCAACTCGCCGCGGGCGGAGGGTCGCTGACGCCTACAATCGCCAACGAGTCCACCGGCCGCCGGCCGGAGCGGAAGACAGGGGGATCGCCGACTCGCGGGTGGCAGCGGACCAGCCGCCTCAGCGAAGGAAGGCTGGCAACGATGCCTGTTGGGCGGCACAAGAACGCGGAGCTGTCGCACCGGCGGTGGCGCGGGCGCCTGCTGCCGGCCGCCGGAGTCGCGGCCCTGGCACTGCTGGCGTTCGCCCTGGTCCGGATGCTGGGTGCCCCGATCGACCCGCCGGAGTCCCCGACGATCCAGGCCAAGCCCAGCCCGGTGCCGTCCGCCACCACGACCGTGACCGCCCGGCCCTCCCCCGCGCCCGTGATCACCACCACCGTTCCGCCGACGGCCCCGCCACCGCGGATCGCGCCGAGTTCCGCCCCGCCGTCCGCGCCGTCCCCGCCGGAGGCCGGCGGTCCGTCGGGGACGGCGGGCACCGGGGACGCCGGCCGGACGATGCGGCGCGGCGACGAGGGGGCCGAAGTGCTGCGCCTGCAACAGCGGTTGCGCGAGGTCGGGGTCCAGACGGCTCCGCTCAACGGCACCTACGACCAGCCGACCGAGGCCGCGGTGCAGAACTACCAGTCCATGCGCCGCATCGAGGCCGATCCGGCGGGCGTGTACGGGCCGGCCACCCGCAGCGCCCTGGAGGCCGAGACCTGACGGGCCCCGCCGGGCGGGGGCCGGCCCGGGTTCCGGCGGCGGCGGTTCAGGTCTCCGCCGTGCCGCCGCCGGTCGCGTTCCGGGGCGGGCGGCCGTTCGCGTTCCGGTGGCCGCTCCGACCCGTCCACCGGTGGCCGTTGCCGCTCGCGTCCACGGCCCCGCCGTCCGGTACGGGCCCGAAGACCATCGTGACCCGGGCCCCGCCCCACGGGCTCCGGTCGACCACCAGGCGTCCCCCGGCGGCCTCGGCCGCCTTGGCGGCGATGTCCAGCCCCAGGCCGCTCGATCCGCCCTCGCTCGCGCCGCGGGCCGCCGCGAGGGCCGGGCTCTCGATGCCCGGTCCGGCGTCCTCCACCACGAGGCGGGGGGCGCCCGACAGCAAACCCGCCTGCACCCCGCAGCCCGTGCCCGGCGGCGTGTGCCGGAAGACGTTGCCCAGCAGCGCGTCGAGCGCCGCGGTCAGGTCGTCCGCGGGGAGGTCCACCGGCAGCGGACCGCGCCCCAGCCACACCCGGCACTCCCGGCCCTGCGCCTCGGCCAGCGCCGACCAGAACTCCATCCGGCCGCCCACCACCGCGGGCAGGTCGCTGGACGCGCGGCCGGGCAGCCGCTCCCGGGCCGGTCCGCTCCGGGTGGTGCTGATCAGGCTCGTCACCTCGCGGTCCAGAGCCGTCAGCCCGGCCCGGAGGCGGGAGTCGGCGGGGACGGCGAGCAGGTCCGCCTCCAGCCGCAGGGCCGTCAGCGGTGTGCGCAGCCGGTGCGAGAGGTCGGCCAGCAACTCCCGCTCGGCGCGCATCAGTTCGTCGATGCGGTCGGCCATGGCGTTGAAGGCCCGGCCCACGCGCCGGACCTCGGCCGGGCCCTCGACCGCGACACGCCCGCGGAAGTCCCCCTCGCCCACCGCCGCGGCGGCCCGCGCCAGCTCCGTGGCGGAGCGGTTGAGCCGGCGCGCCATGCGGTCGGCGCCGGTCACCGAGATCAGGGTCAGCGCGGCCACGGCCCCGGCGAGGAGCAGCCAGGCCGTGAGCACGCCCTCGGAGCGTTCCTCCTCCCGCACCGCCGACTCGACCACGGCCGTCCCGCCGTCCGGCAGGGAGACCGGCAGCAGCAGGACCTCCTCGCGGCCCGGTGGCCGGACCCACAGGGCGCGCCGCTGTTCCGCCGCCCGCTCGGCGTACGCGGCCGGGGCGGGGCAGCGGCCCACCACGCCGCCGCCGAGGCGGACGCAGGTGGACAGCGCGTCGTCGCCGGAGCTGCGCCAGGCGGCGGCGAGTTCGCTCCGCCGCTGGGTGGCGCCGAGGACGGTGACCAGGGTCGCCGCCCGCCGTTCCGAGGTCTGCTGCGCCCGTTCGGCCGCCTGCTGGCGGGCGAAGAAGGCCAGCGGCAGTGCGAAGGCGAGGGCGGTGAGCAGGGAGATGCCGAGGGAGAGCCGGGCGTGCCAGCCTCGCAGCGTCATGGCGTCCGCCACCCCCGTGCGGTCATGACCGGGGCGCTTCGAGCCGGAGTCCGACGCCCCGCACGGTGTGCAGGTAGCGGGGGGCGGCGGCGGTCTCCCCCAGCTTGCGGCGGAGCCAGAAGAGGTGGACGTCGATGGTGCGTTCGTAGACGTCGCTGCCGCGCCAGACCTCGGTCAGCAGTTCGCGTCGGGTGACGACCGCGCCCGCGCGCCGGGCCATGTAGGCGAGCAGGTCGAATTCGCGCCGGTTGAGTTCGATGGTCTTCCCCTCCAGGGTGACGCCGCGCGCCTGGAGGTCGAGGACGAGGTCGCCCACCTGGAGCCGGGAGGGCGGGGCCTGTCCGGACCTCCGCAGCACGGCGTGCACGCGGGCGGCCAGCTGCTCGCTGGAGAACGGTTTCACCAGGTAGTCGTCGGCGCCGTCGCGCAGCAGCCGGACGATCTCCGCGTCCTCGTTCCGCGCGGTCGCGATGATGACGGGGACGCGGCTGACGGCCCGCAGCATGCGCAGCACCTGGCTGCCGTCCAGATCGGGCAGTCCGAGGTCGAGCACGACGAGATCGGGAACGGGCGGGGTGATGCGGCGCATCAGCTCGATGGCGGTGCCGACCGCCGTGACGTCGTAGCCCGCGGCGGTGAGGGAGCGGGTGAGCACGTCACGGACCAGGTCGTCGTCCTCGACTACAAGTACCGTGGGCATGCCGGAACGGTAGACGAACTCAGCGGGGCAGACCGGCGGTCGGCGGGGAAACACTGCAATCGGGGCCGTTCCAGGGGGAGATGACGAGTTTCTCCACCAGCAGCGCCGCTCCCCGCCGGTGGCGGAGGGCCGGGGCTCCGGCGGCACGGTCGAGGGCCGCGCGCCGGGCGAGCCGGGGGTGCGGGGCCTCCACCACATAGAGCTGGACACCGGGTATCCGGCCTCCGGGTTCGCCGGGTTCGTCGCGCAGGGTGGGAATGCTGACGATCCACTTGGTCATCCCGGGACGCCCCTTCCGCCGGTGCTTCCGCGGCGTTCCGGGTGCGGGGCCGGGCGGCCGCCGGTCTCCGCGGCACCCTCGCACATGGGCCTTACCGTCCCTTCGTCGCCACCTCCGCCGGGGGCGCCCGGGCGGTGGTGAAGTCCAGCGGTCGCGCGGTGCCGCCCGGGGGCCCGGCCCCCGAGGGGGCGCTGGGGACCGGGCCGGGGCCGGGTGCGTCGTCCGGCCGGGTGCCGTCCGTCCGGAGCGGGAAGCCTGCGCACGGGGGTGGCGCTTCCCGGGTGGACGGTGCGGAGGATGCGTCCGATGGAGGGTTTCGGTGACCGCACCCTGAGCGGCGGTTCTCATCATGCCGAAGAAAACCGCGCGCCATGGGGCGGGGTGGAGCGGAAAAATCCAGGGAGAACGTGCGGTAAGACGCAGTTAACACAGCGGGGCCGCGTCCGGGTGCGAGCGGCCGGCGCCCGGACGTCCGCCGCGTCCTCTCCGCGGCGGGCGCCCCGGCGTCCGCGGCCGCACACACCACCGCCCGCACACACCACCGCCCCGGCCGGGCGGGATGCCGGCCGGGGCGGGGTTCTGCGGGTGCGGGCCGGGGCGGAGACCCGGAAGGTCCCGCCCCGGCGCCACGGCTGCCGGGTCAGCTCAGGCTCGCCAGCGCCTGGTTGAGGGTCTTCGACGGGCGCATGACCGCCGAGGCCTTGGCCGGGTCGGGCTGGTAGTAGCCGCCGATGTCGGCCGGGGAGCCCTGCACCGCGGCGAGCTCGTCGACGATCGTCCGCTCCTCGGCGGCCAGCGTCTCGGCGAACGGCGCGAACGCCTCCGCGAGCTTCGCGTTGTCGGTCTGCCGCGCCAGCTCCTGGGCCCAGTACAGGGCCAGGTAGAAGTGGCTGCCGCGGTTGTCGATGCCGCCGATCTTGCGGCTGGGCGACTTGTCCTCGTTGAGGAACGTGGCCGTGGCGCGGTCGAGGGTGTCGGCGAGTACCTGGGCGCCCGCGTTGTCCGTGGTCTGCGCCAGGTGCTCGAAGCTCACCGCGAGGGCCAGGAACTCGCCCAGGCTGTCCCAGCGCAGGTAGTTCTCCTTGACGAGCTGCTGGACGTGCTTGGGCGCCGAGCCGCCCGCGCCGGTCTCGAAGAGCCCGCCGCCGTTGATGAGCGGGACGACCGAGAGCATCT
Source organism: Streptomyces sp. S07_1.15 (assembly GCF_020739505.1). NCBI lineage: Bacteria > Bacillati > Actinomycetota > Actinomycetes > Kitasatosporales > Streptomycetaceae > Streptomyces > Streptomyces sp. S07_1.15. The sequence continues at coordinate 418,288 of NZ_JAJBZK010000001.1, forward strand.
TGGCGCTGGTGCCCAGCTCCAGGATCGGGAAGAGGTCCGTCAGGTAGTCGCGGAGAACGTTGCCGGTCACCGAGATGGTGTTCTCGCCGCGGCGGGTGCGCTCCAGCGAGTACGCGGTCGCGTCGACCGGGGACATGATCTCGATGGTCAGGCCCTCGGTGTCGTGCTCCGGCAGGTACGCCCGGACCTTCTCGATGAGGTTGCGGTCGTGGGCGCGGCTCTCGTCCAGCCAGAAGACGGCCGGGTCGCCGGTGGCACGGGCGCGGGTGACGGCCAGCTTGACCCAGTCGCGGATCGGCACGTCCTTGGTCTGGCACATGCGGAAGATGTCGCCGGGGGCGACGCTCTGCTCCAGCACCGTCTCACCCTTGCCGTCCACGGCGCGCACGGTGCCCGCCACCGGGATCTCGAAGGTCTTGTCGTGGCTGCCGTACTCCTCGGCCTTCTGCGCCATCAGGCCGACGTTGGCGACCGAACCCATCGTGGACGGGTCGAAGGCGCCGTTCGCGCGGCAGTCGTCGATGACGGTCTGGTAGACGCCCGCGTAGCTGCTGTCGGGGATGACGGCGAGCGTGTCGGCCTCCTCGCCGTCCGGGCCCCACATGTGGCCGGAGGTGCGGATCATGGCCGGCATGGAGGCGTCGACGATGACGTCGCTCGGGACGTGCAGGTTGCTGATGCCGCGGTCGGAGTCGACCATGGCCAGTGCGGGTCCGTCGGCCAGCTCCGCCTCGAAGGACTCCTTGATCTTCGCGCCCTCGGGCAGCGCGTCGAGACCCTTGTAGATGGCGCCGAGGCCGTCGTTCGGGCTGAGGCCGGCCGCGGCCAGCGCCGGGCCGTACTGGGCGAAGGTCTTCGGGAAGAAGGCGCGCAGCACGTGGCCGAAGATGATCGGGTCGGAGACCTTCATCATCGTGGCCTTGAGGTGCACGGAGAACAGCACGCCCTCGGCCTTGGCCCGGTTCACCTGGTCGGCGAGGAAGGACCGCAGCGCCGCCGCGCGCAGCACGGCCGCGTCCACGACCTCGCCGGCCAGCACGGGTACGGACTCGCGCAGGACGGTGACGGAGCCGTCCTCGCCCACCAGCTCGATGCGGAGCGAGCCGTCCTCGGCGATGACGGCGGACTTCTCCGTCGAGCGGAAGTCGTCCTCGGCCATGGTGGCGACGTTGGTCTTCGAGTCGGCCGACCAGGCGCCCATGCGGTGCGGGTGCGCCTTGGCGTAGTTCTTGACCGAGCCGGGGGCGCGGCGGTCCGAGTTGCCCTCGCGCAGCACGGGGTTGACGGCGCTGCCCTTGACCTTGTCGTAGCGGGCGCGGATCTCGCGCTCCTCGTCGGTCTTGGGGTCGTCCGGGTACGCCGGCAGCGCGTAGCCCTTCTCCTGCAGCTCGGCGACGGCGGCCTTCAGCTGCGGGATGGAGGCCGAGATGTTCGGCAGCTTGATGATGTTGGCACCGGGCGTCTTGGCCAGCTCGCCGAGCTCGGCGAGGGCGTCGTCGATCCGCTGGTCCTCCTTGAGGTACTCCGGGAAGACCGCGATGATCCGGCCCGCCAGGGAGATGTCACGGCTCTCCACGGTGACCCCCGCCTTCGAGGCGTAGGCCTCGACCACCGGCAGGAACGAGTAGGTCGCCAGGGCCGGGGCCTCGTCGGTGTGCGTGTAGATGATGGTCGAGTCAGTCACCTGGTGCTCCGCTCCACGTCACGTCGATAACATTGCTCGACATCAAGATATCTCCTGACCCCGGGTGCCACGACAGGGCCCTGCCCGGTGCGGCGACGGGTTCCCCTCCGCCGTTCCCGGCGGGGGCGGTGGGCACCGGGCGTACGCGGCCGGGCGCAGACCGGACGGGCATACGCCCAACCGCTCGGGACGCGTCCACGGCCGGTCTCAGAGCTGGGTGAACGGTGGAATCACCCGGGTGATCGCGATGAGCCGCAGGCGGGGAAGGGGCAGCACGGAGAACCAGCCGTCGGCGAGGAGCGGGATACGCCGCACCCCTCCCGGTACGCCTCTCCGGGGCCCCTCCCCCAGGTCGGTGACATCGATGCCGACCCCGGCCAGCCAGGTCCGCTGAATCCCATACGTTAGGTCGCCGCTCCGACGCCGCGCAGGGCGGAACCGGATCCTGTCACGGTTCATCCGGCCGTATCCGGGCCGGGGCCGTTGCCGTGACAGGGCTGGAGCCGCGTCCCGCCTCACCCTGCCGGATCCGGGGTGGTGCTCGCGCCGACGCTTCGGCTGCGGCCGTACCCCGCGAGCGCGTGGAAAGCGGCCTTGGGCTCCCACGGGAGGTCCGCGCACGCGGTGCCGGTGCGGCCGCCGCCGAGGACCTTGACGATGCCGAAGGACGCCTTGTCGAAGTCGCGATCGCCGCCGTCCTCCGAGTGCGGGAGGTCGTAGCGGGCGAAGGTGTTGACGAAGGCCGTGTCAATGCCGCACCCGTCAAAGATGTCGAGGAGTTCGCGCAGGTAGACGGCCTGTTCCTGTTCATCGCGGACGACGGGGGTGGTGAACCGTGCGGGACGGGCGCGGTCGTCCCATGCGATGACCGCGTCACCCCGGCCGCCCGCCCCGGCGGCCCCGCGGTAGGTGGTGCAGCCGAACTCCGTGACGGCGGCCGGCCTGCCGTGTGCGGTCAGGGCGCGGAGCCCGCCGGCCAGCCGGTCGGCGGTCCCCGCGTCGCGGTAGCCGGCGTCGGTGGCGACGATGTCGAACGGCGCCCAGTCGACACCCTCGAACGGGAGCGAGGCGTACCCGATCCGGCCGCCGAACCGGGTCCGCACCGCGGCGACCGCCTCGCCGAGGAAGGCGTTGATCCGGGCCGGGAGCCCGGGCAGCGCGGCCCGCAGCCGCCGCGGGTCGGCCAGGACGGCGGTGCGCTCCTCCAGGGTGTCGCCCGGGAGGAAGCCGGCGGTGAAGAGGGAGATCTCGGAGCCGGTGAGGAAGACGATCTCGGCGCCCGCGCCGCGCAGCCGTTCGGCTCGTTCGGCACTGTCGGCGAGGAAGTCGAGGAGTTCTCCCCGGGCGAGGCCGTTGGTGAACGGCGAGTACCAGACCTCCAGTCCGGCGTCGGCCGCGTGCCGCGCGGCCGTCTCCAGCCGGTCGCGGTTCCCGCCGGTGACACGGACGGCGTCACAGCGCAGCTCGTCGCGGATGACCTGCATCTCGCGCCGGACGGTGGCGGGATCGAAGGGTTCGCGGGTGCTGGTTCCCGCGGAGAGGAAACCGGTGTCGTAGGTGACTCCCCATGCGCGCACAACAGGCCCCCTCCAGAATTACGGTACGACTCGTACCCTAACACCGTCCGGGACCGGGGAGCAGCGGTTTTCCGGACACGCGGCCCGTACCGTAGAGCTCGGTGGAGACCCGAGCGCGCAAAAACGGAGGACCGGTGGCACGAGCCGGGCAGGAACGGCGGGCCGTGGCGACGCGGCGGCGCGGAGCCGTGCTGGAGGAGGCGATCCTGCACGCGGCGGCCGAGGTGCTGAAGGAGTCCGGCGTCTCGGGCCTGACCATGGAGGAGGTCGCCCGGCGGGCCGGAACGAACAAGAACGCGCTCTACCGGCGCTGGCCGAACCGCCTCGCGCTCGGCGTCACGGCGTACCGCCGCCTGGCCGCGTCGGAGACCGCGCCGCCGGACACCGGCTCACTGCGCGGTGACGCCCTGGAGATGCTGCGGCGTGCGAACAGCACCTGGTCATCGCCGTACGGGGAGATCCTGCGCGGCCTGATCGCGGCAGCCGACGGCACTCCGGAACTCCTGGCCGAGCTGCGGCGCGACCCGGCAGCCGGCGGCGGCGCGTACGAGACGGCGTGGCTCACGCTGCTCGGCCGGGCGGTGGCCCGCGGCGAGGCCGCGCCCGAGGCGCTGCACCCCCGGGTCGCCGCCGCGCCGACGGCACTGCTGCGCAACGAATACGTGACGGGGGGCGTCCCGGCCGTGCCGGACACCGTCCTCGTGGAGATCGTCGACGAGGTCTTCCTGCCGCTGGTCCGCGGCCGGGGCCCGGCCGGCGGCGTGCCGACGCTCCCATCGTGAGCCCCGCCCGCGCCGCACCGGCATCCCGGCCGCGGACCGGATCGACCGGTACCGTGCCGCAGCCGCGGGTCAGCGGCCGAGCGCCCGGGCGAGCTCCTGCTTGTTCATCGAGGAGCGCCCCTCGACACCACGCTTCTTGGCCTCCGCGTAGAGCTCGTCCCGCGTCTTGGAGCTGCCGGAGTTCTTGGAGCCACCGGAGCTCTTCGAACCGCCGGAACGGCTGGAGCCGCCGGAACCGCTGGACGACTTGGCCTCCCCCGCCTGCGCCCGCTTCTTGTTCACCGTGCGGCCCGCCAGCTCCTTGGCCCGCCCGGTGGAGGCACCGCGCTCCTCGGCGCTCTCCTTGATGTGCTCGTACTGCCGCTCGCGCTTGGATCCGGACTTGCCCGGCATGGTTGCTCCTCCTTCGGAACGCTTGTCCGTCTTCCCCCAGTACCCCGGTCAGGGTCGATAACCCTCTCCGGGCGGGCTCCGGACACTGCCCGCCCGGCAGCCGGTACAGGCGGCGGGTGTACCGGCGCACCCCGGCCGCCGTCCGCCCCGACGGCAGTAACCGGACGGGCGCGGATCGGTTGAGCGATGGGAGAGGGGGCAATCACCATGGCAGAACTGGAATCCCGGCCCGAGACGGAAGAACAGCAGGAAGCGGAACAACACCTGGTCCCGCTGGACGACAGCGACGGCACAGCGGACCTCTTCCGCGCACTCGGCAAGCAGATCAAGCTGCTGCGCGAACGGGCGGGCCTGACACAGAGGGAACTGGGCGAGCGGCTGCGCTTCGGCGAGGACCTGATCTCGTCGGTGGAACGCGGCCGGCGCGTCCCGCAACCGGAACTCCTGGAAGCGGCGGACCAGGCCTTGGGCGCGGGCGGCCTGCTGAAGGGCGTCACGGACGACGTCGTCAAGGCGAAGTCCCGCGCCCGCGTACGCCATCCGTCCTGGTTCCGCGACTACGCCCGCATCGAGGCGGAGGCGGTGGAAGTCAACTTCTTCAGCACGCTCACCGTGCCGGGGCTCCTGCAGACGGAGGACTACGCGCGGTTGATCTTCTCCGCTTACCAGCCGCTGCTGTCCGAGGAGACCATCGAACGACGAGTGGCGGCTCGGCTGGCGCGCCAAGAAGTCCTGACACGGTGGCCCGCGCCACTGGTGACCGCCGTTATCGAGGAATCGGTGCTGAGAAGGTGCCTCGGCGGCACAGAAGTACTGCGGGGGCAGTTGAGTCACCTCCTCACTCTCGGCCGCCTCCGCAGCACCACCCTTCAGGTGCTGCCGATGGCATCGCGTGAACACGGCGGTCTTGAGGGGCCGTTCATCCTGCTCACACCGAAAGGCAGGCAGCAGGTCGGTTACGTGGAGGCACAGGGCGTCAACCGGCTGATTACAGAACCGGACCAGGTCCGTATCCTGGCGGCACGCTACGGAAGCATCCGGGGCCAGGCCCTGACTCCCCATGAGTCTCTGGCCCTGGTCGAGAAGCTGCTAGGAGAGCTATGAACGCCGAACAGCCCATACAGGACAGCTCGGAACTGGTCTGGCGCAAGAGCAGCTACAGCGGCGGCGACGGCGGAGAGTGCGTCGAGGTGGCCGTGGAGCCCGCCACCACCGTCCATGTCCGGGACTCCAAGAACGCGCAGGGGGCCCGCCTGTCGTTCGGCAGCGCCCCGTGGGCGGCCTTCGTGGGCTTCGCCGCCGGGCGCTGATCGCAGCAGCCCGGCATTCGGGGGCGTCGCGGACGTTGGTCCGTGACGCCCCTTCTCCGTCCGGAAGTTCCCCGGAAAGCCGCTCCGGCGCCGCGCTGGAACCCCGCTCCAGAGCTCTCGGCAAGGGCCGGAAACCACCGGGCGCGTACGGGCCGGGGCGGGGGCGGACGTCCGCTTCCACCGCGGCGACGCCTTCGGCCTCACCGCAACCGAACTGACGGGCCCCTACGACCTGATCCACGACTCCGGGTGCTTCCACCATCTGCCGCCCCACCGCCGCGTCAGCTATCTCGAACTCCTCGACCGGGTCCTCGCCCCCGGCGGCCATCTCTCCCTCACCTGCTTCGCCGCCGGCGCGATGGGCTCCGAGCTCCCCGACGCGGCCTTCTACCGGCAGTCCGGGCTGCACGGCGGCCTCGCCTACACCCCGGAGTCCCTGCGCTGGATCTTCTCCGGCTTCACGGAGACCGAACTCCGCCGGATGCGCGACGAACCCCCCGAGTCCCCGCGCTTCGGTGAGCCCTTCCTCTGGACGGCCCTCTTCCGCCGCGGGCCCACGGCGTCTTCCCGGTAGTGGGCGCAGGACTCCTGCCACGACCGGTTTCTGTGAGTTTCTGTGAACTCGCGGTGCGGCGCGCCCCTTGGCCCGGGCTTTTCCGAGGGGCGGGGCTTCCGGCTCCCACAGTGCTCCCATCCACGTGCAGGTCCGGCACAGACGGGCGGACGAGGGTGGGGCCATGCAGGCGGCGATCGCCCGCACGGCACACACCACCGGTTCTGGAGCCCTGATGATCGAAGTTCGCGGACTGACCAAACGCTACGGCGAGGTCCTCGCCGTGGATGACCTGACGTTCACCGTCCGCCCCGGGGAGGTCACCGGGTTCCTGGGACCCAATGGCGCGGGGAAGTCAACCACGCTGCGTCTGATCCTGGGTCTGGAATCCGCCGATTCGGGGACGGCCACGGTGGGCGGCCGTCCCCACGCCGCGCAACCCGCGCCCTTGAGGGCGGTCGGCGCGCTGCTGGACCCGGGGGCGGTGCTGCCGAGCCGCACCGCGTACCACCACCTGCTGGCCCTCGCGGCGGGCAACGGGATCCCGCGCAGCCGGGTGGACGAGGTGCTGGACGACGTCGGCCTGGGGAACGCGGGCCGGCGCAGGGCCGGGTCCTTCTCGTTGGGGATGCGGCAACGGCTGGGGATCGCCGCGGCGCTGCTGGGCGATCCACCGGTTCTGATCTTCGACGAGCCCCTCAACGGCCTCGACCCGGAGGGCATCGTGTGGATCCGTCACCTCATGCGCCGGATGGCCGCCGAAGGCCGCGCCGTGCTGATGTCGAGCCATCTGATGAGCGAGCTGGAGCTGACCACGGACCATCTCATCGTCGTCGGACGCGGCCGCCTGATAGCGGACATGACGATGAAGGACTTCATCGCAGCGCACTCCGACCGCGAGGTGCTGGTCCGCAGCCCCCGGGCCGGATCGCTGCGCCGGGCGCTGCCCGCTGCCGCGACGGTGCGCGAGGAGGGTGTGGACACCCTGGCGGTAACGGGTCTGGACACGGCGGAGATCGGAGCGCTGGCCGCGGCGAACGATGTGGAGCTGCACGAGCTGACGAGCCGCCGGGTCTCGCTGGAAGAGGCGTTCATGGAGCTGACCCGCGATGTGCAGGAGTACCGGGCGGAGAGGGAGGCGAGCCGATGAACCGGACGGGAACACGGCCCCGGCCGGCGGCGGACGCAACGGCACCGGCGCGGCAGGAGAGGCTGCCAGCGGCCCCGGGCACGGCGGGCCGGGCGACGTTCCGGCACTGCCTCAGCGCCGAGTGGATCAAGATCCGTACGATGCGGTCCACCCTTTACGTGGTCCTCGGGACCCTGGCGTTCTGCATGGGGCTCGCCGCGCTGAGCAGTACGTCCGCCGGGGAGGAGTACGCGGCGATGACGAGTGCCGACCGGGTGGTCTTCGACCCCCTGGCCATCAGCCTGCGCAGTTATCTGCTCGCACAGATCGCGCTCGGTCTGCTGGGCGGCCTGGTGATCACCTCCGAGTACGGCGCCCGCACGATCGTCGGCACGCTGACGTCCGTGCCGAACCGGGTCCGCCTCCTGGCGGCCAAGGCCCTGGCGCTGGTGGGTGTGACGCTTCCGGTCGGGCTGCTGGTGTCCCTCGGCGGGTTTCTGATCGGGCAGGCGTCGCTGGAGGCGGCGGGTGCTCCGTATCTGGAACTGTCGGACGGCACGGCGCTTCGCGGCGTCGTGGGCTGCGGGCTGTATCTGACACTGGCGGGTCTGTTCGGGCTCGCTCTCGGTACGGTGATCCGCAGCACGACGGCGACGGTGACGACCCTGTTCGGTGTGCTGCTGATCGTGCAGGCGTTCGCGCCGGCACTGCCCGGGGCACTCGGCGACTGGCTGGCGACGTACTGGCCTCCCGTCGCCGGAGGTCAGATCATCACCGCCTACCGTGACCCGGCGCTGCTCGCACCCTGGTCCGGGCTCGCCGTCATGGCGGCGTGCGTCGCGGCCCTGCTGGCCGCCGCGTTCGCCGTCTTCCGCAGGCGCGACGCGTAGCGGGCCGCGAGCCCGGAAGTGAACGACCGGTCGGGGACGGGACGGGACGGGACGGATGACGGCATCACCCAGGCTCCTGGTCGTGGAGGACGAGCCGACGCTGCGGGAACTGCTGTCCGCGAGCCTGCGGATCGCCGGCTTCGACGTCCTCCCGGCCGCGACCGGCGCCCAGGCCCTGGCCGCCGTACGCGAGCGGCGCCCCGACCTGATCGTGCTCGACGTGATGCTGCCCGACATCGACGGTTTCGAGGTCGTGCGCCAACTGCGCGACGGGCGTTCCCCGGTGGCGGCGAGCCATCCGCCGGTCCTGTTCCTCACCGCCCGCGACGCGCCCGAGGACCGGATCGGCGGACTGCGGGCGGGCGGCGACGACTACGTCACCAAGCCGTTCAACCTGGAGGAGCTGATCCTGCGGATCCGGGCCGTCCTGCGCCGCACCAGCGGCCTGCAGGAGGACGGCCGGCTGACCGTCGGCGACCTGGAGCTGGACCCGGACAGCCACCAGGTGACGCGGGCCGGGCAGCCGGTACACCTCTCCCCCACGGAGTTCAGCCTCTTGCGCGTGCTGATGGAGAACGCCGGACAGGTGCTGTCGAAGGCCCGGCTTCTCGAACTCGTGTGGCACTACGACTTCGGAGGCGACGACTCCATCGTCGCCTCCTACATCAGCTATCTGCGCCGCAAGATCGACGCGGGCGGGGAGCCCCGGCTGATCCGTACGGTGCGCGGCACCGGCTACGTCCTGCGCAAGCCCCGGCCGTGAAGGGGCCCTCGGTACGCGGCCGGGGCGGCCGGCTCCCGCTCCGTGGCCGGGGCGGCCGGCTCTCGCTGCGCGGCCGGCTGCTGACGATCTCCGTGCTGCTGCTCGTGGCGGCCCTGCTCGCCAGCACCGCCGTGCTCGTCACCCTGCTCCGGCGGGACCTGGTGCACCAGGTGGACGACCGGCTGCGCACCGCCGCCGCGGTGGCCGCCCGCGTACCCGTGCCGTCCGGCGTGGCGGGCGGCCCCGTGGAGGGGGCGCCGTCCGGGGACTTCTACCTGGCCTACCTCGACGCGGACGGCCAGGTGCTGCGCGTCGTGCGGTCGGCCGAGGGAAACGCCCCCGGGCTGCCGGCGCTCGACGCGGCGGCGGTCGGCGCACGCGGCGGCCGCCCCTTCGAGGCCCCGTCCGCCGGCGGCGGCGACGCGTGGCGGGTGATCGCCGAACCGGTCCTGGGGGCTGACGGGGAGGCACCGGGCGAGGGGGCCGCGCATGGCGGCAGTGTCGTCGTCGCCGGCTCCCTCTCGCAGGTCGGCGCGACGATCCGGCAGCTCGGCGTCCGGGTGCTGGTCATCGATTCCCTGGTGCTCATGCTGCTCGGCGTGGTCGGTTGGTTCGCCGTACGCGCCGGGCTGCGCCCCCTGCGCCGGATCGAGGCGACCGCGGCGGCCATCGCCGGCGGCGACCTGACGCACCGTGTCCCTCACCCGGCTTCGGCACGCACCGAGTTGGGCCGTCTGTCCGCCGCGCTCAACGGCATGCTGGACCGGATCGAAGCGGGCGACGCCGCCCGGGGCGCGACCGAGCAGCGCATGCGCCGCTTCCTCGCGGACGCCAGCCATGAACTGCGGACGCCCCTCTTCGGCATCAAGGGCTTCACCGAGCTGTACCGGATGGGCGGCATGCCCGAACGCACCGACGTCGACGCCGCCATGGGCCGCATCGAGCGCGAAGCAGGCAGGCTCGTACGGCTCGTCGAGGACCTGCTGCTGCTCGCGCGCCTGGACGAGGGCGCCGCCGGTGCCGACCTGCCGCTCCGCCTCACCCCCATGGACCTGCGCACCCTGGCCGCCGACGCGCTGCACGACCTGCGCGCGCTCGATCCCGGACGCCCGGTCACCCTTACGGGGCCCGGCGGCGGTCGTCCGGGCGGCGCGCCGGTCCTCGGCGACGAGGCGCGGCTGCGCCAGGTGACCTCCAACCTCGTCGGCAACGCCATCGCCCACACCGCGCCCGGCACCCCGGTACGGATCGGCGTCGGTACCGAGCAGGGCCAGGCGGTTCTCGAACTGCGCGACGAGGGGCCGGGCATGTCGGTGGAGCAGGCCGCCCGTGCGTTCGACCGCTTCTACCGTGCGGACAGCGCCCGCGGCCGGGCCGAGGGGGGCGGGGCGGGCCTCGGCCTCGCCATCGTCGACTCGCTGGTGTCAGCGCACCGGGGCCGAGTGGAGATCCACACCGCCCCCGGCGCGGGAGCCACCGTCCGCGTCCTGCTGCCCCTGGCCCCGTAGCCCGTGGCCGGGCCGGCCCGGCCGGACGGCGCTTCCCGGCTCAGAAGCCCGCAGTTCCCGAGCCCGTGCCGGGCGACCACGCCGGCCAGTGGCACAACCCGTTCAGTCGCGATTCCCGCAAGCGATCCCAGGGACGACACCCTGAACGAGTCTGTGACGGGTCGGTGGCCAGGCACCGTCGCAGAGGACCAGCCCGGCCCTGTGCAGGACGTTCAGCGAGCCCACGCGGTCGGTGTTGTCCACCGGACCGCAGTTGACGCACCCGGACTTCGCCCGAGTGACACGGTTCACCTTCGCCACCTACCCGCACCCGCCGATCCGGGGCGGACAGGTGCGGGTGGGGACACCCCCGGCGAACCCGGGGTGAGGCGGGCACCGCCGACTGCTGGGGCCAGTGGTCGAGGACAACGCGGCAGGCACCGTCTTGCCGGCCTCGCTCCAGCGCGACCCGGGAGCGGTGGGCTCACATGCCGCCACTCGGATCTCTACGGCGTGAAGAAGTCAATGAGCGCACGGGCGACCCGGTCAGGCGCGTTCTCCATCGGAATGTGCCCCGCATCCGGGATACGCAGAAGCGTGGTGTGCGGGATCTCCGAGGCGAACCGCTCGGCGTACTCCACCCTCTGGAAGCCGTCGTCCTCGCCCCAGATCAGCAACTTGGGCGTCGTGGACCGCTGCAGTGCGGGAACGAGACCAAGGGTATAGCGGCTGTCGGCCGCTCCCGCCATGGCCATCCAGGAGCGACGGACCCGCGGAGCGGTCCACGGATCCAGATAGTCAGCGATCCGCTGCTCGGTGGCGGCACCGGCCAGCGCCGTTGCCACAGCCTGCCGGCGGGCGGCCAGGAATTCATGGGCGGAGGTCGCCGCGACGACCTCCGAGTCCCGGAACCGGATCACGCCAGGCACTGGCCAGGAGTCATAGGTAACCGAGTTGGACAAGGCCAGTCGGGACACCTCCAGCCGATCTTGGGCGAGGAGGTGCTGGGCTACGGCACCGCCGATGTCATGACCTGCCACGGCGATCGACCCGGATATTCCCAGCGCGGACACGAATTGCGCCACCCAGTCCGCAAGAGCCGGCACCGTGGCCGTTTCCGGGGTGAGTTCGCCTCCCGAGCGCCCCAGTCCGGGGAGATCCACCGCGATCGGCCTCAGCCCCGCCGCCGCCAGGTGGTGCAGCACCGGAAGCCAGACCCGGCTCCAGTACGTTCCGTGGAGCAGCAACACGACCGGGCCGTCCTGCTCTCCGGTCTCCGCGGTCAGGTAGCTGGCCGTTTCGCCATCGACCTGGACTCCTGTCCTGAACACGTCCGTTTCGGTGATTGCACGCATGGGGCCACTGTGACCGGGGCCGGCCTCCTGTGACAGAGTCCGGAAAGACTCCCACGGGTACATTCCTGCCATGAGCCTTCATCGGGTGGTGGCCCTGCTCAGCCAGCCGCAGTCGCCCTTCGAACTCGCCTGTGCCGCCGAGGTGTTCGGCACCGTCCCGCAGGACGCGCCGGCCCGCTACAGCTTCCGGGTCTGCGCCGAGCACCCCGGTCCCCTGCCCACCACCGCCGGCTTCGCGATGCTCGTCGACGCAGGGCTGGCGGCCCTCCAGGAGGCGGACACCGTGGTCGTCCCCGGCCGGCAGCCGCCCGACACACCGGTGCCGCCGACCGTCACCGAGGCACTGCGGGCTGCCCACCAGCGCGGGGCGCGGATCGTCGCGATCTGCACGGGGGCGTTCGTCCTCGCTCAGGCCGGACTGCTCGACGGCCGCCGCGCCACCACTCACTGGCGCCGCACCGCCCAACTCGCCGCCTCTTTCCCCGAGGTGCGGGTGGACCCGGACGTGCTCTTCGTGGACCACGGCGACGTGGCGACCAGCGCCGGAACCGGCGCGGGCATCGACCTGTGCCTGCACCTGGTACGTTCCGACCACGGCGCGGCATACGCCGCCCAAATCGCCCGGAATATGGTTCTGCCGCCGCATCGGGAGGGCAGCCAACTCCAGTACGCCGCACAGCCCGCACCGGCCAGGGCGGACGAGTCACTGGCGCCACTGCTGGAGTGGGCCGCCTCCCGGCTCGACACCCGATTGACCCTCGGCAGCCTCGCCGAACGCGCCGGACTGTCCAGCCGGACTCTCGCCCGGCGGTTCACAGAACAGTTGGGCACCAGCCCGGGACAGTGGCTGCTCAGTCGGCGCCTCGACGCGGCGCGGGTACTGCTGGAGCAGACCGACCTTCCGGTGGAAGCCATCGCCACCCGGGTGGGACTCGCCTCGGCGGTCAACCTGCGGCGCCGATTCCGGGCGCATCTCGGCACCACACCCGGCGCCTACCGACGGACCTTCAGTGAGATCTGACGGCGGGACCGGGGTTCCTACACAGGCAGGCGTAACGCAGGTGCAGCGGAGTGTCAGCACGGCGGACGATCGAACGGAGGAGAGACGGCGCTGCTGGCCGTACCAGGGAGGTGAGTTGAGGAGCGAGAAGGTGACGGTGAAGCTGGACCGGCCGATCGGCGGCAGCTCCGCCTTCAATGTCACCAACGACTCCGGGGAGAGGTTCATGCTCACCGCTGGGCACTGCGTCACCGGCGGCAACAGCGAGCCCTCGGCCGCCATGCCGGAACCGGCCCCGGGGACGGCACGTCCCAAGGGCGGTACGGCCTCCGCCCTCACCGCACAGCGTCCATTCTCTCGCCGCCAGTTCGGGAAGGCCCATGAGCCGCAACATCGCACGTATCGCCAACATGGCCGTCACCCTCGCTCTCTTCACCGGTGGAACCGGTGTCCTGGCCGGCTGTGGCAGCGACAGGGCCGGCGACCGGCGCGAGGAGGTCCGCTCCTCCGAACCCACCCCGGCGCCGGAGGCGACGGCACGTGCGCGCCGGGTCGCCGACGCCTGGGACGGCTCCAGAGCTGCTGAGGTGTGGGGCAGGGGTTACCACCCGATGGGAGAAGAGGTTCAACTGCCCGAGAGCGCCTTCCACACCGAGGCCGACCAGCGCGCTTACGCGACCGGGAACTTCGTCCTGCGCAGCGAGCTTCCCGCAAGCTCGCCGGATCACGGCCGGGTGACATGGGAGCGCGGCGGCTCCCTCACGCTGCCGCTCATGACGGCCCGGGCGGCGTACGAGAGTGTCGACCGCGGCGGCGACGACGGGCCGCGCCTCACGGTGACCGGGGCGAAGCTGGGCGAGATGACCCTGGCCACCAGCCGCGGCCCGGCGATCGTCCCGGCATGGCTGTTCACGCTGGAGGGCTACGACACTCCTCTCAGGCGGGCAGCCCTCGGTCCGTCGAAACTCCCCGAGCCGCCCATCAAGCCCGTCGGGGAAACGCCCACCGACGAACTGGCGCCACTCGGCCGGCTGGTCGAGGTGGCCGGTGACGGCCGGTCCGTCACCGTGATGGCGAACCACGGGTCCTGTGACGACGGCCCCGCCGTGGACGTGCTGGAGACGGGCGGCAGCGTGGTGCTGTCGGCCTGGGTCGTCGATCCGGAGAAGGGCCCCTGTACTTCCGAGTTGAGGAGCGAAAAGGTGACAGTGAAGCTGGACCGGCCGATCGGCGGCCGTGTCCTCCTGGACGCGTTCACGGGCCGGCCTGTGGCGAACGGGGAGCGCGACGGGGGCTCGCCCGGCTGACGTCAGTCGCCGGCGGCCACCGATCCGCCAGTGCACGCACACGCCGCTGGACCACCGCCGCCGGAGACATCGAGCCCAGCGGGCGAGGCGCTCGGCGGGGGCCCTTGCCCCGCCGCCCGTCCGTCCTCACCAGTCCCCGTCCCGCACCGGTGAACCCGGCTGCGGCGCGTCGCCGAGCGGGTGGGTCTGGTGCGGGGACGGGGGCTGCCAGGGCGTGTGGTCGTCGCCCAGCCACTCGCCCACCGGCTCGACCCCGCCCAGGGTGTCCGTGGGCGCCAGGTCGGTGGCGTCCTCGTCGTAGTAGTCGTACCAGGGCAGGCCGGCGCGGGTGTACGCGGCGCGGTCCACCGGGGACGGGGGCGGCTCCTCGCCGGTGATGCGGCGCCATTCCGGCGGGGTCACCAGGTGGACGAAGACACGCCCGGCCGGCTCCTCCGACCAGTCGGAGAGCGGCCGGTCGTCCCGGTACACCTCCTGCCGCATCGAGCCCCCGACACCCAGGCCCATGGCCGCCGCCGCACGCGGGGCCGCCGCGCCGGGGGCCGGGGGCGCTCCGGCGGGTGCGGCCGCGGCGGCGAAAGCGGGCCCGTCGGCTCCGGCGGAGCCGGGAGGGGGCGCCGCGCTCCGGTACCGGGCGCGTACGGCCGCCTGGCGCTCGGCGCGCCGGCGCTGCTCCTCGCGCCACGCCGCCAGCGCCGGGCCGGAGAGGGGGAAGGACTGGAGCTGCACGCCGCCCCAGGTCTCCTCGCCCGTCACCTGGCCCTCCACCGTGGCGCCCATGCCCAGCGGTACGGCGACGAACTGACGCACCGTCCCCTTGCCGGAGTTGATGCCGTCCAGCCAGGGCTGCCGGGGCAGGACCACGTAGTTCTGCGGCGTGCGCCGCAGCCGGCCGGTCCACGGCTCGCCGGAGACGGCGCACACCTTGCCGACGCCGACCTGGAGTGCGGCCGGTTCGGCGCTGCCCGCGAAGCTCAGCCACATCGCCTCCCGCAGATACACGGGCAGCAGCACCCCGCCGCGCTCCCGCATCGCCTGCGGCGCGGTGCCGGCGTGGTCCTCGACGCGGCGCACGGGGAACTCGCCGAGGCCGGGCGGCAGCGGATGCGTCCCGGTCTCGGGCAGGCGCAGCGTCCGGATGAAGCGGACCCTCACCCCGCCGCCCAGCAGCAGACTGTTCCCGTCGATCCGCACCGCGCCGTGTCCGGCCATGCCGTCCCCTCCCGTTCCCGCCCCTCGGCCCCGCGTGTCCGCGGAGCCGTCTCCCGGTGCTTACCACGACGTACGGCCCGGAGCGGTTCCCTTCCGGGCAGCCGCCCGGGCCCGGGGGACGCCCCGCGTGCCCGCCGGGACAGCCGCCGCCGCGCGGCCGGGGGCGCGGTGCGCTTCCGCCCGGTGGTGCGCCTCCGCGGCCGGGCAACCCTTCCTGCCTACTCTCCGTCCATACCCGCATCGGACACCACGTCAGGAGAGATCCGCACATGCCCCTAGTGACCGTCGGCCGTGAGAACAGCACCGACATCGAGCTCTACTACGAGGACCACGGCGACCCCGCCGGACAGCCGGTGGTCCTGATCCACGGCTACCCGCTGGACGGCGACTCCTGGGAGAAGCAGCTCCCGGCCCTGCTGGAGGCCGGGTACCGGGTGATCACGTACGACCGCCGCGGCTTCGGCCGCTCCGGCCGGCCCACCACCGGCTACGACTACGACACCTTCACCGCCGACCTGCACACCCTGATGACCACCCTGGACCTGCGGAACGCGGTCCTCGCCGGGTTCTCCATGGGCAGCGGCGAGGTCGGCCGCTATCTGGCCACCCACGGCTCGGAGCGCGTGGCCAAGGCCGCCTTCCTGGCCTGCCTGGAGCCCTACCTGCTCAAGACCGACGACAACCCGGACGGGGTGGACGGCCAGGTCTTCGAGGAGATCGCGGCCGCGGTGAGCCGGGACCGCTACGCCTACTTCACCGAGTTCTACAAGGCCTTCTACAACCTCGACGAGACCCTGGGCAGCCGGATCAGCGAGGAGGCCGTCCGGGCGAGCTGGAACACCGCGGCCGGCGCCTCCCCGCACGCCTCCCTGGCCTGTGTGGCCACCTGGACGACGGACTTCCGCGCCGATGTGGCCCGTATCGCCGAACTCGCCCTGCCCACGCTCATCCTGCACGGCACCGGGGACCGGATCCTGCCCGTGGACTCCACCGCCCGGCCGCTGCGCAAGCTGCTCCCCCACGCCGAGTACGTGGAGATCGAGGGCGCACCGCACGGCCTGCTGTGGACCCATGCGGAGGAGGTCACCGAGGCGCTGATGAACTTCCTCGGGAACTGATCCCGCGACACGCGAGAGGGCCGGAAGGGGCGCACATGCCCTTCCGGCCCTTTCGCCCGCGGCTCAGTACGGGCCGTTGACGTTGTCGATCGATCCGTAGCGGTCGGCCGCGTAGTTGCAGGCCGCGACGATGTTGGCGACGGGGTCGTACTGGCTGTTGGCCGTGCCCGGGACGTGGTACGCGTCGAAGGTCGGCTTGATGACCTGCAGCAGGCCGATGGACGGGGTGCCCTTCTGGGCGTTGATGTCCCAGTTGTTGATGGCGTTCGGGTTGCCGCTGGACTCCCGGATGATGTTGCGGTGGATCCCCTCGTAGGTGCCGGGGATGCCGTGCTGCTTCATGATGTCGAGGGCCTCGCGGATCCAGCCGTCCAGGTTGTTCGCGTAGGACTTCCCGGAGGCGGACGGGGCGGGGGCCGCGGGCTTCGCCTGCTGCGCCGCATCGCCGCTGTGTCCGGCACCGCCGGGCCGGGAGGCGTCGAGGGAGAGCTCCTGGCCGGGGAAGATGAGGTGCGGGTTGTCGCCCACGGTCTCCCGGTTGGTCTCGTAGACGGTCTTCCAGCCTCCGTCGACGTCGTACGCGGTGGCGATCCGGTGGAGGGTGTCGCCGCTGACGACGGTGTAGGACTCCGGACCGGTCCGCTTCCGCCCGGCCTCGGGGGCGGCCTTGGGCTGCGCGGCCTTCGGCTTGGCCGGGGAGGCCGCCTCGGGCTGTGCGGCCGTGTCGATGTCCGGTGCCCCGGAGTCCCGGGACAGTCCGGCCTTGGGGCCGCAGGTGGGCCAGGCGCCCGGGCCCTGGACGGCGAGCAGCTTCTCGCCGGCGGCGATCTGCTGGTCCTTGGTGGCGAGGTCGGCGCGCGACGCGTATTCGGTGCCGCCGACCGACTCCCAGCTGGACTGGGAGAACTGCAGTCCGCCGTAGTAGCCGTTGCCGGTGTTGGCGGCCCAGTCGCCGCTGCTCTCGCAGGCGGCGACCTCGTCCCAGACGGCGACGGGAGCGGCGTTCGCGCTGCCCGCCGTCAGCAGGGGGGCGGCAACACCCGCGCCGCCGGCCGTGAGAACCACGGAAACGCGGGAGACCTGACGGGAAATCGTTGAAGTGCGCGGACGACGGTGGCGGCCACGAGACATAGTTGTGCGTCCTCTCCGACGCCTGCGAGGTTAGCTGTCGGATTCGGGCTGGAGTTGCCCGGCCAATTCCCCTGACGCCCGGGGCGTATTCGGGAATTGGCTTCACCCCTAGCCGGACCGGGCGGAGCGCGCGGTACGGCAGTTTGTGGTTTCCCCGCTCCTGCCGCGCTGATCTGCTGTTTCTCCACCGGCCGGGCGGCAGGACTCGGCGTGTTCCGGCGGTGGAGCCCCCGCCGTCGAGCGGAGGCGAGGACACATAAACACAGCGATTTGGTAAAGACAAGGTGAGGGAAAGCAACCCCATTCCGGACCGCGGCCGACACCGCTCATGCGAACACCGTGCGCACCGGATCTTCACCGGAGCGTGAAAGGGCCGGAACCCTTCGCGCGCTCAAATCTCGGCGGGGGAAAGAGAATCGGGGAATAACGCGGCCGGGGATCTCCCCGGGGTATGCGGACGGAGAGCGGAACATGTGATCCGGGACACACCTCAGGAGAGGTTTAGCTCAGACCGGCGCCATTCCGAACGGAGTTGACTTTCCTCCCGAACACCACCGAATCGGAAATTACCCGCGCAGATGGCTCTTCTCGGGCCGGTCCTCCCAGCTCCCGGCGCGCGGGCGCGGGGTGCCATGAGCAATCCGGGCGTCAACGAGTAGGGTGCGTCGGCGCGTTGGCCCATCGGGCCGGCCGGCGAAGTCGTGGGCGTGACGGGGGCGGGGCGGGGACGATGCGAGGCCGCGGTGCCGGCTGCCGTACCCCCCGGCCGGGCAGCTGGTCGCCGGGCCCTGCGCACGGGATGCCGCCGCCCGGCGGCGGCCCGCCGCTCCGGTACAGCCGCTCCTCCGCCCCGGTCACGCATCCCGACGACACAGCGACCGTCCGTACACGCACCCGCTCCGGATCGGCGGCCGGGAGTGGTCCGCGCCGGGGATGGAGAGGCCCGAAGAAGGGCTCTGACGTGCTGCTCAGCGCCGGTTCCTGCCCTCCCGGGGCGTGCCGTTCCAGAAGCACCGGGTGACATCCGGGGTGATGGGTAAACGGAACTATCTCCGCGGTCAAGGGCGGAACCGGCCGATGGCGTCCGGAAGGCCGCCGTACCGCCCGCGGAGTCTCCGTGACCGGAAGGAGGCGGACACCGTGACCGACGCGGTCCGGGTGGGAAAGGTGCTCACCGACCTGATGCAGGCCGGCCACACCACGGCGCTGGAGCAGCTGCCGGACGTCGTGGCCGCGCACGCCGAGACCGTGGGCCTGCACGACGTGGCGCTGTTCGCGGTGGACCTCCAGCAGAAGGTGCTGCGGCAGCTGACCGGCCGGGGAGCGGACGCGGGCGAGGGCGGAGCGGAAGTGGCGGTCGACGGCACGCTGCCGGGCCGCGCGTACCAGAACGTGACCGTCGTCAGCGAACCCGCCCCGGAGAGGGCTCACGGCCGGTGCCGGTGGTGGGTCCCGGTCACCGACGGGGTGGAGCGCCTCGGCATGATGCGCGCGGACACCGCCGCGGAGGACCGGCAGAGCCGGGAAGCGGTCCGCCATCTGGCCTCGATGGTGGCGTTGCTGCTGCTCAGCAAGCGGTCCTTCAGCGACTCGTACGCCCGTCTCGTGCGCAGCAGGCCGATGAACGTGGCCGCGGAGATGCAGTGGAACCTCACGCCGCCCCCCGCTTTCGCCGGCCACAACGCCATCGTCACCGCCGCCCTGGAACCGGCCTACGAGGTCGGGGGCGACGCCTACGACTATGCCCTCACGGGCACCAATCTGCACCTGGGCATCTTCGACGCCATGGGGCACGACACCACCGCCGGGATCACCGCCAACGTGGCGGTGTCCGCCTGCCGCAACGCCCGCCGTCAGGGTGCCTCCCTGGCCGAGTCCAGCCGGCTGGTGGAGAAGACGCTCAACGAGCAGTTCGGGACCAGCCGCTACATCACCGGGATCCTGGCCGACCTCGATCTGGAGACCGGGCGGCTGGCCTGGGTCAACCGCGGCCACCACCTGCCGGTGATCATCCGTGCGGGTGGCCGGCCGTCCCAGCTGGCCTGCCCCCCGGCCGGCCCGATGGGCGCCTCCCTGGGGCTTCCGGTGACCGTCTGCGAGGAACAGCTGGAGCCCGGCGACCGCCTCCTGCTGTACACGGACGGCATCACCGAGGCTCGCGGCGCCGACGGCAAACAGTTCGGCATGACCCGTTTCGTGGACTTCGTCATGCATCACCACGCCAACGGGCAACTCCCCCTGCACGAGACCCTCCGCCGTCTGATGCACGCGGTGCTCGAGCACCACGACGGCAGGCTCGACGACGACGCGACCGTGCTGCTGGCCGAGTGGGCCGGCGGCCGCCAGGAGAAGCTGGTCCCCTGAAGGCGGGCGCGTGGGCCCGTCCCGGTTCCGAGGCTCCCGCGCCCTCCGGGCCGGCACCGGCGGCACAGGCCGTACGTTGGAGGAGATGGTGGTGAACGGCTCCGCCCGGTTCACCACCGGGTGCGCCGCACGCCGGACCGCACGCAGCCCACGCCGTTCCGACCCGAGGATCTCCGTATGCCCGCCCGCTCCCGTCCCCGCTCCGCGGCCACCGCGGCCGCCGCTGCCGCGATCCTGCTGGCCGCCGTCCTGACCGGCTGCTCCGACGACTCGAGCCCGGACGGGCGCGGCGGTGCGTCCTCCGCCGAGTCCGCCGAGTCCACCGAGTCCGCCGAGCACTCCCACGGCTCGGAGGGCTCGGTCAGCGGGATCAGCCACATCCACGGGCTCGGCGTCAATCCCGGCGACGGCAGGCTCTACGTCGCCACGCACCGCGGAGTCATCGCGGTGGACGACGACGGCTCCTCCGAGCGCGTGGGCGACACCGCCGACTACATGGGCTTCACCGTCGCCGGGAAGGACACCTTCCTCGGCAGCGGCCACCCGGCCGAGGGAAGCGGCGACCACGCCAACCGCGGGCTGATCAGGAGCACCGACGCCGGGAAGACCTGGACCTCCCTCTCCCTCGCGGGCAAATCCGACTTCCACTCCCTCGAAGAGGTCGACGGCACCATCTACGGCTACGACAGCACGGCCGGTCTGCTGCGCGTCAGCGAGGACGGCAAGAAGTGGGACGAGCGCGCCGAAGTGGCGGCCCTGGACATCGCCGTGAGCCCCGAGGACCCCGGCACCGTCCTGGCCACCACCCAGAGCGGCGTCGCGCGGAGTACGGACGGCGGCAAGACCTTCGGCGCCGGCAGCGAGCCGGTGCTGACGCACCTCTCCTGGGCGGAAGGCGACGCCCTGTACGGGATCGCCCCCGACGGCGCGGTGCACCGCAGCACCGACGGTGGCACGAGCTGGAAGAAGGCCGGGACCGTGCCGGGCGGGCAGGCGCAGGCGCTGACGGCCGTCGACGCCGACCGCGTCCTGGCCGCCACCCAGAGCGGGGTGTACGAATCCCGCGACGGCGGCAAGTCCTTCACCCGGCGGCTGGCGACGTCGGAGGACTGACACCGGAGAACACCGGAGCCCGGCGCTCGCACGCCGGGCTCCGGTACTCGCCTCAGGGCCGGTCGGTCACGGGGACGGGGACGGGCGGTTCCCGCCTCCCCATCGGCCCGGTCGGGGCTAGTCGGTCAGGGTCGGGGTCTGCCAGTTCCTCCACTGCGAGAGGTTGCCGGGCTTCTTGCTGGAGATCCTGATCGTGCCCGAGCTGCTGCCCGTCCCCAGCATGTACTTCTGGATGTGCTGCTGAAGCGGGCCGCGCCACTCGGACCGGCTGGCGCAGTGGTTGCCGTCCTGGATGTCGGACCAGTAAGTGATGTTGCTCCCGGCACCGAGCGCCTTGTAGATCTCCGCTCCGCCCAGGGCCGCCACGCTCCCGGAGCCGGCGCCCAGCCAGTCGATGTGCGGGTTCTCCATGATGAAGAGCCCGCGCGGCGCGACCATGCCCACGATCTCGTGGGTGTCCACCGGCAGCCTGGACGGGTCGCTCGTGTAGGAGCCGAAGGCGTCGCCCAGCCACGGCTGTTCTCCGTAGCCGCTGCTCAGCGGCTGCGCGCCGTTCTCCCGCGGGATGCCGCGGAAGATGGGAGCGCCGCCGGTGCCCGACTCGATCGGCATGGTCAGGGCGATGCGCTGGTCGAACGCACCGGCCACGAAGGCGCCCTTGCCGTACCGGGAGCACCCGGTGACGCCGGTGCCCTCGGCCTTGAGGACGCTGCCGTCCGACTGCTCGATGACGTCGATGATCCGGCTGACGCCCCAGGCCCAGGCCATCAGCAGCCCGGTGCTGCTGTTGGAGCCGTAGACGCTGTAGAAGGCGCCCTGCTTGTTGTTGCGGGGCGTGCCCTCCCGTCCGACCGCGAACGGGTCGAAGCTGATGACGGCGGCACCGGCGGCCTTGATCGTGGAGGTGTCCGCGCCGAAGCCCCCGTAGACGATGACGGCCGGGAAGGGCCCGGAACCGCTCGGCAGGTCGACGCTCGCCGAGAAGCTGGAACTCCTGCCGCTGTCCGACACATTGACAGTGATGTTGCTCCGGGAGACCGATCCCGAGACGCTCTGCGGCTTGGCGGGTTTGGTGCCGTAGACCGTCTTCTCGGCCATCTTCTTGATCTCGGCCCGCCGGCACCGCCAGTCGGACTTCGCGGTCACGCGTGAGCCGTCCAGCTTGGTGAACGGGTCGGGAAGCAGGGAGTTGGCGGGTGTGGAGCCCGGGTCGGGCACGTTGCAGTCGGCGCCGTCGTCCTCGACGTCGGCCGCGAACTGCGTGGCGGCTCCGGGGCCGGGTGCGGCCACCGCCTGTGGGCTGAGGGTGGCGGCGCCCAAGCTCGCGACGGCCACGAAGACCGCGGCGGCCCAGGCCCGGGGCCGGTATCGATGGAAGCGCATGTGGGGGAACCTCCATGGGAAAGGCGCGCAGCCGAGGGAACGGCTCTCCGGCCGACGCCATGGAGCCGTGAAGTTGCCACTGCACGCCGGATGGTGGGGAACGTCCCGGACCGCGATGCGGCCGCAGCTGCCCCCAGACTCCGGCCACGGCCCAGAACACTCGCACGGTACAAGGGCGTTGGCCGCCTCACAACCCCGCGCCGAACAGGCCGGACCCCCGGATCCCCGCCGTGGACGGCCCGGTTTCGCCGGCGCCGGATAGAACGATTCAGCACCTCCGGGGGCTGTCGCCCCCCGGGCCGGCCGCGCGGGGAGGACACCGCGGACGCGGAAAGGCGCCGCCGCACCCGGTCCTGGGGTGCGGCGGCGCCTCGCGGTGGTGTGTCCGGCCGGCCCGCGAGGGGCCGCGGCCGGTGGAGGCTAGCGCGGGGCCATGCGCAGGGCGCCGTCCATGCGGATCGTCTCGCCGTTGAGGTAGTCGTGGTCGATGATCGCGAGGGCGAGCTTGGCGTACTCCTCGGGGGCGGCGAGGCGCTGCGGGAACGGCACGCCGGCGGCGAGCCCGGCCCGGAACTCCTCGGACACGGTGGCCAGCATGGGCGTCTCGACGATGCCCGGCGCGATGGTGCAGACGCGAATGCCGTACTGGGCGAGGTCGCGGGCGGCCGGCAGGGTCAGCCCGACGATGCCGCCCTTGGAGGAGGCGTAGGCGGCCTGGCCGACCTGGCCCTCGTAGGCGGCGATGGAGGCGGTGTTGACGATGACGCCGCGCTGGCCGTTCTCGTCGGCACCGGTCTGCGCGATGGCCTCGGAGGCGAGCGCGAGGACGTTGAAGGAGCCGATCAGGTTGACC
Organism: Streptomyces sp. S07_1.15; assembly: GCF_020739505.1. Classification (NCBI taxonomy): domain Bacteria; kingdom Bacillati; phylum Actinomycetota; class Actinomycetes; order Kitasatosporales; family Streptomycetaceae; genus Streptomyces; species Streptomyces sp. S07_1.15. The sequence continues at coordinate 441,692 of NZ_JAJBZK010000001.1, forward strand.
TGGACGATCTTGGCGTAGAGGCCGAGGTCGTGCACGCCCTTCTTGCCCAGGATGCGCATGGACGGGCCGATGCCGGCGCAGTTGACGACGGTGCGCAGCGGGACGCCGGAGGACGCCGCCGCCGTGACGGCGGCCCGGACCTCGTCGCCGTCGGTGACATCGGTCGGCACATAGGTGATGCCCGCCGTCTCCGGGGCCTTCTCGATGCTCCCGGGGAGGTCGAGGGCGAAGACCTTCGCCCCCTGCTTCACCAGGGCGGCGGCGGTCGCCGCGCCCAGGCCGGAGGCCCCGCCGGTGACGATGGCGGCGGTGTTCTCGATACGCATTACTGCTGCTCCTTGTTCCGCACGGTGATGATGCCGCGGCTGTCCTTCTTCAGCGCGCGGCTGATCACCATGCGCTGGATCTGGTTGGTGCCCTCGAAGATCTGCATCACCTTGGCCTCCCGCATGTAGCGCTCCACGGGGAAGTCACGGGTGTAGCCGTAGCCGCCGAGCACCTGGACGGCGTCGGTGGTGACCTTCATGGCGTTGTCCGTCGCGACCATCTTCGCCACCGACGCCTCGCGGCCGAACGGCAGCCCCAGGTCCTTCAGCCGGGCGGCGGCCAGCGTGACGGCGCGGGCGGCGTCGACGGCGGCGGCCATGTCGGCCAGGACGAAGGCCAGGCCCTGGTGCTCGATGATCGGCTTGCCGAAGGTCTCGCGCTCCTGGGCGTAGCGCAGGGCGTGGTCCAGGGCGCCCTGGGCGAGGCCGGTGGCCACGGCCGCGATGCCGAGCCGGCCGGAGTCGAGGCCGGCGAGGGCGATCGGCAGGCCCTGGCCCTCGGCCCCGATACGGCGGTGCCGCGGGACGCGTACGCCGTCGAAGCGCATGGTGGCGGTGGCCGAGCCGGTCAGGCCCATCTTGCGCTCGGGCGGGTCGGCGGAGAGCCCGGGGGTGTCGGCCGGGACGAGGAAGCAGGAGATGCCGTGCGCCCTGTCCTCGGAGGTGCGCGCCATGACGGTGTAGAAGTCGGCGTAGCCGCCGTGGGTGGTCCAGGCCTTGCTGCCGTTGAGCACGTAGTGGTCGCCGTCGCGGACCGCGCGGGTGCGCATGGCCGCGGGGTCCGATCCGGCGTGCGGCTCGGAGAGGCAGTAGGCGCCGAGGGTCTCGCCGCCGAGCATCCCGGGGAGCCACTCCTCCTTCTGCTCGTCCGTGCCGTACGCGGCGAGGGCGAAGCAGGACAGGGCGTGGACCGAGACGCCGACGCCGATGCTGGACCAGACCGCCCCGATCTCCTCCAGCACCTGCAGATAGACCTCGTAGGGCTGCTCGCCGCCTCCGAAGTCCTCGGGGTAGGGGAGGCCCAGGAGGCCGGCGCGGCCGAGGGTGCGGAAGACGTCGCGGGGGAACTTCTCGTTGGCCTCCCACTCGGCGGCGCGGGGGGCGAGTTCCTTCTCGGCGAGTTCACGGGTGAGACCGATGAGGTCGGCGGCTTCCCTTGTGGGGAGCGTTCGCGTTGCGGGCATGGTTGCCGTCCCTTGAGTGATACTGGAGCCGATACGAGAGTATCGCTACGGGTACGGGTCCGGCCAGCGGGGAGCCTGCCCGCTGCCGGTGACCTCCCCGGCGGGGCGGGGAAGAGAGAGCCGGGAGGACCGGCCGGGGCCGGGCGCCGGGCCCCGCCCGGTGGGAATCCGGATGGGAACCGGGTGGGAAACCGGGTGGGGAAGAAGCCGGGTCAGGAAGAGACGGCGTGCACGATGAGCGAGGCCAGTTCGGCGTACGCGTCGGCGTCACTCAGCCCGGTGTTCGCGGTGACCCCGCCCCGCTGGATCTCCTGCATCGTGGCCGCGACGACCTCGCCCACGAAGGCGGCGTGCACATCGCGGAAAGCCCCCGCGGCCACACCGTCCGTGATCAGCTGCCGTACCCGGGCGGACGCGTGGCGCGTGTTGGCCTCGTAGACCTCGCGGGCGGGGGCGAACTCGGCCATGTCGTCGAGGAAGCGCCGGGAGAGCGGCCTGAGCTGCTCGGACACGGCCTTCAGATAGACCACCACGCGGTCCGCCGGGGCCGAGGTGTCGGCGACCTGCTTCTCGACGGCCTCGGTCGCCGCCCGGAAGTAGTACTTCACAGCCTCCCGGACCAGCTCCTGCTTGCTGCCCGCGAGTTGGTACAGCGTCGTCTTGGAGCAGCGCAGCCGCACGGCCAGGTCGTCGAGGGTGAAGGAGGCGAAGCCCTCCGCCGCCACCAGCGCGACCAGGCGCCGGAGCAGATCGCTCTGGCGGGCGGTGCGGCGGGCGGACGGCATGGCGTCAGCGTATCCGGTGCCTCCGGCGGCGGGCCGGGCCGGCCGCCGGCGCCGTCCGCGCGGGTCTGCGTCCCGGCGGACGCCGTGCCCGGCCGAGGGCATGGGTGTCGCGCGCACCCCCGGCCGCCGAAGTGTGGTGTCCCACCACATGGGCCGGTGACCTGCGCGTTCCTACGGTGTGGCGACACGATCGTCCCCGAACCGCCCCCGGAAGTGGTGACCCATGGCTGCTACGGCACCCGCCCCACCGAACTCCAGCTCGCTCAAGCGCGTCGTCGCCGCGAGTCTCATCGGCACCACCATCGAGTGGTACGACTTCTTCCTCTACGGTGCCGCCGCGGCGCTCGTCTTCAACCAGCTGTTCTTTCCCGGCTCCGACCCGCTCGTCGGTACCCTGCTGGCCTTCGTCACCTACGCCGTGGGCTTCGCCGCCCGCCCCGTCGGCGCCCTGGTGTTCGGCCACTACGGCGACAAGCTGGGCCGCAAGAAGCTGCTGGTGCTCAGCCTGCTGCTGATGGGCGGCTCGACCTTCGCCATCGGCCTGCTGCCCACCCACGCCACCATCGGCACGGCCGCCCCGCTGCTGCTGACCGTGCTGCGGCTGGTGCAGGGCTTCGCACTGGGCGGCGAGTGGGGCGGTGCCGTCCTGCTGGTATCCGAGCACGGTGACGCCGAGCGGCGCGGCTTCTGGGCCTCCTGGCCGCAGACGGGAGCACCCGCCGGACAGCTGATCGCGACCGGTGTGCTGGCCCTGCTGACGGGCCTGCTGTCGGACGCCGCCTTCGTGTCCTGGGGCTGGCGCGTCCCGTTCCTGCTCTCCGGGGTGCTGGTCGGGATCGGGCTGTGGGTCCGGCTGGCCGTCGACGAGTCCCCCGTCTTCCAGCAGGCGCTGAAGCGGGCCGAGACCCGCAAGGCCACCGAGAAGCCGGCCGCCGAGAGCATGCCGCTGATCGCCGTGCTGCGCCATCACTGGCGGGACGTGCTGATCGCGATGGGCTCCCGGATGGCCGAGAACATCAGCTACTACGTCATCACAGCTTTCATCCTCGTCTACGCGACCTCCGAGGTGGAGCTGAGCAAGCAGACCGCGCTCAACGCCGTACTGATCGCCTCGGCCGTGCACTTCGCCACGATCCCCGTCTGGGGCGCCCTGTCGGACCGCTTCGGCCGCCGACCCGTCTATCTGCTGGGCGCCGCGGGTGTGGGGCTGTGGGCCTTCCCCTTCTTCGCGCTGATCGACACCGGGAGCTTCGGCAGCCTGCTGCTGGCGGTCACGGTGGGGCTGGTCTTCCACGGCGCCATGTACGCCCCGCAGGCGGCGTTCTTCGCCGAGATGTTCGCGACCCGGATGCGCTACTCCGGCGCCTCCATCGGCGCGCAGTTCTCGTCGGTGCTGGCGGGCGCCCCGGCGCCGCTGATCGCCACGGCCCTCCTCAACGACTACGGCAGCTCGACGCCCATCGCGCTCTACGTGATCGCCGCCGCGCTCATCACGCTGCTGGCGGTCTGGATCGCCAAGGAGACCCGCCACCGCGACCTGGCGGAGCTCGACCCGGAGGACGACGCCCCAGCGGAGCCGGCGGGTGCCGCCGCGGCGTCCGGGGCGACGGCCCGCACGGTCTGACCGGCGGCGCACCGCGCTGGACCGCAGGAGACGGCGCCTCCGCGCCCCTGGGACAGGGGGTGCGGAGGCGCTCTGCCGTCCCGGCGCTCCGGGGTCCGCGCCGCGTCGTGCCGGCTCCCGGCCCGTCACCCCCCTTTTCCCCGCCCGGTTGTCCTCGGCGGCGCCGCGCGGGCCGGCCGCCGACGCGTCCCGCCACCCCGGCCGGGGCCGGGTGTCACCGCGGTGTCAGCCGTCGATCGCCCCGGCCAGCCGGTGCAGGCGCAGGGCGAGCTGCACCTCCAGTGCGCCGGACGGGGAGTGCCAGCCGGCGCCCAGGAGCCGTCCGACGCGCTCCAGCCGCTGCGCGACGGTGTTCACGTGGACGTGCAGCTCGTCCTTGGTGCGGGCCGGGCTCATGCCGCAGGCGAAGTACGCCTCCATGGTGCGCACCAGTTCGGTGCCACGCCGCGCGTCGTAGTCGGTGACCGGTCCGATGGTGCGGCGGACGAAGGACGCGACGTCCCGGGAGTCGGCCAGCAGCAGCCCGAGGAACCCGAAGTCCTCGGCGGTCGCGCCCTGACCGGCCCGCCCCAGCAGGAGCAGCGCCTCCAGGCAGCGCCGGGCCTCGGCGTACGCGGTGGCGACAGCGCCCGGACGCGCCACGGGCGCCGGTACGGGCGCGGACGCGCCGACGGTGACGGTGCCCCGGACGGCGGTGCCGAGCTGCTTGGCGGCCTGCCGGGCGGTCTCGGCGGCGCTCTCCTCCGGTCCGGCCGGGAGCAGCAGCACCGCGCCGCCGTCGCGGGCGGCGGCCAGGCCGTGCCGGGTCGCCGCGAGGTGCGAGGCCGCCGACCAGAGGCGCTGCCGGTCGGCGGTCTGCCATGCCGCCGCGCCGCCGCCGGCTGCCCCGCCGGCCCCGTCGCCCGCTGCCCCGCCGGCCCCTTCGCCGGGCCCGCCGTCGCTCTCGACACGGGCCGCGAGCACGACATGCGGTGCGTCGAGGTCGGCCGTCAGCCGGGCCGCGCGCTCGCGCAGCAGGCTCGGATCACGGTCCGGGGCGTCCAGCAGGTCGTCCAGGAGTTCGCCCCGTACCCGCTGCTCGGCCTCGCCCGCCGAGCGGCGCGCGATCAGCAGCAGCGAGGTGACCATGGCGGCGCGCTCCAGGGTGCGCTGGTCGACGGGGTCGAGCTCCGGGTGCCCGTGCAGCACGAGGGCGCCGAAGAGCTCCCCGCCCGCGGAGACGGCGGCCACCCAGTCGTCGCCGTGCCGCACCGCGCGCCCCGCGGCGCGGGAACGCTCCACGACCGGGTCCGGCGAGGCGCCGGCCTCGGTGAACTCCACGGCCCCGGACAGCACTTCGGCCACCGCGTCCGCGACGTCGCGCACCCCGCCGCCCCGGAGCACCAGCTCGGTCAGCCGGTCGTGGACCTCCGAGGCGCGCTCGATGACGGCGCTGCGGTCGCCGATGACGCCGTGGGCGGTCTCCAGCTCGGCGAGCGCGGACCGCGTCTCGGACAGCAGGTTCGCGGAGTCGATGGCGACGGCGGCGTGCGCGGCGAAGGAGGCGAGCAGGGCGATCTGCTGGCGTTCGAAGACCCGGGCCCGCCGGTCCGCGGCGAACAGCACCCCGATCACGCTGCTGCCGGTCATCAGCGGGACGCCGAGGATCGCGACCAGGCCCTCGTCGCGCACCCCCGAGTCGATCGTCCGGGTGTGCTCGAAGCGGGGGTCGTCGAAGTAGCTGTCGGTGACGTACGGGCGCGCGGTCTGCGCGACGAGCCCGCCCAGCCCCTCCCCCATGCCGAGCCGGAGCTGCTGGAAGCGGGCGGACACCGAACCGTCGGTGACCCGCATATAGGTGTCGCCGGCCTCCGGGTCGTTGAGCGTCATGTAGGCGCACTCGGTGCCCAGCAGCGACCGGGCGCGCTGCACGATGGCCTGCAGCACGGCGTCCAGGTCGCGGAGCCCGGCGAGGTCGTGCGCGGTCTCGAAGAGGGCCGACAGCTCCGCCTCGCGCCGCCGGCGCCCCTCCAGTTCGGTCCGCACCCGCAGGGCAAGCAGCTTGCCGCGCTCCAGGGCGGCCAGTTCCTCCGGTCCGGCGCCGTCCGCGCGGGCGCGCTGCAGCGGCTGCTCGTACTCCTCGACGGGCGCGCCGCGGGACAGCAGCTCCAGATAGGGGGCTTCGGCGGCCCCGGCGGGACGGGGCTGGGATCCGGGCATGGACCCAGGGATACCCGGGGCGGGTCCCCGCGCGCCAGCCCGGTGCGGCGCCGGCCCCCGGGCCGGAGCGGCCGGGGAGGGGGGAGGGACAGGGCGTGGCCGGCGGCACGGCGGCTCGCCGTCTCCGCCGCCGCCCGGCCCGGTGGGGGTCAGTGCGCGGTCCATCCGCCGTCGAGGGGAAGGGACGCGCCGGTGATGAAGGATGCCTGCGGGCTGCACAGATAGGCCACGGCCTCGGCGACCTCCGCCGGCTCGACCAGCCGCTTGAGGGCCGAGTCGGCGAGCAGGATGTCGCTGACGACGCGCTCGGCGGGGATCCCGTGGGCGGCGGCCTGGTCGGCGATCTGCCGCTCGACGAGCGGGGTGCGGACGTAGCCGGGGTTGACGCAGTTGGACGTCACGCCGTGCGCGGCGCCTTCGAGCGCGGCCACCTTGGAGAGCCCTTCGAGGCCGTGCTTGGCGGCCACGTACGCCGATTTGAAGCGGGACGCGCGCAGGCCGTGCACCGAGGAGACGTTGACGATCCGGCCCCACCCCTGCCCGTACATGTGCGGCAGTGCCCCGCGGATCAGGCGGAAGGGGGCCTCCAGCATCACCGTGAGGACGGTGGAGAACACCTCGGGCGGGAACTCCTCGATGGGGCGGACCAGTTGCAGCCCGGCGTTGTTGACCAGCACATCGGTGCCGGCGGCCGCGCGTTCCGCCGCGTCGAGATCGGTGAGGTCGAGGACCCGCGGCTCCACGGTGCCGGGCAGTCCTCCGGCCCGGGCCCCGAGCTCCTCCAGGCCGGCGGCGTCCCGGTCCACGGCTCTGACCCCGGCCCCGGCCGCCGCGAGCCGCAGGGCGCACGCGCGGCCGATGCCGCCGGCCGCGCCGGTGACGAGGGCGGTGCGGCCGGTGAGGTCGATGTCGACGGAGAGCCGCGCGGGGGCGGTCGCGGGGGCGGGGACGGCGGCGAGGTCCGCCGCGGGGGGCACGGTCATGCCCGGCACCTTAGGCAGGACGGGCCGCGCGCACCGATGTGGTCCGGACCCACACTTCAGACGCCGGTCATGGGGTCGAACCACGCCGGGCCGTCGCCGAGGGCCTGCTTGATCCGGCTCACCGCGAAGTCCTCCAGGTCCGGCAGGCCGTCCACCGGGAACCAGCCCACCTCCAGCGACTCGTCGTCGTTGACGCGGGCCTCGCCGCCCGTGGCGCGGCAGCGGAAGGAGACGTCCACGAACTGGCACAGGTCACCGTTCGGGTAGCGCACCGGTTCGAGCGTCTGCACCAGCACCAGCCGCTCCGGCACGCACCGCACCGCGGTCTCCTCGTACACCTCGCGCACCGCCGTCCGCGCGGGCTGCTCCCCCGGCTCGATGATCCCGCCGATGATGGACCAGCGCCCGGTGTCGGCGCGGCGGACGAGCAGCACGCGCCGGGCGTCGTCGAACACGATGGCGCTGACGCCGGGGAGGAAGAGCAGCTGCTGTCCGGCCGTGGCCCGCAGGGCGCGGATGAAGTCGGGTGTGGGCATGGGGCGAGCCTAAGGGGCGTCCCGGCCCCGGGCTTTGCCGGTGGCACATGTCCGGACGCCGTTCCCGCCGGACACCTCCACACCCGGCCACCGCAGCCGTTACGGTGTGGCGCACCTTAAGCCCGCGCGCGGCCCCGTGCCGTGAACGGTGCCCGTTCGAGCTGGGGGGTCGACGGGATGGTTCCGTCCACGGGACGTCTCACGGAGGAGCCGCGCGGCAGCGCCTCGGACACCGCCGGTGTGGTGGTGTTCGGCTGCTGCGCCGCCTGGGCGCTCATCACCTCCGCCGGGCGCGACGCGCGCCCCGAGGGGATGCTGCTCGCGCTGCTGGCGGTCGCCGCCGGATTTGCGTTCGGCCGGATCGGCGGCGCGCTGCTGCCGGTCGCCGTGCCCGCGGCGGCGGCGCTCGCCGGCGCCTTCGCGGCCCTCGCGGCGCCGGAGAGCCTGCCGGGCGCGGTCGTCATGGTGCCCCCCGGCCACGGCGGGGCGGAGGCGGCCCAGTTGGCGCTCGCCGCCGGCAGCGCCTGCTGTGCGGCCTGGGCCGCGCGCCGCACGGCGACCCGGACGGTCCTGCGGCTCGCGGTGGCGGGAACCGCCGTGGCGGCGCTGCTGCTGGGCTCGCCGGTGGGCTGCGCGGTGATCGTGGTCGTCCTGCTGTGCTCGGCGGCCGTCGCCCCGGCGCGGCGCCGGGCGCCCGTGCTCGCTGGCTGCGCGCTGGCGGCGGCCCTGGTGGTCGGCGGCACGCTGGCGACGGCCGGGGGCGCGCTGCCGGAAGGGCTGTCGGCCGCCGTGGAGGGGCGGCTGACGGAGCACCGGGTGCTGCTCTGGCGGGACGCCCTCGGGCTGGCGGCCGAGCGGCCCGTGCTCGGCGTCGGACCGGACGGTTTCGGCGCCCTGAGCGAGACCGTGCGGAACACCCCGGGATCGGACGGCAAACCGCACTCGGCACCGCTGCAACTGGCCTCGGAACAGGGCCTCCCGGGGGTGGCGCTGCTGGGGGCCGCATTCTGCTGGACGCTGGTGGCCCTGGGACGCTCGCCGCGCTCCACCCCGGTCGTCCTGACCGCCGGCGCCTCGCTGACGGTCCTGGCCGCACTGGCGGGTGTCGGCAACGCGCTGAGCTTCCCGCAGGTGACGGTCGCGGCCGGGCTCCTCGCGGGCGTGGCCACCTCCCGCCCGCTGACGTACGGGACGGTCCCGGGGCCCGCCGCGGCGGCGGCCCCCGACGGTGCCCTGCCGGCGGTCCACCGGGAGGGCGACGGGAGGCCCGCGGAGGGTGCTCCCGGGAGCTGAGGTCAGCCGCGGGCGGGGCTCACCGCGCCCAGGAGCCGGCCCTCGGCGTAGGCCGGCGCGGCCACCGGCAGGCCGGTCTCCCGGCCGTTCTGCAGCACCACGAGCCCGTCCCCCGGAGTGGCTTCGAGCCGGGGCCCGGCGCCGATGCGGCGCAGCGCCTGCGCGGCCACGGCACCGGCCGAGCCGTACAGGGTGACCGGCGGCCCGCCCGGTCGCCGGACGGCGGCCAGGATGCGCTCGGCGACCAGTTCGTAATGGGTGCAGCCCAGTACGACGGCCCGGACATCGGGCGGGGTGAGCGCCGCGGCGGCGGCGAGGGCCGCGTCGATCTCCGTCTCGTCGGCGCGCTCCACGGCGTCCGCGAGCCCGGGGCAGGGCACCTCCGTGACGGGCACGCCGTCCGCGAAGTCCCGGATCAGGCGCCGCTGGTACGGGCTGCCGGTGGTGGCGGGGGTGGCCCAGATGGCCACCGGGCCGCCGGCCGCCGCGGCGGGCTTGATCGCCGGTACGGTGCCGACCACCGGCAGGGCGGGCTCCAGTTCGGCGCGGAGGGCGGGCAGCGCGTGCACGGAGGCGGTGTTGCAGGCGACGATCAGCGCGTCCGGCCGGTGCGCGGCCGCCGCTCTCGCGCAGGCCAGGGCGCGGTCGGTGACGTCCTCGGGGGTGCGCGGGCCCCACGGCATGCCGGCGGGGTCGGAGGAGAGCACCAGGGCCGCGTCGGGCCGCAGTGCGCGCACCGCGGCCGCGGCCGCCAGCAGGCCCAGGCCGGAGTCCAAGAGCGCGATCTTCACCGGGCAACCTTATGCGATGGGCGCCGCGCCCCCGCAAGGGAGGCCGGTGACCGCTCCGGGCACTCGGATGACCGGCACCGAAACGCGGAGCGGGTCACCGCCGCGACTCTCCGCGTCCGGCAGACTTCCCGGAGTGACCATCCTTACCTCGATCGCCGTTCTGTCCCTGGCCGCCTGGGGGTGGCTCCTGCTGGGCCGCGGGTTCTTCTGGCGGACCGACGTCCGGCTGCCGGAGCGCAGGGAGCCCGCCCGGTGGCCGCCGGTGGCCGTGGTCGTACCGGCCCGGAACGAGGCCGCCGTGCTGCGGGACAGCCTCACCTCCCTGCTCGCCCAGGACTACCCCGGGCACGCCGAGATCGTCCTGGTGGACGACGGCAGCACCGACGGCACCGGGGACGTCGCCCGGGCGCTGGCCGCCCGTCCGCCGCTCTCCGTGCGCCGGGGCGGGCTGCCGCTGACCGTCGTCTCCCCCGGTGAGCCGGAGCCGGGCTGGACGGGGAAGATGTGGGCGGTGCGGCACGGGGTGGCCACGGCCCGGTCCCTGATGCCGGACCTGGAGTACCTGCTGCTGACCGACGCGGACATCACCCACCACCGCGACAGCCTGCGCGACCTGGTGAGTGCCGCGAGCCACTCGGGGCTCGACCTGCTCTCCCTCATGGCGCGGCTGCGGACGGTGACCCCCTGGGAGCGGCTGACCGTCCCGGCCTTCGTCCTCTTCTTCGCGCAGCTCTACCCCTTCCGCCGGGTCAACCGGCCGGACTCCCGCACGGCCGCGGCCGCCGGCGGCTGCATGCTGCTCCGCGACGAGGCCGCCCAGCGGGCCGGCTATCCGGAGTCGGTGCACGACGCGGTCATCGACGACGTCGCCGTGGCGCGGGCCGTGCGGGACGGCGGCGGGCGCATCTGGCTGGGGCTGGCCGACCGGGTGCGCAGCGTGCGGGCGTACCCGCGGCTGCGGGACATCCGGGAGATGGTGGCCCGCTGCGCGTACACGCAGCTCCGGCACAGTCCGGTGCTGCTGATGCTGGCGGTGCTCGGTCTGCTGCTCGTCTACGCGGTGCCGCCGGCCGCTCTGCTGGCGGGCCTGGCGGCCGGGGCCCCGGGGGCGGCGGTGGCGGGCGGACTGGCGTGGGCGGTGATGGCGGGGACGTATCTGCCCGTGCTGCGCTACTACGGGCTGCCGCCGAAGATGTCGCTGCTGCTGCCGTTCACGGCGGTGCTCTATCTGGCGATGACGGTGGAGTCGGCGGTACGGCACGCGCGGGGCCGGGGGGCGGCGTGGAAGGGGCGGGTGTACACGGCGCGGCCCGGCACCGCCGAGGAGGGTGCCGGGCCGTGAGGAGCGGGGTGGCGGCCGGAGCCGGGCAGGGGCTGCCGGTCCGTCACTTCCGGCCGGGGGTCCAGTTCATGCCCCAGCCGTACGCGTAGTCGACGGTGCGCTGGGGGCTGACGCCGCGCTCCGGCACCAGATAGCGGGCCTCCCGCCGCACCGTCAGGTCGCCGCCCTCGTTGGTGAGCAGGGCGAGGGCGGCGACGGTGGAGGGCACGGTGCACTCGTCGAGGGAGAAGTCGACGGGGGCGCCGTGCTGCGGCTGGAGGGTGACGGTGGCGTGGAGATCGGCGAAGCTGCGGGCGCCCTCGTAGATGGTGACGAAGATCAGGATGCGGCGGAAGTCGTGCTTGTGGTCGAGGTTGATGGTGAGGTTCTCGCCGGTGGCGACCGCGCCGGTGCGGTCGTCGCCGTCCAGGTGGATGAACGGCGGCCGGTGCAGTGAGCCGTAGGCGTTGCCGAGGGCCTGGACGACGCCCTTGCTGCCGTCCCGGAGTTCGAAGAGCGCGCACAGGTCGAGGTCGAGGTCGGCGTGCATGGCCATCGCCCGGCCCAGCTTGCTGCCCCAGCCCTTGAACTGCTTGCGCGTCTCCCAGTTGAGGTTGACGCGCAGGGCGCCCGAGGTGCCGCCCTGCTTGCTGAGCGAGACGGTGGGCGACGCCTTGGTCAGCGTCACCTTGGAGAGGCTGACGGGCGCGGCCGGAGGAGCCGGGGGCGCGGGAGCCGGCGCGGGCGCCGGGGTGTGCACCGGCGCGCTCGGCGGGGCGGCGGGGGCGGGCGCGGGCGGCGCCGGGGGCGGCACGGGCGGCGCGGCGGGAGCCGCGGCGGCGGGCCCGGGCTCGTCGACGGTGATCCCGTAGTCGGTGGCCAGCCCCTCCAGTCCGGAGTCGTATCCCTGCCCGACGGCGCGGAACTTCCAGGCGCCCTGGCGGCGGTAGAGCTCTCCGAGCACGAAGGCGGTCTCGACGGTGGCGTCCTCGCTGTCGAAGCGGGCGATCTCCGCACCGCTCGCCGCGTCCAGGACCCGGATGTGGAGCCCCGGCACCTGCCCGAAGGCGCCGCCGTCCGCGGAGGCGGCGAGGACGATGGTCTCGACGGCCGGCTCGGTCCGGGCGAGATCGACCTCCAGGGTGTCGGTCACCAGGTCGCCGGAGGGGCGCTTGCCGGTGTGCCGGACGGCTCCGGAGGCGTGCGCCGGCTGGTTGTAGAAGACGAAGTCCGCGTCGGAGCGGACCTTCCCGGACCCCTGGAGCAGCAGGGCGGAGGCGTCCGCGTCCGGCACGCCGGGGCCCGTGCGCCAGCCCAGTTCCACCCGCACCGCCGGTGCCGGAACCGGGACATTCGTGCCCTTGCGCATCGCCATACCGCTCCCCCTCGATCTCTCGGATCTCTTCGTTCTCTTCCGCCGGACCGCGTCCGCGGCACGACTTCGTCCGGGAACAACCTATGACCGGCCGCGGTGATGCGGTACCGCGACTCCCCCGGGGAGTCTTCCCGTCGTTCCCCCGTCACCGGTGCGGAACCAGGTCTTCATCCCTCACGGGGCGCCCGGTGGAGGTTTTCGTCCGGTTCCGTCCCCTTGCTGCTCGGCAGCCGCTCCGAACTCGCGAAACAACCCCCTTACTGCTCTCCCCAATAGGCACATCATGGGCTTAACTTATGCAGCATGACCTCCCCCCGCTCCACCTATGGCGGCGGTTACTACTCCGCGTCCGCCTTCCCCGACACCCCGATCTACGACAGCCTCGTCGCCGAGCGGGGTACCCCGCAGATCGCGCCGATCCGTGTGCCCGCGGCATACGACACCGGCAGCAATCTGCCCGCGCTGCCGTCGGCGCTCCCCGCGCTGCCGGCCGCCCCCTCCCAGCCCTCGCAGGGATACGGCTACGGCTACCCGGGACCGCAGCAGCAGGCGCCGCTCCAGCAGGCGCCCGCGCCGTACATCCCGCAGCAGGCCGGCGCTCCCCGCGGCTATCCCGGACCGCAGCAGTACCAGGGCGGTCAGGGCGGCGGCACGGGCTACGACGCGATGCGCCCGGCGACGCCCCGTCCGGCCGCCCCGCGCCCGGCGGCCCCGCGTCCGGCGCCCGGCCCGTACGAGGATCCGTACGGCCAGCAGCGCCCGTACTACCAGGGCCGCGGCTACTGACGGCACCGGCCGGGGCGCCCGGTTGACGGTCCGGACGCGGCACGGACCGGGTGGCACACTGCTCCCCATGGCGACCCTCTCCCTCCGCGCGCTGCACGTCCATCCCGTCAAGTCGCTCGCGGGTCACGCCCCCGACGAGGCGGTGGTCGAGCCGTGGGGGCTTGCCGGGGACCGCAGATGGCTGCTGACCGACGCGGACGGCACCGTGCTCACCCAGCGGAGCGTTCCGGGGCTGGCACGCCTCCGGGCGGTGCCCCTGCGGGACGGCGGTATCGAGGTCACCGCGCCCGGCCGGGAGCCGCTCCGCGTCGCGGTGCCGGGCCCCGGCCCGACCGTGCCCGTGAAGATCTTCCGGGACAAGGTCGAGGCGGTACCCGCCGGCCCGGCGGCCGACGCCTGGTTCGGTGCCCGCCTGGGGGCCGGGACCCGGCTGCTGTACCTGGACGATCCGGCGCACCGCCGCCCGGTCGACCCGGCGTACGGACGGCCCGGGGAAACGGTCAGCTTCGCCGACGGCTTTCCGCTGCTGCTCACCACCACCGCGTCCCTGCGGGCCCTGAACGGCTGGATCGCGGAGGGCGACCACGCGCACGAGGGACCGCTGCCGATGAACCGTTTCCGGCCGAATGCCGTCATCGGCGGCACCGAGCCGTGGGAGGAGGACGACTGGGCCGCGGTGCGGATCGGCGAGGTCGTGTTCCGGGTCGTCAAGAACTGCGCCCGTTGCGTGATCACGACCACCGACCAGCGGACCGCCGAGCGCGGCAGGGAGCCCTTGCGTACCCTCGCGCGGAAGCGGAACGCCGGCGGCCGGCTGCTGTTCGGCCAGAATCTGATCCCGGAGGGCACCGGTACGCTCCGGCTGGGCGATCCGGTGCGGGTGGTCGCCCGGCGCTCCGGGTGACCGCGGAGGCCGCCGCGCGGCCGGGGGCCGGATCCGGTTCCGCGCGCACTCCGGACCGGTCAACTCCCGTTCCCCGCGCACGCTACGGTGGGTCGCCGGAACACACAGCCGGTTCCGGCGAACAGACGCACGCACGAGGTGGGGGCACGGCAGCAGCATGGCACCACAGGGCACGGTCCAGGTGACGTACACCGGCACGTCGCGGTGGCGGCGCCGGACGGGCGAGTACGCCTCCCTCGCCGCGGCCCTGGAGGCCGCCGGGGACGGCGACGTGCTCTCCATAGCCCCCGGCACCTACCGGGAGAACCTCGTCGTCGAGCACGCGGTCACGCTCCGCGGCGTGGACGGCGGCCGCGGCTCGGTGCGGATCGCCCCGATCGACGGAGTGGCGCTGACCGTACGCGCCTCCGCCGCCGTGCACGACCTGCACCTGGAGGGGCAGGACTCGTCCGCCCCGGCGCTGCTCGTGGAGGACGGCACCGCCGAGATCACCGGCATCCGGGTCGCCACCCGCTCCGCCGCCGGCATCGAGGTCCGCGGCGGCGCCCGGCCCACCGTGCGACGCTGCACCGTCGACAACCCCGGCGGCACCGGCTTCAGCGTCCTCGGCGGCGCGGGCGGCATCTTCGAGGACTGCGAGGTGCTCGCGGCCGGGCAGTCCGGCGTCTCCGTGCACGACGGGGCGCACCCCCGGCTGGAGCGCTGCCGCGTCCACCACGCCTCCGGCTCGGGCATCTCCCTCACCGGCGAGGGCAGTTCCCTGGAGGCGTTCGGCTGCGAGGTGTACGAGATCAAGGGCGCGGGCCTGCGCATCGCCTCCCGGGCCACCGGCCACCTCACCGACTGCACGGTCCACCGCACCTCCGGCGACGGGGTCACCCTCGACACCGACGCCTCCCTCACCCTCTCCGACTGCGACATCCACGACATCCCGGAGAACGCGGTCGACCTGCGCTCGCGCTCCGTCCTCACCCTCACCCGCACCAAGGTGCGCCGCTTCGGCCGCAACGGGCTGTCCGTCTGGGACCCCGGCACCCGGGTCGACGCCCACCAGTGCGAGATCCACGACAGCACCGGCGACTACCCGGCGGTGTGGGTCAGCGACGGCGCCGCCGTGGTCCTGGAGTCCTGCCGGCTGCACGACGTGCCCGACGCCCTCTTCGTCCTCGACCGCGGCTCCCGGGCCGACGTGGTGGACAGCGACCTCTCCCAGGTGCGCAACACGGCCGTCTCGGTGAGCGACGGGGCCACCGTGCAGCTCGACGACTGCCGCATCCGGGAGGCCGCCACCGGCGCCTGGTTCCGCGACCACGGCACCGGCGGGGTCCTCTCCGGCTGCACCGTCGACTCCACCGCCACCGGCGTCATCGTCACCAAGGGCGCCGACCCCACCGTCGAGCGCACCACGGTCAACTCCCCCACGGAGGCGGGCTTCTACGTCTCCGCGGAGGGCCGCGGCACCTTCACCTCCTGCCGGGTCACCGGCAGCGGCGGCTACGGCTTCCACATCATCGACGGCTGCCGGACGGCGCTCACCCGCTGCCGCACCGAGCGGTGCGCCCGGGGCGGCTACGAGTTCGCCGAGGCGGGCCCGGTCAGCGAGGACTGCACCAGCGACGAGAGCGCGGCCCCGCCCGCCGCACCGACGACGGCGGCGACCGGCAGCGCACCGGTGGCCGGAACGGCGGACGTGTCCGCGGGCCTGCTGGGCCCGGTGCCCGAGCGGCGCACGGCCACCGTCCCGGCGGTCCCGGCCGCCGAGCCGGCGGCAACGGCGGCGGCCGCCCCGGACGCCCGGCCGGCGGACGAGGTGCTCGGCGAACTCGACACCCTGGTCGGCCTGGAGAGCGTCAAGCGGGAGGTGCGCGCCCTCACGGACATGATCGAGGTCGGCCGGCGGCGGCAGGAGGCGGGGCTCAAGGCCGCTTCCGTCCGGCGCCATCTGGTCTTCACCGGCTCCCCCGGCACCGGCAAGACGACCGTCGCCCGCCTCTACGGAGAGATCCTGCACTCCCTCGGGGTGCTGGAGCGCGGTCACCTCGTCGAGGTGTCCCGGGTGGACCTGGTCGGCGAGCACATCGGCTCCACGGCCATCCGCACCCAGGAGGCCTTCGAACGGGCACGCGGCGGCGTGCTGTTCATCGACGAGGCGTACGCGCTGTCCCCGGAGGACTCGGGGCGCGACTTCGGCCGCGAGGCCATCGACACCCTGGTGAAGCTGATGGAGGACCACCGGGATTCCGTCGTGGTCATCGTCGCCGGGTACACCGCCGAGATGGAGCGCTTCCTCACCGTCAACCCGGGCGTCGCCTCCCGCTTCTCGCGGACGATCACCTTCGGCGACTACGCGCCCGAGGAGCTGCTGCGGATCGTGGAGCAGCAGGCGGAGGAGCACGAGTACCGGATCGGCGAGGGCGCGGCCGAGGCCCTGCTCAAGTACTTCACCGTGCTGCCCAAGGGCCCCGCGTTCGGCAACGGGCGCACGGCACGGCAGACGTTCGAGGCGATGGTGGAGCGGCACGCGGGCCGGGTCGCCCAGCTGTCCGAGCCGACCACCGACGAGCTGACGCTGCTGTACCCGGAGGACCTGCCGGACCCCGGCTGAGCGGCGCCGGGGCGCCGCCGCCGGGCCCCGCTCAGCCGCCCGGCCCGCTCAGCCGCCAGGTGCCGCTCCGGCGGCGCGGGGCCTCGGCACGTCCGGGAGCCGGTCCAGCAGCGCCGCCCGTTCCTCGGCGAAGACGGGGTCGGCCTGGTATTCGAAGTGCCCCAGGATCGGCGCGGGAAGCGGGTGTTCGGGCGTGCGGCCGTAGGCGAGCGGGTCCTTGAGCGGGCCGCGGTCCACGTCGGGCCCCGGGGGGTCGTCGGCACAGGCGGGGCCGGGGAGGTTGACGGGTCCGCCGATGGGGTCCGTCTCCCGCCACAGATTGCGCCAGCAGTCGATCTCGTGGTGCAGGGCGTGCAGGGGCCCGGGCCCGAAGTAGGCGGGGAACCAGCGCCCGTAGAGCCGCTCCAGCGGTGAACCGTAGGTGAGGAGCGCGACCCGGCGGCGGGTGTGCGGGCTGAGCTGCCAGACCGCGGCGGCCGCCAGAACGCTGCCCTGGGAGTGGCCGGAGAGGACGATCCGGCCGCCGGTGGAACGGGTCCAGGTCTCCATCCGCCAGGTCAGGTCGGGGACGGCGCGCTCGGCGTAGCAGGGGGGCGCGAAGGGGTGCGCGGCGCGCGGCCAGAAGGTGCCGACGTCCCAGAGGATGCCGATGGTGCGGCGGACCGCGGCGTCGCGGTAGGCGCGGCGGCCGCCGGCGAGGAAGAGGAGGAAGCCCAGGCCCATCAGCCAGGAGCCGAGCGCCTGCGAGGTCTCGGCGATCGCCTCGACCACGCCGGGCGCGCCGTCGGCGGCACGGCCGGGCACCTCGCCGGTGCTCCACGCCCCGGCGACCGCCACCCCGCCCAGCAGCAGGGTGACCACGGCGGTGGCGCCGAGGAACCAGGGGGCGCAGTCGGTGAGCCGCGCGGTGGCGGTGACGCCGGCGATCCTGCGGGTGCGCGCCGTGTCCTCCGGCTCCCCGGGGTGGCTCGCGCGGACCGCCTCGATCTGCTCGCGCCGCACCCGCCAGGTCTGGCCCGCGAAGTAGGCGGCGATCACGACGAGGACGGCCAGCAGCGGGGGGATCACCGCCGCGTGCCAGGACAGCACGGTCGGCGGCCCGCTGATGTAGCCGTCGTTCATGCCGGGGGTGCCGGGCCCGTCGAGCCAGTCGGCGACCCGCTGGGCGACACCCCCGGACATCACACCGCCCAGCGCGCAGGCGAACACGGCGACGGCGGCTCCGCGGACGCCGTGCAGCGCCGAACGGCTGTCCGGGTCGGTGCGATGGAGCCGGTGGCCCACCCAGGCCGCGGCGAGCACCAGCGCTCCCTGGCCGAGGGCGATGACGCCGAAGGTCTCGTCCCCCGGCAGCAGGCCGCCGGACCGCCAGCCGGGCCGCGACCAGGCCGCGTGCACCGCGGCCAGCACCAGCAGCCCCAGCGCGGTGCCGGGCAGGAAGCGCACGACGGCGCGGTCCAGCCGGTCGTCCGGTACGGACTCCGTGCGCCCCCGGGAGCTCACCACCCAGACGACGAAGAGACCGGCGAGCACCAGCGACACCTCCAGGCACCAGCCGAAGAGGTCGAGCCAGTAGCCGCCGCCGGGCTTGCGGTCGTACCGGGTGGCGGCCGCGGAGAGCGCGGCGGCCACGGTCAGGAAGCCCGCGGCGGTGTGCGCGGCGCGCAGCCGGGCCACCAGACGGCGGCCGTACCAGAAGCCGGGCAGCCGCAGGGCGGGCTGGTGGGCGGCGCCCGGGTCGCCCTCGCGCAGGGGCTCGTGCACCGGCGGGGGCGCCGACTCGTAGGCGCTCCAGGTGTGGTGGGAGAGCCACCACAGCAGCCCGGTCAGCGCGGCGGGGATGAGCGCGGCCAGCGCCAGGCGGCGGCCGGGCTGGCTCCACCAGCCGCCGTGTCCGGGCGAGAGGAAGCCCAGCCAGGTGCGGCTCCGCGCGCATTCCGTGGAGCCGGCGCACTGCCAGGCCACCAGGTCGAGGGCGACCTCGCAGGCCGCGGCCGTCAGCAGAACGGTCAGGCTGAGGGCGACCAGGCGGATCAGCAGTCCGTACAGCCGGATCAGCGTCCTGCTGCCCGTGGCGGAAGGGCGCATCCAGTGCGCCAGGTTGACGACCATGAAGGGCAGTAACAGCAGCCACAGCGCGCGGGCGCCGTTGCCCGAGGTGAGGCCGCCCCAGCAGTACGCCTCCGGGACCGGCTCGCCGCCGTGGCGCCCGGGCCGCCGCTCCGCCCCGGCGTCGTCGGCCCGGCGGTGTATGCCCGCGGTGTTGTCGCCCGTGACGCGTACGGTGCGCGGGTCGTCCAGCACCTCCTGCGGTGTGGCGCCGCCCACGCCGTGCACGAGGAGTTCCAGGGCGAGTCCCCCCGTCCCGCCCTCCGCGTCCGCCGGTGCGCCGTCCCGGTCGTCCGGTCCGGCCGTGTCCGGGTGTGTGACCGCCATGGTGATCTCATCTCCCGATCCGTCCGCTGCGCGCACCAGGATCCCGTCCGGCGGCGGGAGTTCGCGGGCGGCGCGGCGGAGGTGAGGCCGGATCGTGACCGGACGCACACGCTCCGGCCACAGGCCGCGGGCGGTGCTCGGCACGGCGCCGGGCCGCCTGCCGTGGGAGGATGGCCGGCGCGACGGGGCGGCCGGCATCCGCCCGCTGACGAGGGACGGGGGCTGAAGTGAGCGAGAGCCAGAACCTGCTGGCGGAGCAGCGGCGGGCACTGATCGTCGACGAGGTCAGGCGGCGGGGCGGTGTCCGGGTCAACGAGCTGACCCGGCGGCTCAACGTGTCGGACATGACGGTCCGCCGCGATCTGGACGCGCTCGCCCGGCAGGGCATGGTGGAGAAGGTGCACGGCGGGGCGGTGCCGGTCGCGGAGGCCAGTTCGCACGAACCTGGTTTCGAGGCGAAGTCCACGCTGGAGCCCACCGCCAAGGAGGAGATCGCCCGCGCCGCGGCGGGGCTGGTGGCCCCCGGCAGCGCCGTCGCGCTGTCCGGCGGGACGACGACGTACGCGGTGGCCCGCCGGCTGCTGGACATCCCGGACCTGACGGTGGTGACGAACTCCGTGCGGGTGGCCGACGTCTTCCACACCGCCCAGGGCACGGCCGCGTCCGCGCGCCCGGGCGCGCCCCGGCAGGCGCCGGCCACGGTGGTGCTGACGGGCGGGGTGCGCACCCCCTCGGACTCGCTGGTCGGCCCGGTGGCCGACCAGGCCATCCGGTCCCTCCACTTCGACCTGCTCTTCCTGGGGGTGCACGGCATCTCGGCGGAGGCCGGGCTGTCCACGCCCAACCTCGCCGAGGCGGAGACCAACCGGCGGCTGGTGCGTTCGGCGCGGAGGGTGGTGGTGGTCGCGGACCACACCAAGTGGGGCACGGTGGGGCTCAGTTCGTTCGCCTCGCTGGAGGAGGTGGACGTCCTGGTGACGGACCCGGGCCTGTCGCCGGCCGCCCGGGCGGAGATCGCCGAACGGCTGCCGG
Organism: Streptomyces sp. S07_1.15; assembly: GCF_020739505.1. Taxonomy (NCBI): domain Bacteria; kingdom Bacillati; phylum Actinomycetota; class Actinomycetes; order Kitasatosporales; family Streptomycetaceae; genus Streptomyces; species Streptomyces sp. S07_1.15. The sequence continues at coordinate 461,872 of NZ_JAJBZK010000001.1, forward strand.
AACTGATCGTCGCGGGCGAGGACGACACGGGGCGCGCCGCGGACGGCTGACCGCCGGATACGGGGACGGGGCCGGGGACGGGCCGTGATGGGGCCGTACGGATGCCCCCGCCCCGCGGCGGGTGTTCCGTCAGCGGCCCCGCCACTCGCCGGTGGCGAGCAGTGTGGTGATCGCGTCGCTGTACGGGGCGATGTCCAGGCCCTGCTCCTCCAGCCAGGCGTCGGAGTAGTACTTGTCGAGATAGCGGTCGCCCGCGTCGCAGATGAGGGTCACGACGCTGCCCCGCTCCCCGGCGGCGGCCATCTCGGCCACGATCTTCAGGGCGCTCCACAGCCCGGTGCCGGTGGAGCCGCCCGCCTTGCGGCCGATGGCGCCCTCCAGGGCCCGGACGGCGGCGACGCTGGCGGCGTCCGGGACCTTCATCATCCGGTCGATCGCGCCGGGGACGAAGCTGGGCTCCATCCGGGGGCGGCCGATGCCCTCGATGCGGGAGGCGGCCTCGCAGCGGGCGTCCGTGTCGCCGGTCGTCCAGCCCTGGTAGAAGCAGGAGTTCTCCGGGTCGGGGACGCAGACGCGGGTGTCGTACTGCATGTAGTGGATGTACCGGGCGATGGTCGCGGAGGTGCCGCCGGTACCGGCGGTGGCGACGATCCAGGCGGGCTCCGGGTAGCGCTCCATGCGGAGCTGGTCGTAGATCGATTCGGCGATGTTGTTGTTGCCGCGCCAGTCGGTGGCCCGCTCCGCGTAGGTGAACTGGTCCATGTAGTGGCCCCCGGACTCGGCGGCGAGCGTGGCCGATACCTCGTAAACCGTCCGCGGGTCGTCCACCAGATGGCACCGGCCGCCCTGGAACTCGATCAGCCGCATCTTCTCCCGGCTGGTGGTGCGCGGCATCACCGCGATGAAGGGCACGCCGATCAGCTGGGCGAAGTACGCCTCGGAGACGGCGGTGGAGCCGCTGGACGCCTCGATCACGGGTTTGCCCGGCCGGATCCACCCGTTGCACAGCCCGTACAGGAAGAGCGAACGGGCCAGCCGGTGTTTGAGACTGCCGGTCGGATGGGTGGACTCGTCCTTGAGGTACAGGTCGATGCCCCAGCCGGCGGGCAGCGGGAAGCGCAGCAGATGGGTGTCGGCCGAGCGGTTGGCGTCGGCCTGGACCTTCCGCACGGCGTCGTTGAGCCAGGCCCGGTACCCGGGGTCGCTGCGGTCCGTGTCGAGGGTGACGGCCGGACAGCCGGCCCGTTCCTGCTCCGTGGTGCCCACCAGCGCCGCTCCTCGCGTTCACGTCCCGGGCCCGGACGCGCCGGCGCCGGGTCGGCTCGATCATAGGCCGGGGCTGGTGTCCGGGGCCGGTCGCGGGCACACTGACCGGCAGGGCGCAATCGAGCGGGGCGGACGGAGCGGTCCGGTCGGGACCTGAGGGGGCGGTACGGATGGCGGAGCCGCAGTTCAAGGCCACACGGGTGGGGATCGGGCACCGGCTGCGCTCCCTGACCCGGGCCGGGCAGGTGCAGATCCGGGACGGCAAGCTGACGCTGATGAACAGCCAGGGCACCGAGATCGACAGCGCGCCGGTGCATCTGGTGCGGGCCGACAAGCCCTGGTTCGCGAACGGCGACGAGGCGCTGGCCACGGTCAACGGCAACCGCTACCGGCTCAAACTGGGCGCGCGCGACCCGGAGCCCGGCGAGGACGGCCCGCCCTCGGCGAGCAGCTTCTTCGACGCGGTGCGCACGGCCGGAGGGGACGCCGCCCGCGAGTGACGTGCGGCGGCGCGAGTTGCGGCCGAGCGGGTCCGGGTCCAGGCTGGTGGGACGTAACCGAGGGTTAACCGGCGGTGACGCTTCTCTCCGGGCCCCGCCGGGCACATACAGCAGTCACACCCAGGCTTGGGTGCGTTCCGTTGGATGCGTTTCGGTCCCCGAACCTCTCAGGGAGTCGCAGCCGTGATCAGCAAGCCACGCGGGCACTGCACGGTGGAGCTCCAGGCCCTGCCGTCGCGTATCGGCCAGGTACGCAGAATCGTCTCGGCGCATCTTCGGTACTGGCGTCTCGACCCCTTGATCGACGCGGCGGCGCTCGGAGTCACCGAGCTGCTCAGCAATGTCCACCGCCATGCCCAGCCGGACAAGAACTGCACGGTCGAGATCCTTCTGCTGCCGGACCATTTGACGGTCTCGGTGCAGGACAGCGATCCCCGGGTGCCCCGTGTCCACGCCGCCGGCGCCTCCGCCACCTACGGCCGGGGGCTCTCCATGATCGCTTCCGTCAGTGAGAGCTGGGGGGTGCGGGAAGGGGACGGGGGCCGCGGCAAGGCCGTGTGGTTCTCTCTGCACGCCCCGGTCACCGCCGGCCCCGGCTCACCCCCGCCCGCCGCCGGGCCGGCCCGCGCAGCGCGGCGGTCCGCCGGGGCGGGGCCGGCCGCCGCTCCGCTGTCCGGTGCCGGTGCCGGTGCCGGTGCCGGTGCCGGTGCCGGTGCCGGTGCGCCGCTCCGGCACACCCCGGTGGCGCCGCGCGAACCGGCCGCGGCCGGCGCCCGCGCCCCGGGCTGACCGGCCGTCGGCCGCCGCGCCCGGCCGGCCCCCGCGCCGGGCGCCCGTCCCGTTCCTCAGCCGGCGAGGGTTCCCAGCGGGTCGTCCAGGACCGGCTGCCAGGCCAGCTCGGCCGCGCCGACCAGGCTGTTGTGGTCCAGCGCGCACTCCAGCACCGGCACACTGCCGCTCCGGCCCCACAGGCTGCGCTCGGCGACCACCGCCCGCAGCCGCTCCGGGTCGGCCTTGAGCAGATCCTGGTAGAGGCCGCCGAGCACGATCCGGTCCGGGTTGAGGATGTTGACGAGCCCGGCCAGTCCGAGTCCGAGACGGGCGACGAGCAGATGGGCGGCGCTCCGTACGGCCGGGTCGCCGTACTCCGTGCGGAGCAGGTCGCGGGAGCGCTGGAGCAGGGAGACCTCCGGGCCGGGGTCGCGCCCGGCGGCCGTCACGAAGGCCAGCGGGTCGGCCTCGACGTCGAGACAGCCGCGGTTGCCGCAGTGGCACGGGCGGCCGTCCGGGTTGACGGTCAGATGCCCGACCTCCAGGGCGAGGCCGGAACTCCCGGTGTGCAGACGCCCGTCGAGGACGAGCGCACCGCCGACACCGCGGTGGCCGGTGGCCACGACGAGCAGATCGCGGGCGCCGCGGCCGGCGCCGTGCCGGTGCTCGGCGAGCGCCGCGAGGTTGACGTCGTTGCCGGCGAAGACGGCCGGGCCGCCGGGAGAGCCGGGGCCGCCGGACGTGCCGGGGAGGATGCCCGCGTCCCGTACCGCCTCGCGGAAGAGCTCCCGGACCGGTGCGCCGACGGGCCAGGCCAGATGGAGCGGGTTGAGGGCGGTACCCTCCGGCTCGGCCACCGCCGAGGGGACGGCCAGCCCGGCGCCCACGCAGCGGCGGCCGCTCTCCGCGAGCAGCCCGGCCCCCGCCTCGACGACGGCCGCGAGGACGTGCCCGGGGTCGGCCGGTACGTCCTGGCAGCCGGGCGCGGTGGCGACGATGCGGCCGCCGAGCCCGACCAGCGCGGCGCGGAAGCCGTCGGCGTGCACCTGCGCCGCCAGCACCACCGGTCCCCCGGCGTCGACGGCCAGCCGGTGCGAGGGCCTGCCCTGCGCCCCGGCGGCACCGCCCGGCCGGGAGTCCACCGTGATCAGGCCCAGCGCCTCCAGCTCGGCGGCGACGGCTCCGGCGGTCGCCCGCGTCACCCCGAGCTCCGCCGTGAGGACGGCACGGGTGGGTGCCCGTCCAGTGTGTACGAGCTCCAGCGCCGGGCCGAGGGCGTTGCGGCCTCTCTCCAGCCGTGTTGTCCGAGATGGGGTCACCCCCCTATTCTCACTTTGTGCCGACCCTGAACAAAATACGGACGCTCGGTTCGGGCGGAAAGGGCGGCGACACCGCCGGTCCCGTACCGAACCGGCTGCGTACCGCGCTCACCCTCTTCTTCGCCCTGGACGGCTTCGTGTTCGCCGGCTGGGTCGTCCGCATCCCCTCGGTCAAGGAGCAGACCGGCGCCACCGCGGGCGACCTCGGTCTGGCCCTGCTCGGCGTCTCCGCGGGCGCGGTGGCCACCATGACGGTCACCGGCCGCCTCTGCGACCGCTTCGGCACCGCACGGGTGACGGTCGCCAGTGCCGCCCTGCTCTCGCTGAGCGTCGCGCTGCCGGCCCTCACCCACTCCGTGCTCGCCCTGGGGCTGGTGCTGCTGCTGTTCGGCACCGGGTACGGGGCCGTCAACGTGGCGATGAACAGCGCGGCCGTGGACCTGGTGGCCGCGCTGCGCCGCCCGGTGATGCCGTCGTTCCACGCCGCGTTCAGCCTCGGCGGCATGGTCGGGGCGGGCCTGGGCGGCCTGGTCGCCGGGCAGCTCTCCGCCGCCCGGCATCTGGCCGCGCTGAGCCTCGTCGCCCTGCTCGTCACCGCGGCCGCGGGGCGCGTCCTCCTGGCGCACCCGATTCCCGTTCCGGAGCGCGCCCTCTCCCGTACGCCCCGCGCGGACTCCGGCGTCCGCACGGCCGCACGCGCTCCCCGGCACACCACCCGCACCCGCCGGGCGGTGCTCCTCTTCGGCTTCATCGCCTTCTGCACCGCGTACGGCGAGGGCGCGCTCGCGGACTGGGGCGCGCTCCACCTCCAGCAGGACCTGGCGGCCCATCCCGGTGTCGCCGCCGCGGGCTACGCCCTCTTCGCCCTGGCCATGACGGTGGGCCGGCTGACCGGCACCGCGCAGCTGCTGCGGCTCGGCCGGACCCGCGCCCTCGTGGCCGGAGGCGCGACGGCCGCCGCGGGGATGCTGCTCGGCGCGCTGGCGCCCACCGTCTGGCTCGCCCTGCTCGGTTTCGCGGTGACGGGCCTGGGGCTGGCCAACGTCTTCCCCGTCGCCGTCGAACGGGCCGGGGCGCTGGCGGGCCCGAGGGGCGTGGCCACCGCCTCCACGCTCGGCTACGGCGGCATGCTGCTCGGCCCGCCCGCCATCGGCTTCCTGGCCGACTGGTACTCCCTGCCCGCCGCGCTCACCACCGTCGCGGTCCTGGCCGGGCTGTCCGCGCTGGCCGCCCCGCTCCTCGGACGGACGGTGAGCCCGGACGCCGGGCCGCGAGCGGCCGGAGAGGCTGACGCCCCGGCTTCCCCCGGCGGGCCGTGAACCCGGCGCGCCGGGACGGGCCCGCCGGGACGGACTCACTGCAGCAGCCGGACCGCCAGCAGCAGGATCCCGCCGGCCGCCAGGCACAGCACGCCCCGCCGGAGCCACCGGTACTTGACCGCCAGGATCAGCCCGAGGGTGCACGACTGCTCCACCATCCACCGCTGCGGCTCCCGGCCCGCCCGCGCCACCCGGGGCAGCAGCGCCTCCGCCGACGCACCGCCCGGGAACCGTGTCAGGTCCGCGAAGAAGGTTCCGTCGGCGGCGGCCGCCGCGGCCACCGGGCGGCCGGGCGGGCGCCTGCGCGGCACCACCACGGCCGCCAGCATGACCACCCCCGCGGTCCACAGCAGCACCCCGGCCGCGGCGGCGGCCGACGGCAGGGCCGGCAGCCCGTCCCCGTACCAGGTCAGCACCATGACGAGGACCGCCATCGCCCCGGAGAGCAGGATCGACGCCTTGGTGTCGGCCCGGCCCATTTCCTCCCGCACCGTGTTGAGCAGGCGCTCGGCGACGAGGTGCGCGCCGGGCCCGGCCGGCCGGCGCTCGCCGCGGGCGTCCGGGGAACCGGTACCCGCGAGCCCGGCCGGCGGGCCCCCGGGCGCCGGAGTGCCGGCCGGGCTCCCGCCCGCACCCGCCGGTGGCGTCGTCGTCATCCGTCACCCCCCGCCGGGCCGTGCCGGGCCGGCGCTCGGGGCGCTGCCGCCGCCCGGACCGTCCTCCCGCTCCGCCTCCCAGAAGGGCCGGGGCCGCGCCGGCTCGTGCCCGCCGGCCGCGCCGCCGCCGGCGTCCAGGACGCGGTGTGAGGCGTCCCCGGCCGTCTCGACGACCCGCCGGGTGCCGGTGCGCAGGAACTCCACCACGGCCTGCGCCTGGTCGCCGAGCTGCCAGGTCTCCAGGAGGTTGCCGTCGATCAGCCGCCCGATGAGCTCCATCGAGTCCTGGCGCGCCTCGCGCTGCTCGTTCCGCAGCATGGCGTGGATCTTCGGCAGGTCCTGCGGGTTCCGGGCCATCATCTCGGCCATGAGGGCGGTCTCGCCGCGCTCCAGGGCGCCCTGGAAGTGCGCGGTCCACTCCCGGATGCTGTTCCGCTCGCCCTCGTCCTTCAGCCGCCGCAGGTCCTGGTCGATCCGCTCCAGCACCGTCAGATGCCGGGCCTCGACCACCCGTTCGGTGTGCCGGACCGTCAGCTCGTCCGGGCCGATGTCCGCGAACACCTCGAGTTCCAGCCCGAACGCGCTGCCCGGGTCACTGCCGCCGAGCACTTCGCCGACCGCCTCGTTCGCGGCCTTCACCTCGTGGACGGCGTACCGCCGGGTGACCTCGCGGAGCCGCGACTCCAGTTCGGGGATCATCAGCTGGGCCACGTCCGACACCTGGCTGGTCGCCACCGTGTACGGGTCGCGCACGCGCCAGCGGACCTTGACCCGGGCCGGGAAGAACAGGGCGCTGTCGGCGGTCGGCAGCTTCACCTCGAACTGGGCGACGTGCCAGCCGAGCTGGACGTCGACCACCGTGTAGGGGCGGGAGAAGAAGCGGAGCCAGTGCCCGCGGTCGCCCTCGGGATTCACCACCCGCGTGGAGCGCATGCGGTAGTAGAGCACCGAGGCGACCTGGGCGCTCGGGTGCCGGTAGGGCCACTTCGGGGTGTACTCGCGGACGAACGGGCCGGCGAGGTCCTGCGACGGACCGGCCACGGCGGGCCGGGGTCTGTGGGCGGATACCGGCCCGCCGGGGACCTGCGCGGGCAGCCCGGGCATTCCCGTGCGGGACTGGTGCGGTTGAACGGTCATGGTGCGGTGTTCCCTTCCCCTGATGCCATTGCTTGCCGGACCCGCGCGGTCACCGCCGGGTCGACGGACTCGTCGGGGTCCCGCTCCAGCCGGGCCGCCAGATGGCGCAGGCGTTCCCGGCCGGGCTCGTCGGCGGCCACCAGCGGCAGGAACCGGCAGAGTTCCTCCAGCAGCGCCGTGTCCCGCTCCCCCCGGCGGATCCAGTCCGCGAGCGCGGTGAGTACGGCGTCGCGGGACCGGCCGTTGTCCAGCGCGAACCGCACCAGATCGGCCAGCCGGTGGCGCTCGCCCGGTTCGACCGCCAGCAAGGCGGCCACCAGCGGCCGGCTCAGATACGGCTCCAGCTCCGCCCGGTCCTCCAGCCCCCACAGCGCCCAGGCCCGCATCGACACGGAGCCCACCACGCAGAGCAGGCCGAGGTCCCGGCGGCTCGCCCGTCCGTCGCCGAGCCAGCGTCCGATGCGGGTGACGACGGTGCCGGGCGCGGGGCCGGCGAGCAGCCGGACGACGCTGTAGGCGGTGTCCTCCAGCAGGCCCCAGTCCGTCTCCGTCTCCGCCGCGCCGCCGTCACGGTCCGCGGCGGCACCGGCCAGCCGGCCCAGCTCGTCGAGGCCGGCGGTGAGCGACTCCTCCACGGAGCCGTAGCCGTGCACCAGCGCGGCGGTGCGGCGCAGCAGCGGGTCCGTGCCCCGGGCCCAGCCGCGGACCAGGGCGCGTGCCGCCCCCCGGACCGCCTCGTGGCGGGCGCCCTCGGCGGTCGCCGTGGCGGCGGCCATCCGCTGGGACGCGGAGTCGGCGGCGGCCATCGGCAGCACCAGTTCGGCCAGCGCGTACGGGTAGTCGCGCCAGGACAGCGCGCCGGTGGCCACCGCGGCCGGCACCCAGACGGCGGGCCGGGAGTCGTCGCACAGGGTGCGCAGCCAGCGGGAGAGCGGGCCGCGCGCGTTGTGGTGCTGGTCCCAGATGTGGCCGAGGACGGCCGAGGACAGCGCACGGCCCTGGAAACGGACCGTGCGCACCGGCACCTCGACGTCCCCGACCGGAGCCGCGCCGTCCTCCAGCACCGCACGGGCGGCGGTCAGCCTGGCCTGGAGGTTGTCGGTGAACAGGGGCCGGCCGGGCACCTCCTCGGGTGCCCAGGTCGCGGCGAACTCCCAGGCCAGTTGTTCGGCCGCCTCGGCCGCGACGCTGTACGGGGCGCCGTTGTACACGGCGAGCGCGCTCCGGAAGGCCGCGGGACGGAGGGTCGTCAGCGCGGTGCCCAGGCTGCCGCCGCGGCCGGCTCCGGCGAACCAGGCCCGGGCCTGGCGGGCGGCGAACCCGGCGCACTCGGCGCGCAGCCCGTCGTCCGTCAGTTCGCCCACGGCGTGGCGCGCCAGCAGGCCGGCGAGGGTGACGGCCTCGTGGGGGCGCAGTTGTTCCAGCCCGAGGGCCCCGGTCACGTCCTCGCCGCAGGAGGCGGCGACCGCGCGTTCGACGGCTTCGGTGCCGCCGGTGCCGAGGAGGGGGCGCAGATGGCGGCGGAGCACGCTCTCCGCGTCCGGCGGCCGGAAGAGGGTGCCGTAGCGGCCGCGCAGCAGTTCGTCGGCGAAGTCGCCCGCGTCCACGACGAGGACGGCGTAGGCGTCGCGTGCGGTGAGCAGGTCGCGCAGCCGGTCGAGGTGGATCTCGGCCGGACGGGCGCCCGCCCCGCTGCGTGCCGGGTGATCCCCGCCGGGGGTCCCGGCCGGGGTGTCGCCGGCTCCGGCCCGGGCGGGGAAGCCGTCCACGGCGATCTCGGTGAGGTAGCCGTGGCCGTCCTGGATGTCCGTGTCGGCGATCCGGTCCAGCTCGGTGCGCGGGTCCATGCGTTCGACGGTGCCGCGGGTGAGCTCGTCGAGGAGGGAGAGCGCCGCGTAGCCGCGGCCGGTGCCGGGGTCGCCGCAGAGCGCGATGATCCGCCGTTCCGTGAGCAGGGCGCGCAGTTCCCGGTATCCGGGGGGCTCGGCGAAGACGAGGCGCAGGGCGCGCAGTTCGTCCCGCGGTACGGCGCCGGAGACCAGGGAGGGGCGGCCGCCGAACTGGTAGACGTCGCCGACGTGGACGGCGCCCGCCGCGCTGTCCACGACCGTGTTCGCGCCGTGCACCGTGAAGTTGGCGCGGGCCTCGCGCACCGCCTGCGCGGCGTCCGCTCCGCCGCCGGCCGGGCCGCGCGGCCCCTGGAGGGCGCGCGGCCGCTCCGGGGAGGCGCCGGCCCTGTCCTCGCCCGGCTCGTCCCGGCCGGGGCCGGCCGCGGCGTCCCTGCCGCCGGCGGCCGGCGCCGCGCCCGCTTCCTCGTCGCTCACCGGGCCCCGCCCCCGCCCGTGCGCCGCTTCCGCCCCTGTTCGACCGCGGTGGAGCCGGCCTCGAAGGTGCTGCCGTCGATGACGGTGTTGTCCCCGTCGATCTGCTCGAAGAGGTACTTGGGCGCCTCCCGGCGCGGTTCCGGCGGTACCGGTTGCCGGTCCTTCTCCTGACCGGTCTCACCGGTACCGCCGGGCGCGCCCGTCCGGGACCCCTCCCCCGAAGGGTTCCCGGTGGCCGGGGCCGGTCCCGCCGCGGGCAGCGGGGGGACCGGCAGTCCGGGGACGTGGAACCAGGCGGTCAGCCCGGCCTGCTTGACCTCCACCGGCGCGGGCCGGTAGTGCTCGGGCTCGACGAACCGGCCGCCCTCGGCGACGACCGACTGGTACAGCCAGTCGGAGACGACGAACACGAGGTCCGAGCGGGGCGCCGCCGCCAGGACCCGGCGCGCGGCGGCGCTGTCGCACAGCCCGCACGCCTGGTCGACGGCCGAGCCGACCAGTCCGCGGCCGTCGTCGGCCACCGGCCCCGCGTGCATCCCGATCCGGAGCCGCAGCCGGGCGTCCGGGCGGCCGCCCCGGTTGTGCTCGCGCAGCCCCTGGTAGATCTCCTCCAGCCACAGGCCGACCATGGCCTCCGGCGGCGTCGCCGGGTCGGTCGCCAGCAGCACCCCGTCGCCGCGGTCCTCCAGGTGCACCCGGTCCGCGGGCAGGTCCACCGCGCACAGCGCCTCCTCGACCAGCCGGTACACCATGTCGCGCAGATGGAGCTTGCCCCGCAGGTCCCGCTGGGAGGAGCCCTCCGCGTCCACACTGACGATCAGCCGGTTGACGGCTTGTCTGGTCCCCACTGGTACTCCTCGGCTGCGTGGCGTGCTCGACGGGACCAGACTGGCCCGGGCACGGCTCCCTGTCCGTAGCCGTTTACACAGTTGGACACATCTCGCCGCCGCCGCCCCGCGTGCCACTCGCGCCGGGCCCGGCGGCCCGGCGGCCGGATCCGGCTACCCGGCCTGTCCCGCCCGGCCGGACTCGCCGGTGGACTCGCCGCGGGCGAGGAGCCGCAGCAGCGCGGGGTTCTCCACCACCAGACGGCGGTGCGCCGTGCTCACCACGCCCTGCTCGCGCAGCAGCCGCAGGGCCTTGGCGACGGCCTCCCGGGTGGTGCCGATCGCGGCGGCGAGATCGTGCTGGGGCATGGGGAGGGCGATGGCCACCCCGCCGCCCTCGGCCGAGGCGCCCGCCCGGTCGGACAGTTCGACGATCCGCGCGGCCAGCCGCCGCAGAACGGTCTCGGAGGCCAGGGCCCGGCGTTCGCCGTCGGAGCTGCGCAGCCGGGAGCTGAGCTGCCGCATGATCGGGCCGTTGGCGGCGGGGTGCGTGGCCAGGAAGCCGCGGAAGCGGTCGCCGGGGATGACGAGGGTGTCCAGCGGGCCGAGGGCGGTGATGGTGGCGCTGCGCGGGCCGCGGTCGACGGCCGCGAGGTCACCGACCACGGATCCGGCCCCCCGGACGGCGAGGATCAGCCGGCCGCCCCGCTCGGTGTCGACGGAGACGGTGGCCCAGCCCCTGAGGATGGCGACGACGAAGGACGTGCGGTCGCGCTCGCGCATCAGCACGTCCCCCGGGGCGTACCGGCGTGGGGTGCCGAGCCCGATCAGCGCGGTCCGGTCCTGCGCGGGAAGGGCGTCCAGAAAGGAGCGCCCCTGTTCGAAAAGGCCCACCGGGCCACCCCCATCCGGTGCTGCACGCGCGGGGCGCGCGGGTCCTCCCGCGGCCGCCGGGCCGTGTGCGCCGGAACGCTACCGAGTGCCCGACGGGTAGTCAAAAGTCCTTGACAGCACGGTTGTCCAAGTTGTGGATCTTCTTCGCTCGCGGGCCGGTGCGCCCTGTCGCCGGGCCGGCACTCCGGCCGGAGACGCACGCGCGGGCGTCCGGCCCGGTCATGTCTCCGGGCCCCGGGGCGGCCCGGGCCCCCCGTCCGGTGCCGGCGGGCGGCCGTCGTCCGTCCGGCCGGGTTCCAGGGGCGGGCTGGTGAGCCCGCAGTGCGCGGTGCACTGGGGCCGTTCCGGCTTCTCGCCGTCCCCGGCCAGCCGCCCCGTCGGCATGGTGAGCCGGGAGATCAGCGCGCCCAGCACCATCAGCCCGGCACAGAGCGGCAGGGCGGCGGCGAAGGCTCGGTCCATGGCCTCCGGGACGCGGTACTCGTCGCTGGAGAGGCCGACCGCCAGGGGCAGCGCGGCCACGGCGAGGAGCTGGGCGATCCGGGCCGCGGCGTTGTTCACCCCGCTGGCGGTCCCCGCCCGTCCGGTGTCGGCGGCGGCCAGCACGGTCGCCGTCAGCGGCGCCACGAAGAGGCTCATCCCCAGACCCTGCAGAACGGTCGCCGGGAACACGTCCGGCCAGTAGGAACTGCCCGGCCGGGCCCGGCCCAGCAGCAGCACGCCCACCGCCGCGACCAGCGGCCCCGCCGTCAGCGGCAGCCGGGGGCCGGTCCGCTGCGCCAGCTCTCCCGCCGGTCCGGACAGCGCGATCATCAGCAGGGTGACCGGCAGCGACGCGATCCCGGCCTCCATCGCGTCGTAGCCGACCACGTTCTGCAGCTGGGTCGGCAGCAGGAAGAACACCCCGCCGATCGCCGCGTACAGACACAGCGTCACGACGTTGACCCAGGTGAAGAGCCGGGACCGGAAGAGCGACAGCGGAAGCATCGGACGCGGTGTCCGGCGTTCGTGCCGGACGAAGAGCACACCGCACAGCACACCCCCGGCGGCGGTCGCGGCGGCGATGATTCCCTCCGGGCCGCCGGAGGCCTCGATGAGCGCGTGGGTGATGCCGGCGAGCGACAGGGCCGCCAGGACGCCGCCCGTGATGTCGAACCGCCCGGACGCCAGCGGGTCGCGGCTCTCCGGCACCCGGCGGGTGAGGAGGAGGACGACAGCGGCGAGCGGCACGTTGATGTAGAAGATCCAGCGCCAGCCGGGACCGTCCACCAGCCAGCCGCCGAGGAACGGGCCGACCGCGATGGCCACCCCGCCGAGCCCGGACCACAGCCCGACCGCCCGCGCCCGGTCCTCCGGGCGGAAGGACGCCTGGATCAGCGCCAGCGAGCCCGGGGTCAGCAGGGCTCCCCCGACGCCCTGCAGTGCCCGCGCGGCGATCAGCACGGTGTCCGTCCAGGCCAGTCCGCAGAGCACGGAGGCGACCGCGAACCAGACCACGCCCAGTGCGAACACCCGCCGCCGGCCGTACCGGTCGCCGAGCGCTCCCCCGAGCAGCATCAGTCCGGCGAGCGTCAGCATGTAGGCGTTGACCGTCCACTGCAGCACGGACAGCGGCACACCGAACTCGGCGCCGATCCTGGGCAGCGCCACCGTGACCACGGTGCCGTCCAGCATCGCCATGCCGGAGCCCAGCACGGCGGCGGCCAGCACCAGCCGCCCGGCCGGAGAACCCGGGCGCAGATCTCCGGGCTGGGTCATGCGGCACTCCCGGGGCAGGCGGTACGGATGCCGTGGCCGGCCGCTCCCGGCGGCCGGTGCGCGACGGCGCGCCCCCGCCCGGTGTGTCCGGACACCCGGGCGGGCCCTTGCCGGCGGCAGCCCCACCGTATCCGCGCGGGCGCGGCCGGTCCGTGACGGCACGGCGGTGGATGCGGCGGTCCGGCCGCGGGAGCGGCGCCCGGGCCAGGGCCGGGACGGTCCGGCCGTGGCCCGGGGAAAACGCTGCCCCGGCCTGCGCACGGCCGCCACCGGTCATCGGCCGCGCGGGCCGGGCGGCACCGGCCGCGCTACGGCATCCCGGTCCCGTACTCCGGCCGGGTCCACTCGCCGACCACCGCCGAGGCCACCAGGACCACGGCCACGATGGCGGCGAACACCCACAGGGGCCGCAGCCGGTGTATCCGCACCCGCAGGCCCCCGGCGGCGTACCGCTGCCGCGCCGGGGGCCTGCGCCGCCCGGCGGCCCGCCCGGCACGCCTCTTCCAGTACACGAGCCGGTAATAGAGCTTCAGCAAGACTCCCCCTCGTTCCGGTCCCCGGCCCCCGCCGGCACACGCGTCCGGCGCGGCACGCCCCCCTCCGCCCGGAGCCCCGCCGCCTCCGCGCGCACCACGTTTCTATCGTGCCCGTCGGACATCCGCGATCCCGGACGGCACCGGGCTCCGGGACCCGGTGCCGACGTGGCCGGCCCGCCCGCCCCGCACCTCCGCGGACCTTCGCGCACGGCCGGCGGGGTACCGGCACACCGGCCGCCTCGGCCTCCGGCCACCGGCGTTGTCGGCCCCGGCTGTTACGTTCCGCAGCATGATCCGACGCGTGCCGTTCACCGGCGACGAGAAGCAGAGTCTGCACACCAGTCTCGACCGGCACCGCGATGTGGTGCTGTGGAAGCTCGAAGGGCTGGACGACGAGCAGGTGCGCCGCCCCATGACGCCTTCCGGCACCAGCCTGCTGGGCCTGGTGAAGCATCTGGCCTGCGTCGAGTACGGCTGGTTCTGCGACACGTTCGGGCGGGAGGCGGAACCGCTCTGGTTCGATCCCTTCGAGAACGAGGACATGACCATCGCGCCGGACGAGACCACCGCCGCCATCGTGGACTTCTACCGCCGCGCCCGGGCCGCCGCCGACCGCACCGTCCGCGAGCTCCCGCTCGACGCCCTCGGCACTTCCTGGAACGGCAACGAGGTGTCCCTGCGCTGGGTCCTGATCCACATGCTGGAGGACACCGTGCGGCACGCCGGGCACATGGACATCCTCCGCGAGCTGATCGACGGCGCCACGGGCGACTTCCCGGGTCCCCCGTGAGGAGTACTGCGGACCGCGCCGGACGGCGGGCCGGGCGCGCCCGCGCGGGGACCGGGCCCCGCCCGGCACCGTCGCGCCCGCGCCCCGCGCCCGGCCGTCACCGGGCCTGCGGCTCAGCCCTTGTCCAGGGCCGCCAGCGTGCGCCGGGCGACCCCGTTGCTCCGGACGATCTCGCCGAGCGAGGTCGAGCCCCGGGTCACCTTGGCGAAGGCGTTCCACGCGGGCCGGAATCCGGTGAGTGCCGCGTGCAGCAGCCCGGGGCGGCGGGCGAAGACGGCGTGCATGCGCGCGCCGACGCCCATCTCCACGCCCAGACCGGCCTTGATGGCGAAGGCGTAGTTGAGCGCCTGGCGGCGGGCGTCCACCGCGTCGTGCGCCTCGGCGATCCGGACCGCCCACTCCCCCGCGAGCCGGCCGGAACGGAGTGCGAAGGAGATGCCCTCGCGGGTCCACGGCTCCAGCAGCCCGGCGGCGTCGCCGCAGACCAGGACGCGGCCCCGGGAGAGCGGGGAGTCGTCGGCCCGGCAGCGGGTCAGATGGCCGGAGGAGATGCTGGGTTCGAAGCCGGCCAGGCCCAGGCGGCCGACGAAGTCCTCCAGATAGCGCTTGGTTCCGGCTCCCTCGCCGCGCGCCGAGATGACACCGACCGTCAGGGTGTCCCCCTTGGGGAAGACCCAGCCGTAACTGCCGGGCATCGGCCCCCAGTCGATGAGGACCCGGCCCGCCCAGTCCTCGGCCACCGTCTCCGGAACCGGGATCTCCGCCTCCAGTCCGAGATCGACCTGATCCATCTTCACCCCGACGTGGGCGCCTATCCGGCTGGCGCTGCCGTCCGCCCCGACGACCGCGCGGGCGAGCACGGTCTCGCCGCCGCTCAGCACCACGGCCACCGTGCGCCGGTCCGGCACCGCCGTGCCGTGCTGCTCCACCCGGGAGACCTGAACACCCGTCCGGACCCGCGCGCCGGCCGCCTCGGCCGCGTCCACCAGCGCCTGGTCGAACTCGGGCCGGTTGATCAGGCCGAACAGCATCGTCTTGGAGCGGCGGGTCCGGGTCAGCCGGCCGTTGAGGGAGAACGTCACCGCGTGCACCCGGTCCCGCAGGGGCAGTTCGAAGCCGGGCGGCAGGGCGTCGCGCGAGGGGCCGATGATGCCGCCGCCGCACGTCTTGTAGCGGGGCAGTTCCGCCTTCTCCAGCAGCAGCGTCCGGCGTCCCGCGACGGCCGCCGCGTAGGCCGCCGACGCTCCCGCGGGCCCGGCGCCGACCACCACGACGTCCCAGACCTCCGTTCCGCCGCCCCGCTCCGGGGCCGCGCCGTCCGGAGCCGTGCCCTCCGCGGGCGTGCCTCCCGAGGCCGGACCGCCGGGGCCCGTGCCCTCCGGGGATGTGCTGCCGCCCGCGCTGTTGTCGCTGCTCACCTGTGCCTTCGCTCCCGCTCGAACTGTCGTCCCGGCTCTCCGGTCCGCATCCTACGGCGCATGGCCGGTGGCGGCCTCTGTGGGAGGATCGGCAGCGCCCGACGCCCACCGCGCGACCGCGCCCGCGGCGGACGGCCCGTCCAGCCCACCGCACCCACGAGGAGCGCCCCATGCCACCGCGGTCTCCGCAGCCGTCCCCCCTCGCCGACGCCGTCACGGACCTGATGCCCCGGGCCCGGACCGAGCTGGCCGAGCTGGTCGCCTTCCGGTCGGTCGCGGACGCCACGCAGTTCCCGAAGAGCGAGTGCGAGGCCGCGGCGGCCTGGATCGCGGCCGCCCTGAGCGCCGAGGGCTTCCGGGACGTCGCCGTCCTGGACACCCCCGACGGCACCCAGTCCGTGTACGGCCTGCTGCCCGGCCCGGAGGGCGCGCCGACCGTCCTCCTCTACGCGCACTACGACGTGCAGCCTCCGCTGGACGAATCCGCCTGGCTGTCACCGCCGTTCGAGCTGACCGAGCGCGACGGCCGCTGGTACGGGCGCGGCGCCGCCGACTGCAAGGGCGGCCTCGTCATGCACCTCACCGCCCTGCGCGCCCTCAAGGAGAACGGCGGTGTCCCCGTCACCGTCAAGATCATCGCCGAGGGCTCCGAGGAGCAGGGCACCGGCGGGCTGGAGCGCTACGCCGAGGCCCACCCGGAGCTGCTCGCCGCGGACACCGTCGTCATCGGCGACACCGGCAACTTCCGCGCCGGCCTGCCCACGGTCACCGCCATGCTGCGCGGCATGACGCTGGTGACCGTCCAGGTCGACACCCTGCGGGGCAACCTCCACTCGGGCCAGTTCGGCGGCGCCGCTCCGGACGCGCTGGCCGCGCTGATCCGGGCACTGGACTCGCTCCGCGCCGAGGACGGCTCCACGACCGTGGACGGACTCCGCGCCGACGGCAGCTGGGACGGGCTGGAGTACCCGGAGGACGCCTTCTGCGCCGACGCCCGCGTCCTGGACGGCGTGGAGCTGACGGGCTCCGGCTCGGTCGCCGACCGCATCTGGGCCCGCCCTGCGGTCACCGTGCTCGGCATCGACTGCCCGCCGGTCATCGGCGCCACCCCGTCCGTCCAGGCGAGCGCCCGCGCCATGGTCAGCCTGCGGGTGCCGCCGGGCACCGACGCCGGCGAGGCCACCAAGCTCCTCACCGCCCATCTGGAGGCGCACACCCCGTGGGGCGCGCGGGTGACGGTGGAGCAGTGCGGCCAGGGCCAGCCCTTCCGCGCGGACACCGGCAGCCCCGCCTACGCGGCGATGGCCGAGGCGATGAGCGCCGCCTATCCGGGCGAGGAGATGCAGATCGCCGGGCAGGGCGGCTCCATCCCGCTCTGCAACACCCTCGCCTCGCTGTACCCGGAGGCGGAGATCCTGCTGATCGGCCTGAGCGAGCCGGAGGCGCAGATCCACGCGGTGAACGAGAGCGTCTCGCCGGAGGAGCTGCGGCGGCTCTCCCTCGCCGAGGCGCTGTTCCTGAGCAACTACGCGGCGACGCGGGCGGCCTGAGCCCCGGCCGTCCTCCGCCGGGCGCGAGCGCGGCCGGCGGAGGACGGGGGGGCGGAGGGGCGGCGTCCCCGCGTGCCCCCTCAGGAGCGGTTCCCCAGCCGGTCCACCTCCTCGACGGCCTCCTTCAGCCCGGCGCCCGTGTGCCGGCGGTAGGCCTTGACCGCCTCGACCCGCTTCCCGTCCCGCATCAGCGCGCGGATCCGGTCCAGCCCGGGATCCGCCTCCTCGATGCCCAGCCGCTCCATCACCAGGTCGACCTTGCGTTCGATCCGGGCCAGCCTGCGCCCGGTCTGCTCGATCCTGCGCTCGATGCCCCAGCCCACCAGCATGAGCAGCGGGATGAGGAGATACACCGCGATGTCCATGAGCGGACCTTAGCCCGGACCGGGCGGAGGGGCCCGTTCCGTTCCGGCCGCGCAACATGCCCGCGCGGCAAAGGAATTGCGCTTCCGGTGGATCCCGTTCGCCCGCCGCGCAACTCCGCGCCAACGGCCGCCGCGCTCCGTACGGTGGCCCGCATGGATGTCGTCGAAGTACTTCCCGGACTGCACATGTTCCGCTTCCGGATCGGCCAGGCGTATCTCTGGCGGGACGGCGACGAGCTGACGCTGATCGACGCGGGCGGCGCGCACGACAGTCCCGCGATCATCGCGGCCGTCCGTGACCTCGGATTACGCCCGGAGCAGGTGCGGCGGATCGTGCTGACCCACGGGCACCCCGACCACACGGGCTCGGCCGCGGAACTGGCCGCCGGCTGCGGGGCCGAGGTCTCCGCGCACCGGCTGGACGCGCCCGTCGTCCGGGGCGAGGCCGAGGCCGCGCCGCCCATCCTGCTCGACTGGGAGCGCCCGCTGTTCGAGCACGCGCTGACGGTGCCGCCCGCGCCGCCGGCCCCCGTGGACCGTGAGCTCGCGGACGGCGACGTCCTCCCGTTCGGCGGCGGCGCCCGCGTGGTGGCGGCGCCGGGGCACACCGACGGCAGCATCGGCATCCATCTGCCGGAGCACGGTGTGCTGTTCACCGGTGACGCCGTCGCCGGCCACGAGGGGCGGGCGATCCTCGGGGTCTTCAACACGGACCGGGCCCGCGCCCTGGAGTCCTTCCACCGGCTGGCCGCGCTGGACTGCGAAACCGCGTGCTTCGGGCACGGCGACCCGCTGACCGCCGGCGCCGGGCGCCTGCTGCGGGCGTCAGCCGACCGGCACGCCGTCCTCGAGGTTGAGCACGGTGGCACGCTCCCGGGCGCGTAGGGCCCAGCGCAGCCGCCGGAAGCGCTCCGGCGGCAACAGCGCCCCGGCTTCCTCCTCGGTGACGAAGCGCCAGGCGCGCAGCTCGGCCGCCGGGAGCACCAGCCGGCGGACGTCGTCCTCGGCGACCCGTCCGCCGTCGAAGATCATGCGCAGACCGCCGTACGAGGGCGGCGCGGGCGGCTCCCAGTCCACGACGAGGAGCCGGGGCGTCCGGTCGAGCTCGATGCCGATCTCCTCGGCGACCTCCCGCACCCCTGCCCGCGCGGGCGCCTCGCCCGTCTCCACGACACCGCCGGGGAACTCCCAGCCGGGCTTGTAGGTGGGGTCGACCAGCAGGACCCGGTCGCGGTCGTCGAAGAGCAGCACACCCGCCGCCAGCGTCTCGGCGGCGGGCCGCGGCGTCTGGACGATCTCGCAGGCGCCCGCGCCGGCCCGCAGCGCCTCGGCGACGCGCTCCGCGGTGTCGCGCGGGGTGAGTCCGCCGGCGTCGATGAGGTGGGCGTCCTCGGTGAGCCAGGGCAGCGCCGCGCGGTACGGCGCGATCTGGGCCAGGCAGCGGGCGCGGACGGAGGCGGAGGCGCCGGGGTCGCCGGGGACGTCCTCGCGGGAGGCTATCCGCTGGCGAAGGATCGTTTCCTCTGTGTGCAGCAGCACATGGCGGACCGGAATCCGGCGGGAGGCGAAGCCGCCGAAGATCTCGTCCCGGTACTCCTGCCGCAGCAGCGTCATCGGCACGATCAGCACGCCGGGCGCCTCGGCGAGGACGGCGGCGCCGGTCTCCACGGTGAGCCGGCGCCAGGCCGGCAGGTCGCGGATGTCCGCGACCTCGTCGAGGCGCTTGCGGGGCAGGATCGTCCGCAGGCCGTCGCCGACCGGCTCCGGGTCGTAGAGCAGGCTGCCGGGGATCAGGTCCATCAGCTCGCGCGCCGCGGTGCTCTTGCCCGTGCCGAACGCGCCGTTCAGCCAGACGATCACGCTCTCCCCCTCGGATGTGGCCCACGGTGGGACTGCCCGCACCACCCTGCCATGGAAACACTTGTTCGTGTCGACGCAGGGAACGGCCGTCACGGCCCCGGTGGAGATGGGCCATGCCGTCGGCGTATGCGGGGACATTTCCCCCGGCTCCCGCCGTTCATCCCGGCCCCGGGTCAAGCGTCGGCCAACAAAACCCGGGCGGCTTCCCGCCGGAGCGCGGGATTCCGCCACGCCGCCGGCGGGCGGCCACCCGGCGCGGGCGCCCTCGCACGCCCCGTCCGGCATGGGACGGATCACGGCTCCTTCCCGAAGACGCCGGGTTGACGTCACACGGGCGGGCGGCTGTCAGACGGACGACGCCGGGGGCCGGGCCCCCACCGCACCGCCCGAGAACGCCTGCGCAGCCGCCGCCGCGCCGACCAGCCCGGCGTCGGCGCCCATCCGCGCCGGGACGACCTCCAGATCCCGGACGAAGGAGAGGGTGGCGTAGTCCGAGAGGGCGCGGCGCAGGGGCGCGAAGAGCACCTCGCCCGCCCCCGCCACTCCCCCGCCGATGACCGCCGTCTCGATCTCCACCAGAGCGGCGGTCGCGGCGATCCCGGCGGCCAGGGCCTGCGCCGCACGCTCGAAGGAGGCGGACGCCACCGGATCGCCGGCCCGCGCGGCGCGTGCCACGGCGGCGGCCGTGGCGTCGCCCCCCGGGCCGGGCCGCCAGCCGTTCTCCAGGGCACGGCGGGCGATGTTGGGGCCGCTGGCGATGCGTTCGACGCAGCCGCGGGAGCCGCAGGGGCAGGGGTCCCCGTCGAGCTCCACGCTGATGTGGCCGATGTGCCCGGCGTTGCCGGTCGGGCCCGGATGCAGCCGTCCGCCCAGCACCAGTCCGCCGCCGACGCCGGTCGAGACGACCATGCAGAGGGCGTTCGCCCGGCCGCGGGCCGCGCCGAGCCAGTGCTCGGCCGCCGTCATGGCGACACCGTCGCCGACGAGCACCACGGGCAGCGTGCCCACCGCGAGCCCGACCTCGTCCACCAGGGGGAAGTCGCGCCAGCCGGGCACGTTCACCGGACTGACCATGCCGGTGGAGGCGTCGACCGGCCCCGCGCTGCCGATGCCGAGGCGGGTCACCCGCTCCCAGAGCGGCGCGTCGGCGGCGAGGTCGTCGAGGACGGCCCGGACGGCGGCCATCACGGTGGCACCGTCCTCCCGCGCGGGGGTGGGGCGCCGGCACCGCCGCAGGATCTCGCCCCCTCCGCCGACGAGAGCTCCGGCGATCTTCGTTCCACCGATGTCGAGGGCGGCCACGAGGTCGTTGTGCATCGGCGGGGTCTCTCCGGTGGGCCGGGGCCGCGCACCGGTGGGCGGGCCTGGGACGTCGGGCATCACGCATCAGTCTCCTTGCATTTGACAACGTTGTCCAGGCCGTATGCTGCCAGCCACCACTCCGCAGCCGACCGAGGACCCGCCACGTGGCCGACAGCACCCGCACCCCCGAGCGCCGCTACGGCACCCGGCCCACCATGAAGGATGTCGCCGCACGCGCCGGAGTGGGGCTGAAAACGGTCTCCCGCGTGGTCAACGGCGAGCCGGGGGTCACCCCCGACACCGTCCAGCGGGTGCGGAACGCCATCGAGGCCCTGGGCTTCCGGCGGAACGACAGCGCCCGCATCCTGCGCAAGGGCCGCACCGCGAGCATCGGGCTGGTCCTGGAGGATCTCGCCGACCCGTTCTACGGCCCGCTCAGCCGGGCCGTGGAGGAGGCCGCCCGCGCCCACGGGGCGCTGCTGATCCACGGCTCCAGCGCCGAGGACCCGGAGCGGGAGCGCGAACTGGTCCTGGCCTTCTGTGCCCGCCGCGTCGACGGGCTCATCGTCGTCCCGGCCGGCGACGACCACCGCTATCTGGAGCCGGAGATCGCGGCCGGGATCGCCACCGTGTTCGTCGACCGGCCGCCGGGTCTCATCGAGGCGGACGTCGTGCTGACCGACAGCTACGCCGGTGCCCGGGAGGGCGTGGCCCATCTGATCGCCCACGGCCACCGCCGGATCGGCTTCATCGGCGACCTGCCGCGCATCCACACCGCCAGGGAGCGGCTGCGCGGCTACCGCGCGGCGATGGCGGGAGCCGGGCTGCCGGTGGACGAGACATGGGTCTCGCTCGGCCCGACCGACCCGGCACGGGTCCGCGCCGCCGCCCGCGCGATGCTGGACGGGGCGCGGCCGGTCACGGCGCTCTTCTCGGCCAACAACCGGGTGACGGTCACGGCCGTGCGCGAACTCAGCGGCCGGACCCGGCCGGTGGCCCTGGTCGGCTTCGACGACTTCGAGCTGGCCGATCTGCTCGATCCCGGGGTGACCGTGATCGCGCAGGACGCCGCGCAGCTGGGCCGTACGGCCGCGGACCGGCTCTTCCGCCGGCTGGACGGGGCGGAGGACCCGCCCGAGGTGACGACGCTCCCGACCCGGCTGATCCCCCGCGGCTCCGGCGAGTTGCCGCCCGCGTAGCGGGCCGCCGGCCCGGCCCGCACGCACCGACGGCATGTGACGGTACGTCGCGCGGCACGGCACGCCCACGCGGCCGAGAAAATTTCTTCGCCTGTTACGAACGTTGACCGCCCCGCCTCGGCTCCGCCAGGATAAGCGCCAATTCGGCACGCCTCCCGCACTCCGCGCCCGCTTGGGAGCGCTCCCACACCCTTGGCCGTTGTTCTGGACCGGGAAAATTTCTCCCCGGTGCGGCGCGACGGCGTGATCCCCAGGAGGATCTTGTGCGCCCTCGACACCGAGCTGGAATCCGGCGTCTCGGCACCACGGCCGTGGCGGTTCTCTGCTTGGCCGCCCTCACACCCGCCGCCGGGCACGCGGCCCCGGACCCGGGGTCCGCCGTCAAGGTCAACCAAGTGGCCTACGTGCCCGGGTTACCCCATCGGGCGACGGTGGTGACCGGCTCCGGCTCCCCGCTGGCCTGGACTCTGCGCGATTCCTCCGGAACCACGGTGGCGTCCGGGCAGACGAGCGTGCGCGGCCCGGACTCGCTGTCCGGCGACTCCGTGCACATCATCGACTTCTCGTCGTTCGACACCGCTGGTACCGGATATGTGCTGTCGGCGGCCGGCGCGGACAGCAGTCCGTTCGACATATCGGCGGCTCCGCTTCGGAAGCTGAGGTACGACGCGCTCGCGTTCTTCTACCACCAGCGCAGCGGCACACCGATCCAGTCGCAGTACGTCGGCAGCCGGTATGCCCGGCCGGCCGGGCACGTGAACGTGCCGCCGAACCAGGGGGACGACAACGTGCCGTGCCGGGTGTCCTGCGGCTACACCTCCGACGTCCGGGGCGGCTGGTACGACGCGGGCGACCACGGCAAGTACGGCGTCAACACCGGCATCGCGACATGGCAGCTCGTCAACGAGTACGAGCGCACCCTGCACATCGACGGCGCCGACCGGGCGGCTCTGGGGGACGGCACCCTGGCGATCCCCGAGCGCGGCAACGGCGTGCCCGACATCCTCGACGAGGCCCGCTGGGGCGTCGAGTTCCTGATGAAGATGCAGGTGCCCGAGGGGCGGACCGACGCGGGCATGGTGCGGCACAAGGTGAGTGACGAGAACTGGACGGGGCTGCCGATGCGTCCGGAGCAGGACCCGCAGCGGCGGGTGCTGTCCGCGGTGACGACGGCCGCGACCCTGAACCTGGCGGCCACGGCCGCGCAGGCGGCACGCGTGTGGCGGACGATCGACGCCGGCTTCTCCGCGCGGGCGCTGCGCGCGGCCGAGCGCGCCTACGCGGCGGCCAAGGCCGACCCGGCCCGCTACGCCGACTCCGGTGACGACAGCGGCGGCGGCAGTTACGTCGACAACAACGTGACCGACGAGTTCTACTGGGCCGCCGCCGAGTTGTTCACCACGACGGGCTCGGCCGCCTACCGGGCGGACGTGACCGGTTCGCCCCTGTTCCGCGGCAAGGGGTTCGGCGAGGGCGGCTTCGACTGGTGGTGGACCGCGGGTCTCGGGGACACGACACTCGCGATGGTCCCCAACGGGTTGCCCGCCTCGGACGTCGCGGCAACGCGCGCGGCGTTCGCCTCCCACGGTGACCGGTTGCTGTCCCAGGCGGCCGGCCAGGGCTACCCGGCTCCCACGGACGGCTACTGGTGGGGCTCCAACGGCGTCGTCGCCAACGCGGCGAACGTGCTCGCGCTGGCCCACGACTTCACCGGGCAGGCCAAGTACCGTGCGGGCGTGTACCAGACACTGGACTACCTGTTCGGCCGCAATCCGTTCAGCCACTCCTACGTGACCGGCTACGGCGAGCGGGCCACGCGCAACGTGCACCACCGCTTCTGGGCCAGCCAGCTCGACTCGTCGCTTCCCACCGCGCCCCCCGGCGTCCTGGCGGGCGGCCCGAACACCGATCTGCAGGACCCCGTGGCGCGGGAGCAACTGGAGGGCTGCAAGCCCCAGAAGTGCTACCTGGACGACATCAACGCCTGGTCGGTGAACGAGGTGGCGCTGAACTGGAACTCGGCATTGTCCTGGCTGTCGTTCTGGGCGGCGGAGAAGGCCGGATAAGGCCCCGGCGGGTGGGGGCCCGAGACCGCCGTCGCACCGCGGCCCGCCGTGTCCTGCCCCCGCCCCGTCCGGCGGCCCGTCAGAAAGGGCCGCCGGGCGGCGGCGCGGTGCTGGCCCGCACCACCAGTTCGGTGGGCACCTCGATCCGGTCGTGCCGCAGTTCCCGTCCGGCGGCCAGGTCGAGCAGGAACTCCGCGGCGGTGGCGCCCATCCGCATCAGCGGCTGGCGGACGGTGGTCAGCGGCGGGCCGGACCACTGGCTGAACGCCAGGTCGTCGAAGCCGACGACACTCAGGTCGTGCGGGACCCGCAGCCCCGCCGCATGCGCGGCCTCGTACACGCCCAGCGCCTGGAGGTCGTTGGCTGCGAAGACCGCCGTGGGCCGGTCGGGCAGCCGCAGCAGCCCGGCCGCCGCGTCCCGGCCGCCTTCGTAGTACAGCGGGGCGGTGCGGAGCAGTTCCGGGCCGTGCGGCAGACCGGCCGCGTCGAGCGCCGCCCGGAAGCCGTCCAGCCGGGCCCGGCAGCACAGCAGCCCGTCGGGACCGTTCACCATCGCGATACGGCGGTGCCCGAGCTCCAGCAGGTGGCGTGCGGCGACCAGGCCGCCGTTCCAGTTGGTCGCGCCGACCGAGGGGACCGGGCGGCTGGGCTCACCGGTGGGGTCCAGGGCGACGAGCGGGATGCCACGGCTCGCCAACTGCGCCGGCCGGACATCGTCGAATTCGGCGGACACCGCGATGACGCCGAACGGACGGCGGGCCAGCATCTGCCGCGCCCAGACGCTCCCCGGCTCCCGGCCGACCGGCTTCTCGGTCAGCGCCACCGCGAGCCCGTGCGGCCGCACCACCTGTTCGACGCCTCGGATGATCTCCAGTGCCCACAAGCTGTCCAGCGCCTGGAACACGATCTCGACGATCGGGGCCGTCCGGGTCTTCTCGTTCTTCCGGAATCCGTGCTCGCGGATCAGTTCCTCGATCCGCTGCCGTGTGCCCGCCGACACTCCGGTGCGGCCGTGGATCACCTTCGACACGGTCGACGCCGACACCCCCGCGAGTTCGGCGATGCGGGAAACGCTGATCTCTCCCCGCGGCCGTTCTGCTCCCTCTCCCACGGGGGAAGCCTACGGGACGGGGGCGGGGCCCTTGGCCCTGCCCGCAGGGTCCTCCGCGCCGCCGGGCAGAGGGTGCGCCCGGGGGCGGACGTCCTGCCCGGCGGCGGTGCGGGGACGACGAGAAGAGCCCCGGCGCACATCCAGTGCGCCGGGGCTCCGCGAGCCGCTGGAGGGCTCAGCCCTTGCGGGCCTTGACCTCCTCGGTCAGCTGCGGGAGGACCTGGAAGAGGTCGCCGACGACGCCGTAGTCCACCAGGTCGAAGATCGGGGCCTCGGAGTCCTTGTTGACGGCCACGATGGTCTTCGAGGTCTGCATACCGGCGCGGTGCTGGATCGCCCCGGAGATGCCCGCCGCGATGTAGAGCTGCGGGGAGACCTGCTTGCCGGTCTGGCCGACCTGGTTGGTGTGCGGGTACCAGCCGGCGTCCACGGCGGCGCGGGAGGCACCGACAGCCGCGCCGAGGGAGTCGGCCAGCGCCTCGATGACCGGGAAGTTCTCGGCGCCGTTGACGCCGCGGCCGCCGGAGACCACGATCGCGGCCTCGGTCAGCTCCGGGCGGCCGGTCGACTCGCGCGGGGTGCGCGAGGTGACCTTGGTGCCGGTGGCCTTGTCACCGAAGGTGACGGCGAGCTGCTCGACGGTGCCCGCGGCCTGGGCGGCCTCCGGGGCGGCCGAGTTGGGCTTGACGGTGATGACCGGGGTGCCCTTGCTGACGCGGGACTTGGTGGTGAAGGCGGCGGCGAACACCGACTGGCTGGCCACCGGGCCCTCGTCGCCGGCCTCGACGTCGACGGCGTCGGTGATGATGCCGGAGCCGATGCGGACCGCGAGGCGGGCCGCGATCTCCTTGCCGTCGGCGGAGGACGGCACCAGGACGGCGGCCGGGGAGACGGCGGCGACCGCGGCCTCCAGCGCGTCGACCTTCGGCACGACGAGGTAGTCGGCGAACTCGGGCGCGTCGGCGGTCAGGACCTTCACGGCGCCGTACTCGGCGAGCACCGGGGCGGCGGTGTCGGCTCCGGCGCCGAGGTGCACGGCGACCGGCTCGCCGATGCGGCGGGCGATGGTCAGCAGTTCGAGGGTCGGCTTGCGGACGGAGCCGTCCACGTGATCGACGTAGACGAGAACTTCAGCCATGGGAATGCTCTCCTGCGGATACGAGTCTGGATCGGGGTGGGTGCTGAAGCTCGGCTCAGATGAACTTCTGGCCGGCGAGGAACTCGGCGAGCTGCTTGCCGCCCTCGCCCTCGTCCTTGACGATCGTGCCCGCGGTGCGCGGCGGGCGCGGCGTGGCGTCCTCGACCTTGGTCCAGGCCCCTTCGAGGCCGACCTCGTCCGCCTCGATGCCCAGGTCGGACAGGTCCAGGGACTCCACCGGCTTCTTCTTGGCCGCCATGATGCCCTTGAAGGACGGGTAGCGGGCCTCGCCGGACAGGTCGGTCACCGAGACCACGGCCGGCAGGGCGGCCTCCAGCTGCTCGGTGGCGGCGTCGCCGTCGCGGCGGCCGGTGACCTTGCCGTCCTCCACGGAGACCTCGGACAGCAGGGTGGCCTGCGGGACGCCGAGACGCTCGGCGAGCAGTGCCGGGAGCACGCCCATGGTGCCGTCGGTGGAGGCCATGCCGCAGACCACGAGGTCGTAGCCGACGTGCTCGACGGCCTTGGCCAGCACCAGGGAGGTGCCGACGACGTCGGTGCCGTGGAGGTCGTCGTCCTCGACGTGGACGGCCTTGTCGGCACCCATCGACAGCGCCTTGCGGAGCGCGTCCTTGGCGTCCTCGGGGCCGACGGTGAGCACGGTGATCTCCGCGTCGTCCGCGTCCTCGGCGATCTGGAGGGCCTGCTCGACGGCGTACTCGTCGAGCTCGGACAGCAGACCGTCGACCGCGTCGCGGTCGGTGGTCAGGTCCTCCGCGAAGTGCCGGTCGCCGGTGGCGTCGGGCACGTACTTCACACAGACAACGATCCTCAGGCTCACGCCGGCTCTCCTACCGCATCGTCTCTCATGAACTGCCTTGTGGGAGGCAGCATAGGCGCCTCCTCGGGCCGGACCCCGTCCGGGACATCCCGCGCTCCCGGCAATATATTACTCGCCAGTACACCCAGCCGGGCGCCCGCGTGCAAGGGCGGTGAGCTGTGACCTCCGCTACGGTGTGCAACCGCACCGCACGGGTACGCGGGGCCGGTGCGCGGGCACAGCCGGGGCCCGCCGCTCAGCCCCGCAGACCGTTGAACCGCCCGTCGTGGTAGACCAGCGGCCGCCCGGCGCCGCCGGCGTCTCCCCCGACCACCTCCGCGACGACCAGGTGGTGGTCGCCCGCGGGCGCGCGGGTGACGATCCGGCCCACCAGCCAGGCCGGCACGCCCTCCAGCACGGGGACTCCGTGCGGCCCGTACGACCAGCGGGTGGGCGGGGCGAAGCGGTCGGCGCCGCGGCGCGCGAAGGTCTCCGCCAGCTCCTGCTGGTGCTCCCCCAGGATGTGCACCCCGATGTGCCCGGCCTCGGCTATGACGGGCCAGCTCGACGAGGCCGTGCCCACCCCGAAGGACAGCAGCGGCGGTTCGGCCGCCACGGAGGTCAGCGAGGTGGCGGTGAACCCGGCGGGCCGGCGGGCGTACGCGGTGATGACCGCCACACCGGCGGCGTGCCGGCGGAAGGCGGAGCGCAGGAGGCCGGTGGCCTCGACCGGGGACGTGTCGAGGTCGGACGAGGCCGTCATCAGGGGTCCTTGGGTTGTACGGACAGGGCCGGGAGAAGGGGGCGGGTCAACCGTCGGAACGGAGCGCGCGGACGCGCCGGGCGGGGTCCGCCGGCCTCCGGGGGTGGGGGGTTCTCGGCCGCATCCCGCCACCTTGTCGAGGCGCGGCGGGCAGCGTCAAGGCCGCACCGGCCGATGGGACCAGAGTCACGATCTTGGTCGTCACACGGCCTCCCCGAGCGCGGCGATGACGTCCGCGCGCCGCGGGACACCGGTCGCGCGGCGGAGGATCCGCCCGGCGGAGTCGAGGACGAGCACGGTGGGGGTGCTCTCGATACCGAGGGCCCGGACGAGCTCCAGCCGCGCTTCGGCGTCCACCTCGATGTGCGCGACGCCGCCGACCATGTCCGCCACCGCGGCGAGGGTCCGCCGGGTGGCCCGGCACGGCTGGCAGAAGGCCGTGGAGAACTGGACGAGGGTGGCCCGCTCCCCCAGCCCGGCACCGAGGTCCTCCGGCCCCAGGCGCCGTGCGCCGCCCTGCTCCTGCGCTCTTCCGGTCCGCTCTCGCGCTGTTCCGGTCCGCTCCCGCGCTGTTCCGGTCCGCTCCCGCACTGTTCCGTCCTCCCTGCCGCGGCCGCCGCCGTGCGCGGCCCGCCGCCCGGGCCGCCCGTGCGTGTGCAGCGTACGGACCGCCGCGGCGATTCCCGCCCGGCCGCCGTGCGCCCGCCTTCGAGCGCCTTCCCGCGCGTGCGGACCGCATGACCGGGGAAGGTGCCCGGACGGAGAGCGGCGGACCGGACGTGACGAGGATCTCCCGGAGAGACGCCCTGCGGGGTGGCCGCCGGGCGGCGGTATCGGGCACGATCGGCCGCAGCCGGAAACCTACGGCTCCGTAACTTCTCCGGGAGAACCTCCCGGGTACAGAAGGGCCCCCCGCATGGCAGAACTCGTCTATCCGCCGGTGATCGGTCTCGCGCGCACCATGTTCAAGGCGCTGGACCTCCGCATCGACATGCGGGGCACCGAGCACATACCGCGGCAGGGGGGCGCGGTGCTCGTCAGCAACCACATCGGCTATCTCGACTTCGTCTTCTGCGGGCTGACGGCCCGGCCGGCGAAGCGCCTGGTGCGGTTCATGGCGAAGGAGTCGGTCTTCCGGCACAAGGTGTCGGGACCGCTGATGCGCGCGATGAAGCACATTCCGGTGGACCGCGCGCAGGGCGAACAGGCGTACGCGAACGCGCTGAAGGCGCTCCGCTCCGGTGAGATCATCGGGGTCTTCCCCGAGGCGACCATCTCGCCGTCGTTCACGCTGAAGAACTTCAAGTCGGGCGCGGCCCGGATGGCGCAGGAGGCGGGGGTCCCGCTGCTGCCGATGGCCCTGTGGGGCACTCAGCGGATCTGGACCAAGGGCCGGCCGCGCGACATGGGCCGGAACCACATTCCGATCACCATACGGGTGGGCGAGCCGCTGGCGGCCGACCCGGACGATCAGGCCGCCAACGTCACCCAGCGGGTCAAGGTCCGGGTGCAGGAGCTGCTGGAGGCGGCGCAGCGGGCCTATCCGGTCCGGCCCAGGGGTCCGGAGGACACCTGGTGGGTGCCGGCGCATCTCGGCGGTACGGCGCCGACCCCGGCGCAGGTCCGCTCCCGCGACGACGGCTGAACCGCCACCACCGCGCCGCACCACCGGCCCGGGTCCCCGCGAACATCAGCGGGGACCCGGGCCGGTGCCGTCGGGGAGTTCCGCCGGCAGCAGGCGGAACAGCTCCTCCCGGTCGGCGGCCTTCCGCAGGGCGTCCAGGACCGGGGGAGGCGGGGTCGCGTAGAGGGTGCGGTAGTCGGTGTCGCCGCTTCCGGGCCGCACGGTCCACGCCGGTCGTTCCGTCTCCGGGTCCGGGGAGAACCGGGCGTCCACGCCCGGTTTATTGCCGCGCGGGTCCTGGCGGGCCCAGTGCGGCCGCCCGGGGAGCCGGAGCGCGACGAGGCCGTGGACGGTGCCGTCCAACCGCTGGTAGCAGAGCCCGGCCGGGATGCCCTCGGCCCGCAGCAGGGCCGCCAGGGCGTGGCACTTGGCGTAGCAGATGCCGGTGCGCTGCTCCAGCACGTCGGACGCGCGCCAGGTGACGCGGTCGTCCCCGGTGTCGGCGGAGTGCGGGACGGTGTCGCGGACGAACGCGAAGGCGGCGCGGGCGTATGCCTCGGGGGTGCCGGCGCCGGCGCGCAGCCGGGCGGCGGTCTCCCGCACCAGGGGGTGCGTGTGGTCGATGACGTCGTCGGCGGCCAGATACGCGGAGGGGTCCGGGGAGTCGGGCCGCAGGTCGGGTGGGGGCATGGCCCGCAGCGTAGGGACGCGCCCGGCCGCGCGTCAATGGATTTGCAGCCGGGCGCATACCTATGCGATGCGATGGCGGTCGGCGGTCAGCTCCGGTGCATCTCCTCCGCCAGCGCGGCCGTGAAGGTGTCCACATCCGCCGCGGTGGTGTCGAAGGCGCACATCCAGCGGACGATCCCGGCCTCCTCGTCCCAGAAGTAGAAGCGGTGCCGCTTCTGCAGCCGCTCGGCGGCGTCGCGGGGCAGCCGGGCGAAGACGGCGTTGGCCTCCACCGGGTGGACGATCTCCACGCCGGGGACCTCCCGGACGCCCGCCGCCAGCCGCCGCGCCATCGCGTTGGCGTGCGCGGCGCTCCGCTGCCAGAGGTCGCCGGAGAGCAGCGCCTCGAACTGCACCGAGACGAAGCGCATCTTGGAGGCGAGCTGCATCGACAGCTTGCGCAGATGCTTCATCGCGCGCACCGCGTCCGGGTTCAGCACGACCACGCACTCGCCGAAGAGCAGACCGTTCTTGGTGCCTCCGAAGGACAGCGTGTCCACGCCCGCGTCCGTGGTGAACGCGCGCAGCGGCTCGCCCAGCGACGCGGCGGCGTTGGCGATCCGCGAGCCGTCGAGGTGAACCGTCATCCCGCGCTCGTGGGCGTGGTCGCAGACGGCCCGGATCTCCTCCGGGGTGTAGCAGGAGCCGAGTTCGGTCGTCTGGGTGATCGAGACGACCTGCGGCTGCGCCCGGTGCTCGTCGTCCCAGCCGTACGCCTCGCGGTCGATCAGCGCGGGGGTGAGCTTGCCGTGTTCGGTGGGCACGCCCAGCAGCTTGAGCCCGCCGACCCGCTCGGGGGCGCCGCCCTCGTCCACGTTGATGTGCGCGCTCTCCGCGCAGATCACCGCGCCCCAGCGCTCCGTCATCGCCTGGAGGGCGACGACGTTGGCGCCGGTGCCGTTGAAGACGGGGAACACCTCGGCCCGGGGCCCCAGATGGGAGCGGAACACCTCCTGGAGGTGGCGCGTGTAGGCGTCCTCGCCGTAGGCGGTCTGGTGACCGCCGTTGGCGAGGGCCAGCGCCGCCAGGATCTCGGGGTGCGCGCCGGCGTAGTTGTCGCTGGCGAAGCCGCGCGCCGCGGGGTCGTGGCGGCGTACGGCGTCGGGGCGGGCGGTTCCGGACGCGCCGGGGTCACCGGCCTCGGTCAGGGTTGCGGGGTCAGCCACAGGCGCTTTCCGTTCACTTCCTCGGCGGGCTCGTCCCAGACACCGGTGATGGCCTCGGCCAGGTCCCCGACGTCGGTGAAGCCCGCGAACTTCGCGTGGGGGCGCTCGGCACGCATCGCGTCGTGCACCAGCGCCTTCACCACCAGGATGACAGCGGCCGCGGGCAGCCCGTCGCCGTCCCCCTCCTTGCGGAGGGCGTCGGCGAGGGCGAGGGTCCACGCCTCCGCGGCGGCCTTGGCCGCGGCGTAGGCGGCGTTGCCGGCCGTCGGCTTGCTGGCGCCGGCCGCGCTGACGAGCACGTAGCGGCCCTTGTGGCTGCGGCGCAGTGCGTCGTGGAAGGCGAGCGAGGTGTGCTGGACCGTGCGGATCAGCAGGTTGTGCAGGGTGTCCCAGTCCGCGAGCGGGGTGGCGGCGAAGGTCTTGCTGCCGCGCCAGCCGCCGACGAGGTGGACGAGGCCGTCGATCCGGCCGAACTCCTTCTCGGTGCGGTCGGCCCAGGCGCGGGTCGCGTCCAGGTCGAGCAGGTCCACGGTCTCGCCGGTGACCGCGGCCCCGCCGTGCGCGTAGCGGGCGGCGTCCACCGCCTCGGCGAGCCGCTCCACGTCGGCGTCGGCGGCGACGACGGTGGCCCCCGCCTCGGCCAGCCGCAGCAGGGTCGCCCGGCCCGCGGGGCCGGCCGCGCCGGCCACCGCCACCACGGCGCCCTCCAGCGGGCCGTTGCCCGCGGTCTCCTCCACGCTGCCGTTCATCGTCGTCGCCTCCTCGTCGATACCGCTCACGCGGCCGCCGTTCCCGGGGTTCCCGCTGCGGTGATGCCCTTCGTGGACGCGATCACACCACGCAGCTTCTTCGCGAGCGCCTCGTAGAACATGCTGAGCGGGAACTCGTCCGGAAGCACCTCGTCCACCAGCTTGCGCGGCGGCAGCGACAGGTCGAGCGCGTCGGGGCCCTTGTTCCAGACGGACCCGGGATGCGGGGCCAGATAGGCCGAGACGAGCTCGTAGGCCGCGAACCAGTGCACGAGCTTGGGCCGGTCGATGCCGTCCCGGTAGAGCTTCTCGATCTCGCCGAGGAGCTGCTGGGTGACCTGCGGGGCCCGGTCCCAGTCGATGTGCAGGGTGTTGTCCGTCCAGCGTACGACGTCGTGCCGGTGGAGGTAGGCGAAGAGCAGCTGGCCGCCGAGCCCGTCGTAGTTCTTGGCGCGGTCGCCGGTGACCGGGAAGCGGAACATCCGGTCGAAGATCACGGCGTACTGCACGTCGCGGCCCTGCGGCAGTCCCTCCTCGGCGAGGCGCACGGCCTCCCGGAAGGCGGTGAGGTCGCAGCGCAGCTCCTCCAGGCCGTACATCCAGAACGGCTGCCGCTGCTTGATCATGAACGGGTCGAACGGCAGGTCGCCGTGGCTGTGCGCCCGGTCGTGGATCATGTCCCAGAGGACGAAGGCCTGCTGGCAGCGGTCCTGGTCGGTCAGCATGGCGCGGATGTCCTCGGGGACGTCCAGGCCCAGGATGCCGACCGCGGCCTCGGTGACGGCGCGGAAGCGGGCGGCCTCGCGGTCGCAGAAGATCGCGCCCCAGGAGAAGCGGTCGGGGACCTCGCGGACCGCGACGGTCTCGGGGAAGAGCACGGCGGAGTTGGTGTCGTAGCCCGAGGTGAAGCCCTCGAAGGTGATGCCCAGGAAGAGCGGGTTGTCGAAGCGCTCGCGCTCCAGGGCGGCCAGCCAGTCCGGCCAGACCACGCGGAAGACGACGGCTTCAAGGTTGCGGTCCGGGTTGCCGTTCTGCGTGTACATGGGGAAGACGACCAGGTGCTGCCGGCCGTCCGCGCGGTCCTCCGCGGGGCGGAAGGCGAGCAGCGAGTCCAGGAAGTCCGGCACGCCGAAGCCGCCGTCCGCCCAGCGGCGCAGGTCGGTCACGAGCGCCCGGTGGTACTCGGCGTCGTGCGGCAGCAGCGGGGACAGCTCCTCCACGGCTGCGGCCACCCGGCCGACGGCCGCCTCGACGGCGGAGCGGCCGGGGGTGTTCCCGTCCGTGAAGTCGATCGAGCCGTCCTTCGACTGCCGGGAACGGATCTCCTCCACGGCGGCCCGGAGCACGGGCCACGCCGGATGGTCGATCACCCGCTCAACCGTGGAAGCTGAGGCTTCCCGCTCTCCACGCACAAGAATTTCCGTCATCAGTACCCCTCAACCAGATAAATTTCGCTCCGCTACGGTACCCACAGAAGAATCCGCCACTCAACCGGGGTCACCGGAAGACATTCGGCGAATCTGGAGCTCGGCCGCAAGTTTTCCCGTGTTGGACAGTACCCACGGTCACATCACTCACTCCTGCCGCGGGAGAGGCGTGGGTCACCCGCCCGGACGTCAGCCCGGCGCACCGCCCTGACACGCATGGGTGAGGAGCACGGAGACCTCCGACGCACAGCGGTGCGAACCGGCCCGCTGCCATTAGGCTGCGTGCTGGTTCACGGGGGCAGCCGTGGGTGGCTGTCCCTCTCCGGGGACGACCCCCGTCCCCGCGGATTGGAGGACTCGTGACCTTCCTCGCCATCGGACACCGCGGAGTCATGGGCGTCGAACCGGAGAACACCCTGCGCTCCTTCGTCCGGGCCGACCGCGCGGGCATGGACGTCATCGAGCTGGACCTGCATCTCAGCAAGGACGGCGCCCTGGTGGTGATGCACGACGCCGAGGTCGACCGCACGACCGACGGCAAGGGACCCATCGGCGACTTCACCCTCGCCGAACTGCGCGAGCTGGACGCGGGCCAGGGCGAGCGCATCCCCGTCTTCGAGGAGGTCCTGGACGCCGTCCGGGCACCCCTGCAGGCGGAGATCAAGGATGTGGCGGCGGCCCGCGCCCTCGCCGAGGTGATGAACCGCCGCGACCTCACCGGCCGGGTGGAGGTGCTCTCCTTCCACGACGAGGCGCTGCTGGAGATCACCCGGCTGGTGCCCGGCGTCCGCACCGCCCTCGTCGCCAGCCGCTACGGCACCGAGGTCGTCGGCCGGGCGGTGGCCGCCGGCGCGACGACGCTGGTGCTCAACATCCGCCGGCTGACCCTGGAGATCGTCGAGCAGGCCCGGGAGGCCGACCTGCGGCTCATCGGCTGGACCGTCAACACCCAGGACCATCTGCGGCTCGCACGGGCGTTCGGCCTCGACGGCGGCACCACCGACTTCCCGGAGATCAAGCGCACCTGCCGCTTCACCGCCTGAGCGGGGCGCCGCGCCCGGGCGCAGGCGCGGGCGCGGCGCCCTCAGCCGAGGGGCTTCACCAGCAGTTCGAAGCGGAGATCGCCGCGCTGCGGAATGCCGAAGCGCTCGTCCCCGTACGGGAAGGGGCTGGTGCGGCCGGTACGGCGGTATCCGCGCCGCACGTACCAGGCGATGAGGTCCTCCCGGGCGGTGAGCACCGTCATCTGCATCTCCCGCGCGCCCCACTCCTCCCGCGCGGTCCGCTCGGCCTCGGCGAGCACCACCCGGCCCAGCCCCTCCCCCTGGAGGGCGGGGCGGACGGCGAACATGCCGAAGTAGGCCAGATCGCCGCGGCGCTCCAGCTGGCAGCAGGCGACGAGGGCGCCGTCCCGCTCGGCGACGAGCATCCGGCTGTCCGCGCCCGTCACGACCTCGGCGACCCCTTCGGGGTCGGTGCGCTGCCCCTCCAGCAGATCGGCCTCGGTGGTCCAGCCGGCGCGGCTCGACTCGCCGCGGTAGGCGGACTCGACCAGCCCGACCAGCGCGGGCACGTCGGTCTCGGCCGCCGTGCGGAACGCGAGGCCGGCGGCGGGCTGGGAGGCGGTGGTTCCGGTGAGCTGGTCCATGGCGTGCGCTCTCTCTCGTGCGGGCCCGCAGGCTGCGACGAGGCTAGCAAGAGCGCCGGAACCTCCGGCAGCGGTCCGGGCGGTCGGTGGTGGTGCGTAGGGTCACCGGCATGGTGCATGTACTGAGCAGCCGGATTCTGCTGCGTCCCACCGATCCCGACCGGTCGAGGGCCTTCTATGGGGAGGCCCTCGGGCTCGCCGTCCACCGGGAGTTCGGGACCGGGCCCGAGCGCGGCACGGTCTACTTCCTCGGCGGCGGCTTCCTGGAGGTCTCCGGGCGCTCCGAGACCGCTCCCGCGCCCGGACCGCGGCTGTGGCTGCAGGTCGAGGACGCGGCCGCGGCCCACGAGGAGCTGTCCGCCCGGGGCGTGGAGATCCTGCGGCCACCGCTGAAGGAACCCTGGGGGCTGATCGAGATGTGGATCGCCGATCCCGACGGGATGCGGATCTGCGTGGTCGAGATCCCCGCCGACCACCCGATGCGGTACCGGCCGGGGATCTGACGCGGGGACGGCGCGCGGGGCCGGGCCGCGTCCCGCCGTGCGCGCCCCCTCCCCCGGCGCGCTTTCCGCTCCCCTCCGCTCCCGGACGCCGTATGCCCCCGGTGCGCCCGTCGCTGCCTTCGTGCGCTCCCGTGCGGGGCGGCTCCACCGGGCAGTCTTACCGGCGTACCGGCACCGGGGAGGTGAGCCGTGCACGGACCGCCGCTGATCGGCTGGCTGCTGACCGCTCTCTGCGGGGCGAGCGCCGTCTACTGCCTGCTGCGGATGCGCGCGGGCCCGTCCGCGCGGCGCGGGGAGGCGGGGGGCGAGGCCCTGATGGGGCTCGGTATGGCGGCGATGGCCGTGCCCGTCGCGGCGGTGAGCGGCCAGGGCTGGCTGCCGGCGGCGTTCGCCGGGGTGTTCGGGCTCTCCTGCGCGGTGTCGCTCGCCCTGGCCGCGGCCTCCCCGTGGACGGGGAGCGCGGGCCTGCACCACGGCCACCACGCGGTGGGCTCCGCCGCGATGGTCCACATGGGGCTCGCCATGTCCGCCGCCCCGCACGCGGCGGGGCACGCCGGGCACGGGGCCGCCGGCCAGCAGACCGGCGGACTGCCGCTGCTCACCGGGGCACTCCTGGGGTACTTCGCGCTGTACGCGCTGTGGACCGGGCTGCGCCTGGCGCCGCTGCCGGCCGCGGTCCGGGGCACGGCGGCGGCCGGCGCCCCCGGGGCGGCCGCCGCCGCGGGCGCGGGGGGCCCGTTGTCCGTCGTCCGGGGAGCGGCCGGCCGCTCGCCGGGGAGCGGCGGGTCCGGGCACGGGGACCTGCTGACCGTCTGCCGGCTGGTGATGGCGATGGCCATGGCCGCCATGCTGATGACGCTCTGAGCGGAGCGTCCCCCCGCGCCCCTTTCACCCGGCTCGCCACCGGACCGAGCCGGTGGCGTGCGTCACTCCGCGGCCGGCGCCGTACCGGCCGGGCACTCCGCGCTCGTAGGCTGGCGGCCATGATGCTCCCGCTCGCGCTGATCGTCCTCGGCGGGCTCACCGCGGCCCTGGCCCCCCGTCTGCTGCGGCGTGCCGAGTGGCCGGACCGGGAACCGGTGGTCGCCCTGTGGGTGTGGCAGTGCGTCGTGGCCGCCGTGTTGCTGTGCGCCGTGCTCGCGATGGCGCTGACCGGCTCCGCCGCCTGGGAGCTCGTGCGCGGTCACGTCTTCGCGCCCGCGCCGCACGGCGTAGTCGAGGCCTACGCCTTCGGCGCGTACGGTCCCTGGTCCGGTGCGGTGGCCGTCGCGCTGGCCGGCGGGGGGCTGTGGAGCGCCGCGATGCTCGCCCGCGAGGTGCGCAGGGCCCGCGCCGAGCGCAGGCGCCGGCGTGCGGAGCTGCTCGCGCGCTCCCCCCGGCTGCCCGGTGAACCCTCCCTGGACGAGGTGTCATCAGGAGCGCCGGAGCCGGAGGACCGTCTCGTCGTCCTCGAAGGCGAACGCCCGGAGGCGTGGTGGCTGCCGGGCACCACACCGCGGCTCGTCATCACCACGGCCGCGCTGCGCCGGCTGGGCCGCCGCCGGCTGGACGCCGTCCTGGCCCATGAGCAGGGCCACGCGAGGGCGCACCACGACTGGCTGCTGTACTGCTCCGGCGCGCTGGCGACGGGCTTTCCGCGGGTTCCGGTCTTCGCCTCCTTCCGGGACGAGGTGCACCGCCTGGTCGAACTGGCGGCCGATGACGTCGCCTCACGCCGCCACGGGCGGCTGACGACCGCCCTGGCCCTGGTCGAACTCAACGAGGAGCGGGGCGTGTTCGGCCCCGTCCCCACACCGCTGGCGCAGGTACCCGACCGGGTGAACCGGCTGCTCTCGGCCCGTCCGCGGCTGAGCCCCGCCCGCCGGCTGCGGCTGACGGCCGCCGCCGCGCTGGTCCCCGTGGTGCCGCTGTTGCTCGCTTTTGTACCGGGACTCAGCGCGCTGAAGTAGTTTCCGGGGGCCGATCGCGGCCAGGATGCAGTGCATGCGGACGTCCTCCCCCACCGTCCCCGCCCCCGCCGGCCGCCGCCCCCACCGCGCGACCGGCCATCTGTGGGCCGCGGGCCTGTGCGCCCTCCCGGCCGCCGTCCTGCTGGCGCTGGTCGCCGTGGAGTGGGGCCCGCTGCTCGCGCTCGACCGGACCGTCGCCACCGGGCTGCACGAGTCCGCCCGGGAGAACCCCGGCTTCACCCAGGCCAACCGGGTGCTCACCGACTGGGTGTGGGATCCCTGGACGATGCGGCTCGCGCTGCTGCCGGCCGTCCTGGCTCTGCTGCTGTCCCGCCGGGGCGGCGGACGGACGACCGCGCTGTGGCTGGTCGTGACCCTGCTGATCGGCTCGGTCCTCCAGCAGGGCCTGAAGTTCCTCGTCGACCGTCCGCGGCCGCGGTGGAGGGAGCCGGTGGACTCGGCGCACTACGCGGCGTTCCCGTCGGGACACGCGATGACGGCCGCGTTCGTCTGCGTGCTGCTGCTGTGGCTCGCCCACCGCGCGGGCGTGCGGGGAGCGCTGATGCGGGCCGCGGCGGCCGCGGCCGCCGTGTCCGTCGCCGGGGTCGGATTCACCCGCGTCTACCTGGGGGTCCACTGGCCCTCCGACGTGGTGGGCGGCTGGCTGCTGGGAGCGGCCGCGGCCTCCGCCGCCGTCGCCGCCCACCACCGGTACGGGGCGCAACGTACGGAAACCCTTGAACCGCCGGGGACGGCCGGGGAATGATCACCGCATGGCGATCACCGGCGTGCTCTTCGACTTCTCCGGCACCCTCTTCCGCATCGAGACCGTGGAGCACTGGCTGCGCGTCACCCTGGACCGGCTCGGGATCGCGGTGCCGGAGGCCGAGCTGGCGCACTGGGCGGAACAACTGGCCAGAGCGGGCGCGCTGCCCGGGGGATCGTCCCCGCACGGCGTGCCCGAGCGTCTGGCCCCGCTCTGGGAGGTACGCGACTGCGCCGCCGAGCACCACCGGGAACTCTTCACCGGACTGGCGCGGGAGGCGGCGCTGCCCTGGCCGGAGGCGTACGAGGCCCTCTACGACCGGCACATGGAACCGGGTGCCTGGACCCCCTATCCGGACGCCTCCGAGGTGCTCGGAGCGCTGCGCGAGCGGGGCACCCGGATCGCCGTCGTGTCGAACATCGGCTGGGATCTGCGCCCGGTCTTCCGGGAGCACGGTCTGGACGGCTTCGTGGACGCCTACGTGCTGTCGTACGAGCACGGCGTGGCCAAACCCGACGAGCGGCTCTTCCGGACCGCCTGCGAGGCGCTGGGCGTGACGCCCCGGGAGACGCTGATGGTGGGCGACGACGTACGGGCGGACGGCGGCGCGACGGCGGCGGGCTGCGCCCTGGAGCTGGTGGAGCGGCTGCCGGTGACCGAACGCCCCGACGGGCTGCGCCCGGTGCTCGGCCGGCTCGGCTGAGGCCGGTCCG
The DNA here is from genome assembly GCF_020739505.1 of Streptomyces sp. S07_1.15. Classification (NCBI taxonomy): domain Bacteria; kingdom Bacillati; phylum Actinomycetota; class Actinomycetes; order Kitasatosporales; family Streptomycetaceae; genus Streptomyces; species Streptomyces sp. S07_1.15. The sequence goes on from NZ_JAJBZK010000001.1 coordinate 500,835, forward strand.
GAATCCTTCCGAAACCACCGTTTTCGGGCGATCCCCCGCGTCGCCCGAAAACGGCGGCGGTCTCGGAAACGCCTCTGAACAGGTCAGAGGCGGCACCTCACTGAGTATATTGGCCCGGAGCCAGTCAACGCAGGAGTTACAGCATGTCCCCGCGAAGCGCATCGGTCAATGAAGAGTTGCGCCGTCGCTCCCGCGAACGGCTGCTCCAGGCGACGGTCGAGCTGGTCGGCGAGCGCGGTTACGAGGCGACGACCTTGGCCGACATCGCCGACCGGGCGGGCTCGGCCCGCGGACTCGTCTCGTATTACTTCCCGGGCAAGCGGCAGTTGCTCCAGTCCGCCGTGCACCGGCTGATGCACCTGACACTGGAGGCCGCGCTGCGGCGGGAGCCGCGCACCGAGGACGGCGAGGAACTGCTCGCCCGGGCCATCGACGCCATCCTCGGCATCGCCCGCGACCATCCCACGCTGATGCGCACCCACATGGCGGGCATCCTCACCGCCGAGGGTTTCGTGCAGTGCCCGGAGCAGCAGCGGCTGGCCGTGCTGCTCCGCGACACCGTCGTCCGCTACGGCTCCAGGCACCCGGACTCGGACTATCCGCTGCTGCGCGCCCTTCTCATGGGCGCGGTGGTGGCGGTCCTGCTGCCGGGGGCGCCGCTGCCCCCGGCGCTGCTGCGCTCGGAGCTGTTCCAGCGCTTCGGGCTGGAGTGGGAACTCGGTGTCCCGCCGGGCGAGGAGCCGCCCGGCGGGACGCTTCCGCGTGCCGCGGTTCAGCGGTAGTCGGGCTGCGTCTGCACGTTGAGCTCGTGCATCCGCACCCGCGCGGCGCCGGCCGTGCGGCGGTCGTCGACGCGCAGGACGTCGAAGCCCTTGGCGATGTCGTTCGAGTAGATGTGGCCGTTGTAGTAGTAGGCGGACCAGGAGCCGCCCAGGGTCAGGGTGTCGGCGGAGAGCGGGCCGCGCTCGAAGTAGCCGATCTCCTTCGGCCGGGACGAGTCGGTGAACTCCCAGACCGAGACGCCGCCCTGGTACCAGGCCTGGACCATGATGTCGCGGCCCTTGACCGGGATCAGCGAACCGTTGTGGGCCACGCAGTTCTCGGTGTCCGCCTGGTGGCGCGGGATCTTGAAGTAGCTGCGGAACACCAGTTCCCGGTGGTGGCCCCGGCGCTTCAGGTCGTAGATGCCGTTGGCGCCGCGGTCGGGTCCGACCTCGGCGTTGCAGGTCGCGGCACCGCCGCCGCCCAGTTCGTCGGTGAAGACGACCTTGTCACCGTCCTCACTGAAGGTCGCCGAGTGCCAGAACGCGAAGTTGGTGTTGTCCCGCACCCGGTCGACCACCCTGGGGCGCGCCGGGTCGGAGATGTCCATCAGGATGCCGTCGCCCATGCAGGCCCCGGCGGCCAGCCGCTTCTTCGGGAAGGCCGTGATGTCGTGGCAGCCGGTGGTCTCGTAACTGCTGCCCTCGGAGCCGGAGTTGCCGCCGTCGGGGAAGAGGACGGGGAAGTCGGTGACCGCCGAGCGCTCCGGTGCCTTCCGCGGAACTTTGATCACCGAGATGCCGTCGTGCGGCGGCCGGCAGTCGGGGAAGTCCTCACTCGGGAAGTAAGAGGAGACGTAGACGTACACGTTGCGCTTCTCGGGCACCAGCGTGTGGGTGTGCGAGCCGCAGGCGGTCTCGACGGCGGCGACGTAGCGGGGGTTCCGCTTGTCGCTGATGTCGAAGATCTTCATGCCCTCCCAGGAGGACTTCTCGCTGGCGGGCTGGGAGCTGCTGTTGCAGGAGTTGTCACTGCGCGAGGAGTCGGTGGAGAGGAAGAGCAGGTTCCCGGAGACGGAGATGTCGTTCTGGCCGCCGGGGCAGAGCACCTGGCTCACGGTCTTCGGGGACCGCGGGTTGCCGATGTCGTAGATGGTGAAGCCGTCGTAGTTGCCGGCGAAGGCATAGCGGCCCTGGAACGCCAGATCGGTGTTCAGGCTGCCGAGGGCGCCCTTGCCGACACTGGCGAGGTGTTTGATGTTCTTGCTGTGGACGATCTCGTCCACACCCGGGATGTCGCCGTTCTCCATGGCCGCGCGGGTGTCGCCCGCGAGCTCCTTCGACATCCGCTTCCCGTCGGGCGCGTCACCGGGGTCGGGTGTCGCGGCCGCGGGACCTGCGGCCAGGAATGAGGCGATCAGCCCGAAGGCCGCCACCGCCACGCCCAGGCGTCTGCGCCGCACGCGGGGTATGTGCAACGACGTCACTGAGACCTCCCTCGTCTACCGTTCTACGGCGAACGGTGTGTCAACTCCGCAGTATCGCCGCCTACATGTACATCTCAACAGTGATTAACGAAGATGTGTTCGTAGCCGGTGTCCGCTCCGACCCGCCCCTGGAGGTCCCGTGTTCCACCGCCGGATGACGGCCCGCGCCCGTTCGCTGCTCCTCGCGTCCACCGCGGCGGCCGCGGTGCTGGCCCTTCCGGCCTGCGAGGTGGACGGTTCCGCCCCGGCGAAGGCGGACGGCGGGCCCTCCGTGGTGGCGCCGGGCAAACCGGGCGAGGCGGCCGAGACCCTCTCGGCGGAGGAGGCGCGGAAGGCCGGCCGCGAGGACACCGTCCCCAACGCGGCCGATGTGCGCTTCGTGCGGATGATGATCGTCCACCACCGGCAGGCCCTGACCATGGCCGCGCTCGCGGAGAAGCACGCGGAGTCGAAGGGCGTCAAGGGGATCGCGCGGCGGATCGCGGCGGCGCAGGGACCCGAGATCGGGGCGCTGGAGGGCTGGCTCGACCAGCGGGGCGAGCCGCGCGAGGAGAAAGAGGAGAAAGGGGAGAAAGAGGCGCACGGACACGACCACGGTGCGATGCCCGGTATGGCCACGCAGGCGGAGCTCGACCGGCTCTCGGCCGCCCGCGGGGACGCCTTCGACGAGCTCTTCGTCAAGCTGATGATCACTCATCACCAGGGCGCGGTGACCATGGCCACCGAGGTGCTCAAGGAGGGGAACGACGTGCTGGTGGAGGAGATGGCCACCGAGATGAGCGTCCAGCAGACCGCGGAGATCGGGCGGATGCGGGAGCTCTGACGCCCCCGGCGGACCGGCTTTCCCGGGAGGCGGTGGCGGGGAGCGGAGCCGCCACTCCCGTAAGTCCCCGCCGCGTCCGTCCGCGCCGCGCCGGCCCGCGCGGCGTCAGCCCTCGCCGCGTCCGTCCTCGTGGAGCCGGCCCGCCTGGAGGGCGGCGGCCCGGAGCAGGCTGTCGAGCAGGCCCGGGAAGAGTGCGTCGAGATCGTCGCGGCGGAGGCCGTTCATCTTGGCCGTCCCCCGGTAGCACTGGCTGATCACGCCGCTCTCACGCAACACCCTGAAGTGGTGCGTGGTCGTGGACTTGCTGACCGGGAGGTCGAAGAGCGAGCAGGACAGCTCCTCCTCGGCGGCGGCGAGACTCCGGACGATGCGCAGCCGCATGGGGTCGGAGAGCGCGTGCAGCACGCCTTCGAGCCGGATCGCGTCCCGTGGCGGATGGTCCAGAGTGCGGCTCGGGGCGGGGGTGGTCACGGCGGCTCCTCGGAACGACGGGCTCCTCATTGTACGAAGACTCTCGTAGTTTGACATCCACCGTACTACGATGCCTATCGTACGAGCCGTCCCGACCGCCGACTCCGCCCGGAGGCTGCCGTGAGCCGTTTGTTCACCCCGTTCACCCTGCGTTCGCTGACCGTCCCCAACCGTGTGTGGATGGCCCCGATGTGCCAGTACTCCGCGGCGCACACCGGACCCGGCGCGGGAGTGCCGGGCGACTGGCACGCCACGCACTACGCCTCGCGCGCCGTGGGCGGCACCGGCCTCATCCTCGTCGAGGCCACGGCCGTCAGCCCGGAGGGCCGGATCAGCCCCGGGGACCTGGGCCTGTGGAACGACCGCCAGGCCGAGGCGTTCCGCCGCATCACGGGTCTCCTCGAGGACCAGGGCACCGTCCCCGGCATCCAGCTCGCCCACGCCGGGCGCAAGGCGTCCACCGCCCTGCCGTGGCAGGGCGGCGCCCCGCTGTCCGCCGCGGAGGGCGGCTGGCGGCCGCTCGGGCCGAGCCCGCTGCCGTTCGACGAGGGACATCCCGTGCCCGCCGAGCTGTCGGTCCGGCAGATCGACGAGGTGGTGCGGCAGTTCGCCGAGGCCGCCCGGCGGGCGCTGGCCGCCGGCTTCCGGGTGGCCGAGGTGCACGGGGCGCACGGCTACCTCATCGGGGAGTTCCTGTCCCCGCACAGCAACCGGCGCACCGACGCCTACGGCGGCTCCTACGAGAACCGCACCCGGCTCGCCCTGCGGGTGGTGGACGCGGTGCGCGAGGTGTGGCCCGACGGCCTGCCCGTCCTCTTCCGGGTCTCGGCGACGGACTGGCTCGCGGAGAACGGGGCGGACGAGCGCGCCGGCTGGACGGTGGACGACACCGTGCGGCTGGCCGCGGACCTCCGGGCACACGGGGTGGACCTCCTGGACGTCTCCAGCGGAGGCAACGCCCCGCGGGTGCGCATCCCCACCGGGCCCGGCTACCAGGTGCCCTTCGCCGAGCGGGTGCGGAACCGGACCGGGATGCCGGTGGCGGCGGTCGGCGAGATCACCGGGGCGCGCCAGGCGGAGGAGATCCTCGCCGCCGGCCGGGCCGACGCGGTGCTGCTGGGCCGGGAACTGCTCCGCGACCCCTATTTCGCCCGGCGCGCGGCACGGGAACTGGGTGCCGACGCGCCCGTCCCCGTTCCGTATCTGCGGGCGGGCTGACCTGGTACGGCGCCGTGGCGGAACGCCGTTGTCAGTGGGCCGGTGCAGACTGTGACCCACGCAACACGACCGCGTTCCGGAGGTGCCGAGATGACCGACGTCCTGCTCGCCGTGGGGACCCGCAAAGGACTCTTCCTCGCCCGGCGGCGGAGCTCCGCCGGCGGGAAGGCCGGGGAGTGGGAGTTCGACGGCCCGCACTTCAACGCCCAGGCGGTCTACTCCATCGGCATCGACCAGCGGCCCGGCGGCACCCCCCGGCTGCTGGTCGGCGGCGACAGTTCGCACTGGGGCCCGTCCGTCTTCCGCTCCGACGACCTCGGCGCCACCTGGCAGGAGCCGAAGCGCCCGGCCGTCCGCTTCCCGGAGGACACCGGCGCCTCCCTTGAGCGGGTCTGGCAGCTGCAGCCGGCCGGCCCGGCCGAGCCCGGCGTGGTCTACGCCGGCACCGAGCCGGCCGCGCTCTTCCGCTCGGAGGACGGCGGCGAGACCTTCGAGCTGGTCCGCCCCCTGTGGGAGCACCCCACCCGCGACCGGTGGGCGCCGGGCGGCGGCGGGGAGGCCGTGCACACGGTCCTCACCGACCCGCGCGACCCTCGCGCGGTGACGGTCGCGGTGTCCGCCGCGGGCGTGTTCCGCTCGCTGGACGGCGGCGCGAGCTGGGATCCGTCCAACACCGGGATCTCGGCGGTCTTCATGCCCGACCCCCACCCCGAGTTCGGGCAGTGCGTCCACAAGATCGCCCGCGATGCCGCCGACCCGGACCGGCTCTATCTGCAGAACCACTGGGGCGTCTTCCGCAGTGACGACGCCGGGGCCCGGTGGACCTCCATCGGCGACTCCCTGCCCTCGGACTTCGGTTTCCCCGTCGTCGCGCACCCCCGCCGCGGCGACGTCGCCTACGTCTTCCCGCTCAACGCCGACGCGGACCGGGTGCCGGCCGGGCGCAGCTGCCGGGTCTTCCGCACGGAGGACGCGGGCAAGAGCTGGCAGCCGCTCTCCACGGGCCTGCCCGAGGCCGCGCACTACGGCCCGGTCCTGCGGGACGCGATGTGGTCCGACGGCGCCGACCCGGCCGGGATCTACTTCGGCAACCGCAACGGCGAGCTGTACGCGAGCGCCGACGAGGGCGACAGCTGGCGCCAACTCGCCTCCCATCTCCCGGATGTGCTGTGTGTCCGGGCCGCGGTGATCGGCTGAGCCGGATTGCCGGGAGCGGCAACGAGCCTGTGTGGGGAGCCAGTAGAGTGACCGCCCGTGGCTGCACGACCATTGAACGAGATCGTCGAACCGGGCTGGGCGAAAGCCCTCGACCCGGTCGCCGGGCAGATCGCCGCGATGGGGGACTTCCTCCGCGCGGAGATCGCCGCCGGGCGCACCTACCTGCCCGCCGGGCCGAATGTGCTGCGCGCCTTCCAGCAGCCCTTCGACGAGGTACGGGTCCTGATCGTCGGCCAGGACCCCTATCCCACACCCGGGCACGCGGTGGGGCTGAGCTTCTCCGTGGCGCCCGAGGTCCGGCCGCTCCCCGGCAGCCTGGAGAACATCTTCCGGGAGCTGCGGAGCGACCTCGGAGTGGAGCGGCCCTCCAACGGCGATCTGACCCCCTGGACCCGGCAGGGCGTCCTCCTGCTCAACCGCGCGCTGACCACCGCCCCGCGCAGACCCGCGGCGCACCGCGGCAAGGGCTGGGAAGCCGTCACCGAACAGGCCATCCGGGCCCTCGCGGAGCGGGGCCGTCCGCTGGTGGCGATTCTGTGGGGGCGGGACGCGCGCACGGTGCGCCCGCTGCTCGGCCCGCTCCCGGCGGTGGAATCCGCGCATCCCTCCCCCATGTCCGCCGACCGCGGGTTCTTCGGTTCCCGCCCGTTCAGCCGCGCCAACGACCTCCTCGTACAACAGGGCGGCCAACCGGTCGACTGGCGTCTGCCCTGACGTGCGACGCGGGGGCGGGGGACCCGCTGCCGCGCACGGCGCCACGGCAGCCACCGCCGGCCCGCCCGGCGTGGCCGACGTGGCCGACGTGGCCGACGTGGCCGGTACGGGCCTCCGGTCCTCCGGCGGGCCGTGCGGTTCCGGGTGTGGTGCGCCGGAGGCGGGCGGCCTGCCATCCGCGGCCGTGGAGCCGCCTCCTGCCGCGCCGCGTACGGAGTCCTGCTCCGCTCCTCCCCCGTGCCCCCGCCGGGCCTCGGGCCGGCGGTTCACGGCGCTCGCCGGCGTGCCCTCCGGTGCCGCTGCGGTCGCCGGCCGCGGAGAAGGGAGCGGAACGTGAGTGAAGCCCGGGGGGCCGACGCGGCCCCTGGCGCCCCAGGCCGCGAGGGCCGGCCCCCGCCGCCCGGTGAGCCGGAAGGCACCGGCGGTGCGGCCCGCTGGGTGATCGGGGTCGACTCCGGCGGCTCCGGGCTGCGCGTGGCCCTCGCCCGCGCGGAGGACGGCGGGCAGGTCGGGGAAGCGATCCGGGCCGAACCCGTCCGGACCGGCCCCCGGGGCATCGACGCCGGGCACCTGCTCGCCTGCCTGCTGCCCGCCGCACGGGCGTTGCTGGCCCGTGCCGGCGACGGGGAGGCCGGGCGGCGGCCGGAGGCCCGAGGCGCCGTGGCAGCAGTGGCCGTGGGCGCGGCCGGCATGGCCACCCTCGGCGACGATCTGCGGGCCCGGCTGCCGCAGGCCCTCGCCGCCGAACTGGGCGTCCGCCGGCTGGCGCTGGCGGCCGACGCCGTCACGGCCTACGCGGGTGCCCTCGGTCAGCGGACGGGCGCGGTCGTCGCGGCGGGCACCGGCGTGATCGCCCTCGGCGCGGACCTGGACGCGCCCCCGGGCGACGGTGGCCTCCCCCCTCCCCCGGTGACGCACCACGGCTCCGGGCCCGCCCCGGACTCCCGTACGCCCCGGGAGCCGGGCCCTCGCCCCGGCTCCCGTGCGCCCCTCGGGTCCGGCGGCACGGCCGGCTCCGGTCCGGTCCGTGGTTCCCGGCTCTCCGACGGGCCCGGCGGGCGTCCCGCTTCCCGTCCGCCCGGCCACACGGACGCCTCTCCCGAGGCCGCTCCGTCCTCCGGCGGAGCCCTGTACTCCCCCGCACCGGGCGGCCGTTGGAGGCGGGCCGACGGCTGGGGTCATCTGCTGGGCGACTGCGGCGGGGGCGCCTGGATCGGCCGCGCCGGCCTGGAGGCGGCCCTGCGGGCGCACGACGGGCGCCGGGGCGGCTCGGCGGCGCTGCTGGACCGGCTGGAGGCGGTCTTCGGCCCGGCCGCCGGCCTCCCCGCCCTGCTCTATCCGCGGACGGACCGCGCGGCCGTCCTGGCCTCGTTCGCGCCGGAGGTCGCCGCCTGCGCCGGGACGGACCCGGTGGCGGCCGGAATCCTTCGGGACGCGGCCCGCGCGATCGCGGAGACCGCGGCCGCCGTCTGCCCGCCCGCCACCGGCTGCCCGGTGGCGTTCACCGGCGGCCTCTTCGGGATCGGGCCGCCGCTGCTCGTGCCGGTCCGGGAGGAGTTGTCCCGGCTCGCGCCGGAGGCGTGCCCGGTGGAGGCCGGGGGCGGCCCGCTCGACGGCGCTCTGCGGATCGCCGGCGCGCTCGCCGGCGGCACCCTGCGGCTCCCCGCCGACGGAGGCATGCTCGACCTCTGGCCGCGGCCGCCCGCACCCGACTGACTTACTCCGGGTAACAATACAAACCACCGGACGAAAACGGACGAAGAGTACGCGGCCGCACCCTCCCCGAACACCAAAGCCCTCCAAAGGGTTAACATGCGGCGCCATGAGCACCCCCACAGGGCCCGCACCCGGCCTGCCCGTACGAATGCCGCGTCCCCGCCAGCCCGGTCGGCACCGGAAACCGGAGCCGCTGGCGGCGCCCGAGGGTGCCCCCGCGCTGGTGCTGGCGGTGCCCGGCACACCCGACGCGGCCTCCCGCAGCCTGGCGGAAGAGGTCGTCAGCATCGCCCGGTCCGAACTGCCGGGCCTGCACGCCCACATCGGATACATCGACGGCGGCGACGACGAATTCCCCGCACTGTCGGCCGTGCTCTCCCAGGCCGCGGCCGACCGCACCGCCCGGCTGGCCCGCGCCACCGCGGCGGCCGAAGGCGCCGGGGAAGAGGGCGGGCGGACCCCGGTCATCGGTGAGGACGCCCCCGACGCCGTCGTGGTGCCGCTGCTCGCGGGCCCGGACAGCGCACTGGTCCGCCGCATCCGGCAGGCCGTCATGGACAGCCGCACGTCCGCCGAGCTGACCGAGGCCCTCGGCCCGCACCCGCTCCTGGCGGAGGCCCTGCACGTGCGCCTGTCGGAGGCGGGGCTCGCCCGCGCCGACCGGGCGCGCCTGTTCACCGTCGCCACGGCCGCCGACGGCATCATCCTCGCCACCGTCGGCGGCGAGGACGCCGTCCAGGCCGCCGGCATCACCGGCATGCTCCTCGCCGCCCGGCTCGCGGTGCCGGTGCTCGCCGCCGCGCTGGACGTCGAGGGTTCCATCGCGAAGGCCGCCGAGGAGCTGCGGGGCTCCGGTTCGGCACAGCTCGCGCTCGCGCCGTACCTGATCGGGCCCGAGCTCCCCGAAGGACTGCTGGAGGCGGCCGCCGCCGAGGCCGGCTGCCCCTCGGGCGAGTCCCTGGGCGCCTATCCGGCGATCGGCAGGCTGGTGCTCTCGCAGTACGCGGCCGTCCTGGGCATCACACCGCAGCAGGCGCAGCCCTTGCGCTGACCGGCCGGGACACGGGCGCCCCGCGCAGGCGGCGGCCCGGTCCCGCATTCCGGGGGGCGGCGGCCGTACGACGGCCCCGCCCTTCTCCGTGTCCGGGACGCGACATGCCCTTCCCGCTGCCGCACCGGCTCACCCGGCCCGCCCGGCGCACGGCCCGGCCCACCCGTCCGTCCCCCCGGGGGGCGCCGGCCGTCAGGCCGCCACCGGAGGGCCCCGTTGGCGCGACCGGAGAAGACCAGCACCCGGCGCGCCGGTGACGGCGGGGCAGGAAGCCGTCGGAACGGTCTCCCGCCGCCCTCGGAGCCCTCGGACAGCACTCGTGGCTGGTGCCGGTCGCCGGGGCGGAGGACCCGGACGAGGCCCGGCCCGGCGATGGTGCGGGACCGCCTGAGCGCCGTGTCCCCACCGCTCCCGGCCCCCCGTGCCTCAGCTGGCTCAGGAGGAGGCCAGCGGCGCGCGCGGAGAACTCCGCAGCGGCGCGGCGAGCGAAACGAGCGCCGCCTCCAGACCCTGCAGACAGGCGAGGGCGCGTTCGGCGCCCGGGTGCTGCGGTGTCTCCGCGACGGCGGGCCCGGCGGCCACCACCACGGCTCCGGGGGTCACGAGCGCGGCCACGGCCGCTTCCACCCGTCGGCAGGCGTCGGTCAGCCGGGAGTCGTGGGAGGCCTCCGGGTCGGCGGCGAGCTCGGTGAGGTCCCGCAGGCGCTCGGCGCACGCGTCGAGCAGGGCGACGATCCGGCGGGCCCGCTCCCTGCGGGCGGTGAACGGGTTGAGCGGGTGGAGGAGCGGGGCGACGGAGACGCGCACCCGGGCGAGCAGCGCTTCGAGTGCGGCCGCGTGCGGCGCCGGGTCGGCGCCGTCGTCACCGGCCAGCCGCCGGGAGGCCTCCGTCGTGCACTGCCGGACACACAGCAGGGAGCGCTGGATCCAGGCGTCCGTGGCGGCGTGCGTGGTGACGGGGAGGACGACGGCCACCGCCGCCACGACGGCCACCGCGCCGACCAGCGTCTCCGCGACCCGCAGGGCGAGCAGCGCCTCGTCCAGTACGCCGAGCAGGCCGTAGAGCAGCCCGGCCATGACGGTCACGAAGAACATCATCCAGCTGTAGGACAGCGGTGCCGTGTAGAAGACGCCGAAGACGCAGACGGCCACGAGGACGGCGGTCGGGGCGGGCTCGCCGTCCAGCGGTACGGCGGTGAACAGCCCGGCGGCGACCCCCGTGACGGTGCCCACCACGCGCCGCCAGCCGCGGACCAGGGTCTCGCCGCGCGAGGCGGTGTTGACGAAGATCCACCAGACGGTGCCCACCGCCCAGTACCACCGCTCCTGCGACAGCGCCTGGCCCAGACCGAGGGCGAGCCCGCCCGCGACCGCCACCTGGACGGCCTGCCGGGTGCTCGTCCGGGCGAGGCCGCGGCCGCCCGGCGGGGGCGGCTGGACGGGCGGCGCCATCCGCCGTTCGTAGCACCAGAGGCCGAAGCGGACCGCCGACGAGGCGAGCAGGGCGAGGGCCATGGCGGCGTACAGGCCGGGAAGCTGGCCCGGGACCGACCGCAGGAACTGCGCCACGAAGAAGGTCATGAACGCGAAGGTGCCGAGGGCATGGCCCCGCGGGCCCCAGCGCCGCGCGTACACGCCGGCGCCGGCGACCGCGAGGAACGCCGCGTCGCGCAGGAGCGGCTGGTCGTGCAGCACGGTCGCCAGGGCGAGGACCGGGAAGCCGGCCACCGGGAACAGCGCGGTGGTGACGGCCTGCCGGCGGACGGTCGTGTCGGTGACCGTGAAGAGGGCGAGGAGCGCCGTCAGACCGCCGGCGATGACGGCGGGGAGCTCGTGGCCGGTGAGCAGGGACAGGCTCACCGCGAGACCGATGCCCAGGACGGCCCGCAGCGCGCTGCGCAGGCGCACCCGCCCCGGATCCGGAGCCACGAACATCCTCTTCAGCACTCTTTCCGCCCTCCCGGCGCCCCGCACGAAAAAGGCGCCGCGGAAGTCCGCAGCGCCATCGACGCATCCATGAGAGCATCCCCGCACCCATGTGCTCAAGCAGGGCCCGGATCACTGGGCCAATGGCACAGCCGAGGGCCGAGATCGCCGGCGGTGGGCGTGCCAATGGCCGCGGAACCGCACGGACGCGGCGGAAACGGGCAGGGCCGGACGGAAACGGGTGGGGCCGGGCTGCCGGTGGCCACCCGGGCGGCGGCGCGGGGCGGACGGCGAACCGACCCGGGCGGTGCCCCGGCACCCGGTCACGGGAGTGACCGTCGCCGGCCTCCTCACTCCGGCCCGGCTCCTCGTCCCGGCGCGGGGAATCGGAAAGCGGAATGCGCACGCGCATGCAGTAACGCGTGGTCCGGGCGCGCGGAGAGAGAAAACACGGCTTCCGCGGAGAGAGCAGAAGGCGGAGGGGCCCAGAAATACCCGGGCCGCGCACCGGGCATTCGGCGCACCGGGCATTCGCCGCCCCGCGCCGGATGAATCCGGCAGTCCGGCCGCCCCCGTCGGTGGATACGCGGCGGGCGCGTTTCCGGGTGCGGCACGGTGCCTACAACAGATCACCCATCACCGTCACCGGTGGAATTCCGGCAGTGCCGGCCGGGGCGGCGGAAGGCGGTGCGATGGCCGGGCGGAGAGCGCCGGGGAAAGGGAGCGGGGCGGCGGGTCAGCCGACCATGATGCCGCCCGGGCCCTCGGGCCCTCCGCCGGTCTGCGGGCCCGGTCCCCCGCCGTGCTGCGGCATCGGCCCCCGGCCGAGCTGGAGGCCCGGCCCTCCGCCGTGCTGCGGCATCGGCCCGCGGCCGAGCTGCGGCCCCGGCCCGCCGGAGCCGGTGCCGTCCGCGGGTGCCGGGCGGCTGCCCGCCAGGACACGCCGGCCGGCCGCCCCGTACACCCGTTCCACGGCGAGCCGGATCACCAGGCGCCGCTCCGCCACCATCGCGGCCCGGAAGCCCTCCCAGTCCGGGTGCTCACCCTGGAAACCGCGGAAGACCCGGACCAGTTCATCGGCGACCGCGTCGTGCGGATCGGTGGTGATCGGCGTCAGTTCGGCCTCGCCCTCGGCCACCATGTAGGAGAAGCCGTTGCTGCTGGTGACATAGAAGCTCGCGCGCGGATCGCGGCGCAGATTACGGGTCTTGGCCCGGTTGTAGGTCACCATGAGGCGGATGACGCGGGACTGGGGATCGTAGGCGTAGCCGACGTTGGAGAGCTGGGGACGGCCGTCGCGCTTGAGGGTGACGAGCGTGCCGATGTGGTGCCCCTGCAGAAGCTCGTACAGGGCGCTGTCGCCGGTTTTTCCCATGGGCTCGGTCATGCGGTGAGAATACGGGGCCGATAAGGCGGCGGAACAGGTCCGAGAGCGCGTAACGGCTGGACATTTCGGGGGAGTTCGGCGCGCTGTACGCTGCTGTCCGGATGTTTCGCGCCCGGTGCCGTCGCGGTTTTCCCGTCGCCCCCGGGGTTTTCGCTGTGCGCGCGGACGACGGATTTCCGGATTCCGCTCCGTGGGCCGTTCCGTGACAGGAAAGGGGACGCGCAGTCTCTCGCTGTTCCGGCCGTATGTCCCGGCCGTGTGCCCGGCCGTATGTCCCCGGCGAACGGACGGCGGGCGGCGGGCGGCGGCCCCGTGCGCGCAAGACGGTGCCCTCGCCGCCCGCGGGGGATGTGAGGCGGACGAGGGCACCGTGGTCCGTGCGGTCACGTGGTCGACAGGGCCTCCGTGGGAGGCAGCCGTGCGGCGCGCAGCGCGGGATAGAAGCCGGCCAGCCCGCCGATCACCAGGGTCGCGCCGACCCCGCCCGCCATCGCCCAGACCGGCACCACCGAGGGCCAGCCCTGGTAGGTGGCGTAGCCGGAGGTGACGGCGATGCCGAGCAGGACCCCGCCGATGCCGCCGAGCGCCGACAGCAACAGGGCCTCGCAGAGGAACTGGTTGCGGACCTGGCCGCGGGTGGCGCCCAGGGCGCGGCGCAGACCGATCTCCGACCTGCGTTCCAGTACCGAGATGACCATGGTGTTGGCCACCCCCACGCCGCCGACGAGCAGGGCGACCGCGCCGAGACCCAGCAGCAGTCCGCTGAGGGTGTCGTCGGTGGCCTGCTTGGCGGCGAGCACGTCGGAGGGCCGGGAGACATTGGCCTCGCTGGGGTTCTCCGGGTTGGCGGTGGCGCCGAGGATCGCCTGTACGTCGGTGACGGCCGCCTCCTCCACGCGGGTGTACACCGTCGTGGGGTAGCCGTCGAAGCCCAGCTCCTCCTCGGCGAAGGTCCAGCCGGTCAGCGCGGCGGAGTCCAGCTCCGGGACGAGTTCGTTGGGGGCCAGCAGGCCGACGACGGTGACCCACTGCCCGGCCATCCAGACCTTCGTGCCGGTCCCGGCCCGGAACACCCCGAGCTGCTCCGCGGCCGTGGGGCCGAGCACCACGGCCGGGTACCGCTGGTTGGCCGCGTTCAGCCACCGGCCGTCGACGATCTCCGCCCCGGCGGTGTCCGGCAGATCGGTGCGGGCCGCGTAGACGTTGAGGCCGCCGGTCTCCTCCTCGGGGATGTGGTCGTTGCGGTAGACCTTGGCCCCGGTCTTGCCGAGGGCGGAGACCGACTCCACCTCCGGGATGTTCCCGATCATCTCCACGGACTCGTCCGGCAGATGGGCGGCGCCGCCGCCGAAGGACTGGCCGGGGGTGACGGTGAGCAGATTGGTGCCCAGCGCGGAGAGCCGGCGGTTGAGGTCCTCGGTGCTGGAGGTGGAGATGCCCACCACGCCGACCATGGCGGCGATGCCGATGGCGATGCCGAGCGCCGACAGGAACACCCGCAGGGGCCGGGAACGCAGTCCGGAGCCGCCGACCCGCAGGACGTCGGCCGGGTTCATCCGGGCCGGCCTGGGGCGGGGCGGTGCCGGGCGGGGTGGTGCCGGGCGTGCCGGCTCCTTCACGGTGGTCATCGCACGGCCTCCCCCGCGGTCAGGGCGGCGGCGGGCACCGGGGCCGGCCTGAGGGCACCGTCGCCGTCCGGGCCGGCGGCGAGCGCGGGTCCGGCGCCGTCCGAGTCGTGTTCGATCCGGCCGTCGCGGATCCGGACCTCGCGCGGCAGGGAGGCCGCGATGTCCCGGTCGTGGGTGATCACCACGACCGTGGTGCCGGCCCGGTGCAGCTCGTGCAGCAGCTCCATCACCACCAGGCCGGAACGGGAGTCCAGCGCGCCGGTGGGCTCGTCGGCGAGCAGCAGCGGCGGGTCGCCGAGCACCGCGCGGGCGATGGCCACCCGCTGTTTCTCACCGCCGGAGAGCTGGTGCGGCTCGTGGTGGAGCCGGTGGCCGAGGCCGACCCGGCGCAGGGCGCGCTCGGCGAGCCTGCGCCGCTCGGCGCGCGGGCGGCCGCTGTAGAGCAGCCCGTCCGCGACGCTGTCCAGGGCCGGGATACCGGGGGCGAGGTGGAACTGCTGGAAGACGAAACCGATCGTTCCGGCGCGCAGTGCGGACAACTCGCGGTCGCTGAGGTGGTCGATGTCGTGCCCGTCGATGCGCACGGTGCCGGCGGTGGGGCGGTCGAGGGTGCCCATGATGTTGAGCATCGTGGACTTCCCGGAGCCCGACGGGCCGACGACGGCCAGCAGTTCGCCGCGCCGGATGACGAGCCCGGCGTCCCGCAGCGCCGTCACGTCCCCGTACGTCTTGCGGACCCCGGACAGTTCGACCACCGGGCTGGGCGCTTCGGTCACTTGGGGACCCCCACGACCAGGCCGTCGGTGATGCCCTTGCCGGACACCTCCACCAGGCTGTCCGCGAACATGCCGAGCTTCACCGCACGCCGCTCGACGGTGCCGTCCGCGTCGACGACCTCCACGGCGTAGCCGCCGCCGCGCTCCGCCACCAGCGCGTTCACGGGGACGGCGAGGACGTTCTCGCGGGTCTCCGCCTTCAGCGTGACCTCGACGCCGGCGGCCTGGTAGCGGCCGAGCCCCTTCTGCTTCGCGATCTCCAGCTCCACGGGCAGGGTGGGGTCCTCGTTCCCGCCGCCGTTCCCGGGGCCGCCGGAGCCGGCGTCGCCGGCCTCGCCGGAGCCCGAGAGGGTGCCGACGTCCGTCACCTCCGCCCGGACGGTGCTGTCGTCCGGGAGGGTGACGGTGGCCTTGGTGCCCTTCTCGACGAGGTCCTCGTGCCGCACGTCGAGATCGACGGTGACGATGCGTTCGGTGCCGGTCCAGGTCAGGACGGTGCCGTTGAGCAGGGCGCCGGGGGAGGTCTTCACGTCGGCGACGCGCCGGGCACCGGGCGCCACCACGGCGTCCCCGGGCCCGACCCTGCCGGTCTCCTCGCGGCCGAGGTCGTCCTGCCAGTCCCGGACGGCGTCGGCGGTGGTCTCCGTGTACGCGTCGTCGGCGGTGAAGCCGGTGTAGCCGAGTTCGGAGAGGTTCTTCTCCAGGATCTTGACGTCGCCGCCCTCACTGCCCGGCCCCAGGGTGCGGTAGAAGGGCGTGGAGCCGTAGAGCAGCGGGACCTTCTCCTCGTCGGCGCGGTAGACGGTGCCGCCGCGCTTGATGACGTCGCCGTCCTCGGGCACCCAGGTGATGATCCCGGCGCTTCCGCCGTCGCCGCCGGTGCCGTTCCGCGCCGGCTGCCCGCTTCCGGCTCCGGCCGGGGCCTGGACGGCCGAGGCCTCGCCGTAGCCGAGGTTTCCGTCGACCGTCTCGGTGCGGGTCAGGGTGGTGCGCCGGATCTCGGCGGTCTTCGGCGGGGCGGAGGGAGCGGCGTTCGCCTCTCCCGCTCCGTCGCCGCCGAGGGCCCCGGTGGTGGCGGCGCCGGCCGCCGCGACCACGGTGATCGCGGCGGCCACGATCACCGAGGTGCGCAGCGGACGGCTTCTGCGGTGGCTCGCCGGCGGGGCCGCGGCCTCGCCGTCGTCGCCGCTGCCGGCGGCGGTCTCCGCCGGCCTCTCCCGGGTTTCGAGGTCCCGGGCCGTTTCCCGGAGCCCGGGGTCCCCGGAGGTCTCCCGGGTGTCGGCCCCGGCCGCCGGGCGGTCGGCCACCTCGCCGGGGGTGCGCAGTTCCAGGGCCGCGGAGGGGTCACCGGACGGGCCCGGACGGTCCGCCCCCTCGTCCCGCTCGCGCTCCTGTGTCCCGTCCGGTGCCGTCACTGTGCGCCGCCGCCCGAGATCGTCACGCCGCCGCCGGGCCACTTGTCCTGACAGGCCGCCCGGGCCTGCTGGAACTCGTCGTCGGCCGGGTTGATGCCGGAGCCGGCGAAGTCGATCCCGAGGTTGTTGCCGTTGATCTCGGGGTCGGGGAACTTGGGGAGGCCGTTCTCGCGCATGCACTTCGCCCAGGCGGCGACCTTCGCCGAGTCCAGCGGTTCGCCGTTGCCGCCGCCCCCGCCGAGCTGGCCCTGGGGCATCTTGTCGCGGCACGCCTCCTGCGCGGACCTGAAGGACTCGGAGTTCGGGTCGACGTTACCGTCGCCCGGGCTCAGCGCGATGCCGCCGCCCTCCTGCTGCTGCGGGTCGGGGAAGCCGGCCACCCCGTTGTCGCGCATGCACTGCGAGAAGGCCAGCGCCTGCTCGAAGGGGCTGCCGGGCGAGGCGCTCGCCTCGGACTTGGTGTCGTCGGCGGAGGCGGCCGACGAGTCGTCGGAACATCCGCTGAGGAGGGCGCCGGTCAGCAGGACCGACGCCGCCAGCAGGGTTTTGGCCACGGTGGGCTTGGTTGTGGTGAACATGGGGCCAAGTTGTACGCGGGCGCCGGTCACACGGCGGACACAAGCACTGTCACCGCGGTGTTACCCCGGCCGGTGCAGACTGCCGGTGGATCTCCTCCGGTCCGCGGAGGTCCGGACCGCCCGCCACCCCCTCGCCGTCCCGCGCCCCCGCCGTCCCTTGCTCCGCGGGCCTCCTCACCGTCCGCCGCCTCACCGTCCGCCCGCCACCGGGAACGCCGGGGCCTCCGGGCGGCCCGGGGCGCCGCGGCGGCCGCCGCCCGCGCCGTCGAGGCCGCCGACCCCGGCGATGCCCCGGTCGAGCAGGTCCACCAGGGCGTGCCTGCCCGGGGCGGGCGCCACGCCTCCCCCGCCGGGTGCGGTGCCGCCCGGGACGGCGGGGCCCGGGGACGCGAGGTCGTGCAGGGCCGCCAGGACTCCGGTGAGGTCCTCCTGGAGCCGGGTGAGGATCCCGGCGACGGCGGCGGCGTTGGACTCCAGGATGTCGCTCCACAGCCGGGAGTCGCCGCGGGCGATCCGGGTGACGTCGCGCAGCCCCTGGCCGGCGAGGTGGGCGGCGTCCGCGGAGCCGTCCCGCAGGCGTGCCGCCATCAGACTGGCGACCAGGTGCGGGGCGTGGGAGGTGAGGGCCACCGCCTCGTCGTGCGCCCGGGCCCGCATCACCCGGGGGACGGCGCCGCACAGCGCGATCAGGTCGAGGGTCCGGTCGAAGGCCCGCTTGGACGTCAGCCGGGTGGGGGTGAGCACCCAGGTGCGTTCCCGGAACAGTTCCGCGCGGGCCGCCCGCGGGCCCGACCACTCGCGGCCGGCCATCGGGTGGCCGCCGACGTAGCGGGTCGGGTCGGGGGCGGTGGCCAGGATCTCCCGTTCCGTACGGGACTTGACGCTCGCCACGTCGGTGTAGCTGAGCGCCAGCCGCCGTGCCTGCGACTCCGCCAGCACGGGCGCGACCAGGCTGGGCGGTACGGCGACCACGGCGAGGTCCACGGGTTCCGGCGGCGGCGCGGCCCGTCCGGCGCCCAGGTCCTCGGCGGTGCGGGCGGCGGACTCGTCCCGGTCCGACAGGTACACGGTGACCCCCTGCCGGCAGGCCGCGAGGGCGACCGAGGTGCCGATCAGGCCGGTGCCGACGACGGCGAGGGTACGGAGGCTCACGACCCGCCCCCCGGTACCGGCCCGCCGGCCGCCCCGTGCTCCGCGAGGCGTTCGGTGACGAGCCCGGCCAGCCGGTCCAGGCCCTCCTCGATCCGGTCGGGCGTCAGCATGCTGACGGACAGCCGGAGCTGGCGGAACCCGGCCGAGGCACCGTAGAAGTGGTGCATGGGGGTGAACAGCACGCCGTGGCGGCGGGCCGCGTACTCCAGGAGACCGTCGTCCACGGTGAACGGCACGGTGAGCACGACGAAGAACCCGCCCGCGGGCGCGTTCCATTCCACGCCGGGGACGTGTCCCAGCCGCCGGGCCAGCCCGTCGAGCACCTGGCGGAGATTGCGCCGGTAGACCTCCGTCTCCCGGCGGTTGGCCTCGGCGAGGCTGCAGCCGTGGGAGAGCAGTTTGCCGCCGATCAGGGCCTGAGCGATCGGGGAGGTGTTGACGGTGAGCATGCTCTTGATCTTCGACAGTTCGTCGGCGAGCAGCGTTCCGCCGCCGCTGCCGCCGGTGATCCGCTGGTCGGCGACCACGTAGCCGACGCGTGCGCCGGGCATGCAGGTCTTGGCGAACGAGCCGAGATAGACGACCCGTTGACGGCGGTCGAGAGACTTCAGGGTGGGCAGCCGGCTGGCCGTCCCGCCGAGCAGTCCGTAGGCGTTGTCCTCCAGCAGCAGCAGGTCCTCGGCCGCGGCGAGGTCCAGCAGCCGGTGCCGGGCGGCGAGGTCCATGCTGGCCCCGGAGGGGTTGGCGAAGTCGGGGGTGACGTAGCAGGCGCGGACCCGCAGGCCCCCGGCGCGTGCCCGGCGCAGCCGTTCCACCAGGTCGTCCAGGTCGATGCCGTTCTCGCGGGTGCGCACGGGGAGCACGGGCAGGTCGGCGAGGAGCGCGGCGCCGGTCAGGCCGACGTAGGTCGGGCTCGGTGCCAGCAGCGCCTCGCGGTCGTCCGCGCGCAGCGCGCGCAGCACCAGGAACATCGCCTCCTGGCAGCCGACGGTGACCACCACGGAGCCGGGGCCGGCCTCGATTCCCTCGTCGACGGCGAGGCTCCGGGCCACCAGGGAGGTGATGATGCCCTTGGTGGCTCCGTACTGGAACAGGGTGCGGGCGACCTCCGTCTCGTCCATCCCCCGTTCGGTGCGCAGGTGGTCGCAGAAGACCCGCAGGTACTCGGGTAACCGGTCCACGTCGTAGAAGCCCTCGTAGGGCCGGCCCGCGGCGAAGGAGACCGCGCGGGGATGGGTGTCGGCGATCTGGTTCAGCAGGTTCATGGACTCCATCGACACATCGCCGAGCGATGCGTGCAGCGCGTCCGCGGACAGCCCGGCCGGGGCGGTCTCCGATTGCAGGATTTCCGTCATCTGAGTCCTTGTCACATGCGGGAAGGCGTGGGGGCGTTACGGGGCGCGGCGCGTGCCGCGCCCTCAGCATCGTCCGTCGCGCGATCCCCGGCAATGGCCGCGCCGGGCGGATATCCGCGCGGCGGCGGGGAACACCGACCGCGTTTGCCGGGCTTTCCCTTGACAGGTGCGGAAATCGCCGCGGCGCCCGTACCATCGGGCCGCAGAAAAGAAATGCCCGGCCTCGCGGCCCGCGGTGAAGGGGACCCCGGAAGAGGAATACACGGGGCCGTTCTCGATGACGGTCCGGATCTTTCCCGGGGACGCGGATATTCCGCTGCCATTCCGCGGCACGACGTGCGGGGCTCTGAATCCGCACCTTCTCCGTACGAGGACTCCCATGACGGATTTACCCGCAACGGCTCCCCTCAACGACCTCGCGATCGACTATGTGGAGATGTACGTCGACGACCTGGAGGCGGCGGTGGCCGCCTGGACCGGCCAGTACGCCTTCACGGTCGCCGGCACCGGAGGAACCGCCGATCACCGCGCTGTCGCCCTGCGCCAGGGCCGCGTCCTCCTGGTGCTGACCGCGGCGGAGGCGGCGGATCATCCCGCCGCCGCCTACGTGGCCGCGCACGGCGACGGGGTCGCCGACATCGCGCTGCGCACCGCCGACGTGACCGCGGCCTTCGAGGCGGCGGTGGCGGCCGGCGCCCGCCCGGTCCGGGAGCCGGTCCGGCACGAGGGCGGCGGCCCCGCCGTCACGGCGGCCATCGGCGGCTTCGGGGACGTGGTGCACACCCTGGTGCAACGCGCACCCGGCGAGGGCCCCGGGCTCCCGGCCGGTTTCGTACCGGCGCAGCGCCGGGAGGAGACCGGCGCCCCCGCCGGGGTGGGCCTGCTCGACATCGACCACATCGCGGTCTGCCTCACCGCGGGCGACCTCGACGGAACGGCCCGCTTCTACCAGCGGGCCCTGGGATTCCGGGAGATCTACCAGGAGCGCATCGTCGTCGGCGCCCAGGCGATGGAGTCGCGGGTCGTGCAGAGCGCGGAGACCGGTGCGGTGACACTGACGCTCATCGAACCGGATCCGGAGGCGCAGCCCGGGCAGATCGACGACTTCCTCAAGAGCCACCACGGACCGGGCGTCCAGCATCTGGCCTTCTCCAGCGACGACGCCGTCGGCGCGGTGCGCGCGCTCTCGGGCCGCGGGGTCGGATTCCTCCGGACCCCGGGGACCTACTACGACCTGCTCGGCGAGCGGATCGGGCTGAAGACCCACACCCTGGACGATCTGCGGTCCACCCACCTCCTCGTGGACGAGGACCACGGAGGCCAGCTGTTCCAGATCTTCACCGCCTCCGTCCACCCGCGGCGCACGATCTTCTACGAGGTGATCGAGCGCCGGGGAGCCCGGACCTTCGGCAGCTCCAACATCAAGGCGCTGTACGAGGCGGTCGAGCTGGAGCGGACGGGCCAGCGTGCCGCACGGTGACGAGCGGGCCGCCGCGTCCTCCGCTCCGCCCGGATCCCCCGGCCCCGGCGGCCGGCGGGACCCGGGCGCGGGCGGGGCCCTCCCCGGCGCGGCGGCCCCGGAGCCGTGGTGCGGCCTGGACGACGCCGAGCGGGCCGCGGCGGCCGTACTCCCGCCCGAGGTGCGGGACTTCATCGCGGGCGGCAGCGGCCGGGAGCGCGCGCTGGCGGCCAACCGGGAGGCCTTCGGCCGGGTCTTCGTCACCCCGCGGGTGCTCCGGGACGTCTCGGGGTGGGGCACGGAGGCGGTGCTGCTGGGCCGGCCGGTCCGGATGCCGGTGGCGATCGCCCCGGTCGCCTACCACCGCATGGTCCATCCGGACGGCGAGCTCGCCACCGCGCGGGCGGCGAAGGCGGCGGGGGTGCCGTTCACGGTCGCCACGCTGAGCAGCGTCCCCGTCGAGGAGGTCACGGCGGCCGGCGGCTCCGTCTGGTTCCAGCTCTACTGGCTCCGGGAGCGCGGGCGTTCGCTGGAGCTGGCGCGCCGGGCCGAGGACGCGGGCTGTGAGGCGCTGATGCTCACCGTCGACGTGCCCTGGATGGGCCGCCGGCTGCGCGATGTGCGGAACCGGTTCGCGCTCCCGGCCGATGTGCGGGCCGCGCACCTGGACGCCGGTGCCGCCTCGGTGGCGCACCGGCCCGCCGGGGGTTCGGCGGTGGCGGCCCACACCGCGGGGGCGTTCTCGCCGGCGCTCACCTGGTCCTGTGTGGAGGAGCTGCGGGCCGCCACCCGGCTGCCGCTGGTGCTCAAGGGGGTGCTGGCGCCGGAGGACGCGGTGCGGGCGGTGGAGTCGGGTGTCGACGCGGTCGTGGTGTCCAACCACGGCGGCCGGCAGCTCGACGGCGCCCTGCCCGGCCTCGACGCCCTGCCGGCGGTGGTGGAGGCCGTCGGCGGGGCCTGCGAGGTGATGGTGGACGGCGGGGTCCGCGGCGGGACGGACGTGCTCACGGCGCTGGCCCTGGGGGCCTCGGGGGTCCTGGTGGGACGCCCGCCGATGTGGGGCCTGGCCGCCGGCGGCGAGGACGGTGTCCGGCGGGTGCTCGACCTGCTGGCCTGCGAACTGGGCGACGCGCTCGGGCTGGCGGGCTGCGCCGGGACCGCCGGGGCCCGCCGGCTGCGCACGGTGCGCCTCCCGTAGGCCGGCAAACCGGTGTGCGGGCCGGGCCGCCCGCCCCGGGCGGCCCGGCCGCGGTCAGTACATCATCCGGGGATCGGCGTAGTGCTTGAATTCCAGGAGGTTTCCGGTGGGGTCGACGAGCACCACGGTGCTGTGTTCCTCGGCCGTTCCCCCGAAACGGGACCGGACCTCCTGGAACACCGGCACCTTCCGCAGATTCACCAGCCGCAGCAGCGCGTCGAAATCCCCGCGTTCCCGGAAGGTCACCCCGAAATGCCGGGGATAGAGCGTGGGGCTCTCCACCACGGGGTCGTCCGGGGAATAGTGGCAGACGAGTTGGTCGCCGAAGAAGTCGAAGGTGATGCGGTCCGCGTAGCGGCGCGCGACCGGGCAGCCGAGCATTTTGTTGTAGAAGAGCGCGGCGGCGTCCAGATCGCGGGCCGGCACGGCGATGTGAAAGGCGTCCCGGGAATTCCTCACCGGACCGTCCCGGAATGGTCGAGGAGGGTGTCGGAGCGGAGTCCCAGCCGGAGCGTCTCCAGCGCGATGACGTCCGTCAGGGCGATGTTCCCCAGGTTGGCGTCTCCGCCCACCCTCTTGATGAAGTAGGTCTGCAGTTCCTTGTTGGGCGCCTCGAAGATCAGCCGGTCCGCCGGGGGCCCGGCGTCGAGGACGTCCTCGATGAGGCCGAACCGCACCTCGCCGTCGGGGCGGCAGATCCCGCTGGTGCCGCTCTCCCGCGCCTCCAGGATGACCGAGCGCGCCCCCGCGTCCAGGTCGCGCTGGATGCTGCTGATCCACTGGCTGGGCGCGAACATCTCCGACCGGCGCTGGTCCTTGAACCCCACCTCGGAGACGACCTCGAAGTCCGGGGCGAGCCGCTCGATGTAGCGGGCCTTCTCCTCGTGGCCGAGGTCGATGGTGCCGTTGGACACCTCCACGCAGGCGCAGCCCTGTTCCAGGCAGAGGGCGCGGTACTCCTCGAACCTGCCCTGCAGCACGTGCTTCTCGAAGAGGGTGCCGCCGAACATGTAGGGGATGCGGTGCTGCGCGAGAACCTCCGTCTTCTCCTTCATGCCCGAGGTGACCAGCGCGGTGCCCCAGCCGAACTTCACCAGGTCGATGAACTCCCCCGAGCTGGCGACGGTGTCCTCGAACCACCGGACCGGTGCCCCGTTGTCGATGACCATCGTCAGCCCCCGGGTGCGCGGTTTGGGCTCACGGACGGGTAACTCCAGCGAATGCGTCATGGTCGGACCGAATCCCTCCTCGTCGGCCGCCCGTCCGGCGGCCGTCCGGTCTGCTGCGTCAGGGCCGGCGTTCGGCGGCCAGCAGGCGTTTCTGGACCTTGCCCAGGGCGTTGCGCGGCAGGCCGTCCACCACGTGGACCTCCTGCGGCAGCTTGTACGGCAGCAGCCGGGCGGCCAGGAAGGCGGCGAGACGGGAGCGGTCCAGCGGCTCCGTCGCCACCACCCAGGCCGCGACGCGCTGGCCGAGCCGCTCGTCGGGCAGGCCGACGACGGCCGCCTCGGCGATGCCGGGGTGGTCGAGCAGCGCGTCCTCGACCTCACCCGCTCCCACGCGGTAACCGCCGCTCTTGATCAGGTCGGTGTGGGCGCGGCCGGTCAGCCGGAGGGTTCCGTCCTCCAGCCACTCCCCCAGGTCCCCGGTGCCGAACCAGCCCTCGCCGTCCACGGCCGGTCCCCGCCCGAGGTATCCGGAGAACAACCCGGTACCGCGCACCAGGACCTCCCGGCCCGGGCCGGACGCGCCGTCCTGCCCGCCGGGGCCGTCCTGCCCGTCCTGCCCGTCCTGCCCGGCCAGCCGCACCTGGGCCCCCGGCACCGGCCGGCCGACCGACCGGGCCGCCCCGGCCCCGGGCCCGCGGAGGTCCGCGATCCGGGGCGACGCGATCACGAGGGTCTCCGTCATCGCGTACCGGTTGAGGATGCGGTGGCCGGAGAGGTGGCGCACGCGTTCCGACACCCTGCGGGGCAGGACGTCCGCCCCGGACACCAGGAGCCGGGCACCGCGCAGTTCCGCGAGGTCGGCCGAGCCCAGCGACGCCCACAGGGCGGGGACGCCGAAGTAGAGGGAGGCACCGGGTACCGGGACGAGATAGCGGCCGGTGTGGACGAGCGGGGAGCCGGTGCGCAGCGGGCCGAGCCCGCCGAAGACCAGTCCGTGGACGTGCGACAGCGGCAGCGCGTGGGCGAGGACGTCGTCCGCGGTCCACTCCCACAGCTCCGCGATGGCGTCCAGGTTGGCGGCGATCGCCCGGCGCGGGATGACGGCGCCCTTGGGCGGCCCGGTGGAGCCGGAGGTGTACAGGATCAGCGCGGGGGTCCCGTCCGCCGGCGGGCCGGGCGGCGGGGTGTCACGGGCGGTGAGGTCGATCTCGTCCAGGACGAGGTCCACCCGGGCGTCGCGGAGGACGTGCTCGCGCTCCCGGGTGGCGGCGGCCGGATTCAGCGGGACGGCTGTGCCGCCCGCGAGGAGCACGCCGGCCACGGCGACGAGGGTGGCGACACTCGGGCGCGCGACCACGCCCACTCTGCGGGCCCCGGCCACGGAGCGGACGACCCCGCCGGCGGCGGCCGCCAGTTCGTCGCCCTCCAGCCGTTCGCCGGCCACCTCGACGCGGGCGCCGCCCCGGCAGAGCGCCGGCAACAGCCCCGGTGCACGGTCCGCGGGCACGGCCTACTCGCCGGTCCCGGTGGCGGCGGCGGCCGCGCGGCCGTCCGCCGGGGGCGCGGGCACACGGCCGGCGACCGCCGCGGCGACGGCGGAGACGAACGCCCCGAGCGTCGGGTTCTCCCAGATGTCGCGCGGGCCGGCCAGCTCCACTCCGTAGGTCTGCTCGACGGTGCTGATCACGTGCAGGGCCGCCAGCGAGTGGCCGCCCAGCGCGAAGAAGTCGTCGTCGTCGGACACCTCCGGCACGGCGAGCGCCTCGCACCACAGCGGGGCGACCACCTCCCGTACGGCCGCCCTGGTCTCCGTCTCCGGAGCACTGCTGTCCATCACGCCTCCTCGGTGTCCTGTGCCCGGCCGCCCGGGCGGCCGGTTCCGTTCCCGTCCCGGGGCCGCTCCCCGGCCGGGCCGCCGCCGTGCAGCGTGATCGCGCCGGACGGGCACCGGGCGGCGGCCGCCCGGACCGCCCCGGCCAGCCGGGGGCCGGGCTCGGGGGTGCTCAGCAGCACCTTGCCGTCCTCCTCCGACTGGTCGAACACGTCGGGGAGCCGGACCGCGCACAGCCCGGAGCCGGCGCACCGGCGGCGGTCGACCCGCAGGGTCATCCGGCTCTCCTCTCCGGGCTCCGCCGCCTCCGCGGCGTTCTCGCGGCTCCTCACCAGGTCACCGGCAGCCGGTCCACGCCGTGCGCGAGGGCGTGGACGCGGAACGGAACCTCCTCGCCGGGCACCGCCACGGCGAGCCGGGGGAAGCGGCGCAGCAGCGCCGGGTACGCGGTCCGCAGTTCCATCCGGGCCAGTGCCGCGCCCAGGCAGTGGTGGACGCCGTGGCCGAAGGCCACGTGGGCGGTGGGCTCCCGGGTGATGTCGAACCGGTCGGGCTCGGGGAGCAGGGCGGGGTCGCGGTTGGCCATCGGCAGCGAGCAGAGCACGTGTTCCCCGGCCCGGATGAGTTGGTCTCCGACGGTGACGTCCTCCAGTGCGGTGCGCGGGGTGGGGGCGTGCGGGACCGTCAGATAGCGGAGCAGTTCGTCGACCGCGCCGTCCACCGCTCCGGGGTCGTCGCGCACGGCGGCGAGCTGGGCGGGGTGGTCCAGGAGCAGCAGGGTGCCCAGGCCGAGCATCCCCGAGACGTTGTCGAGGCCGGCGAGGACCAGCAGGACGCAGACGCCGCGCAGTTCCTGATCGGTGATCTCGTCGCCGTGGTCGCGGACCAGTGCGCCGAGGAAGCCGTCGCCGGGGTCCCTGCGGGCGCGCCGCACCATGTCGGCGAGGTAGCGCGACAGCGCGTCGCCGGCCGCCGCCCGCCGCTGCCGGCCGCGTCCGGGGGTGAGGAAGGCATGGCAGCGGCGCAGGAAGCCGCCGCGGTCGTCCCGGGGCACCCCGATCAGTTCGCACAGCACCGCGCCGGGCACGGGCGAGCAGAAGGACCGCACCAGGTCGGCCGGCGGCCCGCCGCGTTCCATGGCGTCGAGGCGTTCCGTGACGATGCCCTCGGCCAGCGGCTCCAGCCGCCGCATCCGGCGCACGGTGAACTCGGGCGTGAGGATCTGCCGGAGCCGGGTGTGCTCGGGCGGGTCGTAGTCCATGAGCTGGCCGGCCATCTCGTCGGGCCGGGGGCCGTCGGCGCGGCCGGACGGGGAGCGCGGCCCGAAGTTGCGGCGGGTGGAGAACCGGCGGTGGTCGCCGAGGACTTGGCGCACCTCGGCGTGGCCGGTCACGAGCCAGACGGGCACCCCGTCCGTTCCCGGGCCGGCGTCGATCGCGGTGACGGTTCTCCCGGCGGTCAGCCGGCGGAGTTCCGCGGCGGGGTCGAAGCGGTCGCGGCGGGCGTAGGCGGGCGCGGTGGCTGTGGTGGTCGTGGGTGTGGTGGTCGTGGGTGGCATGGCTCCCCTACCAGGCGACGGGCAGTGTTTCCAGGCCGTAGGGCGCCTGCGGACGGAAGCGGATCTCCTCCGGGGGCACCGCGAGCCGCAGTCCGGGGAAGCGGCGCAGTACCGCCGGGTAGGCGGCTCTGAGCTCCATCCTGACCAACGACGCGCCGACGCAGTAGTGGACGCCGTGGCCGAGCGCCACATGGGCGGTGGGTTCGCGCGTGATGTCGAGGCGGTCCGGCGGCTGTCCCGGAGGCCGTGCGCGGTTGGCCGCGAGCAGGGAGCAGGCCACGCGGTCGCCCGCCTTGACCGCCCGGCCGCCCAGGGTCACGTCCTCGCGGGCGACGCGGGGCGAGGCGGTCGGGATGACGGAGAGATGGCGGACGAGTTCCTCCACCGCGCCGTCGATCAGTCCGGGCCGTTCACGGAGGAGGGCGAGCTGGGCCGGGTGCTCCAGCAGGGCGAGGATGCCGAGCCCCAGCATGCTGGCCATGTTCTCGACGCCGGAGCCCATCACGAACGCGCTGAGCCCGACGAGTTCCTCGTCATCGGTGTCCGCGCCGTGCTCGCGCACCACCCGGCCGAGCAGGTCGTCACCGGGCTCGCGGCGCTTGCGCTCCACGAGCCGGGCCATGTACGCGAGATAGTTGGCGCCCGCGGTGACCTGCAGCCGCCGTCCGCGGAACGCCGGCCGGCTGACCTTGAGGACCCGGGCCAGTTCGGCCCGGTCGTCGCGGGGGACGCCGAAGAGCTCGCACATCACCAGGCCGGGCACGGTCCAGGCGACGTGCCGCATGAAGTCGGCGGGCCGGCCGTCCTTCTCCAGGGAGTCCAGGGCGTCCTCGACGATGGCCTCGACGGCCGGTTCCAGGGCGCGCATCCGGCGGACCGTGAACTCGGGTGTGAGCATCTGCCGGAGCCGGGAGTGGTCGGGCGGGTCGTACTGGATGAGGTTGCCCGGCTGGGCCGGCCGCCGGGCGCCGGGCCCGCCGCCCGCGGCCAGGGCCGTGCTGAACCGGTCCGCGTCGCCGAGGACCGCCCGCACCTCCTCGGGTCCGGTGACCAGCCAGCCGGTGGTGGCGGGCTCCTCGGTGAGGACGGCCTCGGAGACCGGTGCGCGGGCGCTCAGCCGGCTGAGTCCGGGGAGCGGGTCCAACCGGTCGCGCCGGTTGTGCGGGGAGACGTCCGACGGCCGTGCCACGGGTCCCCCTCTACTCGCCGGTGCCCTGGGCGGGCAGCCAGAACATGCCGTCGGGGGACGGCACCAGGCCGTCCGCGGACAGCGGGGCCTCGGGTTCGGCGTCCTCGCCGAGCAGGGCGCGCATCTGGACCTGGCCGCCCTCCTGCATGACCTCGCGCACCACCGAGGACTTGAACAGCGGCACCATGCTGCCGTCCTCGCTGCCCGCGAGTTCGTCGACGGCCGCGGCGAACTCCGCGGAGCCCGAGCTGAAGCGCTTCGCCAGCACCTCGGCGTCCGTCAGGACCCGCTCGCCGGAGGAGACCCCGCCGATGAGCTCGACGAACGACTCCAGCTCCGGGCGGTTGGCCCGGGTGACCTTCTTGGCCTGCCAGAAGTAGGAGTTCTCGTCCTGGTGCATCTCGTAGAAGGAGAGCAGGAACTCGTAGAAGACGCCGTACTCGCGGCGGTAGCGGGACTCGAACTCCCGCAGCGCCCGGTCCTCACCGACCAGCCCGGCGAGCACGCTGTTGATGGAGCGGGCCGCCAGCAGGGCGCTGTAGGTGGCCAGGTGGACGCCGGAGGAGAACACCGGGTCCACGAAGCAGGCGGCGTCGCCGACCAGGACCATGCCGGGACGCGAGAAGGTCGTGTGGTGGTACGAGTAGTCCTTGCGGACCCGGAGCTTCCCGTACGGGCCCTCGGTGACCCGCCGCGCGTCCGCCAGGTACTCGGAGATCAGCGGGCATTCGGCGATGAGTGCCGCCAGCGCCTTGTCGGAGTCGCCCCGGATCTTGTCGGCCATCTCCCGGCGGACCACGGCACCGACGCTGGTGAGATCCGGACTCAGCGGGATGTACCAGAACCAGCCGCTCTCGAACGCCACCGACAGGATGTTGCCCGAGTTCGGTTCCGGCAGCCGCTTGCCGCCCTCGAAGTAGCCGTACAGGGCCAGGCTGCGGAAGAACTCCGAGTACTCCCGGGTTCCGCCCACCCGCCGGTACAGCCGGCTCCCGTTGCCGGAGGCGTCCACGACGAACGTGGCCGACGCCCGGTGCTCGCGGCCGTCGGCGTCGGTGTACCGGACACCCCGGACCCGCTCCGCGTCCTCGACGACGTCGACGGCGGCACAGCCCTCGCGCACCTCGGCGCCCACCCGGCGGGCGTTGTTGAGCAGGATCTCGTCGAACTTGGCCCGCTCGACCTGGTAGGCGTAGGACGTCGGCCCGGTCATGCGCGGGGAGACGGAGAAGGAGAAGGTCCACGGCTCGGGGTTGGCGCCCCACTTGAACGTGCCGCCGCGCTTGCGCGGGAAGCCCGCCGCGGCGAGCTCGTCCGCCACGCCGGTCAGCCGGCACACGCCGTGCACGGTGGCCGGCAGGAGCGACTCCCCGATCTGGTGACGGGGGAAGAACTCCTTCTCCAGGACCAGCACCCGGTGTCCCTGCATGGCCGTCAACGCGGCCAGCGTCGATCCGGCCGGCCCTCCACCGACGACCACCACATCGAATTCCTCGGAATCCGGCAAGGCCATCCCTCCTCCCCCTGTCGCCCGGCGGGTCATTCCCGCCCCCGTGTTTCTGGTTCCCGTGTTTCTGGTTGCCGGATCGAGTCTGATTTCGCCCCGCGCCGGAGTCAAGCGGTGTCCAACCGGCCGGCGCGAGGCGGGATCACGGAATCACCGGAGATCACCGAATCGCCGGATCGCCGGGCCACCCGGCGGATTCCGGTATTCCGTGTTCCACCGCGGCAGGCCGCCGTCTCCGGATTCCGAGAAATCTTGCGCGCGTACCGCGGAACGGGCCGTCAGGAGCTTTCCGCGGCACCCTCCCGGCGTTTCCCGGGAAAACCCTCCCGGCGCTTCACGGAATTCTTCCGCGGGTGTTTCCCTGGATGTTCCTCCGGTGGCGGCGGGAACCCCCACCGGCGTCCGGCCAGGGCCAGCAGCGGGCCCGTCATGAAGGTGGTGGTCAGGGCCATGAGCACGAGCACCGTGAAGAGCCCGGACCCGATAACCCCGGCGTCGAGCGCCACGTCGAGCACGATCAGCTCCGTGAGCCCGCGGGTGTTCACCAGCACCGCGACCACCGCCGACTGGGGCGCGTCCATGCCGCTGATCCGGGCGGCCGCGTACCCCGGGAGGAGCTTCCCCGAGACGGCCACCGCCAGGAGCAGCGCCAGCAGGATCCCGCCGTCGGCGTCCAGCGAGCCGACGTCGAACGACAGCCCGGTCGTCACGAAGAACAACGGCAGCAGCAGTCCGGCCGTCTGCTCCATCGGCCGCAGCACACCGGCGTCCGGCACCCCGCCCGGGCGGGGCATGGCGAGGCCCGCGAGCAGACCGCCGAACACCGGGTGCAGCCCCAGTCCGGCGGTGACCCAGGCGCTGCCCAGCGCGAGACCGAGCGCGATGGTCAGCTGATGCGCCGCCAGGGCGCCGGACCGTTCGAGCCACCGGGCGAGCAGCGGGCGGACCAGCAGGAACAGTGCGGCCGTGAACAGGGACAGCAGGAGCAGGGTCACCGGCCACGACCGGGCGGCGGCATGCCCGGTGCCGGCCAGCGCCGCCGCCAGGACGAGCCAGGCGGCGACGTCCATGAGCCCGGCGGCGCTCGTGGCCACGGTGCCCGCGGGGGTGCCCGCCAGGCCGCGCTCCCGGACGACGGCGGCGAGGACGGGAAGGGCGGTCACCGACATGACCACGGCCATGAGGAGCCAGAACACCCGGCCGTCCGCGTGCTGGGGCTGCACCGCGGAGAACGCTCCGGGGAACAGCCCGACCACGCCCGCCCCCAGTGCGGCCGGGACCAGCAGCGCGGCGAGCGCCACGGCCGCCGCTGCCCCGCCGCCCCGGCGGAGCTGCCGCCGGTCGGTCTCGTAGCCGACCACGAACATGAAGAGGACGATGGCGATCTGGGACAGCACGGTGAGGAACGGCAGCACCTCCGGGGGAAAGAGCCGCGCGGTCGGATCGCCGGGCAGCCGGCCGAGCAGGGTGGGCCCCAGGGCGATGCCGGCCACGATCTGGCCGACGACGGCCGGCTGGCCGCACCGGCGCGCCGCCGCCCCGAGCAGCCGGGAGGCGATGACGATCAGCGCGATGTCGCCGATGGCCACGGTCACCAGTGCTTCGGTGTCCACCTGTTCCCTTTCCGGAGGAGACGGCCACCGTCGCGGCCGTTCCGCGGTGTCCGCCGGGGCGTTGTCCGGGTGGTGTCAGAGGGCTGTTGTCAGGGTGTCGCCGTCTCCTGCCGGTCCATTTCCTCGACGAGGCTCTTGGGGCGCATGTCCGTCCAGGTCTCCTCGATGAAGGCGAGGCATTCCCGGCGGCTGCCCTCCTCGTGCGCGGTGGTCCATCCCTCGGGCTTCTCGGCGAACGCGGGCCACAGCGAGTACTGCCCCTCCTCGTTGACGAGAACCAGGAAGGTGCCGTTCTCGTTGTCGAACGGATTGGTCATGACTCGGTCCTTTCCGGTGTCTTTTCCTCAGCCGCCCGGAGCTTTTCCGTGACGACGTGTCCGATGCCTGGCAGATGCGCGGGCCGCAGCAGGTCGTAATGGCCGGCCCGCACCTCGTGCGGCTCGATTCCGCCCCCGGTGTGGGGACGCCAGCTCTCCACCGCCTGCCGTAGGACCGGCGGTTCACCGGGCCGGTCGGCGGTGGCGACGAAGAGCAGCAGATCCCCGCCGAAGTGGCGCGGTGTGTGGTCCGGCGCGAACCCGGACATGTTCCGCAGCACCTTCTCCAGATTCGCCCGGACCCGGTCACTCAGGCCCGTGGAGCGGTAGAGGTCCGCCATGGCGCCCTCCCCGCCGTCCCTGAGCACGGAGTAGCCGTCCTCCCGCCGCCCGTCCCCGTCCCGGAAGCGGGACGTGGCGGCGCTGCCGGGATAGGCGTCGAGCAGCGCCAGCAGCGCCACCTCCTCGCCCAGTTCCTCCAGCCGGACGGCGACGGCCTGGGCGATGACGCCGCCGATGGACCAGCCCAGGAGGTGGTAGGGGCCGGTCGGCTGCACGGAGCGGATCTCGTCCGCGTAGTCGCGGGCCATCTCCTCGACGCTGCCCGGCAGCGGCTCCGGCCGCGCGAGTCCGCGCGCCTGCACCCCGTACACCGGCAGGTCGGCCGGGAGATACGGCAGCAGGGCACCGTAGCCCCAGCTCAGGCCCATGCCGGGGTGGACGCAGAACAGCGGCGGGCGGCTGCCCCCGGGCCGCAGCGGCAGCAGCACGCCCAGGTCGCCGCGGCTGCCGCCGGCACGGCGGGCTCCGGCCGCACGCTCCCGGTCCGCGTCCCCGGAGCTCACCGCGAGCAGCCCGGTGCGGGTGCGCCGGGCCCGCTCGCCGGTGCGGAACATCCGTTCCCCCGGAGGGCCGAAGGGGCAGGCGGTGAACCGTTCGGCGGTGAGGCCCGGACGGTCCGCGTAGCCGCGTGCCACCGGGGCTCCCGCCAGGTAGAGGTCGCCCAGGGCGCCCGGCGGTACGGGCCGGAGGCGGTCGTCGAGCACGAAGGCGCGGGTGTTCGCCACCGGCCTGCCGGCCCGGAGGTCCGCCGGGCCGGCCTCGCCGGGGCCGGTGCGGCTCTCCAGCCAGGCACCGCCCGTCTCCGCCGCGCCGTGGCAGGACACCGTGACGGCCCCGTGGGGGCGCCCGGGCGTGTCCGGGGCACCGTCCGCCTCCGCCGGCCCGCCCGCGTCCATGACGAGGACCTCCGCGAACCCCGCTGCGGGGACGGGCTGTTCACCGGTTCCCGGGCCGCCCGCGCCGGGCACGGACGCGGACGGTCCGCCGTCCGGCGGCTCCGGCGGCGCGCTCGGCAGCAGCGCGCGGGTGGTGACCAGCAGCCGCCGTGCGTGCTCCGGGCCCGTGAGGGCCCCGGCCGCCGGCTGCCGGTCCGCGGCCGGCAGGCCCAGGCGGACGCTGCCCCCCGCGCACAGCGCCGCGAGCAGCGGGACGAGCAGCAGGGAGAACGGGGCACGGGTGTCCAGCACCGTCTCCGACCCGGCCACCGCCGATGCCCGCGCCCGGTGCGCGGCGTGGCCGGCCAGGGTGCGGTGTTCGACGACCAGGTCGGCGCCGGCCGGGCCGGGAAGGAGGAGCGCCGGGCGACCGGGCAGCGGCGGCGCGCAGTCCGGTACGGCGGCGAAGGGCCCGGCCGCGGCGGCGACGGGCGCTCCCCCGCCGGCCGCGGCCGCGCCGGGTGTGCCGCTGCCGGGTGCGGCGTCCGGTCCGGCCGGGGCCGGACCGCCGGTCGCCACGACGGGCACGCCGGGACCGTCCGGTATCCGCCCGCCCTGCGCCGCGTCGCACACCAGGGCCGCGATCGGCGTCCGTCCGGTGTGCGGGTCCACGCCGTCCAGGGGCCGCGCCGGATCGGCCAGGCGGCAGGCGGCCCCGGCCTCCCACGCCGCGAGGAGCGCGACCACCAGCGCGGTGGTGGGGGGCTGCGCCACCAGGACGGCGGTGTCCGGACCGGCGCCCAGGGCGGTCAGCCGCCGGGCGAGCAGGCCCGCCGCGGAGCGCAGCTCCCGGTACGTCAGTGAGCCGTCCGGACCGCTGACGGCGACGGCACCGGGGGTCCGTGCGGCCTGCGCGGCCACAGCCGCCACGACCGTGGGCCACGGAACGTCCGCCGCCGCACCGTGCCCCGTCTCCAGCAGCCGCCGGTGCTCGTCCGCGCCGAGCAGGACGTCCACCGCGCTCAGCCGCTGGTCCGGATCGGCCGCCACCTGCTCCAGGACCGTCGTCAGCCGCCGCGCCAGCGCCTCCGCGGTGGCCCGGTCGAAGAGTTCCGCGGCGTAGCGCAGCCGGCCCTCGATGCCGCCGAGGTCCCCGTCGGGCCGGTACAGCTCGGTGAGGACGACCGACAGGTCGAGTTCGGTGGACTCGGGGCCCACGTCCAGGCGGCTGGTGCGCAGCCCGGGCAGTTCCCAGGGGTCCCACGCCTCCTCGACGCTGTCGTCCAGCTCCAGCACGACCTGGAACACCGGGTGGCGCGCCAGCGAGGGAGGCAGCCGCAGCGCGTCCGCCACGCGCTCGAACGGCACGTCCCGGTGCTCGCGCGCCTCCTGGCCGCCCGCCTGCGCCCGGCCGAGCAGGTCGCGGAAGGCGGGATCGCCGGAGGCGTCCGTACGCAGCGCCAAGGGCCCGGCGAAGGGTCCCACCAGCCCTTCCAGACCGGCCTCGTCCCGGCGCGGGATCACCGTGCCGACGGTGACGTCGGTGCCGGCGCCGAGCCGGGCGAGCAGCGTCACGAGCGCGGCCTGCACCACCGTGAACGTCGTGGTGCCGGCGTCGTCGGCCAGGTCGGCCAGGCGGGTGTGCAGATCCGCGTCGATGTGCAGGGGCACGGAGCCGGCCCGGTGCGAGGCCGCGGAGGGCCGCGGCCGGTCGGCCGGCAGGGGGAGCTCGGCGTCCAGGCCCGCCAGGGTGTCCTTCCAGTACGCGAGCTGGTCGTTGACCAGGCTCTCCGGTTCCCGCTCGCCCCGGAGCAGCTCCCGCTCCCAGAGCGCGTAGTCGGAGAACTGCACGGGCAGCGGGGCCCGTTCGGGCATCCGGCCCTCGCGGCGCGCGCCGTAGGCGGTGGCCAGGTCGCGGACGAGGACGTCCACGGACGCGTCGTCGGCGGCGATCCGGTGCACCACCAGGAGCAGCACGTGCTCGGTGTCCGACAGGGCGAAGAGGTGCTGCGTCCACGGTGTCTCACGGCCGAGATCGAACGCGTGCGCGGCGTGGGCGGCCAGCAGGTCCGGCAGCTCCTCCTCGGTCGCCGCCGTGACGGCCGGTGCGGGGCGCGCGGCGTCGGCGTCCAGGACGCGCTGGCGCAGGTCACCGCCCCGGGTCCCGTCGAACGTCGTCCGCAGGATCTCGTGCCGCGCCGCGACGTCCCCCAGCGCGGCCCACAGCGCCCGGCGGTCCAGTTCGCCGCCGAGGCGCAGCGCGACGGGGATCCGGTGCACGCCCGCCTCGTCACCGAGCCGGGACATCAGCCAGGTGCGCAACTGGCCCGCGGTGACGGGGACGCCCTCCCGCCGGCCGGCCGCTTCGAGCACGGGGCGGGCCTTCGTGGCCAGCAGCCGGGCCACACCGACCGGGGTCGGGGAGCCGAAGAACTGGCGGACGGCCAGCTCGGCGCCGAACTCCTCGCGGACCCGACCGGCGAGCCGCATGGCCAGCCCCGAATCGCCGCCCAGGTCGAAGAAGCTGTCGTCGGGGCCCACCCGTTCGAGGTCGAGCACCTCGGCGAAGAGCCGGCACAGCGTCTCCTCGGCGGCGGTCCGGGGCGCACGGCCGGAGACCCGTTCGGCGAAGTCGGGAGCGGGGAGCGCCTTGCGGTCCACTTTGCCGTTGACGGTCACGGGGAGCGCGGCCATCGCCAGCACGGCGGCCGGGACCATGTACTCCGGCAGCACCGCGGCGGCCTGCTCGCGCACGGCCTGCGGGTCCACGCCCTCGGGCCCCTCGGGCACCACATAGCCGACCAGGCGGCGCTCGCCCGGGCCGTCGTCACGGGCCACCACCACCGCCTGGGCGACGCCCGGGTGGGCGGCCAGTACGGCCTCCACCTCGCCGGGCTCCACCCGGAATCCGCGGATCTTGACCTGCTCGTCCGCGCGGCCGGCGAAGAGGAGATCCCCGTCCTCGGTCCAGCGCACCAGGTCGCCGGTGCGGTACATCCGCTGCCCGGGCAGGAACGGGCAGGCCACGAACCGCTCGGCCGTCGGCCCCGGCCGGTCCCAGTAGCCGCGCGCCAGCCCCGCACCGGATACGTACAGTTCACCCGTCACACCCGGCGGCACCGGCTGCAGGAAGGCGTCCAGCACGAACACCCGCCGCCCCGGCAGCGGGCGGCCGATCGGCAGCACCTCCCCCAGCACATCACCGGGACCCAACTCGTGCCAGGTCGCGCACAGCGTCGTCTCCGTCGGCCCGTACAGATGACGCACCGAAACCTCCGGGCACGCCTCCCGCACCCGCGCCACCGCGGCGACCGGCACCACGTCACCACCCGTCAGCACCTGACGCAGACCCCGGAAACACTCCGGGGACTCCTCCGCCAGCACCCGGAACGAACCAGCCGTCACATGCAACGCGGTCACACCGCCGGTCACATGGCGGCGTACCTGCCCGGCGTCCACGACGCCCGGTTCGGCGACGACGACCCGCGCACCGGCGGCCAGGGGCACCCACACCTCGAACAGGGAGGCGTCGAACGCGTGCGGGGCGTGCATCAGCACCGCGTCATCCCGCCCGACCGACCAGCCGGCTTCGCCGACCAGCGCCGCCACACCACCGTGCGGCACCGCCACACCCTTCGGCACCCCCGTCGACCCCGACGTATACATCACATACGCCACATCCCCGGGGTTCGCCTCGGCCACCAACTCGCCTGCGTGTGCGGCGAGTTCCGACACCGTCCCGGGGTCGTCGAGGACCACCGTCCGCGCGGCGGCGTCCTTCGGCACCGCGGCCCGCGTCGCCTCCGTGCACAGCACCACCACCGGAGCGGCGTCCTCCAGCACGAACGCCACCCGCTCCACCGGAGAACCCGCGTCCACCGGCACATACGCCGCCCCGGCCTTCCACACCGCGAGCAGGGTCACGAGCAGATCCGCCGACCGCTCCATCACCACCGCTGCCCGCTCACCACGCCCCACGCCCAGCGAGGAGAGATATCCCGCCAGACGCCCCGCCCGTTCGTCCAACTCGCGGTACGTCAGCGACCGTTCACCGTCCACCACCGCCACCGCGTCCGGCGTCTCCCGCACCCGCCCCGCGACCAGCTCCGGCACCGACAGCCCCGGCACCGCCGGAGCCCCGCCGCGCTCCTCCCGGGCGGTGCCCCGCGCGGGCCCGTCGAGCACTCCGATCCGTCCGACGGGCACGGACGGTTCCGCGACCATCCGTTCCAGCACCCGCGTCAGTGCACGGAGGACGGATTCGGCCGTGGCGCGGTCGAAGAGGTCCGGCCGGTGTTCGAGCTTGAGGTGCATGCGGTCGCCGGGCGCGACGACCAGGGTGAACGGGTAGTGCGCCGCCTCGCGGGAGAACCCGTCGGGCCTGATGACCAGGGCGTCGCGGTCCGGTGCCGGTGCGGCGGGCGGCCGGGGGAAGCTCTCGTACACCAGGAGGGTGTCGAACGCGGCTCCGGGTCCCGCGGTCTTCTGGATCTCCAGGATGCCCAAATGCTGGTGGGCCATCAGCGCGGACTGCCGGTCCTGGAGCCGCTGGAGCATCTCCCGCACCGGCTGGGCGCCGTCGAGCGGTACCCGTACCGGCAGGGTGTTGATGAGCAGCCCCACCATCGATTCGACCCCGGGCAGTTCCGGGGGCCGCCCCGCCATGGTGGCACCGAAGACCACGTCCGTGCGGCCGGCGAGGCGCGCGAGCACCAGCGCCCAGGCGCCCTGGACCACGGTGTTGACGGTCACGCCGGCCGTGCGGGCCAGTTCCGCCAGGCCGCGGGTCAGCGCTTCCGGGAGGTCGCCGCCGACGTTCCCGGGGAAGACGGGCAGCCGGTCGGGGACGGCGGGGGCGACCAGTGTCGGCTCGCCGGCCCCGGCGAGTTCCGCCTTCCAGGCGGCGTGCGCGGCCTCCTTGTCCTGCCGGTTGAGCCAGGCCAGGTACTCGCGGTAGGAGGTGGTCCCGGGCAGGACGGAGGCGTCGCCGCCCGCCGCGTAGACCGCGGAGAGCTCTCCGATCAGGACGGGGGCCGACCAGCCGTCCATGAGGATGTGGTGGCTGGTCATCACCAGGCGGTGGCGGTTCTCGCCGAGGCGGACGAGCAGCAGCCGCAGCAGGGGCGCCACCGCCGGGTCGAGGCGCTCCGCCCGTTCGCTCTCCGCCAGCCGGTCCGCGGCGGCGAGCGCGTCGGCCGTGGGGAGTCCCGACACGTCCTCCTCGCGCCAGGGCAGCGCCACGTCCCGTGCGATGACCTGCACCATCTGTGCCCCGCTCACCTGGCGGAAGCAGGCGCGCAGCGCGGCGTGCCGGTCCAGCAGCGCCTCCCACGACCTCCGTAACCTCCCCGGGTCCAGCGGGCCCTCCAGCGCGAGGGCGGACTGGACGGTGTAGACGTCGGGGCCCCGGTCGTCGAAGGCGGCGTGGAACAGCAGCCCCTCCTGCAGCGGCGACAGCGGCCACACGTCCTCGACAGGGGATCGGGTCATCGTGTCTCTCCTCACCAGAGCTTGCGGTGCGTCGGCTGTGCCTTCTCGTCGGCGAGCCCGGCTTCGAGCTCCTCGATCTGGTTCTGGGCGAGGTCGAGGAGGGGGAAGTCGGAGGGTGTGTGGCCGCCGGCGGCGGGATCGGCGGTGTGGGCGGCCAAGCCGCCCAGCAGGTCCAGCCATGCCCGGCCCAGTCGCTCCGCCGCGGCTTCGTCCAGCACGGCGGCGGGCCAACTCAGCGTAAGCGTCAGCTCCGGGCCCGCGGGAGTGTCCATGATGGCCGCGGCCGCTTCGAGCGCGTGCTCGCAGGGCATGCCGGGATCGGCCGAGCCGCCGATGGCCGTGTCACCGGCCGGCTGCCAGGGGCCGACCGGGCCCCGGCGGCTGCCGGCGGTGAAACGTCCCAGGTAGTTGAAGCCGATCTGCGGGCCGGGGAGGGCCGCCAGCACCGGTCCGGTCCCGGCGTTGAGGTGGCGCAGCAGCCCGTGGCCGAGTCCGTCGCCGGGCACGGCCCGCACCTGTTCCTTGGCGGCCTTCAGCAGCGCGCCGGCCGCGGGGCCGCCCGCGGCCGCGCCGGCGAGGTCCACGCCGGCGGCGTCGAGCCGGACCGGGTGCGTACTGGTGAACCAGCCCACCGTGCGGGACAGGTCGGTGCCCTCGACCGGTTCCCGGCCGTGGCCCTCCACCTCCACCAGCACGGCGGTGCCGCCGTCCTGCCGGGTCCGTGCCACGGCGCCCGCCAGTCCGGCCAGCAGTACCTCGTGCACTCCGCAGTGGAAGGCGGCCGGGGTGCGGCCGGCCAGGATGGCGGCCTCCCGCGCGGGAACCGTCCAGGACCGGCGGCGCAAGGTCTCCGCGGTGTCCCGGGCCGGGTCGAGCGCGCGGGCGAACGGCAGCGGGTCCGGCTCGCCCAGCAGGGCTTTCCACGCCGGGAGTTCGGCGACCCGGCCGGGGTCGCCGGCCTGGGCGGCCAGCAGGTTCGCCCACCGCCGGAAGGACGTTCCGACGGGGTCGAGCACCGGTTCGCGTCCCGCCGCCGCGGCCTCGCAGGCCATGGCCAGGTCCGGTACCAGCACCCGCCAGGACACGCCGTCGACGGCCAGGTGGTGGACGACGAGGACCAGCCGCCCGGTCCGTCCGGGCCCGGCGTCGGCCCAGACGGCTTGCAGCAGTACGCCCGCGCGGGGGTCGAGCCGTTCCACGGCCTCCCGCGCGGCGCGGCCGGCGACGGCGTCCAGCGAGCCGTCGTCCGCGCCGCCGGCGTCCACCCGCGTGACGAGGTCCGCGGGGTCGACCGTGCCGGGCTCGCCGGCCACGAGGAGCGGCTCCCCGTCGTCGCCGGTCTCCACCCGGGCCCGCAGCATGGCGTGTCGGTCGAGGACGGCGGCCAGGCCGGCCGTCAGCACGTCGCGTCCCAGCCCGGCCGGGGCGCCGACCACCGCCCACTGCGCGAACCGCGGACGGAGGGCGCGTTCGCCGAGGGCCAGCATGACGGGGGTCCGCGGCACTTCGCCGGTGCCGATGTCCTCCACGTCCTCGGTGGCGGCGCCGGCCGGTCCGGCCACGGCGGCCAGCCGTTCGGGCGTCTTCTCCTCGAAGACCTGCCGGGGCGTCACCGCATAGCCGGCGCGCCGGGCGCGGGACGCGAGCTGCATCGAGGAGATGGAGTCGCCGCCCAGTTCGAAGAAGCTGTCGTCGGCCCCGGCCCGCTCCAGCCCCAGCACCTCGGCGAACAGGTCGCAGAACACCGTCTCGGCCGCCGTCCGCGGCTCCCGCCCGGAGACCTTCCCGTCGTAGTCGGGGGCGGGCAGGGCCCGGCGGTCCACCTTGCCGTTCGCGGTGAGCGGCAGCCGGTCCAGTGGTACGAACACCGACGGCACCATGGCGTCCGGGAGCCGTTCGCCGGTGAAGTCGCGCAGCGCGCCGAGCAGTTCCTCGACGGGCCGCGCCCCGGCGGGGCCGTCGCCCGGGCGGGGCGGGGCCGGGACGACATAGGCGACGAGGCGGTCGCCGCCGGGGCCGTCCCGGCGTGCCACGACCACGGCCCCGGCGACCCCGGGATGCGCGGACAGCACCGCCTCGACCTCTCCCGGTTCGATCCGGTGGCCGCGCACCTTGACCTGGGTGTCGGCGCGGCCGGTGAAGACGAGGTGGCCGTCCCCGGTCCAGCGCGCCAGGTCGCCGGTGCGGTACATCCGCTCCCCGGGGACGAACGGGCAGGCGACGAACCGCTCCGCCGTCAGGCCCGGGCGCCCCCGGTAACCGCGGGCCAGTCCGGGGCCGGTGACGTACAGCTCGCCCACCGCCCCCGGCGGTACGGGGTGCAGGAAGCCGTCGAGGACGTAGGCCCGCGTGTTCGCCATCGGGCGTCCGACCGGCACCTCGGCACCGCCGGGTGACAGCGGCGCGCTCATCGCCGCGCACACCGTCACCTCGGTGGGGCCGTACGCGTTCACCATCCGCCGCCCGGCGGACCAGCGGTCCGCCAGGGCCGCCGGGCAGGCCTCGCCGGCGACCACCAGGGTCTCCAGGCCATCGGGCAGTTCCTCCTCCGTGGCCAGCACGCTCGGCGGCACGGTCACATGGGTGGCTCCCGTCGCGCGCAGCGCCTCGCCCAGCGGCACCTGCGGCGGCAGGCCCTCCGGGCCGGTCAGGACCAGTGCGGCGCCGGACAGCAGCGCCATGCAGAGTTCGGAGACGGCCGCGTCGAAGCTCAGCGAGGCGAACTGGAGCACCCGGGAGCCGGGTGCCACCGCGAACCGCTCGATCTGTGCGCGGGCCAGGTTGCCCAGGCCCCGATGGGTCACCACCACGCCCTTCGGCACCCCGGTCGATCCGGAGGTGTGGATGACGTAGGCGGCGTTGCGGACGTCCAGCGGTGCGCGGCGCTCCCCGTCGGTCAGCGGGCCGGGCGGACGGGCGGCGACGGCCCCGGCGGTCTCCGGGTCGTCGAGGACGACCAGCCGGCCCGGGAAGCCCGGCGGTACCGCGTCGCGGGTCTCCCGGGTGCACACCACCACCGCCGGCTCCGTGTCGCGGAACACGAACGCGATGCGCTCGGC
This sequence comes from Streptomyces sp. S07_1.15, assembly GCF_020739505.1. Taxonomy (NCBI): domain Bacteria; kingdom Bacillati; phylum Actinomycetota; class Actinomycetes; order Kitasatosporales; family Streptomycetaceae; genus Streptomyces; species Streptomyces sp. S07_1.15. The sequence continues at coordinate 542,118 of NZ_JAJBZK010000001.1, forward strand.
GGGGTGGGCCGGGTCCACCGGTACGAAGACCCCGCCGGCCGCGGACACCGCCAGCACGGATGTCACCAGCGCCGCGGACCTCGGCACCATGACGGCCACCGCGTCCTCCGGGCCGACGCCCGCACGGGTCAGATGGCGGGCCAGCCGGCCCGTCCCGGCCTCCAGCTCGCCGTAGGTCAGCGTCCGCTCGCCGTCCGCCACGGCCACCGCGTCCCGCGACCGCTCCGCCTGCCGGCGGAACAGCTCCGGCAGCGGCGCGGCGGCGGCCGGCACCGCGGTCCGGTTCCAGGTGTCCAGGGTGAGCGCGCGCTGCTCCGGCCCCAGTACGCCGACCCGCGCCACGGGCGCGGAGGGGTCCGCGGCCATCTGCTCCAGGACCCGGGCGAGCGAGGCCACCAGGTCCTCTGCCCAGGCGCGCGGGAACACGTCGGGCCGGTAGACGAGTTCGCCGCGCATCCGCTCGCCGGGCACCGCGATCAGCGTCAGCGGGTAGTGGCCGGTGTCCTCCGGCTTGCCGCCGGGCCGGATGGTCAGCGTGCCGGGCGAGGGCTCACGGAGAGCGGGGCGGGGGTAGTTCTCGTACACCACGAGCGTGTCGAAGACGGCACCCGGACCGGCGAGCCGGCGGATCTCGGGGAGACCGACGTGCTGATGGGACATCAGTGCGACCTGCCGGTCCCGCAGGCCGGTGAGCATCGCGGCGACGGACTCCTCCCCCGACGGGTTGACCCGCACCGGCAGGGTGTTGAGGAACAGGCCGACCATGGACTCCACGCGCGGCAGCTCCTCGGGCCGGCCCGCCACGGTCGCGCCGAACACCACGTCCGTCCGGCCCGCCAGCCGCGCCAGCAGCAGCGCCCACGCGCCCTGGACCACCGTGTTGACGGTCAGCCCGTGGGCGCGCGTCAGGGCCTCCACGGCGCGGGTGAGGTCCTCCGGGAACGCGAACGGGACGCGGTCCGGCACCGCCGGGGCAAGGGCCGCGTCCCCGGGCACGGCCAGCGTCGGCTCGTCCAGGCCGGCGAACTCCGCGCGCCACGCCTCCCGGGCCGCCTCCTTGTCCTGCCGCTCCAGCCAGGCGAGGTACTCCCGGTACGAGGTCGCCGGCGGCAGGGTCCGGTCGCCGTCGCCGCCCGCCTCGTACAGCGCGGACAGCTCACCGATGATCACCGGCAGGGACCAGCCGTCCGTGACGATGTGATGGCTGGTGACGACCTGGACGTGCCGGTCCCGGCCGAGCCGGACCAGCAGCAGACGCAGCAGCGGTGCCCGGGTGACGTCGAGCCGCCGGGCCCGCTCCTCCCGGACCAGCCGGTCCAGTCCTGCCCGCGCCTCGTCCTCCGGCAGCCCGGAGAGATCGGCCTCGTGCCAGGGCAGTTCCACCTCCCCCGCGATGACCTGCACGGCCTCGCCGGACTCCAGGCGGTGGAAGCTCGCCCGCAGCACCGGGTGCCGGCCGGTCAGCGTCCGCCACGCCGACCGCAGCCGGTCCGCGTCGAGCGGCCCGTCCAGGGCCAGGACGCGCTGCCCCTCGTAGAGGTCCGGGCCGCGGTCGTCGAAGGCGGCGTGGAAGAGCAGCCCTTCCTGCAGCGGGGAGAGCGGCCAGACGTCCGCCAGGCCCGGCACCGCGGCCTCCAGCCGCTCCACACTGTCCCGGGTGAGATCCACGAGAGGGAAGTCGGAGGGGGTGTGCCCGCCCGCGGCGGGGTCGGCGGTGTGCGCGGCCAGGCCGGCGAGCATGTCCAGCCAGAGCCGGCCCAGCCGGTCCGCCTCGGTCTCGTCGAGCACCTGTTCCGGCCAGCTCAGCGTCAGGGTCAGCTCCGGGCCCCCGGCGGTGTCCAGGACGGCCGCGCCCGCTTCCAGCGCGTGCCGGGCGGGCATGTCCGGGTCGACGGAGCCGCCGATCGCCGCGTCACCGGCCATCTGCCAGGCGGAGACCGCGGTGTCCCCGCCGGCCCGCGGTCCGGCGGCGAACCGCCCCAGGTAGTTGAACGCGATCTGCGGGCCGGGCAGTGCGGCCAGGGCGGGCCCGGTGCCGGGGTTGAGGTGGCGCAGCAGCCCGTGGCCGAGTCCGTCGCCGGGCACCGCCCGGAGCTGCTCCTTGACGGTCTTCAGCAGCCTGCCGGCCGCGGGACCGCCGGTGAGCACGGCGTCCAGGTCGACGCCCGCCGGGTCCAGACGGGCGGGGTGGGTACTGGTGAACCAGCCCACGGTGCGGGACAGGTCCGTTCCGCCGACCGGTTCGCGGCCGTGCCCCTCGATGTCGAACAGCGTCGCGGAGCCGGTGTCCGGGCGCCGGTGGGCGACGGCTCCGGCCAGGGCGGCCAGCAGCACCTCGTGCACCCCGCAGTGGAAGGCCGCCGGTGTCCTGTTCACCAGGGGCCGCGCCGGTCCCGCGGGCACCGTCCACGAGCGGCGGCGCACCGTCGCGGCGGTGTCCCGCGCCGGGTCCGGGGCGCGCCACCCCACGGGGGCCGCGGCCTCTCCGAGCAAGGCGGTCCAGGCGTCGAGTTCGGCGGTCCGCTCCTCCGAGACCGCCTGCTCGGCGAGGAGGCCGGCCCATCGGCGGAACGGTGTTTCCACCGGGTCGAGCGACGGCTCGCGCCCGGCCGCCACGGCCTCGTACGCGGCCCGCAGATCTGGCAGCAGGATGCGCCAGGACACGCCGTCGACGACAAGGTGATGTGCCGCCAGGACGAGCCGGCCGGGGCGGTCCGGTCCGGCGTCCACCCACACCACCCGGAGCACCGCTCCGAGCGTGGGGTCGAGCCCTGCCGCGGCCTCCCGCGCGGCGCGGCCCGCGATGCCGTCCAGGTCGCCGTCCGCCGCCCCGGTGGCGTCCACCCGGCCGATCCGCTCGGCCGCGTCCACCGAGCCGCGCTCGCCGACGGCCAGCACGCGCTCCGTCCCGTCCCCGCTGACCCGGGCCCGCAGCATGTCGTGCGTGTCCAGCACGGTGCCGACAGCGGCCACAAGGGCGTCGCGCCGCAGTCCGGCCGGTGCCCCGACGATCGCCCACTGGGCGAGGCCGGGCCGGGCGGCCCGGTCGCCGAGTTCCCGCATCACCGGTGTCCAGGGCACCTCGCCGGCGCCCGTGTCCGTGTCCGGCCCGGAGGTTTCCCGGGCCGCGCTGTGGGCGACGGCGGCCAGTCCGGCGGGGGTCTCGTGCTCGAAGACGTCCTGGGCCTTGAAGAGCAGGTCCGCGCGGCGAGCGCGGGCGGCCAGCTGCATCGACATGATCGAGTCACCGCCGAGCGCGAAGAAACTGTCCTCGACGCCGACCCGCTCCACACCCAGCACCTCGGCGAAGAGCCGGCACAGCGTCTCCTCCGCCACCGTCCGCGGCTCACGGCCGGAGGCGGCGCCCTCGAACTCCGGGGCGGGCAGCGACTTGCGGTCCACCTTGCCGTTCTCCGTGACCGGAAGCGCGTCCAGGACGAGGACGGCGGCGGGGACCATGTACTCCGGCAGCACCGCGGCGGCGTGCTCGCGCACAAGCTGCGGATCAGGCGCTCCGGTTCCGTCCGAGACGACGTAGCCGACCAAGCGGCGCTCACCCGGACGGTCCTCACGGGCCACCACCACCGCCTGCGCGACGCCCGGGTGGGTGGCCAAAGCCGCCTCCACCTCACCGAGTTCGACGCGGTAGCCCCGGATCTTCACCTGCTCGTCCGCGCGGCCGGCGAAGAGGAGATCCCCGCCCTCGGTCCAGCGCACCAAGTCGCCGGTGCGGTACATCCGCTCCCCGGGGACGAACGGGCAGGCCACGAACCGCTCGGCCGTCGGCCCCGGCCGGTCCCAGTAACCGCGCGCCAATCCCGCACCGGCTACGTACAGTTCACCGGTCACGCCCGGCGGCACCGGCTGGAGGAAGGCGTCCAGCACGAACACCCGCCGCCCCGGCAGCGGGCGGCCGATCGGCAGCACCTCCCCCAGCACGTCACCGGGACGCAACTCGTGCCACGTCGCGCACAGCGTCGTCTCCGTCGGCCCGTACAGATGACGCACCGAAACCTCCGGGCACGCCTCCCGCACCCGGGACACCGCCCCCGGCGGCACCACGTCACCGCCCGTCAGCACCTGACGCAGACCGCGGAAACACTCCGGGGACTCCTCCGCCAGCACCCGGAACGAACCAGCCGTCACATGCAGCGCGGTCACACCACCGGCTATGTGCTGCCGCACCTGCTGGGCCTCGACCGCGCCCGGTTCGGCGACCACTACCCGCGCACCGGCGGCGAGGGGCACCCACACCTCGAACAGGGAGGCGTCAAACGCGTGCGGGGCGTGCATCAGCACCGCGTCACCCGGCCCGACCGACCACTCCCGCTCGCCGACCAGCGCCGCCACACCACCATGCGGCACCGCCACACCCTTCGGCACCCCCGTCGACCCCGACGTATACATCACATACGCCACATCCCCGGCACCCACGGGAACGCCCGGCCGGGGCTCCCGGGCGGTGACCTCGGCCGCCACCGACGCACTGTCCAGCACCATCACCGGGGCGGCGGTGTTCTCCGGCAGCGCGCCCCGCGTCGCCTCCGTGCACAGCACCACCACCGGAGCGGCATCGGCCAGCACCAGCGCCACCCGCTCCACCGGAGAACCCGCATCCACCGGCACATACGCCGCCCCGGCCTTCCACACCCCGAGCAGCGCCACCAGCAGGTCGGCGGACCGCTCCATCACCACCGCGACACGGTCACCACGCCCCACACCGGAACCGGAAAGAAGCGCCGCCACACGCCCCGCCGCCTCGTCCAACTCTCCGTAGGACAGGGACCGTTCGCCATCGGCGACGGCCACCGCGTCCGGCGTCGTCCGCGCCCGCGCCGCGACCAGCTCCGGCACCGGCAGCCCCGGCGGCCCGCCCGCCGTCGCACTCCAGCCCTCGACGGTCCGGCCGCGCTCGACCGGGTCCACCACGTCCAGCCGTCCCAGCGGCACCGACGGGTCCGCCGCGATCTGCTCCAGTACCCGCACGACGCCCCGTGCGATCCGGGCGGCGCTCTCGTGGCCGAACAGATCCGGCCGGTGGGTGACATGGACCCGGAGGTGCTCCCCGGGAACGGCTCCCACCGCCAACGGGTAGTGGGTGCCGGCCAGGGTCTTGAGCTGCCTGATCGCCACTCCGCCGTCCGTCCCGCCGGGGCCGGAGAGCGCGGGCGCGTTCCGCGGGTAGTTCTCGAACATCAGCATCGTGTCGAAGACCGCGCCCGGCCCGGCGAGTTGCTGGATCTCCGGCAGCCCGAGGTGCTGGTGCGCGATCAGCGCCGACTGGTGCTCCTGCAGCTCCCGGAGCATGTCCCGCACCGGCTGGGCTCCGTCCAGCCGTACCCGCACGGGCAGCGTGTTGATGAACAGGCCGACCATCGACTCGACGTCGGGCAGTTCGGGCGGCCGTCCGGCGACGGTGCCGCCGAACACCACGTCCGTGCGGCCCGTCAGCCGCGCGAGCACCAGCGCCCAGGCGCCCTGCACCAGGGTGTTCACCGTCAGCCCGTGGGCGCGCGCCCGCCCGGTCAGCGCCCGGGTGCTCTCCGCGGACAGCTCCGCGGAGCTCACGACGGGTGTCACGGGGGCCCGGCCCGGGTCCGCCGGGGCCACCAGTACCGGTTCGGCGACCCCGGACAGTTCCGCGCGCCACGCGGCCCGGGCCGCCTCCTTGTCCTGCCCCGCCAGCCAGGCCAGGTAGTCCCGGTAGGAGGCGGCCGGCCGCGGGGCGGCGTCCGTGCCTCCGCCCGCCGCGTACAGCGCGGACACCTCGTTGAGGACGACCGGCATCGACCAGCCGTCGATCAGGATGTGGTGGCTGGTGATGGCCAGCCGGTACCGGTTCCCGGCGAGCCGGACGAGCAGCAGCCGCAGCAGGGGCGGCTTCGCGAGGTCGAAGCGCTCCGCCAGTTCGTTCGCGGCCAGCCGCTCCGCCTCGGCCAGGGCCTCGGCCTCCGGGAGGCCGGACAGATCGGCCTCGCGCCAGGGCAGTTCCACCCGCCGGGCGACGACCTGCACCGCCTCGCCGGAGGTCAGGCGGTGGAAGCCCGCCCGCAGGACCGCGTGCCGCGCCGGCAGCTCCTCCCAGGCCGCCCGGAGCCGGGCGGTGTCCAGCGGCCCGTCGAGCCCCAGGAGGCGCTGGCTCTGGTAGACGTCCGGCCCCTCCTGGTCGAAGGTGGCGTGGAAGAGCATGCCCTCCTGGAGCGGTGACAGCGGCCATACGTCCGCCGGTTCCGGGGCGCAGGCCTCCAGTTCCGCGAGGCCGTCCCGCGTCAGGCGTGCGAGCGGGAAGTCGGACGGGGTGTGCCCGCCGGCCCCGGGGCGGGCGGAGTGGGCGGCCAGGCCGCTCAGCATCCGCTGCCAGGAGCGCCCCAGTTCCTCCGCCTCGGACTCGTCCAGAATCCCGTCGGGCCAGCTCAGGGTGAGGGTCAGCTCGGGGCCGCCGGGGGTGTCGCGGACGGCCGCGTTCGCCTCGACGGCGTGCGGGGCGGGCAGGTCCGGGTCGGCCGAGCCGCCGATCGCCGTCTCACCGGCCGGCTGCCAGGCGGCGACCGGTTCCTCACGGGGGCCGGCGGCGAACCGGCCGAGATAGTTGAAGCCGATCTGCGGGCCCGGCAGGGCGGCGAGGGCGGGGCCGGCGGTGGGGTCGAGGTGGCGCAGCAGCCCGTGGCCGAGCCCGTCGCCCGGCACCGCGCGCGCCTGCTCCTTGACCGTCTTCAGCAGCTCACCGGCCGCCGCGCCCCCGGCCGGGACCTCGCCGGTTCCGATGCCGGACAGGTCCAGCCGGACCGGGTGGGACCGGGTGAACCAGCCCACCGTGCGGGACAGGTCGGCTCCCTCCAGCGGTTCGCGGCCGTGGCCCTCCACGTCCACCACGAGCCCGGCGCCGGTGCCGCTGCCGTCACCGCCGCCGTGGCCGGTGCCGCCGTCGTACCGGTGGGCGACCGCGCCCGCGAGTCCCGCCAGCAGGACGTCCTGCACCCCGCAGTGGAACGCCTCCGGTGTCCTGCCGGTGAGGACGGCCGCCTCGTGATGCGGCACCACCCATGACCGGTGGCGCAGGGTCGCGGCGGTGTCCCGCGCCGGGTCCAGCGCGCGCCGCCCGACGGGGAGCCGTTCGCCGCCGAGCAGGGCGGCCCAGTCGTCCAGTTCGGCGAGCCGGTCTCCGGAGGCCGCCTGTCCGGCCAGCAGGCCGGCCCACCGCCGGAACGAGGTGCCCACCGGGTCGAGTTCGGGTTTCCGGCCCGCCGCCGCGGCCTCGTACGCGGCCCGCAGGTCCGGCAGCAGGATGCGCCAGGAGACGCCGTCGACCACCAGATGGTGGATCACCAGCGCCAGCCGGCCGGTCCGCTCCGGTCCGGCGTCCACCCACACCGCCCGGACCATCGCGCCCGCCGAGGGGTCCAGCCGCTCGGCGGCCTCCCGCGCCGCCCGGGCGGCGATCCCGTCCAGCGCGCCGGGTTCCGCTCCGGTGGCGTCCACCCGGCCGACCAGGGCGGCGGCATCGGCGGATCCGGGCCGGCCGACCGAGAAGCGGGGTTCCCCGGCGTCGAGTACCGCCCGGGCCCGCAGCATGGCGTGATGGTCGAGGAGGGCGGCCAGCCCGGCCGCCAGCGTCCCGGGGTCGAGCCCGGCCGGGGCGCCGACCACCGCCCACTGCGCGAACCGCGGGCGGGCGGCCCGTTCTCCCAGTTCCCGCATCACCGGTGTCCAGGGCGCCTCGCCCGCGCCCGTGTCCCGCGCGTTCCCCGCTCCGCGGCCCGCGGTCCCCGGCTTCCGCGCCACGAGCGCCAGCCGCTCTGGGGTCTTCTCGTCGAACACCTGCCGCGGCGTGAGCACCAGTCCTGCGCGGCGGGCCCGGGCGACGAGCTGCATGGAGGAGATCGAGTCACCGCCCAGCGAGAAGAAGCCGTCCTCGGCACCGACCCGCTCCAGACCCAGGAGGTCCGCGAAGAGCCCGCACAGCACGGTCTCGTTCTCCGTCCGGGGCTCCCGTCCGGACACGCGTCCGGCGAAGTCGGGGGCGGGCAGGGCCGCTCGGTCGACCTTGCCGTTACGGGTCACGGGCAGCGCGTCCAGCACCAGCACCACCGCGGGCACCATGTACTCGGGCAGCAGTTCGACGGCGTGCTCGCGCACGGCCTCCCCGGCCGGCTTCTCCGCGCTTCCGTCCGGGACGACGTAGCCGACCAGGCGGCGCTCGCCCGGACGGTCCTCACGGGCCACCACCACGGCCTGGGCGACCGCGGGGTGCGTGGCCAGGGCCGCCTCCACCTCGCCCGGCTCCACCCGGAATCCGCGGATCTTGACCTGCGTGTCGACCCGTCCGGCGAAGAGGAGTTCCCCGTCGTCGGTCCAGCGCACCAGGTCGCCGGTGCGGTACATCCGCTCCCCGGGGACGAACGGGCAGGCGACGAAACGCTCGGCGCTCAGAGCCGGCCGGTCCCAGTAGCCCTGCCCCAACCCGGCGCCGGAGACGTAGAGTTCGCCGGTCACGCCCGGCGGGACCGGCTGGAGGAAGGCGTCCAGGACGAACACCTGGCGGCTGGGCAGCGGACGCCCGATGGGCAGCACCGGACCGACGCGCTCCCCGCCCGGCCTCCAGACCCGCCAGGTCGCGCACAGCGTGGTCTCCGTGGGCCCGTACAGATGGCGCACGGAGACCTCCGGGCACGCCTCCCGCACCCGGGCCACCGCGGCGACCGGCACCACGTCACCACCGGTCAGCACCTCCCGCAGACCGCGGAAGCACTCCGGCGTCTCGGCCGCGAGGACGCGGAACGAACCGGCGGTCAGGTGCACCGCCGTGACACCCCTGTCCGTGACCTCCGCACGCACCCGCTGGGCGTCCACCACGCCGGGCTCCGCCACGACCACACGGCCTCCGGCGGCGAGCGGCACCCACACCTCGAACAGTGATACGTCGAAGGCGTGCGGGGCGTGCATCAGCACCGCGTCGTCCGGCCCGACCGACCAGTCGGGTTCACCGACCAGCGCCGCGACACTGCCGTGCGGCACCGCCACACCCTTCGGCACCCCCGTCGAGCCGGACGTGTACATCACATACGCCACGTCCCGCGGACCCACCGGGACACACAACGGCACCTCCACGGCGGCCAGTTCGACCGCCACAGCCGGGGCATCCAGGACCAGCACCCGCGCGGCGGTGTCCTCCGGCACCGCGCCCCGGGTGGCCTCCGTGCACAGCACCACCACCGGAGCCGCGTCCTGCAGCACGAACGCCACCCGCTCCACCGGAGTACCGGCGTCCACCGGCACATACGCCGCCCCGGCCTTCCACACCGCGAGCAGCGCCACCAGCAGATCCGCCGACCGCTCCATCACCACCGCGACACGCTCGCCACGCCCCACACCCAGCCCGTGGAGACACCTCGCCAGACGCCCCGCCGCCTCGTCCAACTCGCGGTAGGACAGGGACCGTTCGCCGTCCACCACCGCCACCGCGCCCGGCGCCTCCCGCACCCGCCCCGCGACCAGCTCCGGCACCGGCAGCCCCGGCGGCTCACCCGCCGTCGCACTCCAGCCCTCCAGCACCAGCCCGCGCTCCAGGCCGTCCACCACGCCGATCCGGCCCACCGGTACCGACGGGTCCGCGACCATCTGCTCCAGCACCCGCTCCAGCCACCGGAAGACCGACCCTGCGGTGTCCCGGTCGAAGAGGTCGGGCCGGTAGTCGAGCTTGCAGCGCATGCGGTCGCCGGGCGCCACGACCAGCGTGAACGGGTAGTGCGCGGCCTCCCGCCCCTCGGCGAAGCCCAGGGTGAAGGTGTCCGGGGCCGGCGGACCCGCGGGGGGACGCGGATAGTTCTCGTACACGACGAGCGTGTCGAACACCGCTCCGGCACCGGCGAGCTGCTGGACCTCCGACAGCCCGAGGTGCTGGTGGGCCATCAGCGCGGACTGGCGCTCCTGCAGTGCGGCCAGCATCTCCGCCACCGGCTGCCCCGCGTCGAGCGGCACGCGTACGGGAAGGGTGTTGATGAACAGGCCGACCATCGACTCGACACCCGGTAACTCCGCGGGCCGTCCGGCCACGGTGCCGCCGAAGACGACGTCCGTGCGGCCCGCCAGCCGCGCGAGCACCAGCGCCCAGGCGCCCTGCATCACCGTGTTGACCGTCAGTCCCCGGGCGCGGGCGAACTCCACCAGCCGCCGGCTCAGGTCCTCGGGGAAGTCGGTGATCAGACTCTCCGGGATCACGGGCGTCCTGCCGGGATCGGCCGGTGCCACGAGTGTCGGTTCGTCGGCGCCGGCCAGCGCGGCCCGCCACGCCTCCCGCGCCGCCTGCTGGTCCTGGCGTCCCAGCCACGCCAGGTAGTCCCGGTAGGACGCGACCGGGGGGAGGCCGTCCGCGGTCCCGCCCGCCGCGTACACCGTGGACAGTTCCCCGAGCAGCACCGGCATGGACCAGCCGTCCATGAGGACGTGGTGGCTGGTGACGACCAGCCGGTGCCGCTCCTCGCCGGTCCGGATCAGCAGCAGCCGCAGCAGGGGTGCCACGGCGGGGTCGAACCGCTCGGCCCGCTCCTCCGCGGCCAGCCGTTCCATCTCGGCCCGCGCCTCGTCCCCGGCCAGTCCCGAGACATCGGCCTCGCGCCAGGGCAGGTGCACCTCCCGCGCGATGACCTGCACGGCCTCCCCGGACCTGCGCCGGCGGAAGCCCGCCCGCAGCGCCGCGTGCCGGGCCAGCAGCGCCTCCCACGACACCCGCAGCCTGCCCGCCTCCACCGGGCCGGTCAGATCGAGCATCCGCTGCCCCTGGTAGACGTCGGGCCCCCGGTCGTCGAAGGCGGCGTGGAACAGCAGCCCCTCCTGCAGCGGCGACAGCGGCCACACGTCCTCGACAAGGGATCGGGTCATCGCTTCTCTCCTCAGAGCGGCTTGCTGCGAGCGGTTACGAAAGGTCGTCGGCGAACCCGGCCTCGAGTTCGTCCACCTCGTCCTGGGCCAGGTCGAGAAGGGGGAAGTCGGAGGCGGTGTGCCCGCCCGCGGCCGGGTCGGCGGTGTGCGCGGCCAGCCCGGCGAGCATGTCCAGCCAGAGCCGGCCCAGCCGGTCGGCCGAGGCGTCGTCCAGCAGCGCGGCGGGCCGGCTCAGGGTGAGGGTCAGCTCCGGCCCGGCGGGGGTGTCCCGGACGACCGCGCCCGCCTCGACGGCGTGCAGAACGGGCATGTCCGGGTCCACGGAGCCGCCGAGGGCCGCGTCACCGGACGGCTGCCAGGCGGCTGTCCCGCCGGTCCCGGTGCCGGCGAACCGGCCAAGGTAGTTGAAGCCGACCTGCGGGCGGGGCAGGGCGGCCAGGGCGGGACCGGTGCCGGGGTTGAGGTGGCGCAGCAGCCCGTGGCCGAGTCCGTCGCCCGGTACGGCCCGCGCCTGCTCCTTGACCGTCTTCAGCAGCTCACCGGCCGCCGGTCCGCCCGCCGGCACCTCGGCCGTCCGGACCGCGGACAGCTCCAGCCGGACGGGGTGCACGCCGGTGAACCAGCCCACCGTGCGGGCGGGATCGGCGTCTCCGACCGGTTCGCGGCCGTGCCCCTCGATGTCGACGAGCAGCCCGGAGGCGTCGCCGCCCCGCCAGTGCGCGACGGCTCCGGCCAGGGCGGCCAGCAGCACCTCGTCCACCCCGCAGTGGAACACCGCCGGTGTCCTGTTCACCAGGGCCCGCGCCGGTCCCGCGGGCACCGTCCACGAGCGGCGGCGCACCGTCGCGGCGGTGTCCCGCACCGGGTCCAGCGGGGAGTGCCCCAGCGGGACCTCGGGCTCACCGAGAAGTGCGGCCCACTCCTCCAGTTCGGCGGTCCGCTCCTCCGAGACCGCCTGCTCGGCCAGCAGGCGGGCCCACCGCCGGAACGAGGTCGGCACCGGATCGAGTTGCGGCTTCCGCCCGGCCGCGACCGCCTCGTACGCGGCTTCCAGGTCGGGCAGCAGGATGCGCCAGGAGACGCCGTCGACCGCGAGGTGGTGCGCCGCCAGCGCGAGCCGGCCGGGGCGGTCGGGGCCGGCGTCCACCCACACCACCCGGAACAGCACGCCCGCCGAGGGGTCCAGTCCTTCGGCGGCCTCCCGAGCGGCGCGGCCCGCGATGCCGTCCAGGTCGCCGTCCGCCGCCCCGGTGGCGTCCACCCGGCCGATCCGTTCGGCCGAGTCCACCGAGCCGCGTTCCCCGACGACCAGGCGCGGCCCCGCCTCGCCCGGCACGACCGCGGCGCGGAGCATGCCGTGGGTGTCGGCGACCGCGTTCAGGGCGCTCACCAGAGCGTCATGTTCGAGGCCCGCCGGTGCTCCGACGGTCATCCACTGCGTCAGCTTCGGCCGGACGGCGTGCTCGCCCAGCTCGCGCATCACCGGTGTCCAGGGCACCTCGCCGGCGCCCGTGTCCGTGTCCGCGCCGGGTGCGGAGGCTTCCCGGGCCGCGCTGTGGGCGACGGCGGCCAGTCCGGCGGGGGTCTCGTGCTCGAAGACGTCCTGGGCCTTGAAAAGCAGGTCCACGCGGCGGGCACGGGCAGCCAGCTGCATCGACATGATCGAGTCACCGCCGAGCGCGAAGAAACTGTCCTCGACGCCGACCCGCTCCACACCCAGCACCTCCGCGAAGAGCCGGCACAGCGTCTCCTCCGCCACCGTCCACGGCTCACGGCCGGAGACCCGTTCGGTGAAGTCCGGGGCGGGCAGCGCTGCTCGGTCGACCTTGCCGTTACGGGTCACGGGCAGGGTGTCCAGGACGAGGACGGCGGCGGGGACCATGTACTCCGGCAGCACCGCGGCGGCCTGCTCGCGCACGGCCTGCGGGTCCACGCCCTCGGGCCCCTCGGGCACCACATAGCCGACCAGGCGGCGCTCGCCCGGGCCGTCGTCACGGGCCACCACCACGGCCTGGGCGACGCCCGGGTGGGCGGCCAGTACGGCCTCCACCTCGCCGAGTTCGATCCGGTAGCCCCGGATCTTCACCTGCGTATCGGCGCGGCCGGCGAAGAGGAGATCCCCGGTGCCGGTCCAGCGCACCAGGTCGCCGGTGCGGTACATCCGCTCCCCAGGGAGGAACGGGCAGGCCACGAACCGCTCGGCCGTCGGGCCCGGCCGGTCCCAGTAACCGCGCGCCAATCCCGCACCGGCTACGTACAGTTCACCCGTCACACCCGGCGGCACCGGGTGGAGGAAGGCGTCCAGCACGAACACCCGCCGCCCCGGCAGCGGGCGGCCGATCGGCAGCACCTCCCCCAGCACGTCCCCGGGACGCAACGCGTACCAGGTCGCGCACAGCGTCGTCTCCGTCGGCCCGTACAGATGACGCACCGAAACCTCCGGGCACGCCTCCCGCACCCGCGCCACCGCGGCGACCGGCACCACGTCACCACCCGTCAGCACCTGACGCAGACCGCGGAAACACTCCGGGGACTCCTCCGCCAGCACCCGGAACGAACCAGCCGTCACATGCAACGCGGTCACACCACCGGCTATGTGCTGCCGCACCTGCTGGGCGTCCACCACACCGGGCTCCGCCACGACCACACGGCCTCCGGCGGCAAGGGGCACCCACACTTCGAACAGCGATACGTCGAAGGCGTGCGGGGCGTGCATCAGCACCGCGTCATCCCGCCCGACCGACCAGCCGGCTTCGCCGACCAGCGCCGCCACGCCACCGTGCGGCACCGCCACACCCTTCGGCACCCCCGTCGAACCCGACGTATACATCACATACGCCACATCCCCGGCACCCACGGGGACGGACAACGGCACCTCCACGGCGGCCAGTTCGACCGCCACAGCCGGGGCATCCAGGACCAGCACCCGCACGGCGGCGTCCTCCGGCACCGCGCCCCGCGTCGCCTCCGTGCACAACACCACCACCGGAGCCGCGTCCTCCAGCACGAACGCCACCCGCTCCACCGGAGTACCGGCGTCCACCGGCACATACGCCGCCCCGGCCTTCCACACCCCCAGCAGCGCCACCAGCAGATCCGCCGACCGCTCCATCACCACCGCAACGCGATCGCCACGCCCCACACCCAGCGAGGAGAGAAACGCCGCCACACGCCCCGCCGCCTCGTCCAACTCGCGGTACGTCAGCGACCGTTCACCGTCCACCACCGCCACCGCGCCCGGCGCCTCCCGCACCCGCCCCGCGACCAGCTCCGGCACCGGCACCCCCGGCGGCTCACCCGCCGTCGCACTCCAGTCCTCCAGCACCGGCCCGCGTGCGTCCGCGGGCAGCAGGTCCAGCCGTGCCACCGGCACCGACGGGTCCGCGGCCATCTGTTCCAGGATCCGCACGAGCCATCCGCCCACCGCCTCGCCGATCTCCTCACCGACGAGGTCCGGCCGGTAGGTCACGTCCACGCGGAAGCGTTCACCGGGCAGGACGCCGACCGTCAGCGGGTAGTGGGTGGCCTGGCGGGCTTCGGCCACGGTGAGCGTGAGGGTCTCGGCCGTGGCGGATTCCGCGGCGGGCGGGCGCGGGTAGTTCTCGTAGACCATGAGCGTGTCGAAGACGGCGCCGGGACCGGCGAGGCCCTGGATCTCCGCGAGCCCGAGGTGCTGGTGGGGCATGAGCGCGGACTGGTGCTCCTGCACCCGGGTGAGGAGTTCCAGCAGGGACCGGGAGCCGTCGAGCCGGACCCGGACGGGCAGGGTGTTGATGAACAGCCCGATCATCGATGCGACGCGCGGGAGTTCCGGGGGCCGCCCGGCGACGGTGGCGCCGAACACCACGTCGGTCCGGCCGGTGAGCCGGGCGAGCACCAGGGCCCAGGCGCCCTGGAGCACGGTGTTCACCGTCAGCCCGTGTCGGCGGGCCAGGTCCCCGATGGCACCGGCCGTCTTCTCCGGGATCCAGAACGCGTTTCTTCTGGGGGGCGCCCCGACCCGGGCCGTGTTCCCCGGCCCGGCGACCAGCGTCGGCTCGTCGGCCCCGGCCAGTTCCGTCCGCCAGGCGTTCCGGGCCGTCTCCTTGTCCTGCCGGCCGAGCCACGCCAGGTATTCGCGGTACGAGGCCGGGTGCGCCGGCCGGTCCGCCCGGTCACCGGCCGCGTAGACGGCGGTGAGCTCATTGAGCAGCAGAGGCATGGACCAGCCGTCCATCAGCAGGTGGTGGCTGGTCATCACCAGGCGGTGCCGGTCCTCTCCGAGCCGGACGAGGAGCAGCCGCAGCAGCGGTGCCACCGCCGGGTCGATCCGGCGGGCGCGCTCGCTCCCGGCCAGCCGCCGGACCCGGGCCTCCGCGTCGGCGGCGGTCAGGTCCGACAGGTCGGCCTCCTGCCAGGGCAGGGTCACCTCCCGGGGGATGATCTGCACCGCTTCGCCGGTCCTGCGCCGGTGGAAGCTCGCGCGGAGCGCGGCGTGCCGGGCCACCACCGTCTCCCAGGCGGCGCGGAAGCGGCGGGCGTCCAGGGTTCCGCCGATGGCCAGGACCGTCTGCACGGTGTAGACGTCGGGCCCGTGGGCGTCGAAGTCGGCGTGGAACAGCAGCCCTTCCTGCAGGGGCGAGAGGGGCCAGACCTCCGCGAGTGCGGACCCTTGGGCCGCGGCCGGTGCGTTCACAGCGACAGACCTCCTTCGAGCTGGGCTGCTATCGCTTCGAATTGCTCGACCTCGTCCTGTGCGAGGTCGAGGAGCGGGAAGTCGGAGGGGGTGTGCCCGCCCGCTCCGGGGTCGACGGCGTGAGCGGCCAGCCCGGCGAGCATGTCCAGCCAGAGCCGTCCCAGCCGGTCCGCCGAGGCGTCGTCCAGCAGGGCCGCGGGCCGGCTCAGCGTGATGACGAGTTCGGGGCCGTCGGTGGTGTCCCGGACGGCCGCTCCGGCTTCGAGGGCGTGCACGGCCGGCATGCCGGGGTCGGCGGAGCCCCCGATCGCCGTCTCGCCGGCCATCTGCCACGGTTTCACCGCATCGGGCCGGGCGCCGGCCGGGAAGCGGCCCAGGTAGTTGAAGCCGATCCGGGGGCTCGGCAGTCCGGCCAGCACCGGTCCGGTGGCGGGGTTGAGGTGGCGCAGCAGCCCGTAGCCGAGTCCGTCCCCGGGCACGGCCCGCGTCTGTTCCTTGACCGCCTTCAGCAGCGCGCCGGCCGCCGGGCCGCCGGCCGCCACTTCGGAGGGGTCGGTGCCGGAGGTGTCCAGCCGCACGGGGTGGACGCCGGTGAACCAGCCCACGGTGCGCAGCACGTCGGTGCCGTCGAGCGGCTCGCGCCCGTGGCCCTCGACGTCGACGAGCAGCGCGGTGCCGGTGTCCTGCCGCCAGTGGGCGACGGCGGCGGCGAGGGCGGCGAGCAGGATGTCGTGCACACCGCAGTGGAAGACCGCCGGGGCGCGGCTCACCAGAGTCCGCGCCTGCCGCGGGGGCACCACCCGGGTCCGGCGGCGCACCGTCGCGGCGGTGTCCCGTACGGGGTCCGGCGCACCGATGCCGCGGGGCGGCCGGACGCCGTCGAGGAGGGCGGTCCAGGACGCCAGTTCGGCGGTCCGGGCCGGTTGGGCGGCCTGGGCGGCGAGCAGGCCGGCCCATCGCCGGAAGGAGGTGGCGACGGGTTCGGGTTCCGGTTTCCGGCCGGCCTCGGCCGCCTCGTACGCGGCCCGCAGGTCGGGGGCGAGGATGCGCCAGGACACGCCGTCCACGGAGAGGTGGTGCGCCACCAGCACGAGCCGGCCGGTCCGCTCCGGTCCGGCGTCCGCCCACACCACCCGGAACACCGTCCCGGCCCGGGGGTCCAGGCGCGCCGCCGCGTCGCGCGCCACCCGTCCGGCGAGCGCGTCCAGGCCGGAGGCCGCGATCCCGGCGGCGTCCACGCGCGTGACCAGGCCCGCGGCGTCGGCCGATCCGGGTTCGCCGGTCAGCAGGCGCGGCCCGCCCCCGCCCGGGAGCACGCGGAGGCGCAGCATGGCGTGGGTGTCGACGACCGCGGCCACGGCGGCCACCAGGGCATCCTGCCGCAGCCCGGCCGGGGACCCGAGCACCACCCACTGGGCGAACGCGCCGCCGGTCACCCGCTCACCGAGCTGCCGCATGACGGGGGTCCACTCCACCTCGCCGACGCCGTGGTCCGGGCCGGCCCCGGCACGGTCGCCGAACCGGGCGATCGCCGCGAGTGCCGCGGGGGTCTCGTGCTCGAACACGTCCTGGGAGGTGAAGAGCACGTCCTCGCGCCGGGCGCGGCTCACCAGCTGCATCGAGGTGATCGAGTCCCCGCCGAGCCGGAAGAAGTTGTCGTCGGGTCCGACCCGCCCGGCTCCCAGCACCTCGGCGAACAGCGCGCACAGGATCGTCTCGGCGTGGCTTTCCGGTGCCCGTCCGGAGGTGTTCCCGGTGAGGTCCGGGGCGGGCAGGGCCTTCGTGTCGATCTTTCCGTGGCCGGTGACCGGCAGCGCGTCCAGGGTCACCACGGCCGCGGGCACCATGTACTCCGGGAGTGTCCCGGCGAGGTGCTCGCGCAGGGACTGCCCGTCCACCGCGTCCCCGTACGGGACCGCGTAGCCGACGAGGCGGCGCTCGCCCGGACGGTCCTCGCGGGCCACGACCACGGCCCGTTCGACGGCCGGGTGAGCGGAGAGGGCCGCCTCGATCTCGCCGAGTTCCACGCGGAAGCCGCGGACCTTCACCTGGGCGTCGGCGCGGCCGGCGTAGACGAGCCGGCCGTCGGCGGTCCAGTGCGCGAGGTCGCCGGTGCGGTACATCCGCTCCCCGGGGGCGAACGGGCAGGCGACGAACCGCTCGGCCGTCAGCCGCGCCCGCCCCAGGTAGCCGCGGGCCAGGCCGGCGCCCGCGAGGTACAGCTCGCCCGCCGTGCCCGGCGGTACGGGCTGCAGGAAGCCGTCGAGCACATAGGCCCGGGTGTTGCCGACGGGGCGGCCGATCGGCGGCGTGCCGGGGCCGTCCGGGGTCCGGTCCAGGGTGGAGGTGACGGTCGCCTCGGTGACCCCGTACTCGTTGTACATCTCCCGGCCGGCCGCCCAGCGCCGGCGCACGTCCTCGGGCGCGGGTTCGCCGCCGAGGACCAGCGTGCGCAGGTCGGGCAGGTCCTCCGGGGGGAGCTGTGCCAGCAGGGTCGGGGTCATCGCGACGCGGGTGATCCGGCGGTCGCGCATCAGCCGGACCAGTTCCTCACCGGTCGCGTGGAGCCGTCCCGGCGGGGCCAGCACCAGCCGCCCGCCCGCGCACAGCACCGGCCAGATGTCGGCCATCGAGACGTCGAAGCCGGGCGAGAGCAGTTGCAGCACCCGGCTGCCGGTGCCGAGGGCGTACCGCTCGATGTGGACGGCCACGAGGTTGGCCAGGCCGCGGTGGGAGGTGACCACGCCCTTGGGGGTTCCGGTCGACCCGGAGGTGTGGATCACGTAGGCCGCGTTCGCCGGGCTCAGCCGTGGCGGACGCCAGGCGTCCGGGCCGTCACCGCCGGTACGCCCGGTCTCCGCGCTGCCGGCGCCGGCCTCGCCGAGGACCACGATGCGGCCGGGGAACGCCTCCGGCACCACGGCGCGGGTGTCCCGGGTGCACAGGAGCACCGGCGGGGCGACGTCGTCCAGCATCAGGCGCAGCCGGGCCGGGGGGTGGGCCGGGGCCATGGGCACGTAGACGCCGCCCGCCAGGGAGATCGCCAGCAGGGCCGTGACGAGTTCCGCCGAACGGTCCGCGATGACGCCGACCCGGGTCTCCGGGCCCACGCCCGCGCCGGCCAGGTGGCGCGCCAGGCGCCCGGCCTCCGCCGAGAGTTCGCGGTAGGTCAGGGAGCGGCGGCCGTCCTCGACCGCCACGGCGCCGGGCACGGCCGCGGCCGCACGGGCGAACAGCTCCGGTGCCGGCGCGTCCGGTTCCGCCGTGGCCGGGGGATTCCACGCGTCCAGGACGAGGGCGCGCTCCGCCGTGTCCAGGACGCCGACCCGGCCCACCGGGGACGCCGGGTCCGCCGTCATCCGTTCCAGCACCCGCGTCAGCCAGGAGACCAGTTCCCGGGCACGGCCCCGCCCGACCGCGTCCGGGCGGTGGACGAGGTGGCCGCGCAGCCGCTCGTCGGGCACCACGATCAGCGCCAGCGGGAAGTGGCCCATGTCCGTGGGCTCGCCGACGGGACGGATGGCCGGGGAGGCGGTGCCCCGTGCCGTCCGGGGCAGGTTCTCGTACACGACGAGCGTGTCGAAGACGGCGCCGGGGCCGGCGAGCCGGCGGATCTCCCGGAGCCCGGTGAACTGGCGGCCCATCTGCGCCACCTGCCGGTCCCGGAGGTCGGCCAGCAGCTCCGCGACGGGCTGTTCCGGCACCAGTCCGACCCTCACCGGCAGGGTGTTGATGAAAGGGCCGACCGCCGACTCGGCCCCGGGCAGGTCCGCGGGACGGCCGGCCACCGTGGTGCCGAACACCACGTCGGTGCGCCCCACCAGACGTGCCAGCACCAGGGCCCAGGCGGCCTGCATGACGGTGTTCACGGTCACCCCGTGGGTGCGGGCCAGCTCCGTCACGCCGCGGGTGAGCTCCTCGGTGAACTCGAAGGACACCGGCTCCGGCAGCACCGGTGTGCTCACCCGGTCCTCGGGGGCCACCAGGGTCGGCTCCGCCGTGTCCGCGAGCTCCGCCCGCCAGGCCTCCCGTGCCGCGTCCCGGTCCTGCCGTTCCAGCCAGGCCAGGTACTCCCGGTACGAGGCCGGTGCCGGCAGCGCCCGCCCGTCGCCGCCGGCCGCGTACACCTCGGCCAGCTCGGTGAAGAGGACGGACATGGACCAGCCGTCGATGAGCGTGTGGTGGGCGGTGATGATCTGGCGGTACCGGTCCGCGCCGAGTCGGACCAGCAGGAGCCGCAGCAGCGGCGCAGCCGCGAGGTCGAAACGTTCCGCCCGCTCGGCGCGGGCGAGCCGCGCGAGTTCCTCCCGGGCGGCGTCCTCCGGGAGGTGCGACAGGTCGGCCTCCCGCCAGGGCAGCGCCACGTCCCGGGCGATGACCTGCACGGTCTCTCCGGACTCGCGCCGGTGGAAACCGGCGCGCAGCACCTCGTGCCGGTCCAGCAGCGTCTGCCAGGACGCCCGGAGCCGTTCCGTGTCCAGCGGCCCGTCCAGCGCCAGCGTGCGCCGGCTCGTGTACACGTCCGGGCCCCGGTCGTGGGAGGTGGCGTGGAAGAGCATGCCCTCCTGCAGCGGTGACAGCGGCCAGACGTCCACCAGGCCCGGCACCCTGGCCCGCAGGTCGTCGAGTTCGCCGGGGCGCAGGGACGCCAGGAGCGAGCCGGCGCCCGCACGGTGGCCGCCGGCGGGCCCGGACTCCGCGGGGAGCGGCCCGGCGGCGGCCACCGCCGCCAGGCCGGCGGGGGTCTCGTGCTCGAACACGTCCTGCGGCTTGAAGAGCAGGTCCGCGCGGCGGGCGCGGGCGGCGAGCTGCATCGCCATGATCGAGTCGCCGCCCAGGTCGAAGAAGTTGTCGTCGGGGCCCACCCGTTCGAGGTCGAGCACCTCGGCGAAGAGCCGGCACAGCGTCTCCTCGGCGGCGGTCCGGG
Source organism: Streptomyces sp. S07_1.15 (assembly GCF_020739505.1). Classification (NCBI taxonomy): domain Bacteria; kingdom Bacillati; phylum Actinomycetota; class Actinomycetes; order Kitasatosporales; family Streptomycetaceae; genus Streptomyces; species Streptomyces sp. S07_1.15. The sequence goes on from NZ_JAJBZK010000001.1 coordinate 562,598, forward strand.
GCGCACGGCCGGAGACGCGTTCGGCGAAGTCCGGGGCGGGCAGCGCCCTGCGGTCCACCTTGCCGTTGGCGGTGACGGGGAGCGCGTCCAGGACGAGGACGGCGGCCGGGACCATGTACTCCGGCAGGATGCCGGCGGCATGCTCGCGCACGGCCCGCGGGTCGGGGGCTGCGGTTCCGGCCGAGGTGCCGGTTCCGTCCGGGACGACGTAGCCGACCAGGCGGCGCTCGCCCGGACGGTCCTCGCGGGCCACCACCACCGCCTGCGCGACGGCCGGGTGGGTGGCCAGGGCCGCCTCCACCTCGCCCGGCTCCACCCGGAACCCGCGCAGCTTGACCTGGCCGTCCGTGCGGCCCACGAAGAGAAGCTCGCCGGTGCCGGTCCAGCGGACCAGGTCGCCGGTGCGGTACATCCGCTCGCCGGGGAGGAACGGGCAGGCGAGGAACCGCTCGGCCGTGGGGCCCGGCCGGTTCCAGTAGCCCCGGGCGAGGCCGGGCCCGGCGATGTACAGCTCCCCCACCGCACCGGGCGGCACGGGCTGGAGGAAGGCGTCGAGGACGAAGGTGCGCCGGCCGGGCAGCGGGCGGCCGATCGGCAGCACCTCCCCCAGCACGTCACCCGGACGCAACTCGTGCCAGGTCGCACACAGCGTGGTCTCCGTCGGCCCGTACAGATGACGGACGGACACCTCCGGGCACGCCTCCCGCACCCGGGCCACCGCCTCCGGCGGCACGACGTCACCGCCGGTCAGCACCTGGCGCAGTCCCCGGAAACACTCCGGCGCCTCGGCCGCGAGGACGCGGAACGAACCGGCTGTCAGGTGCACCGCCGTCAGCCCGTCACCGGCGACGCCCTCCCGCAGCCGTGCGGCCTCGACCGCGCCCGGTTCGGCGACCACCACCCGCGCACCCGCGGCCAGCGGCACCCACACTTCGAACAGTGATACGTCGAAGGCGTGCGGGGCGTGCATCAGCACCGCGTCATCCCGCCCGACCGACCAGCCGGCTTCGCCGACCAGCGCCGCCACGCCACCGTGCGGCACCGCCACACCCTTCGGCACCCCCGTCGAACCCGACGTATACATCACATACGCCACATCCCCGGCACTCACGGGGACGGACAACGGCACCTCCACGGCGGCCAGTTCGGACACCACAGCCGCGTCGTCCAGCACCAGCACCCGCACGGCGGCGTCCTCCGGCACCGCATCCCGCGTCGCCTCCGTGCACAGCACCACCACCGGAGCCGCGTCATCCAACACGAACGCCACCCGCTCCACCGGAGAACCCGCATCCACCGGCACATACGCCGCACCGGCCTTCCACACCCCCAGCAACGCCACCAACAGATCCGCCGACCGCTCCATCACCACCGCGACACGCTCACCACGCCCCACACCCGAACCGGAGAGAAGCGCCGCCACACGCCCCGCCGCCTCGTCCAACTCGCGGTACGTCAGCGACCGTTCACCGTCCACCACAGCGACCGCGCCCGGCGCCTCCCGCACCCGCCCCGCGACCAGCTCCGGCACCGGCAGCCCCGGCGGCTCACCCGCCGTCGCACTCCAGCCCTCGACGATCCGCCCGTGTCCGGCCGCGTCCAGTACACCGATCCGGCCCACCGGCACCGACGGGTCCGCGACCACCCGCTCCATGAACGAGAGAAGGGACCGGTGGCCCGCACGCGCCCAGTCCTCGTCGTAGTGCGCCGCGTTGGCCTCCAGGGCCACCGCCATGCCCCGGTCGTCCGACCAGCCGCTGACCACCACGCCCACTTCCTCGACGCGCCGGCTCGACAGGTCGCGGACGATCCCCCGGCACTCCCCGAAACGCAGGTTGGCGCCGAGGGGCAGGATGTTCACGGAGGGACCGAAGTGCCACCGGCCCCCGCTCGGCCAGTCGAGCTCCTGGCGCAGCCGCTCACCCCGGAAGCGCTGGTGCCCGAGGAGCCCGGTGGCCTCCCGCTCCGCCTCCCGGGCCAGTTCGGCCGGGTTCGCCGAGGGGCCGGCGGGGAGCCGGAACGGCAGCATGTTCGCCATCGTGCAGGGGGTCCGCCGCGCCTGGGCGCTCGTGCGCCCGGCGACGGGGATGCTGAGCACGGCCTCGTCCGCACCGGTCATCCGGCTGGTGAAGGCCGCCACCGCGGCGACGAGGAACCGGGGCCAGCTCACCTTCGCGCCGGCCGCGGCCGCGTGCAGGGCCGCCACCACGGGGGGCGGCAGATGGCCCGTGGCACGGACGACGCCGCCGGGGGCGGCGGCCGGCCGGTGGCCGGGAACGGCTGCCGGATCCGGGCGGTCGGCGAAGCGGTCGTGCCAGTACTGCCGGTCGCGTGCGCACTGCTCGGACGCACGGTAGGCCGATTCCTGAGCCAGCAGTTCGCCGAGCGGGGCGTATCCGGGTGCCCGTAACGGCTCTCCGCGCAGCATCGCCGTGTAGAGGCCGGCGACGCGCCGCCCCATCAGGGAACAGGCGAAACCGTCCATCAGCAGATGGTTGTAGCGCTGATACCAGACATGGCGGTCGGCCGCGAGTGTGAGCAACGCATGAGTGAAGAGTCCGCCCTCGGTGGGATCGTTCACCCGGCCCAGCTCGCCGCGCATCCATGTCCCGGCGGCCTGCCACGGATCCTTTTCCCCGCTGAGGTCGACGACCGGCATGTGCCATTCCGGCGGAGGGCCGATCCACTGGGAAATCCGGCCCGCGGAATCCTCCACGAAACGCACCCGCAGGATGTCGGTTTCCTCGACGGCCCGGCGCACCGCGAGTTCGAAGACCCGGGTGTCCAGGGGGCCGAGGATTTCGATGTGCTGCCCGATGTGATAAAGCCCTCGTGAGCTCTCTATCCGCTGTGCCAGCCAGATTCCCTGCTGGCATTCGGACAGGGGCAGGGTGGAACCCTCCTGGCCGTTCATCATTTCCCCCTTCAGCGGGTGCCCGCTGCTTTTCGTCGGTCTTCGCCGGTCGTCGGCGCCTTCCGCCCGCCCTGCGGCCGGAAGGCGCTAGTGCTCTTCGGAATGGCGGCGGACGACGAGGTCGCCGCCGGCCCCCGGCGGCACGGTTCCGCCCAGGGCGAGGGACCCTCCGACGACCGGCTGACGTGCCGCGAGGTCGCCGTCCCCGGGAACCGGTGCGGGAACCAGCGCCTCGTGGGCGTGTCCCCCGCCGTCGGGGCCGGTGCCGTTGGGGCCCGGCCGGTTGAACTGCGTGTGGTAGAGCTCGGCGTAGAGGCCGCCCTCCGCCAGCAGTTCCTCGTGCGTCCCGCTCTCGCGCACCCGGCCCCCGTCGATGACGAGGATCTGGTCGGCCTCGCGGATGGTGGACAGCCGGTGGGCGATGACCAGCGAGGTCCGGTTGCGCAGCGCGGTGGTCAGCGCCCGCTGGATGGCCGCCTCGGACTCGGAGTCCAGGTGCGCGGTGGCCTCGTCGAGCACCACGACGGAGGGGGCCTTCAGCAGCAGTCTGGCCAGGGCGAGCCGCTGCTTCTCCCCGCCCGAGAGCCGGTATCCGCGGTCGCCGACCACGGTGTCGAGGCCGCTCGGGAGCGAGGCGACGAGGTCGCCGATCCGCGCGGACCGGCAGGCGTCGAGCAGTTCCCGCTCGGTGGCCTCGGGCCGGGCGTAGAGGAGGTTCGCCCGGATCGTGTCGTGGTAGAAGTGGGCGTCCTGGCTGACCACGCCCACAACGTCGCGCAGTGAGTCGAGGGTGACGTCGCGCAGGTCGTGGCCGTCGATGCGGACGGTGCCCGAGGTCGGGTCGTAGAGCCGGGACACCAGGTGGGTGGTGGTCGTCTTGCCGCCGCCCGACGGGCCGACGAGGGCGGTGAGCTTGCCGGCCGGCGCCCGGAAGCCGAGGTCGTGGAGGACTTCCGCCGTCTCCTTCTCCCGCTCGGCCGGGGAGAGCGCGCTGGACTCCAGGGAGACCAGGGAGACGTCGCCGGCGCGCGGATACCGGAACGACACCCCCTCGAACTCGATCTCCGGCGCGGGCCCGCCGTCCGGCGCGGGCAGGGCGACGGCGTCCGGGCTCTCCTCGATGAGCGGTTTGAGGTCGAGGATCTCGAAGAGCCGGTCGAAACTGACCATCGCGGTCAGCGCGTTGGACTGCATGGCGGAGAGCTGGGTGATCGGTCCGTAGAGCCGGCCGAGCAGAGCGGCCAGGGCCACCAGTGTGCCGATCTGGAAGACGTCGTTCAGGACCAGGCCGCCGCCGACGCCGTAGACGAGCGCGGTGGTGAGCGAGGCGAGCAGCGCCATGAAGATGAACGACAGCCGGCTGTAGACCGTCCAGACCACGCCGACCTCGCGCACGGTGCGCGCCCGGGTCTCGAAGGCGTCCGCCTCCTCGCGCGGGCGGCCGTAGAGCTTGGCGAGCATGGCGCCGCCCGCGTTGAAGCGTTCGCTGATGATGCCGCCCAGCTCGCCATTGGCCTGCATCTGCTCGCGGGAGTAGCGCTGGAGGCGCCGTCCGACGTAGATGCCGGGGATGACGAACAGCGGCAGCATGCCCACGGCGATCAGGCTGATGAGCCAGGACAGATAGAACATCTCGGCGAGTACGAGGACCACGGTCAGCACGCTGGTCGCCGAGGTCAGCAGGGTGCTGAGAGCCTGCTGGGCCAGCATGACGTCACCGTTCAGCCGGCTGGCGAGCAGACCGATCTGGGTCCGGGTGAAGAACGCCATCGGCTGCCGCTGGACGTGCTTGAACGTCTCGACCCGCAGATCGTGGCTGACGCCCTGTCCGATGCGCCCGGAGATGTAGCTCTGCCCGAGCTGCGCGAAGGCGTCGACGACGGCGAGTCCGGCGACGACGAGGGCGATGGTCGTGACCACGGCCATGTCGTCCCTGAGGATGCCGTCATCGATGATCTTCTTCAGCAGCAGCGGTGTGGACACGATGATGAGGGAATCCACCGCGGTGACGGCCAGCAGCAGGAACAGCGCACTCCGGTGCGGCCTCATATAGGCCAGCGCCCTGCGCACGGTCCCCGGCCGGAGCGTCTGTTTCTGCGCCGCGGCGGAATGCGGCCCCCCGACAGTGGGGCCACCAGGACCTTGGGTTATCAACACGCGACGGAAACCTCCTGCGTCGGCTCTTCTGCTCTCTTGGCTGCCATGTCACGGAATGGTCCGCGGGCCTGCGGTTTGCGGAGACGGCGGCCCGGAACGGGGCCGGTTACAACACAGCGATCAATTGCTTCCATCGGTTCCCACCGCACGAGGACCATACCGTTCTGCATTTACTGTCGGCCAGGTATGTCTGACGGGCCGGAAGAACAAGACGGGATGGACAGGGCCCTTACCGCGCCGGCGAAAAGAGGAACGGGTGTGACCGGCCGGACCGCAGATCAGGAACGGCCGCGCATTCCCTCCGGACCACTATCGGCCCGGAGTGCCGGATGCCGCACATTGCGCTTTTCCGTGGGGCGGAGGGAATTCCGCCGGCGAAGCAACCGGAAGACGGTGGTGCGCCGTGGACGGCGCCGCGCTGAGGGACTTTTTCAGAGCCCTGGAATTGGTGCAAGTCCCGCCCGCTGGACGGGCGGAGCCGCCGGTGGGCGGAGCCGCCGGGCGGACCGCCCGGCCGGATGCCCGCCCCCCCCCGCCGTCCAACCGGGCAGACTTTTCACTCGGACACCCGGACGGCTAGGCCGTCTCGGCGACCTTGCGCTCGACCCGCTGGGCGAACTCCGCCCACATCTCGGCGCATTCGCCCGCCAGCCGGGCCACGACGCCACCGCAGTGCGGCGGAACCTTGTCGATGATCGCGTCCCACTCCTCGGGACTCATCATGTGGACGGTGAGCAGCCGGAGCAAGGTGCGCCCGGTCTCGCTGAACCGCAGCGCCGGATCCGCCCGGAGCCGGTCCAGGACCGCCGCACGGTCCTGGACCGGGTTCCGGCAGGCCACCGCGGCGGGGCGGAGTCCGCCCCGGCCCGCGGCCGGGACCTCCGCGCCGTTCGCCCGCTTCCTGTTCCCGCGCCGCGGGCCCGGCAGCGGATCCTCGCCGCGCATCATCCGGTTCCGGACGTCGCGGACCGTCTCCGGGGAGATGGACGCGGCCCGCGCGACCTGACGGAGCGACAGGCTCGGGTCCTGGGCGATGAGCCGGCTGGCCAGCCTGCGGCCCTCGGTCCCGTTGACCGGGCGGACCCGGCCGTCCTGCCCGATACGGCTCACCTCGCCGGCCCGGCCCCCGGGCCGGCGCCTGCGGATCTCCGCGACCGTTCCGGGAGCGATGCCGGTGACCGAGGCGATCATCCGGTCCGACCACTGCGGATGCGAGGCGATGATGCGCCCGGCCGCGCGCTTCCGGTCCGCCGTCGTCAGCGGCAGACCGTGGGTGACGTTGGATTCCACGGCGAGGACGAAGGCATCGGCCTCGTCCCCCTCGAAGAACCTTGCCGCGATCTTGCGCTGCCCCCGGAGTTCGGCGGCTCGTACCCGGTGCAGCCCGTCGATGACCCGCATCGTCGAGCGGTGCACGGTGATGGGCGGCAGCGGGGTCTGCACCTCCGCCAGCGTTTCCACGTGCTCCGGATCCGCTCCGGAGGTCCGCGGCGAGCCGGCCGTCGACAGCGAGCTGATCTCGACTTCGACGACCATCAGTTGGTCGATCTGCGCGTGCCCGGTCAGTGCCAACCCAACTCCCCCTCGTGTTGCGATCTCACCCGTGCGCGGGTCCGCCGGCCCACCGGACGCACACCGCATCGCGGGGGCCTCCCTCCGGCCGCGGGGCGGCGGCGCAGCCGCCCCGCCGTTCCGCCGCCGGACGGCGTCCCCGGCTCCCGGCGGGGCGCGGCTTCCGCGGGCCCGCCCCGCCCGGCCATGGCCGGAACCGGCAGGTCCCGGTACGGAGTCCGCCGGTCACCGGTACGCCGCTCGCGGGACGGGCATCCCGTCCGCCCTCTCCCCCGGCCACCGGTCGGCACCGGCCGGCCCTGCTGCCGCCATGGATTCCGTTTCCGTATCGCCACCGCGGCGGGCGCCGCGTCCGTCCTCCGCCGCCGGCCGTCCGCCGGGACCGGGAACGCGGTGCGCGCTCCGGCGGCCGGACCGCTGGTTCTCCGGCGGTACCGGGGTGTGCGGAAATGCTTTCCCCACACCGCCGGTCACGGTGTTCGCGAAGTCGCCCACTGCTCCGCGGCGGAATTCCTCCCGCCGGTGTTCATCCCCCATTCCTTTCCCCTCAGCTCGTTTCCGTCCCCGTGAAGCGGAACGTTTTCCCCGAGCGGAGCACGCTCACCCTAACAACGCCCTATCCGGCCTGGTACCCCTCATCCACGGAGCCCCCGGAGGGCCGGGCACCCCCTACCGACCCCTATCGGTCCCCGCCCCGGCGCCCCTGCCGGCGCGCCGCTCCACCGGGAACGCGCCGCCCCCGCCCGGGAGGTGTCCCCGGGGCACGCGCCCCGGCGCGCTCCGCCCGGGCCCCGCGACGGCCGCCGGCCGGCACAGCGGTATCGAACCGGCGGAGCGGAACAGCCTGTCTCCCTTTCCGCACGGGTAAATTTCCGCCGGAGCTGACAAACCGCCGCGCCCGCGTATTCCGCGCCGCCCGCACTCCGCCCCGGGGAGGAGGAGCAGGGCGGAATTCGGAATTCCTCCCCGTGTTCTCACACTCCCGTACGCGCTCCCCCCGGAAGGGCGCAGGTGCCCGACGCCCGCGGCCGCCCGGAGGAACGGGAACCGCGCAGCGGCCGGACCGGGCTGCGGGCGGGGCGTGCGGCGGCGGGAGCGTCCGTGTGACGGCCACCGCGCAGCGGTGGCACCGGGGGTTCCGGAGATTCCGGTTACGGCCCTCCCGGGCGTGCCGGGCGCGGGTCCGGCGACCGCGGGTCCGGAGCCGGAAAGCGGGCACGGCAGCACCGGCCGGCCCGCCGCTCCGCCGTCCGTCCGGATACCGAGCAGTGCATCGCTTTCGGCGGTCAATTGTCCTCCGTCGCGCAATAAGAACAGGCCCCGGCCGATACGGTACGCGCAATTCCGATCACGCTTGACGTCTTTATAACGGCCATCCGGCACCATTGGGCAAATTTCCTGGTGAACGATTTTTTGATATGGCAGAATCATCACGCAGGTGGCCGGTCCGGACCGAAAGGGGAGCCGGCCCGCCATCTGGACACTCCAAGAATCAGCCGTGCGGGGGAGAAGTCGGCTCATGGACTTGGTGGATCGCGGTACGGAATTATCGATCATGGAGAACATGCTCGGCTCCTGTGTGGCCGGGCACGGCGGAGTGCTGCTGGTCAGCGGCGCGGTGGTCACCGGGAAGACCGCGCTGCTGCGCGCCTTCGGTGAGCGGGCGACCGCCGCCGGTGCACTCTTTCTGCAGGCCACGGCGTCGGAGGCGGAGGGCGACCTGCCCTTGGGGGTGATGGGACAGCTGCTGCTCGGCGCCGATCTGCCGGCCCCCGGCGCCCAGCGGGCGGCACGGCTGCTGGACCTGGTCACGGTGTCCGCGCCGGCGCGGCCGGCCGGAGGCGGACTGCCCGCCGTGGTGCGGAACGCGATTCCCCAGCTCTGCGGAATCCTGCTGGAAAAATCAAGGGAAAGGCCGGTGGTGATCGGAATCGACGATGTACACCACGCCGACGCCTATTCACTGGAATGTGTGCAATACCTGGCCCGCCGGCTGGACGCCGCGCGCATGCTGGTACTCCTGGGGGAGAACAGCGGTCACCCCACCGGAAATAGGCGTCTGCACGTCGAATTACTGCGCCTGCCGGGGTGCCGGAATATCCGGCTCGGCCCGCTCCGGCGGAGGGGCGTGGCCGAAATGGTCTCCGCCTACGGCCGGTCCGGGTGGCGGTCGTGCCCGCCCGTCCCGGACCTCCACCGGCTCGGCGGCGGCAACCCCCTGCTGACCCGGGCGCTGCTGGAGGACCACCGTGCCTCGGCCGCGGGGGCCGTGGGCAGGCCCCTCCCCCCGGTGCCCGGGGACTCCTTCGAACAGGCCGTCACCACCTGCCTGTACCGCAGCGACGTCTCGGCCCGGCGGACCGCCTGGGCTCTGGCGGTGCTCGGGCCGCAGGCTTCGCGGACCGAACTGGTGGCGGAAGTGCTCGGCATCAGCCGGGAGGCGGCCCGGCGCGGGCTGAGTGCGCTGACCGAGACCGGACTGCTGAGTACCGGCTGGTTCCGCCACGAGGCGGGGAGGTCGGCGACGCTGAAAAGCATGGACCCCGCCCACCGCGCCCGGCTGGAGGCCCGCGCCGCCCAGGTGCTCCACGAGCACGGCGAGGCGGCGACCGCGGTGGTCCGCCACCTGATCCTCGCGGAACCCGTGGACGCGCCCTGGGCACTGCCCACCCTGCTGGAGGCGGCCGAACGCGCCCTGGACGGCGACGAGGTGGACCTGGCCCTCGCGTGCCTCCGCGTCGCCCGCGACACCTGCGCCGACGGGCAGCGGTCCCCGGCCATCCGGGCCGCGATGACCCGGGCCGGATGGCGGGTCAACCCGGCCACCGCAGCCCAGCACCTGCCCGAGCTCACCACCGCCGCGCTCGAGGGCCGCCTCGGTCCCCGGCACACCGAGGAACTCGTCGGGCACCTGCTCTGGTTCGGTCAGGTGGACCGGGTCCTGGAGGTCCTCGGCGCCGTGGAGCGGAGCCGCGCCCCCGGCCGCACCGGGGGCGGAGGCCGGTACGGGCCCGACGACATCCGGCGCTGGATGGTGCACGGCTTCCCGGGATTCACCGGCCCGGTCCGGGCACGGCCCGGCCGTGCGGGGCCCCCGGACCCCGTCCCGGCGCGCACCACCCGCCAGCGGGCGGCGAACCTGATGAGAGCGGTGCTGGACGGGGCGGGTGAGGACGCGGTGGCCGGGGCCGAGCAGATCCTGCAGGGCACCCGGCTGGACGACCACACCGTCACGGCGCTCGTCGTCGCCCTGAACGCCCTCGTGCTCACCGACCGCCTGGACAGGGCGTCCTTCTGGTGCGAGGCCCTGGCCCGGGAAGCGGCCGCCCGCCGTGCCCCCATGTGGCAGGCGCTGCTGGCCTCCGTCCGGGCGCGGATCGACCTCAGGCTGGGACGGCTGGCCGCCGCGGCGGAGTCGGCCCGTTCGGCGCTCGCCCTGGTCCCCCCGGAGGGATGGGGAGTGGCCGTCGCCGGCCCGGTGGCCACCGTCGTCCACGCCGAGACCGCCATGGGCCGGCTCGACGAGGCGGCCGGCCGGCTCGGCGTCCCGGTGCCGGACCCGGCATTCCACACGCCCGACGGCCTGCTCCATCTCCGGGCGCGCGGCTTCCACCACCTCGCCGCCGGACGCCCGTACGCCGCGCTCGACGACTTCCTCCGGTGCGGCTACCTCATGGGCCGCTGGGGGTTCGACCTGCCCGCGCTGGTGCCGTGGCGCACGGATGCCGCCCAGGGCCATCTGGCGCTGGGTGACACCGCCGGGGCCCGGGCCCTGGCGGAGGAACAGCTGGCCATGGTGGGCCCCGGGCGCGCGTGGACCCGCGGGGTGTCCCTGCGGGTGCTCGCCGGGACGCTCGACCCGCTGCACCGGCTGCCGCTCCTGGAGGAGGCCGCGGAGATCCTGCGCGAGCGCGGTCACCGGCTGGAACTGGCCCGGGTGAAGGACGATCTGGCCCGCGCCCACCGCGAACTGGGGGAACGCGGCCGGGCCCGGTCGCTGGCACGCCGGGCACAGCAGCTCGCGCGGGAGTGCGGCGTCCCCGCCCCGCGGGTGGCCGCGGCGGCCGGCGCCCTTCCGGCCGGACGGCCGGAGCGGTCCGGTGACCCACGGCAGGGGCACGTCGAGCTCAGCGACGCGGAGCTGCGGGTGGCGACGCTCGCCGCCCGCGGGCACACCAACCGGCAGATCGCCGACAAGCTGTTCATCACGGTCAGCACCGTCGAGCAGCATCTGACCCGGGCGTACCGCAAGCTCGCCGTCCAGCGCCGGGCGGATCTGGCGGGGAAGCTCACCCCGGGCGGGGCGCCGGAAGCCGGGGGACCCTGCGGCGGCAGCACCTGCGACCAGCTGAACGCGGTCTAGCCGGCGCGGCTGATGCGGGGCGCCCGGGCCACCGCGCCCGCGCGCCCCGGCCGCGCCGCCGGAGACCAGGGCCACCAGCACCGCCAACGCCACAGTCACAGTCACGGTCACGGTCACGAGAACGGAGAGCAGGAAGCCGGCGGTCATGCCGGGGACCGTTCCGCGCGCCGCACGGGCACACCGCCCGGTGCGGCCGGCGTCGTGCGCCGGCCGCTCTCCCCGCCGTTCCCGTGCCGGCTCTGCTCCTGGGTGTCCACGGCCTCCAACTCCTCGTCGCGGAACCGGGTGTGGTGGTGCGTTGCGGATCCTGTCTACGAGGTGGACGGTCACACCGCGGTCCGAAAGTCTGTGACCGGGGAATGGCCTCGGACCCCGCACGGGGTCCCGCCGCCGGCGGTAGGCTGCCGCCCGGGGGCGTGCGGACGGGAGTCCGCGGACCGGCGCCGGCCGGAGCGACGGGTGCCCGGGGACCCGCCACCGGATGCTGTGACCGGTGTGTGACCTGCGATCGGGCAGTCTGCTCCATCATGATCGGTCTCCGGCGGCCCCGCCCTTCGGTCGTGACGCGTCGTACGGGGGGTGGGCGATGAGAGTGCTGGTGGTGGAGGACCACACCGAACTCGCGCAGTCGGTGGCGCGGGTCCTCCGCCGGGAGGGGATGGCGGTCGACGTCGTCCACGACGGCTCGGACGCGCTGGAGCGCACGATGGTGGTCGACTACGACGTCGTCGTGCTCGACCGGGACCTGCCGGGTGTGCACGGGGACGAGGTGTGCGGCAAGCTGGCCGCCCAGCCGGCGCAGGCCCGGGTACTGATGCTGACCGCGTCCGGCACGATCGCCGACCGGGTGGAGGGCCTCAGCATCGGGGCGGACGACTACCTCCCCAAGCCCTTCGCCTACGCCGAGCTGGTGGCCCGCATCCGTGCCCTCGCCCGGCGCTCGCAGCCCGCGCTGCCCCCGGTCCTGGTCCACGGCGATCTGCGGCTCGACCCCGCGCAGCGGATCGCCACCCGCGCCGGGGAGCGCCTCGCCCTGACCCCGAAGGAGTTCGCGGTGCTCGAGTACCTCCTCGCCGCGCAGGGCCGGGTGGTGTCGGCCGAGGAACTGCTGGAGCGGGTCTGGGACGAGGCGACCGACCCGTTCACCACCACGGTCAAGGCGACGATCAACCGCCTGCGTCCGAAGCTCGGCAATCCACCCGTGATCGAGACCGTTCCCCGGGGCGGCTACCGGATCTGAGGAGCCCATGCGACGTCCTCCGCGCTTCCCCCCGTCCCTCATCTCAGCCGTCCGCCGCCTGCTGCCCCGCCGGGTCCGCGTCCGCCTCACCCTGCTGTACGGGGTGCTGTTCGTCGCCTCCGGCGTGGTCCTGCTCACGATCACGTATCTGCTGGTCAGCCACTCCCCCGCCAAGTACGTCCTCGCCCGGACCGGTACCGGCACCCTGCCGGCGCCGGGCGGCGAGGGCGGTCTGACCCTGGGCCGCCCGGACGGCGGTTCCTCCGGCCTGCTCGACGCCGTCACCCGCGAACTGCGGGACCAGGCGCTGCGCCAGCACCAGGCGGAGATGCACCATCTGCTGGTGCAGTCGGGCATAGCGCTGGCGATCACGGCCGTGATCTCGATCCTGCTCGGCTGGCTGGTCGCGGGGCGGGTGCTGCGGCCGCTCCGGACGATGACCGGCACCATCCAGCGGATCTCCGCCCGCAATCTGCACGCACGGCTCGGCGTCACCGGGCCCGCCGACGAGCTGAAGGATCTCGCCGACACGGTCGACGGGCTGCTCGGCCGCCTGGAGACGGCACTGGACTCGCACAAGCGCTTCGTCGCCAACGCGGCGCACGAACTGCGCACTCCGCTCACCCTGGAGCACGCGCTGCTGGAGGAGGCCCTCATCGACCGGGAAGCCACCGTGGAGTCGTTCCGGTCGAACTTCGAACGGCTGCTGGCGATCAGCAAACAGCAGGCGCGCCTGCTGGAGTCACTGCTCACCCTGTCCGGCAGTGAACACGGCCTGGAGCACCGCGAGCCACTGGACCTCGCGGTCCTCGCCGGGCAGGTCGCGGACACCTCCCGGCCGGAGGCGGAGCGGCGGGGGCTGCGGATGCGGACTGCGCTCGAACCGGCACCCGCCACGGGTGACTCGGCCCTCGTCCTGCGGCTGGTGGCCAATCTCGTCGAGAACGCCATGGGCTACAACGTGCCCGGCGGGCTGGTCGAGATCACGACCGGCACCGCGACCGGGCGCTCCCTGGTCTCGGTCGCCAACACCGGGCCCGAGGTGCCGCCGGAGCAGGTGCAGCGGCTGTTCGAGCCGTTCCAGCGGCTCGGCCGGACGGCCGACGACGGCCACCACGGTCTCGGCCTGTCCATCGTCCGGGCCATCGCCATCGCCCACGATGCCGGATTCGCCGCCCGGGCCCGGCCCGGCGGCGGTCTCGTCGTGCAGGTCGCGTTCCCCCTGCGGGCGGACAGGCCGGGCCGGGACGGCACCCGGCGTCCGGCTCTCGCGGCGGCACAGGGCGGCGGACTCCCGGCCGGACCGCCGTGGCCCGGGGGGCGGGCCGATCCGGCGCGGTCCCGCTGAGTGCCCGCCGCGGACGGTCCGTGCCCCCGCCCTCGGCGGGCGGGTACAGTCGGCGGGCTCCGTCACCGACCGGAAGGGATCCGCGGCCCATGGCTTCGCCGAAGGCCCCCGACGCGCTCGACGCCCGCATCCTGGAACTGCTGCTGGAGCAGCCGCGGACGAGTGTGCGGGAGTACGCCCGGATCCTCGGGGTGGCCCGCGGAACGCTGCAGGCCCGGCTGGACCGGCTGGAGCGGGACGGAGTGATCCGCGACGAGGGACCCCGGCTGTCGTTCGCCGCCCTCGGCCATCCCGTGCTGGCCTTCGTCCACATCGAGGTCACCCAGGGGCATCTGGTGGACGTCGGCGACGCCCTGGCGGAGATCCCGGAGATCATCGAGGCGTTCTCGGTCACCGGCGGCGGAGACCTGCTGACCCGTGTCGTCGCCCGCGACAACGGCCACCTGGAGGACGTCATCCAGCGGCTGATCCGGCTCCCGGGCGTGGTGCGGACCCGCACGGACGTCGCGCTGCGCGAGCGGGTGCCGTACCGGGCGCGGCCGCTGGTGGAGTCGCTGCGCCGGGCCGCGGGCCCCGCCGGCTGAGCCTGCCGGAGGAACGGTCACGAACCGCCGGAGTCGGGCCCTGCGGCGGGCGGTGCGTCGTGTTCCCGCCCGACGGCGGGCTCGCCGGAGGAGGGGAGCAGCCGTGGGATGCCGTCGATGATCGGATAGCGGCGGCGCAGGCGGGGATTGTAGAGAGCGCCCCCGGCCTCGTCGAGGATCAGCGGGCCCTTGTCGAGCGGGCAGGCGAGGATCTTCAGCAGCGGGTGGTCGGGCTTCATGGCCGGGTTCCTTCGGGGGTGTGGGTGTCCGCGTCGTGCCGCGGCAGGGTGAGCAGGACCGTCAGGGCCATCACGGTGCCGCCGAGACGCAGCACCAGCCGCAACGGGTCGTCGGGCAGCGGCTCGTCGAACGCGATCGTGCCGCTCACGATGGTGAACACGCAGGTCACCGTCGAGCACACCGGGACGATCAGTGACGCCCGGCAGCGCTGCAGGGCGGTCTGCGACAGCACCAGTCCGCTGAACCCCGTGAACAGCAGAAGGTACGGGTAGGGGGAGGCGAACAGCGCGGGAACGGAGCCGAGGAGGTCCGAGGTGTCCAGCTGCCCGGAGACGCCCTTGATGGCGAGCGAGCTGACCCCGTAGAGCAGACCGACCGCCACCGCGTAGGCCACCCCGGTGGTCGGCTGCCGGTGGCGCCGGCGGGCGCGCCGCTCCGCGGCCGTGTACAGCAGCAGCCCGGCCGCGAGGGTCGGCACGCACAGTCCCAGCAGCATGCCCGCGGGCGCGCTGCGGCTGATCTCCTCGCCGGCCCCGTACAGCGAGGCCACCACCATCACCAGCGCCAGGCCGATGACCGCCACGGCACGCCGCTCACGACCGGAGGGGCGCTCGCCGAGCACCACCGACGAGAGCACCAGCAGGAGGACCAGCCCGGACAGGAACAGGCCCTGGGCAGCGGCGATCGGCAGGGTGCGGTAGACGGCCAGCTGGGCGGCGAATCCCAGGGCCAACGCCATCGCCCCGCAGATCCACAAGGGTCTGCCGGCCAGCAGGAGCAGGGCCCGGCCCGGATGTGCGGCGCTCAGCGGCGGCATGCCGGCCAGCGCCCGCTTCTCCAGGACGAAGCCGGTGCTGTACAGGACGTTCGCCACCAGCGCGGCGGCCACCCCCCACACCACGGGGCTACACCCTTCTCGCATGCACGAGGAGGATGGAGGCGAGGGACGGCAGCCCGCAGGCCAGGCGGTCCAGCGGGCGGAGCGGGCGCGGCACCCCGTGGAACGGCGCACCGGCGACCCTCACCACCTCGAACCCCGACGCCGTGACGAACTCGCGCAGGGCGCGCGCCGTGTACAGCCGCAGATGGCCCACCACCTCGCTGCCCGGCCTGCCGTGGATGCGGCGCAGACTCACCTCCGAGAACACCGGCTGGACTCCGGCGAGCAGCAGCCCGCGGTTGTACCAGGCGGCGAGGTTGGGCGTGGAGAGCATCAGGTGCCCCCCGGGGCGCAGCACCCGGTGCAGTTCGTCGAGCGCGCTGTCCGGGTCGACGAGGTGCTCGACGACCTCGCTGAACAGCACGGCGTCGGCGCTGCCGGAGGCGAAGGGCAGCCCACTGCCGGTCAGCTCGCCGCGGACGACGTGGCTCAGGCGCGGCGCCGCCCGGCGCAGCGCGTCCTGCGACCAGTCGATCCCCACCATGCGGTGCCCGTCCAGGACACGGGCGGCGGTCGCGCCCGCCGAGCCGTCCCCGCAGCCCACGTCGAGCACGGTCGCGGCCGGGCGGCCGGGCCCCACGGGCCCGAGCGCATCGGCCAGCATCCGGGCCTGGCGCAGTGTCCGGGCTTCCCCGGAGGCGACGGGAACGGCGGGGTTCTCGTAGAAGTCCCGCAGCCCGGGGGCGGGTGCCGTCGGCGAGGACACCGGCGCCTCGGACGGTGTCCCGGCGGCGGAGCCGGTGGGCGAGGGGGTCATGACGGCCTCTTGTGGTGGGACGGGGTGACCTCTGAGGCCGCCGACAGAGACTGGTCGAACAAGCCGGCCAGGTACGCGCCCGCCGCGTCACCGAGCAGCGCCCGCGACCAGCGGAGCGTCACGTGCAGGCGCCCGCCGGTGGAAGCCGCCGCGACGCTCAGCCCGCGCGGCATCCGCGCCGGTGCGGAGAACCACACGGCTGTCGCCCGGCCGGCGTCACCGAAGTCCAGGGCGTACGGCACGCGGCCGATGTTGGTGACCAGCGCCGTCGACGTCCAGGGCGCCGCCGCCCGCCGCGCGCTCCGGGTGAGTACGCCCCGGATCCCGACGGGCAGCAGCCGGGCGGTCAACAGGCTCGCCCCGGGCCCCAGTGGCGCGCCGTGGGAGGACTTGAGCGCGCGGGTGCGCCCGGCGGTGGTGCGCAGCAGCCGGACCACGGCTGCCGGGTCCGGCCGCTCACCGAGCAGCAGGTCCGTGTCGCGCGGGTCCTCGGAGGCCATGCCCACTTCGACGAGCCGGGTTCCGTTCCCCATCGGCATCTCCCTGCCGCGCGGGCGGTCGTCGACGGGCATGGTGATCCGCACCGGACCGGCCGGCCGCCCCTGCGAGACGTTCCAGCGGCCCACCATCAGTGACACGGCGACCAGCAGTTGGTCGTTGACGGTCCAGGGAGGGGTGCCTCCGGTCGGCGCCGCACGCTGCGGAACAGGCAGTTCCGCTTGCAGCATGCCGTTGCCCACGGCGCCGGCGCGCACCGGCTCGGGGCGGGAGTCCGGCGCGACCCGTACGGGCCGCGCGCAGACCGCGCGGCCGGCGCCGCCGGCCGCGCCCGGAGGATGACCCGGGCGGACCGACCGAACCGGCGCGGGAACCGGGGCCGCGGCCGCGCCGCCGTACTGTTCCGCGGTCGTGGCGAGCACCCTCAACCCCGAGGGGGCGTCGAGGGCCGTGTGATGCGCCGTCAGCAGCAGCACGGTCCGGGTCCGCGACGGCCCACCGCCCACCGACGGCTCACCGGCGGCCGTTTCCCCGTCCACGTCGACGACGTCCAGGCGCATCGGCGGCGAGAGGGTCAGCGGCGGGCATTCCGTCAGAGCCCGGGCCCGGGCCCGCGCCAACGCGCCGGGGCCCCGCCCCGCGAAGCTCACCGGGTCGCCGTCCGGTTCGCCGGTCAGCTCCCACACGAGGGACTGCCGGTGCCGGCGGCCGGGCACTTCCCGCATCAGCACCCTCGGGTGCGTCAGCAGTGCCCGGCGGAACGCGGTCCGCAGCCGTGCCGGGTCCAGCCGTCCGGGAAGGTGGACCTCGATGTGCACGGTCTCCGGTTCGTCGTCACTGAGGCAGTGCCGCGACACCTCGTCGGTGGTCGGAAAGGGAATCCGGACCCCGCCGGAAGGGGGTGCGCTCCCCCTCCCGGCGGTCTTCCACGGCGGGATCACGCGGGGCCACCGCCTCCCGGCTGCCGGCGGGGCGGCTCGGGGAACCCGTCGCCGCTGCTCGCCGGCCGGGCCGTGACCACCGGTCCGGCCGTCTCCGGCGCGTCGCGGCCGTCGTCGTCCTCCCGTTCCCGCCCGGCGGCCGCGGACGCCGGGCCTGCCGCCGTCACCAGGGCGGCGGACAGGGCCACCAGCGCCAGTACCTGCGCGAGGCCGCTGAACGCGCCGTGCCCGGCGGCGACCGGCTCCCCGGCGCCGAGGGCCGCGACGATGCCGGCTCCGGCCATCGCCGCCGCCGCGGTCGGCACCAGAACGGCCGGCCGGAACCGCGCCGCCACGGCGAGGACGGGCACCACCAGGGCCAGCGGACCCGCCGCCACCGCGACGACCGCGGTCAGCGCCAGCGTCCCGAGCACCATCCCCGGGGCCGCCGGCTCGGGCAGCCGCTCGCCGGTTCCACCGGCGTTGCGCCTGCGGCCCGCGAAGGCCAGGGCGACGAGCGCGAGGAGCGCGATCGCACCGCCGATCAGGGCTGCCCGGTACGGCCCGGAGGGTTCGAACTCCAGGTTCACCGTGCCGGACGCCCCGGCCGGGATCAGCCAGGCCTGCTGCCAGCCGTCGAGACGCACCGACTCCAGCTCCGTGCCGTCCAGGGTGGCCTTCCAGCCGTCGTTGGCGTTCTCGTAGGTCTGCAGGTACGCGGCCTCGCCGGCACCGGCGGACACCGAGACGGTCCGGCGGTCGTCGGTCCACTCGGTGACGGTGGCCTCGCGAGCCGATCCCGCCATCTCCTGCGGAGTGCCCCGGGTCAGCGTGACGTCGGTGATCGCCAGCGGGCCCGCGTCACCCGCCTCCACCGCGTGGTCGCCGGGCGGGAGTTCCAGGGTGCCGTCCTTCTCCTCCCCCGCGCAGAGGCTGACGGCGACGGGACGCCGCTCGGTGAGGTCCCGGACGGATCCGGAGGCCTTCGTCTTGTGCAGGACACCGCCGACAGCGAGGACCGGGCCCTCACCGCACGGCAGCGAGAAACGCGCGGACGGCTTCGGCCGCGGCACCCGCAGATCGGCCAGGGCGGGAACATGCACCTCGCTCAGCCCGACCGGCAGCTGCAACTGCGCGTCCGCGACCGGATTGTGGACGGTGAGCGGGGCGGTCCTGCTGACCACGATGTCGAGCCGGTCCGTCTCGATCTCCGGGAAGCGGACCCGCCCGTTCTCGTCCACGTCGGCCGTCGCGGCACCGTGCGGAGAGCTGATCATCACCTGCTCCGGCCGGGTGGACACCCCGCCCGCCGGCGCGAGGATGATCTCGTCGATCTTCTCCTTCTCGGGCCAGCTCAGGTGGATGCCCGGCCGGTCGCCCGCGATCCAGGCGGTCGTCAGATCGCCGTCGACCAGGTTGCGGGCGCTGAGGGACATGCCGTTGCGGCTGGTGGAGTCCACGGAGGCCGTCACCCGGTTCTTCGGTCCGGGAGCCGAACGGTCGAGCAGTTCGTCCAACGGGCCGCCGGGTACGGCGACGGCTCGCGCCGACACCTTGTACTCGCCCGTTTCCTCGGTGCTGAACTGCCGGTGCAGTCCCACCTCGGCCGACGCCGGCGACAAGCCGCCCGCGTCGGTGCCGCGGTGCAGGGAGTACACGCTCGCCGCCGCGTCGGTGTCCTCGGCGTCGGCGGGCAGCAGCAGCATGCGCGTCACCTGCACATCCGGGATCGACACCTCGGAGAAGCCGGCCCCCGACAGGCCCGGCCGGGCCTGTTGCGCGTCAACGATGCTGATCTTCATCCAGGAGGCCTCGCCGGCGGGCGCCTTGACGGTCTGCGGCGCGCCGTTCGTCTGCAGCGGGCTTTCGGCCGAACCGCGGTCGGTCTCGATCCGCACCCGCGTGGGCGCCGCGCGCATGCCGTCGCCCGGCAGGGGCGTCAGCTGGATGGAGGCGGGGATGTCGGTCGGCCGGGAGAAGTCCACCTTGAGCCACTGTCCGGCCGGCTCGCCCGGGCTGCCCTCGGCCCACGCGGTGTCCGGGTTGCCGTCGAAGGCGTTCACCGGGTCGTACTGCGGCAGGTGGAACAGCCAGTTGCCGCTGCTGGAAGCCGTCACGGACTCGGCACCGCGCAGCTCCGCGGTCGTCTGGTGTTCGGTGCCCTCCGACGGCAGGATCTGCTGGGGCTTCTCGCCCGGGTTCTGCAGGCTGCCGGAGTGATTGCGCTCGTCCGCGGTGTACGTGTACGAGGTGTTGTTGTTGACCAGGCCGAACCGGGTGTCGGCCCGGCGCAGCCCGTCCGCGACCGCCTTCACCGGTGCGGTGACGTCCTGGGGAAGACCGTCCCCGGCCAGTACGGCCGGCCGGCCGGTCATCGAGGGGTCGGCGGACAGCTGGAGCAGCGCCTCGGGTCCGCCGCTGACCACGGCCGTGTCGGCCGCGGCGGACACACCGACCCTGCCCGGCCGCCCGTCGCGGTCCTGCGGCTCATAGATCTCCACGGCCCGGAGCCGCGGATAGAGCCCCTGTACCTGGAGCGGGGTGCCGGCGGCGATGCGCCCGCCGGTCACCAGCGGGCCGAACGCGGCGACCTTGCGGTAGCCGGACGACTCCAGGGTCCGCTTCACCGTCTGCGGCGGGACATAACCGATCTGGTCGGGGTCGAGGTCGTTGCGGACGACCACCTCGTGCATCCCGGCCCGTGCCAGGTACGCCTGGAGGCCCGGAACCTCGGTGCCGGACAGCAGCGCTTGCTCGACGGCGTCCGTCATACGACGCGCGCCGGGCGTGCCGAAGGGGACGAAGTCACGCTGCGCCCAGGGGGTTTCGGCCAGTACGTCG
The DNA here is from genome assembly GCF_020739505.1 of Streptomyces sp. S07_1.15. Lineage (NCBI taxonomy): Bacteria > Bacillati > Actinomycetota > Actinomycetes > Kitasatosporales > Streptomycetaceae > Streptomyces > Streptomyces sp. S07_1.15. The sequence goes on from NZ_JAJBZK010000001.1 coordinate 582,972, forward strand.
AACGGCTGGTCGATGGGGGAACCCCAGGTGTAGATGCCGTGCGCCGTCGCCGGTACGACCAGTGCCCGGCTCTCCGGGGCGTTGTCCTCGAGCCAGCCGGCGGCCTTCTCCCAGTGGGTGGGCAGCTGGGTGAACGCCCCGGGCTGCAGGATCGAGCCGTTGACGTACGGCAGCACCAGACCGGGCAGTACCAGCGCCGCCGCGGCCGCGGGCACCCAGCGGCGACCGGGCAGTGCGCGAGGACTCCTGCTCACGGACAGCACGGCCGTCAGGTGGGCCAGTCCGAGGGCGAGCGCGAGGGCCAGCCCCGGCTGGAACTTGTAGATGTTGCGGAACGGCTTCAGCGCCCCGTTCAGCCAGTCCTGGACGACACCGTGGAACGGACCGCCGAAGGCGCCGCCGTACCCGGCGAGAGTGATCAGGACGACGGCCAGAACGGTCAGCAGCAGCCAGCGGCGCTCCGGCAGGTCCCGGCGGGCCAGGCCCGCCAGCCCCAGCGCCGCGGCGAACGCCGAACCGAGGATGGTGACGACGGAGGTCGCGACGGTCCAGCCGGCCGGCAGCCATGCCTCACCGAAGTTCAGATAGGCCACCCAGTTGCCGGCGCCGCGCAGCAGCTCGGTCGCGGACATGGTGGCGGTGGTGGTGTCGGCCTGCTCGACGTACGGCATGAAGTTCTCGCCGTAGAGGCCGAGCAGGAGCAGCGGCACCACCCACCACACGGTGGCCAGCACGACGCCCGGAATCCACCAGCCCAGCAGCGCGCGACGGCGCCGGCCGGGCGGGCGGCTGAGCAGATACAGGCCCACGGGCAGCAGCGCGGCCAGCGTCGAGGCGGCGTTCACCCCGCCCATGAAGGGGATCAGCAGGGCCGAACGTGCCGCGGCGATCCGGGGGCTCAGCGCCGCGGAGGTCAGGGGCAGCAGGACCCAGGGCAGCAGGGCACCGGGCAGCGCGGCGGCGGAGGTCGATCCGATGACGATCGTGAAGGTGGGCCACAGCGCGTACACCACCGCTCCGAGCAGCCGGGTCGCGGGTGTACCCACGCGCAGCCGTTCGGCGAGCCTGAGCGCGCCCCAGAAGGCGGCGGTCACGATGACCGACAGCCAGAGCCGCTCGGCCAGCCACACGGGCACCTGCAGCAGGTCCATGAACGCGTAGTAGGGGAGCGCCGGGAAGGCGTAGCCGATGTACTGGTTGGCTATGCCGCCGAGGCCCACATTGCCGTTCCACAGCGAACCGAGGTCGCCGATGAAGCGCTGGGGATCGAGGGCGACGCCGAGTTTGGTCTCGAACGTCATCTTCCCCGGGGACACCGCGAGGAAGCACACCAGCACGACGGCCCAGAAGCCGAACAGCAGGCGTCGTCCGCGCGGGGTCCCGGACGTCCCGGACGGCGTCGGGCCGGGCTGGGGCGCCCGGGCGGGCGCCTGGACCGCAGTGGTCATGACCGTTCCTCGCTTCGCTTGCTCATGGGCGTCGCCTGAGAATCAGCAACAGGTTCCAGGTGGCGATCTCGCGGAGTCCCGGCACCCGGGTGATCGTGCTCGCGAGGAACGGCCAATAGCGGGACCGTGCCGTGACGACCTGTACGTCGTCGCGGCCGCGGACGTGCCGCAGGGTGGGACCGATGTGGACGGGGAACAGGTTCTCGCCGACGGTGTGCTTGGCCTCGCGGCCGGTGCGCCGTCTGTAGCGTGCGCGGGCCCGGTCGGCGCCGAGGTAGTGCCAGGGCGCGCTCTCGTGACCTCCCCAGGGGGAGAGCCAGTTGGTGAAGGACAGGTAGATCAGTCCGCCGGGACGGGTGACCCGCGCCATCTCGCTGATGAACGTCTGCGGGTCCGACACGTGCTCCAGCACATTGGAGGAGAAGCACACGTCGGCCGCGCCGTCGGCGAGCGGCAGCAGATAGCCGTCGGCGAGCACCGCGTCCTCGGTGACCGGGCCGCCACGGGCGTTCAGCTCCCGCAGGTCGGGTTCGAAGAGGTAGCTCTGCGCGCCGCGGCGGCGGAACTCCTCGGTGAAGTGGCCGCTGCCGCCGCCGATGTCGACGACGATCTTGCCGGGCAGGTCGATGTGACGCGCCACTTGTGCGACCGAGTCACGGGCCAGCAGGGTGTAGCACCGCTCGGGATGGCTCTGTTCGCGCAGGAACGCCCGGAGGAGAGCGGCCGACCGCTTGAGCGACGGATCCTTGAAGGCGCGTTCGGTGATCTCGGGCATGGCCGCTCATCTGCCGCGTCTGGGGGCTGTGGCGACCGCGGCCGCCTCGGCGGCGACCGCCTGGAACTGACGGACCGTCGCGCTCCAGCGGAAGCGCCGGGCGCGGTGCTCGGCGGCACGTCCCATGGCTGCGCGCCGGTCGGCACTGAGCGCCAGGGTGCACCACGCGGCGGCGAACGAACTCTCGCCCCGCGCCAGCACCCCGGTTTCTCCGTCCTCGACGGAGTCGCACAGGCCGGGTATGTCGAAACCGATCGCGGGGGTGGCCCGTGCGGCCGCCTCGGTCACGACCAGTCCCCACCCCTCGACGAGGGAGGGGTGCAGCAGGAGCCACGCCTCGCACATCAGCCGGTGCTTCTCGGCCTCCGACACCCGGCCGGCGAACGTGACCGCGGGGCCGGCCATGGCTTCCAGCCGCTCCCGTTCGGGGCCGTCGCCCACGATGACGAGCCGGCCGCCGGTGACGGGGCGGACCCGCTCCCACAGCCGGAGGAGCAGGTCGATGCGCTTGTACTCCACCAGCCGGCCGACGGCCAGGAACAGCGGTTCCTCCGCCTCGGGCAGCAGCGGGCCGGGGTCCTCGACGCCGTTGTTGACGATCCGGATGCGGTCCGCGGCCACGCCGATGCCGCGCAGCTCGGAGGCAGTCGACTCGGAGACGGCCACCATCAGGTTGTCGCGGTGGGTGCCCGTCAGCGCCCAGTGCTCCAGCCTGCGGCCGAGCCGGGCCGCCGGGCCCGGGTAACGCATCTGCCACAGATCCGTGTGTACATGGTTGACCAGGCACAACGTTGGTCCGCGGTGCCACAGCGGCGCCAGGTACGGCATGCCGTTGCACACTTCGACCAGCAGGTCGCAGTCGCCGACCTCGCGGGCGAAGGCCGTCCTGGCCCGCAGGAAGTGACCTGCGTCACCTCCCGCGGAGACCACCCGGTAGGGGCGTTCGGCGGCCGGACCGCCGCACAGGAGCGTGACCTCGTGGCCGCCGGCGGTCAGACCGTCGGCTATCCGGTCGATGAGCAGTTCCGAGCCGCCCGCGGCCTGGTTGCCCAGGTCACGGCGGGCGAGGAAGGTGATCCGGCGCGGCAGGGGGGCCGGCACGGACGCGACGTGCGGGTCGGCGGCGAGCGAGTCGGTGACTCGGCTGCCGGTGCGGGCTTGAGCGGGGACGGAAACGGGATTTTTCCGACCAGAGGGGTCCAGAGCGGACGTGCGCTGGGGCATAGAGGTGCTCCAACTCGGCGGCTGCGGGGGCAGACGGGTGAGAGATGGCCGGGCTTCCGGGATGAAGCGCTGGGCTGGCTCGGTGTGCGGGTGCTGCGGGTGCTGTCGGGTGCTGAGGGTGCCGGACCGGGACGTGCGGTCGATGTGTCAGCACCGGGGTGGTGGCGGACTCCTGAGGGTGGAACTCACAGCGGAGACACTGGATTACTCGGGGGTAACGTCAGTGTTGGTTCAAGCGACTCGTTCCGGCTACGTCCGCCGGTGACAAATTCGAGCTGTTCGACAACCCGTTTTCATCACTTTCTGAGTATTCCGGCTGCCGACGGCCGCGGATCACCAGCACGGCACCGGCGGCGGCGAGCAGACCGCCCACGATCCCGCCCCCGAGCGGCGCGGTCTCGCCGAGCAGCTTCAGCCGGCCGGCGTCTTCGGAAGCGAGCTTCACCTGCTCACGCCGGGTCGCCTCGGTGAACTCCAGCCGCTTGCTGGAGAGCAGGGTGACGGCGTCCTTCTTCGAACCCGGGGCCCGCAGCGTCTTCGTCGGCGCGATCAGCGCGTTCATGATCCGGCCCGTGCGCGGTTCCACGGTCAGCTCGATTCCCGTGTTGGAGTACCACTCCTCGGCCAGCACCTGCCCCGACTCCGGACGGCCCACCAGCGTGCCGGGCACCTGACGGGTGCCGGTCCTGGTGGCCTTCACAGTGCCGGTGAAGCGGTAGCCCTCGTGCCCGTTGATCTTGGTAACCCCGTCGAACTTCAGCGGCACGGTGCCACCCCGGGTGCTGTCCCACCAGGCGTAGGTGCGCTTCTCGACGTCGAACGGGAACTTCAGGTAGGCCTCGCCCTCGAACTCGGGCTTCTCCTCGCAGCAGTGCACCGGCAGGTTCGTCCGGCGGTCGGTCACCCAGCGTTCGGTGGTCCACTGCAGGGATCTCCGCGGGTCGTCCAGCGGCAGCGTCTTCGGCGTGTCGATCTGTGTCGACACGTCCCAGACCGCGTTTCCGCTGCGCTCGCCGGCGGCTACGTCCCCCAGCACCCGGCGGGTGATCGTTATCGTCTTGTCGTCCACCGTGGTGACGGACTCGGTGTCGAAGTAGCTGCCCTTCCCCCGGAAGACCGTCGTGGAGTTCACATCGGTCGGTGTGCGCTTGGCACGCGGCTCCACGTACCAGGCGAGCAGTTGGGTGAGCACCAGCAGAAAAACTCCGGCACCCAGCAGAATCAGGGAAAGAAGTGATGTGGAACGGCGCATGCGGATACTCCGATACGGGCGCGAGATGCGGGGGTGGTTCATGGGCCGTGCGGGAAAGGCCGCACGCACGGAATTCAGCTCGCCCGATGGCGAGGAGTGACTTACCCGGGAGTAACAGTGCCTGTGAACGGCGAAATTAGGCGGAGCTTGACCGCCTGTCAATGCCCGCGCATACTGACCGCGCCGGACCGGGCCGGCGCGCTGGGTGACAGACCTCATCGACTGAGAGGCCGATCATCCTCATGCCCAGACTGCTCGCCGCCTTCCTGACCTGCATCGCCTCCGCCGTTCTGGCCACAGGCGCCGCCTTCGGAATCGTCGCCGCTCTCGACGCCACACCCGAGCAGCAGAATGTGCCGCTCGTCACGTTCCCCGACCCGCCCGCCGACGGGACGTCCAGCACGCCGGGCCCCGGCTCGGACTAGGTTGGAAGGACGCGGGCCGGCTGACCGAGCGGTATGCGGACCGGACATCCAGGAGCGGACTGTGGGAGCGTCGTCAGCCTGGCACGACGTGCCACGAGAGCGGATTCAGCGGTTCGCCGACCGCACCCTGGAGCAGGTCCCCGAGCTGGCACAGGACATCCTCGCCGCGATCCGACGGGAGTATCCGGGCCTGGCCTTCGTCCCCGACGAGTCCGGAGAGCCGAAGGCCCTGGTGGCGATCCGGCACGCGCTGGAGCTCTTCGTGGAACAGATGACCACGGGGTCGGACCGGCCGCGCGCCCTTCCCGGGATGTTCCAGGACTTCGGGCGCGGCGAGGTCACGCAGGGGCGCAGCCTGGACTCCCTGCAGGGGATCTACCGGCTGGCCGTGCGCCTCTCCTGGCGGCGTCTGGCGGAGATCGGCCAACAGGTCGACATCCCGCCCTCGGCCATGTACGAACTCGCCGAGTCCGCCTTCGAGTACCTCGACGTCATGGTGGCCCAGTCGGTACGCGGCTACGCCGAGGCCGTCGCCCGCCACGCCGGGGAGCGGCTGCGCCGGCAACGGCTTCTCGTCGGTCTCCTGCTCACCGAGCACCGCACGGATCCGTCCGTCGTCCTCGCCGACCGCGCGGCCGACGCGGGCTGGCACCTGCCGGACAAGGTGGCGGTGGCCGTGCTGCTCCGCCCTGCCGTGGAGGCTGTCGCCCCTGCCGTGGGGGACGGGGTGCTGCTCGACATGGAGGGCGAGCAGCCGCGCCTGGTCGTGCCGGACCCGGACGCCCCCGGACGCGCGGAGTTGCTGCACCGGGCGGTGGCCGGTTGGTCCGGCGCGATCGGCCCGTCGGTTCCCGTGGCGGAGGCCGTCACATCACTGCGCTGGGCGGAGACCGCCGTCGGGATGATCGAGCAGGGCCTGCTGCCGCGAGGGCGGCTCCTGGACTGCGGCGAGCACGTCGAAGCGCTGGTCCTGCTGCCCGCGGGGGTGTTGATCGACGAACTGGCGCGGCGGCGGCTGGCGCGGCTCGACCGGTCCGTCGGCCCGGCGCACGCCCACCGTCTCGCCGAGACCCTGCTGGCCTGGCTGGAAACGCGGGGAGGCGCCACAGAGGTGGCCGCCCGGCTCGGAGTCCACCCGCAGACCGTGCGCTACCGGCTGAAACAGCTCCGTGAGGTGTGGGGCGAGGACCTGGACGACCCGGACCGCCGCTTCGAACTGGAGATGGTGCTTCGTGCCCGGCGGCTGCGCGGAGATCTCGTCCCACCGCCCGACTGACCCCGGGGCGGCACCGGCGGACTGCCTGACGAGCCGGCCGCCCCAGGGCGCTCTTGGTCAGAGGGCGCTCTTGGTCAGCCCAGGAAACTCAGCCTGACCTGACGCTCCGGATTGTCCCTGTTGGTGTCGACCAGGCAGACCGACTGCCAGGTGCCCAGCTCCAGCCGTCCGCCGACCACCGGCAGCGTGGCGTGCGGCGGCACGAGGGCGGGGAGGACGTGGTCGCGGCCGTGTCCCGGGCTGCCGTGCCGGTGCCGCCACCGGTCGTCGGCGGGCAGCAGGTCGTGCAGCGTGGCGAGCAGGTCGTCGTCACTGCCCGCGCCGGTTTCGAGGATCGCGATCCCGGCGGTGGCGTGCGGCACGAAGATGTTGAGCAGACCGTCGCGCCCCGAGGCCGACGTGCGCAGGAATTCCACGCAGGCCCCCGTCAGGTCGTGGACCGTCTCCGCGGAGCCGGTGGCGATGTCGATCGTGCGGGTGTGGAAGGCATCGGACATGCCCCCATCCTGGCCGACCGGGCCGGGAAGGGAAGACTCCGGGGCCCCGTGGCGTTGTCCGAGCCATGACGGATGTGGGGACACGGGACGTGGAAGTGGCCGTCGTCGGCGCCGGGCAGGCCGGTCTGTCCGCCGCGTACCACCTGCGGCGCGCCGGCTTCGCGCCGGACCGTGACGTCGTCGTCCTGGACCACTCCCCCGCGCCCGGCGGCGCCTGGCAGTTCCGCTGGCCGTCCCTGACGTACGGCAAGGTGCACGGCATGTACGACCTGCCGGGGCTGCCGCTGGTGGACGCTCCGGAGGACCGGCCGTCCTCCGAGGTCATCGGCGCCTACTTCGCCCGCTACGAGCGGACGTTCGACCTGCGGGTGCGCCGGCCGGTGGACGTCGCCTCCGTGTCCGGGGGCGCCGGGGGACGGCTGCTGGTGCGCACCCGGAACGACGGCGACTGGTCGGCGCGCGCGCTGATCAACGCGACCGGCACCTGGGACCGCCCGTTCCTGCCGCACCACCCGGGCGCGGAGACCTTCCGCGGACGGCAGCTCCACACGGCCGGCTACCGGGGCCCGGAGGACTTCGCGGGTGAGCGGGTGGTCGTGGTGGGCGGCGGCACCTCCGCCGTCCAGCATCTGCTGGAGATCTCCGAGGTGGCGGACACCCTCTGGGTGACCCGGCGCCCGCCGGTCTTCCGGGACGGGCCGTTCGACGAACGGCGCGGCCGGGAGGCGGTCGCCCTGGTCGACGAGCGGGTGCGGGCCGGACTGCCGCCGCGGAGCGTGGTGTCGGTGACCGGGCTCGTCATGAACGAGGCGGTGCGGCGCGGCCGGGAGAGCGGCGTGCTGGAACCGCGTCCGATGTTCACCCGGATCACGCCGGAGGGCGTGGCCTGGGACGACGGCAGCACGGCCGCGGCCGACTCGATCCTCTGGGCCACCGGCTTCCGCGCGGCCCTGGACCATCTGGCGCCGCTGCGCCTGCGCGAACGCGGCGGCGGCATCCGTCTGGAAGGCACCCGCGCGGTCCGCGACCCGCGGGTCCATCTGGTCGGCTACGGGCCGTCGGCGAGCACCATCGGCGCCAACCGGTACGGGCGGGCGGCGGTGCGCGAGGTGCGGCGGCTGCTGGAGACGCCGGCACGGGCCGCCGGCTGAGCGGCCCGCGCCCTCAGGGGCCGGCTGCCACCGGAGCGGCCGCGGGGCCCGGGCCGCTCCGGGCGGTGGCATCGGGGGCACCGGCAGCGGCTTCGGCTCCCTCTCCGGTGGCGGCAGGAGCGTCCTCGGCGCCCGGTCCGGGGGCCGCCTCGGCGTCCCGCCGGACGAGGGCCGCGTAGCGCCCGCCGCGGGCCATGAGTTCCGCGTGGGTACCGCGTTCCGCGATCCGGCCGCCGTCGAGGACCACGATCTGGTCCGCCTCGCGGATGGTGGACAGCCGGTGGGCGATGGTGATGGTCGTGCGCCGTGCGGAGAGTTCGTCGATCGCCCGCTGCACGGCCTGCTCGGTGTGGGTGTCGAGAGCGCTGGTGGCCTCGTCGAGGATGAGGACCGGCGGGTCCCGCAGAATCGTCCGGGCAATGGCCAGGCGCTGCTTCTCGCCGCCGGAGAAGCGGTAGCCGCGTTCACCGACGAGGGTGTCGTAGCCGTCCGGGAGACTCTCGATGTGGTCGTGGATCTGGGCGGCCCGGGCGGCGTCGCGGATCTCCTCGTCGGTGGCCCCCGGCTTGGCGAAGCGGAGGTTGTCGGCGACCGAGGCGTGGAAGAGGTACGTCTCCTGGGAGACGACGCCCACGGCCCGGGCCAGGGTGTCGAAGGAGAGGTCGCGGACGTCGGTGCCGTCGAGCAGCACCCGGCCGCCCGTGACGTCGTACAGGCGCGGGACGAGATAGCCGAGCGTGCTCTTGCCGGAGCCGGTGGGGCCGACCACGGCGAGGCTCCCGCCGGCCGGGACGGCGAGGTCGAGGCCGGAGAGCGTGGGCGGCGCGCCGTCCCGGTCGTAGTGGAACCCGACGCCGTCGAAGCGCACTTCGCCGCGCACCCGCTCCAGTCGCACCGGCTGCTCCGGTTCGGTGATGTCCACCCGCAGATCGAGGTACTCGAAGATGCGCTGGAAGAGGGCGAGTGACGCCTGCAGCTGGACCCCGGTGGACAGCAGGCTGACCGTGGGCCGGAAGAGGCCCTGCTGCAGCGAGACGAAGGCCACGAGCGTGCCGATGGAGATCTGCGGTCCGCCCCCGCGCAGCGCCATCCCGGCGACCCAGTAGATGATCGCGGGCATGGCGGCCATGACGACGCCGATGACTGCCATGCGCCAGCGGCCCGCCATGCTGGAACGGATTTCCAGCCGTGCCAGCCGTTCGGACTCGCCGGCGAACTGGTCCGCGAGGGAGTCCGCCCGCCCCATGGTCCGGCCGAGCAGGATGCCGCTGACCGAGAGGGACTCGGTGACCATGGCGGACATCGCCGCCATCTGCTTCTGCCGCTGCGCCGTGATCTTCTTCCGCTCCCGTCCGACGCGGCGGCTGATCCAGACGAACAGCGGCAGCAGGAGCAGGGAGACCACGGTCAGCCGCCAGTCCAGGGCCAGCATGGCCACGACGGTGGCGACGACGCTGGTGAGGTTGGAGACCAGCGAGGTGGCCGTGGAGGTGACGGTGGCCTGCATCCCGCCGATGTCGTTGGCGATCCGGGACTGGACCTCCCCGGTGCGGGTGCGGGTGAAGAAGGCGAGCGGCATCCGCTGCAGCCGGTCGTAGACGGCGGTGCGCAGATCGTGCATCACCCGCTGGCCGACGGTCGTCGAGATCAGCGTCTGCAGCACGCCGAAGACGCCACCGGCCACGGCCGCGGCCAGCATGCCGAGGGCGAGCAGGCTCAGCAGCCCGGTGCGGCCCTCCGGAATCGCGGTGTCGAGGATCTCGCGCAGCATGAACGGCGTGGCCACGGAGACGAGCGAGGAGGCGCCGACGAGCAGCCCGACGACCGCCAGCCGGCCCCGGTACGGGCGGAACAGGCGCAGCACGCGGCGCAGTTCGACCGGGCGCTCCGAGTCGGGCACCGGCGGGGTCCACTGGCCGTCGGGTCCGGTGCTCAGGTCGTGGTGGCGCATGAATTCCTTCGCGATGCTGGTGTTCCGGCCGGCGGGACCTCCGGATGGTCGGGCGGCGGGCCCGGAGCGGGCCCGGCGACGGCTTTCGGAGCCTAACCCGACGGCCGCGGGCGCGTCGGCGGGCTTCCTCCGGCCGCCGGCCGGGGCCGCGCCCGTCAGCCCTTCAGGTACTTCTTCTCCCCCATCACCACCACCGGATCCGCCTCCGGGTCGAGCGTGCGGAGCAAGTACTCCATTCCGGTCTTCGGAAGGCTGACGCAGCCGGAGGTGCCGCTGCCGTGGTCCAGGTGCAGCCAGATGTAGCCGCCCTTGTCCTCGCCCCGGGGGCGGTTCGGGTCGTTCGGAGGGGTGCCCTTCACCCGGTTGTAGTCGATGGCTATGACGTAGTCGAAGTCGTGCCAGTGCGTCTTCGCCCAGGAGCGGGGAGCGGCGAAGGCCGCGGAGCGGGTGTACGGCAGTTTCGCGCCGGGATCGGCCAGCACGCCGCCGGCGTCGGAGAGTGTGAACACCCCGGCGGGGCTGCGTTTGTCGCCCGCGCGGTGGTCCGGCGTCCAGCCGCGCTTGCCGTTGTGGGCGGGCCAGGCGCGGATCCGCTCCCAGGTGTCCCCCTTCCGGGTGTACAGCACGGCCTCGGCGTCGGCGGAGTCCCGGCCCTCGCCGTAGACGACGACGGCCTGCCGGGAGCTGTCCGGGACCCGGGCGTGGAGCCGGTCGCCGACACCGGGGAGCCGGGTCGGGTCGGCCGCGGGCGAGGCGCCGCGGGCGGGGCGCTCCCCGTCCGCGTCCGGGGCTCCGCCGCCCGCCGCGCCGCAGCCGGTGAGGAGGGCGGCGGCCGTCAGGGCCGCGGCCGTGGTCCGCTGGGTACCGGTGATGCGCATGGCCCCATCGTCCCACCCGCCGGAAAACCGGTTGAAGCCGAGCGTGCGCGAACGCGACTCTTGCCACGCCCCCGCCCGCCGACACCGAACCCTGGGACGTCATGCAGATCCACGATCTTCCGTACAACGACCCGGGCTCCCCGGACGTACGGTCCGGCGGGCGCTTCCTGCTGTGGCTGGGCAGGCGGCAACTGGGCGGCCAGCTCAAGTCCCTGGGGTGGGGCACGCTCCACATGGCCGGGCTGGCCACGGTGCCGCTGGTGGTGGGTGTCGCCGTGCAGGCCGTGGTGGACCGCTCCGGTGGGCGGCTCGCGCTGGCCGGCGGGCTGATCGCCCTGCTCGGCACGGTGATCGCGGTGGCCGACACCATGCTCCACCGCGCCGCCGTCACCAACTGGATCACCGCCGCCGCGCGGGTGCAGCAGCTGCTCGCCCGCAAGACCGCCGAGATGGGCTCCACCCTGACCCGGCGGGTCGCGGCGGGCGAGATCACCGCGGTGTCCACCGGTGACGTGGAGAAGATCGGCTGGTTCGTGGAGGCCCTCTCCCGCTTCACCGCGGCCGCCGTCACGACGGTCGGCGTCTGCGCGGTTCTGCTCGTGGCCCAGCCGGCCCTTGGGGCGGTCGTGGCCGTGGGCGTACCGCTGCTCGTGCTGGCCGTGCTGCCGCTGCTGCCGCCCGCCACCCGCCGGGCCGACGCCCAGCGGGCGAAGGCGGGCCGTGCCACCGAGCTGGCCTCGGACACGGTGGCCGGGCTGCGGGTACTGCGCGGCATCGGCGGCGAGGAGCTGTTCCTGGACCGCTACCGGCGGGCCTCCCAGGAGGTGCGGAGCGCCGCCGTGCGCAGCGCCCGGATGTGGGCGCTGATCAGCGCGGTGCAGGTGCTGCTGCCGGGGCTGCTGCTGATCGCGGTGGTCTGGTACGGCGTCACGCTGGCCCGGGAGGGGCGGATCTCGCTCGGTGAACTGGTCGCCGTCTACGGCGCGGTGACCTTCCTGCTCTTTCCGCTCCGGCACTTCGAGGAGATCGCGATGGCGTACTCCTTCTCCAAGCCCTCGGCGAAGCGCGCCGCGCGCGTGCTGGCGCTGCGCCGGACCCGTCCGGCCGGCCCGGACACCGCGTCCGGTGGAGCGGACCCCGCCGGGGGTGCCGGGGGCGGGGGGCCGCTGACCGGCGATCTGTACGACCCGGTGAGCGGGCTGCACGCACCGGCCGGGCTGCTGACCGTCGCCGTCTGCGGTGACCCGGACGTGGCGGGGCGGCTCGCCGACCGGCTCGGCGGGCACGCCCCGCAGCGGGAGGAGGAACCCGACCGGCCGTCCGTGCTGCTGGGCGGGGCCGCGCTCGACGAACTCCCGCTGGAGGAGGCGCGGACGGCCGTCCTCGTCCAGGACAAGGACCCGGTGCTGCTGTCCGGCACCCTCCGGGAGCTCCTCGACGTTCCGTCGCGGGGAACGGTCACGGCGGCGGACGCTCTCGACGCCGCCCAGTGCGATGACGTCCTGGCCGCGCTCGCCCAGGGCACCGGCCCCGGTTCCGGTGACCCGCGGGAGGCGCGGATCACCGAGCGCGGGCGTTCGCTCTCCGGCGGTCAGCGGCAGCGGCTGGCGCTGGCCCGCTCGCTGGTGACGGACCCGGAGGTGCTGGTGCTGGACGAGCCGACGAGCGCCGTCGACTCGCACACCGAGGCGCGGATCGCCGACGGGCTGCGGAGGCTGCGCGCGGGCCGGACCACGGTGGTCCTCTCCTCCAGTCCGCTGCTGCTGGACCGGGCCGACCGGGTGGTGTTCCTGCCCGGCGGGGAGGCCGCCGCGGCCGGCACCCACCGCGAACTGCTGCGCACCCACCCCGGATACCGCGCCGTCGTCACCCGCGGCGCGGAGGAGAAACCGCCGCACGCGGCGGCGGCACACCACCGGAACGGCCCGGCGGCACGGACCGCCCGGACGGGCATCGAGGAGACGGCATGATCGGTGTGGCACCCCCGGCGTACGACCCGGCGGCACCGGAGTCGGCGACCACCCTGCCGGTCGGCTCCCCCGCGACCGTCCGCGGCTATGTGCGGGAGCTGCTGCGGCGGCACCGGCGGGCGTTCGCCCTGCTGGTGGCGGTCAACGCCGTCGCGGTGACCGCCTCCATGGTGGGCCCGTACCTGCTGGGCGGCCTGGTCGAGGATCTCGCCGCCGGCGCGGGGGAGGCCGGTCTGCCGCGCGTCATCGCGCTGTTCACGGTGGCGCTCGCCGTGCAGACCGTCTTCGTACGGCTGGTGCGGCTGCGCGGCGCGGTCCTCGGTGAGCGGATGCTGGCCGATCTCCGCGAGGACTTCCTGGTCCGCTCGGTGGCGCTGCCCCCGGGCGTGCTGGAACGGGCCGGGACGGGTGATCTGCTCTCCCGCATCAGCACCGACATCGACCGCCTGGCCGAGGCCATGCGCGAGGCCGTGCCGCAGCTGTGCATCGGTGTGGTGTGGGCGGGGCTGCTGCTGACCGGTATGGCGGTGACCGCTCCCCCACTGGCCCTGGCCGTTCTCGTGGCGCTGCCCGTTCTGCTCGCCGGCTGCCGCTGGTACTACCGCAGGGCGCCCGCCGCCTACCGTTCGGAGGCCGCCGGATACGCGGCGGTGGCCGCCGTGCTCGCCGAGACCGTGGACGCGGGGCGGACCATCGAGGCGCACCGCCTGGGCGCTCGCCGGATCGCGCTCTCGGACCGGCGCGTCCGGGAATGGACGGCGTGGGAGCGGTACACGCTCTGGCTGCGGTCCGTGCTCTTTCCCGTGATCAACGCCTCGCACATGACGATCCTCGGGGCCGCGCTGATGATCGGCGGTGTCTGCGTCCTGAACGGCTGGATGACGGTCGGGGCCCTGACGACCGGGGCGCTGCTCGCCCAGATGCTGACCGAACCCGTGGGCCTGATCCTGCGCTGGTACGACGAACTCCAAGTGGCACAGGTCTCCCTGGCCCGGCTGGTCGGCGTCCGGGAGATCGAGGAGGGCACCGGGGACGACCGGGTCGCCCCGGCCGGGAGGGAGGTCCGCGCCGACGGGGTCCGGTTCGGCTACCACGCGAACGGCGATGTGCTGCACGGGGTGTCCCTGGACATCCGGCCGGGGACCCGGCTGGCACTCGTGGGGCCGTCCGGGGCCGGCAAGTCCACGCTCGGCCGGCTCCTCGCCGGGATCTACGCGCCCCGGACCGGCGCCGTGACGCTCGGCGGCGCCGAGCTGGCGCGGATGCCCGCCGAGCGGGTGCGGGCCCACGTGGCGCTGGTCAACCAGGAGCACCATGTGTTCGTGGGCTCGCTGCGGGACAATCTGCTGCTGGCCCGGACCGGGGCCGGCGACGCGGAGCTGTGGGCCGCGCTCGGCGCCGTGGACGCCGCGGACTGGGCGCGGGCCCTCGATGACGGCCTGGACACCGAGGTCGGCTCGGGCGGGCTGACGCTGACCCCGGCGCAGGCACAGCAGATCGCCCTGGCGCGGCTGGTGCTGGCCGATCCGCACACCCTGGTGCTGGACGAGGCCACTTCGCTGCTGGACCCGCGGGCGGCGCGGCATCTGGAGCGCTCGCTGGCGCGGGTGCTGGACGGCCGTACGGTCGTGGCCATCGCGCATCGGCTGCACACGGCCCATGACGCCGATGTGATCGCGGTGGTGGAGGACGGCCGGATCACCGAGCTGGGCAGCCATGACGAGCTGGTGGCCGCCGGCGGGCCGTACGCCGCCCTCTGGCGTTCCTGGCACGGCTGAGGAGCTGAGGATCCGCCGGCCCACGGCTCCTCGGGCGCCGCGGGCCGGGTGTCCGCCCGCGCGGGCCGGGCCGCGCGGGGGTCGCGGACGGGGAGGGGCGGACGTCAGATGACGCCGAGGGCTCCCAGCCCTCCGATGCCGCCGAGCAGCATGAAGACGGGCATCAGCACCTTGAGTTCGACCCAGCTCCCGGCCCGGAAACGCATCGCCTTCGGGGGGCCGACCGGATACCAGCGCTTGTTCCCGACCGGTATCGGCCACAGCACGGGGCAGCCGGAGACGGTGATCGCGTCGCCCGCGCAGTGCACCAGCGAGCCCAGGACGATCGGCAGTCCCAGCCACAGGTACTCCTGACCGGGTGCGGTGAACAGCCAGTCCGCGCCGTTGCCCGGCTGGTTCAGCACATCCGCCAGGATCCAGGCGCTGGTCGCCCCCAGCAGCCAGACGAGCACGTCGCTGGAGACCCGGGCGGCCCGCCACAGCAGTCCCTCGACGGCGAGCACGAGGTGGACGAAGAGGATCGCCAGGACCGCCCAGCGGCCGCCGTTCATCGCCAGGACGGAGACCCCGGTTCCGACGAGCACGGCCCACAGCCAGGTGTGGGTCAGTGTGCGGTGTCCGCCGGTGCGCCGCGGGTCGCCCTGCTTCTTCGTCGCCTTGTAGACGGCGGAGGACAGCTTGTCGATGACCTCGCAGAGGGTCCGCGACACCGGCCCGAACGCCCGGGAGATGGTCGCCGACTTGTGGTCCAGGTCGGGGGCGAGGGCCGCGCCCGCGCAGATCAGCGCGCCGACGACCAGGACCGGCCACGGCATGGGCCGGTCCGCGGCCGCGGCGGCGGCGCCCACCCCCAGCCAGGCCGCGGCTCCGGACAGTGAGTGCGCCGGTCCCATCATCTGGTTGCCCGCCCCCCGTTTTCTCTTGTGCTCGTCTGTGGCCCCGCGCCGGTGCCGCGTTGACGCACCAGCCTAGCCGGAGTGATCTTCGAGTCTTCGGCCGGTTCCCCGATCCGGTGCCGGAGCAGGCAGTATGGAGGGTGTGACCACCCTTATCGATCATCTGCCGAGCGACGCCGATCCCGATGCCCTGTTCGAGTCCTTCTCGGCCTGGTCCGAAGAGCGGGGGATCTCCCTCTATCCCGCCCAGGAGGAGGCGCTGATCGAGGTGGTCTCCGGGGCGAACGTCATCCTGTCCACGCCGACCGGCTCGGGGAAGAGCCTGGTCGCCGCCGGCGCGCACTTCGCCGCGCTCGCCCGGGACGAGGTCACCTTCTACACCGCCCCGATCAAGGCGCTCGTGTCGGAGAAGTTCTTCGACCTGTGCAAGCTGTTCGGCACCGAGAACGTGGGCATGCTGACCGGCGACGCCTCGGTCAACGCCGACGCCCCCGTCATCTGCTGCACCGCCGAGGTGCTGGCCTCCATCGCGCTGCGCGACGGCAGGGACGCCGACATCGGCCAGGTCGTGATGGACGAGTTCCATTTCTACGCCGAGCCCGACCGCGGCTGGGCCTGGCAGATCCCGCTGCTCGAACTGCCCCAGGCGCAGTTCGTCCTGATGTCCGCGACCCTCGGCGACGTCTCGCGGTTCGAGGAGGACCTGACCCGGCGCACGGGCCGGCCCACCGCCGTCGTCCGGTCCGCGACCCGGCCCGTTCCGCTGTCGTACGAGTACCGCACGACCCCGCTGACGGAGACGCTCACCGAGCTGCTGGAGACCCATCAGGCTCCGGTGTACATCGTGCACTTCACCCAGGCGGCGGCGGTGGAGCGGGCCCAGGCGCTGATGAGCATCAACATGTGCTCGCGCGCCGAGAAGGACGAGATCGCCAAGCTGATCGGCAATTTCCGGTTCACCACCCGTTTCGGCCGCAATCTCTCCCGCTACGTCCGGCACGGGATCGGGGTGCACCACGCCGGGATGCTGCCCAAGTACCGGCGCCTGGTGGAGCGGCTGGCCCAGGCCGGGCTGCTCAAGGTCATCTGCGGCACGGACACCCTCGGCGTGGGCGTCAACGTGCCGATCCGCACGGTGCTGTTCACGGCCCTGACCAAGTACGACGGCCAGCGGGTGCGGACCCTGCGGGCGCGGGAGTTCCACCAGATCGCCGGCCGGGCCGGGCGGGCCGGTTTCGACACCGCCGGGTTCGTCGTCGCCCAGGCCCCCGAGCACGTCGTCGAGAACGAGAAAGCGCTCGCCAAGGCGGGTGACGATCCCAAGAAGCGCCGGAAGGTGGTCCGGAAGAAGGCTCCCGAGGGGTTCGTCTCCTGGGGGCAGAACACCTTCGAGAAGCTGATCGCCTCCGAACCGGAACCGCTGACCTCGCGGTTCCGGGTCACCCACACCATGCTGCTGTCGGTGATCGCCCGGCCGGGCAACGCCTTCGAGGCCATGCGCCGACTGCTGGAGGACAACCACGAACCGCGGAAGAACCAGCTGCGCCACATCCGCCGCGCCATCGCCATCTACCGCTCCCTGCTGGACGGCGGCGTCGTCGAGCGGCTCGACGAGCCCGACGAGCAGGGCCGGGTCGTCCGGCTGACCGTCGACCTCCAGCAGGACTTCGCGCTCAGCCAGCCGCTCTCCACCTTCGCGCTGGCCGCCTTCGACCTGCTCGACCCGGAATCCCCGTCCTACGCCCTGGACATGGTGTCGGTGGTGGAGTCGACGCTCGACGACCCGCGGCAGATCCTCGCCGCCCAGCAGAACAAGGCCCGCGGCGAGGCCGTCCAGCAGATGAAGGCCGACGGGGTGGAGTACGAGGAGCGGATGGACCGGCTCCAGGACATCGGCTACCCCAAGCCGCTGGAAGAGGTGCTCTTCCACGCCTACAACGTCTACCGCAGGAGCCACCCCTGGGTGGGCGACCACCCGCTGTCGCCGAAATCCGTCATCCGGGACATGTACGAACGGGCGATGACCTTCACGGAGTTCACCGCCTTCTACGAACTGGCCCGGACCGAGGGCATCGTGCTGCGCTACCTCGCGAGCGCGTACAAGGCGCTGGAGCACACCGTGCCGGACGACCTCAAGTCCGACGATTTCCAGGACCTCACCGCCTGGCTGGGCGAGATGGTCCGGCAGGTCGACTCCAGCCTCCTCGACGAATGGGAGCAGCTGGCCAACCCCGAGGTGGAGACGGCGGAGGAGGCCCAGGAGCGGGCCGACCAGGTCAAGCCGGTCACCACCAACGCGCGCGCCTTCCGGGTCCTGGTCCGCAACGCGATGTTCCGGCGGGTGGAGCTCGCCGCGATCGAGAAGTACGCGGAGCTGGGCGAGCTGGACGCCGACTCCGGCTGGGACGCGGACGCCTGGGCCGACGCCATGGAGGCGTACTGGGACGAGTACGACGACCTGGGCACCGGCCCGGACGCGCGGGGCCCGAAACTGCTGCGGATCGAGGAGGACCCCGAGCACGGTCTGTGGAAGGTCCGGCAGACCTTCGCCGACCCGAACGGCGACCACGACTGGGGCATCAGCGCGGAGGTGGACCTCGCGGCCTCCGACGAGGAGGGCCGCGCGGTGGTCCGGCTCACGGACGTCGGCCAGTTGTGACCCCTCCCCGGGCCGCTTCCGCCCGGTCGGGGGGTGGGTCCGGGTGGTCATGGTCGTCCGTCCTCTCGGTGGGCGCCGGCGGTTGCCGGGTGGGTGAGGGTGTGCGGGCAGGGCGTTCCGTCGTGTGCGGGTGGGGCCGCCGGGCTGATCTAGCCTGAGGCGTCCCGGAACGATGCGAGGAGACATGATGGGCAACCCCGCCGAGGGCCTGGTGGCCCTGCTCGACCTGGAACCGATCGAGCAGAACATCTTCCGCGGCAGGAGCCCCGAGGAGTCACTGCAGCGCGTCTTCGGCGGGCAGGTCGCCGGCCAGGCCCTGGTGGCGGCCGGCCGCACCACCGAGGGGGACCGGCCCGTCCACTCCCTGCACGCCTATTTCCTCCGGCCGGGCCGGCCGGGCGTCCCGATCGTCTATCAGGTGGAGCGGGTGCGTGACGGCCGGTCGTTCACCACACGCCGGGTCGTGGCGGTGCAGCAGGGCCGCACCATCTTCCATCTGACGGCCTCCTTTCACCGGCCGGAGCCGGGAATCGAGCAGCAGTTGCCGATGCCCGAGGTGCCCGCGCCGGAGGATCTGCCCCGGCTCACCGACGAGATCCGGCGGCATCTCGGCCATCTGCCGGAGGCACTGGAGCGGATGGCCCGGCGCCAGCCCTTCGACATCCGGTATGTGGAGCGGTTGCGGTGGAGCACCGGGGACCTGACGGGAGCCGAACCGCGCAGCGCCGTCTGGATGCGGGCGGACGGCCCGCTCGGCGACGACCCGCTGACCCACACCTGCGCCCTCGCCTACGCCAGTGACATGACGCTCCTCGACGCCGTGCGCGTGCCCATCGAGCCGCTCTGGGGCTCGCGCGGTTTCGACATGGCCTCTCTCGACCACGCGATGTGGTTCCACCGGCCCTTCCGTACCGATGAGTGGTTTCTGTACCAGCAGGAGTCGCCCATCGCGACCGGCGGCAGAGGGCTGGCCCGCGGCCAGATCTTCGACCGCGAGGGCCGGCTTCTCGTGTCCGTGATGCAGGAGGGGCTCTTCCGGCCCAAGGAGGACCGGGAAGACCCGGGCAGCGCCGCTCCGGACTCCGGCCGGCCCGGGCGGTGACGGAAGGCGGCCGTCCCCGGGCCGGTGCTCAGCGTGAAGGCGAACGGTGCAGCCGGCGCCACAGCCCGCGCGGGCCCGGCCTCCCGGGCGGCCCGCTCCGCTCCGTCCGCCCGGCGGGCCGCACCGGGGCGGAAGGCCGGGCGCGCCCCGGGCGTACAGCGGCCCCGGTGGCGGACTCCGCTCGCGGGCCGTGGCCGTCCCCGCCGGCCGGGGGTGCGGGCTCCGGCGAGGGCGGCACCCTCCCGGTCCGCCCGGCCTCCCCGGGACGGGGCGCGGGGCGCTCCGCCCGGGCCTCGTCCAGGCAGAGCGCCAGGCTGATCCGGTGCCAGAGGATCTCGTCCGGATCGTCCGCGGTGAGCAGCGGCTCCACCAGCGGCCGGGAGGACGGGGGCTCGCCCTTCGCGGGCAGCAGCGAGGCCCGCAACCGGCGCAGATGGGCCCGCTCGTAGGGGTCGTCGACGACCTCCGCCAACTGGTCGGGGCCCAGCACGGCCGCGGCCACCGCCGCCCGTTCCCAGGCGTTCTCCGCTTCCCTCGCCAGTTGGGCGACGCGCCGGCTGCGCCAGTTGCGGGCCCGCCAGTCCTCGCCGGCGTCCAGCAGTTTCCGGAGGCCCTGGGGGGTGCCGCCGGTGAGCAGAGCGGGCTCCCGCTCGGCGAACTTCCGCAGTTCCGCCACCGGGTAGAGCCAGACGAGGGCGCGGTAGCGGTTGACGTAGAACATGACGGGGCTGAAACAGCCCACCTTGGCCAGCCGCGTGAAGCGGGCCGGCCCGATGCCCAGGAGGGCGGCGCCCTCGGTCGCCGTTACGGACCGTACCCGCTCCCGCAGTGTGTCCGGGAAGCCTTCGGCCGACCGGAGTCGCTCCACCTCGGCCACCGGGACCCTGCGGCGCCCCTCCGGACCGGCGACCGTCCGAACCTCACCGAGACGCACACCGAGCTCCAACTCGCCCGGTTTCAGCCCGAGCCGGGCCGCCGCGCCACGGAGAGCGAGCGCTCCTCGCGCGCCGCTCCGCCCCACCGGCCGCCGTCCGTCCTTCACCTGCGCTGCCATGGCTCTCCCCGTTCCGGTCCGCCACCATTCACTTACTGACGGTGACGACCGTAGCGCGGGACACGGACATGCCGCTCGGCCTGTGGATAACTCCGCGCGGAACCGTCGCCCCGAGGCCGCGGCCGGCGAAACCCGGCCGGTGGAACCCCGTTCAGTGGAACCCGAATCCGTCCATCCCGTCCGGCCGCCCGCGCTCGCGCGCCTCGACTCCCAGGTGCTCGCCCACCCGGTTGACCAACAGGGTCATCTCGTAGGCGACTTGGCCGACATCGGCCTCGGCGGCGGTGAGCACGCACAGACAGCTTCCGTCGCCGGCCGCCGTCACGAACAGCACGCCGTCATCGAACTCGACCATGGTCTGGCGGACCCGGCCGGCCGCGAAGTGGTGGGCGGATCCCTTGGCGAGGCTGTGCAGTCCGGAGCAGACGGCGGCCAGATGCTCGGCGTCCTCACGGCCCAGTTCCTCGCTCGCGGCCGTCACCAGGCCGTCGTTGGACAGGATCAACCCGTGCCGGACATAGGCCAGTCGCTTCGTCAGGTCGTTCAGCAGCCAGTCGAGCCCCTTGCCGAGCGCCATTCCTGCCTCCCCGTCGGCGATTCGCCTCGATTGCCGCCAGCCTGTCCCACCGCAGCCCCGGGGGCAAGACAGCCCCCGGCCACCGGGCGCACGATGCGTGCCATTCACGGTGGAACCGGGAGACTTCGAACGCGAGTTCGCGGAGAGCGTCGCGGAACCCGCGCCACGGGCGGCCCCCGGCGGCCCGCCCCCGCGGTCGCCGGGGGCGCGGGAGCCGGCGAGGTCAGCCCGCGGCGCCCGGCGGCACCGGAGACGGGGAAGGCACCGCCCGGCGGACACCGCTCAGACGGCCCGCCAGCCCGTCCATCTCGGCGGTCACCACGCCCGGATCGGCCTCCCCCGCACCCAGCACGGCGAGACAGCTGTCCCGGCCCGCGGCGGCGACGAACAGCCGCCCCCCGGCGTCCAGTTCCACCAGGGTGCGGCGCCCGCTGCCCGCGCCGAGACGACGCCCCGCGTCGGTGGCCACGCGGTGGAAGCCGGAGGCCACGGAGGCGAGATGACGGGCGTCCGCCCGGCTGAGGCCCCGCGAGGATCCGGCCACCACTCCCGCGGTGGACAGCAGAACCGCGTGCCGCACTCCGGGCACCTTGTCGACCAGCTCGTCCAGCAGTCCGTCGAGGCCGCCACCGGGGCGGATACCGGCACCGTTCCAGTCGGCGTCGCCCATGCCCGTTTCTCCTCACTCCCCCGGCAGCACGGCCCGCGCGGCGGAAACGCCCGCACGGCCCGGCTGCTCGTGTTCCATGAGTCCGGAACGCTAGTGCGGGACGCCGGCGGCACTCCGGACGAACTCCGGAACTCGGCAGCATCTGACCGCTCCGCCTTCAGAAGCGATCGGAAGGTACCGATACCTGCCCGTCGATCCGCTTTCCCTCCAAGAAGGCACGAGACGGCGGTATATGACCGGACGGCAGTACGGAAACCGGGCCCCCCGGAACACCCGGAACCCCCGCGCCCACCGGCCTCAGGACGGCCCGCCGCTGGCGTGCGGGACAGGGCAGCCGGCGGACCCGGGCACCGGGAACGTGCCCAGCTCGGCCAGGCGGTAGCCGTCGCGATACCCCTTGATCTGCGGGTTCTGCCGCGCGTAGTGCGGCTTGCCGCGCGGTGGCAGCAGCCGTACGGCGCGGCCGCGGAGCCGCAGCGCGCCGCGTACGGCGGCCCGGACGGCCGGCTTCGGCGGGGCATAGCGGAAGGCACGCAGCAGGGAGTCGTCCAGCAGGGCCATGCTCGCTCCGCGCGCGAGCGGGGCGAGGGGAGCCGGATACCAGGAGGCCATCAGGCCGAGCGTCGCGTCGGAGACGCGCCGCGCCCCCTCGTCCCAGGCGAAGTGCGCCGCCTCGTAGGAGTCGAGGCAGCGCTCGAACTCGGCGTAGGTCTCCGGGATGTCCTGGATGCCCATGTGGCGGCCGAGCGTGCGGTAGTAGGCGACCATGGCGCGGAGTTCGTGTTCCGTGAGCCGCCGCCAGCCGTAGGCGTCGATCCACCGCTTCGGCACGACGACGAAGGTGCTCAGCACGTAGCGCATGTCGTCGTTGCCGATGTCGTGGCTGCGGTGCATCCGGTTGATGCGGCGGAGCGCCGTCCGGCCGTCCTCGCTGTCGAATCCGTGCTCCATCACCGCGTCCAGCAGCAGCGCGGTGTCGTCGTACCGCTTCTGCGGGCGGTCGGTGAACTCCCCGGTGCGCGCGAGCAGTCCGCCGATGCGGGGCACCGCGTAGGTGCGGTAGAGGGCCAGTTCCAGGGCGCGGGTGATGTCCCAGGGGAACTCGTACGCGGCCATGAGCCGGTAGATCCGCAGGAAGTCGCGCTCCGGATCCAGTCGCAGGATCTCCCTCAGCCGGTCATAGCGCTTCACGCCGTCCGTCCCCCTCCGCCGCACCGGGTTTCTCCGCCGGTGTCCCACTCTACGGATCGGGGGCACACGGGGTAGGAGGACAAGGAAGCGGGCGGCACCGTCCGCCCGCGCCCGGAACACCCACCGGGACCGGAAGGTGAAGGAGTGATGCGTCGTGCTGCGCGCATTCCGCGGGCTGATGGCGCGGAGGAGCCGTCCGAGGACCCCTCCGGCCCCCGCCGTACGGCCGCACAACCTGTTCGAGGCCGCCGCCGTCTACGTGGCGGCGGGCGCCGAGAACGACGACGACCGCGCCGCCGAGGCGGCCGACTGGGTCTCGCCCGAGGCGCTGTCCTTCGGCGTGACGGAGCTGGCGAGCAGGGCGGTCATCGCCCTCGCCCGGGAGCGTGGGGAGTCACCGCACACGGTCGCACGCGCCCTGCTGGGCCTTCCCGGGGGCTGAGACCCCGCGCGGCGGACCCCGGCGTGCTCCAGATCTCTCGACGCCGGGGTTACCCACTGGTTAAGGTTCGCGCACCGACGACCTGATGGGAGGCTGCCGTGGCCGCCACGGAGGAGACCGCGACGGACGAGGACGCGCTGTTCGTCCTCACCGCCGTGCTGCTCACGCCCGCCCGTTTCCCGAGCGTGCTCGGCGACGACTTCCCGGAGGTCTGCGCGGCGCTCGGTCTGGAGCCCTACGAGCAGGGGTACGGGCTGGTGCTCGGGCAGGACGGCGGCGGCGCCCGCTGGACCGTGGTCATCGACGACGTGTCACTCGTCGCCTGTGCCCTCGCCGCCTGGGACTGCGGTATGGAGTACGACCTGTCGCCCGACGAGCGCAGCGTCGTCAGCGTGCTGCCCGGCTGGCCGCTGGCGGTGGCCGTCTCCGCGCCCGGGGTCCCCGCGCCCCACGACCCGCCGCCGGACCCGGACAGCGGACGGCCGCCGCTGGCACCACCGGACGCGCAGACCTGGGGGCCGGCCCAGCGCAGGCTCGGGGCGGACGAGATCGCGCTGCGATGGGCTGTCTGGCGGGAGGAGTACGAGGGGGCGGACGAGGGGGCGGAGGAGCCCTCCGGGAGTGGCGGGGACGACACCGCGGGCGGCCCGGCGGGACCGGCTGAGGCGGCGGCGCCGGCCTCAGCGGCGGAATCCGCCCAGCCGTCGGACGGGGGCGAGCCCTCGAACGAGGGCGTACGGCGCGTACTCCGGGAAGCGCACGCCTACGTGGAGACGCCCCCGCCCCTCGGCCGGGTCCGCTCCGAGTTCGCCTCGGACGGGGCCAGGACGCTGCGGGCCGACGGACCGGGCTGGAGCCTGGTGGCGCGGACCGACGACATGGCGTTCATCCTGCTCGACGACATGCCGGGGGACGTCATCCCGGTCGGACGCGGGCCGAAGCTTCCCGCGCTGCTCCGGGCGCTGGACGAGATGGCGGCCAAGCCGGCCTGAGGCGCAGGGCGGCTCCCGGGCGGTACGGCCGGCGCCCGGCCGGTACGACTGACCCGTGCGCGCCCGGCGCCCCGCCCGGCCCCCGGGTCCGTCCCGTCGTCCCGCGCCCGGCGCCGTCCCCGTTCGCCGGGTCCGTCAGACCGGCTCCAGCGGGCGGTGCGGTCCGGCGGGCGCCTCGGCCACGATCCGGTCGCCGGGGCGCACCTCTCCGCCGACCAGGACGATGCCCATGATCCCGGCCCTGCGGACCACCCGCCCGCGCTCGTCGCGGCCGACGACCTCCTTCAGCAGCCCGTCCCGGAACCCGTCGATCTGCGCGCACGGATTGCGGAGACCGGTCACCTCGACCACCGCCTCGTCACCGAGACGCAGCAGGGTGCCGGTGGACAGCGCGAGCAGGTCGATCCCGGCGGTCGTGATGTTCTCCCCCAACTGCCCGGGCAGCACCTCGAATCCGGCCTCGGCCACCTCGGCGAACAGCTCCCGGTGCAGGAGGTGGACCTGCCGCAGATTGGGCTGTGCCGGGTCCCGGGCCATGCGCGACCGGTGCCGGACCGTCGCCCCCTGGTGCGCGTCGCCCTCCACCCCGAGCCCGGCCACCAGCCGGATGGCCTCCCGCCCCCGCTTGCTGAAGCGGTACTCCTCCTCGCGGCTCACCGCCGCGACCGTGCCGTTCATCCCGCACCCCCGTCCCCGCCGGCCCCGGCCCGCTGCCGGGCGCCCCACCGGGGACGGTACCGGCGGCCGGGTCAGCGGCCCAGCTCTTTACGGGTGACCCGCTTCAGCCGGCGCCGCTGCGAGGGGTCCAGCAGCAGGTACGCGCCCACCGGCACTCCGACGAGCACCAGCAGCGCCGCCCAGAACGGCAGCAGCCACAGCAGGAACACGCCCGCCACCGCACCGCCGACCATGATCTTCGTCCGCTTCGACATCTTTGCGCCTCCCTTGAGCGGCGGATGCCGCTGTACCCGGTGAAACGGCCGGAGCACGGCCGGTGGTTCCGCCGCGGACCCCGAGCCGACCCTGATTTCCGCCGCGGCGGACCCGGAGGGGATCCACCGCGTGACGGCCCGGCCCGGACGGGGAACCGTCCGGGCCGGGCCGCCCGCAGGAGCCGGGACCCGTACAGGGGAGGCCGGGACCCGGCCGCGGGGCGCGCGCGGGCAGTGCGCGCGCCCCCGGGCGCCGTGCGCGGGCGTCAGCCCCGGGCGCCCAGCAGGTGGTCCATGGCGAGCTGGTCCAGCCGCTCGAAGGCCATCCCCTTCTGCGCCACCGCCTCGACGTCGAAGGACTCGAAGGCACTGCGGTCGGCCAGCAGACCGGCCAGCGTCTCGCCCTCGCCGAGGGTCGGCCGCGCCAGCTCGTCCAGCCGGGAGGCGCGCAGTGCCTCCTGCACCTCCGGGTCGGCGCGGAAGGCCGCCGCCCGCTCCTTGAGGAGCAGATAGTTGCGCATGCAGCCGGCCGCGGACTCCCACACCCCGTCGTAGTCCTCGGTGCGCGGCGGCTTGAAGTCGAAGTGCCGCGGGCCCTCGTAGCCGGCCGTCTCCAGCAGGTCGACCAGCCAGAAGGCGGAGCGCAGGTCGCCGGCGCCGAAGCGGAGGTCCTGGTCGTACTTGATGCCGGACTGGCCGTTCAGGTCGATGTGGAAGAGCTTGCCCGCCCACAGGGCCTGCGCGATGCCGTGCGCGAAGTTGAGCCCGGCCATCTGCTCGTGGCCGACCTCCGGGTTGACACCGTAGAGCTCCGGGCGCTCCAGGCGCTCGATGAACGCCAGCGCGTGCCCGACGGTGGGCAGCAGGATGTCGCCGCGCGGCTCGTTGGGCTTGGGCTCCAGGGCGAACCGCAGGTCGTAGCCCTTCTCGGTGACGTACTCGCCGAGCACGTCGAAGGCCTCCTTGAGCCGGTCGAGGGCGACGCGCACGTCCTTGGCGGCACCGGACTCGGCGCCCTCGCGCCCGCCCCAGGCGACGTACGTGCGGGCGCCCAGCTCGGCGGCCAGATCGATGTTGCGGATCGTCTTGCGGAGCGCGTAGCGGCGGACGTCGCGGTCGTTGGAGGTGAACCCGCCGTCCTTGAAGACGGGGTGGGTGAACAGGTTGGTGGTGGCCATCGGGACGATCAGTCCGGTGGCGTCGAGCGCCTCGCGGAAGCGCTTGATGTGCGACTCGCGCTCGGCGTCCGAGGAGCCGAAGGGGATGAGGTCGTCGTCGTGGAACGTCACGCCGTACGCGCCGAGGTCGGCGAGCCGCCGTACGGACTCGGCCGGGTCGATGGCGGCCCGGGTGGCGTCACCGAACGGGTCGCGTCCCTGCCACCCCACGGTCCACAGGCCGAAGCTGAATTTGTCGTCCGGTGTCGGCTGGTAGCTCATTGCGGGCTCCTCGCTATTTCGTCATGGCGCTTTACAAATTAGTATGCACGAGCGCGGCTGGGAAGCCCGGAGGCCCTCCGGGCCGGAGAAATCACCGGAGAAGCCACCGGGGAGACCTCCGGGAGGGCCGCACGGGACACCACAGGCACACCACAGGCACACCAGAGGCACACCACGGACAGGGCACGGGACCGCCCGGGGAAGGGATCACGCGATGACAGCAACGGGAGGGCGGGTTTCCGGTGACGGGCCGCTCGTCGTGGGCGTGGACAGCTCCACCCAGTCCACCAAGGCACTGGTCGTCGACGCCGCCACCGGCGAGGTCGTCGCCCGCGGGCAGGCGCCGCACCGGGTCAGCGGCGGCGCGGGACGGGAGAGCGATCCCGGGCAGTGGTGGGAGGCGCTGACCGAGGCCCTCCGCCAGTGCGGCGCGGCGGCGGAGCGCGCGGAGGGCATCGCGGTCGGCGGGCAGCAGCACGGGCTGGTGACCCTGGACGCCGACGGGCGGCCGGTGCGCCCCGCGATGCTCTGGAACGACGTGCGCTCCGCCCCGCAGCGCGACCGGCTCGTCGAGGAGCTCGGCGGCGCGGAGGCGTGGGCCGGGCGGATCGGCTCGGTGCCCGCCCCGGCGTTCACGATCACCAAGTGGGCGTGGCTCCGGGAGAACGAGCCCGAGGCCGCCGCGCGCACGGCGGCCGTCCGCCTGCCGCACGACTACCTCACCGAACGGCTCACCGGACGCGGCACCACGGACCGGGGCGACGCCTCGGGCACCGGCTGGTGGCGCGGCGAGGACGGCTCACCGGCCGGCCTCTACGACGAGGACATCCTCGGCCGGGTCGCCCTCGACCCGGCGCTGCTGCCGGAGGTCGTGGCCCCCGGCTCGGCCGCGGGAACCGTACGGGGCGGCCTGGACGGTCTGCCGCTGAAGCCGGGCGCCGTGGTGGGCGCGGGCACCGGCGACAACATGGCCGCCGCGCTCGGCCTGGGGCTGCGGCCCGGGCAGCCCGTGCTGAGCCTCGGCACCTCCGGCACGGTCTACGCGGTCTCGCCGCGCCGTCCCGCCGATCCGACCGGCACGGTCGCCGGGTTCGCCGACGCCCGCGGCGACTGGCTGCCCCTGGCCTGCACCCTCAACTGCACCCTGGCCGTGGACCGGTTCGCGGAACTGCTGGGCCGCGACCGGGAGGCCGTGGAGCCGGGCGGATCGGCCGTCGTCCTGCCGTTCCTGGACGGCGAGCGGACCCCCAACCTGCCGTACGCCTCCGGGCTGCTCCACGGCCTGCGGCACGACACCACACCCGGGCAGGTCCTCCAGGCCGCCTACGACGGCGCGGTGTACGCGCTGCTGTCGGCGCTGGACCTGGTGCTGGACGCGGACGCCGACCCGCGCGCACCGATCCTGCTCATCGGCGGCGGCGCCCGCGGCACCGCCTGGCGGGAGACGGTCCGCCGGCTCTCCGGGCGCCCGGTCCTGGTGCCCGAGGCCTCCGAACTGGTCGCGCTGGGCGCGGCCGCGCAGGCGGCCGGGCTGCTGACCGGGGAGGACCCGGCCGAGGTGGCCCGGCGCTGGGGAACCGACCGCGGGGTGTCCCTGGACGCCGTGGAGCGGGACGAGGCCGCCCTGGAACGGCTGGCCCGGACCCTCAAGAGCGCGGGACCGCTCCTGGAGGGCTAGCCGGACGGCGGGCGGCGCGGGACGGAGCGCCGCCACCGCACCTGCCGGGCCGGCCGGGCCGGTGCGGGGCACCGCCCGCGCACCGGTCCCGGCGTCCCCGTAGGGTCGGAACGCTCACGACGAAAGGAGCCGGGCCGTGGCCGTACCGGCGCCGAACACCCAGCACGGTATGCGGCAGCGGAACCTCTCCCTGGTGCTGCACACCGTGGCCGCGCACGGCCCGATCTCACGGGCCGGCGTCGCCTCCCGGATCGGGCTGACCCGGGCCGCCGTGTCCACGCTCGTCGACGAACTGGCGCGTGCCGGGCTGCTGGTGGAGCTCGGCCGGAGCCGGCCGGGGACGGTCGGGCGCCCCGGCCGTGACCTCGCGCTGAACGAGCGCGGCCCGGCCGGGCTCGGCGCGGAGATCGGGGTGGACCGGCTGGCCGTCTGCGCCGTGGATCTGCGGGGACGGGTCCGGGTCCGGGCCGAGGAGGCGGGCGAGCACCGCGGCAGCGCGCCCGGGCCGGTGCTGCGGCGGCTCGCCGCGCTCTGTGCCCGGGTGACCGCGGACGCCGAGCGCGAGGGGCTGCGCCCCGTCGGCGTCGCGGTGGCCGTGCCGGGTCTCGTCGCGCGGGACGCGGCGACGGTGGTGCGCGCCCCGAACCTCGGCTGGCAGGGCCTGGACGCCGGCACCGTTCTCGCGGACGCCCTCGGGCTGCCCGTGACGATCGCCAACGAGGCCAACATCGGCGCGCTGGCCGAACTCTGGCGCGGGGGCCGCACCCCGGCGCCGCGCGACTTCGTCTACGTCTCGGCCGAGATCGGCATCGGCGCGGCGGTCGTCGTGGACGGGTCCCTGCTGCGCGGGGCGCACGGTTTCGCGGGCGAGCTGGGGCACGTCCCCGTACGCCCTGCCGGGCGCCCCTGCGCGTGCGGCGGGCGGGGGTGCCTGGAGCAGTACGCGGGCGAGGAGGCCCTGCTCCGCGCCGCCGGGATCGAGGAGCGGGGAGCCGCCGGGGTGGCCGTCCTGCGGGCGCGCGCCGACGCGGGGGACGGTGCCGCGCGCCGCGCGCTGCGGGGCGCGGGGACCGCGCTCGGCACCGCGCTCGCCGGGGTGGTGAACCTGCTGGACCCGGAGACCATCGTGCTCGGCGGCGCGCTGACCGAGCTGTCCCCGTGGCTGCTGCCCGCGGCCGAGCGCGAGCTGCGCCGGCATGTGGCCGACCCGACACGCGCGGCGCACGGCGAGATCGTCGTCTCCGGGCTGGGCCGGGACGCCGCGCTGCTGGGCGCCGCGCAGTCGGTCGTCCAGGACGTCCTGGACGACCCGATGGGCGCGCTGGCCGCCACCGGCTGACCACCCCCGCTCCCCCGCCCCGGATGGTCAGCCGATCGGCAGCCCCGTGTAGTTCTCGGCGAGTTCGGTCGCCGCGGCGGCGGAGTCGGCGATCCGGTGCAGCTGGGACAGTTGCAGCCTGCCGTCGAACGGGCTCTGGTCCGGGTCGGTGTGCAGGGATGTCGTCATGACGTACGAGAAGTGCTCCGCCCGCCAGACCCGCCGCAGACAGGTGTCCGAGTAGGCGTCGAGCAGTTCCTCGGATCCGGTGGCCCGCCAGTGCTCGAGCGCCCGGGCCAGCACCACGACGTCGGACACCGCCAGGTTGAGCCCCTTCGCGCCGGTCGGCGGGACGATGTGCGCGGCGTCGCCGGCCAGGAACAGCCGGCCGTGACGCATCGGCTCCGTGACCCAGCTGCGCATCGGGGTGACGGACTTCTGGGTGATCGGGCCCCGTTCGAGTTTCCAGTCGCCGTCGACGGCGAACCGGGCGTCCAGTTCGTCCCAGATCCGCTCGTCGGACCAGTCGGCCGGGTCGGTGCCGTTCGGGACCTGGAGGTAGAGCCTGCTGACCGTGGGCGTGCGCATGCTGTGCAGGGCGAAGCCGCGCGGCGAGTGCGCGTAGATCAACTCCTCGCAGGAGGGCGGCACATCGGCCAGGATGCCCAGCCACGAGTAGGGGTAGACCCGCTCGAAGACGCGCCGCACCGTCTCGGGGAGCGCCTCGCGCGCGATGCCGTGGAAGCCGTCGCAGCCGACCACGAAGTCGCAGGAGAGCGTCCGCTCGCGTCCTTCGTGGGTGAACCGGATGACCGGGCTTCCGGTCTCCGAGCCCTCGACGGCCACCGCCTCGGCACCGAACAGCAGGGGTCCGCCCCCCTCCGCCAGCCGCAGGGCGATGAGGTCCTTCACCACCTCGGTCTGCGCGTACACCATGACGCTGCGCCCGCCGGTCAGGGAGGGGAAGTCGATCCGGTGGCTGCGGCGGTCGAAGCGGAGTTCGATGCCGTGGTGGACCAGGCCCTCGCGGTCCATGCGCTCGCCGGCACCGCAGGCGCGCAGCGCGTCCACCGTCCCCTGTTCGAGGATGCCGGCGCGCTGCCGCTCCTCGACATAGGCGCGGTCACGGTGCTCCAGAACGACGGAGTCAATACCGGCCCGGTCCAGCAGCCGGGCGAGCAGCAGACCGGCGGGCCCGCCGCCGATGATGCCGACGGTGGTGTGCATCAGGGTTCCTCCGGGGTGTCGGGGTGGGCGGAACGGCCGGGACGGGGACGGCCGGAGGCCGGATCCGCGGGATCGCGGTGGTGCGCCGCCCCGGCGCCGAAGTGCGCCGAGAGGGCCGCGCCGACGGCGGAGGGCCGGTCGATGCCGGCGAGGTGGGCGGCGTGGGCGAGTTCGAGCAGGTCGGCGCCGGGAATGCCGTCGGCGAGTTCACGCGCGTGCGCGGGCGGGGTCGCGGGGTCGTCGCGCCCGGCGACGACGAGGGCCGGTACGCCGATGCGGCCGAGCCCGGACCGCAGGTCGTAGCCGGCGAGAGCGTCGCAGCAGGCGGCATAGCCGTTCCGGTCGGCGGCGGCGAGATCGGCCAGCACGGCGGCCGCGTGACGGGAGGCGACCGCCCGGTCCGGGGCGGCGAACCAGCGTCCGGGCGTGGCCTCCAGCAGCGCCGCGGTGCCCTTCTCCCTGACCAGCCGCGCCCGTTCGCGCCAGGCCCCGGGCTCGCCGAACCGGGCGGACGAGCAGACGAGGGCGAGCGCTTCGACACGTCCGGGGTGGCGCGCGGCGAGGTGTGCGCCGACGGCGCCGCCGAGGGATATGCCGGCGTAGCCGAAGCGCGTCCAGCCGTGGTGGTCGGCGAGATCGAGCACCAGACGGGCCAGGTCGGCGACCGTGGTGGCGCCCGGGGTGTCCCAGGACGGTAGGAGGTCCGCCGGGGAGCCGCCGTGGCCGGGCAGGTCCCAGCGGAGCACGCGGCGGGTGCGGGCCAGTTCCGCGGTCTGCGGCTCCCAGACGGCGGTGGAGGTGCCCAGGGACGGGCCGAGGATCAGCGGTGGCGCGGTCTCCGGGCCGTCGAGCCGGTGGTGGGCGAGCGGTCGGCCGGTCATGCCCGCCCCTCCGGGGTGGAGGCGGACGGCGGGGACGGCGGGCCCGCGGGGAAGCGGCGGTGCGTGCGGCGCAGGGCGCGGGCGGTGAGCACGGCGGCCTCACCGGTGTAGCCGGCGGGGTCGGTCAGCTCGCGCAGCCGTTCCTCGGACAGGGCCGCTCGCACGGCGGGCTCCTCGCGGAGCGCCTCCCGCAGGCCGGTCCCGCGCTCGGCGGCACGGCGGGCCGCGTCGCCGAGCAGACCGGCTGCTTCCTCACGGCCGAGGAGCGGGGCGAGTTCGGCGGTCAGGCGTTCGGAGACGACGAGTCCGCCGGTGAGGTCGAGATTGGCGCGCATCCGTTCGGGCCGGACCCGCAGGCCCCCGGCCAGTCCGGCGGCCGCCTCGGCCGCGCCGCCGGTGAGGCGCAGCGCCTCCCGCAGCGGCTGCCACTCGGCGTGCCAGGCGCCGCCGGGCCGCTCGTCCTCGGCGGCGAGCGAGCCCAGCAGGACGGCGGCGAGTGCGGGGACCTGGCGGGCCGCGGACGCGATGAGCACGGCCCGGGCCGGGTTGGCCTTGTGCGGCATGGCGGAGGAGCCGCCGCCGGTCCCCTCGGCGACCTCGCCGATCTCCGTGCGGGAGAGCACCAGGACGTCGGCGGCGAGCTTGCCCAGCGCCCCGGCGGTGAAGGCGAGCCCGGAGGCGAGATCGGCGACGGGGGTGCGCAGGGTGTGCCAGGGCAGTCCGGGCTCGGCGAGGCCGAGTTCGCGCGCGTACTGTACGGCGATCCGCGTGCCCGGGCCCGCTCCCCCGGTTTCGCCGGTGTCCGCGGCGCCGGTGCCGGCCGGGTCCTTCCCGTCGTCCGGCCGCGCGTACGCGCCGAAGGCCGCGAGGGTGCCCGCGGCGCCGCCCAGCTGGACCGGGAGGCCGCCGTCCAGAAGCGCGCCCAGCCGGTCGTGGGCGTCCAGGAGCAGGGAGCGCCAGCCCGCCGCCTTGAGGCCGAAGGTGATGGGCACGGCGTGCTGGGTGAGGGTGCGGCCGGGCATGGGGGTGGCGCGGTGCCGGTCCGCCAGCCGGCCCAGGGCGTCGACGGCGCGTTCGAGGTCGGCGAGGATCAGCGGGAGCGTCCGTGCGGCGACCAGCATGGTGGCGGTGTCGAGGATGTCCTGGCTGGTCGCGCCCCGGTGCACATGGGCGGCGGCGTCCGGCGCGGTCTTCCGTACGGCGGCGGTCAGTTCGCGGACGAGGGGGATGACGGGGTTGCCGCCGGAGCGGGCGCGCAGGGCGAGGTCCCGCACGTCGAACGCGCTCTCGCGCACGGCGCGGTCCACGGCGCCGGCCGCCTCCTCCGGGACCAGGCCGAGCGCCGCCTGGGCGCGGGTGAGCGCGGCCTCGGCGTCGAGCAGGGCGGCGAGCCAGGCCCGGTCGCCGGTGGCCGCCTCGGCGGCGGTACCGGCCCGGACCGGGGAGAGCAGGCCCGTGTCGTCGCCCGCGCCGGGCTCCGGCGGGCGGGCTCCGGCGGGGGCCGCGGGATCAGGCGAAGTCAAGGAAGACCGTCTCCCTCTCGCCCTGCAGGCGGATGTCGAACCGGTGGGTGCGGTGCCGGCCCTCCTCCGGCAGCGCGAGCAGGGTCGCCCTGCGCTCGGCCGGCAGCGTGGAGAGCAGTCCGTCGTCCGGATCGTCGCGCAGATAGGCGCGGGTGAAGAGGTGGTGCAGCAGGCCGCGCGCGAAGACGCACACGGACAGGTAGGGCGCGCCGCCGGGCGGCAGGGTACGCAGCGTGTAGTGGCCGTCGGCGTCGGTGGGGACGCGGGCGAATCCGGTGAACCCGACGCCGTCCCGGCCGAGGACCGCCCCGGTGACGGGGTCGCGCCGCAGCGAGCCGGGGGCCCCGGACGGTGAGCCGTCGGGTCCGGCCTGCCAGAACTCCAGCAGGGCGTCGGGGACGGCCGCGCCGGCCCCGTCGAGCACCCGGCCGTGGACGGTGACGGTGTCGGGGTGGCCGGGGGGTGCCACGTCGCCGCCGCCGGTGAAGGGCAGCGCGTAGCCGTAGAAGGGGCCGACGGTCTGGGAGGGCGTGGGCGGCAGGGCCCGGGGCGGTGTGCTGCTCATGAGCGGCCTTCCTCGATCCAGGTGGCGGAGGGTCCGTCGAGGACGATGTCCCAGCGGTAGCCCAGGGACCACTCGGGCCGGGACAGCTCGTGGTCGTAGGTGGCGACGAGCCGTTCGCGGGCCGCGGTGTCGGTGACGGATGCCAGGATCGGGTCGTACGGGAAGAGGGGGTCGCCCGGGAAGTACATCTGGGTGATCAGGCGCTGGGTGAAGGCGGTGCCGAAGAGCGAGAAGTGGATGTGCGCGGGGCGCCAGGCGTTGAGGTGGTTCCGCCAGGGATAGGGGCCGGGCTTGATGGTGGTGAAGGTGTACGTGCCGTGGTCGTCGGTCAGGCAGCGGCCGACGCCGGTGAAGTGGGGGTCGAGGGGTGCCGGGTGCTGGTCGCGCTGGTGTGCGTAGCGGCCGGAGGCGTTGGCCTGCCAGATCTCCACGAGCTGGTTGCGCACGGGGCGGCCGCCGCTGTCGAGCACCCGTCCGGTGACGGTGATGCGCTCGCCCAGCGGCTCGCCGCGGTGCTGCCGGGTGAGGTCGGCGTCGAGTTCGGTGACGTCGGTGGGGCCGAAGACGGGCCCGTGCAGCTCGACGGTCTCCGGGTCGCCGTTCACGGCGACGAGCGGCTCCCCGGGGTGCCGCAGGCTGCTGCTGCGGTAGGGGCGGAAGTCGCGCGGCGGGTGGTGCGCGGGGGGCGCGCCCCCGGCGCGGGCCTTCTCGTAGGCCGCGTGCAGCCCGGCGATCTCGCGGTCGATGTCGGCCTGGACCAGGGGCGGCTGAGCGGGAGGTGTCACCGTCTCGGGCGTGGACGCGGGCGACGGCACCGGCGCGGTGTGGGACAGCTTCATGCGGACGTCTCCTGGGGGTGCGGGACGGGACGGGCACCGGTGGGCGCGGTGCCCCGGAGCCCGGAACGGTTCCCGGGCCCGGGGCGCGCGGCGGCGCCGGCCGGGCGGAGTGCTCCGGCGGCCTGCGGGGTGCGGGGGGGCCGGGCGGTTCACGCGGCGCTCCGTCCGGCGGCTTTCAGCGCGCGCAGGGTGGTCAGTTCGGCCTCCGTCGGCGGCGCGGTGGTGACCGGCGTGGCGGCGACGCGCAGGTCCCAGCCGGTGGCGGCGCGGACGCGTTCGGCGGTGACTCCGGGGTGGAGGTCGGTGAGGACGAGTTCGGCCGTTTCCGGGTCGGGACGCAGGATGCCGAGGTCGGTGATGACGGCGGTCGGTCCGGCGCCGCGGAGCCCGAGCCGTTCGCGGTCACGGGGCCCGGTGCCGTGGCCGACGGTGGTGGTGAAGTCGAGTTTCCGCACGAAGTTGCGGGTGGAGTGGCGGAGCACCATCAGCACCCGCCCGCAGTTGGCGGCGATCTCGGGTGCGCCGCCGGCGCCGGGCAGCCGTCCTTCGGGACGGTCCGGTCCCCGGTCCACGGCGGTGGTGTTGATGTTCGCGAAGCGGTCGACCTGGGCGGCTCCGAGGAAGCCGACGTCGATGCGCCCGGCCTGGAGCCAGTAGTTGAAGATCTCCGGTACGGAGACCACCGCGTCGGCCGTGTCGGCGAGTTCCCCGTCCCCGATCGAGAGCGGCAGCCGGGTCGGCTTGGAGCCGAGGGTGCCGGACTCGTAGATCAGCACGAGGTCCGGGTTGGCGGTGTGCCGGGCGAGGTTGGCGGCGGTGCTGGGGAGCCCGATGCCGACGAAGCAGGTGCGGGCGCCGGAGAGGGCACGCGCGGCGTTGACCGTCATCAGCTCGTCGGAGGTCCAGCCGGCCGGGGCGCCCGGGGCGCCGGCCGGGGTGGTGTCGCCGGCCGGGGTGGCGTCGGTGGTCATCGCGGCTCGCTCCCGTCGTACACGTGGTCCTTCATCCAGGCCAGGAAGGCGTCGCGATCCCGGGAGACCGGGTCCCAGGCCGCGTAGGCGTCGTTGTCCCGGACGGAGTAGCCGGCCGCGTACGAGGGGTGGGCGCCGCCGGGGACGCGGGCGACGGCCGTGACGACCCAGCCGGGCAGGACGATGCCGCGGGGCCGGGGCTCCAGGGTCTCCACGATCTCCTCGACGGTCACCAGCACCCGCCGTGCGGCGAGCGCGGCCTCCTTCTGCACGCCGGTCAGACCCCACAGCTGGACATTGCCGTCGCGGTCGGCCTGCTGGGCGTGGATGACGGTGACATCGGGGTTGAGGGCCCGTACGGCGGCCAGTTCCTCGCCGGTGAACGGGCAGGTGACGGTGGAGACGGTGTCCGTGCGGGTGGCCAGGTCGCTGCCCCGGTAACCGCGCAGCACGGCGAAGGGCAGTCCGGAGGCGCCGGCGACATAGCGGTTGGCCATGCCGGCGTGGCTGTGCTCGTCCAGTTCGAGAGGGCGCGGCCAGCCGTTCTCGACGGCGTCGCGGAAGCGGTGCAGGGAGCCGACGCCGGGGTTGCCTCCCCAGGAGAAGACGAGCTTCCTCACCAGCCCGGCACCGATGAGCTGGTCGTAGACGACGTCCGGTGTCATCCGGACCAGCGTGAGGTCGGTGATGCCCTGCCGGATGACCTCGTGCGCGGCGGCGAACGGGATCAGATGCGTGAACCCCTCCATCGCCACGGTGTCACCGTCGTGGATGAGCTCTGCGACGGCGTCGTGCAGGGTGCGGATTTCTGCCATGCCCTCTCACTTGTTCGCCGGGTGAACTTTCGTTCATAATGATGCCGAGGTCGAGTCTCCGTCCCGCGCGCACCGCTGTCAACGGTCACGACCGGATCCCGGCCCGCACCTTCCGCACCACCCCAAGGGGAGGAGACCGGCCATGACCGGCGACGACACCACCACGGCGGTCACCGGCACGGTGCCGGTGACCGGCCCGCTGGAACGCGGCCTCGCCGTGATCCGCGCGATGACCGCGTCCGGCAGCCGGCGGCTGCGCCCCAGCGACCTCGTACACGCCACCGGACTGGCCCGCGCCACCGTCGACCGGGTCGTGGGCACCCTCCTCCGCCTCGGCCTGCTCCGCACGACGGGCCGGGACATCGAGCTCTCGCCCCGGCTCATGCGGTTCGGCAACGCCTATCTGGCGAGCTGCGGCGTGGCCGACGCGCTCCAGCCGTTCGCCGAGCTGATCGCCGACGAACTCGACGAGTCGGTGTCGGTGGCGGTGCCGGACGGCGACGGCGTCCGCTTCGTCGCGCAGGTGATCCGCCGCCGCGCCATGACCCCCGTCTTCCGCATCGGCGACCTGCTGCCCGCGGACCGCTGCGCGGCGGGCATGGTCACCGGCCCGGAGAGCCCCGAGTGGGCCGTGGACGACCAGCGGATGGAGCAGGGCCTGATCGCCGTGGCCGTGCCCGTACGGGACGCGGAGGGCCGGCCGGCCTGCGGCATCAGCGTGGTCAGCAACACCGGACGGCACACCGCCGCCTCCCTCACCGCCACCGCGCTCCCCCGGCTGCGCGCCCTGCTGCCCGCCATGGAGGCCGCCCTGTCCGAGGCCCGCACCCGCCCCCCGCGCCCGGGCGCCGGTACGGCCCCGTACACGCCCCTGCCCGACGCCAAGCGGGAGCTCGGTGCGGGCTTCCTGCAATCACTGGCCCGCGGCCTGGACGTCCTCGCCGCCCTGGGCGCCGGCCCACGCGGACTCACCCTCTCCGAGACGGCCGAGGCCGTCGGCCAGCCCCGGGCCACCGCCCGCCGCGCCCTGCTCTCCCTCGCACAACTCGGCTACGTCCACTCCGCCGACCGGCGCTTCCAGCTGCTCCCCCGGGTGCTGGAGCTCGGCTACGCACCGCTGTCCGGGCTGAGCTTCACCGAGGTCGTGCAGCCCCATCTGGAGGACCTGGCCGCCCGCGTGCGCGAATCCGCCTCCGTCGCCGTCCTCGACGGACAGGACATCCGCTACATCGCCCGGGTCCCCGCCTACCGGATCATGAGCGTCAACATCACCATCGGCACCCGCTTCCCCGCGACCCCCACCTCCATGGGCCGGGTCCTGCTGGCCGGGCTGCACCCCGAGGAGCGCGCCGCACGGCTCTCCGCCGGGAAGCCGCCGCGCTTCACCGGCCGGACGGTCACCGACCCCGCCGAACTCGGCCGCATCCTCGACCGGGTGGCCTCGGACGGCTACGCCCTGGTCGACGAGGAGCTGGAGGAGGGCCTCCGCTCCCTGGCCGTCCCGGTACGGGGCCGCGACGGCCGGCCCGTGGCGGCGCTCAACGTCTCCACCCACACCGGCCGCGGCACGGCCGAGGAATCCCGGGCCGCGCTGCTGCCCGCCCTGCGCGAAACGGCCGCCCGCATCAGCGAGGACCTGGCCACCGCCTTCGAACGCCGCCCCCTGCGCCTGCCCTGACCCCGCGCCCGCGTCGCGCCTCCGCACCCGGCCGCCGCCCTCGCGGAAATCCGGTGCGGCGGCGCACCGCGCCCGGGCAGACTGCGGTGATGCGCGACGACATCACCGGTCCGGCCACAACCCGGGCGCTCCGCCATGTGGCGTCGCTGTCCACGGGAGCACCGCTCGACCCGCGGCTGCACCTGACGCTCAACTTCCACCCCGACCGCGTAGCGGGGGGCCGCCGGCCGCTCCTGCACGCTCTGGCCGAGGACGGCGTCTACCGCTCACAGTTCGTCACCGGCACCAGCAACGGTGGCCTGACCGCCCATCCCGGCGGCGACCGCTGGCTCTGGGAGAGCCGGATGTTCGGCGGAGCCTACGACCGGGCGCCCGCGCACGAGCGCCCCGTCTACGGCGCGCTCAACTTCCGGCAGCGGCCCTTCGGCGGTGCCCACCGCTTCGGCTCCTCCCATTTCCGGCTGACCGCGGAGACTCTGGGACGCGCCACGTTCTGCTACCCGGACAGCGCCGCCGAGCCCTCGCACTTCGGCACCGCAACCGCCATGTCCCTGATTGAGCTGGCCGCAGCCGACGACCAGGACGTGCTCAACGACTACATCGAGGCCCAGGTGCACGGCCCGGTCCTCCTCGGCCGCCATGTGGAGGCGCTGGTCCTGGACCCGGCCTACCGCGGTACGGAGGTGGAGACGGCGGCCCGCCGGCTGCCCTGCCCCGTCGCATGGCACGCCGGATTCCGGCTCACCGTAGAGGAGTTGCGGCGCCACCCGGACTACCGGGGACGGGAGTACGTCGAACTCGGCGCCGCGATCGCCGAGGACGGTCTCCTCGATCCCCGGATCATTGGTGACGCCGCCCGCACCGGACGCCACGGCCTCCAGGCGCTCAAGATGGTCTGGCACTGCCTGGCCCGGTTCGGCGCGCCGCTCGCTCCGGACGGGGACGGGCCGGGCGTCGCCACGTCCTCCCCCACGGCGGAAGTGGCGGGCCGCTGAGGGGTGGCTCGCCACCGCGGGCCGCCCGGGGCGCTCAGCGGGGGAAGACCTCGAAGACCGCGGCCGGGCGGCCGCCGAAGCGGAGGGAAGCGGCCTCGGCGTTGCCGGTCAGAAAGGCGCGGGCGTAGCTTTCCGGATCCTCGTCGGTCAGCCCTTCGATATAGGCCCGGTGCGCCAGCAGGGACCGCACGCCCTTCTCCAGCCCGTCGGTCACGTCGACCGCGTGGGTCGGCCGCGGGGAGGCGGCGACGGCGACCCAGCGCACCCCGGCCCAGGGCTGGAGCCCCCGCTCGGTCAGTTCGGGGAAGATCCAGCGGTTGCCGGCGTCGCCCACCGCGTCCAGGGTGGCCAGGCCGACGGCCCGGTGGTCCGGGGTGTTCCAGAAGGTGCCGCCGAAGGTCTCGCGGTGGTTGAGGGTGAGCACCAGCTCCGGCCGGTGCCGCCGGATCGCGGCCGCGATGTCCCGGCGCAGCGCCGTGCCGTACTCGATCACCCCGTCCGGGTAGCCGTCGAGGAACTCCACCGACGACACCCCGACCACGGCCGCGCTCTCCCGCTGCTCCCGCTCGCGCAGCGGCGCGCAGTCCGCGGGTGCCATCCCGTCGATGCCCGCCTCGCCGCGGGTGACCAGGAGGTACGACACCTCCGCGCCCCGGTCGACCCAGCCCGCGATGGCCGCGGCGGCCCCGTATTCGAGATCGTCCGGGTGGGCGACGACCGCCAGGCAGCGCTCCCAGGACTCCGGAAAGGCCGCGAGCTGCTCCGCCGTCTCCGGTTCTTCCGTCATCAACGTCTCCCCATCTGTTGTCGAACCCCCGATGCGCCGCCACGATGGTGACACTCCAGCTCCGCTCCGCTCATCCATTCCGGGAAGCCGCCGTGGTCAATCCTTGGGTCGCTCTCGAACCGGGCGCCGATCCCGCACAGCGGGCCGGCGCGATCCGCCGCGCGCACGACGCCTTCACCACCGGGCAGGCGGCAGGGGCCCCCGGCAGCGGGGGCCGGCCCGGCCCGCCCGGTTCGTCCGTGCGCTCGGTCGTCGCCGACTCCTGGCGGCGCTCCGCACGGGCCCGCGTCAGCCCGGACGGCACCGCGCCGGTCGAGCTGTCCGACGGCGACCTCGACGCCTACCGCGCCGAGCACCCGCTGGCGCGCGTCATGCCGCTGTTCCGCGATCTGATGGGCACCTTCGCCATGGACGGGGAGCATCTGCTCGCCGTCTGCGACGCACAGGGCAGGCTGCTGTGGGTCGAGGGCCACACGGCCGCCCGCCGCCGCGCGGACCGGATGAACTTCGTGCCCGGCGCGGCCTGGTCCGAGTCGGCCGTGGGGACCAACGCGCCCGGCACGGCCGTCGCCGTCGACCGCCCCGTACAGGTGTTCGCGGCCGAGCACTTCAACCGCACCGTGCACACCTGGACCTGCGCCGCCGCCCCCGTACACGACCCGCACAGCGGGCGCCTGCTCGGCGCCGTCGACATCACCGGCGGCAACCGGCTCGCCCACCCGCACAGCCTCGCCTTCGTCCAGGCCGTCGCGCGGGCCGCCGAGTCCCAGCTCGCGCTGCTCGGCCCGCCCCCGGCCGCATCGCGGACCGCCTCCCCCGCCGTGGAACTCCGCGCCCTCGGCCTGGACGAGGCCCTGCTCACCACGGGAGGCCGCACCCTCCGGCTCAGCCGCCGCCACAGCGAACTGGTGGTGCTGCTCGCCTGCCATCCCGAGGGCATGACCGGCGACGAACTGCTCGTCGCCCTCTACGAGGACGAGCACACCACCCCGGTCACCCTGCGCGCCGAGCTCTCCCGGCTGCGCCGCGCCCTCGGCGACGGACTCCTCCGCTCCCGCCCGTACCGGCTGACGGCACCCGTGACGGCGGACTTCGACACGGTGCTGCGCCACCTCGCGGGCGGGGCGCCCGCGGCGGCCGTCACCGCGTACCGCGGCCCGCTGCTCCCCTCGTCCCGGGCCCCGGCCGTGCTCCGGCTGCGCGACCGCGTCGACGGCCAGCTGCGCGCGGCCCTGCTGGCCCGCCGCGACCCGGAGCTGCTGAGCGCCTGGACGGGCAGCCCGTGGGGCGCGGAGGACCTGGAGGCGTGGGCGGCGCTGGCGGCCGTCCTTCCCCAGGGTTCGCCGCGCGCCCCGCTCGTCCTGCAGCGCGTCCGCGAACTGGACGCCGAACAGAGCGGTTTCCCCGTCCGCTGACGGGAGCGGTCCGGCCGCGTGGGGCGGCAGCCCGGATACCAGAGGCCGGCGCAACGTGGTTGCAACCTTCCGGTCACTAGCCTCCGCCGGACCGGCCGATGACAGCCGGTGCGAGCCCGCACGCGCATCCCAGGAGGCCATCGACATGACCCGCTACTCCGCGCCCGGAACCGACGGCGCGATCGTCTCCTACCAGCCCCGCTACGACCACTGGATCGGCGGGGAGTACGTCAGGCCGAAGCTCGGCCGGTACTTCGAGAACCCCAGCCCGGTGAACGGCCGCCCCTTCACCGAGGTCGCGCGGGGCACCGCCGAGGACGTCGAAGCCGCCCTCGACGCGGCGCACGCGGCCGCCCCGGCCTGGGGCCGGACCCCCGCGGCCGAGCGCGCCACCGTCCTCAACCGGATCGCCGACCGGATGGAGGCCCATCTGGAGGAGCTGGCGGTCGCCGAGAGCTGGGAGAACGGCAAGCCGGTCCGCGAGACGCTCGCCGCCGACATCCCGCTCGCCATCGACCACTTCCGCTACTTCGCCGGTGCGCTGCGCGCCCAGGAGGGCAGCCTCAGCGAGCTGGACGACGACACCGTCGCGTACCACTTCCACGAGCCGCTGGGCGTGGTCGGCCAGATCATCCCGTGGAACTTCCCGATCCTGATGGCGGTCTGGAAGCTGGCGCCGGCGCTCGCCGCGGGCAACGCGGTCGTCCTGAAGCCCGCCGAGCAGACACCGGCGTCGATCCACGTCCTGATGGGCCTGATCGCCGACCTGCTGCCGCCGGGTGTGGTCAACATCGTCAACGGCTTCGGCGTGGAGGCGGGCAAGCCGCTGGCCTCCAGCGCGCGCGTCGCGAAGATCGCCTTCACCGGTGAGACCACGACGGGGCGGCTGATCATGCAGTACGCCAGCGAGAACATCAAGCCGGTCACGCTCGAACTCGGCGGCAAGAGCCCGAACATCTTCTTCGACGACGTGTCGTCCGCGAACGACGACTTCTTCGACAAGGCGCTGGAGGGCTTCACGATGTTCGCCCTCAACCAGGGCGAGGTCTGCACCTGCCCCTCGCGGGCGCTGATCCAGCAGGGCCACTACCGGGAGTTCCTCGACGCGGCGGTGGCCCGTACGGAGAAGATCGTCCCCGGGCACCCCCTGGACACGGACACGATGATCGGCGCCCAGGCGTCCAACGACCAGCTCCAGAAGATCCTCTCCTATCTGGACATCGGCCGGCAGGAGGGCGCCAAGGTCCTCACCGGCGGCGAACAGATGTCCGCCGGCGGGGACATGGAGGGCGGCTACTACGTCCAGCCCACCATCTTCGAGGGCGGCAACCACATGCGGATCTTCCAGGAGGAGATCTTCGGGCCGGTCGTCTCCGTCACCTCCTTCAGCGACTTCGACGACGCCATGAAGACCGCCAACGACACGCTCTACGGACTGGGCGCCGGCGTCTGGACCCGCGACATCAACACCGCCTACCGCGCGGGCCGCACCATCCAGGCCGGCCGCGTCTGGACGAACTGCTACCACGCCTACCCGGCGCACGCGGCCTTCGGCGGCTACAAGCAGTCGGGCATCGGCCGGGAGAACCACCGGATGATGCTGGAGCACTACCAGCAGACGAAGAACCTCCTGGTGTCGTACTCACCGAAGAAGCTCGGCTTCTTCTGATCCCCGGGAAGGGCGCCTGAACAGGGCGATGGCCCGTCAGGCGCCCTTCGCGGCGTGCCGCCTCCCGCGCCCCGGACGCCCGCGCGTCGCCGAACGGGGCCGGGCACCGGGCCCCGCCCACGCGTTCCGCCGGCCGAGGCTGACGTGCTGATCGGCGCAGCGTACGGTGGGACGCGTGACCGGAGAAGAGTCGCTGCGACCGCAGTCCCTGATGCTGACCTTCCTCGGCGACCAGGTGCTCGGGCGGGACGTGTGCGTGTACTCCGGCAGCGTCATCGATGTCTTCGCCCGGGCCGGCGTCGGCGAACAGGCCACACGCTCCACCCTGACCCGCATGGTGAACCGCGGCCTGCTGCGCCGCCAGCGCGAGGGCCGCCGGATGTACTTCGGGCTGACCGAGCACTCGGCCACCGTCCTGCGCGACGGCGAGCGGCGCATCTGGCAGGCCGGCGCGGTCAACCGGCAGTGGGACGGCACATGGACCCTGCTCGGTTTCTCCCTGCCGGACTC
Organism: Streptomyces sp. S07_1.15; assembly: GCF_020739505.1. Classification (NCBI taxonomy): domain Bacteria; kingdom Bacillati; phylum Actinomycetota; class Actinomycetes; order Kitasatosporales; family Streptomycetaceae; genus Streptomyces; species Streptomyces sp. S07_1.15. The sequence goes on from NZ_JAJBZK010000001.1 coordinate 626,422, forward strand.
CTGGCAGCGCCAGCGGCACGACCTGCGCTCGAAACTGACCTGGAGCGGCTTCGGCCCGCTGTTCAACGGACTGTGGATCGCCCCTGGCGAGGTGGACGTGTCGGACCTCGTCGACGAGCTGGGTCTCGCCGCGCACGTGAAGGTCTTCCGCGCGCACGCCGACCCGCGCACGGACGTCGGCGCGATGATCGAGGAGACCTGGGAGCTGTCCGGACTGGCCGCGCGGTACGAGGCGTTCGCCCGGCGCTGGGAGAAGTGGGAGGCCGAGGTGCCCGAGGCCGACGACGCGCTCGCGCTGCGGCTGGTCCTGCAGACGGAGTGGCTGCGGATCATCCGCCGGGACCCCCGGCTGCCGGTCGTGCACCTGCCGGACGACTGGCCCGCCGACGCGGCCGAGAAGACGTTCCGGACCGTGTTCGACCGGCTCGCCCCGCTCGCGCGGACCGCGGCGGAACGTCTCCTCGACCTCGTGCCCGTGCGGCACGCTCAGGCGTAGAACCGCGACAGGCTCTGCAGTACCGCGGCCGGCTTCGCGCCGCCCTCGATCTCGATCGTGCCCTCGACGGCGACCTGGACTCCGCCCGCCACGTCCGACACGTCCGCCAGCCGGCCGGCCAGCCGGATCCGCGAACCCGCCCGTACCGGGGCGGGGAAACGCACCTTGTTGAGGCCGTAGTTGACCTTCGTCGTCACGCCCCGGACGTCGAGCAGTTCGGTGAAGAGCGGGATGAAGAGGGAGAGAGTCAGATAGCCGTGCGCGATGGTCGCTCCGAAAGGTCCGTCCTTGGCCTTCTCCGGGTCGACGTGGATCCACTGGTGGTCGCCGGTGGCATCGGCGAAGGTGTTGATCCGTTCCTGGGTGACCTCGATCCATTCGCTGGTGCCCAGGTCGCTGCCGGCCAGCTTCTTCAGTTCGCCGAGACCGTTGACAGTGATGCTCATGTGGGGTCCTTGACGTCGGGTTGGTTGCCGAAACGGGAGCGCACCTGGGGCTTGAGGAGCTTTCCGGAAGCCGTGCGCGGGAGTTCGTCCGCGATCACCACGGACTTGGGGATCTTGTACCGGGCGAGCCGCCCGGCCAGTGAGCCGAGCACTTCCCCGGGGTCGAGGACGGCCCCTTCGCGCGGGACGACCACCGCCCGCGGCACCTCGCCCCACTTCTCGTCGGCCACGCCGATCACAGCGCATTCGACGATGTCGGGGTGCGCGAGCAGCGCGTTCTCGATCTCGGCGGGGTACACGTTCTCCCCGCCCGAGATGATCATATCTTTGAGGCGGTCGACGACGTAGACGTAGCCGTCCTCGTCGACGCGGGCCGCGTCCCCGCTGCGGAACCAGCCGTCCGCGAAGACCGCGGCGGTCTCCTCGGGCAGCCCCCAGTACCCGGGCATGACGTGGGGTCCCCGGACGACGATCTCCCCGGTCTCGCCCGCGTCGACCGGGGTGAAGTCCGGCCGGACGACCCGGACATCGCTGAAGAAGTGCGGTACGCCGGCCGATCCGGCCTTGCTCACGGCGTGCTCGGCATCCAGGAACAGGGTGCCGGGGGCGGCCTCGGTCATCCCGTAGCCCTGGAGGAAGGTGAGCCCCCGCGCCTGGTACGCGGTGATCAGCGGAGTCGGCACGGGCGAGCCGCCGCAGGTGAGCGTGCGCAGACTGGAGAGGTCGGCGTCGGCCCACCGCGGGTGCCGGGCCATCTGGTCGAACATGGCCGGTACACCGAACATGAACGTGATCGCGTGCCGCTCGACGAGGTCCAGCGTGGCACCCGGGTCGAAGGACTCGGCCAGGACGCAGGTGCCGCCCTTGAGCAGCACCGGGAGCGTCAGCATGTTCAGGCCCGCGGTGTGGAAGAGGGGGGCGGAGACGAGAGCGCGCTCGCCGGCGGTCAGATCCTGGTCGACGAGGACGTTGACCGCGTTCCACGTCAGATTGGCGTGTGTGAGCATCGCGCCCTTGGGACGGCCCGTCGTGCCCGAGGTGTACATGATGATGCAGATGTCGTCCGGGGTGACGGGCTCGTCGAGGGCCTCGGCGGAGCCGGCGGCGAGCGCCCGCTCGTACTCCGGCCCGACCTCGACGTACGTCCGGACGTCGAGGTCGTCCGGCAGCCCCGCCACCAGTCCGGCACACGACGGACCGTGGATGAGTGCCTTGGCACCGGAGTCGGCGAGTTGGTAGGCGATCTCGGGGCCGGCCAGGCGGATGTTGAGGGGGACGAAGACCGCGCCGAGGAGGCCGGTGGCGAACAGCGTCTCCAGGTAGGAGGGGTGGTTCGGGCCGAGGTAGGCGACGCGGTCCCCGCGCCGGATGCCCGCCGCGCGCAGGGCGTGGGCGAGACGGGTGGTGCGGGAGTGCAGGTCCGCGTAGGTGACGGTGACGTCGTCGTGGACCAGTGCGGGGCGGTGCGGGGTCTTGCGGGCCCGGCGCGCCGGCCAGGACCCCAGTCCCTCATTGCGCATCGGTCCGCCCCCGTCCGTGGTCGTGCGGGGCGGAGCGCGTGGGAGAGCACATGGGGTGCCCCTTCACGGTGTGGTGAGGCCGAGCAGGCGGGCGGCGTTCTCCTTGAGGATCTTCGGCCTGACCTCGTCCTTGATCGCCAGCTTGCCGAAGTCGGCGAGCCAGCGGTCGGGGGTGAGGACGGGGAAGTCGGAGCCGAAGAGGACCTTGTCCTTGAGCAGCGTATTGGCGTACTGCACGAGCTGCGGCGGGAAATACTTGGGCGACCAGCCGGACAGGTCGATGTGCACACCCGGTTTGTGCGTGGCGACGGCGAGCGCCTCGTCCTGCCAGGGGAAGGACGGGTGCGCGAGGATGATCTTCAAGTGCGGGAAGTCGGCGGCCACGTCGTCCACGTGCAGCGGGTTGGAGTACTTCAGGCGGATGCCGCCTCCGCCGGGGACGCCGGCGCCGATGCCGGTCTGCCCGGTGTGGAACAGGGCGATCGTCCCCGTCTCCTCGATGACCTCGTACAGGGCGTAGGCCACCGCGCGGTCGTTGGGGAAGAAGCCCTGGATGCTGGGGTGGAACTTGAAGCCCTTCACCCCGTACTCCTCGACCAGGCGGCGGGCCCGCCGTACACCCGCTCTGCCGCGGAAGGGGTCGATGGAGGCGAAGGGGATCAGCACGTCCGCGTTGGCGGCGGCGGCCTCGGCGACCTCCTCGTTGGGGACCGGCTCGGTGCCGGTGGCGGACTCGGCGTCCACCGTGAAGAGCACGGCGGCCATCCTCCGCTCGCGGTAGTACGCGGCCGTCTCCTCCAGGGTCGGCTTCCGCCTGCCCTCGACCTTGAAGTAGGCGGCGGAGGCGTCGTGCAGGTCGTCGTCCAGGGACGCGTGCCCGGTCGACGACACCTCGGCGTGCGTGTGGACGTCGATCGCGGCCAGTTCCTCGACGTTCATCATGCCTCCGGGATCCTGGGCGCGGGGATGCCGACGGTCTCGGGTTCGGCGCCGACCGACGTGTGCCAGGCGTCGGCCAGTGCCTCGGGGCGCCAGCCGCCGTCGGCGTAGGCGGCCCTGATCTCCCGGGGGTGGGACCAGAGCGTGACCCGGTCGCCGCCGATGCCGATGCACTGGCCGGTCACGTCGCGGGCCGCCTCGGAGGCGAGGAAGGGAACGAGGGCGGCGCAGTCCTCGGGGGTGCCGAAGCCCTCCCCCTTGCGCAGGAAGCCGGGCAGCGCTTCACCGTTCTTCATGGCCTCGATGTACGGGGCGAAGGCGGGGATGGTCTCCGTCATCGCCGTGGCCGCGACGGGCACGATCGCGTTGACGGTGATGCCGGCGCGAGCCAGCTCCATGGACCAGGTGCGGGCCATGGCGGCGATGCCGGCCTTGGCGGCGGCGTAGTTGGTCTGGCCGAAGTTGCCGCGCTGCCCGGCCGGGGAGCCGACCAGGACCAGGGTGCCGCCCCCGCCCTGTTCGCGCATGCGGACGGCGGCGGCCCGGGCGCAGGTGAAGGTGCCCTTGAGGTGGGTGGTGAGCACCGCGTCGAAGTCGTCGTCGGTCATCTTCCACAGCACCTTGTCGCGCAGGATGCCGGCGTTGGTGACGAGGATGTCCAGCCGGCCGAACTCGGCGACCGCACGGTTCACCAGCCGGTCGGCGGCCTCGGCCGTACCGACCGCGACGGCCTCGGCGACGGCGGTTCCGCCCGCCTCGGTGATCGACTTCGCGGCCTGCCCGGCCACGCTCTCGTCGATGTCGTTGACGACCACGGCCGCGCCGTGGGCGGCCAGAGCCCGTGCGTAGGCCAGGCCCAGGCCCCGGCCGCTGCCGGTGACGACGGCGGCCTTGCCGCTCAGATCGATCAGGTGCACAAGCGAGTCCCTTCACGGAGTGGTGCGGAGCGTGGAGACGCAGCGACCGCGCAATCGAAGCTAAGAGCAATGATTGTTGACGTCAATAGTTGTTGTCACTCGGCAAGGTGCGCGAGACTGCCCCCGTACGCCGCACACCCCGGACCCCGGAGCCCGCCATCACCCGCAAGCCGCACACCGAGAAATCCGCCGGCACCCCGATCGACGCGCACGAACCGTGGATGCGCGGACTGCACGCGGACACGGGCTACCTGCTCTATCGCCTGGGCCTGCGCTCGGGGCAGTTGTTCAACGCCTCCCTCCAGGAGTCGGGGCTGCGCCTGCGCCATTACGCACTGCTGCGCTTCCTGACCACCTGCGAGGGGGCCCTCCAGCGGGAGCTGAGTACCCGGCTCGGCTACGACCCCAGCGCGATCGTCGGGCTGGTCGACGACCTGGAGAAGCTGCACCTGGCCGAGCGCCGCCCGTCCCCCGAGGACCGGCGCAGCCGGATCGTGGCGCTCACCGAGGAGGGCCGCGCCTTTCTCCGCGACAGCGACGAGGCGAGCAGGCGCGTGACGGGCGATCTGCTGGCCCCGCTCACCACGGACGAGCGGGAGACGCTGCACGGCCTGCTGCTGCGCCTGGCCGAGGATCGGCTCGAATAATGTTGTGCAAATGATTGACGAGCATGTAATTGCTGCCTAGGTTCCTCGGGCATCCGGCCCCAGCCTCAGGAGCTCACCGTGCAGCCGTCCCCCTCTTCTTTCCCGGCCCGTCAGAACTCCGAAGACCAGCGGCAGTTGCGCCGCGTGGCCCTGTCGAGCATGCTCGGCACCGCCATCGAGTTCTACGACTTCCTCGTGTACGGAACGGTCGCCGCGCTGGTCTTCGGCGGCCTGTTCTTCCCCGGCGCCGACCCCGCCGTCGGCACGATCGCGGCCTTCGGCACCTTCGCCGCGGGCTATGTGGCCCGTCCGCTGGGCGGCATCCTCTTCGGCCACTTCGGCGACCGGATAGGCCGCAAGTCGATGATGCTGCTGACCATGACCCTGATGGGCGTCGCCAGCTTCCTCATCGGCGTCCTGCCCACCTATGACGCGATCGGCGTGTGGGCGCCCGTCCTGCTGGTCGCCCTGCGCGTGGTGCAGGGCCTCGCCATCGGCGGGGAGTGGGGCGGCGCGACCCTGATGGTCGTCGAGCACGCCGAGCGGACCCAGAGCTCCCGGCGCGGCCTCTGGTCCAGCGCCACCCAGCTCGGGGCCCCGCTCGGCTCGGTCCTCTCGGCGGGCGTGGTCACGCTGGTCGCCGCGCTGCCGGACGACGACTTCCGCTCATGGGGCTGGCGGGTGCCGTTCCTGCTCAGCATCGCACTGCTGGCCGTCGGCCTGTTCGTCCGCCTGAAGGTCGCCGAGAGCCCGCTGTTCGCCCGGACGAAGAGGGAACCCGCCACCCGGCCGCCGGTCGTGGAGGTGCTCCGCCGCCCCGCTCCGGTGCTGCGCGCGGCGGGCATCGGCATCGGCGCCTTCACGGCGCAGTCGCTGCTGACCAGCTTCATGATCTCCTACGCCGTCGACCAGGGCTACAGCCGCCCGCAGGTCCTCACCGGCGTCGTCCTCGCCTCGTGCACGGCCCTGCTCGTGCTGCCGGCCGCCTCCGCCCTGTCCGACCGGATCGGCCGCCGTCCTGTCGTGCTGGCCGGGGCCATCGCCTCCGCCGCGCTGGCTTTCCCGGTCCTCGCCCTGGTGAACTCCGGCTCCCCCGGCCTGCTGATTCTCGCCCTCGTTCTCGGCCACGGGATCGCCCAGTCCCTCATGTACGCACCTCTCGGCGCCCTGCTCAGCGAGATGTTCGGCACCCGCGTCCGCTACACCGGCGCCTCCCTCGGCTACCAGGGCGCGACACTGATCGGCGCGGGCTTCTCCCCGCTCATCGCCAGCAGTCTGCTCGCCTCGTCCGGCGGCGACAGCACTCCGGTCTCCCTGCTGCTGTGCGGCGGTGCGGCGATCACCGCGCTCACCGTGTGGCGGACGCGCGAGACGCGGACGAACACCCTCGGCGAGGCCCCCGCCACCCGTGCCCCCAGCCCGGAGGGAACCCCTCGCTGAACACCCGGCACGCGGCGCGGCAGGGGCATCCGGGCCGGCGGTGTGCGCACCGTGCGGCATGGAACCCGGCGGCACCGGGCAGCTCATCGGCAAGGCAACCCCTTGCCGATGCAGCGCCGAAGCCGCCGGGGAGGGCCCGCCGCCGTTCCCCGGCACGGGCGTGTCCCGCGGCGGCATCCGGCACCGGCGCACCGGGGGAAGGCGGCCGTCCCGCACCCCGCACCGGTTCCGGTCCCCGGCTCCCGGCCCCGTCACCCTCCGGCCGGGGGCGGCACCCGGGGCCCGGCACGGCCGAGCCCATCGGGCAAGCCGGGGCTTAAACGGAGAAGTCACCGGACATGATGATTCCCGTACGGTTGTCCGGGCGGCCGGCAGCCGTACGAGGTGCCGTCCGGTCTCCGGCGACGCCGCCGGCCAGGGGGAGGGGTTTGTCGTGCGCGTGCCCTTATATCTGCGACCACGACTGGAGCCACCACTCAGCTCACTGCTGGCGGACGCCGCCTTTCTGCACTCCCTCGCCGACGCCCTCGGCTCCCCGCTCAACCTGCTGCTCCCCGACCGGATCGCCGAGAACGCCGACCGTTTCCGCGGCGTCTACCGGGAGCACCGGCTCTCCGGACGGGTGTACTTCGCGCACAAGGCGAACCGGTCCGGTTCGCTGCTCCGCCGGCTGGCGGTGGCCGACCCGGCGGCGGTGGGCGTCGACGTCGCCTCCCTGGGCGAGCTGCAACACGCCCTCGCGTGCGGCGTCACCCCGGACCGGATCATGGCCACCGGCCCGAAGGACCCGGAGTTCCTGTGGCTCGCCGCCCGCACCGGCGCCGCCGTGAGCCTCGACTCGCCCACCGAACTCGGCCAACTGGCCGATCTGGTAAGGAAGTACACCCTGCCCCGGGTCGACGTCCTGCTGCGGCTGTCGGCGTTCGAGACCGCCACCGGGCCCGGCGTGTCCGGGGTGAAGGCGCTCTCCCGCCGCAGCCGCTTCGGTTCACCGCTGCGGGAGGCGGGCTCGCTCCTCGACGCGGCCGAACGGCACCGGGACGCGGTCCGGCTGACCGGTGTCGCCTACCACCTGGACACCACCGGCCTCGCGGAGAAGGCCGCCGCCCTGGAACAGAGCATCGCCGTCCTCGACGAGTGCCGCGCCCGCGGCCTGGATCCGCGCGTCGTCGACATCGGCGGCGGCTTCGGGGTCGGCTACGTCGCGGAAGCCGGCCAGTGGGAGCGCTACACCACCGAGCTGGCCAACGCGGTGCTGGGCGCCCGCCCCGCCCTGACCTGGCGCGGCCACGGCTACGGCCTGCGCAACGAGGGCGGCACGCTCCGCGGGGCGCTCGGGCTCTATCCGGCCCACCGCCCCACCGCCGGGCCCGGATACCTGGACGAGCTGCTCTCCCACCCCTCCCCCGCCTCGGGCCGCCCGCTCGCCACCCTCCTCCTGGAACACCTCTACGACCTCGTCTGCGAACCGGGCCGCGCGCTCACCGACCAGTGCGGGCTGTCGCTGGCACGGGTGACCGACGTCCGCCGCGCCGGCCACGACTCCGAGGACCTTCTGGTGCGCCTCGGCATGAACGCCGGGGACATGAGCCTGGAGGAGCACGGCGTCCTCGTCGACCCGGTCCTCGTCCCCCGGACTCCCCTGCCGGAGCAGGCGGACGGCGACGGACCCGCGGAGGTCTACCTGGCCGGAAACCTCTGCCTGGAAGCCGATCTGATCACCCGCCGGAAGGTGTTCCTGCCGAGGCGGCCCCACGCCGGCGACCTGCTGGCGTTCGCCAACACGGCGGGCTACGCGATGGACTTCCGCGCCCACCGGGCCCAGCGGCAGCCGGTCGCCCGCACTGTCGCCGTCACCCGGGAGGGGGCCTCCTGGCGCTGGTGCCCGGACGAGGACTACTGGCCGATCGCGGGAACGGGGGGACCGACGTCATGAGGTACGACAGCATCACCGAGGCCATCGGCAACACACCACTGGTGCGCATCGACCCGGCGGTGCACGGCCTGCGCCACACCGACCTCTACGCCAAGCTGGAGATGCTCAACCCCTTCGGCTCGGTCAAGGACCGGGCCGCCTGGAACATGGCACGGCCCGGTCTCGCCGATGCCGCGGAGCGCGGGGCGACGGTGGTGGAGCTGTCGAGCGGCAACACCGCCAAGGCCCTGGCCCTGCTCGCGGGGATGCACGGACTGCGGTTCAAGAGCGTCACCAACCGGATGCGGGTGCCGGAGATCAAGGAGCTGCTTCTCCTCTTGGGCGCGGAGATCGAGGAACTGCCGGGGCAGAGCGAGTGCCTCGACCCGACCGACACCGAGGACCCGCTGACCCGCTTCCACCAGGCGCTCGCGGGACCGGGCAACGCCCATCTCCACACCGACCAGTACTTCAACCAGCGCAACACCGAGGCGCACGCGTCGGGCACCGGCCCGGAGATCGTCAAGGACCTGGACGGGCGGGCCCCCGACTGGTTCATCGCCTGTGTGGGCACCGCGGGTTCCTCCACGGGGGTGGCCCGGGTCCTGCGCGAACACGACCCCGAGGTCCGCGTCCTCGGGCTGGTCTCCCACAAGTCGGACTTCATCCCCGGTATCCGCACGATCGACGAGGTCCAGCAGGTGGGGCTCTTCGACCCGGCGACGTATGACGCCATCGAGCCGGTGACGGCCGACGAGGCCATCGACGGCATGCTGACCCTGATCCGCCGCTGCGGCCTGCTGGCCGGGCCCACCGGCGGAGCCGCCTACCACGGCGCGGTGCGCCGTCTCCGCGCCCTCGACGAGCCCCCGGGCGGGCGCCGGACCGCGGTCTTCATCGTCTGCGACCGGGCCGAGAGCTATCTCGGCTACGTGCGGCAGCGCCGCCCCGAGCTCTTCGGCCGGCCGCCCCGGAAGAACTCGGCCGCGGCCCTGACCGAGGCCGAGATCCGGACGGAGGCCCGGACCGTCACGACCGGCGACGCCCGGCGGTGGATCGCCGGAGAGGATCCGCGGCCGCTGGTGATCGACCTGCGCGGTCCGCGGGCGTATGCCGCGCTGCACATCGAGGGGTCCGTCAACATCCCGGACGAGCTGTTCGACGAACTCGTCCGCGGCGGCCTGCCGTTCGGCACCCGCCAGCCGGTCCTGCTGGCCTGCCCGGTCGGCGAGAAGTCCGCCCGCTACGCCGCGCTGCTGCGCCGCATGGGCCATCCGGACGCGCGCAGCCTGTCCGGGGGCATCGTCGCGTGGCGGGACGCCGGCGCCCCGCTGGTCCGGGACTGACGCCCATGCCGGACGGACTGACGCCCATGCCCGACGCGCGGACGGACGGCACGCCGGGGGACACGACGGCGGACACCCTGGAGGAACTGAGCGGCTGGCAGCGGGAGCTGAGGGAGCAGTTCCCCATCATCACCGCCCACCCGGACCTGGTCTATTTCGACAGCGCGGCCACCTCGCAGAAGCCGCGGGCCGTCCTCGGCGCCGTGTCGGAGTACCTGACGACCTCCAACGCCAACGCCGGGCGGGGCGCCTACCCGTGGGCCAACCGGACGACGGCGATGGTCGAGCGGGCCCGGCGCCGGGTCGGGGAGTTCCTCGGCGACACCGGCCGGGAGGGCTCGGGCGTCCACTTCACCAGTGGCACCACGGAAGGGCTGCGGAGCGTCGCCCGCGACTGGCTCACCGGCCTGCTGGCCGACGGCGACGAGATCCTCGTCCCCTTCGCCGACCACCGGGCGAACCTGGAACCCTGGCTGGAGACCCAGCGGCTGCTGCGGCGGCAGGGCGTCGCCGTGCGTCTGCGCGGCCTGCCGTACCAGGAGGTGTCCGGTGACTACGACCACCGGGCGCTGGCCGCGGCGGCCGGACCGCGGACCCGCTTCGCCGCCGTCACCCACGTCCACCACGTCTACGGCGGTGACATGGACGTCCGCCGCGTCCGGGAGGCGGTCGGACCGGATGTGCCGATCTGCTTGGACGCCGCCCAGAGCATCGGCCATCTGCCCGTCTCCGTGCGGGAGCTCGACGTCGACTTCGTGGTCTTCTCCGGGCACAAGGCGCTGGCCCTGCCCGGTACCGGAGCCGTCTGGGCCCGCGACACCCGCGGCCCGGAGTTCCGGCCCGGCGGCTGGCGGGGCACCCCCAACACCGCGGGGATCGCCGCTCTGACGGCCGCCCTGGACTGGCTGGACGCGGCGGGCACGGACCGGATCGCCCGCTGGACCACCGCCCTGACGGCCCGGCTCACCGACCGGCTCCACCGGCTGTCCCCCTACGAGATCCTGGGCTGCCAGGCCAGTCTGCCGGCCGGCTCCGCCGTGCGGCGGCGCCACGGCATCGTCACCTTCCGGCACCGCGACATCCCCTCCGACGACCTCGGTTTCATCCTGTTCAGCCACGGGTTCATGGTGCGGGCGGACAGCCTGTGCCAGGCGGGGGCCGGGGACCGCGAGGGCTCGGTACGGGTCAGCCTGCACGTCTACAACACGGCGGAGGAGGTCGACCGCCTGCTGGCCCTGCTGGAGACACTGCGGTGAATGCGAATGGAAACCGTTTCCATCTGTAGATTACCGTAGGTCCCCGCACGGTGAGAGACGGAAGGGGCGGCACGGACCTATGGGCGTGAGCATGGCGACTGCCAGGCTGTGGGTGGAGCGCTGGGAGCACCAGCAGGAGCACTACGCCACCGACCGGGAAGAGCGGTTCACCGTGATCGCCGACGTCGTCGAGCACGTGACCGCCGGCCGCTCCCGGCCGTACCTCCTCGACCTGGGCTGCGGACCGGGCTCCCTCGCCGCCAGGCTCGCCGCGCGGCTGCCCCGCGCGGAGATCGTCGCCGTCGACATGGACCCCGTCCTGCTGGAGCTCGGCCGGGTCCACCACGCGAACACCGCGCGCTACGTGGACGCCGTGATCGGGGAGGACGGATGGACCGGCGCTCTCGGCCTCGACCGCCCGCTCGACGCGGCCGTGTCCACCACGGCCCTGCACTACCTCCCCGAACCGGATCTCCTGCGCACCTACCGGCAGCTCGCCGCACTGCTGCGTCCGGGCGGCGCCCTGGTCAACGGCGACCGCCTCCCCCCGGCGGATGCCCGCTGCGCCGCCCTCACCGCGCACGTGGGCCGCCGCCGGGCCGAACGCCGGCACACCTGCCACCACGAGGACTGGACGTCCTGGTGGACCGCGGCCGCGCGGGAGCCCGAACTGGCCGACCTGTTCAGCCGCCGTGAGCGGCGCCGCCCGGCCCTCGGCGGCAACGGCAACGGCCTGACACCGGCCCGCCACACGGAACTGCTGCGGCAGGCGGGTTTCCGCCGCGTCACGCCCGTCTGGCAGTTCGGCGACAGCCACGTCCTCACGGCACTCCGGGACTGAACGCGCCGGGCACCCGCCGGGCGGCCGTGACCGCGGGCCGGGGCGGACGGAACGGGTCAGTCCGCGAAGCGCCGGACGTACCGCCGCTGCCAGGGGGTCTCCACGGCGCGCCGGTCATAGGCGCGGCGTACGAACTCCACGGCGCGGCCGGCCGGTACGCCGTCCAGGACGGCGAGACAGGCCAGCGCCGTGCCCGTACGGCCCCGGCCGCCACCGCAGGCGATCTCGACGCGCTCACCCGCCTCTCCCGCACGCGTCCACGCCGCGCGGAGGACGGCCCGGGCCTCCGCCCGGTCGGCGGGCAGCCGGAAATCCGGCCAGCGCAACCAGTGCGCGTCCCACGGGACTTCGGGGGGACGACCGCCCAGCAGATACACGCCGTACGTGGGCTCCGGGCCGGCCGGAAGCGGCCGCCGCAGCCCCCGGCCCCGGACCGCGCGTCCGGAGGGGAGCCGCAGCACGCCCGCGTCCGTGGGCTGCCATGTCCGGGTCACCCGTCCACCGTATCCGCGGCCGGCGGCTCACGGGTGCGGAAGAAGGCGGTCCCCCGGCACGGTGACCGCCTCCTCCACGGCGTGCGGCCGGGGCGGCGGCCGCGCCGGAGGAACCGCCCCCGGCGCGGCCGGCTCCCGGCCGGGCGCCATGACGCCGTGCGGACCGCGGTGCGGCGGCTAGCCGTTCACCGAGGCGGAGAAGGACTGCACGCCCAGTCCGGCACCGCCGCTCCACGGTTCGAAGCCGGCCTGGATGCTGGTCATGTACCAGTTGTTGCCGGCCATGCCGCGGTTGACGGTCTCCTCGACGAAGTCCATGACGTCGAAGCTCCAGCTGGGGAGCGCGGACGGCGACACGAAGGAGATGACGTCGTTGCCGCCGTTGTTGCCGGTCCACACCTCCCAGCTCCGCCCGCCGACGTTCGCCGTGCCGGTCTGCGAACCGATGGGCTGGATCGGCCCCACCCGGTTGAACCAGATCATGATCTCCGTCCGGTTGACGCCGGTCCGCTTGGGCTCCGGGTCGAGCCAGATGTCGTAGGACGCGTTGTAGACCGCATCGGAGGTGAACTGGTACGAGATGCTGCTCGGCGCGCTGCTGATGGAGCCGATCTGCATCGGCAGTCTGGTGCCCGGTGAGCAGTTGGCGTAGTGGCAGCCGGTGTAGATCGACGGGTAGGACTTGGGCGCGCCGTCGGTCGAGACGCTGCCGTCGGCCTGGGTGAGCCGGAAGCCGTTGCCGGTGACGTCGATGCACTGAGTGGCGCTGGTGCCCCAGCGGTTGTTCTGCACGACGTACTGCCCCTGGACGGTGGAGGTCCCGTACTGGTCGCAGATCACCGGGTCCGCCGCGGCCGACGGCGCCGTGACCGCGGAGCCGGCCAGCAACCCGAGGGCCACCAGGAGCGCCGTTGCGGCGGAGCGTATGCGGAGTTTCATGAGATCCCTTCAGCGGTTGCGGATGGAGGGGGGTGGAGCGTGGGAGCGCTCCCATTCACATGCGCCGGAGCGGACTGTATGACTCCGGCGGAAGACTGGCAAGAGATGCCACCATGTGGCCCACACGGTCCCGCGCCGCGCGGCCGACCGCTCCGGCCGCCCGGAACCCCGCACCTCCGGACCGAGGGCGCGCCCCACGCTCGCGGGCCGGCCGTGCGGCCCCGCGGCGACCGCGGCCCGCACAACGGCCACAGCGGCCACAACGGCTCACCACGGCAAGGAGGCCGGCATGACCGGAGAGACCCGGGGCGAGACCCGGCGGGACGGCGTCCGGCTCGTCCACACCGCCCATCTGGACGCCGCCTCCCGGCGGGCCGCGCGAGCCCTGCTCGACGTGGTCTTCGAGGGGGACATGGCCGACGACGACTGGGAGCACGCCCTCGGCGGCTGGCACGCCCTGGTCTGGGAGAACGCCGAACTGATCGGACACGCCTCCCTCGTCCAGCGGCGGCTGCTCCACGGCGGCCGGGCGCTGCGCGCCGGATACGTCGAGGGGGTGGGCGTCCGCCCGGACCGGCAGGGCCGCGGCCACGGCTCGGCCATGATGACGGCGCTGGAGGGCGTGCTCCGCGGCGCCTACGAGCTGGGCGCCCTCGGCTCGACCGACGAAGGCGAGCGGTTCTACGCGAGCCGGGGCTGGCAGCGCTGGCTGGGCCCCCTCTCCGCGCTCACCCCGGACGGGGTCGTCCGCACCGAGGAGGAGGACGGCTGTGTGCACGTGCTGCCGCTCTCCACCCCGCTGGACCTCACCGGGGAACTCGTCTGCGACTGGCGCGACGGGGACGTCTGGTGAGCGGCCGGCCGGCGCCCCGGGCGCGGTGGGTACGAGACGGGGGCGCGGAGCCGTGGAACCGGCTCCGCGCCCGTCACCCCGCCGGGCGCGGCCGGCGCGCACGGCCGTGCCCAGCGGGGAGTTGCTGCTGTGCCAGATGGATCGGAAAGGCCCGTTCCGGTCAGTCGCGACGGCCGGGCGGGCCGGTGCCGTCCGGGGTGATCAGCCCTCAGTCGTCACCCGGCTCGCACCGCTTCCAGGCCATCTGGTAGGTGGTGTCGACGGAGCCGTCGGTGGAGTCCATCGTCATCAGACTGGTGGTCTCCTTGGTGTTGGACGTCCCGGCGTTGACCCGCAGCTCCGTGTTGATGTTGAAGTTGCGGATCTCGCCACACGGGGCCCAGACCAGCGCGGGCAGCTCGGTGGTGTGCGTGACCTGCCAGTTGTCGTCCAGCGGCCCGACGAACTGCTCCTGGCGGGAGTCCGTGTTGGACGCCCCCTGGAAGTAGTACGACGCCTTCTGCATCGCGTTGGCGCCGTCCTCGAGGTACGCGTAGCCGCGGTAGTCCACCTTGGCGATGGCGTACGTGAAGCCCTGCGGGACCTTCATCGCCAGGTTGAGCTGGCAGTTCTTTCTGAAGTCGGTCGGCTTGGCCCCGACACCGACCTGCGCGAGGTATTCGCTGTAGGTCACGGTGAAGGCCGTGTTGTCCTCGGAGACGGCGACGGCGGCCGTCCCCGCCGGGCAACCCGAGCCATTGACGGTCGCAACCGTAATGATCATCTTGTCGGTCGGCACATCCGTGAAATACGGCGGCGTCGCGATCGGGCCCGGAATGAATGAGGTGGCGAACAACGCTGTTGCCGCGCCGGCCGCTGCGAGTACACCGGACATGGTTCTCCAATCGGTCTGCTGTGGACCGCGCCGGGATACAGGGATGCCCCGGCGCCGTTTGCTGTATGGAACCCGCCGAACCCTTCGCCGGCTCCGCCACGGGATTTCCCGATTCCAATACTCGGAATGCGCTCGGGGAAGTCCTGTGCTTCGGCACGGAAAAGGGCTCGGAAGAGAAGACCCCGTGTTCTCGTATCGCATGGCCCGTCCCCTCCGCGAACCAAGGGCATTCCGAGGGGGTGGGGTGGTCCCCGCGCACCGACGGCAGCCGCCGTGGGGGCGCGGGGATGTCAACCCGGGCCGTTCGAGTTCCGCAACCGTGCGGCACCTGGGTTCCGCAGGTCCGGAGTGGGGGGTGCTGGTATCCGGTCACCAGTCCTCTGGTCTGGATCACCGGTTGTGCGTCCCGCGGTGTTCCTTCTCCCGCTCGTGAACCACGCCCCGTGGTCCACGGCCGGCTCCCGGGCCGTGAACCCCGGCGAGTGCCCGGGACGCCACCGCGCGGGGTGCGCGCGGAGCCCGTCAGCTACCGCATTCCTTCCAGGCCATGTGGTAGACCGTGCTGACCGCGGCGTCCGTGGAGTCCATGGTCATGAAGCTGGTCGTGCTCTTGGTGTCCGAGTCGCCACCGTCGACCCGCAGTTCGGTGTTGATGTTGAAGTTGCGCTTCACACCGCAGGGGGCCCAGACCAGCTCGCCGTACTCCTTGCTGACCGACGCCTGCCAGTTGTTGTCGAACGGGCCCTTGAACGTGCGCGAGGTCGTGCCCGTGTCGGAGGAGCCCTGGTGGTAGTACGACGCCTTCTGCAGGCCGGTGGCACCGTCCTCCAGGTAGCCGTAGCCGCGGTAGTCGACCTTCGCGATCGCGTAGGTGAAGCCCTGGGGCACGTACACGTCCAGGTTGAGCTGGCAGTTCTTTCTGAAGTCGGTCGGCGAGGCGCCGACGCCGACCTGAGCGAGGTAGTCGCTGTAGGTCACGGTGAAGGCCGTGTTGTCCGGGGAGACGGCGACGGCGGCCGTCCCGGCCGGGCAGCCCGAGCCGTTCACGGTGTTGACGGAGAGCTGGATCTTCTCCGGCGGGACGGTCTCCTCCTGAGCGGAGACGGTGGAAGCGGTGAGGGTGGAAGCGAGTAACGCTGCGGCAGCCCCACTTGCCAGAAGTACACCGGACATGATTCTCCAATCGATCGTCGTGGACCATGACGGAAGGGGGACGATCCCGAATCCGCCCACACTGAACGAGGCCCGGAGAGTCGCGGCGGAACGCCGGCGTGTCAGAGCCTCATCCGGGCAGCGCGCCGGCCCCGGGCAGCGACGCGACACGGCGCGTCACGGATCAGGGTGGGAAAGCTGGCGCTGCTGTCCGAACTCCCGGAGGTCCTCTGCGGAGACAGGGGCACGACGATACGGATCGGAACTCCGCGGCGGCCCGCTGGCGCATTCCGCCGGCCCGGCTGCCTCGACGCGACGGGGTGCCTTCAGCCCGGTTACGGATTCCACCGGTGCATTCGGCGCACCGCCAGGGGGTGCTGAGTTCCAAAACGTACGGCCTGCCGGATCGGGAGGCCAGGTGATGTCTTCAACCATTCCGGTGTCATTACCTGGCCTCCTGCTGACCCGTGGGGGGGCAGGGGTGGGAGCGCTCCCACAATAGGAGGTCCCCAGGACCATGACAAGGGTGCGCGTCTCACCCGGGAAACACGGCCGAAACAAAGCGATCCGGGGCCCGCAGGCAACTCAGGGGCCCGGCCGCATCGTCCGGTGAGGAGACCATGGCGTACCGGAATATGGCCACGCGGCTCACCGAAAGCCCCTTCCGGCGCCCTTTCGGCCGGAAACCGGTCAGTGAGTTCGCGCCACGGCCCGGAAGCGGCGGCCGGGCCATTCGTTCCATTCTGGATTAATGCAGTGGCCACCGAATCCGCTGAGCGAGTCGGGAAACGCGGGATGCCCTGCCCTCACAGGTCGTTGAACGGCCCGGCGTAGGTGAACGGCCCGCGCAGTGCGGGGTCGTAGGCCGTGAGGGCGCGGGCCTGGAAGTGCTCGGTCCACGCGGGGACGGGCGGGACGATGCCGTACTCGGCGGCCGGCCGGAAGCCGAAGCGCGGGTAGTACCCGGTGTGGCCGAGGAGCACGACGAGCGGCTCGCCGAGCGCGTCGGCGGCACCCAGCACGGCGTGCATCAGGGCGGATCCGACGCTCTGCCGCTGCAGGGCCGGCAGCACACCGAGCGGCCCGAGACCGAGAGCGGGAGCCGTTCCGACGCGGCCGCGGGTGCACACGACGTGTCCGGCCACCTCTCCCCCGGCGCCCACCGCCACCAGCGACAGCTCGGGGATCCATGCCCCGTCCACCCGCAACGCGTCCACCAGGCCCACCTCGACGGGCGGTTGGCCGGGTGCCGTGTCCGGCCCGGCGAAGGCGGCGCGGTGGACGGCACGAATGCCCTCGAGGTCTGCGGGTGTCTCGCGTCGGATCAGCATGTCCCGATCCTTTCCGGCGGCTGCCGGGCCCGGCAACGCATTTCCGCGCGGCCCGGCGTGCGCGGGGCTTGCCGCCCGGCCGTCGCCGGTGTGACGGTGGAACGGCGGCACCGTGCGGCACGGAGCCGCGGCCATCGGCGAGGGCCGTCCGGGGACTTGCCGAACCGACGACTGCGGAGCGGACATGAGCGACAGCACGGACACGGCCAGGGTGGAGCTGACCGGGCCGGCGGCGGACCTGCTGCGGCGCCTGCGCGAGGCTCACGGGCCGCTGATGTTCCACCAGTCGGGCGGGTGCTGCGACGGCAGCGCGCCGATGTGCTATCCGGCCGGGGAGTTCAGGACGGGCGGATCCGATGTGCTGCTGGCGGAGCTGGCGGTCGAGGGGGTGCCGGAGCGGGTGCCGTTCTGGATGTCGGCCAGTCAGTACGAGCGGTGGAGCCACACCCGGCTGATCGTGGACGTGGTGGAGGGCCGGGGCAGCGGGTTCTCGCTGGAGGCCCCCGACGGCGTCCGGTTCCTCATCCGGTCCCGGCTGCTGGCGGCGGAGGTCTGAGGAGCCGGGCGGGACGGACGCGGCCCTGGGGATGCGGAGGGACGGTACCCCTTTCGGGCGCGGGGCCCGGACCGGGGCCGTGAGGCGCCGCCCGGACCGCCCGCCGCCCGGCCCCCGACCGACCTGCGCCTTCCTGCTCGACCTGCGCCTTTTCGGGTTATCCACAGGCCCGGACGGATGTCCTCTCCTCGCGCTACGGTCGTCACCAAGAGTGATGAGGTGGATGCGCATCGGGAGGGCGGCGGCATGGTGGCGGAAGCGGACGTCCGGGGCCGGATGGGGCCATGGAGCCGGGGAACAGCGGCGAGCGGGCCCGGGGTGCCCTCCCGGGAGGGCCGGCCGGTCGCGCGGCGGGCTCCGCGGTCAGGGGCGGATGCCGCTGACGAGCTGCGCGGTGGCCGAGATCCCGTTGTACACGGAGGGGGCCACGCCGGTGCCCGCGATCAGGAATCCCACCACGGCGCACAGGATCGCGTGCGAGGTCTTGAGGGATCCGCTGCGCAGGAAGATCAGCGTGATGATCAGGAGCAGCAGGAGCACGGAGATGGATACGACCATCGAGGACAACCTCCTCGGCCGGCCACCCGCAGGTACGGCCGGGACGCGGTACGGAGCGGCTCTGGGGCGTCAGTGTGGCCCATGGCGCGCTCCGCACCGGCTGTCCGTCCGTCCGCCGATCGGGTGCTGACCGAGAGTTATCGCCGCTGTCCGGCGTGGCGGTCGAGGAACGCCTCCAGACCGGCCAGGTCATCGGTGTTGATGTGGTCCGCTCCCGCGGTGAGGAGTTCCGACCAGACGGCGTCGCGCGCCGGGCCCGGCGTGTCGGGGGTGGCCCAGAAGCGCACCCGTCGGCCTTCGCCGTGAGCGGCGGTGACGATCTCGTGGAGTCTTCCGCGCTCGGCGGCGGGCATCGGTCCCACCCCGCGCCAGCCGAAGCTCTGGGTCCAGTTGCTGCTGATCAGCGGGGCGAGCGAGGCCGGGGAGCCGCCCCCGAGGTCGTCGAGACGGCCGTCGTAGAAGGCGTACCGCAGACGCTGTGCCTCCAGGGGCCCGCGGGCCGCGCGGTCGCCGGAGATCACGGCGGTGACCGCGCCGGGGCGGACGCGGCCGTCCACTGCCACGCTCATCATCCGCCGGTAGCGCCGGAGCCGGCGGTGGAGTTCGAGATAGCTCGCCTCGCCGGTGTTCTTGAGGTCGACGAGGAGTTGCACGGGCCGGTGGTGGCCGGGATACACCGCGCCGTGGTGGGCGCGCACCCGGCGCATCAGAGGGTCGAGGTAGAGCGTCTCCAGGGTGCGTTCGGGGGTGAGGTCCTCCGCGTCGTGACCCACGAGGAGTTGTCCGTCGACGAGCCAGATATCGGCCTCGACGCTGGTGAACCGGTGATCGAGGGCGTCGAGAAGGGGGCGGGGATGTTCGTAGTCGTTGTGCGCGTGTGCCCGGCGCAGGGGCGCGGGGCCACGGCGGGCCGGGACCGGTGCGGCCGCCGCCCGTGCGGTGGCCGGTGCGGCGGCGGTGCCGGCGAGGGCGGCGGCGAAGGACGTGACGAGCGTGCGGCGGGTGGGGCGTACGAGGGCCATGGAGCCTCCCGGGCGGACGGCGCGGCGAACCGGCCGCGTGGCGGCCGCGGTTCGCGGTGCTCACGGGCCGGGGTCGGGTGTCGGGTGGACCGTGCCCGAGTATCGCCGCTCCGGTGGCTATCGGTCATCGCAACGTACCTGCCTCCACCGAGAGTTGATGCGCCGTTTCCCCGGTGGTGGCCCTGGGGTCGGACGCGGGCGGCGGACCGGGACGCCGCCGTGCGGGATGCGGCGGCGGGGGGAGGGCCCTCCCCCCGCCGGGGCCCTCCGCGCCGTGCCCGGCTCCGTCCGCTGTCAGTGGGACGGTGCGGGGAGGTCCACCAGGCCGGCGAGGGCCTCCCGGTGCCGTCCCGCGGTGCCGAGCGCCGTGGCGTCCGCCTTGGCCCGCTTGAGGTAGAGGTGCGCGGGGTGTTCCCAGGTCATGCCGATGCCGCCGTGCAGCTGGACGCACTCCTCCGCGGCGCGGACGGCCGTCCGCGAGCAGTGGGCCTGGGCGACGGCCACGGCCACGGGCAGGTCCGGGGAGCCGGTGGCGAGGGCGTCGGCCGCGTTGCGGGCCGCGGCACGGGCCGAGACGATGTCGAGCCAGAGCGCGGCGAGCCGGTGCTTGAGCGACTGGAAGGAGCCGACGGGCCGGTTGAACTGGTGCCGCTCCCGGGTGTGCCGGACCGTCTCGGTGAGGCACCATTCGGCGATGCCGAGCTGTTCCGAGGCGAGCAGTCCCGCTCCGGCGGACAGCGCGCGGCGGATGGCGGCCTCGGCCCGGTCCGGACCGGCGACGGGCCGGGCGGGCGCGTTGTCGAAAGCGGCGTCGGCGAGGGGGCGGGTGAGGTCGAGCGGCACCAGCGGGGTGATGGTGACGCCCGGCGCCGCCGCCTCGACGGCGTAGAGCCCGAGCCCCCCGGGCCCCTCGGCGGGGACGAGCAGCGTCCGGGCCTCGCCGGCGTCGGCGACACCGCGCACGGTGCCGGTGAGCGCCGCGCCGTCACCGGCCCGTACGGTCGTGGCGGGCCGCGAACCGGGGGCGGTGGACCAGGGCAGGGCCAGGGCCGCGGTGGACCGGCCGTCGGCGAGGCCGGCCAGCAGCGCCGCGGTGTCCGTGCCCTCCTCCGGTTCGGTGGAGAGCAGGGCCTCGACGGCGATGACGGCACTGGTGAGATAGGGGGACGGGGCCGCGGCTCGGCCGAGTTCCTCCAGGACGACGGCCGCCTCACGGGCGGAGGCGCCCTGACCGCCGAGGCTCTCCGGTACGAGCAGTCCGGCGGCGCCCATGCCGGCGCCGAGCGCTGTCCACAGGTCCGGGTCGTACGGCCGGCCGGTCTCGATCCGGGCGAGGACGGCGGCCGGCCCGCAGCGGTCGGTGAGCAGGGACCGTACGGCGGAGCGCAGGTCCTCCTCCGCCTCGGAGTACAGCAGGTCCGGTACGGGCTGCTCCGCGGGGGCGGTGGTGGCGTGACCGGTGGTGGCGGCGCTCATCGGGCGAGTTCCTTCCAGGGGACGTCCTTGTCGGTGCGCGGTTCGCCGGGCAGGCCGAGGACGCGTTCGGCGACGATGTTGAGCAGGACCTCGGAGGTGCCGCCCTCGATGGAGTTGCCCTTGGCGCGCAGATAGCGGTAGCCGGCGTCGCGTCCGGTGAAGTCGACGTGCTGCGGGCGGACCATCGTCCAGTCCTGGTAGGTGAGTCCCTCGTCGGCGAGGAGCTCGACCTCCAGACCGCTGATCTCCTGGGCGAGCCGGGCGAAGCCGAGTTTCATGGCCACGCCCTCGGGTCCGGGCTGGCCGGTGGCGAGCTGCTGCCCGAGGCGGATGGCGGCGAGGCGGGCCGCCTCGGCCTCGACCCACAGCCCGAGCAGTCGCTGGTGCAGGTCGTGGGTGCGCAGTTCGGGCCGTTCCCGCCAGCTGGCGGCGGCCTTGCCGATCATGCCGCCCTCACGCGGGATGCGTCCGCCGCCGATGGCGACGCGCTCGTTGTTGAGCGTGGTCTGGGCGACCTTCCAGCCATCGCCGATCTCCCCCAGCCGGTGGCTGTCGGGGATGCGCACCCCGGTGAGGAAGACCTCGTTGAACTCGGCCTCGCCGGTGATCTGGCGCAGCGGGCGCACCTCCACACCCGGGTCGGTCATGTCGCAGAGGAAGTAGGTGATGCCGCGGTGTTTGGGCTGGTCCGGGTCGGTGCGGGCGATGAGGATGGCCCAGCGGGCGACGTGGGCGCTGGAGGTCCACACCTTCTGGCCGTCGACCACCCAGTCGCCGGTGCCGTCCTCGCGCACGGCGCGGGTGGCGAGGGCCGCGAGGTCGGAGCCGGCGCCGGGCTCGCTGAAGAGCTGGCACCACACCTCCTCGCCGGTCCACAGCGGCCGCAGGAAGCGTTCCTTCTGCTCCTCGGTGCCGTACCGCAGGATGGTCGGCGCGGCCATGCCGAGGCCGATACCGATCCGGCGGGGGTCGTTGTCGGGGGCGCCGGCCGCCTCCAGTTCGGTGTCGACGACCCGCTGCAGGGAGCGCGGAGCGCCGAGGCCGCCGAGGCCTTCGGGGAAGTGCACCCAGGCGAGTCCGGCGTCGAAGCGGGCCCGGAGGAACTCCTCGCGGGGTGTGGTGGCGGGGTCGTGGGCGTCGAGCAGGTCCCGGACGCGGCGGCGCAGCCCGTCGGCGTCCGGTGCCGGCTGCGGTGCGGCGGCGTTGCGCGGCATGTCGCGGCTCCTTGCGGTCAGTTGGGGGTGATGACGACGCGGCCGGTGGTCAGGCCGTCGGCCACGCGCTGGACGGCCGCGGCGGCGCCGTCGAGCGGTACGCGCTCGCTGACCAGGGGTTTGATGGCACCCCGGGCGGCGAGTCCGGTGAGTTCCTCGTGGCAGGCGCGGACGGCGGCCGGGTCCTTGGTGTTGTAGAGCCCCCAGTGCAGGCCGAGGATCGAGTAGTTCTTGACCAGGGCGTGGTTGAGGCCGGGAGCGGGGACGGTGCCGCCGGCGAAGCCGACGACGATCACCCGCCCCTCGAAGGCGATGCATTTGACGGACTTGGCGTAGGCGTCGCCGCCCACCGGGTCGTAGACCACGTCGGCGCCCCGGCCGCCGGTGGCCTCCTTGACGGTGGCGACGATGTCGTCGGTGTGCCGGTCGATGACGAGGTCGCAGCCCAGTTCGCGGGCCACGGCGGCCTTCTCCGCTCCGCCGGTGACGCCGATGACGGTGGCTCCCGCCGCTTTGCCGAGCTGGACCGCGGCGCTGCCGACCCCGCCCGCGGCGGCGTGCACGAGCAGGGTCTCCCCGGGCTGGAGCCGGGCCCGGCGGTGGAGACCGAACCAGCCGGTCTGGTACCCGATGTGCAGGGCGGCGGCCTCGGCGTCGTCGAGTGCCTCCGGTGCGGGCAGCACGGTGGCGGAGTCGGCGACGGTGAGTTCGGCGAATCCGCCGCCGGGCAGCGGCGGCTGGGCGAGGACGCGGGCGCCGGGCCGGGCCCCGGTGGCGTCACCGGCGGCGACGACCTCGGCGCAGACCTCGACGCCGGGGGTGAAGGGCAGCGGTGGCCGGACCTGGTACTGGCCGCGGCAGAGCAGTGCGTCGGGGAAGTTGACGTTGGCGGCGCGGACCCGCAGCAGCAGCTGCCCCGGGCCGGGCACGGGGTCGGGCACCTCGTCGAGGCGCATCACCTCGCGCGGTTCGCCGTTCTCGTGTACGCGCCATGCCTTCATCCGGTGGCCTCCGTGAACCGTTCCGTACAGCGTCGACAAGTGACAGGGGACTGAGGGGGGCGGAAGCTGCGGACCACCCGCCAGCGGCATACTAAGCGGTCGCTCTGCTCCGGGAACAGAGGCGGGGCGAGATCCCTGCCACCATCCCCCGGCCGCCCCCGCCCACGGACGCCCGCCCGGCCGGGCCGCCGGAACACGCAAACCCCGCCCCGAACCGGCACGGCCGCCGTGGCGACAAGACGGGCAACACCGGCCAACACCCCTGACAGAGGGCCGCGTTCGGCCCCTGCCCGGAGAAAAAAAATGGTCTAGACCTTGACTGGTGTAGACCAGTGCGATTGAGTGCCTGACCAACCCCCCATCGGCCGGCCCGGCGGGCCGCCCGGCCGCGGCGCCCCCTGCCCGCGGCCCGAGGCGCGGACCCGTGCCGGGGCCGGCCCAAGGCGGCGCACTGCCGCATAAGGAGTGATCGCGTGTCGCGACGTCTTCTGGCGTCACTCACCACCCTGCTCGTCTGCGGCGGACTGGCCGCACCCGTGGCCGCCTCGGCCGCTCCCGGTTCCGCGGCCCGGACCGCGGCCTGCTCCGCGCAGAACTGGACGGCCGGGCAGTGGTACCCGGCGGGCTCGGTCGTCCGCTACACCGACGGCCGGTACTACCGCGCCGAGCACGACAACCCGGGATACGACCCGGTGATCAGCACCTGGTACTGGGAGCCGTACTCCTGCGAGGGCGGCGACCCGGCACCCAGCGGCTTCGTGGTGAGCGAGGCCCAGTTCGAGCGCATGTTCCCGAACCGGAACTCCTTCTACACCTACAGCGGTCTGAAGGCGGCGCTGAGCGCCTACCCCGGCTTCGCCAACACCGGCAGCGACACCGTCAAGCGGCAGGAAGCGGCCGCCTTCCTGGCCAACGTCGCCCACGAGACCGGCGGCCTGGTGCACATCGTCGAGCAGAACACCGCCAACTACCCGCACTACTGCGACACGTCCCAGCCGTACGGCTGCCCCGCCGGGCACGACGCGTACTACGGCCGCGGGCCCATCCAGCTGAGCTGGAACTTCAACTACAAGGCGGCCGGTGACGCCCTCGGCATCGATCTGCTGAACAACCCGTTCCTGGTGCAGAACGACGCGGCCGTGGCCTGGAAGACCGCCCTGTGGTACTGGAACACCCAGAGCGGTCCCGGCAGCATGACCGGCCACGCCGCGATGACCGGCGGTCACGGTTTCGGCCAGACCATCCGCAGCATCAACGGCAGCCTGGAGTGCGACGGGAGGAACCCGGCGCAGGTACAGAGCCGCATCGACAAGTACCGGCAGTTCACGGGCATCCTCGGCACCGACCCGGGCGGCAATCTCTCCTGCTGAGAGGCTGCCCGCCCACCCCCGTACGCCCGCCACGGCACACCGCCGCGGCGGGCGTACCGCTGTGCACGAGGCCTTCACCCCCATGCTCCGGGCCCGTGCAGCCCACGTCCCACCGGGCACTTCTCGTCAATTCTCTGTCCCCTTGAGGCAATCCGGGCCGCCGTACGTAGGTGATGGGTGAACAGGCGCACGGGGAGCCGAGCACCGCGACCGCTCGCGTCTGTCCGCACGGCAGGAGGACCCGCTCGCGGTGTCCGCCCCGCCGCAGCCCCACAAGCCGGACCGGCCGGACCCCCAGCGGCCGGTCCGCCCCCCGATGGAGGTCAGTCAGTTGAGCCACCGACGAGTCAACAAGCGGACGGGCGCCATAGCCGCGGCCTCCGCAGCCGCCCTCGCGGGAGCGGTGATCCTGCTGCCGAACGCGAACGCCAGTGACGAGAAGGAGGCCACCCCCAGAACGTTCGCCGGCCCGGCCGCGGCCAAGACCGGCACCGCCCTCGCGGCCGACCTGGGCGCCGACGCCGCTGGCTGGTACTTCGACGGCGAGTCCGGGCGGCTCGTCATGAACGTCCTGGACGAGGAAGCCGCGGAGACCGCCCGCGCCAAGGGCGCCGAGGCGCGGATCGTGGACAACAGCATGACCGAGCTGAAGGCGGCCACCCGGACACTCGGCGACAAGGCGTCGATCCCGGGCACCGCCTGGTCGATCGACCCCAAGACCAACAAGGTGTCCGTCCTCGCCGACCGCACCGTGACGGGCGACAAGCTCGCCGCACTGGAGCAGGCCACCGACGGCATGGCGGGCCTGGTGACCGTCAAGCGCAGCCAGGGCGAGTTCAAGCCCTTCGCCGACGGCGGCGACGCCATCTTCGGCGGCGGCTCGCGCTGCTCCCTCGGCTTCAACGTGGACGTGAACGGCGCCCCGGGCTTCCTGACCGCCGGTCACTGCGGCAACGTCGCCGCCGCCTGGACGAACGACCAGGCCGGCGCCGAGCCGCTCGGCACGACGGCCGAATCCGTCTTCCCCGTCAGCGACTTCGCCCTGGTGATGTACGACGACCCGGCGACGGAGGCCCCGAGCACGGTCGATCTGCAGGACGGCACCACGCAGGAGATCACGGAGGCCGCGGAGGCCAGTGTCGGCATGGCGGTGCAGCGCTCCGGCAGCACCACCGGTCTCAGTGACGGCACGGTCACCGGCCTCAACGCCACCGTCAACTACGGCAACGGCGACATCGTCAACGGCCTGATCCAGACCGATGTCTGCGCCGAGCCGGGCGACAGCGGCGGTGCCATGTTCTCCGGCAACGCGGCCGTGGGCCTCACCTCGGGCGGCAGCGGTGACTGCACCGTCGGCGGCGAGACCTTCTTCCAGCCGGTGACCACCGCGCTGGAGGCCGTGGGCGCGACGATCGGCGCCGGTGGCGCGGGAGCCGGCGGCGAGGCCGGCGAGGGAGCCGGTGCCGGTGACGAGGCCGGCGCGGGCGGCGAGGCCGGTGACGGCGCGGCCGGCGAGGAGGCCGGTGACGCGGGTGACATCGACGCCGGTGACGAGGGCCTCGGCGAGGAGGACGGCTTCGGCGGTGCCGCGGACGGCCGGGCCGGCCACGGCGCCCGGGACGACTCCACCGACACCCGGACGGGCCACCGCTCGTAACGGCGGTCCGGGGGCGTGGCCGCCGGCCGGCCGCCTCCCCGGGCCCCCTCGCACCTGACGCGTGATCCGGGCGCGGGGCCCGGGTACCTCTCCCCTGGTACCCGGGCCCCGCGCCCGTCTTCCGCTCCCACCACGGGGCCCTGCCGCAGAGCTTCCGCCCTCTCCCGGAGCCCTGCTCCCCGCCCGTTCGCCCGTGCCGAAAGTCCGCCGGTGCCGGGGGCGGGACTTCCCGCCGCTCACCGGGTGCCGGGAGACCACGCCGGCACGGCGGCACCTCCCCGCGCCGTCCCCCGTCCCGCAGCGCCCCCCGTCCCGCGGCGCCACCCCTCTCCGCCGCCCGGCGCGCCCCCGTCACGCTCCGTCTCCCCTCTCCCCCGGCCCCCGGGCCGCGCTTCCCGCCCTTGGGGAAGGAGGGCCGGAGAGGCACTCTTGAGTACATCCGCCGCAGCGGGTTAGGTGATGCGGGACGGCACCGGTTCACCTACCGTGAGCAGGTGCCGCCGCCACACCGGGAGGTACCGGACATGACCGATGTCTTCGACGCGCCCATCCCTCCGCCGGAGCCCCGCGCCCGGCCCGTCACCGCCGCCGAGGTCGACGCCCAGGTGCGTGGCGTCTGCTTCAAGACCGGGCCGCCGCGCAGGCTCGGGGTGGAACTCGAATGGTTCATCCACGATCCGCGCGATGCCCGCTCCGCCGTCGAGCCGTCCCGGCTCTCCGCCGCCCACGCCGCCCTGCGCGGCCTCACCCTCCGCTCCGCGCTCACCTTCGAACCCGGCGGGCAGATCGAGCTCAGCTCTCCCCCGGCCGGCTCCCTCGCCGCCTGCGTGGCGGACGCGGCCGCCGATCTGCGCCGCGTACGCACCGCCCTGGCCGCCCGCGGCCTGGCCCTCGCCGGGCACGGCCACGATCCGTGGAACCCCCCGCGCCGGCTGCTCACCGCTCCCCGCTACCGCGCCATGGAGGCGTACTTCGACCGCGCCGGTCCCGCCGGCCGGGCCATGATGTGCGCCACCGCCTCCGTCCAGGTGTGCCTGGACGCCGGTCACGAGGAGCCCGGCCCGCTCGGCCACGCCCGCCGCTGGCGGCTGGCGCATCTGCTGGGCGCCGTGCTCGTGGCGGCCTTCGCCAACTCCCCGCTCCGGCAGGGCGCCCCCACCGGCTGGCGCTCCACCCGGCAGGCCCTCTGGGCCGAGCTCGACCCCGGCCGCGCCCTGGCGCCCCCCGACGGTCCGGAGCCGCGCACCGCCTGGGCGTCGTACGCCCTCGACGCACCCGTCATGTGCGTCCGGTCCGACAACGGCGGGCCGTGGACCCTTCCCCCGGACGGGCTGACGTTCCGCCACTGGATCGCGGGCGGCGCCCCCCGGCCTCCGACCGCCGACGATCTCGCCTACCACCTGACCACCCTCTTCCCCCCGGTCCGGCCGCGCGGCCATCTGGAGCTGCGCATGATCGACGCGCAGCCGGGCGAGGACGGCTGGATGGTGCCGCTCGCGGTGACCGCCGCCCTGTTCGACGACCCGGCCGCCTCCGCGGCGGCCGCACGGGCCGTCGAACCGCTCGCCGCCACCGCCGGCACGGACCCCCCGCCCGGCAACCCGCTGTGGCGGACCGCGGCCCGCCACGGCCTCGCCGACCCCGCACTCCGGGCCGCCGCCGGGACCTGCTTCGCCGCCGCCCGCGAGGCGCTGCCCCGGCTCGGGGCACCGCCCGCCGTACGCGACGCGGTGGCCGATTTCGCCGAACGCTATGTCGCCCGGGGCCGCTGCCCCGCCGACGACCTGCTCGACCTGCACGGACAGCCGGCACCAGGGAAGGAGAGCCGCCCATGACGGCCACCGAACGGACCAGCCCCGCCGCCCGCGACACCGCGGAGAGCGTCCTCCCCGCGACCGCCCCGGACGCCTTCCGCCGCCGGGCCGCCGACGCCCTCACCGCCGCCCGCGACCGGACCGCTCTGCTCACCTCCTGCGTCGACGACCCCGAACTCACCGCGCAGCACTCGCCGCTGATGTCCCCGCTCGTCTGGGACCTCGCCCACATCGGCAACTTCGAGGACCAGTGGCTGCTCCGCGCCGTCGGCGGCCGCGAAGCGCTCCGCCCCGACGTCGACGCCGTCTACGACGCCTTCGAGCACCCGCGCGCCGAGCGCCCCTCCCTGCCGCTGCTGCCGCCCGGCGAGGCCCGCCACTACGTCGCCGACGTGCGGACCCGGGCCCTCGACGTGCTGGCGGACACCCGGCTGGAGGGCCGGGAACTGACCGACGCGGCCTTCGCCTTCGGCATGATCGCCCAGCACGAGCAGCAGCACGACGAGACCATGCTCATCACCCACCAGCTGCGCCGCGGCCCCGCCGCGCTGACCGCCCCCGCGCCACCGCCCGCCCCCGCCGACG
This sequence comes from Streptomyces sp. S07_1.15, assembly GCF_020739505.1. Lineage (NCBI taxonomy): Bacteria > Bacillati > Actinomycetota > Actinomycetes > Kitasatosporales > Streptomycetaceae > Streptomyces > Streptomyces sp. S07_1.15. Next base: position 655,081 of record NZ_JAJBZK010000001.1, read on the forward strand.
CGGCCTCGCTGCCGGCCGAGGTCCTCGTGCCCGGCGGCCCGTTCACCATGGGCACCTCCGCCGAACCGTGGGCCCTCGACAACGAACGGCCCGCGCACCGGCGCGACGTCCCGGCCTTCCTCATCGACACCGTCCCCGTCGGCAACGGCGCCTACCTGCGCTTCATCGAGGACGGCGGCTACGAGGAACCGCGCTGGTGGGCACCGCAGGGCTGGGCGTACATCCGCGGACACGGCCTGCGGGCCCCCCTGTTCTGGCGCCGCGAGGGCTCCGGCTGGGTGCGCCGCCGGTTCGGCGTCACGGAACCCGTACCGCCCGGTGAACCCGTGCTCCACGTCAGCTGGTACGAGGCCGACGCCTACGCCCGCTGGGCCGGCCGGCGCCTGCCCACCGAGGCCGAGTGGGAGAAGGCCGCCCGGCACGACCCGGCCACCGGCCGCTCCCGCCGCTACCCCTGGGGCGACGCCGACCCGGGACCGGACCACGCCAACCTCGGGCAGCGGCACCTGCGGCCCGCGCCCCTGGGCAGCTGGCCGCGCGGCGCCTCACCGCTCGGTGTGCGGCAGCTGATCGGCGACGTGTGGGAGTGGACGGCGAGCGACTTCCTCCCCTACCCGGGCTTCCGCGCCTTCCCCTACCGCGAGTACTCGGAAGTCTTCTTCGGCCCGGAGCAGAAGGTGCTGCGCGGCGGCTCCTTCGCCGTCGACCCGGTGGCCTGCCGGGGCACCTTCCGCAACTGGGACCTGCCGGTGCGCCGCCAGATCTTCGCCGGTTTCCGCACGGCCCGCGACCTGCCGGAGAGCCTGTGACCGCCCGGCGCGGGCGGCCGCCCGCGACCGCCGTCGCCCCCCTCGGCCCGGCCCCGGGACGGGGGTGCCTCTGATGTGCCGGCATGTGGCCTACCTGGGACCCGGCGTTCCCTGGCAGGACGTCCTGGTGACCCCCGGGCACGGGCTGTACCGCCAGTCCTGGGCGCCGCGCCGCCAGCGGTACGGCACCGTCAACGCCGACGGCTTCGGCGTCGGCTGGTACGCGGACGGCGACCCGGTGCCGGCCCGCTACCGCCGCGCCGGGCCGGTCTGGGCCGACCAGTCCTTCGCCGACCTCGCCCGCGTCGTGCGCACCCGTGCGCTGCTCGCGGCCGTACGGGACGCGACCGAGGCCGGCGCCGACGGCGAGGCCGCCGCCGCGCCCTTCGCCGCCGGGCCCTGGCTGTTCAGCCACAACGGGGCCCTCACGGGCTGGCCCGCCTCGGCCGCCCCGCTCGCTGCCGGACTGCCGCCCGAGGACCTGCTGACGCTCCAGGCCCGCTGCGACTCGGCCTTCGTCTGGGCGCTCGTCCTCCACGCGCTGCGCCGCGGCGACGCCCTGGGCGACGCCCTCTCTGCCGCCGTCGAGCAGCTGGCCGCGGCGGCGCCGGGCTCCCGGCTCAACCTGCTGCTCACCGACGGCGGCACCGTGGCCGCCACCGCCTGGGGGGACACCCTCTGGTACCTGGCGGACCCGGCCGCGCGCCGCACCGTCGTGGCCTCCGAGCCCTACGACGACGACCCCCGCTGGGCCGAGGCACCCGACCGCACCCTGCTCACCGCCACCCGCACCGATGTTCTCCTGACCCCGCTCAAGGAGCCCGCGTGAGTCCGTTCGCCGTCACCCGCACCCTGCCCGCCGACGCCACCGCCGCCGCTCTCCGCACCGACGTCCTCCGCGGGCTGTCCCGCCGCCCCAAGGAGCTGCCGCCCAAGTGGTTCTACGACGCCCGCGGCAGCGAGCTGTTCGAGCGGATCACGCGGCTGCCCGAGTACTACCCGACCCGCGCCGAGCGGGAGATCCTCGCCGCCCGCGCGGACGCCGTCGCCGCGGCGAGCGGCGCCCGCACCCTGGTGGAACTCGGCTCCGGCTCCTCCGAGAAGACCCGCCATCTGCTGCGGGCCCTGGACGGCCTGCGGGCCTATGTCCCCGTGGACGTCAGCGAGTCGGCGCTGCGCCTCGCGGGGGAGAGCCTGCTCGCGGACCACCCGGAGCTCGACGTCCACGCCCTGGTCGCCGACTTCCAGCACGGGCTCCGGCTCCCGGACACCCCCGGCCCTCGCCTGGTGGCCTTCCTCGGCGGCACCATCGGCAATCTGCTGCCCGCCGAGCGCGCCGCGTTCCTGGCGGCCGTGCGCTCCCTGCTCACCCCCGGCGACACGCTGCTGCTCGGCACCGACCTGGTCAAGGACGAGCGGACGCTGGTGGCGGCCTACGACGACGCCCAGGGCGTCACCGCGGCCTTCAACAAGAACGTCCTGTCCGTCATCGACCGCGAGCTGGGCGCCGACTTCGACCCGGACGACTTCGACCACGTCGCGCTCTGGGACGCGGAGCACGAGTGGATCGAGATGCGGCTGCGCGCCCGGCACGCACTGACCGCGAAGATCCCCGCCCTGGACCTCGCCGTCACCTTCGACGCGGGCGAGGAGCTGCGCACCGAGGTCTCGGCGAAGTTCCGGCGCGAGGGCGTACGGCAGGAGCTGGCCGCCGCCGGTCTGGAGCTGCGCCACTGGTGGACGGACGACGAGGGCCGCTTCGCCCTGTCACTGGCGGGTCCGGCCGGGGACTGAGCGGACGGTCCGGGCGGGCCCGGCGCCTCACCGGCGCGGCCCGCCCCCGGCCGGCCCGGCCGCTTCTCCGGTGTCCCGCCCGGCCGTCGGCCCGCCCGCCTCCTCGGCCCGGATCCGGAGCAGCAGGTCCCGCCCCGTCCGGACTCCGCCGGCCCGGGCCCGTTTCCCCGCGCCCGGGCCGGGCACCCGTGGGTGTCGTAAGCACCCGGCGTCGCTGACGCCGGGACGAACCGACGGAAACCGGGCCCGGGAGGCACACCGTGGCTGACACATCGGCTCACATCTCCACCATCGAGCTCGACGCGCTCTGGGACGAGTTCCACCGCGTGGTGAACATGAACTCCGAGGAACTCGCCGCATGGCTGCGGACGGAATCCGCCGGCGAGGTCAGCGAGACCGAACCGGACCACTCCGGCACCGAGCTGGGCAGGCACGTCCTGCACATCCTGCAGAAGCGCCGCACCGACCTCACCGACGACGACATCCGGGTGATGCACAAGATCGTCGACCGGGTGACGGACCAGCGCCGCGAGGACATGGAACCGGTCGCCGGGCAGAGCTCCTGGCGGCACCGGCTCATGAACATGGGCCACGACCCGCTGAAGCCCCCGCGCGACACCGGGCGGTAGTCCGCTCCACCGCTCGGCCCCCTCGCCTCGCGCGGACGCCGCCGCCGGGGCACGGTGGGTCGTGACCACCCCGTCCCCGCCCCGCCCCCGCCCTTCACACAGCCAGGGAGAACCCCCATGACCAACCACGTCTACCGGGTGACCGAGATCGTCGGCTCGTCGCACGAGGGACTGGACGACGCGATCCGCAACGGCATCCGCCGCGCCTCCGAGACCCTGCGCCACCTGGACTGGTTCGAGGTGACCGAGATGCGCGGACAGATCAAGGACGGACAGGTCGAGCACTACCAGGTCGGCCTGAAGGTCGGCTTCCGGCTGGAGGAGGCGGGCTGACGGGCCCCCGGGGGTCCGTCCCGCCCCGGCGGCGCCCTCCCGTCCGTCCCCCGAACGGACCGCCGGGGTAACCCGGCCGGACCTCCCCGGCGGGCACGCCCTCCGCGTCTGGCGGAGGCTGTACGGAAGCGGGCCCGCGCCCGCCCTCCGAATCGTCCCGCAGGGGAGGACCCGACGTGCCCGTCAATATGGAAGAGATGCGCCGCTGCTCGGTCGCCGTGGACCTCGGCGCGTCGAGGACCCGGGTGTACGTCAAGGACACCGGCATCATCGTCGACGAGCCGAGCGTCGCCGCCGTCAACGTCCGCACCGGCGCACTCCTCGCCGTCGGCGAACTCGCCGAACGCATGACCGGGCGCACCCCCGACCACATCCGGGTGGTCCGCCCCGTGCAGGGCGGCACGGTCGTCAACGTCGACCTCGCCCGCCGCATGCTGCGCCACCTCATCGGGAGCAAACTGCGCCGCACCTGGATCCGCCGCCCCGGTATGCGGTTCGCCGCCTGTGTGCCGTACGACAGCGAACCCCTCGCCCAGCGCGCGCTGCACGAGACGCTCACCGCCGTCGGCGCCCGCCGGGTGGAGCTCGCCGACACCCTCATCTGCGCGGCCATCGGCTCCGGACTGCCGGTGGAGCACCCGGAGGCGGCGATGGTCGTGGTCTGCGGCGCGGGCACCACGCAGGTGGCGGTCCTGTCGCTCGGCTCGATCGTGGCCGCGGAGACCGTACCGGTCGGCGGCGACGCCATCGACTACGCCGTCATCGAGCACCTGCGCAGCCGCCACGAACTGCTGCTGCCCCACCCGGCCGTGCGCCCGCTGCGGATGATGCTGCACTCGGCGGACCCGGGCCCCGCCGTGGCCGAGGTGCACGGCCGCGACGTGACGACGGGACTGGCGCGGACCGTGACCGTGGACACCGAAAGCGTCCGGCAGGCCGTCGGCGGGCCGCTCACCGCCGTGCTGGACGCGATCCGCACCGTGCTCCGGCGCTGCCCGCCCGACCTCGTCGCGGACCTCTCCGAACGCGGCCTCGTCCTCGCCGGCGGCGGTGCCCTCCTGCCGGGACTCGACACGATGCTGAGCCGTGCGACCGGGATCCCGGTGCACACCGCCGAGGCCCCGGACACCTGTGCCGTGCGGGGGCTGGGCGCGATGATCGAGGGCAAGGTCGAGTCGATGCGCCTGGACCCGCTGGCCGGCTGACCGGCCCGCTCCGGCACGGCACACGCCCCCGGCGCGGGCGGCAACGCGGACGGCGACGCGGGCGGTGAAGCGGCGGTCCGTGCGGGGAACGGCCCGGGTGAGTGACAATCACCGGGTGCCGACGCCTCCGTATCCGTCCCTCGCCGCGCTCGACGCGCTCCTCGGCGCGCTGTCCGGCACCGGGGAAGCACGCCGGCGCCAGCTGAGCATGGTGCGAAGGGAGTTGGAGTCCGCTCTCCGGCAGGACGCACTGCCCGCACCGGCCCGGACCGGCCTGCGCCATCTCCTGGGCGAACAGGCCCTCGCCCCGTATCTGCGCCGGGCGGAGTCCGGCGCGCTGCGGCACCGCCTGATCGCCGGACGGCGCCCCCCGACCTCCGAGCACACCAACCAGACCCGGCTGGTCTGCCTCGACCTGCTGCGGGAAGCGGCCGGCCTCCCTTCTCTGCACCTGGCGGCCACCGGGGCCCCGGCGCTGCGGCCCGTCCCCGAACACGCCCAGCTCTCCGCGCTGCGCCGGCAGCTCGACCAGGACCTCGCCGGCCCGCTGTCCCCGGGGCGGACCCGGCTGACCGCCGTGCTCGCCCTGGTGCTGGACACGGCCGCGCGCTCCGGAGAACTGACCGGCCTGCGCACCACCCACCTGACCGGCGACCACGGCTCGGTGTATGTGGAGCGGCGCCCGCAGCACGGCACCACCGCGCCGGTCACGGGCGAGTGGCTGCCGCTGTCACCGCTCGCCCGCGCGGCTCTGGACCGCTGGCTGGCGGTCCGCGGGGAACTGGTCGCGTTCGCCCACGGCACCTCCCGCCTCTGGGTGTCCCTGCGCCCGAACCACGCCGGCCTCCCCGACGAGAACGGCAACACCGTGGGGCGGCCGGCCGGAATGCCGCTCGAGGAGAACGGGCTCATCACCTCCTACCGGCGCGGCCGCGCCCGCTACGGGCTGCAGCACCTGCTGCCGGAGAAACTGGAGCAACTGCGCCGCGCCGCCGAACAGCAGCGCGAGGCGCGTCCCGCGTAGCGGCGCCCCTCAGCCGGTCGCCGCCGTCCCGCGGCTGCGGGTTCTGCCGTTTCCGGTGGTGGAACGATGGGAGCCAAGGGCTTGTTATATGACTTTCTCATGGGCGCTGTGCCGCCTCCGGCCGCCGGGCACCTCGCCGGGATCGCCGCCCGAGGCAACCCGTCCGGGGTGTACGGCGGTCCTATCGGGCGCCGCTCCGGGGGAAGGGAACCCGGCGGCTCGTACCGGCCAGCGGGAAGGAGCATCGCCCATGGAGTTCGACCCCGGTCTCTGCCTGGACGTCCCGGAGGGTTTCGACGACTCGGACGCGGAGAGCCAGGTCCATCCGATGGCCAGGAAGCTGTTCTCCGCCACGACCGCCGCGGGAGTCTTCGGCAAGGCCCAGGAATGGGTGCGGGAGCACAACGTCCGTCTGGTGGACGTGTCCTGGGACTTCCTGTACGACGAGGACGAGCCCTACTGCCTGAACGTCTACTTCACCTTCGAGCTGGACCTCGAACAGGACCCCGGGGAGGGTCCTCGGCACGGCTCCGGGGACAACCCCGCGGAAGCCGCGCACTGACCGCCGGCCTGCTCCCCGTCCGCCGCCGGGGTCTCCCCCGGCGGACCGCGCGCAGCGGACGTCCCCCCGGGCGCGGCCCCGCGAGCCGTCCGGAGGATGGCCGGTTCACGCCCCCCGGGGAGCCCGCCGTGCCTCAGGTCGCGTCGGCCAGCGAGAGGGTGTGGAGCCGCTCGGGCGGACCGGGCCGGGCGTAGTACCAGCCCTGGGCGGTGTCGCAGCCGAGGACGCGCAGGTGTTCGGCCTGGACGCCGGTCTCGACGCCCTCCACGGTGACCGCGAGGTCGAGGGTGTGGGCGAGGGAGACGATGCCCTCCACGATCTTGATGTCGATGGGGTCGGCCGGATCCCGCTGCATGCCCCGGGTGAAGGACCGGTCGAGTTTGAGGGTGCTGAGCGGCATCCGGCGGAGGTTGGAGAGGTTGGAGTAGCCGGTGCCGAAGTCGTCGAGGGCGATGTCGACACCGAGGTCGGCCAGTTCGCGCAGCGGCTTCAGCAGGGTCTCGTCGGCGCCGATCAGCGCGCTCTCGGTGACCTCCAGGCAGAGCGAGGACGGCTCCAGGCCGGCCTCCTTGAGCACCTCCACCGTGTCCCGGACGAGATGCGGATGGTGGAGCTGGCAGGGCGACAGGTTGACGTTGACCCGCAGCGCCTTGCCGTCGATGTGCTGGAACTGCCAGTCGCGGGCCTGCCGTACGGCCTCCTCCAGCACCCAGCGGCCGAGCGGCACGATCAGGCCGGTGTTCTCCGCGAGGGGGATGAACTGGTCCGGTCCCAGCACCCCGCGCAGCGGATGGGACCAGCGGACGAGGGCCTCCGCGCCGTGCACCTGGCCGTCGCTGAGCCGGACCAGCGGCTGGTACTCGATGAAGAACTCGCCGCGCTGGAGCGCCATCGGCAGGCTGTTGGTGAGGCCGTGACGGGTGATGACCCGGGTGTCGGCCTCCGGGTCGGCGTGCTCGTAGCGGTTGCCGCCCGCGGCCTTGGCCCGGTACATGGTGATGTCGGCGCTGCGCAGCACTTCGGCGGCGCCGAGCTTGCCCGCCGGGCCGTCCACGATGCCGATGCTGCCCCGTACGGTCAGTTCCTTGCCGGCGATGGACACCGGGGTGGACAGGGCGTCGAGGATGCGTTCGGCGAAGTCGGTGACGTCCTTCTGCTCGGGCGGGTCGGTGATCAGGGCCACGAACTCGTCGCCGCCGATCCGTGCCACGAGCTGGCCGGGGGAGGTGACGCACGATTGCAGCCGGTCGGCGACGGCGACCAGCAGCTGGTCGCCGACGGCGTGGCCGAGGTGGTCGTTGACCGCCTTGAAGCCGTCCAGGTCCAGGTAGCAGAGGCCGAAGCGGGCGGTGCCGCCGCGGGCGGCGACCGCGGATTCCAGCCGTTCGAAGAAGAAGGTCCGGTTGGGGAGTCCGGTGAGGGCGTCGTGCGTCGCCTCATAGCGGAGGCGGAGGTTGAGCAGCCGGCGCTCGGTGATGTCCTCCATCAGCGCGAGCATGTAGCGGGGGGTGCCGTCCCGGTCGCGGAGGAGGGAGACCGTGAGGTTGGTCCACAGGACGGTGCCGTCATTGCGGTAGTACGGCTTGTCGACGCGGAAGTGGTCGCGTTCCCCGCGCATGAGTTCGGCCAGCATCCGCCAGACGCCCGGGCTGTCCTCGGGGTGGGTCCAGTCGGTCACCCGGCGGCTGCGCACATGGTGCTCCAGACCGCCGAACATCCGGGTCATGCTCTCGTTGATGTCGACGACCCGGCCGTCCATGTCGGCGATGCCGATGCCGATGGCGGCGCCCTCGAACACCGCCCGGAACCTCGCCTCGCTGCGGTGCAGGGCCTGTTCGGCGTCGGCCTGGGCGCGCAGCGCGGCGCGGGACATGGCCTCCTGCTCGGAGCGGGTCCGCTCGCGCAGGGCCTCGGCGAATCCGGCGGCGACGGCGTGCTGGAGCCGGGTGCAGCGGGCCCGGAGCTGCTCCACCGGCTGCGGTTCCTCGGGCGGGCAGTAGAGCGTCAGATAGGAATCGATCACGCCCAGCGTGTGCGGCAGGCTCCCGGGGTCGGTGCAGTGCGCCGCGACGAGCGCGGCCCCGACCTCCAGCCCCGCGCTCGGGTCGAACGGCCGGGTCCGCAGGGCGGCGGCCAGCCGCCGGGCCTGCGGGATCAGATGCTGTTCGAACTCGGCGCGGGTCATGGACGTGGCCGTGGCCGGGTAGATGGCCCGGCTCCAGATCGCGGCGAACCGTCTCAGTCTGTCGTCGGGCCCGTCCTCGGAACCGTCTGGGCCGGGGGCCCCGGGCCCGGGCGGCCGGGCCGTCACGCCTTGCGCCCCACGCCGGCGAACCCGGTGTAGACCACGGGGTCCTCCTGCTCACCGGGGGTGTCGGGCCGCCAGTCGGGCATCGAGACGAGGCCCGGCTCGACCATCTCGAAGCCGTCGAAGAACGGGGCGACCTCCCGGCGCGACCGCATGACCAGCGGGGAGGTCGCCTGCTGGTAGACCCCTTCCACTCCGTCGCCCTGGCGGGGCGTCAGGGGGCCGCCCTCCGTGGACGCGTGGGTGAGCGCCATCAGGCTGCCCGGCGGCAGCGCGTCGCGCAGTTCCGCGACGATGCGCCGCGGTTCGTCGTCGTCGGTCAGGAAGTGCAGGACGGCGACGAGGAGCAGCGCCACCGGTTTCCCGAAGTCGAGCATTCTCCCGGCCTCGGGACTGGACAGGATGGCCGCCGGCTCGCGCAGGTCCGCCGCGGTGATGACCGCGGACTCGTTGCCCTCCAGCACCGCCCGGCTGTGCGCCACGGCCACCGGGTCGTTGTCGACGTACACGACCTTCGCCTCCGGGGCCGCCGCCTGGGCGACTTCGTGGACGTTGCCGAAGGTCGGTATGCCGGAGCCTATGTCGAGGAACTGGGTGATGCCCTGTCCCACCGCGTACCGTACGACCCGCCGCATGAAGGCACGATTCGCCTGCATGATCTTGGGCAGGCCCGGCATGATCTCCATCGCCCTGCGCGCCGCCTCCCGGTCGGCCTCGAAGTTGTGCGAGCCGCCCAGGTAGAAGTCGTAGATCCGGGACACGCTCGGCACGGAAAGGTCGATGCCCTGGGGGGCCCAGGAGGGTCGCTCCATCGGTGGTCTCCAACTGTCGGCCAGGAGGGTCCGGCCATTTTTATGCCGGTGTATGCGCCTGAGGCTACTGATCGCTCCTCATCAGGGGAACCTCAAACGGAAATCTGCGATCCGTTCTGGTCACAAACCATGGGCATGTGCGCCGCGTTCCGGGAGTTGAGCCCCACGCGTCCCGCCCGTTCATTCAATACGGCCGAAGGACACGGCAACTGAGGGCACATCAGGCCGGATCGGGCATCGGATTCACGCCATGCGCCCCTCCCCCCGGATGTCCGGTGCGCGCCGGTCCGCCGGTCCGCGGGCGCGGTAAGCTGTCGGCGTCTATGGCCTCAGCCGCATGGAGCAGAAGGAGGGACGGGTGCCCGCGCCCTTCGAGCGCGGAACGGACGGCCCCAAGGTGATCGTCGCCGGGCTGGACGCTTCCGACTCCTCCTGGCGGGCCACCGCCTATGCCGCGGGGCTGGCCCGGCGGCAGAACGCCCTGCTCGCGGTCGTCCACGTCCAGCCGCTGCTGGTGGCCGGAGCCGCGCTGGGCGCCCCCACGGCGGCGATCACCGCCGACGCCGCCGAGGAGCTGGAGCGGGAGGCCCGCTCGGCGATCGGCCGGATGCCGGAGGCCGGCGGTCTGCGCTGGGAGTTCCACACCTTCCACGGTGACCCGTACACCGTGCTGGCCGAGGCGGCGGACGGGCTGAAGGCCGACGCCGTGGTCGTCGGCGCCTCCGAGCGTGCCGGGCACCGCCTGGCCGGCTCGGTCGCGGTGCGGCTGGTCAAGGCGGGCCACTGGCCGGTCACCGTGGTGCCGTAGGGCCGGTCCGGCCCGCCCCGCCGGGTCCCCGGCACCCGGCCCCGCCGCGGCGGTCACCCGGCCCCGGTCACCGGGTCACCGGGTCACCAGGAGGTCTCCTTGATCGTCGCCTTGTTCTGAGGCGTGGTGGTGGCGGTGATCTCCGACTCCCTCCGCTGCCCGGAGAACGTCACGGTCAGCACCGTCCGCTCGCGCTGCTCGGTCCGGACGGTGAAGCCCCGGACCGGAACGGCCGAGACCAGGCACACCCCGCGGTCGCCGAAACGGACCGTCGCCTGTCCCCCGGCCGACTCGATGGTGTGCACACCCGCCCCGCCCTCGCAGTCCGTGAAGGCGCCGGGACCACTCGGCGGCGCGGAGGTCGCCGGCGGCGGTGCGGTGCTCCGGCTCGGCCGGGGGGTCGCCCGGGGGGACGGCTTCCGGGTGGTCGCGGCACGGGACGGGGAGGCCGTGGGCGTGGGAGTGGCGGTGCGCTTGCCGCGGGACGGCCCGGGCTCGGCGCTCGGGCTCGGGGGGCGGCTCGTGGAGGAGGTGAAGACCGTCGGCGCCGACCGCGCCACCAGCGGCTTGGGCCGGGTCGACCCCACCACGAAGTGCACGGTCAGCAGCACCGCCGTCACGCTGACGGCGGTGCAGGAGAGCCACAGGAGGAGATAGCGGAGGTAGCGGGGCACGACACCATGGTGACGTACGGGATACCGTGCAGAGCCATGGCTTCCGTCCTGGTCGTCGAGGACGACCCCGTCATACGCACCGCGCTCATCGAGGTGCTCTCCGCGCACGGCCATGTGGTGCACAGCGCCGCCGCGGGCTTCGAGGCGCTGCGGGAGATCACCGCCCGGCCGCCGGACGTCGTCGTGCTCGACCTCGGGCTGCCGGACCTGGACGGCACCGACGTGCTGCGGATGATGCGGGGGATCTCCCGGGTGCCGGTGGTCGTCGCCACGGCCCGGGACGACGACGCCGAGGTCGTCAAGCTGCTCAACGCGGGAGCCGACGACTATCTGGTCAAGCCCTTCTCCGGCGAGCAGCTCGCCGCCCGGATCGGCGCGGTGCTGCGCCGTACCGCTCCCCCGGCCGCCGCGCTCCCCTCCCCCGGCTCCGACGCGGCCGGAGGGCTCCCGGGCGGGCTTCCCGGCGGCCCGGCGGCCGGCGGGGCCGCGGCGCGCACGGTACGGGTGGGTGACCTGGTGGTCGACCCGCCGGCCCGTACGGCCCGGCTGGCGGGGCGGGAGCTGCGGCTCACCCGGCGCGAGTTCGATCTGCTGGCCTATCTGGCGGCCCACGCCGACCAGGTCGTCTCCCGGCGCCGCATCCTCGCCGACGTCTGGCGGCAGCCGTATGTGGAGGACCAGACCATAGACGTCCATCTCTCCGCACTCCGCCGCAAACTGGGCGAACGGGCCTCGCAGCCACGCTATCTGCACACGGTGCGCGGCATCGGGATCAAGCTGGTGGCCCCGCGATGAGACGGGCCCTGGCCGGTGTCGCGCTGGCGGTGACGTCCATGGTGGCGCTCTCCTTCCTGATCCCGCTGGCGCTCCTGGTGCAGTCCGAGGCGCGGGCCCGCTCCACGACGGAGGCGGAACAGCGGGCCTCGGCCCTGGCTCCCGTGCTGGCGCTGACCACCCGCTCCCGCGATGTGCAGCAGGCCGTCTCGGGCCTGGACTCGGAGCGGCGGCTGGCGGTCCATCTGCCGGACGGCGAGGTGATCGGGGACCGGCACGCGCCGGCGTCCGCGCTGGCGCGTGCCGAGCGGGAGCGGGAGACGCTCGCCATGGACACCGACGACGGCTGGGTGTACCTGCAGCCGGTGATCCTCGCCGGGGACCGGGTCGCGGTCGTGGAGTCCTTCGTGCCGCGTTCCGCGCTCACCCGCGGCGTGGTGCTGTCCTGGGGGGTGATGTCGCTGCTGGCGGTGGGGCTGGTGGCGGGCTCGGTGCTGGTCGCCGACCGGCTGGGCGCCCGCGTCGTCCGGTCCTCCCGGGAGCTGTCCCGGGCCTCGAACGCGCTCGGCGAGGGGGACCTCGGCATCCGGGTGGAACCGGCCGGGCCGCCGGAGCTGAAGGAGGCGGGGCGGGCGTTCAACTCGATGGCGGACCGGGTGGTCGGGCTGCTGGCGACGGAGCGGGAGCTGGTGGCGGATCTGTCGCACCGGCTCCGCACCCCGCTGACGGCGCTCCGGCTGGAGGCGGAGCGGATGGGTTCGGCCCCGGGATCGGAGCGGCTGACGGCCGCGATCACGCATCTGCAGACCGAGATCGACTCGATCATCTCCGCCGCGCGCAGCCCGCTGGCGGTGGGGCCGCCGGGCGGCGGGGCGGCGGACGGTGGCGGGGACCCGAACGGAGACCCGAACGGAGACGGTGACGGGGGCGCAAGCGGGGACGGGGCCGCCGGGAGCCGCTGCGAGGTGTCCGGTGTGGTGCGGCGGCGGGTGGAGTTCTGGGCGGTCCTCGCCGGTCAGCAGGGCCGGCCCTGCGGGCTGGAGGTCACCGACGAGCCGACTCCGGTGCGGCTGCCGTACGACGATCTGGCGGCGGTCGTGGACGCGCTGATCGGCAATGTCTTCCAGCACACGCCGGAGGGGACGGCGTTCGCGGTGGAGGTGGAACGGACCGCGGGGTCGGTGGTCCTCTGCGTGGACGACGCGGGCCCCGGCATCGCGGACCCGGATCTGGCCCTGGAGCGCGGGGTGAGCGTCGGCGGCTCGACGGGCCTGGGGCTGGACATCGCGCTCCGGGCGGCACGGACGACACGCGGTGACCTCACGATCGGCCGCGGCCCGCTGGGCGGTGCCCGGGTGCGGGTCGAGCTCGGCCTGGCGGCCGCCGTGCCGCCGGCGGGCACGCCGTCCCGGGCCTCGCGGGCCGTCCGCGCGGCGGCGCGGCGGGGGAAGCGGACGACCCCGGACCGGGGCGGGCCGGCCGGCTGAGGCCCGCGGCCGGACGGCCCGCGCGGCGTACGCGGCGCGGGCCGTGCGCGGGACCGGGACGGTGCGGCGGCCGCCGGGAGGACATCGGGCCGGAGGACGCCGCCCCCGGGGTTGGGCGGCCCCGTCAGCGGCCGGTGGCGAAGACCTGGGTCCACCAGGGGCCGCCGCTCTCGTGGACACCGAGGCCCATTTCCTTGAAGTCGCAGTTGAGGATGTTCGCCCGGTGGCCTTCGCTGTTCATCCAGCCGTCCATGACGGCGGCCGCGTCCGGCTGGCCCTTCGCTATGTTCTCGCCGACGGCGGACCAGGTGTAGCCCTCGCGTTCGACGCGCTGGGCGACGGTCGACCCGTCGGTGCCGGTGTGCGAGAAGTTCCCGCTGGACGCCATGGCGCTGCTGTACTTCTCGGCGGCGCTGTCCAGCCGTTCGTCGGCGCTCACCGGCCCGCAGCCGGCGCTCGCGCGGGCTTTGTTGACGAGGCTCAGGACCTCTCCGGCGACGCCGGTCGCGGCCGTCTCCGGGGCCTTGGCGGGCTGCTCGGCGGTCTTCGCGGGCTCCGGCGCCCGGGTGGGGGTGCTCTTCCGCACGGTCTGCCGGTCCGCCTTCGCCGTCGTACGGTCCGGCCGCGGGGCGGCGGTGCTCTTGCTCTTCTCCGCCTTCGGCGACGGGCTGCGCCGGGTGGCGGACGGGGAGGGGGACGCCGTCGTCTCCCCGGCCGTGGGGGATGCCGGGGAGGCGTCGCTCCCGGCCGCGGACCGGGGCTCGGAGGCCACGGTCGCGGGGCCGTCGTCGTCCAGGGCGAGTCCCGCGCCGACGCCCGCCATGACCGTGAGCGCGCCGGTCGCCAGGGCGATGGGGCGCAGCGGTACGGAACGGCGCTTGCGGTGGCGGGATCTCATGGGGGGAACCTCCGGACCTGTTGTCCGGACGGCCCGCGCTCGCGTGCGCGGGCCGTACGGACCGGGACCGCCGGCGGTGACCTCGCCGACGCGTTCCCGACCCTAGGGCCCCGGTCGCGCGCAATCGCTCAGAGGAGCGATTCTTAAAGTACCCATAAGGAAACGCTCAAGGAGCGCTTGGAGAACCCGTGCTCCGCACAACCGTTCCCTTACGGAGAGTGATGAACCGCCGGTCGGACGAGGCTCCCCCAGCGCGGTGAACTGTGCGCCCGGGCACGCCCGTTCGCCGGAAAACGGGGTTCACGGCGGGGCCCGTTCCGCGGTCAGAGGCGGCGGTGCATGATGTGCAGCCCCACATAGCCCTTCACGGGATGGTGGAAGCCCTCGGGCAGGGTGCCCAGAATCTCGAAGCCCAGGGACCGCCAGAGCGCGACGGCCCGGGTGTTGCTCTCCACCACGGCGTTGAACTGCATCGCCCGGTAGCCCTCGGCGCGCGCCCACGCGATCACGTGTTCGCCGAGCGCGCGGCCCACACCCCGCCCGGCCGCCGCCGGGTCGACCATGAAGCTGGCACCGGCGATGTGCGAGGCGCCGCCCATGTGGTTGGGGTTCGTCTTGGCGGTGCCGAGGACGGCGCCGTCCTCGTCCACGGCCACGACGGTGCGGCCCGGCGGCCGGAGCATCCAGAGCTCGCGGGCCGCCGCCTCGTCGAGGTCGCGGGGGTAGGTGTAGGTCTCCCCCGCGGCGACGATCTCGCGCAGGAACGGCCAGATGGCGGGCCAGTCGTCCGGGGTGGCTTCTCTGATGTGCATGGACGCCATCATCACGCGGCGGCGCCCCGGACGGCGACCGCGTTTCCGTGCGCGGCGGCCGCCCGGGGCGCCGGAGGCGCCGGGCCGGACCCGGTCAGGCGTAGGTCCGTACCGGGAGTTCGGGCGAGGAGTTCTCCAGCGGCACCGCGTCGGAGCGGACCAGACCCATCTGCACCGCCTGCCGCGACAGGGCCGCGTCCAGCAGCCAGTCGGCGCCGGTACGGACCCGGTTGCCCGGCATCGCGGCCAGATGGTAGCCACGGGTGACGGCCTTGGCGACGGGCCCGGACAGCGGTACCCGGAGCGGGTTGGCCGCCGCCTGGAAACCGCCCAGGTCCACCACGAAGCCCAGGTCGCGGTGGCGGTACGGGCTGCGTTCGCCCTTGCCATAGGAGGCCGCGATGTTCTGCGCGGCGGTCTTCCCCTGCCGCCAGGCGTGCTGGGCGGTCATCGGGGTGATCTCGCCGGGCTGGGTGAGGTCGGGCACGGCCGCGGCGTCACCGCAGGCGAACACCTCGGGGTGGCCGGGGACGTTGAGGTACTCGTCGACACAGAGCCGCCCCTTCTCGGTGGGCAGGCCGAGATCGCCGACGAGCGGGTCGGGCCGGACGCCGACGCACCAGATCAGCGAGTGGGTCGGGACGAAGCGGTCGTCGGTGAGGCGCACGCCCTCCTTGGTGGCCTCGGCGACCGAGACGCCCATGGCGACCTCGACCCCCCGCCGCGTCAGCACCCGCTCCGCCGTCCCGGCCATGTGCCCGGGCAGTCCGGGCAGCACCCGCGGGGCGATGTCCAGGAGCATCCAGCGGGGCGGTTCGCGGTCGCGCAGCGAGGGCTGGTGCCGTGCGAGTTCGTCGGTGAACAGCTTGCCGTGGGAGGCGACCTCGGTACCGGTGTAGCCGGCGCCGACCACCACGAAGGTGCAGCGCGCGTCCCGTTCGGCGGGGTCGTCGGTGACGTCGGCCAGTTCGATCTGGCGGGTCATGTGATCGCGCAGATAGAGCGCCTCGGGCATACCGCGGAAGCCGTGCGCGTGTTCGGTGACCCCCGGGATCGGCAGCAGCTTGTTGACGCTGCCCGCGGAGAGCACGAGCCGGTCGTACGAGACCTCGCGGCGGTTGCCCTCCGGGTCGACCAGGCCGACCCGGCGCCCGTCCAGATCGACGTGGTCGGCCTCGCCGAGCATGAGCCGTACGTCCGGCAGCGTGCCCGGGATGGACACCGAGATCCGGCGCGGTTCGAGGATGCCGGTCGCCACTTCCGGCAGCAGCGGTACGTAGAGGAAGTAGTCGTGCGGGTTGACCAGCACGATCTCCGCCGCCCCCTTGGCGAGGCGGGAGAGCGTACGGGCGGTCTGGTAACCGGCGAAGCCGGCTCCGACGATGACGATGCGCGGTCGGCTCATGGTGGCGTCCAGTTCGCTTCCTGCTCGGCGTCACGGTTCGTCCTGCTCTGTTGCCTGCGGGTTCCCCCGACGGGCGGGGCGAATCCCCGCACGGCCGCGGCGGGGAGCCGGGCCCCGCGGCGCCGGCGGGGGCCCGGCCCGCTCAGCCCCGGTGCCGGCCGTTCCGCTCGCGCCGCCGCCGGCGCACCACGACCAGCAGGTCGAGCGCCGCGAGGACGGCGAGGACGGCGCAGATGCCGGCGATCAGGGCCAGCGACCCGCTGCTGGGCGTGGAGTCGGCATCGGCCGACGCCGACCAGAGGGCGAACAGGATCGCGCCGGCGAGGAAGAGCGGGGTGTAGACGGCGGCCAGCAGCAGCCGCAGGCCGAGCGCGCTGCGCGCCGTGACGGGTTCCTCGCCGGTGCGCTCCCAGCGCCGGCCGACGACACCGGAGCGGGACCGGGGCACCGGGCCCCCGTCCTCCGGACCCTGCCGGGTGCGGCCGCGGCCGCGGTCCTCCTGAGGCATGGTTCCTCCGTACGTTGTAGGGCGGCCCGGGAGGGCCGGCGGGTCCGGCCGGGACGGGGGTCAGCCCCGGGGGCCGCTCTCCCCGGCCCGCGCCTCGGGCAGCAGTTCGCCGATGTCGCGCGGGAGGACCGCCGTCAGCTTGTGCATCAGCTCCGGGCTGACGGCCGCGTCGAGCACCTCCAGGACAGCCGCCGCCTCCCGCAGCGCCTCCTCCTCGGAGTGCCCGCTGCGCCAGGCGACCCGCCCCGCGAACGAGGTGATGTCGAAGCGCTCGCCGTGGTCGCGGCTGTACTCGCGCTGCCGGGGCGCGGCCTCGTGCGCGGCGGTGATCCGCCGCACGGCCTCGGCGGCCCCTTCCGGGAACTGTGCCGCAAGGTGGTCGGCCAGCCCGTCCGGCACCCGTTCGGCAAGCGTTTCCAGGGTGGCCCCGAGGGCCCGCTCGGCCGACTGCCGGTCCGGGAGCCGGGCACTGGCCTGCACCTTTCCGGTGAGTTCTTCGTAGCGCATGGTGAGCACCGCCTTGTGACGATTCCTGAGGGTTCCGCGGCCCCGCGGACCGGAGCCGCTCACTCCTGTCCGGGTGACCGCCGCGGGCCCTTCCGTAACCCGTCCGGGGCGACCGGTCCGGCCCGGCCGGGGTCCGGCGGGGCCGGACCCCGGCCGGGCTCAGCCGACGTAGCGGCGGGCCGTGGAACGGCGCTGCTCCTCCTCCAGCAGGCGCAGTCCGCTCTCCACGGCCTCCGGTACGGTCCGCCGCTCGCGCAGGACCCACGGCAGCCCGGCGAGCGCCAGCCCGAACGCGCGCAGGGAGGGCCGGTCGCGCGGGACGGTCCGGGCCAGCTGGAGAGTGCGGCGCGCCGCGGCCGGCCAGGGCCGCCGGAGCCAGGAGAACCAGAGGGTGTTGCGGAGGCCGTCCACCCGGCGGCCGGTCGCGTCCCGCGCCGTGGACGGCGCGTGGTGGACGGTGGCCCGCTCGGCGTAGACGAGCCACCAGCCGCGGGCGGCCAGATCGGTGGCGAGCAGCTCCTCCTCGCCGCCGAGCCACAGCCGGGGCGAGAAGCCGCCTGCCGCGCGGAAGGCGTCGGTGCGGAGGGTGGTGGCGGCGGCGAGGAAGGAGCCGAGGGCGGGGCCGGGCAGCCAGTCCGGTCCGTCGAGGGGCGAGTCGCGCAGCTCGGCGACGATCGGGTCCTCGGTGCCGGCGGGTTCGACGACGATACGCGCCGTGACCCCGGCCAGCCCCGGGTGGGCGTCGAGGAGGTCCGCCGAGGCGGCGAGCGAGCCGGGGGCCCACCAGGAGTCGTCGTCGCAGAAGGCGACATAGGGGGTGCCGACCTCGCGCACCGCCAGATTGCGGCCCACCGCGCCCAGATTGCGCCCGGGGCGCAGCAGCCGTACCCAGGGGTGCTCCCGGGCGACGGCGCCGGCCGTGCCGTCCGTGGAACCGTTGTCGACGACGATGACCGGCGGCTCCTCGGGGAGCGCGGCCAGCCGGGCGAGGGTGTGCAGCAGTTCGTCCCGCCGGTCGCGGGTGATGACGACGACGGTGGTGCGCCGGTCGGCCCCGCGCCCGGGACGACGGCCGGACCGGGCACGGCCCGCGGTGCCCGGGGTCCCGCTCACGGCGTCCGGGGCCCCTCCGCCCGGCGCGCCGGGCGCGGTCTCCCCGCCCGCCGTGCCCTGGCGGGTGCCGCTCCGGCCTTCCGGTCCGGGCGGGGACGCCGGGGGCACCGCGGGCCGGCCGCCGTGGTGCGGGGTGTCCGGGGCGCCGGGGGTGGCGCGGTCGCGGGTCACGAGGCTCGCTGCCCCTCCAGCCGCCGGACGGCGCGCTCCAGGTACGGCGGCAGCGGATCACGGAACCGGAGGGAGGCGGGGAGCCGGGCGAGGGCGCCGCTCAGCGCCTCCCGTGCGGAGATGTCGGAGCGGGCCGCGACGGCGAGCCGGGCCGTGCGCCGCAGGGCCGTCGGCAGCGGGCGGCGCAGCCACGCGGTCAGCAGTTCGTTGCGGAGCACCCGGGCGCGGCGGCCGGCGCGCGGACCGCCGGCCGGGTGGTGGTGGGCCACCACCTCGGGGCAGTACGCCACCCCCCAGCCGCGGGCCGCCAGATCGTAGGCGAGCAGGGTCTCCTCGCCGCCGAAGAACAGCACCGGGTGGTAACCGCCGGCGTCGAGGTAGGCCTCCCGCCGGGTGACGGCGGCGCAGCCGAGGTAGCCGAGCACCTGCGGGCCGGGCAGGTCGTGGACGCGGCCCAGCGGGGAGGCGGCCAGGACGTCGTTGAGCGGGTCGGGTTCCTCGTCCGGCCCGACGAGGGTGCCGGCGGCGATCAGGCCGAGCCGGGGATGCGCGTCCAGGATGCGGGCGGCGCGGGCGAGGGAGCCCGGGCGCCACCAGGAGTCGTCGTCGCTGAAGGCCACATAGGGCGTGTCCAGGGCGCGTACCCCGTCGTTGCGGGCGAGGGCGCCGCGGTTGACCGCCAGCGGCAGCGTCCGGACCTCCGGGAAGCGCTCGGCGACCATGGCCAGGGTGTGGTCGGTGGAGGCGTTGTCCACGACCACGATCTCCGGGCGTTCCGGCAGGTCGAGCAGGTTCCGCAGGGTCACGGCGAGGGAGTCGGCCCGGTTGCGGGTGGCGATCACCACGCCCACCGCGGGGGTGGCCGCGGTGCCCTCCGCCCCGTCTCCGGCGGTGGCTTGCGTCATCCCTGCCGTCCTTCCTTCCGTCGGGGCCGCGTCCGGCACCTCCCCGCGTACCCCCGTTCCGTCACCGGACACGGCGGGCGGGCGTACCCGACCGGACCGGACCGGCAGGTGTGAGACGGCGATCCCTGCGCACTCGGTGCGCATGAACCACAGGAAGCGGAACCAGGACCCCGACCCCCGGAGCACCACCGGTCTGGAGCCCGGCGGCGGTGTGCCGCCCGGGGAGACGCCGCCCGTGGAGGGCGGCCTCTCCGAGACCGGGCCGGCGGATCTGCCGCACAACCCGTCGAAGGGCTGGGGCAAGGGCCCGATCATCCTCATCGGGGCGGTCGTGCTGCTCTTCGCCGTCTTCATGGTGGTGCGCGCCGCTGCTCTCTGGGAGTGAGCCGGGTGGGGGCACAGGGCTCCCGCCGCCCGGCCCGCGCCCGGTGGGTCAGGGCCGCTCGCCGACGCCCGTCGCCACCTCGGCGGCCCGGCCGCCGCCGGGCAGGCTCGGCGCGAGCGGCGCCGTGTCCATGCCGCGCTCCTCCCGCAGCCCGTCCACGAAGGCCATGAGCGCCTCCCGGGCGGTGTACCGGGGGTGCCAGCCCAGTTCCTCCACGGCGCGCCGGGTGTCCATGAGCGGCAGCCGCAGGACCGCGTCGAAGAGCTGCGGGGAGGCGGGCACGAGATGCAGCCGCCAGGCCGCGGCCAGGCCGGACCGCACGGGCCAGGCGGGCATCCGTACGACGCGGGCGCCGAAGAGCTCCGCGAGCATCGGGGCGTCGACCGGCGGGTCCGCGGCCAGGTTGTACGCGCCGTGCGCGGCCGGTGAGGTGACGGCGAGGCGGTAGGCCTCGGCCGCGTCGTCGGTGTGCAGGGCCTGGAAGCGGAGACCGGGCAGGTCGGGGACGACGGGCAGCAGGTCGGGGCGGGCCATCCGCCGGGAGAGCAGGGGTCCGGCGAAGAGCCGGCGCTGCTGGGGGGCCGCCTCGGGCTTGAAGAGGAAACCGGGCCGCATGCGCACGACCCGCATATGCGGGTGCTCGCGCTCGTGGACGTCGAGCGCCCGTTCGATATATGACTTCTCGCGGCAGTAGGCGGCCTCCGGCCAGCCGTGCGTGGGCCAGCTCTCGTCGACGGGGCGGTCCTTGGGCCCGGCCGAGTAGGCCCCGACGGAGGAGGCGTACACCAGGGCGGGGACGCCCGCCGCGGCCGCCGCCTCGAACACCCGGAGACTGCCCAGGACATTGGTCCGCCAGGTGAGCGCGGGGGTGTGCGTCGGCTGGAACAGCCAGGCGAGGTGGACGACGGCGTCGGCGCCCCGGAAGTGCCGGGTGAGGTCGCCCAGGGCGGCGTCCTCGCCGATGTCGACCGCCGCCCACCGGGTGCGCGGCGGCGACCAGCCGGGCAGGCGCCGGGCGAGCCCGAGCACGGACCCGACGGCCGGGTCCTCGCTCAGGGCGCGCACCACACTCGTCCCGACATTCCCGGTGGCCCCGACGACCACAACGCGCAGGCCGCCACCGGCGCCGTCACCCCCCTTCCCGCCGGTGCCGGTGGTGCCGGTGCCGTCACTGCCGCCGTGCGGAACGCTGCTCATCGGCGCTGCTCCTCAACAGGTCGAGAACGAATGGGAGAAGGGGGAAGGGGGCCGGGGAGGCGGAGGATCAGCCGGCCGAGGCCACCAGCCGCCGCGCGGCCGCGGTGATCGCCTCCCGGTCGATGCCGGCGGCGGCGAGCTGCTCCTCGGCGGTGGCGGAGTCGGGCATGGTGCGGACCCCGAGGCGGGCCACCCGCGGTACGGGCCTGCCGTCGGCGAAGGCCTCCAGCACGGCGTCGCCGAGCCCGCCCTCGGGCCGGTGGTCCTCGACGGTCACGATCCGCCCGGTGTCGCGGGCGGCCTCGTGCAGCGTCTCGGCGTCGACGGGCTTCACCGAGTAGAGGTCGATGACGCGGGCGGCGATGCCCTCCTCGGCGAGCCGGTCGGCGGCGGCCAGCGCCTCGTGGACGGTGACCCCGGCGGCGGCCAGGGTCACCTGGTCCTCACCGGAGGAGCGGAGCACCTTGCTGCCGCCGATGGCGAACGGCTCCTCGGGCCCGTAGAGCCCCGGGTAGGCGTCGCGGGACGTGCGCAGATAGCTGATGCCGGGCCGGTCGCACATCGCCGAGACCAGGCGGCCGGTCTGGTTCGGGTCGCAGGGGTACAGGACGGTGCTGCCGTGGACCGCGCGGAGCATGGCGAGGTCCTCCAGCGCCATCTGGGAGGGGCCGTCCGGGCCGATGGCCACCCCGGCGTGCGAGCCGGCGACGCACAGCCCGGCCCCGCTGACCGCGGCCATCCGCAGGAAGTCGTGGGCGCGGGTGAGGAAGGCGCCGAACGTGGAGACGTACGGGACCCAGCCGCGGGCCCGGACGCCGACGGCCGCCGCGACGAGCTGCTGTTCGGCGATGTAGCACTCGATGAACCGGTCCGGGTGCTCCTGGGCGAAGAACTTGGCCCGGGTGGAGTCGCTGACCTCGCCGTCGAGGGCGACGACATCCCCGCGCGCCGTGCCGAGCGCCGCCAGGGCGCGGCCGTAGGCGTCGCGGGTGGCGACCTCCTCGCCCGGCTCGTAGCCCGGCAGCCGCAGGTCGGCGAGGGGGCGTTCCGACTCGCGGACCTCGGGGGGCGGCTGGACGTCGACCCGCAGGGCGCGCGGCCCGCCCAGTTCGGCGATGGCCTCGGCGGCGTCCGGCAGCGGCTTGCCGTGGGCGCCCTCGCGGTCCTCCACGGCGTCCACGCCCTGTCCCTTGAGGGTCCGGGCGATGACGGCGGTGGGACGGTGCGGGGTGGCCTTCGCCTCGGCGTAGGCGGCCTCGATGGCCGCGGGGTCGTGGCCGTCGATCTCGACGGTGTGCCAGCCGAAGGCCTGGATGCGCCGGGCGTAGGCGTCGAGGTCCCATTCGTGGCGGGTGGGGCCGCGCTGGCCGAGCCGGTTGACGTCGACGATCGCGGTCAGGTTGTCCAGGCCCTCGTGGCCGGCGTATTCGAACGCCTCCCACATCGAGCCCTCCGCCAGCTCGCTGTCCCCGCACAGCACCCAGGTGCGGTACGGCAGCCGGTCCAGGCGCTTGCCGGCGAGGGCCAGGCCGACGCCGACCGGCAGGCCCTGGCCCAGCGAGCCGGTGGCCACGTCCACCCAGGGCAGCCGGGGCGTGGGGTGGCCCTCCAGGCGGCTGCCGTGCCGGCGGAAGGTCAGGAGTTCGTCGTCGCCGATGGCGCCGGCCGCCTTGAACAGGGCGTAGAGCAGCGGCGAGGCGTGGCCCTTGGAGAAGACCAGGTGGTCGTTGCCGGGGTGGTCCGGCCGGTCGAAGTCGTAGTGCAGGTGGCGGGCCAGCAGGACGGCCATCAGGTCGGCGGCGGACATCGAGGACGTGGGGTGGCCGGATCCGGCGGCGTCGGCGGCCCGGACGGCGTCGACGCGCAGTTGCTGCCCCAGTTCGTGCAAGTGGTCGAGATCCATGTCGCCTTCCTCGTCGGGTTCCCCGTCGGGAACGTTGCGGATCGGGTTGGGACGTCCACGCTGGGTACCCCGCATCCGGCCCGGCATCCACCGCCGTACGGCGGGATTCCTCACGCCGTGCGGCAGGCGTGCGGATCCACCGCGCGTGGCAGGGGAGGAGTGATGCCCTACACACCCCGTATGCCGCACAGCCGTATGCCGCACAGCCGTTCCCCGCACGCCCCCTCGCCGTCCCGGTTCCTCCGCGCGGAGGCGGCCGCCGTGGCACGGTCCGCCCGCCGGGCCTGGTCGGGGCCCGGACGCGAACGGGATCTTCTCGTCCAGTCCCTGAAGTCCGCGCTGGCCGCCGTCCTCGCCTGGCTGCTGTCGTCCTGGCTGCTGCCGGACACCCTCGCCCTGATGGCGCCCTGGGTGGCCCTCGTCCTGGTGCAGGCCACCGTCTTCCGGTCGATGGCGCGGGGCGCGCAGCAGCTCGCGGCGATCGCACTCGGCACCGTGCTGGGCACCGCCGCCCTGGCGCTGCTCGGCCATCCGGTGGCTGCGCTGGCCGTCGTGCTGCCGCTGACCATCCTCGCCGGCAACTGGCCCCGCCTGGGCGACCAGGGCATCTACAGCGCGACCTCGGCGCTGTTCACGGTGACCGCCTCCGGGGAGGCGACGGCGGTGGTCGCCGGGGAGCGGGTGCTGGCCGCGCTGCTCGGCGCCGGTGTGGCCGTCGCCGTCAACGCGCTGCTGCGCCCGCCGGCGTATCTGCGGGACACCCGCAAGGCCGTACGGAATGTGGTGGACGAGGCGGCTGACGCCCTGGAAGCGGTCGCGGACGGTCTGGGTGAGCCGCTGGAGTACGACCGGGCCCGCGGCTGGTACGACCGCGCCCGCCGGCTCCCCCGGCTCATCGGCGATGTGCGGTCCTCGGTCGCGTGGACCCGGGAGAGCGCGTGGTTCAACCCCGAGCGGCGCAAGCGGGCGGAGGCTGTCCGGCTCGCGCCGTGGTACGACGAGACGCTGCACACCCTGGAGGAGGTGTCCGGCCACCTCACCGCCCTGACCGCCATCCTGCTGGACGCCGCCGACGAGAAACGGCCGAGCCCGCGGCCGGACGCGGGGGTGGCGGAGCCCTACGCCGCCTTCCTCCGCCAGGTCGCGGGGGTGCTGCGGGCCTACGGCCGGTGGGTGGCCGAGGAGAACGGCGGACGGCGGGAGCGGGAGCTGGACGAGACGGCGGCCGCGGTCGGCGAGACGCACGACCGGCTGCGCGCCGAACTGCCGCGCTGGGCCACCGGAAGCCCGGACTCCGTGGCGTTCTTCGGCTCGCTGCTCCGGCACGCCGGGGGTCTGACGGATCATCTGGCACCCGGCCGCCGCCCCGAGGAGCCCTCCGGGACCGAGCGGCCGGACGAGTGATCCCCGGACCGGGCCGGGGACGCGCCCCCGCCGGCACCGGGTGAACGGCCGGCCCCCGGCCCGTCCCGGCCGGCCGGAGCGGCGGCAACGGGGGCTTCGCACCGGCGGATTCGCGGCCGTTGTTCGTACGGGTCCGGGAACAGCGGATACGGTGATCCGGTGGCGATGATCGGGGACGGAACGGTACCGGGGGCCGTGCTGCTGCTGGCGGCGGCACCCGTGGGGCGAGGCCGGCTGGTGGACGCGGCGTCCGCGCTGCCCGCGCTGGCGGCGGTGCGGCCGGAGGTGCTCACGGGCACGGCCGCGGCCGGCGTCGTGGAGCTGGTGGAACCGGCCGACCCGCAGGTGGTGCTGGTCCGGCTGCGCAGCGCGGCGGCCGCTCCGGGACCGCTGCTGGTCCTGCTCATCGGGCAGCTCACCCTGGACCGGCGGCAGCAGCTGCCGCATCTGGCGCTGGCGCGCACCACGGCGGCGACCGCCCGCTACACCGCGCTGCCCTGGCACTGGCTCTCCGCCGAACTCCAGTTCCGGCCCCCGGGCACCACCACGGTGCTGGCCGATCTGACGGCCGACCAAGCCGCCTGGGAACGGCTGCCGCCGCTTTCCGCGCTGGCGGTGGCCGGGGCCGGTCTGTACGGGGCGGTGTCCCCGCCGCCGGGCCGCCGGGCCCCGGCGGAGCCGCTCTACAGCCGGGCCGTCGCCGGGCTGCTCCGGTCCGCCACGGGCCGGCCGTCCCCGGCGGAGCTCCACGATCTCGCCGTCGCCCGCGCCGGGCTGCCCGCCGAGGCCCGGCTGCTGACCCCGCTCACGACGGGGTCCGCGAGCGCGTACCCGGGGCTGCCCGTTCTCCCCTCCGGCGTGGCGCCCCCGCCGCCCTCCCCGGGCCGGCCGGCACCGCCCGCGCCCGCCGGTGCGGGCTCACCGCACCCCGCCGCCCCGCCGGTGTCCGCGCCGGGCACCGGCGGCCCGGCCGCCCCCGCCCCAGCTGAGAACCCGGCGCCGCCGGGCGGATCACCGCACAGCCCGCACAGCACGGACCACCCGCACGACCCGCACAGCACGGACCGCCCGCACGCCGCGCCCGGCGGCGGCACCGCCGCGACTGCCGCCGCCCCTCCGGACAGCTCTCCCCTGCCGGACGTTCCCCCGGGGAACCCGGCACCCGCCGCCCCGGCCGGCCCCACCGCGCCGGACACCTCCGCGCCCGGCCCGGCGCACCCCCCGGAGGCGGGCACCCCGGCGGGGGCATCTCCCGCGCCGCCCACCGGAGTCCGGCACGGCACCGCCGCACCGGAGGCCCGGTCCGGGGCGGCCGCGCCCGCCCCGGCCGGCTCCCCCGTCCCGCCGGCCCGGCCGGCTCCGGAGACCCCGGCGCCGCCCCGGCCGTCCCGTCCCCCGGCGCCCGCCGTTTCCACCGCGCCCGCCTCCGCCGCGCCGGAGGACCCGCATCCGGCCATCCTCGCCGCCGCGCACGAGGGGAGGCACGGCGAGGCGGCCGCCATGGCCGCCGCCTGGGAGCAGCACGCGCTGCGCCACCACGGCCCGGACTCCGCCGAGGCGGTGCACTGGCTGGAGGTGCGGGCCGATCTCGCCCGTCTCGCCGGGGACTTCGGCCGCTCCTGCGAACTCTGGCTGTCCGCGGCCTCCGCCCGGCTCGGCGCCGGGGAGCCGGAGGACGGGCCGGACGTGGTGGCCGCGGTGGACCGCGCGCACCACTGCTGGGAGCAGTTGGGCGACGGTGATACGGCCCGGAGTCTCGTTTCACGGCTTGCCACCCTGCGTCACCGGGTACCCGGACCACGTCCCGGTGCCGTCGAGGCGCTGGAACGCCGTATCGAGACCCTCGGCGCCGTCGGCGCGAACTGAGGGACGCAGCAGGAGGAGCCGCCCCGATGCCCCACGCCTATGAGCCGCCCACCGGACGCGACGAGACGAAGGAGGAGCAGGCCGACCGGAAGTGGGGCGAGCTGCTGCAGGAGGTGCGGGTCGCGCAGACCGGCATCCAGATCCTTCTGGCCTTCCTGCTCACCTCCGCGTTCTCCCCGCGCTTCCCGGATCTCGACCCGTTCGGCAAGGACCTCTACGTCTTCACGATCATGTGCGGGGCGGGGGCCACGGGGGCGCTGATCGCCCCGGTCACCCTGCACCGCATGGTCACCGGCTACCGGCTCAAGCCGCAGACGGTGGTGTGGGCCTCGCGGTTCACCATGGTCGGGCTGGTGCTGCTGCTGGTCACCGTGGGGGCCGCGCTGGCGCTGATCCTGCGGTTCGTCATGGAGGACACGGTGGCGGTCTGGCTGGCGTCCGCCGTGCTGCTGTGGTTCGCGGGCTGCTGGTTCCTGCCCGCGGCCTGGCTGCGGCACAAGCGGCGCGAACTGTGCGAGGGCCCCGGCGACACGGACGTCAAGCGGGTGTCCGACGGCGGGTGACGGCGGCGGGAACGGCGCACGGGCGGGCCCGGCGGGCCGGATCACCGGCCGCCGGGCCCGCCCGTGCGCGGAGGGCCCGTCCCCGGTCCGCCGTCAGACGGCGCCGGGGCGGAAGAGGGTCTTGACCATCCCGTCGCCCTTGTCCTGGAAGGTCCTGTAGGCCTTCGGCGCGTCCTCCAGGGGCAGGGTGTGGGTGGCAAAGCTCTCCACGCCCAGCGGGTCCTCGTCGGTGAGCAGCGGCAGGATGTCGCCCACCCAGCGGTGCACATTGGCCTGGCCCATCCGCAGCTGCACCTGCTTGTCGAACAGCGTGAGCATCGGCAGCGGGTCGGCCATCCCGCCGTAGACGCCGCTGAGCGAGATCGTGCCGCCGCGCCGCACCGCGTCGATGGCCGTGTAGAGGGCGGCGAGCCGGTCGACCCCGGCGCGGCTCATCAGCTTCTCGGCGACGGCTCCGGGCAGCATCCCGACCATCTGGTGGGCCAGCTTGGCCGCCGACGCCCCGTGCGCCTCCATGCCGACGGCGTCGATGACGGCGTCGGCGCCCCGGCCGCCGGTGAGTCCGCGGACGGTGTCGCCCAGGTCCTTGCCGTGCTCGTCCAGGCCGAGCACCCGCACACCGCGGTCCTCGGCGCGCCGCAGCCGCTCGGGGACCCGGTCGACGCCGATGACGTTCTCCACGCCCAGGTGGCGGGCGATCCGGCAGGCCATGTCGCCGATCGGGCCGAGGCCGAGGACGAGCAGGCTGCCGCCGGGCGGCACGGCCGCGTAGTCGACGGCCTGCCAGGCGGTGGGCAGGACGTCGGAGAGGTAGACGAACCGCTCGTCCGGCGGCCCGTCCGGGACCTTGATGGGCAGGGTGTTGCCGAACGGCACCCGCAGGTACTCAGCCTGGCCGCCGGGCACCTGCCCGTAGAGCTTGGTGTAGCCGAACAGGCTTCCGCCGGTGTTCCGGTCGCGGTTCTGGGTGGCCTCGCACTGCGAGTGCAGCCCCTGCCCGCACATCCAGCAGGTGCCGCAGGAGACGTTGAACGGGATCACGACGCGGTCGCCCGCCTTGACGGCGGTGACCTCGGAGCCCGTCTCCTCCACCACGCCCATGGGTTCGTGGCCGAGGATGTCGCCCGGTTCCAGGAACGGCCCGAGGACTTCGTAGAGGTGCAGGTCCGAGCCGCAGAGGCCGGTGGAGGTGATCCGGACGATGACGTCCGTGGGGTCCTGGATGACCGGGTCGGGGACCGTCTCCACCCGCACATCGCGCTTGCCGTGCCAGGTCAGGGCTCTCATGGTCGTTCTCTCCCTACTCGCGGTGGTGCCGGTCCGCCGGCGGGACGGCCGGACCGGTCGTGCGCGGGGGCACCGGCCGTGGGTCCCCCGTGCGGCCGCGGCGCCTCCCCGGGGACGCCGGCCGGTGCCGCGGGCCGTTCCGCGGGCGGTGGCCGTCGTGCGCGTCCGGGTCTTCCGGTGCGGGCCGTCCGGCCCGTCCCGGCCGCCCGTGCTGTCAGCGCCCCGTGCTGTCCGTGCTATCCGTGTTGTCCGTCTTGCCCGTCCCGGGCGCCGGAATCCCCGTCGGCCCCTCCGGCCACCCGGGCGGCGGCCTCGGCCGCCCGCCGTTCGCGCCGTTCCCGCTGCGGGACGACGGTGTACGCGGGGTCCTCCGCCGAGGCGATGCCCGCGTGGAACACCCCGAAGCGGGTGCAGGCCGAGCCGGCGAGCAGCGCGAGGCCGCTCACGGCCGCCGCGCTCTGGTACCGCCGGCCGAGCACCGCGGCGCCCAGCGCCCCGCCCGCGGTGAGGAGTTCGGCGGCGCGCATCAGCTTTCCGGCCTTCCCCCGTTCGTAGGTCTCGGCGATCATGCCGAGCCGGCGGCGCTTCAGCCGCACGGCCGCGGCCTCGCCCGCGGCGGCGAGCAGGGCCGCGCGCCGGGCCGGGGCGTTCTCCCGGACCGGGGCGGCGGCCAGCGCCATGCCGGAGGCGGCGGCCGTCGCCGAGGAGACGAAGACGTACGGCAGTTCGCGGTGGGCCTCGTGCCAGGCGGGAACGGCGGTGTCGGCGGCCAGTACCGCGGTGTACGCGGCGACGACGGGCCCGAGCAGCGCCGCGGTGCCGGTGGCCGCCGCGTTGATCCGCGGCAGGCGTCCGGTGGTCTCCAGGACGGCGGCGGCGCCGGCGGCGGGCCCGTAGGCGGCGAGCAGCCAGGAGCCGACGCTCATCGGGGAGGTCGGTTTGAACACGCGGAGCATGTTGGCGAACCGCTCCGGCCGGCCGAGGTCGTGGATGAGGGCGGCGGTGGAGGCCGTGACGGCCGCCAGCGAGGAGAGCTTCATCGCCTTCGCGGTGGCGGGGCGCCCGCTGAGCTGAGCCCCGGCGGCCAGTACGGAGCCGGCCCCGGCGAGCCCACCGGCGAAGAAGTAGCCGGCGATGTCCGTGGCCTCCCAGCCCGGTGCCTTGATGACGGGACGGCCGTAGTAGGACCCGAACTCGGCGCGGGGCACCATCGGTTCCTCGCCGCGCCGCTTGCCGCGGCGCCGCTTCCGGTCCCTCTCCCCGGCGGCCGCCGGGCCGGAGCGCTCCGCCGGGGTGCCGCCGGGCCGCAGGCTGTCCGGGACGGCCTCGCGGCCCGCGCGCTCGCCCCGGACGCCGTCCTTGGTGACGTCGGAGTCCGTCATCGGCCCAGTCCCCTTCCGAAGACGCCGGTACGTGCGGTGCCCGTGCCCCGGCGCGCGGCCGGGGACGTCAGGAAGGCGGTGGCGATCCCGCCGAGGAGGGAGAGCGCGGCCACCCCCGCGTGGGTCCACATCCGCGGCAGGTCGCGGGTGGTCACGACCGGGTCCGGTGGCAGGCCGTAGACCTCGGGCTCGTCGAGGAGGAGGAAGAAGGCGCCGTCGCCGCCGACCCCGTCCTCCGGGTCCTCGCCGTAGAGGCGGGCGTCCGTGACGCCGGCCTCGCGCAGCTGCTCCACCCGCCCGGCGGCGCGCTCGCGGAGTTCGTCCAGCGGGCCGAACTGGATGGAGTCGGTGGGGCAGGCCTTGGCGCAGGCCGGCTCCATGCCCTCGCCGAGCCGGTCGTAGCACATCGTGCACTTGAACGCCCGACCGTCGCTGGGCCGTTGCTCGATGACCCCGTACGGGCAGGCGGGCACGCAGTAGCCGCAGCCGTTGCAGATGTCCTCCTGCACGACGACGGTGCCGAACTCGGTGCGGAAGAGCGAGCCGGTCGGGCAGACGTCGAGGCAGGCGGCGTGCGTGCAGTGCTTGCAGACGTCGGAGGACATCAGCCAGCGCAGCTCGGTCCGGCCGCCGGGATGCGGTACCTCGGCCCCGGGCGTCCCGGGGCCGGCGGGCTCCGGGGGCGCGGGGGCGCGGGTGACGGCGCTCTGCTCGATGAACGCGACGTGACGCCAGGTGGAGCCACCCAGCCCTCCGGTGTTGTCGTACGACATGCCGGTCAGCGACAGGCCGTCCTCGGGGATGGCGTTCCACTCCTTGCACGCCACCTCGCAGGCCTTGCAGCCGATGCAGACGGAGGTGTCGGTGAAGAAGCCGACCCGCTCGGGGTGGCCGGTGTGCCCGGCCGCGCCGGCCGGGTCGGCCTCCGGTCCGGACAGCAGGTCCCTCAGGTCGATCTCGGTCATGACCGGGCCTCCGTACCGGTGTGGGCGGTGATGCCGGCGCGTCCGCGGTGGCCGGCGACGAGCCGGGGCGGAACCGACTGGACGGCCCGGTCCGCCGTGGCGGTCCGGGCCGTCAGCTGTTCGCTGTGCCGGGATCGGGCGGCTGCGCCGCGCCCCCGTGGGTCCTTTCCGGTGAGTTGCCGGTACACCGGCCATTCGAGCATCCGGCTGCGCACGCCCATCCGTTCCTCCGCCGTCCGCCGTTACTGCAGTGCAGATCCGCTGAGCTGATCATCGGGACGGGCCTCGGGTGCCCCCGGAAGCGGGCGTGAAACGCGAGGACCCGCCGGGCAGGGTGCTCCCGGCGGGTCGTCGGCGGCCGTACGGGGACGGCCTGCGGCATCAGTCGATGCCGCGGAGGATGTGGGATTCGGCCGGGTCGTCGTCGTAGCCGGCGAGCCGGATGGGGGCGACCCTGGACCACACGTCCAGATTGCGGGGCTCCTTCTGGGGGGCGGCCGGGTACTCCTCGGGTTCCGCCAGAAGCTGGTTGGTCTTCTTCTCGGTTGTCACCGCGCACTCCTTAGTGTCGGGTGCACCGAACGCCGTATGCCCGGGAAACTGCGCAGCCAGAGGCACGTGGCCGGGCGCCGGCGCCCGATGGGGCTAGTGGAAAGTCACTGCGGGCGCGGTGGCGCCGGAGATGCGGACCGGGAGTGCGGCCATGGTGGCTGGCCTGTCCCGGGACGGGCCGAGGGTCTCGGTGCTTCATTTACCGGAAGGCTGTCCGTCTGCTGTCCACCCTACCTCCACCTGCGCGGAAGCGCTCGCGGATATCCGGATCCGGATACCGGAGACGGCTGGGGCGGCCCGGCGTCCGTGCGGCGGGACGCCGGGCGGGCGGGAAATCCGGACGGCGCGGGGAGCGCCGGAGGGCCCGGGCGGCCGGCCGGCCCCACCCCTCCGGGTGAGGGCGCGGGGAGGAGGCGAAGGCGCGAGGACGCGAGCCCTCGGGAACGCGGGGGCGCAGGGGCGCGGGGTACGCGGGAACGCCCCCGGCCGCCGGACCCGGCTCACCAGCCGGAGGGGGCGTAGTCCTTCAGGAAGCAGCCGTACAGGTCCTCGCCCAGTTCACCGCGGACGATGGGGTCGTAGACCCGGGCCGCGCCGTCGACCAGGTCCAGCGGGGCGTGGAAGCCGGCCTCGGCCAGCCGCATCTTGTCCGGGTGCGGGCGCTCGTCGGTGATCCAGCCGGTGTCGACGCTCGTCATGAGGATGCCGTCGGTCTCCAGCATCTCCTGGGCGCTGGTGCGGGTGAGCATGTTCAGCGCGGCCTTCGCCATATTGGTGTGCGGATGTCCGGCGCCCTTGT
The DNA here is from genome assembly GCF_020739505.1 of Streptomyces sp. S07_1.15. Taxonomy (NCBI): domain Bacteria; kingdom Bacillati; phylum Actinomycetota; class Actinomycetes; order Kitasatosporales; family Streptomycetaceae; genus Streptomyces; species Streptomyces sp. S07_1.15. The sequence continues at coordinate 686,922 of NZ_JAJBZK010000001.1, forward strand.
AGCCCCGGCCGAACACCCCTTCCATGGCGGAGACGTTGACCACGTACTTGCGGCGCGCGGGCGAGGCGGCCATCGCCGGGCGCAACCGGCTGACCAGGATGAACGGCGCGGTGACATTGCAGAGCTGCACCTCCAGCAGCTCGACCGGCTCCACCTCGCTCACCGTCTGGATCCAGCTGTTGGTGTCGGCGAGGTCCGGGATGAGCCCGCCCGCGTCGATGGCGTTGCCGGCCTCGATCCGCGCGGGCGAGGCGGAGCCGCTGGTCAGCGCCAGGGTGGCGAGGGAGTCCGGGGTGATGCCGGCGCGGTCCCCGGCGGCGGGCAGCGCCTGCTGGGCGCCGCTGCCGAAGCTGCCGAGGACGAGGGGCTCCGCGAGACGGCCGCCGGACGGCAGCGGCGCGGTCTCGCCGGCCACCAGCTCGGCGTAGGACTCCGGGGAGCGGCGCACGGTCTGGGCGGCGTTGTTGATGAGGATGTCCAGCGGGCCCTCGGCGCTCACCGCGTCCGTCAGCGCCACCACCTGCGCCGGGTCGCGCAGATCGATCCCGACGATCTTGAGCCGGTGGAGCCAGTCCCCGCTGTCGGGCATCGCCGAGAAGCGGCGGGCGGCGTCCTTGGGGAAGCGGGTGGTGATGGTGGTGTGCGCGCCGTCACGGAGCAGCCGCAGCGCGATGTACATGCCGATCTTGGCCCGGCCGCCGGTGAGCAGGGCGCGCCGCCCCGTCAGATCTGTCCGGGCGTCGCGGCGGGCGCGGTTCTCCTTGGCGCAGGACTGGCAGAGCTGGTGGTAGAAGGCGTCCACCTCGCGGTACCGGGTCTTGCAGATGTAGCAGGACCGGGGGCGTTCCAGGACGCCGACGATCTCCGTGGCCGCGGAGGCGGCGAGGGGGATGCCGGCCGTCTCGTCGTCGATGCGGTCGGCGGATCCGGTGGCGGTGGCCTCGGTGACGGCCTTGTCGTTGGCCGTCTTGGCGGCCCGGCGCTCCTGGCGGCGGCGCTGCTTCACCGTGCGGTAGATCCCCGCGGTGGCGCGGCGCACCGTGATGGCGTCGGGGTGGTCCAGCGGCAGGTCGTCGAGTTCCGCGAGCACGCCGAGACACGCGGCCAGCCGCTCCGGGTCGATGCCGGGGTGCTCCTGCCCGGCCTGCTCGGTCCGCTCCGCCGGCTCGGCCCGGCCGTCGTCTGTCACCGTCATCGCCGCTGCCGCTTCCGTTCCCGCTCCGGTGCGTCCGGGTGCGCACACTCCGGCGGCACTTTACGGAGCACCGGGCGGCTCCGCCAAACCGGGCCGGACCCGCGGGAGGAACGTCACACCTGCCCTCCGGAGGTGACGGGACGGGACCGTCGCGGGACGGTCCCGGGTCGGGTCCGGGCGTCGCGGACGGTGCCGAGGCCGGGAGCGGGGCCCGGGTCAGGGGCAGGGGCGGAGCCAGGCGTCCAGGGAGAGGTTCTTCCGGAGAGAGCTCAGCCGCAGCCGCCGGCTCTCGGCACAGTAGTCGTCCGGGTCCAGCGCGTACTCGGCGTGGAAGACCGCCTTGTCCTGCTCGACGAAGGGGGTGAGGGCGGCGCACTCGCCGAACTCGGCGCACTCCTCGTTCACCGCGAAGTCGAAGGAGCCGACGAGCTCGGGGATCTGCGGGAGGTCGTTCTTGAGCCCCACGGCCAGGCCCCGCTCATGGGCGAGCTCCGCCAGCATCCGGTTGTAGGCGAGCTGGTGGCGGGCGGTGAGGGGGAAGCCGGTGCGGTTGAGGTAGCCGTCCATGAGGTCGGGCTCCACCGCGTCGAAGCCCTTGTCCCGGCACATGTCCATGCGGCGGGCCATCAGCGGGCGCAGCACGGCGGTCCGCCGGATGTCCAGCCAGCGCTCCCCCGGCCAGCCGTTGCCGCGGCCCCGTACCGCGCGGGGGAAGTCGTCACGGTCGGGACGGAAGTCCTCCCAGGCGCCCGCGTTGATGTAACAGATGACCTTGCGGCCGTCGGCGTGCAGCCGGGCGACGGTCTCCGCGTCGTTCTCGAAGCCGTCGATGTCGTAGACGGGGACGTCGACGCTCGTGTCGACCCGCCCGCTGAGCTGCCACTGCCAGGGTGTGCCGGGCTCCGGCCGCCAGTGCCCCGCCCCCTCTTCTCCTCCGGTGGCGGCGGACGGGGCGCGGGACCCGGCGCCCGGTGCGGAGCCGTCGGCCGGCGGCCGTGCCCCCGGGCCGGAGCAGCCCGCCGGCCCGGCCGGCAGGAGGAGCAGCACGGCGGTGAGGAGGAGGGCGGCGCGCGAACGGGTGCGGGTGCCCGTGCCGGAGCTCCGGCCAGGACGCGGGTGCGGGTGCCGGCGAAGGCGCTGACGGAGGTGCGGGACGCCGGTGGTCCGGCCGGCGCGGCGGTTTCTCATGACTGGTCGGTCTCCTCGGCTCCCCGTCGGGCTCCCCAGTCTCGCGGGTCGCCGCCGCCCCGTGCGACCGGCTGCGGACGGGGCCGGGGTTGGCACCCGGCTTCCGGGGCACCCGGGCACGGTCCCGGCGGGCACCTAGTGCGCGCCGGGAGGACCCTGCACGTTTCCCCGGCACCTGCACCCTGCACGACCGAGCGGAGAGAGCCATGCCGTCCGCGGAGCCCACACCCCCCGCCCCGTACACCGGATTCGACCGCATGTTCCTCGCGGGCCGCTGGCAGCCCGGCAGTTCCGGCAGCGTGGGGACGGACTCGGACCCGTACACCGGTGAGACGCTCACCGAGATCCAGCTCGCGGCCCCGTCCGACGTGGATCTGGCCTACGGCGCGGCCCGGGAGGCGCAGCCCCGCTGGGCGGCCCTGCCGGAGGAGGAGCGGGCCGCCGTCCTGGACCGGGCGGCGCGGATCATGGCGGCGCGGCGGGCGGAGACCGGCGGCTGGCTGACCCGGGAGGCGGGGGCCACCGCCGCCCGGGTCGGCATGGAGCTCGGCATCCTCGAAGCCGTGACGCGGCTCGCGGCCGACCACCGGGAGCCCGCCCCGCCGGAGGTGCCGGCGGACGTCCCGGGCAAGGAGAACCTGATCCGCCGGCGGCCCGTGGGGGTCGTGGCGGTGATCAGCCCGTGGAACTTCCCGGCCTTTCTCTCCAACCGCTCGGTGGCTCCCGCGCTCGCGGCGGGCAACGCCGTCGTCCTCAAACCGGCCGGTGACACCCCGGTCACCGGTGGTCTGCTGCTGGCGAAGATCTACGAGGAGGCCGGACTTCCGCCGGGCCTGCTCAGCGTGCTCGTGGGCAGCGGCGGTGAGATCGGCGACCGGATGGTGGAGCACCATGTGCCGCGGGTGGTGTCGTTCACCGGTTCGACGCCGGTGGGGCGGCGCATCGCCGCCCGGGCGGGGCTGAAGAAGCTCGCCCTGGAGCTGGGCGGCAACGGCCCGATGGTCGTCCTCGACGACGCCGATCTGGACTCCGCGGTGGACGCCGCCCTCTACGGCAGCTACTTCCACCAGGGGCAGATCTGCATGGCCACCAACCGCGTCGTCGTCGACGGGTCCCGTTTCGACGACTTCGCCGGTCTCTTCACCGAACGGGCCCGCGCCCTGCGCGCCGGGGACCCGCGCGACGAGCGGACGCAGATCGGCCCGCTGATCAACGACTCCCAGCTGGCGGGTGTGCGCGACAAGGTGGCCCGCTCCGTCACCCAGGGTGCCCGGGTGGTCCTGTCCGGCGAGCCGTCGGGCCCCACCGGGCGGGTGCTGCCGCCGCATGTGGTGATCGGCCGCAATGACGTCGCCACCGCGGCCGAGGAGGTCTTCGGCCCGGTGGCCACGCTGGTGCGGGCGGACGGCGAGGAGGACGCCCTGCGGCTGGCCAATGACACCGAGTACGGCCTGTCGAGCGCGGTGTTCACCGCCGACCCGGAACGGGGCCTGCGGTTCGCCTCCCGCGTCGAGGCCGGCATGACGCATATCAACGACACCACCGTGCACGACGACGTCCGCGCGGCCTTCGGCGGCGAGAAGGCGTCCGGGCTGGGGCGGTTCGGCGGCGAGTGGGTCTTCGAGGAGTTCACCACCCCGCACTGGATCACGGTCCAGCACGCTCCGCGTGACCTGGCGTTCTGACCCGCCGCCCCAACGGGTTTGCCCGGTAAGGGCGTTGGCCTTAACCGGACGGATGTACCCCTCTAGGATGTGAGCGCGTCGCATCGCACACGCGAACGCGCGGACGAGACTGTGAGGGGTCGGATGGGCCAGACACAAGAGCCGCTGCCCAAGGGGATCGATGTCAACGTTCCCAGTGTGGCTCGGATGTACGACTACTTCCTCGGCGGCAAGGACAACTACGCCGTCGACCGGGAAGCCTCCGACGAGCTGCTGAAGGTGGTCCCGAGCACCAGGGAACTGGCGCTCAACAACCGGCAGTTCCTGGCCCGTGTGGTCCGGCGGCTGGCCGAGGACCACGGCATCCGCCAGTTCCTGGACCACGGTTCCGGCCTGCCCACCCAGAACAACGTCCACCAAGTCGCCCAGAGCGTGGACCCCTCCTCGCGCGTGGTCTACGTCGACAACGACCCGATCGTCCTCGCCCACGGCCGCGCGCTGCTGGAGGAGAACGAGAACACCGCCGTCATCACGGCGGACATGCGCGACACCGACGGGATCTTCAGCCACCCCGAGGTCGAGCGGCTGATCGACTTCGACGAGCCGGTGGCCGCGCTGTTCGTCTCGGTGCTGCACTGCATCAAGGACGAGGACGACCCGGCCGGCCTCATCCGGACCGTCAGGGACCGGCTGGCGCCCGGCAGTTTCATGGTGATCTGCCAGTTGGTGAGCGAGGACGCCGCCACCCGCGATTTCGTCACCGACTTCATGGACAAGAGCACCCACGGCAACTGGGGCCGGGTGCGGCAGCAGCGGGACCTGGAGCAGTTCTTCGAGGGCCTGGAGATCCTGGAGCCGGGCCTGGTGGAGGTCTCCACCTGGCGGCCGGACACCGACCTCGCCCCCCGGCAGCGCACCCAGGAGTGGATCGAATACGGCGGCGTCGGCCGGCTGCCCTGAGCCCGGGCCGCCACGCCACCACCCCGCTCCACAGGAGCGGTTGACCAGCAGGGCCCGTCCCGCACGGTGGATACCCACCGGCCGGGGCGGGCCTTCCGCCGTCCGTTCGCGTCCGACCGTGTCCGCTCTGTCCCCGCCGCCCGCCGGGAGGTCCGCGGAGCCTTTTCCCGCCGATTTTCCGGCAGGCGCGCTTGTTCACGGGAAACCCGGGAAACCGGGAAAGGCGCACGTCCGCCGGGAGCGGCGGGACGGGCTCAACGGGACCGTCGAATACCGGACATGACCGCGGCTGTTCCGCGGCCGTTCTCCCGGAGAGCGAATGCCGTCATAAAATCCTCTATTCACTCATCCATCCCCCCCGCGGAATTTCCTAATGCGGCGTCTTCCGTTCAGAAGCGAGCACGAATAGTCCATTCCGACCCATTGTCTGTCGGATGCGGTAGGCCCGATCGCATCGCCCGGGCGCGCGGCCGGGGTTAAGGATCTCCGCGACCGGGGCAGGTTGGGGGCGCCGTGCGCCGGGAGGCGCCGGACACCCCCTCCCCCACGTCCTGGACGACTCCTCAGCCCAGCCACAGGAGGCCGAATATGACAGACGCAGCCGACAGCATCACGGGCACCGGTCATGCCCCCGGCCGCGGCGGTCTCGTCATCGATCCGCCGAGACCCCGGGAACCCGCGCTCGGCGAGGCGGCGTTCGGAGAGGGAGCCCCGTTCGGCGGGGAAGCCCCGTTCGACGAGGCCGAGGTACCCCTGTACTACTCCCGGAAGACCGCCGACATCCTGCACAAGTACGGTCCCGGGCCGCGCGTCCACTTCCATCTGGGCATGTTCGAGTCCACACCGAACACCACCGTCGCCCAGCACCTCATCCGCCGCCGGATCACCGACTCCCAGGAAGCCGTGATCCGCCACGCGGCCGCCACCTGGGGCGCCGCGGACCACCCTCCGGCCGCCCTCCTCGACATCGGCTGCGGCCTCGGGGGCGGGTCGATCTACTGGGCCCAGGAGCACGGCAGCACCGTCACGGGCCTCACCATCACGGCCGATCACATACCGGTCATGGACCACCTGGTCCGCCGGGCCGGGGTCCGCGACCGCGTCACGCCCCTCCTGGGTGATGCCCACGCGTTCCGGGAGGAGCGGGCGTACGACGCCGCCGTGGCCGTGGAGAGCGCCGTGCACATGGACCGGCGGCGGCTCTTCGCCGTGGCCGCCCGGGCCCTGCGGCCCGGCGGCTGGTTCGGCCTCCAGGATCACTTCCTGTGCCGGCCGGAGGTCGCCGGCTTCGTGAACGGCTATTACCGGACGCGGCTGGGCACCCTCGACGAGTACGTCCGCGCCGCACGCGAGGCGGGGTTCACCCTGGAACGGGACGAGGACATCACGGACCCGGTCTCGGAGTTCTGGGTACAGTCCATGGCCTGGACCGCGGCGGAACTGGACCGGACGGCAGGGGCGGCCGAGCCCTCCCCCATCGCCCGTGAGCGGCTGATGGACTCGGCCGTCGGGCACGGCAGGCTGTTCCGGATCTGGCGCGACCACGCCGTCGAGACCCGGCTGCTCCTCTTCCGCCTCCGGACGGACTGAGCCGGTGGCGGACACCACCACCGGCACCCCCGCGGCCGCGGCCTCCACCGCCGGGGGAACGCCTCCGGGAGGACTGCCGCCCTTCTGGTGCCCCGTGGAATCGGCCGTCCACCCCGCGGTCCGCAGGATCGAGGAGCGGGCCGTCGCCTGGCTCGACGCGAGCGGTGTCTTCACCGACGCGGCCGACCGGGCCTGGAACCTGGCCAGCAACGCCGCGGAGTTCAGCTGCCGCCTCGCCCCCCGTGGCGACGAGGAACGCCTGCTGCTGTTCGCCCAGTGGACGTACTGGCTGTTCGCTCTCGACGACACCCGGCTCGACGCCGGGCCGTCGGCGGACCGGAGCCCGGACGTCGCCGGCCTCGGTCTGCGGCTGGTCCGCTCCCTGGAGGCCCCCGGCTCCGGGATGCTCGGCTCCGGCCCGATGGCCCGCGCGCTCGACGACCTGGTGATCCGCACCCGGGCCGTGGCCGGGCCCGTACAGTTCCAGCGGCTGGCCGACGGGGTCCGCGATCTGCTGCTGGGCGCGGCCTGGCAGCAGGCCAACGCCGGCCGCGGTGTCGTGCCGGGCCCCGCCGAGTACGCCGCCGGGCGCATCGCGGACGTCGGAACCCGGTTCGACGCCGCCTTCGTCGAGATCGCCAACGGTGCCGGGATCCCCGGCGACCGGCTCCACTCCGGTCCCGTCCGCGCCCTGACCGAGGCCACCGGTTTCATCGCGGCCTGCGACAACGATCTGCTCTCCGCGGCCAAGGAGGCCGGGGAGAAGACCGCCGCCCCGAACCTCGTGCGGGTCCTCGCCCATCACCACCGCTGCTCGGAGCGGCAGGCCCTCGCCGCCGCGCTCTCCCTGCGAGACCGGGCGATGACCCTCTTCCTCCGTCTGCGCGAGCGGACCGCGCGGGGGGCCGACGGGGCTCTGCGTCGCTATCTCGACGACCTGGGCCACTGGATCGCGGGGAACATCCGCTGGTCCGACACCGCTCCGCGCTACGCCAGCCCGCGCCATCTCCACCGCCTGCCCGTGCCCGGGGCGACGCTGGGGGTCACCCGGCGCCCGGGCCCGGCCGACGCGCGGCCGGGCCCGCCGGGGCTCCCCACCATCGACTGGTGGTGGGACCAGCTCGGTGCCTGACGCACGGACACCCGGACGTCTCACCGGCCGGCGAACCACCGCGCCAGCCGCCGCCACCACGGGGCGGACGCCCGCAGGGGGGACGGGCCGGTCCCCGCGGCCAGGGGATCGGCGACCCCCGCGAGGACCGGGGCCGCCGTCCGCTTCCGCGCCACCGCGGACCCGGTCCCGTCCCCGGTCGCGGCCTCTCCGGGCAGTGGCGCCCGCCGGGAGGGCGCCGGTACGGCCACGGACAGGGACGGCTCCTTCGGCTCGGGCCGCTGCGGAGTGAACTCGACGGGCAACGCGATGAGATGACGTGTCATCAGGGCCGAGACCCAGCTCAGCTCCGTCTCGTCCACGGCCAGCCGCAGATCGGGGAGGCGTGCCAGCAGGGCCTCGACGCCGGTGTCCGCGATGGCCCGGCCGATGTCCTGGCCGGGGCATTCGTGCGGGCCGCCGCTGAAGGCCAGGTGTGAGCGGTTCCCGTGGACGGGGACGCTGGGGTCCGGGCGGATGGCCGGGTCGAGATTGCCCGCGGCCAGCCCGAGGATCAGCAGGTCACCGGCGCGGATGGACTGGCCGCCGAGTTCCGTGTCCCCGGTGGCCCACCGCCCCACGGCCGTCATCATCGGCGGTTCGTCCCACAGCACCTGTTCCATGGCGTCGGGAAGCGTCATGTGGCCGCCGGCCAGGTCGGCGCGGAAACGGCGGTCGGTGAGGACCATCCGCAGCATGTTGATGATCAGGTTCGCCGTGGTCTCGTAGGCCGCGATGAGGACCACCCGCAGGTGCTGCACCACCTCGTCGTCGGTGAGCCCGGCGGGATGCTCGATCAGCCAACTCGCGAAGTCCTGGCCCGGGGAGGCGTGTTTGCGCGCCACCAACTGGCGCAGGGCGCGCAGGACGTAGTCGTTGCTGGCGACCGCGGTCTCCGTGCCCTTCAGCAGGTCACGGGCCGCCTCCACCAGCTTGGGGCCGTAGGACTCCGGCATGCCCAGGAGCTGCGTCATCACCAGCATGGGCAGGTGCTCGGAGAACTGCTGGACCAGCTCCGCCCTGCCCTCGGCGCAGAACCGGTCGATCAGTACCTGCGCGGAGCGGGTGACGGTGCGCCGGATACCCCGGCGGTCGAAGCGGTCGAGGCCGTCGATGACGGCGCCGCGGAGCCGTTCGTGCTCCCGGCCGTCGACATGGGTGCACATCGGCTGCCACGCCACGACGGGGGCCAGGGGGTGGTCCGGGGCGACGCGGCCCTCCCGCGCGAGGCGCCAGTGGCGGGAGTCGCGGGAGAAGCGGGAGGGGGTGCGGGCCACGTCGAGGTTCTCGCGGTAGCCGAGGACCAGCCAGGCCGGGAGGTCGCCGTGGAGCAGGACCGGGGCGACGGCTCCGTACTGGGCGCGCAGCCGTTCGTAGAGGCCCATCGGGTCGGTCTCGGCCTCGGGCCCGTAGAGCCGGATCAGGCCGCCGGGCCCGTAGGCGTGGGCCGGGCAGCCGGGCGGCGGCGCGGACTCGGCGGCGGGAGGCACGGAAGAGGGGGGCTCGACGGTGACGGTACGGGGGTCCGTGGCGGTACGGCGCCGGGGGCCGGCGGGGTGGGGTGGCGGGACGGTCACGAGGACTCCGGGGTTGCGGTGGCGAGGGTGTGCAGATAGCGCATGAGCGTCAGCAGGGCGTCCCGGCAGGAGCCGCGGTCGCGGGCGTCGCAGGTGACCATCGGCACGGAATCGGGCAGGTCCATCGCCGCGCGCAGCTCGGACACCGGGTAACGGGGCGACTCGGGGAAGTCGTTGACGACGACCACGAAGGGGACGCCGCGCTCCTCCAGCCGGCCGACGACGTCGAAGCTGACCTCCAGGCGGCGGGTGTCGATGAGGACGAGCGCCCCCAGGGCCCCTTCGAAGAGGCCGTTCCAGAGGAACCAGAAGCGCTCCTGGCCGGGGGTGCCGAAGAGGTACAGCACCAGTTGTTCGTTGATGCTGATCCGGCCGAAGTCCATGGCGACGGTGGTCTCGGTCTTCCGTTCGACACCGGCGATGTCGTCGACGCCGACCCCGGCCTGGGTCATCGTCTCCTCCGTGGTGAGCGGGCGTATCTCGCTGACCGAGCCGACCAGGGTGGTCTTGCCGACGCCGAAGCCGCCGACGATGACCACCTTGACCGCGGACGTGGCCGTGGCGGGGAGGGCGTCCTCGCTGCGCGGGCCGGGGAGCGTGTCAGAGGTTCTGTAGTCCATGCATCACCGCCTTGAGGAGGTCCGCGTCGGGCAACGCGGCGGTGGGGATCGGGGCGCGGGCCTCCATGCGCCCGTCGGCCAGCAGGTCGGTGAGGAGCGCGGTGACCGTGCTGACGGGCAGCACCAGATGGGCGGAGATCTCGGCCACGGAGAGCGGGTAGTGGCACATCCGCAGCATGGCCGCGTGCTCGGGCTGCAGGCCCGGCTTCGGCACGTCCCGGGACACGATGAGGGTGACCAGGTCGAGGTCGGCCGTCCTGCCGCGGGCCCGGCCGCGGCCGCCGGTGAGTACGTACAGCCGCTCGGGGGCGCCTTCCTCCCAGTCCTCGCCGGGCCCGCTCATGTGATCTGCTCGTCCACGCGCGGCGGGCTGCTGAGATGCTCGCCGATTCTGGCGACCAGGTCGCGCATGCGCTGCCCCATCAGCCCGGCGTCGACGCCGTCGTCGGCCAGCACGGCCAGATAGGCGCCGGCGCCGGCCGCCATGAGGTAGAAGAAGCCGCCGCTGACCTCGATGACGACCAGTCTCATCTGCCCGGTGCCGTGCGGGAACTCGGCCGCGATCGCGCCGGACAGGCTCTGCAGTCCGGCGCAGGCGGCGGCGAGCCGGTCGGCGGTGTCGCCGTCGGTGCCGTGCTGCGCCATGCACAGGCCGTCCGCGGAGAGCACCACGATGTGCCGGGTCTGCGGGACGCTCGTGGCGAGATCCCTGAGCATCCAGTCCATGTTGAGCCGCTGCTGTGTCACGTTCCTACCCATCCCTGTCCACCGAGTCGTCACTGTTCGGACGCGCGGCCCGCGGCGCCGGCGCCTCTCCGTTGATGCCGCTCTGGAAGGCGGCCAGCCACAGACCCGGCTTGACCTGCTCCGCTGCCGCGGGCGGCCGGGGCGGAGCGGCCGACCGGGCGGGCGCCGCGGCCCGGGGGGCGACGCCGGGGTGCCGGCGGCGGCGCTGCGGCAGCCCGTTGGCGTTGCGGCCGACCGCCGCGGGGTCCTCCTCCATGGCCGCTCCGTTCGGCCGGGGCAGCGGCGTCGGCGTGGGCCGCGTCCTGCGCTTGGGCGGCGGAAGAGTGGCGGCACGGGCCACGGAGCCGCCGGGGGTGGGCGTGGCGGTGATGAGGTCCTGCGGGACGATCAGGACACAGCGGACGCCGCCGTAGGCCGAAGGGCGGAGCGACACCTGGAAGGCGTGGGTCTGCGCCAGCCGGCCCACCACGGCGAGGCCCAGCCGGGGGGTTTCGCCGAGGTCGTTGAGGTCGATGCCGGCGGACGCCTGGGCCAGGACGCGTTCGGCGCGGCGGCGGGCCTCCTCGGTGAGGCCGACGCCGGCGTCCTCGATCTCGACGGCGATGCCGGACTGCACCTCGACGGCGGTGAGGTGGACCCGGGTCTGCGGGGGCGAGTAGCGGGTGGCGTTGTCGAGCAGCTCGGCCAGGGCGTGGATGAGGGACTCGACGGCGGGTCCGACGATGGCGGCCTCGGCGACGGAGTGCAGGTCGACCCGCTGGTAGTCGATGATGCGGGACATGGCGCCGCGCAGGACGTTGAAGAGCGGGACGTTCTGCTGCCACTGGCGGCCGGGACGGGAGCCGCCGAGGACGGCGATGCTGTCGGCGAGCCGGCCGATGAGGGCGGTGCCGTGGTCGAGGTGGAGGAGGTCGCCGAAGAACTCGGGTTCGTTGCCGTGCCGGTCCTCCATCTCCCGCAGGTCCTGGGCCTGCTGGTGGACGATCGCCTGGACGCGGCGGGCGATGTTGACGAAGGCGCGGTGGGCGGATTCGCGCAGGTCCTCCTCGGCGCGGACCGCTTCGAGGACGGAGCGGAGCACGGCCTCGTGGGCGGCGTGGAACCGGGGGTCGGTGCCGGGTGTGTAGGCGACGCCCTCCAGCACCTCCTCGACGGAGGCTCCGCGCTGGAGTCGTTCGACGGCCACGGGCAGCAGTTCCCCGGCGAGCCGTTCGGTCTCGGCCTCCTGTTGGGTGAGGCGGCGGCCGAGCGCGGCCTCCTGTTCGGCGGCGCGCCGCCGCAGTGCGTGGATCAGGCGTCCGCGCCGTACCGCCTCGGCCGCGGCGATCGCCACGGCGGCGGTGGCGACGGCGCCGCACCAGGCGACCGGGGCGCGGGCCCCGCCGGGGACGCCGAGGACGGCGACGACCGCGCAGAGAGCCGTCACGGCGGGTGGGAACAGCCACAGGAGTGCGGAGGCGGGCCGCCGACCTCCTGGTGACGAGCCGGCACGAACCATCAATGTCTCAAACCCTTGCGGAAGGAATAGGGGTGTCGGCCGGTGCGTCGGGGCACCGGCGGGGGCCGCCGCCGCAATCCGCGTTCCCGGGGAAGGGCGGCACCGCGGCAGCCGGGGGCGGCCTGCGGAAATCGCCGCAACCCGCCTGCGAGACATGGAGCATAGCCCTTTCATTCTTCCCGACGGGATGAAGATGTCCTTTTCTCAGGAATATGCTGTTGGACCTTTCACATCACATAAAAAAGTGGTCGGACTTTTGCACCGGGATTGCTTTACCGATCCATTCCGTCCGGTAATTCCTGGCTGACCTGCGGGAATACCCGGGTCCCCCGGACGGCGCCGTCCCGGTTCCTCCGGCTGCCCCGCCCGAGTGGTGAGCGGACGCACCCCGCCACAGGCTGGTGATCGCCTGTCTGTCCCCATCCGGCACCCCCTTCGACGTGCGGCGAGGTCCGGCCATGCAGCCACCACCGGTCACCGGCACCCGGGACGAGCGGCCGCGGCGGCGGCCGCGGCGCACACCGGGGCGGATCCCCTGGCTCCGGTCGCGGCGCGCCCCGCGCGGCGCCCCGGCCGGCGGCGCCGTGCCCGGGGCCGCGCCCGGGGCCGTCCCGCCGGGGGCCGCCGTGCCCGGAGCCGCCCGGCCCGGGACCGCCGTCTCCGGCAGCGCCCGCGCCGGGTGGGCCGCCCGCGCCGTGCCGCACGGTCCCGCCGCCGTCGCCGTCCTCTTCACCCTGGTGCAACTGACGCTGGTCGTCCCCGGCAGCGGCCTCGGCTGGGACGAGACCGTGTACGTCAGCCAGGTCAGCTCCCACGCACCGGCGGCGTTCTTCAGCGCCCCGCGCGCCCGCGGCATCAGCTATCTCGCCGCGCCGGTGGCCGCCCTCACCGACGCCGTCCCGCCGCTGCGCGTCTGGCTCGCGCTGCTCAGCGGGGCCGGGCTCTTCCTCGCCCTGCGGGTGTGGCGCGGTCTGCTGCCGGCGGCGGTGCTCACCCTGGCCGGGGGCCTCTTCGCCGGGCTCTGGGTCACCCTCTTCTACGGGCCGCAGGTGATGCCCAACCTGTGGGTCGCGCTGGGTGCGCTGTTCGCCACGGGCTGTCTGCTGCGCGCCCTGCGGGACCCGGCCTCCCGGTGGGCTCCGGCCGGGGTCTGCGCGGGTGTCGCCCTCACCGCCCTGATGCGCCCCTCCGACGCGCTCTGGCTCGCCCTGCCGCTGGGTGCGGCCCTGCTGCTGGTCCGCTCCTGGCGCCGTCCGCTGCTGCTGGCCGCCCTGGCGGCGGGCGGCGCGCTGGGCAGCGCGGAGTGGATCGCCGAGGCGTACACCGCGTACGGCGGCCCGGCGGCCCGGCTGCGGCGGGCCAGCGAGATCCAGGGCCATCTCGCCCCGTACTTCTCCGTGGACGACCACATCCGCGCCCTCGGCGGCCGCACCCTGTGCCGGCCCTGTGACGTACCGTGGCGGAACCCCGCCACCGGTCTGTGGTGGTTCGCCCTCCCGCTGCTCGCCACCGGGGGTGTCCTCGCCGCGCGCCGCACCCGGTACCGGGCCGAGATCCTGCTGCCCGCGCTGGCGGGGCTCGGGCTCGCCCTCCCGTATCTGTTCCTGGTCGGCTACGCGGCGCCGCGCTTCCTGCTGCCCGCGTACGCCCTGCTCTCCCTGCCGGTCGCCCACGGCCTGCTCCGGCTGACGCACCGGGTGCGTGTGGCCCGGCCCCGGCTGCGCCCGGCCGCCGCCGCGCTGTCCGTGACGGTGCTGGGGCTGCACCTGGCCGTGCAGTTCACGGTGCTGGACTCCACCCTCACCTCCTTCCGGCACAACGGCGAGACGCTGGACCGGATGGCCGCCGAACTGGGCCGGCAGGGCGTCCGGCCCCCCTGCGTGGTCTCCGGGCCGGACGCGGTGCGGATCGCCTTCCGCGCCGGCTGCTCCTCGCGGCAGGTCGGCGGGCACGACGGCAGCATCACGCACGCGGCCCTGCGGGCGGCGGCGGAGACGCGGCCCGTCGCCGTGCTGGTGACGAACGGGGCCGAGCCGCCGCCGTACGCGCGTGCCTGGCGCTCCCGGCCGCTGCCGGACCTGGGGCCGTGGCGGTTCCGCGCCTATCTGTCACCGGCGGCCCGGCCGGACACCGGACCGGTGACGGCCCGGGACTGACCGGCGGCGCACAGCGAAAGGCGGCCCTCCGGGACAGCCATGAGGCTGTTCCGGAGGGCCGCCCTGGTGCGGTCGCTCCCTCGGCGCTGTCCGTCAGAGGGTGACGCCGCGCTGCTTCAGGAAGGCCACCGGGTCGATACCGGAGCCGTAGTTCGGCGTGGTGCGGGTCTCGAAGTGCAGGTGCGGGCCGGTGGAGTTGCCGGTGGAACCGACCTTGCCGATCTCCTGCCCGGTGGTCACCTGGGTGCCGACCGGAACGGTGATCTTCGACAGGTGGGCGTACTGGGTGAAGGTGCCGGCGTCGTGCTTGACCACGATGTTGTTGCCGTACGCGCCACCCCAGCCGGCCTGGACCACGGTGCCCTCGTGCACGGTCTTCACCGAGGTACCGGTCGGCGCGGCGAAGTCCTGGCCGGAGTGCTTGTTCGCCCAGCGGTCACCACCGATACCGAAGGTGGAGCCCTTCACATAGCTGTCCACCGGCTTCACCCAGGAAGCGGGAGCCTTCGCGGCGGCCTGGGTGACGGTCTGGCGCTTCGAACGGTCGGCGGCCTCCTGGCCGGCACGCTCGGCGGCGGCGGCCTCGGCCGCGGCCTTGCCCTCGGCGGCCTTCTTCTGCGCCTCCGCCTGGGCCGTGACGGCCTCGGCGGCGCGCGAGTCGGCGGCCTCGGACGCGGTGGTCCCGGTGGCGGGGTTCTCGGTCTCGCCCTGGGTGCCCAGCGCGACTCCGGTCCCCAGCACGGCGGTGGCTCCGACACCGGCGGCCATGAAGGCGGCGCGGCGGCGCAGGGGAGTCATGTCGGTGAGGATCTGAGCGTGCTTGAACATCAGGAGTTACCTCCGAAGTGGGGGGTTTGCGCATTTCGCGGATTTCGTCCGCTTGCGCCCTACCTTGGTAACCCGCCCCGCCCAGGGGTTCAAGCACCCCCACTCCTACCGGAGGCCGTAGCCGGCACCCCCGCACGCCACCGGAGGAACCCCGCCGCCGGCACGCCGCCCGCGTCCGGCGCACGCCGCTCCCCGTACGGGAGGAACCGGCCCGCTCCCCCGCGCCCCGCCCCGTAAACACCCCGTTTGTGCCACCCCCTGCTCACGCCGCGCGCCTGCGGCGTCCAGCGGCTGCCCGCGCCCGGAACGGGGCCGCCGGGCCGGGCCTCCTATCCCCCGTAGTACGTGAGGCGGGCCACGTGCGGCAGGTCACCGGAAACCAAGGTCATCGACTTCTCGGCGGGCTTTCCGGGGGCCCCGCGAGCGGTGTTCGGCCGGCCCGCGCGGCCGACCGGGAGCCACCGGGCGGGCACTCCGCGCAAGGACCGGGGCCCGGGAGCGGCCGGGCGGGGCGGGACAGCCGGCCCGGCGCGCGGACGGCCGGCGCCCGGCGGCCCAGCGGCCCGCAGCGGAAGGAGAAGAGGGAAGAGCGGCCACGCCCCCGGCCCACGCGCCGGACGCCGCCCCGCCCCACCCGGCAGGGGCAGGAGCCGGGGCTGGGGACGGGGGCGGGGCCGGGGCCGGGGCCGGGGCCGGGAGACCGGGCCCCGTCCGGCTCAGCTCTCCGTCCGGCTCAGTTCTCCCCGCCCTCCAGATCGCCCTCGGTCTCCAGGAAGGTCTTGCGGAGCTCTTCGAGCACGGCCGGGTCCGGCTCCGCCCACATGCCGCGGCTCTCGGCCTCCAGCAGGCGTTCGGCCATGCCGTGCAGCGCCCAGGGGTTCGCCTCGCGGAGGAAGTCGCGGTTCTCCGGGTCCAGCACATAGGTGCGGGCCAGCGTGTCGTACATCCAGTCGGCGACGACGCCGGTCGTGGCGTCGTAGCCGAAGAGGTAGTCGACGGTGGCGGCGAGCTCGAAGGCGCCCTTGTAGCCGTGGCGGCGCATCGCCGCGATCCACCGCGGGTTGACGACCCGCGCCCGGAAGACCCGGGAGGTCTCCTCGGTGAGGGTGCGGGTGCGGACCGTTTCCGGGCGGGTGCTGTCGCCGATGTACGCGGCGGGGGCGGTGCCCCGGAGCGTACGGACGGCGGCGACCATGCCGCCGTGGTACTGGAAGTAGTCGTCGGAGTCGGCGATGTCGTGTTCGCGGGTGTCGGTGTTCTTGGCGGCCACGGCGATCCGCCGGTAGGCGCTCTCCATCTCGTCGCGCGCCGGGCGGCCGTCGAGCCCGCGGCCGTAGGCGTAGCCGCCCCAGACCGTGTAGACCTCGGCGAGGTCGGCGTCGGTGCGCCAGTCGCGGCTGTCGATGAGCTGGAGCAGGCCCGCCCCGTAGGTGCCGGGCCGGGAGCCGAAGATGCGGGTGGTGGCGCGGCGTTCGTCGCCGTGCTCGGCGAGGTCGGCCCGGGCGTGGGCCCGGATGTGGTTGTCCTCGTCGCTCTCGTCCAGCGAGGCCGCCAGCCGCACCGCGTCGTCCAGGAGCCCGATGACATGGGGGAAGGCGTCGCGGAAGAAACCGCTGATGCGCAGGGTGACGTCGACGCGCGGGCGCCCGAGGTCGGCGAGCGGTACGGCTTCGAGTCCGGTGACGCGCCGGGAGGCGTCGTCCCACACCGGCCGGATGCCGAGCAGGGCGAGCGCCTCGGCGATGTCGTCGCCGGCGGTGCGCATCGCGCTGGTGCCCCACAGGGAGAGGCCGACGGACTCGGGCCAGCGGCCGGTGTCGGCGCGGTAGCGCTCCAGGAGGGAGTCGGCGAGCGCCGATCCGGTCTCCCAGGCGAGCCGGCTGGGGACGGCCTTGGGGTCGACGGAGTAGAAGTTGCGGCCGGTCGGCAGCACGTTGACGAGTCCGCGCAGGGGTGAACCGGACGGCCCGGCGGGGACGAAGCCGCCGGCGAGGGCGTGCACGGAGTTCCGTATCTCGTCGCCGGTGGCGGCCAGCCGGGGCACCACCTCGCGGGCGGCGAAGCGCAGTACGGCGGCGACGGCGGCGGGGTCCTCGCGCGGGCCGTCCGGGGGACCGGGGGCCGCGTCGGCGGTCTTCCCCGCGTCCGCGCCGGGCGTGGCCCCGCCGCACACCCGTGCGACCGCCGGCTCCACGGCGGCGGGGTCCCAGTCCGCTTCCTCCATGGCCTCGACCAGGGCGCGGGCCCGCTCCTCGGCCTCGTCCGCCCCGGTGCGGGAGGCCGCCGACTCGTCCAGGCCGAGGGCTTCGCGCAGCCCGGGCAGCGCGGTGGTGCCGCCCCAGATCTGCCGGGCGCGGAGGACGGCGAGGACGAGGTTGACCCGCTCCGGCCCGGCCGGTGCCTGCCCGAGCACATGGAGCCCGTCGCGGATCTGCGCGTCCTTGACCTCGCACAGCCATCCGTCGACATGCAGCAGGAAGTCGTCGAAGCCGTCGTCGTCCGGGCGGTCGTCCAGGCCGAGGTCGTGGTCGAGCCGGGCCGCACGGATGAGGGTCCAGATCTGGGCGCGGATGGCGGGGAGCTTGGCGGGGTCCATCGCGGAGATGGACGCGTATTCGTCCAGCAGTTGTTCGAGGCGGGCGATGTCCCCGTAGGACTCGGCCCGCGCCATGGGCGGTACGAGGTGGTCGACGAGGGTGGCGTGGGCCCGGCGCTTGGCCTGGGTGCCCTCGCCGGGGTCGTTGACGAGGAACGGGTAGACCAGCGGCAGGTCGCCGAGTGCGGCGTCGGGCGCGCAGTCCGCGGAGAGCGCCGCGTTCTTGCCGGGCAGCCACTCCAGGTTGCCGTGCTTGCCGAGGTGGACCACGGCGTCGGCGCCGAAGCCGCCGTCCCCGGCGCGGGCGGCGATCCAGCGGTAGGCCGCCAGGTAGTGGTGCGAGGGCGGCAGATCGGGGTCGTGGTAGATCGCGACGGGGTTCTCGCCGAAGCCGCGCGGCGGCTGGATCAGGACCAGCAGGTTGCCGTGGCGGAGGGCGGCGAGGACGATCTCGCCGTCCGGGTCCCGGCCGCGGTCCACGAACAGCTCGCCGGGCGGCGGCCCCCAGTGCTCCTCGACGCGCTCGCGCAGCCCGCGCGGCAGCTGCTCGTACCAGCGGCGGTAGTCGGCGGCGGGGATGCGGACGGGGTTGCGGGCGAGCTGCTCCTCGGTGAGCCAGTCCTGGTCGTGCCCGCCGGCCTCGATCAGGGCGTGGATCAGTTCGTCACCGTTCCCGGAGGCGAGCCCGGGGAGGGCGCCGGGCCCGTCGGCCGGGCCGAGGTCGTAGCCCTCCGCGCGCAGGGCGCGCAGCAGGGCGACGGCGCTGGCGGGGGTGTCGAGGCCGACGGCGTTGCCGATCCGGGAGTGCTTGGTGGGGTACGCGGAGAGCACCAGCGCGAGGCGTTTGCGCGCGGCCGGGATGTGCCGGAGCCGGGCGTGGCGCACGGCGGTCCCGGCGACGCGGGCCGCGCGTTCGGGGTCGGCGGCGTAGACGGGGAGCCCGTCCTCGTCCACCTCCTTGAAGGAGAACGGCACGGTGATCAGCCGGCCGTCGAACTCGGGTACGGCGATCTGTGTGGCGGCGTCCAGCGGTGAGAGCCCCTCGTCGCTCTCCTCCCAGGCGGAGCGCGGACCGGTGAGGCAGAGCGCCTGCAGGATCGGTACGTCGAGGGCGGCGAGGGCGCCCGCGTCCCAGGACTCGTCGTCCCCGCCGGCGGAGGCCGCGGCGGGCTTGGTGCCGCCGGCGGCGAGGACGGTGGTGACGACGGCGTCGGCCGTGCCCAGCGCCTCGATCAACTCGGGTTCGGGGGCGCGGAGGGAGGCCACGTACAGCGGCATGGGGCGTCCGCCGGCCTCTTCGACGGCCCGGCAGAGGGCTTCCACGAAGGCGGTGTTGCCGCTCATGTGGTGGGCCCGGTAGTAGAGCACGGCGATGACCGGACGGCCGTCGTCCCCCGCGGTGGCGTCCCCGGCGGTGGCGGGAGCCGGCGCGGGCGCGGGGGTGCGCTCCAGCGGGCCCCAGCTCGGGGCGGGTTCGGGCGGGGCGAAGCCGTGGCCGGTCAGCAGCACCGTGTCGGAGAGGAACCGGGCGAGCTGCCCGAGGTTCGCCGGGCCGCCGTGGGCCAGATAGGCGTGGGCCTCCGCGGCGATGCCGACGGGGACGGTGGAGGCCGCCATCAGCTGGGCGTCGGGGGCCTGTTCACCGCTGAGGACGACGACCGGGCGCTCCCCGGCGAGCAGCGCGTCGAGCCCGTCCTGCCAGGCGCGGATGCCGCCGAGCAGCCGCACGACGACGAGGTCGGTGCCCTCCAGCAGCGCGGGCAGGTCGTCGAGCCGGAGCCGGGCCGGGTTCGCCGGCCGGTACGGGACGGGGCCCCCGGCGGCGCGGGCGCTCAGCAGGTCGGTGTCGGAGGTCGACAGCAGCAGGATCACGGGCACTCGCTTCGCGGTGTCGTGGCGGACCGGCGGGCGGGCCCGGCCTGCCGGAGGGGATCGGCGGTGCTCCGGGCCCGGGCGGGGCGCGACCGGAGGCGGGCGGACCCGGCGGAATCCGGCCGGGCGGAGTCCGGCCGGGCCGGGTGGTGCGGGGCCGTCGCGGGCCGGGCCCGGGAGACCGGCACCGGGGAGCGCGGCGTGCGGAAACGCGGAGTGCGGGACCACGGGGTCCGGGACGGAGCCCTGAAGGGGGTCCGGGAACGACGGAACCGGGGGCGGCGGAGCCGACCACGGCAGGGCCGAGAGCGCATGCGGCAGCGTGCCTTCCTCGGGGTCCTCGCCCCGGGTCGGTGGCGGACGGCGGGAGTTCCTGACTCACGCGGCGGTGCTGCTGCCGCGCTCACAGTGGCGGGACCGTGCCGGATTCACACCGGCTTCCTCCCCTGGCGCCGTCCATGGCGTCGCCGGACCCGCTCGGGGCCCGACGGTGAGCATAGTAAGGGCAGCGGGGCGGCTCGCGGCACGGTGCCTCCGCGGCCGGCCGGCCGTGACCGAGAGAACACCGGCCGCCGCGGACCTCCGGAACACCGGCGCGCATCGCACCATCCCGGTCCAAACCGGAAAGGTCTCCGGCTCCGCGCACGAGCCGTCCGGCCACGGCGGCGCGGACGCCGATGCCGGGCCGGCATCCGCCCCTGACCAGGGATTCCCGGGGCCGCGGAGGGGCCCGTGCGGACGGCGCCGGCCCCCGGCCACCGCCGTCCGCCCGCACCCACGAGACCCCACCGGAGCCGCCCGCGGGCATCTGTATGCTCGCCGCCATGCCCTCCCCCGCCACACCCTGCCCCGGCGTGCCCGGACCACCCCGGCGCAGCCGCGACGACGCCTGCCCCGGTGCTTTGCGTCTGCACACCGCGGATGACGGCGCCTTGGCGCGCATACGCCTGCCGGGCGGTGTTCTGACGAGCCGTCAGGCACACTGCCTCGCCTCCATAGCGGAGGATCTGGGGAACGGGGAACTCGAACTGACCTCCCGCGGCAATGTGCAGGCGCGCGGGCTTCCCGGTGATTGCGGTCGCCAACTCGCCGACCGGCTGCGCCCCGTGGGGCTCCTCCCCTCGGACACCCATGAGCGCGTCCGGAATGTGGTGGTCTCCCCGCTGACCGGACTCGACGGCAGGGGCTGCGCGGACGTCGGGGGGTGGGTCCGCGAACTGGACGCGCTGCTCTGCGCCGACCCGGGCGCGGCGGCGCTTTCCGGACGTTTTCTCTTCGCCGTGGACGACGGGCGCGGGGATGCCGCCGCGCTCGGCGCGGATGTGACGATCATCGCAACGCCCGGCGGCGGTGCGGAGCTCCGCACCGGGGCGGGCGGCCCCCGGCTGCGGGTCGCGGCCGAGGACGCGGCGCGGGCGGCCGTAGCCGCGGCCGAAGCGTTTCTGCACGCCGCGGCGGAGAGCGGCACCCGGGCCTGGCGCGTGGGGGACCTTCCGCGCCGGGACGCCGGACCCGGCGCGGGCGAAACCGGTGAATCCGGTGGGCCCGGCGGGCCCGGCGGGCCCGGCGAACGCACCGGACCGCCTTCCGCTTCCTCGGCGTCCTCCGCTGCCCCGGGCCGGCCCGCCCTGGACGAGGCTCTGCTGGGGCGCCACCTCTCCCGTGCGGGTGTCGCCTGGACACCGGCCGGGCAGCCGCCGGCCGGCCCCGGCCCGCGCAAGGGCGGCGGCCCGGCGGCCGGCCCCGCGCCCGGGCTGATCCGCGCCCCCGGCTCCGGCGACCGGTGCGCCCTGTCCGTGTCCGCGCCCCTGGGCCGGTACACCGCCGCCCAGTGGCGGCTGCTGGCGGAGACGGCCGACCGCTCGGGTGACGCGGAGATCCGCACCACCCCGTGGCGCGGGGTCGTCGTCCCGGGCCTCTCGCGGGACGCGGGCCCCGCCGCCCTGCGACGACTGGCCGGCGCGGGCCTCGTCACCGCCCCCGACTCCCCCTGGTACGCGATCGGTTCCTGCGCCGGGCGGCCCGGCTGCGCCAAGTCCCTGGCGGACGTACGGACCGACGCCGCGCGGGCCGTGGGAACGGGCCCCGCGGAGCGCGCGGCGGTTCCCGGCGGCCCGGTCGCGGCACCTGCCACGGACGGGCCGGCCCGGGCTCCGCAGCCCGCGGCTCCCGCACCGGACACCTCGGCCGGCACAGCCGGCGTCCCCGCTCCCCCGGCCGGCGCCTCCGGTCGCCCGGTTGACGCCTCCGCCGCTCCGGCCGCCGCCGCGTCCGGTGACGGCACGGCGGCGCCCCTGCCCGTGTACTGGTCCGGCTGCGAGCGCCGCTGCGGTCGTCCGGGCGACGGCGGCGCCTGGATCGACGTCCTCGCCACCGGCGACGGCGCCTACCGGGTGGCCGTCAACGGCGCGCTGCCGGGGGGCCGTACGGCGCCGCGACCGGTGCGGGTACCGCCCGGGCGGACCGCCGCCGCCATCGCGGCGGCCCGCGCGGCGAGCACCGCCGGCACCGCGCGCCCGGCGCACGCCACCGGCGCGGCGGACGGAACGAGCGCCACGCAGGGCGGGGCGGACGGTACCGCCGGCTCCCGCGGCAAGGACGGGCCCCAGCGGCCCGGGCACCCCGGCACTCCGGACGGCACCGGCGGTCCGGACGGCACGACACGAGCGAGGACCCCGTGACCGGTTACGCGTACGAGAAGGACGGGGCGGCCATCTACCGCCAGTCCTTCGCCACCATCCGCGCCGAGGCGGACCTCGGCGGCCTGCCCGCGGACGTGTCCCGGGTCGCGGTCCGGATGATCCACGCCTGCGGCATGACCGATCTCGTCGGCGACCTCGGCTACACCCCCGGGGTCGTGGCCCGCGCCCGCGAGGCGCTGCTCGCCGGGGCACCGGTGCTCTGTGACGCGCGGATGGTCGCCAGCGGGGTCACCCGCAAACGGCTGCCCGCGGACAACGAGGTGCTGTGCACCCTCTCCGACCCCGCCGTCCCCGCGCTGGCGCGCGAACTCGGCACCACGCGCAGCGCCGCCGCCCTGGAGCTCTGGCGCGACCGCCTGGACGGCGCCGTGGTCGCCGTCGGCAACGCGCCGACGGCCCTCTTCCGGCTGCTGGAGATGGTGGCGGAGGGGGCGCCGCGCCCGGCGGCGGTCATCGGCGTACCGGTCGGCTTCATCGGCGCGGCGGAGTCCAAGGAGGCCCTGGCCGCGCACCCGTCGGGCCTCGAACACCTGGTGGTGCGGGGGCGGCGCGGCGGCAGCGCGATGGCCGCCGCCGCGATCAACGCGATGGCGAGTGAAGAAGAATGAGCGAGCAGCAGGAGCGGCACACGGCACCGGAGGCGGCCACGGGCCGGCTCTACGGCGTGGGCCTCGGCCCGGGCGATCCGTCCCTCATGACCGTGCGGGCCGTGGAGGTCGTCGCCGGGGCGGACGTCGTGGCGTACCACAGCGCCCGGCACGGCCGGAGCATCGCCCGCTCCATCGCCGGGCGCCATCTGCGTCCGGACCACATCGAGGAGCGGCTGGTCTACCCGGTCACCACGGAGACCACCGACCACCCGGGCGGCTACCGGGGCGCCCTGGAGGAGTTCTACGAGGAGGCCGCCGCCCGGCTCGCCGCCCATCTGGACGCGGGGCGTTCGGTGGCGCTCCTCGCCGAGGGCGATCCGCTCTTCTACGGCTCGTACATGCACATGCACAAGCGGCTCGCGCACCGCTACCCCACCGAGGTCGTCCCCGGTGTCACCTCGGTGAGCGCCGCCGCGGCGCGGCTCGGCACCCCGCTGGTGGAGGGCGAGGAGGTGCTGGCGGTCCTCCCCGGCACCCTGCCGGAGGAGGAGCTGACGGCCCGGCTGGCGGCCGCCGACGCGGCCGTCGTCATGAAGCTCGGCCGGACGTTCCCGACCGTGCGGCGCGCGCTGGAGCGGTCGGGACGGCTGGCCGAGGCCCGGTACGTGGAGCGGGCCACGATGGCGGCGGAGCGCACGGCGCCGCTGGCGGAGGTGGACCCCGGCTCGGTGCCGTACTTCTCGATGGCGGTCCTGCCCAGCCGGGTGGGCGCACCGCACGGGGGTCCGGCGCCCGGCGGTCCGGCAGCGACGGCGGACGCGGCCGTCACGGCGGGCCCGGCCGCGGCCGCCGCCCGCCCGGAACCCCCGGCCGCCGCGCCGCCCGCCGGCGGGGTCGTCGTGGTCGGGCTCGGCCCGGCCGGGCCGCTGTGGCTGACGCCGGAGGCGCGCGGTGCGCTGTCCGCCGCCGAGGACCTGGTGGGCTACACCACGTATCTCGACCGGGTGCCGGTGCGGCCCGGGCAGCGGCGCCACGCCTCCGACAACAAGGTGGAGTCCGAACGGGCCGAGTTCGCCCTCGACCTGGCGCGCAAGGGCCGCCGGGTCGCCGTGGTCTCCTCCGGGGACCCGGGGGTGTTCGCGATGGCGACCGCCGTCCTGGAGGTGGCCTCCGCGGACCCGTACCGCGAGGTGCCCGTCCGGGTGCTGCCCGGGATGACGGCGGCGCACGCGGCCGCCGCCCGCGCGGGCGCGCCCCTCGGCCACGACTACGCGGTGGTGTCGCTCTCCGACCGGCTGAAGCCCTGGGAGGTGATCGCCGGGCGGCTGCGGGCCGCGGCGGCGGCCGACCTGGTGCTGGCCCTCTACAACCCCGGCTCGCGCAGCCGCGTCCACCAGGTGGGCAAGGCCCGCGAACTGCTGCTGGAGCACCGGGCCCCGCACACGCCGGTCGTGGTGGCCCGGGACGTGGGCGGCCCGGAGGAGAGCGTCCGGATCGTACGGCTGGCCGAACTCGACCCGGACGAGGTCGACATGCGCACCATCCTGCTGGTCGGCTCGACGCAGACCCGCGCGGTCACGCGCGGTGACGGCCAGGAGATCGTCTGGACCCCCCGCCGGTACCCGGACCGGTGACGACCCGGGAGACCGTGGTGGGCGGGCCCGGGAGCACGGACCCGCGCGGGGCACCGCACCGGGGGCGCGCCGCGCCCGCGCCGGGCGGCGGCCGGCGACCGCGGGCCCGCCGCCGTCCGGGCGACGGCGGGCCGCACGGCGGCTCCCGTCACCCCGTACGGCCCCGCAGCCACGCGACCGCTCCGGCCACGTCGGCCACCGCCGGCACCCCCACCGGAACCTCCGGACGCCGCACGACGACCACCGGCAGCCCGGCCCGCCGGGCCGCCGTCAGCTTGGCGGCGGTGGCCCCGGCCCCGCTGTCCTTCGTCACCAGCACGTCGATGCCGTACCGGCGCAGCAGCTCCGCCTCCCCCTCCACCGTGAACGGCCCGCGCGCCAGGAGGACTTCGGTCCGGGGCGGGACGGGCGGCTCGGGGGCGTCCACGGAGCGCACCAGGAACCACAGCCCGGTGAGGTCCGCGAAGGCGGCGAGCCCCATCCGCCCGGTCGTCAGGAACACGCGTTCCCCGAGGGCCGGGAGCAGCGCGGCGGCCTCCCCCAGGGAGGCGACGGGGTGCCAGTCGTCGCCCGGTCCGGCCGTCCAGCCGGGCCGGCGCAGGGCGAGCAGGGGAACACGGGTCCCGGCGGCGGCCCGGGCCGCGTTGCGGCTGATGGTGCCGGCGAAGGGATGGGTGGCGTCGATGAGCGCGTCCACCCGGTGCTCGCGGAGCCACCGGGCCAGGCCCTCCGCGCCCCCGAATCCGCCGACGCGGACCTCGCCGGCGGGCAGCCTCGGCCGTGCGACCCGCCCGGCCAGCGAGCTGGTGACCCGCAGCCCCGGATCGGCGGCCAGTTCCCCGGCGAGCCGCCTCGCCTCACCGGTACCGCCGAGGATCAGCACATGGCGTCGCATCCGTCCCCTCCCGGCTCCCGCGCTCCCTACGCCCGCGCCGCGGACGGCGGCGCCGGGACATCATCTCCCGGCCGCCTCCCGACCGCTTCGCGCGGGTACGGCCGGGGTCCCGGCGGGGCGGTCGGTCTCCGCACGCGTGCCCCGGCACCGGAGAGCTGCACGGCGGCAGGGCCCGCCGGCCGTCGCGGAGCACCGGCTGGCGGACCATCCGGCATCCATGCGCCCGGCAACCGCCCGCCCGGCAACCGGCCGTGCGTCCGGGCCGCTGTCCGCACGCCTCCCGGGCCGCGCGGATGGCACGATCGCACGGGCGTGCGCGTCTCCCGCCCACGCCCGTCCGTCCGCCCGTCCGCCCGTCCGCCCGAAGCCGCATGGACCACACCGCCGGACGCCCTCCGGCCGCTTGTCTCTCCGCCAACTCCCCGCCGCCCGGAGCACCGCATGACCACGCCCGACCCGCCCCGCGCCACCGGCTCCGCGGACAACCCCGGACCTCCCCCCGGGAGTCCGGGCGGTTCCCCCGAAGCCCCCGGCGGCCGCACCGCACAGCTCGCGCGGACCGGCCTGCGCCCCGGCTGGACCACCGGTGCCTGCGCGACCGCCGCCGCCACCGCGGCGTACACCGCGCTGCTCACCGGCCGCTTCCCGGACCCGGTGGTCATCACCCTGCCCCGGGGCGAGACCCCGGCCTTCGCCCTGGCCGCCGAGGAGCTGCGGCCCGCGGAGGGCCGGGCGGCGGCCGGTGTCGTGAAGGACGCGGGCGACGACCCGGACGTCACCCACGGCGCCCTGGTCCGCGCCACCGTGCGCCTGCTGCCGCCGGGCAGCGGTGTCGTGTTCCGGGCCGGTCCGGGCGTCGGCACGGTGACCCGCCCCGGTCTGCCGCTGGCCGTCGGGGAGCCGGCCGTCAACCCCGTGCCCCGGCGGATGATGAGCGAGCACATCGCCGAGGTCGCGGCCCGGCACGGCGGCTCCGGTGACGTGGAGATCGAACTCTCCGTGGACCACGGCGAGGAGATCGCCCGCTCCACCTGGAACCCGCGGCTCGGCATCCTGGGCGGGCTGTCGATCCTGGGCACGACCGGCGTCGTGGTGCCCTACTCGTGCTCCGCGTGGATCGACAGCATCCGGCGCGGCATCGACGTCGCGCGGGCGGCCGGGCGCACCCATGTGGCGGGCTGCACCGGTTCCACCTCCGAGCGGACCGCCGTCGCGGAGCACGGCCTGCCGGAGGACGCGCTGCTGGACATGGGCGACTTCGCGGGGGCCGTGCTCAAGTACCTGCGGCGCCACCCGGTTCCGCGCCTCACCATCGCGGGCGGTTTCGCCAAGCTGTCGAAGCTGGCCGCCGGCCATCTGGATCTGCACTCGGGCCGCTCCCGGGTCGACAAGGACTTCCTCGCGGACCTCGCCCGGCGGGGCGGCGCGGACGAGGAACTGGCCGCGGCCGTGGCCGGGGCCAACACCGGCCTGGAGGCGCTCCAGCGCTGCGCGGCGCGCGGTGTCCCGCTGGGCGATCTGGTGGCGGAGGCCGCCCGCGGGACGGCGCTCGGGGTGCTGCGCGGCGAACCGGTCACCGTGGACGTGCTCTGTATCGACCGTGCGGGCGGGGTCGTCGGGCGCGCGGCACCGGAGGGGCCGTCCCGCGCCCGCCCCCCGGGGCCCTGACCGGCCGTCCCGGCGCGGGGCGCACCGGTTACGCCCGCCCCGCGCGCCGGGCGCGGCCGGTCACCGTCCCGGTGCGCTCCCGCCGGCCCGGGGCCGGGGACCGTCCGGGGCGGCGGTGCCGCACCGGTCGCGCTCCGCCGAGTACAGATGGCTGTCCGGGAACTGCTCGGCGCCCAGGGCGCGGCCGACCATGATGACCGCCGTGCGCGTCACCCCGGCCGCCCTGACCCGGTCGGCGATACCGCCCAGCGGTCCCCGGAGCACCAGTTCGTCCGGGCGGCTCGCCATCGCCACCACCGCGGCGGGGCAGTCGGCCCCGTAGTGCGGCAGCAGTTCGGCGACGACCCGGTCCGCGTAGCGGGCGGCCAGGTGCAGTACGAGCAGCGCGCGGCTGCGTCCCAGGGTGGCCAGGTCCTCGCCGTCCGGCATCGGGGTGGCCTGCTGGGCGACGCGGGTGAGGATCACGGTCTGGCCGACGGCCGGCACGGTCAGCTCCCGTCCCAGCGCCGCGGCCGCCGCGGCGAACGCCGGTACGCCGGGGACCACCTCGTACGGCACGCCGGCCGCGTCCAGCCGCCGCATCTGCTCCGCGACCGCGCTGAACACCGAGGGGTCCCCGGAGTGCAGCCGGGCCACGTCGTGGCCCGCGCGGTGCGCGTCCGCCAGCTCCGCCGTGATCTGGTCCAGGTTCAGCCGCGCCGTGTCCACGAGCCGCGCGTCCGGCCGGCACGCGGCGAGCAGTTCGCGCGGCACCAGGCTGCCCGCGTACAGGCAGACGGCGCACGACTCCAGCAGCCGCTGCCCGCGCACGGTGATCAGGTCGGCGGCGCCGGGACCGGCACCGATGAAGTACACCGTCATCGTTCTCTCCTCGGTCCGGCCTCCCGGCCGGCATGCGCTCCGCGGACGCCGGCCCCGCCGGTGGCCGCCCTGCTGATGTCCGGTCCGCCCGCGTCACTCCGCCGGCGCCCGCTGTTCCTCCGGCCGCTGTTCCTCCGGCGCCCACTCTCCCGGCGTCCGCTCCCCCGGCTTGGTCACCGCCCACTGCGTGACCGGCATCGCCTGCCGCCAGCCGGTGAACCCGCCGACCGGTACGGCGCTGGAGACGGCGATCCGTACCAGCTCCCCGCCGTGCCGGCGGTACCACTCCGCCAGCAGTGCCTCGGACTCCAGCGTCACCGTGTTGGCGACCAGCCGTCCTCCGCCGGGCAGCGCCGCCCAGCACGCCTCCAGCAGTCCGGGGGCGGTGAGCCCGCCGCCGACGAACACCGCGTCGGGCGGCCCGAGTCCGGGACCCCGCCCGTCCGCGGGCCGTCCGTCCGCGGGCCCGTCCGCGAGTCCGTCCAGGGCCTCCGGGGCGGCCCCGGTGACCACCCGCAGCGCGGGCACCCCGAGCCGCTCCGCGTTCCGCCGGATGCGCGCGGCCCGTACGGGGTCGCGCTCCACGCTCACCGCGCGGCAGCCGCGTCCGGCGCGCATCCACTCGACCGCGATGCTGCCGGAGCCGCCGCCGATGTCCCACAGCAGTTCGCCCGGTGCCGGGGCGAGCGCGGCCAGCGTGGCCGCCCGCACACGGCGCTTGGTGAGCTGCCCGTCGTGCTCGTACGCCTCGTCCGGGAGCCCCGGGACCGCGGACAGCCGGTGGCCGTCCGGCTCGGGCCGGCACTCGACGGCGACGACGTTCAGGGGATCGCCCGGCGGATGCGGCCAGCCGGCGGCGGTGCCCTCGAACCGGCGTTCCCGCGCGCCGCCGCCCAGCTGTTCGAGCACCGTCATCCGGCTCGGTCCGTAGCCGCGGTCGCACAGCAGTGCCGCCACCTCGCCCGGGGTTCCGGCGCCCGCGCTCAGGACGAGGAGCCGTCGGCGCGCGTGCAGGGCGGCGGCCAGGGCCGCGGCGGGCCGGCCCACCAGGCTGACCACCTCGGTGTCCTCCACCGCCCAGCCCAGCCGGGCACAGGCGTACGACGCCGAGGAGGCGTGGGGCAGCACCCGCAGCCGCTCCGCGCCGACGGCCGCGGCCAGGGTCCGCCCGATGCCGTGGAACATCGGGTCGCCGCTGGCCAGGACGGCCACCCGCCGTCCGGCGTGCTCGGCGAGCAGCCGGGGCACGGCGGGGCGCAGCGGTGACGGCCAGGGCACCCGTTCCGCCGTGCAGCCGGGCGGCAGCAGGGCGAGCTGGCGGGGGCCGCCGATGACGGTCCCGGCACGGTGCAGCGCCTCCCGGGCGTCCCGCCCGAGCCCGTCCCAGCCGTCGGCGCCGATGCCGACCACGGTGACGGTGTCCGGCATGCGGCCCGCGCCGGGGCACGGCACGTCGTCGTCGCTCATCACGAACCTCTTCCTGGGGTGTCCTCGCCCCGGGTGCGGCGGATCGGCGACGGGCCAGTCTCCTGGCTGCCGGATCGGCGCTCGCCCCGGCCTTCCGGCCCGCGGGGGGCCGTGGCTCGGATGGGGTCCGCTCCCCGGTCACAGTGGCGGGACCGCGCCGGATTCGCACCGGCTTCCTGGTTCCCGTCGCCTCGTTGGGCAGCATCCTCCCGCATCGGTGCGGGCAGGTGTGCGACGGCCTCCGTTCTTCTGTACGACACCCGCTCTGAGCTGCGATATGACGAAATGCATGGCTCATACATGGGTCTATGCTCCGTCCCGTGGACCCGAGACTCCCGCCGTTCCGGCCTCCCCTCCCCCGCCCGTTTCCCGGCCACGGGCGCCCGCGCCGGCCCGGCCCGGCCTGCCCGGCGTACCCCTCGAATCGATGTGCCCGGTGCCGTACCGCGCACAACGGGCCCGCGGCGGCGGCAGCGGCCGGTAGAAAGAGGGCCGCGGAGCGCCGCCCGGCGGCTCCGGGCCCCGCCGTCCGCGGCACGGCGGCGCCCGGACGCCAGGACGGCCGGGCGGCCGGACGAGTCGGCCGCCGCCCGGCGGCAGACCTCATACCGGGGGCCTCGCCCCGTGTGCGGGCCTCCGTCATCCGCCGTCCGTCCCTTCCCAAGGTGTGCCATGGTTCGACCCTCGATCGCTTCCTCCACGTTCCGCCGCCGCTTCGTCCGCCCGGCCGCGATGCTCCTGGCCGCCGTAGCGGTCACGGACCCGTGGGCGCTGGGCGGGGTGGGCGCCGGCTGGGCCGTGGCCTGCCACGTCCTCACCGCGGCCCTGCTGGTCGGTCTCTTCGAGCGGCTGCAGAGCGCGCTCCGCGCCTGTGAGCGCGAGACGCTGGCCGCGCGGGAGGAGGCCGCACGGCACGACACCGAGTGGCGTGAGTTCTGCA
Source organism: Streptomyces sp. S07_1.15 (assembly GCF_020739505.1). Lineage (NCBI taxonomy): Bacteria > Bacillati > Actinomycetota > Actinomycetes > Kitasatosporales > Streptomycetaceae > Streptomyces > Streptomyces sp. S07_1.15. The sequence continues at coordinate 717,320 of NZ_JAJBZK010000001.1, forward strand.
CCCACCAGGACGCCCGGCGGGAGGAAACGGTCCGGCATCTCGCCGATGTCCGGCTCCCCGCCGCCCTGGCGGGCGAACCGGTGCCGGTCCCGCAGCCCCCGGAGAGCCACCCGGGCACGGCCCGGGAGTACGAGCGGGTGCTGGCGGCCGCCGGCGCCGCCGTGCGGACCGTCCGCGAGCGGGAGGAGTCACTGCGCCTGGTCGTCGTGGCCCTCGCCCGCCGGGTGCAGGCGTCCTCGCACCGCATCCAGGAGGAGATGGCCGCCCTGGAGGCCCGCCACTCCGCCCACCCCGACGTCCTGGAGGCGAGCATGCGCGGCGACCACGCCGCCGCGCAGCAGGCCCGGATCGCGCAGAGTCTCGCGGTGCTGTGCGGCGAGTGGCCGGGGCAGCAGTGGCAGAAGCCGCACGCGCTGGTGGACGTGGTCCGCGCGGGGGCCTCCCGGATCGTGTCGTACCAGCGCGTCAAGGTCTGCGGCGACCAGGACATCGCGGCGGTGGCGACCGTCGTGGAGCCCCTGGTGCACGTCGTGGCGGAGCTCCTCGCCAACGCCACCCAGTGCGCGCCGCCGACCACCCACGTCGAGGTGACCGTCCGCACCGTGACCCGGGGCGCCGTCATCGAGATCGACGACGCCGGTCTCGGCATGGACGAGTACGCCCTCGAACAGGCGCGGGAGATCGCCGCCGGGCGCCGGCTGCTGGGCTTCGCCGACCTCGGCGAGATCCCGCAGACGGGGCTCGCGGTCGTCGGCCGGTACGCCGAGCGGCACCGGCTCAAGGTCGACCTGCTGCCCTCCCCGTACGGCGGGGTCCGCGCGGTGGTCCTGGTGCCGGGCACCCTGCTGCAGACCCTGGAGCCGCCCGCCGTGCCCGCCTCCCGGCGCCCCTCGGCCGGCGAGACCGCGTACGCCGGGGGCGGCACCGTGCCGGCCGGCGCGACGGCCGTCACCGGCACCGTCCCCGTACCGCCGTCCGCCGCCACAGGCGGTCCGGGACTGCCGCAGCGGCGCTCCAGCCGCCACCGCGCCGCCGTCCCGCCCCTCTCCGAGCTGACCGGTACCGGGAAGCTGCCCCCTCCTCCGCCGCCGCCCTCCCCCGAGCGGGCCGGGGCCTGGATGGGTGCCCTCTTCGCCGGCAGCCGCGCGGGCGCCGCCCGGACACGGGCGGCGGAAACGGAGGACGCGGCGGAGACGACCGGGACGAGCGGGACGGCCGGGACGGCGGAAGCGGCCGGGACCGGGCCGGAGACCCCGGAGCCGGGGCCGTCCGCCACGCCCCCCGGAGGTCCGTGGCAGCGCGTGGCAGCCACCGGCCCCGGCACGGCCCCCGGTCTGCCCGGCCCGCCCGGTCTGCCCGGCCACGGCGGCTCCCCCGGCCGAGACGGCCGCCCGCACCGCGACGACGATGACGCCGAAGGACACCTCTCATGACGATGCATCAGATGAAGAGCCCGGCCGGCCGCGACTGGATGGTGGCGGACGTCGCCTCCGTCTCCGGTGTCCGGCACGTGGTGGTGCTCAGCACCGACGGCCTGCTGATGGCCCGTTCCGAGGGGACCGGACGGGACAGCGCCGACCGGCTCGCGGCCGCCTGCTCCGGTCTGCAGTCCCTCGCCAAGGGCCTCGGACGGGAGTTCGGCACCGGCAGCAAGGCCGTGATACAGCAAATGGTCGAATTCGACGGCGGCTTCCTCTTCATGGTCGCCGCCGGCCAGGGCTCGTATCTGGCCGTCGTCACCGACGCCGCGGTCGACCCGCAGCTGATCGCCCAGCAGATGCGCATCCAGGTCAACCGCATCGGCAGCCATCTGTCCAGCCCGCCGCGGCAAGGCGCCGTCTCATGACGGCCCCCGGGGAGTATCTGGACACCCCCCTGCGGCCCTATGTGCTCACCGGCGGGCGGGCCCGCCCCAGCCGCAACACGGTCGCGCTCGACACCCTGCTCGTCGCCTCCGCGCGGGAACAGGACCTGCCCGTCTCCGCCAGCCGCCAGGAACGCGCCCTGGTACGGATGTGCGGCCGGCTGCTGTCCCTGGCGGAGGCGTCGGCGCACCTCGGGCTGCCGGTGAGCACCGTGACCGTCCTGGCCTCGGACCTCGTCGACTCGGGCCACCTCACCGCGCGCACCGGTATCCCCCCGGCCGCCCGCACGGACCGCGACCTGCTCCAGGAGGTGCTCGATGGTCTCCGCAAGCTCCGCTGACCCCCGCCTGGCCGCGGGGCGCGCCCTCCCGCCCGGCGGGCGGTATCTGCCCGACACCGTGGAGCGGGCGGTGAAGCTCCTGGTCGTCGGCGCGTTCGGGGTCGGCAAGACGACCCTGATCGGCTCGGTCAGCGAGATCACACCGCTGCGCACCGAGGAGGTCATGACGGAGGAGAGCGCCGGCGTCGACGACCTCGCCGGCCTGGCCGGCAAGACCACCACGACCGTGGCGATGGACTTCGGCCGCATCACCCTCAACCCCGGCCTCGTGCTCTACCTCTTCGGCACCCCCGGCCAGCGGAGGTTCTGGGATCTGTGGGAAGGGCTGGCCGAGGGGGCGCTGGGGGTGCTGGTGATGGTCGACACCCGCCGTCTGGAGGACAGCTTCGAGGTGCTGGAGCAGCTGGAGCTGCGCGGCCTGCCGTTCGCCGTGGCGGTCAACCACTTCCCCGACACCCCGCGCCACCACACCGTGGAGGACCTGCGCCGCGCCCTCGACCTGCTGGACGAGACCCCCGTCGTGATGTGCGACGCCCGCCGGCGCCGCGCCTCCCGCGACGCCCTGATCACGCTCGTGGAGTACGTCTCCGCCACCGCCGCACAGGAGGTGCCCCGATGACCGTCCCCGCCGTGCCCCCGGGCTGCCCGGCCCACGGGATCACCACCGGTCTGACCCCCCTGGTCTCCGCGGCCGGCGCCGACGCCCGGCACGTCTACGAACGGCTGCGCGCGGAGTGGGGCAGCGTCGCCCGCGTCGAACTGGAACCCGGCGTGCCCGGCTGGCTCGTTCTCGGCTACCGGGAAGTGCTCACCGTGACCCGGCAGGAGAAGACCTTCTCCCGCGACGCCCGCCACTGGCGCGACCTCAACGACGGTGTCGTCCGGCCCGATTCGGCGCTGCTGCCGATGATGGCGCACCGCGACAACGTCATCGGCCACGACGGCACCGAACACCAGCGGCTGCGCCGCCCCCTCGTGGACGCCGTGGCCGGCGCGGACCAGCGGCGGATGCGCCGCTCCGTGGAAGCGGTGTGCGCGGGGCTCCTCGAAGCCTTCTCGGGGCGCGGCACCGCCGACCTGGTGTCCGAATACGCCCGGGTGGTGCCGCTGCTGGCCATCGGCGGCCTGTTCGGCCTGGAGCAGACGGAGGGACGCGAACTGCTGCGCGCCCGCGCGGCCCTGCTCTCGGGCGACGGCCGGCCGCGGCCCGGCGGAAACGGCTTCGAGGAGATCCTCTCCGCCGTGCTCCGGGACCGCCGCGAGCATCCCCGGTCCGACCTGACCTCGGCCTTCCTCGCGCATCCCGACCTCCACGACGACGCCGAGGTGCTGCGCTCCGTGATCGTCATGATCTCGGCCGGCAACGAGACGACGACCGCCTGGATCGCCAACACCCTCCGGCTGATGCTGACCGACCCCCGCTTCCGGGGCCGGCTGCACGGCGGACGGCTCGGCGTCGACGAGGCCCTCGACGAAGTCCTCTGGCAGGACCCGCCGATGGCCAACTTCCCCGCCCGCTACGCCCTCCACGACACCGAACTCGGCGGCCGGACGATCCGCTGCGGGGACGTCCTGGTGCTCGGCCTCGCCGCCGCCAACGCCGATCCGGCCGTGCGCCCGTCCGACCCGTACGACATGCTCGGCAACCGGGCGCACCTCGCTTTCTCCTCCGGCGCGCACGCCTGCCCGGCGCAGGTGCCCGCCCGGCTGATCGCCAAGACGGCCGTCGAGACGGCGCTGCGCGGGCTGCCCGAGGTCCGGCTGTCGGTACCCGACGGGGAGCTGCCCTGGCGGGCCTCCCCGTGGACCCACTGCCCGGCCTCCCTGCCGGTGACCTTCGCCCCGGCGGCGGAGCGGACGGCGGCGTCACGGCCCGGGCCCTCCTCCGGGACGGCTTCCCGGAGCGGGGCCTCCCCGGGCGAGGCGTCCCCGGACGGGGTGCCCGGAGCGGGTACTGCCGGGGCGCCGCCCGGAGGGGCGTCCCCCGCGGCGGAGACCCCGGTGGGGGGACCGCCTGCCGGAGCTCCTTCCCCGCGGGACTCCCGTCGCGCGAACACCGGCCCTCCGCCCGGCAGGGTTCCGGCTCCTCCCCGGATCGCGGCCGTCGCCGCCGGCCGGACCACCCCGGCCGCACCGGTCCCCCCTGCCGCGCCGCCCGGACGCACCGGCCCCGCCGCTCCGTGAACGGCCGGAGGGCCCGGCCCCGGCCCATCGCTCCGGGCCGGAGTCCACCGGCATGGCGGGTACCGGACGCGCGGTCCGGAATGGCACCGTATCCCTGCGATACGGCGCCATTGCCGCTTTTCACCCCGGCTCCCCCGCCGCGGCTCCGCGGTACTCCGCGCCGCTCCGCGCCCGCACCACCTCCGTTCCCCGCCGACTCCGCCGATCCGGGAGGGCCCGCCGTATGTCCGAGTGGGAGCACGAGCCCGGGAGGGACACCGGCACACTGCCGGAACCGGCACCGCGGCACCCGGCACCGCGGCACCCGGCACCGGAAGGCGGCCCCGGCCCGGCGCCGGAGTCCGCCCGCCGCGCGGCCCGGCCCGCTCCGGGCGGTTCCGCCGCCCCGGCGCCGGAGCACCCCGTCCCCCCGGGGTCCGCCCCCGTGGTGCTGGTGACCGGCGCCTCCTCCGGCATCGGCGCGGCGGTGGCCCGGCGGATGACGGCCACCGGGGACCGGCGGCTGCTGCTGAACGGCCGGGACCGGGAGCGGCTGGCCGGGGTCGCGGCGGCCTCCGGAGGGACAGCCCTCCCCGGCGACCTGGCCACGGCCGAGGGCTGCCGCGCGCTGGCACGGCAGGCTCTCGAAGCGGCCGGGCGGGTGGACGTCCTGGTCGCGAACGCGGGCGTGGGCTACGAAGGCCCGTTCGAGACGATGCCCCCCTCGGCCCTGGATGAGGTGATCGCCGTCAACCTCATCTCGCCCCTGCGTCTCGTGCACGCCCTGCTGCCCGCGATGGTGCGGCGCGGCAGCGGCCATGTGGTGCTGGTGGCCTCCGTCGCGGGGGCTGTCGCGGTCGGCGGGGAGAGCGTGTACTCGGCGGCCAAGGGCGGCCTGTGCGTCTTCGCGGACAGCCTGCGCCACGAGGTGCGGTCGTCGGGGGTGTCCGTCTCGGTGGTGCTGCCCGGCGTCGTCGACACCCCCTTCTTCGAACGCCGGGGCGCCCCGTACCGGCGCCGGGTGCCGAGGCCGGTCCCCGCCGAGCGGGTGGCCGAAGCCGTCTGCCGGGCGGTCGAACGGCGGCAGCGGGAGGTCTTCGTCCCGCGCTGGCTGCGGATCCCGGCCCGGTTGCGGGGCGGAGCGCCGGCGCTGTACCACCGCATGGCCTCCCGGCTCGCCTGACCGGCGCGCGGACGTGCTCGTCGCCATCCCCGCCGCGCTGGCCGCGGGACTGTGCTTCGCCCTGGCCGGGGTGCTCCAGCAGCGGTCCGCGAGCGCCCGGCCCGCCGATGAGTTCCTCTCCTTCCGGCTGCTGCTGGACCTCGCGCGGAAGCCGCTGTGGGTGTCCGGCATCGCGCTGGCCGTCCTGGCGTACGGCTGCCAGGGGCTCGCTCTGGCGTACGCGCCGCTCACGCTGGTGCAGCCGCTGATCGTGAGCGAACTGCTGTTCGCCATTCCGCTTTCCGCGCTGGTGCTCCGGATGCGGCTGCGCCGCCGCGAGTGGTGCGGGGTGCTCGCGGTGAGCACCGGCCTCGTCACCGCGCTCGCCGCCGCGCGGCCCCGGCCGGCGGAGGCGGTGGCCGATCCGGGCGCCTGGCTGGTGATGCTCGCCGGCGTCGGGGCCGCCGCCGCCCTCGCACTGGTCGCCGGGCGCCATGCCGGGGGGACGGCGAAGGCGTCGCTGATCGCGCTCGCGGCCGGGCTGGTGATGGGGACGCAGTCCGTCCTGCTGGCCGCGACCGTCGAGCGGTTCGACGGGGGAGCGGCCGCCGTCTTCACGGCGTGGCAGACGTATCTGCTGGTGGGAGCCAGTATCGGCGGGCTGCTGCTGATCCAGAGCGCCTTCCAGGCCGGGCCGCTGGCCGCCAGCATGCCCGTCATGGACGCCGTCGAGCCCGCCGTCGCCATCGCGGCGGGCGTCACCCTGTTCGGCGAGTCGGTGCGCACCGGCTGGCCCGCGGGCGGGGTGGCGCTCGCCGGGCTGCTGCTGCTGTTCGCCGGCATCGTCCTGCTCGACACCTCTCCCCTGCTGAAGGCGCTGTACCGCCGCGAGACCGCCGACCGCGACCCGGGAGGGGCCGGGCGCGCGGCCGGGGGCGGAAGCGGGCCGGGCGAGGGGAGGCGCCGCGGCTGACGGCGGGGCGGGTCGGGGGCACCAACCACCCCCGCGTGGGCGCCCCGCTCACACGGCGGTACGGGCCGCCGCACCGTGGCGCGGGGAGACCGCGTACCAGTGCGGCAGCAGGTCCTCGCGCAGCACCCGGTCCCAGGAGCGGTGGTGGAGCCGCGCGGTCCCGGCCGCCCGCTGTCCCATCGCGGTGCGCACCTCCGGCCGGTCGACCAGGCCGGCCAGGGCGCGGGCCCAGCCCGCGGCGTCGTCGTCGGCGACGAGCAGCCCGTCCGCACCCGGCGCCGCCAGCCACCGCCGGGTACGGGCCCCGGCCGGGAGGACGACCGGCAGCCCGCAGGCCATCGCCTCGGCGACGACGTTGCCGGCCGTCTCCGACCGGGAGGGGAACGCCAGCACGTCACAGCCCGCGTACACCTGGGCCAGCCGCTCCTGGGGCACGGTGCCGAGCAGCGTCACACCGGGCCCCAGCAGAGCTCTCACCCGCGGGGAGTCGGCGCCGGTCCCCGCAACGACCAGGTGGACGGGGCGGCCCGTGTCGAGGAGCCGGCGCACCGCCTCGGCGAGCACCATCACCCGCTTGGAGGCATCGACCCGGCCGGCGAACACCACGGCCGTGCCGTCGGCGGGCACCCCGTGGGTGCGCGCCAGCCGGCCGCGCGCCCCGGGGTCCGGGCGGAAGCGTTCGTGATCGATGCCGCGCCCGAACAGGGACACCCGGTCGGGGCCCAGCAGGGCGCCCATCTCGCTCCGCTCCTCGGGCGTGGAGACGAGCACCCGGTCGCAGGCGCGCAACAGCCGGTCCCGCCGGTGCCGCGCCAGCCCGGCGGCGAGCGCCTCGGGCGACATGCGCGCGGGGTGCGCCGCGGACGGGGAGAGCGCCGCGAACGGGGCGCGGGCGGGCGCGGCGGGACGGGAGGATGCGGGCGACCACGGGGCCGGGCTCCGCGCGGGCCCGTGCGCGGCCGGCCGGAGGCCCGCCGCCACGGGCCGCGCGGTGTGCAGGCGGTCGGTGAGCTGGCGCAGATAGGCCGCCGTGAGCGCCGGTACGTCCGTGTGGACGGAGCCGACGAGGCCGTGCGGGCGGCCCGCGGCCGGGTTCCGTCGCGCGTTCCGCCGCTCCCGGTGGGCCATCCGGACCGCCGTCGCGGCGAAGGCGAAGGTGTGGGTGAGGTGCCAGACGTCGTGCCGGGGCAGCAGCCGGGCCAGCGCCGGGTGGTAGGGGGCGAGGTCGGAGGCGTCCGTCCGGCCGAGGGCCGGCGCCAGCGGGGCCGAACTGATGACCGGGCGCAGCACGACGAACCGCACATGGGGCGACAACGGCTCGACCCGCTCCCGGTCGCCGAGGACGTACACGGTCAGATCGACGCCGGCTCCGGGCGGTGCCCCGTCCCTCCGCCCCCCGGGGCCGCCCGCGCCGGAGCCCAGCCGGGCAGCGGCTTCCGCGAACCGCTCCCAGCACTTGAGATGCCCGCCCGCCAGGGCGTTCCACTCCAGCTCGACGAGGACCGCGACCGATGGCCCGCCGGGGCCGGGGCCCGCCGGACCCGCCGAAGAAGCACACATAAGACGCGAATACCCCCATAAAGCCCACCCTCACCGCCCGGACCGCCCCGACCACCGGTGCCGCCGCGGTCATGCGTCGTCCAGTTCCGCCCGCAGCCGTGCGGCGATCCGCGCCGGCTCCTCCTCGTCGGCGTAGCGGTGGCGGGGCCAGAAGAAGCCCCGCAGCCCGTCCTTGGGATTGCGGGGGACGACGTGGACGTGCAGATGGGGCACGGACTGGCTGATCCGGTTGTTCGCGGCGACGAACGACCCGGCCGCGTCCGTGCCGCGCTCCACCGCGCCGGTGATCCGCCGTACCCGGAGGAAGAACGGCCCGGTCTCCTCCGCCGTCAGGTCCGTGAGGGTCCCGGCGTGCCGCCGCGGCACCACCAGCACATGGCCGGGGAAGAGCGGACGGCGGTCGAGGAAGGCCACCGCAACCTCGTCCTCGTGGATCCGGTGGCTCGGCAGCCGGCCCGCGACGATCAGGCAAAAGGTGCAATCCACCCCTCAGTGAACACCGGCCGGGGGCACCGGGCAGACCCCCTCCCCGGGAGCGCACCGTTGCGACCGGCGATAATCGCACCAGCGGCCGTCCGCGGCCGCCGCACGGCGGTCCCCCGGCCGCGACGTCCCGGTGACGGGACGGCGCACCGGCGGAGACGGCATGACGCACGCGCGCATCGGCACCCGCACGCCGTACGCCCCGTAAAAGGAGCCCGATCTGATGGAGCCCCGCACCTCCACGCTCGTCCAGAACCACCCAGGCCAGGATCGCGTGATCGAACAGCTGTACGCGAAGATCCTCCGGCGGAACCCCGGCGAAGCGGAGTTCCACCAGGCCGTCCGGGAAGTCCTGGAGACGCTGGGCCCGGTTCTCGCCCGGCGGCCGGAGTTCGCCGAAGCGAAGATCATCGAGCGTATCTCCGAGCCCGAGCGGCAGCTGATCTTCCGTGTCCCGTGGACGGACGACTCGGGCGAGGTCCACGTCAACCGCGGCTTCCGGGTGGAGTTCAGCAGCTCTCTCGGCCCCTACAAGGGCGGCCTCCGCTTCCACCCCTCGGTGAACCTGGGCATCGTCAAGTTCCTCGGCTTCGAGCAGATCTTCAAGAACGCCCTCACCGGCATGCCCATCGGCGGCGGCAAGGGCGGCAGCGACTTCGACCCGAAGGGCCGCTCCGACGCCGAGGTCATGCGCTTCTGCCAGTCCTTCATGACCGAGCTGTACCGCCATCTGGGCGAGTACACGGATGTCCCCGCCGGTGACATCGGCGTGGGCGGCCGGGAGATCGGCTACCTCTTCGGCCAGTACAAGCGCATCACCAACCGCTACGAGTCGGGGGTCCTCACCGGCAAGGGCCTCGGCTGGGGCGGCGCCCAGGCCCGCACCGAGGCCACCGGGTACGGCTGCGTCCTGTTCACCGCCGAGATGCTCAAGGCGCGCGGTGACGACCTGTCCGGGCGGCGCGTGGCGGTCTCCGGCTCCGGCAACGTCGCCCTCTACGCGACCGAGAAGGCGCAGCAGCTCGGCGCGGAGGTGATCACCTGCTCCGACTCCAGCGGCTATGTCGTGGACGAGAAGGGCATCGACCTCGATCTCCTCAAGGAGATCAAGGAGGTCGGCCGCGGCCGGGTCTCCGAGTACGCCGAGCGGCGCGGGCCCGGGGCCCGTTTCGTCAGCGGTTCCAGCGTCTGGGAGGTGCCCTGTGACGTCGCGCTGCCCTGCGCGACCCAGAACGAGCTCACCGCCCCCGACGCGGCCATCCTGGTGCGGAACGGCGTCCGCGCCGTCGCCGAGGGCGCCAACATGCCCACCACCCCCGAGGCCGTGCGGGTGCTCCAGGAGGCGGGCGTGGCGTTCGCCCCCGGCAAGGCGGCGAACGCGGGCGGTGTGGCGACCAGCGCCCTGGAGATGCAGCAGAACGCCTCCCGGGACTCCTGGACCTTCTCCCACACCGAGGAGCGGCTCGCCGAGATCATGAAGCACATCCACGACTCCTGCCACGACACGGCGGAGCGCTACGGCCGGCCCGGCAACTACGTGGTCGGCGCCAACATCGCCGGCTTCGAGATCGTCGCCGAGGCCATGCTGGCGCAGGGCCTGATCTGAGCCGGCGCGGGCCGCTGCAAGAACACGGCCCGGGTTCGGCGCGTCCGGCCCGCGGGCCCCGGCCGCGAGCCGCCGCCGCCCCGCGGTGCGGCCCCGCCCCATACGAGAACACCCCATAACGGCCCGTAACGGACGCCCGGCCGGTCCGTCCCTCATCGGGGACGGACCGGCCGGGCGTGCTGCTCGGGGCCTCGGGGGCAACCCGGCCCCTTTGTTCGGGCGTACCGTGCACATGCACGGGGGCGGGCAGCTACGCTCAGCCACCAAGCATTAGGACAACCGTTCAACTACCCATGATGAAGCAGGTGTTATGACGGATCAGAATGCCGCCCCTGCGGGCATCGACACCAGCGTCGCCCACTCCGCCCGTATGTACGACTACTGGCTGGGGGGCAGCAGCAACTTCGAGGCCGACCGGGAACTGGGCAAGGCCTTCGAGACCGCCATCCCGGGCATCCGCACGATGGCCCGGGAGAACCGCAGGTTTCTGGGCCGCGCGATTCGCCAGATGGCCGGGGAAGGGGGCATCCGCCAGTTCCTCGACATCGGGACCGGTGTGCCGGCCGCCGGTGACACCCATTCCGTGACGGAGATCGTCGCCCCCGACAGCCGCGTCGTCTGCATCGACAACGACCCGATCGTGCAGGCCCACGCCAAGGCCCTGATGGAGAAGTCGCCGGAGGGGAGGACCGTCTACGTCCAGGCCGACCTGCGGAAGCCGGGAGAGCTGCTGGCGCACCCCGAAGTGGCCGGGCACCTGGACTTCGAACGGCCGGTGGGGCTGCTACTCGTGGCGGTCCTGATGCTCCTGAAGGACCAGGACCGTCCCTGGGCCACGGTCGCCGCCCTGCTCGACGCCATGCCGCCGGGCAGCCATGTCGCCATCACCCACCCCACGCAGGACTTCAACCCGGAGGCGATGTCCGAGGTCGTCGAGGCCGCCGCCCGCGGCCAGATGACGCTGGTGCCGCGCACCCGGGCGCAGGTCTCGGAGTTCTTCGGCGACTGGGAGCTGCTGGAGCCGGGCGTGGTGCCGGTCATGGGATGGCGCCCGGAGGAGCCCCCGGCCGACCCGAGGGCGGCCTACTACTGGGGTGGCGTGGCCCGGAAGAAGGGATGAGGCACCGGGGAGGCCGGGCCGGAGCGGGGGCGGCCGGGGCGGCGCGGCGGAGCCGGCCGCGCGGCGTGGGGCGGACGCGTACCGCCCGGCCGGCGGGTGTGCCGCGCGGGTGACGGCCCCCGTCCCTCCGCCGCATCACCCCCGACCCGACCCCGCCGGGAGAACGGCACCGGCGTCCCCGCGCGTGGCAGGCTGGCGGCATGAGCGAACCGGAGGTGTGCCTGCGCTTCGACCCCGGTCTGCGGATGCTGCTGACCCCGCGCCACCGGGGCGCGGAGGTGCGGGTCGCGCCCGACGGCACGTCCTCCCTGGGGCATGTGGTGGAGTCGCTCGGGGTCCCGCTGCCCGAGGTCGGCGAACTGCTCGTCGGCGGGCGCCCGGTGGAGACGTCCCGCCGGCCGCGCGCGGGGGACGTCGTGGAGGTGCGCGAGGTGCGGCGCCCCCAGCCGCTGCCGGACGGCGGCTCTCCCCGCTTCCTGCTGGACGTCCATCTCGGCGCGCTGGCCCGGCGCCTGCGCCTCGTCGGCGCGGACACCGCCTACCGCAACGATCTCGACGACCCCGCGCTGGTGGAACGGGCGAACGCCGAGCGGCGGGTGCTGCTGACCCGGGACCGCGGCCTGCTGCGCCGCCGGGCCCTGTGGAGCGGGGCCTTCGTCCGCGGTTCCCGTCCGGACGAGCAGCTCACCGATGTGCTCGACCGGTTCGCGCCGCCGCTGGATCCCTGGACGCGCTGCACCGCCTGCAACGGGCCGCTCGCGCCGGTCGCCAAGGAGGAGATCGAGCACCTGCTCGACCCGGGCACCCGGCGCACCCAGGACCTGTTCACCCGGTGCCGCGACTGCGGCCGGGTGTACTGGCCGGGCGCCCACCACCGGCGCCTCGAAGAGGTCGTGGCGGCCGCGGCGCGTACGGTCCGCCGCCGGCCGCACCGCTGACCGCGGGACGGGGCCCCGGGCGCGCGCCGCCGCCTCCCGTCCCCCGCCCGGACGGCACCCCCGCCCGGACGGCACCTCCGCGTGCCGCCGTTCACCACCGCATCCGGACCTGTTCGGCCCAGCCGAGGAGTCCCTCGACGCGGATGCCGGTCCCCCCGTCGGCCCGGACGGTGCCCGTGTAGTGGCCGAAGGACTGGTGGGTGTCGTTCAGGATCACCCCGGTGTTCGTCCGGTCCTCGCGCACGTGGAACGGGGTGAAGCTGAGATCGACCGCGTCCGAGCCCGGGGTGCGGATGGTCCACGGCTCCCCGAAGTCGTCGTAGTGCCACTCCAGTTCCTCACCGATCTTGGTGAGTCTGCCGTCGACGCAGAGGGCGTTCTCCGTCATCCCCGTGCCGGCCGTCCACCGGCCGCCGAACTGCAGGCCGACCACCCGGCCGTCGGTGCTGCCCGAGGCCGCGCCCCAGTTCCAGCGGGTGTCGTAGGGCCAGCGGCCCCGGCCGTGGTCGAGCACACCCCAGCCGCCCTGGAAGTCGTAGGCGGTGCCGCCGATCCGCACGGTGCCCTCGGCCGGGCGCGCGGTGTGCTTGGAGGTGTACTGGAAGCGGCGGTCGCTCCAGGGGATGACGACGCTCATCGTCTCGTGGCCGGGCGGCATGGCCACGAACAGGTCGCCGTCGAGCGGCCCTTCCGCGGTCCGGCAGCGGAAGCGCAGGCGGGTGCCGTCGCGCTCCTGGCGCATCCCGATCCGTACGGGCCCGGCCGCGACCGCCGCCTCGCCCCGCTCGCCGTCGCCGCCCGCGCCGCCCGCGCCGCCCGCGCCGCCGGTCCCGCCGCCGAGGCTGTGCGGCAGGCGGACGCCGTGGGCCAGGGGCAGCAGGGCGGTCCGCGAGATCTCCCGCCGTATGGTGCCCAGATTCCCGGTGCCCGCCCGGCCGCCGCCGCCCGGCCCAGCGCCCGGCCCGGTGCCCGCGCCGCCGCCGTCCCGGCCGTTCCCCCTGCCGTACTCCAGGAAGTACACGGACCCGAGGCCGAGGTAGTCGATGTCGGCGACGGTGACGGCGACCAGATGCGTGGGGGTGGTGACGCACCAGTACTCCCACCGCTTGGTGCGCCCCCAGCCCCGCAGGCCGCACCGGTGGAGCGGGGTCCTCGACCAGCCGACCGCGGCCCTGTCGAGCCGGCGGCCGCCGGGGAGGCAGAGGTCGGCGGGCCGGGTGATCTCTCGTTCGTGGGTCGGCATGCGAGGAGCCTACGGACCCGGGACGCCCGGTAGGCATGATCCCCCCTTCCGGGGACACTGGGATCGCACCCAACTCCCGTGCAGCGTGGTGCCGTTGTGCGGGATAACAGCCCACACCACCACAGAGCGCCGCCCGGCTCCGCACCGCATCACGCGTCACCCGTGCTCCGCCCGCACCGCTCCGGTCACCGTCCGAGGAGGTCCCGTGCCCGTACGCGTCCGCTCCCTCGGCGCGCACGCGCCGCGGACCCCGGCCGCCGACGGCCACCGCCCCGGCCCCGGCGTCCCCCGGACCGGTGCTCCGGACCGGCCCGCCGGCTCCGGCCGGCGCCCTGTGCGCACCCCGCCCTCCGGCTCCGGCCGGACGGCGGTTCACCCGCCCATGCACATCAGTACCGGAAGGCACTGATCATGAAGAGATGGACATCCGTCCTCAACCTGGTCGTCGCGGGAACCCTCGCGGCGACCGCCGCCGTGACCTCGCCCGATGTCTCCGGGGCGCGGCAGGCAGCGGCGGCGAGCGACACCTCCGCGCCGGCCGTCGCACAGGTGTCGGAGGAGACGCGGGACCACCGGCCCGGGAAACGCCCGAAGCGGCCGGCCGCCGGGGACCGCTGGGTCAACTCCTGGACCTCGATGCCCCAGTTGACCGAACCGCACAACATGCCGCCGGCACCGTTCACCCAGGACGGTCTCGTCCTGGCGGACAGCACCCTGCGGCAGACCATCCACACCACCATCGGGGGCGAGCGGCTGCGGCTGCGCTTCTCCAACGCCTTCGGCGGCGCGGTCCTGCCCATCACCTCGGTCGAGGTGGCGCTCCCGCAGGGCGGGAAGGCCGGGGTCCCGGCGATCCGCCCGGGCAGCTCGCGGCCGGTCACCTTCCACGGGAAGCGCTCGGTGAGCATCCCGGTCGGCGCCCAGATGGTGTCGGACCCCCTGGACTTCACGGTGGCGCCCGGCTCCGAGCTGACGGTGACGCTGTACCTCGCGGAGGGCCAGGCGTCCAACGCCATCACCTCGCACCCCGGTTCGCGGACCACCTCCCATCTGCTCGCCGGTGATCACACCGAGGCCGCGGACCTGCCCGGGGCGACCCCCACCGACCACTGGTACTTCCTCAGCGGTCTGGAGGTGACGGCCGGGAGCGCCGCGTCGGCTGTGGCCGTCCTGGGCGACTCGCTCACCGACGGCCGCGGCTCCACGACGAACGGGAACGACCGCTGGCCGGACCTGCTGGCCGAACGGCTGCGCGCCGGCAAGGGAACGTCCGATGTCGCCGTTCTGAACCAGGCCGCCGGCGGCAACCGGGTACTGCAGGACGGCCTGGGGCCGAACGTGCTGGCCCGGATGGACCGGGACGTGCTGGCGCAGAGCGGCGTCGAGTGGCTGATCGTGCTGGAGGGCATCAACGACATCGGTACGGCCCAGCCCACGCAGGCGGCCCAGCGCGCGGTCGTGGACCAGCTCATCGCGGCGTACGACCAGATCGTCACCCGCGCCCACGCGCAGGAGATCCGGGTGTACGGCGCGACGATGCCGCCCTTCGGCGGCAACGAGATGTACGACGACCCGGCCGGGCACCGGGAGGCGTCCCGGCAGGCCGTCAACGAGTGGATCCGGGACAGCGGCGCCTTCGACAGCGTGATCGACTTCGACGCGGCGACCCGTGACCCGCGGCAGCCGGAGCGGCTGCTGGAGACGTACGACACCGGGGACCACCTGCACCTCAACCCGGCGGGTTACCAGGCCATGGCGGACGCCGTCCCGGCCCGGCTCTTCCGGTAACGGCCGG
Organism: Streptomyces sp. S07_1.15; assembly: GCF_020739505.1. NCBI lineage: Bacteria > Bacillati > Actinomycetota > Actinomycetes > Kitasatosporales > Streptomycetaceae > Streptomyces > Streptomyces sp. S07_1.15. The sequence goes on from NZ_JAJBZK010000001.1 coordinate 732,568, forward strand.
CTCCCGGCCGGCCGCGGAGCCGGCCGGGAGCCGGACCCCGCGGGCGGGGCGGCGTCGCAGGAAGCGCCGTCCCGCCCGCGGGAGCGGGTCAGCCGGCCCCGCCGAACAGCCGGGCCGCGGGCAGCGCGCGGCCGTCGTAACCGAAGAGGGCCTGGTTCTCCCAGGCGTTGCCGGAGCCCGGGTCGGCCGGGTCCCAGCCGCTGCCCGGCACGGCCGTCCAGGCCGGCTCCCAGTAGACGACTCCCAGGCCGCGCCCGTCCGGCACGTCCGCGACGGCGGCCATCACCTCGCGGAGCTGGGCCGCCTGCCCCTCGGGCGTGGCGGGGTATCCGGGGACGAGCTGGTCGCCGCGGGCGATGATGTTCTCCAGCGCGTCGTCGTTGCGGAGCGTGTGGGCGTAGGCGGTCTCGGCGACGAGCACGGGCTTGCCGTAACGGCTCGCGGAGGCGTTCAGATTGGCCCGCAGGTCGGCCAGGGTGCCGTGCCAGTAGCCGTAGTAGGACAGGCCGATGACGTCGAACGGGACGCCGTGGGCCACCGCCTGGTCGAACCACCAGCGGGTGCCCTCCAGGTCGCCGCCCTCCGCCAGGTGCAGCACGACGCGGGTGCCCGCGGACACCGACTTGGCGGCTTCCGCGCCGGCTTTCAGCAGCCCCGCGAGCCGGGGCCAGTTGTCGGTGGAGCCCTCCGGCCAGAGCATGCCGCCGTTGATCTCGTTGCCGATCTGCACCATGTCGGCCGTGGTGCCCTGGGCCTTGAGGGCGTTCAGGACGTCGTGGGTGTGGTCGCGGACGTCCCGCCTCAGCTGCTCGTAGCCGTGGGAGGACCAGGCGGCGGGCTTGTTCTGCTTCCCCGGGTCGGCCCAGGCGTCGGAGTAGTGGAAGTCGACCAGCAGCTTCATGCCCTGCGCCTTGGCGCGCCGGGCCATGGCCAGGACGTTGTCCTTGTCGTTGTAGCCGTCGGCCGGGTCCACCCAGACCTTCAGCCGTACGTAGTTCATCCCGGCCGAGCGGAGGATGGCGAGGGCGTCGCCGGCGGTGCCGTCCTCGTACCGGTAGGAGGCGCCGAACGCCTCGTTCTTGGGCAGGCTCGACAGGTCGCCGCCCCGGACCGCGAGCGGCGCGGCGGCGGGGCCGGGCTTGCGCGCGGCCGGGGCACCGTGCGCGGCGGGGGCGGCGGCGGGCAGGGCGACGGCGGCCAGCAGCAGCGAGCCGAGGGCGGAGAGGGCGGCTCTGCGGGTGCGGGTGGCGCGGGTGGGGTCCGGGGTGCGCCGGGGGCGCGGGGTGGTGCCTCGTGGGTGGAGCATCGTCGACATCCCTTCGGCCATGACGGATGAGGCGGAGTGGTGGTGCGGTGGTGCAGCGGTGCGGTGGTGCGGTGGTGCGGTCGGGGGGCGGTACCGGCGCGCGGAGGCGCGGAGGTACGGGGGTGCTGCGCGGGAGGGTTCGCCCGCGCGGAGGTACGGGGACGGAGGGCGGCCGCGGGAGCCGGCGCGCCGGGAGGACGGCCCGGGCCTGCTCACTCCTGGAGCCGGACCACGGCGACCCCTCCCCCGGCCACCGCGAGCCGTCCGGAGACGGGTTCGCCGGACAGCAGTTCGGTGCCGGCGGCCCGGCCGGGCAGGGGCACCTTGGCCTCGGCCCCGGTGTGGTTGATGACGAACAGGTACTCGCCCGTGCCGCCGGCGCGCCGTACCACTTCGACGTCGCGCGGCAGTTCGTCCCGGGCGGGGATGCCGGCGTCCGCGCACACCTCGCGGAGCAGCACCCCGAGGCCGGCGGCGCCGAGCCGGGTGGAGACGTACCAGGCGGTGCCGCGGCCCAGCCGGTGGCGGGTGACGGCGGGCCGTCCCGCGGCGGGTCCGTCGGCGTAGGTCCAGACGGTTCCGGCGCCGCGCGGCACCACGAACTCCGTCCACACGTCGGCGGTGAGGCGGTCCGGGTGCCCTGCGCCGCTGCCGCCGTCGTTGTCGTGGCCGCCGCGGCCGTCCCGCCCGCTCGCGCCGTCCCCGTCCGTCCCGCCGGCCCGGCGGAGCCCCACCCGCTCGCCCTCCCCCAGGGGTGAGAACTCCTCGACGGTCAGCCCCAGCACGTCCCGCAGGGCGCCGGGATACGGGCCGGGGTGGACGGCGTCGTGCTCGTCGACGATCCCGGAGAAGTAGGAGACGAGCAGGGTGCCGCCCTCCTCCACATAGCGGCGGAGATTGCGGCCGGCGGCGGCCTCGGTGAGGTAGAGGGCGGGGACGACGACCAGCGGATAGGCGGAGAGATCGGCCTCCGGATGGGCGAAGTCCACGGTGAGGTGGCGGTCGTAGAGGGCCTCGTAGAAGGTGTCGGCCCGCTCACGGGCGTCGTGGTCCTCGCTGGGGCGCCACTCCAGGGACTGGGCCCACCAGGACTGCCAGTCCCACACCACGGCGGCGTCGGCGGCCGTCGTACCGCCCGCGACCCCGGCGATCGACTCCAGGTCCGCGCCCAGCCGGACGACCTCCCGCCAGACCCGGGAGTCGGTGCCGGCCTGCGGCAGCATGGCGGAGTGGAACTTCTCGGCGCCGCGCCGGGACTGGCGCCACTGAAAGAACATGGCGCCGTCGGAGCCGCGCGCGATGTGGGCGAGGCTGTTGCGGGCCATCTCGCCGGGTGCCTTGGCGGGGTTGCGGGGCTGCCAGCTGACGCCGCTGGTGGAGTGTTCCAGCAGCAGCCAGGGGGAGCCGCCCGCGACGGAGCGGGTGAGGTCGGCGGCCATGGCGAGGTTGACGTGGGTCCGCCGGCCGTCGGTGATGAGGTAGTGGTCGTTGGAGACGAGATCGACCTCGCGCCCCCAGGCCCAGTAGTCGATGGACGAGCACTGGCTGAGCGCGGTCATGAAGTTGGTGGTGACGGGGATGCCCGGGGAGAGCCGGTGCAGGATGTCGCGTTCGGCGGTGAAGTTCTCCCGCAGGGTGGCGTCGGCGAAGCGGGCGTAGTCCAGCCGCTGGGCCGGGTTGCAGACGGTGGGGGTGGCGCGCGGCGGGTCGATCTGGTCGAAGCCGCCGTAGCGCTGCCCCCAGAAGGCGGTGCCCCAGGCCTCGTTGAGGGCGTCGGGCGTGCCGTACCGGGCGCGCAGCCAGCGCCGGAAGTGCTCGGCGCAGGAGTCGCAGTAGCAGGCGGAGACCGGGACGCCGTACTCGTTGTGGACGTGCCAGAGGGCGAGGGCCGGGTGGCCGGCGTAGCGGCGGGCGAGCTGTTCGGTGATCGCGGCGGCGGCTGCGCGGTAGGCGGCCGAGCTGGGGCAGATGGCGCCGCGTGAGCCGAAGGCCAGGCGCACGCCCTCCCGGGTGACGGGCAGGGCCTCGGGGTGGGCGCGGTAGAACCAGGCGGGCGGGGCGACGGTGGGGGTGCCGAGGTCCACGCGGATGCCGTGCGCGTGCAGCAGGTCCAGCAGCCGGTCGAGCCAGCCGAAGTCGTGGCGGCCGGGTTCGGGTTCGAGCAGGGCCCAGGAGAAGATCCCGGCGCTGACCATGGTCACGCCGGCCTCCCGCATCAGCCGGACGTCCTCCTGCCACACCTCCTCGGGCCACTGCTCGGGGTTGTAGTCCCCGCCGAACGCGAGTCGGGTGAGGCCCTGGGGAGGCGTGTACGGCATGGCGGGCTCCTGCTGGGGGTGGCGGGGCATGGCACAAAACTGTGAACGTGCACAGCACATCTCGGCGGCGCACATCCAACATAACCGCACAGCAACAACCATTGACAACGGTTGGAAATGTTTCTCTACTGTGAACGCTCACAGTTCGCCACCGCTTGTCGTCCGCCCAGGGGGCGGAGGCCCTTGCCAGGGGAGATCTCCATGCCATCCACCACGCGCCGCCGGTCGGCGGCCCTCTCCATAGCGGCGGCCCTGACCGCCGCGGCCCTCGCCGGCTGCGGCGGCGGAGGCTCGGACGACTCCGGCGGGGAGGGCTCCGGAGGTTCCGGGCCGGCCAAGCTGACGTACTGGGCCTGGGCCCCCGGCATGGACAAGGTCGTCGCCCTCTGGAACAAGGAACACCCGGACATCAGGGTCACGGTGAAGAAGCAGGCGTCCGGTGACGACCTGGTGACCAAGATCCTCACCGCCGCCAGGGCCCACGAGGCCCCGGACCTCGTGCAGGCCGAATACCAGGCCCTGCCCACCCTCGTCAGCAGCGACGTCCTCACCGACCTCTCCGGCGAGGAACCGGTGAAGAAGGCCGAGAAGGAGTTCGCACCGGGCGTCTGGCAGCAGGTGACCCTCGGCTCGGACGCGGTGTACGCCGTCCCGCAGGACTCCGGGCCGATGATGTTCTACTACCGCGAGGACCTCTTCGAGCAGTACGGCCTCGACGTCCCCGGGACCTGGGCCGAGTTCGCGGACACCGCCCGCGCCCTCAGGAAGAAGGCCCCGAAGAAGACCCTCACCACCTTCTCCGCCAACGACCCCGGCCTCTTCGCCGGACTCGCCCAGCAGGCCGGCGCGCGATGGTGGACCACCACCGGCGAGCAGTGGAAGGTCGGCATCGACGACGCCGCCAGCCGCAAGGTCGCCGACTTCTGGGGCGGTCTCGTCGAGGAGGGCGCCGTCGGCAACCAGCCGATGTACACCCCCGCCTGGAACAAGGCGCTCAACAACGGCTCGCAGATCGCCTGGGTCAGCGCCGTCTGGGCGCCCGGCGTCCTCACCACCGCGGCGCCGGACACCAAGGGCAAGTGGGCGATGGCCCCGCTCCCCCAGTGGTCGCCCGGCGAGAACAGGACCGGCAGCTGGGGCGGCTCGACCACCGCCGTCACCCGGGACAGCGAACACAAGCGGGCCGCCGCCGAGTTCGCCACCTGGCTCAACACCGACCCGGAGGCCCTCGCCGCCATGGTGAAGGAGGGCGGGATCTACCCGGCCGCCACCGCCGCGCAGACCGGCGGCGCGCTGTCCGAGGCGCCCGGCTTCTTCAGCAACCAGCCGGACTTCTACACCGAGGCCGCGGAGATCGCGAAGACCACGGCGCCCGGCGCCTGGGGCCCGAACGTCAACGTCGCCTACTCGGCCTTCCGGGACCGGTTCGGCAAGGCCGCCAAGGAGAAGTCGGACTTCGGGGCCGCGCTCGCCGCCATGGAGCGGGCCACCGTCACCGACCTGAAGAAGCAGGGCTTCGGAGTGGCCGGGTGACCCGCTCCTCCGCCGGCGCGGCCTCCGGGCCGCGCCGGGCCCCGTACCTCTTCCTGCTCCCCGGCGCCGCCCTGTTCGTCCTCTTCCTCGCGCTGCCCATCGGCTACGCCCTCTACCTCAGCCTCCGCAGGACCGAGGTCAAGGGGCTGGGCCTGGGCTCCGGCGCCCGCCAGGAGGTGTGGGCCGGACTCGCCAACTACACCGCCGCGCTCACCGACCCGGAACTGCTGAACGGCGCCCTGCGGGTGCTGGGCTACGGCCTCATCGTCATCCCGGCCATGCTGGGCCTCGCCCTGCTCTTCGCCCTGATGCTGGACGCCGACCGGCGCGGCCGGCGGGACACGGCCCTCCGCGGCTTCGCCCGGCTCTCGATCTTCCTGCCGTACGCGGTGCCCGGGGTCGTCTCGGCGCTGCTGTGGGGCTTCCTCTACCTGCCGTCGGTCAGCCCCTTCCACTACGCGCTGGAGCGGGCGGGCCTGCCCGGACCGGATCTCTTCAGCGGCGGGGCCCTCTATGCCGCACTGGCCAATATCGCCGTCTGGGGCGGCACCGGCTTCAACATGATCGTGATCTACACGGCGCTGCGCGCGATACCGGCGGAGGTGTACGAGGCCGCGCGGCTCGACGGCTGCTCGCAGTGGCAGATCGCCCTGCGCCTCAAGATCCCCATGGTGACGCCCTCGCTGATCCTCACCTTCTTCTTCTCGCTGATCGCCACCCTCCAGGTGTTCAGCGAGCCGACCACCCTGAGGCCGCTCACCAACGCCGTGCCCAGCGACTGGAGTCCGCTGATGAAGATCCACCAGGACGCCTTCGCCCGGGGCGACCTCCACACGGCCGCCGCCGGCGCGGTGGTCATCGCCGCCGTCACCCTGCTGCTGTCCTTCGGCTTCCTCCGGGCCGCCAACTCCCGCTCCCCCCAGGACACCTCACGATGAGCGCCACCACCACCGCCGTCCGCGCCACCACGGCGGACCCCCGCGGCCGCCGCCGCCCGGCCGGCCGGATCCCCACCGCGGTGCTGCTCCTGGGTGCCGCCTACTGCCTGCTGCCGGTCGCCTGGGTCGTGGTGGCTGCCACCAAGTCGGGCAGCGAACTCTTCTCCACCTTCACCTTCCTGCCCGGCTCGGGCCTCGCGGAGAACGTGGCCGAGCTGTCGGCCTACCGTGACGGCGTCTACTGGCGGTGGATGGCCAACTCCGCGCTCTACGCCGGGGTGGGCGCCCTGCTGTCCACGGCCGTCTCCGCGCTGAGCGGCTACGCGCTGGCGCTGCACCGCTTCCGGGGCCGTGAGGTGATCTTCAACGTGCTGATCGCCGGCGTGCTGATGCCGCCCGTCATCCTCGCCATACCGCAGTATCTGCTGCTGGCGAAGGCGGGGATGGCCGACAGCTATGTGTCCGTGCTGCTGCCGAGCATCCTCTCCCCCTACGGCATCTACCTCGCCCGGATCTACGCCGCCGCCGCGGTGCCCTCCGACATCGTGGAGGCGGGCCGCATCGACGGCGCCGGGGAGTGGCGGCTCTTCCGGTCCGTGGCGCTGCCGATGATGCTGCCGGGGCTGGTGACCGTCTTCCTCTTCCAGTCCGTGGCCATCTGGAACAACTTCATGCTGCCGTACATCATGCTCGGTGACGACGAGAAGTTCCCGGTCACGGTGGGGCTGTTCACGCTGCTCCAGCAGGGCGCCTCCGCGCCCGCGCTCTACACCCTGGTGATCACCGGCGCGCTGCTCTCCGTCATCCCGCTGATCGCGCTCTTCCTGGTGATCCAGCGCTTCTGGAGCCTCGATCTGCTCTCGGGGGCCGTGAAGTCCTGACCGCCCTGGACCACGGCGGATCACCGTAGAGTCGGGACCGCAGAACCACCCGGGACCACCGGGGAACGGACAGAGGAAGCAGCCGCATGAGCACCACGGGGCGACGCCGCCCACCGACCATCCACGACGTCGCCCGGGAGGCGGGCGTCTCGCGCGGCACGGTGTCGCGGGTGCTCAACGGCGGGCACAACGTCAGCCCCGCCTCGGCGGACGCCGTCAACGCCGCGATCCGCAAGACGGGGTATGTCGTCAACCGGCACGCCCGCAGTCTCATCACCGGCCGTTCCGACTCGGTGGCGTTCCTGCTGACCGAACCGCAGGAGCGGTTCTTCGAGGACCCCAACTTCAATGTGCTGCTGCGCGGCTGCACCCAGGCGCTGGCCGCGCACGACATCCCGCTGCTGCTGATGATCGCCGGGACGGAGGCGGAGCGGCGCCGGATCAGCCGCTACATCACCGCCGGGCACGTGGACGGGGTCCTGCTGGTCTCCAGCCACTCCGGGAATCCCATGGCCGAGCGGCTGGTCAAGGCGCGCATACCGGTGGTGGCCTGCGGCAAGCCACTGGGACAGGGGGCCCGGATCGCGTATGTGGCCGCCGACGACCGGGACGGGGCCCGGGAGATGGTGCGCCATCTCGCCGCGAGCGGACGGCGCCGGATCGCCACCGTCACCGGCCCGCCGGACACCCCCGGCGGGGTCGAGCGGCTGGCGGGCTACCGGGAGACCCTGGCCGAGGCCGGGCTGCCGGCCGACGAACGGCTCGTCGCCGAGGGCGACTACAGCCGGGCCGGCGGCGAGCGGGCCATGGCGGAGCTGCTGGAGCGGGCCCCGGACGTGGACGCCGTGTTCGTCGCCTCCGACCTGATGGCGCAGGGGGCGCTGACCGCTCTGGAGAGGGCGGGCCGCCGGGTGCCCGAGGACGTCGCGGTCGGCGGTTTCGACGACTCGCCCGCCGCTCTCGGGACGCGTCCGCCGCTGACCACGATCCGCCAGCCCTGGGACCGGATCAGCACCGAGATGGTGCGGGTGCTGCTCGGCCGGATCGCCGGGGAGGACCCGTCGGCGGTCATCCTGCCGACGGAACTCGTCCGGCGGGACTCGGCCTGAGCGGTGCCCTGGCCCGGGGCCGTCCGGACTGCCGGTCCCGCCCGGGCACGGCCCTCCCCGGCACGGCCCTCCCCGGGCGCCCGTCCATGGCGTCCCGACCTCTTCGTGTACCACCAGCGGAGACCGGTAACCGCTCAGCGGTGCGTTTCCGCCGTTACGGACTGGCCTGATCCGGCGTCCGGCCGTCCCGTGTCCGGCGCGGACAGCGCTGTCATCTCCGGCGCGCCACCGCTCCCCGCCGCCACTTCCGGCCAGCACTCCCCCGCACACATGCGCCGAAAAGCGCCGGGTTGATGTGCATTCGGGCGGGGTTCTCGGCAGACTCCGGAAACGTCAAAGCGGCGCACAACACAGCACAACAAGCGGAAGGAAACACATCATGAGGAACCGTGCGAAAGCTGCGTTAACCGGAACTCTGGTGCTGGCGGCTGCGTCCCTCGGCCCTCTGGGCGGCACGGCTCACGCCGGGGACTCCTCGCTCTACGCGCCCTCGGACCTCGTCCTCACCATCGCGCACGGGGAAGACGCGTCCTCCGTGGCCCCGGAACGCGCGGTGACCCTCACCTGTGAGCCGCGGGCCACGGGCACGCACCCCTCCCCGCAGGAAGCCTGCGTGCTTCTCGGGGACGCCGGGGGCGACGTGGACGCGATCGCGCCGCCGGCGGAGCCCCAGCTGTGCACCTACCAGTACGACCCGGTCGTCGTCACCATCAGGGGCGTCTGGCAGGGCCAGCGCATCGAGGAGGAGCGCACCTTCGGCAACGAGTGCGTGATGCGGGCCGAGACCGGGGCCGTCTTCGACTTCTGAGCCCGCGTTCCCCCTGTCCGTCCCCCGGGCTCCCGAGGAGCCCGGCGGACGGCACCGGCACGCCCCTGCCGCGCTGCACCGCCAACTCCCCCGCGCGGCAGGGAGATCAGGGGCCGGACGGGTGTTCTTCCGCGGCGGCGCGGAACGGGTGAGGATACTCCCTGGCGCACGCACCAGGCACATCCCCCACACCACCCCCGCACCCGACGAGGAGCCTGTTCGTGTTGAGAAGAAGCCCGCTGACGGCCCTGCTCGCGGCCCTGCTGTCGCTGTCCTTCGCCACCGCCGCCGCGCCCGCCTCCGGCGACCCGGGCTCCGGCCACGGGCACCGGCACCGGCACGGTCACGAGCACGGGAAGCACCACGGCAAGGGCCACCATCACCCCAGGGGCACCTGCACGGACGCCCCCGCGCTGCTGTTCTGCGAGGACTTCGAGTCCCTGCCACCGGGCGAGGCCGGCAGCCCCCACTGGGAGACCGACACCGAGAACGGCACGCTGACCGTCGAGCCGCACCCGGCGGGCCATCGGGCCGGGAAGCATCTGCGCGTCCGCACCGAGGGCAACGGCAAGGCGTTTCTCACGGTCACGGACCTGGCGCCGCCCGGCAACAGCTTCTGGGGCCGGGTCCGGCTGCGCGTGGCGGCCTTCCCCACCGCCCCGGACTGGGCCCACTGGACGATGGTCGAGGCCACCGGCCGCGGCCCCGGTTACATCCGCCCGCTCGGCGGGCAGTACGTGCCCTCCGCCGGGAAGAACCTGTGGGGAGTCGGCTCCGACGGCGGCCCGACCGGCGACTGGACGGCCTGGCAGGAGTCCGCCCCGGCGCGGGCCGGGAGCTGGAGTTGCGTGGAGTGGCGGATGGACGCCTCCGACAACCGCATCGAGGTGTGGTTCGACGGCGAGCCCCAGCCCGATCTCACCGTCGACACACGCAACCACGGGGGCGCCGAGGTGGACTTCGTCTTCCCCGAGTTCGACACGGTGAAGTTCGGCTGGCAGCTCTACCAGGGCGATCCCTCACCGTCCGGCTATGACGTGCGGATGGACGACCTCGCCCTCGGCACGGAGCGCGTCGGCTGCGAGCGCTGACCGGCTCCGGCGGAGGGCCCGGCCCCGGCCCCGGTCCCGGCCCCGTCACCGGATCTGCCGCCGCACCAGTTCGTGGAAGAGGCCGGTGGTGTCGGCGAGCAGGTCCGCGGGACGGCCCTGCTGGACGACGCGGCCCTCCGCCATGACGACGACCCGGTCGGCGTCCATGACCGTGGACAGCCGGTGGGCGATGACCACACGGGTGGCGCGGAGTTCACGGGTGCTCTCCGTGACGACGCGCTGGGTCTCGTTGTCCAGCGCGCTGGTCGCCTCGTCGAAGAAGAGGATCCGGGGCCGGCGGATCAGGGCCTGGGCGATCATCAGCCGCTGCCGCTGCCCTCCGGAGACGGTGCCGCCGCCGTCGGAGAGCACGGTGTGCATGCCCATCGGCATCCGCTGGATGTCCTCGGCCAGCCCGGCGAGGCGGGCGGCCTCCCACGCCTCCTCCAGGGAGAAGTTCTCGGCGCCGCGGATGCAGTCGAGGACGGAGCCGGAGAAGGGCTGCGCGTTCTGCAGGACGACGCCGCACTGGCGGCGGACGGCGGCCTGGTCGAGCGCGGCCAGGTCCTGGCCGTCGTAGAGGACCTCGCCGGAGGCCGGCCGGTCGAAGCCGATGAGCAGCCGCAGCAGGGTGGACTTGCCGCAGCCGCTGGCCCCCACGACGGCCACGAACTCGCCCGGTTCCACCCGGAAGGAGACGTCGTCCAGGACGAGCGGCCCGTCCTCGGTGTAGCGGAAGGAGAGCTGCCGGGCCTCGATGGCGCCGGAGAGGGCGCCGGGCCGGGTGGAGCCGCCGCGGACCTCGGGCAGCGCCCGGAAGACCGGCCGGACCTGTTCGAACATCGGCAGGACGGCCGCGGCGGAGATCAGCGCCCCGGTCAGCTGGGTGACCGAGCTCAGCATCATCGTCACGGCGGTGTTGAAGGTGAGGAAGCCGCTCGGTGAGAGGGCGCCGCGGGCCGGGCCGGCGAGCAGCATGAACATGATGAGGGTGCAGAGCGGCAGGTAGACCGCGTTGAGAACGGTGATGAGGTTCTTGATCCGGCCGACGCGCTGCTGGAGTTCGCGGCTGCGGGCGAACTCGCGCGCCCAGGCGGCGTAGGCGAAGCTCTCGGCGGCGGCGACGCGCAGCTTGGGCAGCCCGCGCAGGGTCTGGAAAGCCTGGTTGTTCAGCTTGTTGCCGAGGACGACGAGCCTGCGCTGCCAGCGCAGCTGCCACAGCCCCATGCCGAGGAACAGCGCGGCGATGACGACGAGCATGGCGACGGCCACCAGGGCCAGCTCGACGCTGAAGAGGAGCAGCAGCACGAGGTTGACGGCGCCGACCGTGCCAGCCTGGACGAGCACCGAGCTGATCCCGGACAGCACCTTGCGGATGGAGCTGATGCCCATCGCCGCGCTCGCCAGCTCACCGGTGGAGCGCTCGGCGAAGAACCGGGTCGGCAGGCGCAGCAGCCGGTCCCAGACCGCGGGTTGCAGGGTGGCCTCGACGCGGCCCTCCATGCGGAGGATGGCGGTGTTCTGCAGCAGCATGAACGCGGCGGCGACCACGGCGCTGATGATCAGCGCCAGGGAGACCTGGACGATCAGGCCGTTCTCGGCGGCCGGGACGTACACACCGAGGACCTGTCCGGTGGCGAGGGGCACCAGCGTGCCCAGGCCGACGGCGACGAGTCCGCCCAGCGTCAGGTTGCGCAGGTCGGTGCGGGTGCCGCGGAGGCTGAAGAGCAGCAGCCGCCAGGCGGGCAGCGGCTCGTCGGGCAGCGGCCGGTAGAACATGACGGCGCGGTCGTCGAACTCGGCGGCGTTGTCCCTGCCGACGCGCCACCGCTCGCCGCTCGCCGGGTCCACGGCCTCGTAGCGGCCGCGGCGCCACAGCAGCGCGACCGGGTCGCCGTTGTCGGACCAGTAGCCGACCAGGGGGCCGGAGTTGTCGCGCCACCAGCTGCCGGTGAGCCGGACGTCGCGGGTGCGGAAGCCGGAGCTCAGGGCGGTGCGTTCGACGGGGTCGAGCCTGCTCTCGGGCGCCCCGCCGGTGTCGGGATCGGTCACCGGGATCCGGGCCGCGGCGGCGACCGTGCGGCAGACGGCGAGGGCGGCGTCGTCGGTGCCGGCGGCCGTGCCGGACGGGGCTCCGCGGCGGCGCGGCCGGCCGATGGAGTTCAGCAGGGCCCGGTCGGCGCTCTCCCGTTCGGCCTCGCCGGCCTGGATGCCGGCGGCGGTGCGGTCCTCGTGGGCGCGTTCGAGCCGTTCGATCCAGCGGTCCAGGGCGGACAGCAGCCGCGTCTGCTGGTTGACCATGTCCTGCCACAGCGCGCCGTCGATGAGCAGGTCGGTGGCGGTGTCCGCGCCATAGGCGGAGCCGTACTGGACGCTGCCGGGGGCCATCGACATCCACAGGATGTTCTCGTCGCCGGTCCCGGCCGCGTCGTGGGGCGCGCCCGTTCCGTGGCCGCCGTCCGGGGCGTCCGCGTCCCCGTCCCCGTCCCCGTCCCCGGAGGGCCGCGGGGTCAGGTGCTGCCCGTCGAAGGGGGCTTCGAAGAGGACGCGCAGGCTGCGTCCGTAGCCGCGGGCGAAGGCGTCGTCCAGCGGGCTGAGGACCGGCTCGTGGGCGGGGTGCGTCCACGGGGTGCCGTGCACGTCGTAGGCGGCGTGGGTGGCGTGGGTGCCGTACGTGCCGTAGGCGTCGTAGGCGTGGTCCGGGCCGCCGTGGTGCGGGCCGTACGGGTCCGTGTACGGCTCGCCGGGGTGGCCGTACTGGGCGTATCCGCCGTAGGGGCTGTACGGGTCGCCGCCCCCGTGGCCGCCCTGCTCTCCGTACGGTTCGTACGCGCCGTACGGCCCCGGCCCGGGGCGGTGCAGCTCGCGGAGCTGGATACGGCGCAGCACGCAGTCCTGGAGCGGCCGGCCCACGAGGGTGTGCCGCGGGCCGTCGACGGGGCCGAGCAGCAGGGTGCCGGTCTCCAGCCGGCCGAGGAAGTGCCAGTGGCCCTGCCGGCCGGCGTCGACGGCGAAGAGGTCCATGGCCCCGGCGGTGACCAGCCACAGCACCTGCGGGCCTTCGAGGCCGAGGCTGCGGGCGGCGGTGTGGTCGACGGGGGTGCCGAGACCGCCCATGGCCGCGACGACCACATCGGCGGGCGAGACGACGGCGGGCGGGGCCCCGGAGAGCCCGGCCCCAGTACCGGTGCCGGTGCCGGAGGCGCCGGTCCCGCCGGCGCCGGCCCCGTGGCCGCCGGTTCCGGCCGGACCGGGGCCGAGGGCCGGGACGGCGCCGGTGGCGGTGAGGGCGGAGCCCTCGGCGGAGGGGTGGGGGGATGCCACGTCAGTGCTCCCTGACCAGGGCGGCGTACGCCCCGCCGGCGGCGGCCAGCTGCTCGTGCCGGCCGCGCTCCACGACGGTGCCGCGGTCGAGGACGACGATCTCGTCGCTGTCCCGCACGGTGCTCAGCCGGTGCGCGATCACGACGCAGGCGCAGCCGCGCCGCCGCAGGTTGTCGATGATGATCTGTTCGGTCTCGGCGTCGAGGGCGCTGGTCACCTCGTCGAGGACCAGGACGCTGGGGCGCCGGACGAGGGCACGGGCGATCTCCAGCCGCTGCCGCTGCCCGCCGGAGAAGTTGCGGCCGTCCTGCTCGACCCGGCTGTGGATGCCTCCGGGCCGGCGGGCGACGGTGTCGTACACCGCGGCGTCCCGGAGGGCGGCGACGACGGCCTCCTCCGGGATGGAGGGGTCCCAGAGGGCCACGTTGTCGCGGACCGTGCCCTCGAACAGGAAGACGTCCTGGTCGACGAAGGAGACGGAGGCGGACAGCGCGCTGCGCGGGATCTCGTCCAGCCGCCGCCCGTCGATGCGGATGACGCCCTCCCAGGGCTGGTAGAGGCCGGAGATCAGCCGGGAGACGGTGGACTTGCCGCTGCCGGAGCCGCCGACGAGGGCGACCTGGCGGCCCGGTCCGACCTCCAGGGAGAAGCCGTTCAGCAGCGGCTTGTCGAGCGGGCTGTAGCCGAAGGTGACGTTCTCCAGGGTGACGTGGCCGCGGAGCCGCTTGGTGCTGGCGGGTGGTTCGCGCCGGGTGTAGAGGGTGTCGGCGGGGAAGTTCTCGACGTCCTTGAGGCGGGCCACGTCGGCGGCGAAGTCCTGGAGCCGGCCGGCGACGCCGTTGAGCCGGGTCAGGGGCGCGGTGAAATTGGTGACGAGGGCCTGGAAAGCCACGAGCAGGCCGATGGAGACGGCGCCCTCCACGGCCCGCTGCCCGCCGATGAGGAGGATCAGCGCGCTGTTGAGGGTGGCGAGGGTGGGGGCGACGACGGCCAGGAAGGCGCTGGGCACGCCGAGCCGCTGCTGGGTGTCGAGGGTGGTGGCGTGCTGCCCGGCCCAGCGGCGGAACCAGCCGTTCTCGCCGCCGGTGGCCTTCATGGTCTCGATCAGCTGGAGGCCGCTGTAGGAGGTGTTGGTGAGCCGGGCGCTGTCGGCGCGGAGCTTCTGGGTGCCGACGGAGCGCAGATGCATCACGACGCGCAGTGCGACCACGTTGAGCAGGGCGATGCCGATGCCGACCACCGTGAGCTGGGGGTCGTAGCTCCACAGCAGCACGGCGTAGAGGACCACGACCACGACGTCGACCCCGGCGGCGGCGAGGTCCCGGGCCAGGGTCTCGGCGACGGTGTCGTTGGACTGCAGGCGCTGGACGAGGTCGGCCGGGTTGCGCTGGGAGTAGAAGGTGACCGGCAGCCGGAGGAGGTGGCGCAGGAAGCGGGCGCTGCCGAGGGTGGAGGAGATGATGCGGCCGCGCAGCAGGTTGGCCTGCTGCAGTCCGGTGAGGACGGCCGTGAGGACCACCATCGTGCCCATGGCGGCGAAGAGGACGCCCAGCAGCGAGGTCTGGTCCCCGAAAAGGAACATGTCGATATAGGTACGGCTGAGCGCGGGAACGGCGGCACCGACGAGGACGAGCAGGAAGCTGGCGACGAGAGCGGCCAGCAGGGTGCCGCTGGTGCCGCGGAGCCGTACGGGCATGGCGCCGAGGACGCCCGGCCTGCGGCCGCCGCGGCGGAATCCCTCACCGGGTTCGAAGACGAGGACGACGCCGGTGAAGCTGGTGTCGAAATCCTCCGGGGAGACGTAACGGCGGCCGCGGGCGGGGTCGTTGATGCGGACCATGCGGCGGCCGAAGCGGCGCACCGTCCCCTCGTAGACCACGTAGTGGTTGAACTCCCAGAAGAGGATGGCCGGCGCCCGCACCTCGGCGAGGGCGGCGGGCTCCATCTGCATGCCCTTGGCGGTGAGGCCGTAACTCCGGGCGGCCTTGAGGAGGTTGCTGGCCCGGGAGCCGTCGCGGGACACGCCGCAGGCGATGCGGAGCTCCTCCAGCGGGACGTGCTTGCCGTGGTGGCCGAGCACCATCGCCAGGGACGCGGCGCCGCACTCCACGGCCTCCATCTGGAGGACGACGGGGCTGCGGACGCCCCTCGGCACCCGGGCGCGCTGCTTCTTCCCGCCGCCCCGCGGCTGCCTGCGGCCTCCCTTGCCGCGGCCCCTCGGCGGCGCGTCCCGGCGGGCGCGGTCCGCGCGGCGGCGGCCGTCGGCGGGCGGGCGGCGGCGGCCGTGCCCGGGAAGCTGCGCCCGGGGGGCGGCGGCCGTCCCCTCGGCGGGCCGGGCCGAGGGCCTGCCGGCGGGGGCGGCAGGCTCGACGGGCGCGGCAGATCCGGCGGGCGCGGCAGCCCCGGCGGCGGCCGGAGCCGGCCCGCCGGCGGGCATCGCGGCGGACGGCGCGGGGAGGGCGCCGGCGGGGGCCTCCGGCCCGGCCGCGGCGCCGGTCTCGTAGGGGGAGTTCATGGCAGCAGCCAGTCGACGGGACGTTCGGCGGTGAGGTGGATGGCGCCGCTCACCGGCGTGGGGGACTCGATCGCGAACGGCGGGCCGTCGTCGCGCGACCAGGCGTAGCCGGACGGCGTCCCGGCGGACCGCTCCAGCTCGACGAGGACGGCCACGGCCGGGCCGTCGGCGGAGAACCGCTCGGCCAGTTCGGCGCTGCCGAGGAAGCCCGCGATGCGCTGCGCGGTCTGCGGCACCCGGCCGACGGTCTTGACCCGCCCCTTCAGCACGCCGAACTGCTGGGCGGGCGCGGACTGGACGGTGAGGTCGACACGGGCGCCCACCGGCACGGGGGAGCCCTTGCCGCCGGGGACGTAGAGCATGGCCACCAGCGGCTCGTCCCGGTCCTTGACGCGCTCGACGGTCGCCACCTGGGCGCCGGGGGTGATGACGGAGCCGGTCTCCGCGACGAGCGAGGTGACCCGGCCCGCCTCCACGGTGCGGACGGCGCGGGTGCCCTGCTCCGTACGGACGGCCAGCACGGGCGCCTTGGCGGGGAGGCTGTCGCCCTCGCGGGCCAGGACCTCGGTCACCTGCCCGGCGAAGGGGCTCTGCAGGACGTAACTGCCCCCGGCGCGGGTGAGCACCCCCGGGGACTCCAGCCGGGACGAGACGGAACCGGTCACGGCCCAGAAGGCCGCCCCCGCCATCACGAGGAGCGTGACCACCAGCACCAGCAGGCCCTGGGGCCGTGCGAAGCGCACCGGAATGTCGAGCTCTTCGGGTGACTGCAGCTTGGACAGCGCCTTGTGGCGGAACTGCACGGTCTCCATCCCTCGCCTGCGAAGATGTCGGGCGTTCCGACGCGGTGGCGCACGGCCGCCCGGCCGCCGGCCGACGGCATGCATGGGCCCCGGAAGGGGAATTCCGGGGCCCATGGTCAACCCTTTCCGGTCTCAGCCAAACCGGCGGGTCGTGAAACGCTCCGGCTTTTCAGGGCCGGACAGCGGACGTCCGGATCAGAGACCCGCGACGAGACCGGTGACCTGGCTGGTCGGCAGGCCGGTGACGTCCTGCACGAGACCCAGGCCCTCGGAGAGCGGGGCGACGGAGTCGACGGCGCCCAGAACCGGGGCGACGTTGACGCCGACACCGCCGGACACGGTGTCGAGGTCGGCGTCGTCGATCTCGCGGGTCTCGACCTGGGGGGTGAAGTCGTTGCGCACTTGGGCTTCCCTTCAATTTCTGCTGGGTGTTTCTGCATCACACCGGCCGGTTCAAGGGGGACGAAAACCGAGCCGATTTGATGGGGCGTCAGCTGCCCCTAAACCCGGGAACCATTTTTCAACAGCTTCCGTGTACCGCCAGATGAAAGCACGTCACGCCGCCGGCGGGCCACCCGCGGCGGCCGTCACACGAGTCCGCCGGCCGGGTCGTACCGCAGGTCGGGCACGGGATGGTGACGCCTTCTTCACAGACTCCACTGCCTGGTCACCGCGGGCGGACACCCCGGCGGAGACAAAGCGGACTGAACGCCTCCGCCCCCGCGGGGGATTCGGGGAAAACCGTTTCCACACCCCGCCCTGTGCCGCTTCTGCGAAAACGGTGTGCAGGACCGGCCGAATGCGACATGGCCCGACAAGAGAACCCGCGAGGGAACACCCGGCGGAGCCGGTATTCCCTGCCGCGCCGTCCGTATCGGGTATGTCCGGCCGATCTCGTATGACCCGCGGTATACGTCATCGCGCCCCTTCCGCCGGTTGGCCACGCCTTTCCGGCACAGGCGGTCCGCGGCTCCGCCGGAACCGGTCCGGTCGGGCCCGGTCCGACCCAAAAGGGAATACGAGAAGGAGAAGGTGTGAAGAAAGGAAGACGGTTGGCGCCGGAAAAGGTTTCCGGTTTCCGGCCGGCTGCCGGGACGGCGGTATCGGTACCCCGCCGGACCGTACGCGGACGGCACCGGCCGCGGCGCCCTCAGTGCTTCAGGCCGCCGCCGAGGTTCATCACCAGGACCCCGGCGACCACCAGCCCGACGCCGATCAGCGTCGTGGGGCGGGCTTCCTCGCCGAACAGCAGAACGCCCCCGATGAACGCCCCCACCGTCCCCACGCCGGACCAGATGGCGTAGACGGGGCCCACGTTGAGGGTCTTGAGCGCCTGTGCCAGGAGCACGAAGGCGAGCATGTATCCGACCACGACCACGGCCGAGGGCCCGAGCCGGCTGAAGCCGTTCGAGGCGCGCAGCGCGAGGGTGGCGACCACCTCGGAGACGATCGCACAGGCGACCAGCAACGCCGCGACCATGACGATTCCTCCTCCGTGGCTCTCCGGTCCCGCACAGCACAGTAGCGCGTGGTCAGGCCGGTCCCCGACCACGGAGCCCTGGTGAGGGGCCCGGCCGCTCCTACCGGGTGCGGTAGGCGTCGAGGATCGTCTGGGTCAGCTCGTGGCCGCTGCCGCCGGTGACCTCCGCCCTGAGGGAGACACCCGCCCCGGGCTCCTCCGGGTTGCGGACCCGGACCACGCCCCCGCGGACCGGGAGCTCCGTCCAGGTGCGGCCGCCGTCGGTGGAGGCGTGGACGGTGAGCGCCCCGGCCCCGTCCGCCGCGGCGGAGCCCTGCACGGTCACCGGGATCTCCGTGACGGATCCGGCGGGGACGGTGGAGTCGGGGGCGAGCCGGGGGGTGAAGCGGACCGCCGAGGCCGGCAGCCGCACCCGCTCCCCCTCCCCCGCCGCCTCCGAGGTGAACGTCCAGGAGGAGGTGACCTCGCGGGAGACGGTGGCGGCACCGCTGCGGGTGACGGTGGTGACGAGCCGGTAGTCCGCCTTCTCCGGGGGCAGGGTGAACTCGGCGCGGTCGAGGATGTCGCCGGCCGTGGCGTGGAGTTCCCCGTTGCGGTAGAGCGTCGTGGAGGCCGTGTCGTGGAGGCTCTCGCCGCGGTGCCCCGCGCCGTCGGCCAGGGGGTTGAGGCGGCCGGAGAGGGTGTCGCCGCGCCGGAAGAGCCCGTCGTCCCCGCCGCCGTCGCCGCTGCCGTCCCCGTCCCCGCCGCCGATCAGGGGTCCGAAGACCCCCGTGTTGTAGGTGTGTTCGTACCGCTCGCCCGCCGTGTACGCGGACCGCCGCGGACCGGTGTACACCGCCTCCACGACGTCCCCGCGGGTCTGCTGGAAGCGGTGCGACCAGCGCACGCCCTCGGTGTTGAGGTACTGCGTGAGGGTACCGGGGAGGTCCCGGACGCCGGCCACCGTCCAGCCGTGACCGGCGTCGCCGGTGTCCGGCTCGGTGATCACCGAGCCCTGCCGCCCGGCCGCCGACGCGCCCTGGTGGATCGTCAGCTCGGCGAGTTCCTCCGGCCCGACGTCCTTGCGCAGGCCGGTGAAGAGGCCGCCCTCCCGGCCGTACGCCACCCGGTACTCGGTGCCGGGGCCGCTGTGGAAGCTGCCGACCGTCTTGGCGTGCATCCGTCCGTCCGGCAGTTCGGGGCCGACGTGCCGGGTGCGGAAGCCCAGCGGCATCGGCGGCCGCACCAGCAGGACGCTGCCGATGCCGCGGCCGTCCACCGTCGCGTCGAACGACATGGCGGTGTCGGACGGCTCGGCCTCCGGGTCCGGCACGGTGATCTCCACCGGCTCGGCCTTCCGGGCGTCGAAGGTGACGGTGGTGTCCCCGGTGAGGTCCAGCCGCGGCTGGAGCTGCCAGTCCAGTCCGGCGACGTCCTCCCCGGCGCCGGAGAGGACGGTCTGGTGGCTCAGGAGATAGGTGCCCCTCGGCAGCCGGAGCGTGGAGGTTCCGCCGTCACCCGTGGTGCCCGTGAAGCCGCCGCGCTCGTAGTCGTGGACGATGACGGACCAGTCGGCGGGCGCCCCGCCGTCCCGGCCGACGGTCTCCACCGTGAGGTCGTACGACTCCCCCTCACGGGTCACGGCGCCGACCGTGCGGACCGACTGCCCGCCGCCGCTCGCCGTGACCGCCACCTCGAAGTCCCCGTACCGCTCCCCGCCGGGCCGGGTGTCGGCGGTCAGCCCGGTGGAGACGGTGCCGCCCGCGGGGACGGTGATCCGCTCGGTCTCCAGGACGAACATGCCCTCGGGGGCGGGTTCGCCGTCCGGGCCCGTGGCCTCGGCGGAGAGGGTGAGGGTGAGGTCCTCCTCCCCCGTGTTCCGGTGGACGAGGTCCCTGGTGACCGGTTCGTCGTCGGCGTGCGGCCAGCGCGCGGAACCGAACCCGACGGAGGACGTGCCAGCGGCGAGGGTCTGCGCGGCGGCCCGGCCCACGTCGAGCCGGCCGGCGCCCTCCTCGTGGACACCCTGCCCCTCCCCCGCCGCGGCGGCTCCGGTCAGCGCCGACTTGATCCGCTCACCGCTCCAGTCCGGGTGCCGCTCCGCCAGCAGGGCGGCGGCGCCCGCGGCGTGCGGGGCCGCCATCGACGTCCCGGAGAGCGCGCCGTAGCCGTCGGCGACCGGCCCGGCCTCCCCCGCCAGCACGCTGCCCTCGGCGAGCGCGGCGCCGATGGAGACGCCCGGGGCGGTCAGATCGGGCTTCAGCCCGCCGTCCCCGGTGCGCGGGCCGACGGAGGAGAAGCCCGCGAGCCGGTCCTCCCGGTCGACGGCGCCCACGGTGAGCGCGGCCTCCGCGCTGCCCGGTGTGCTGATGGAGCCCGGGCGGGGGCCGGCGTTGCCCGCGGCGGCCACGAACAGGGCGCCGCTCTCCGCCGACAGCCGGTTCACGGCCTCCTCCATCGGGCCCACCCCCGGGGCGTCGCCCGCGCCGATGCTGAGGTTGACGACATCGGCGCCCTGCCCGACCGCCCACTCCATGCCCGCGATGACCGAGGACTCGGTGCCGCTGTTGTCGTCCCCGATCACCTTGGCGTTCAGCAGCCGCGCGGCGGGCGCCACCCCGCGGTAGACGCCGCCGGACGCGGCCCCCGTCCCCGCGGCGATGGACGCCACATGGGTGCCGTGGCCGTACCGGTCGGTGGTACCGGGGGACGCGGAGAAGTTCTTCGCCGCGGCGACCTTGCCGCCGGACAGATCGGGGTGCGCGGTGTCGATGCCGGAGTCCACGACCGCGATGGTGACGCCCTCGCCCTCCCGGCCCGTCTCCCAGGCGGCGGGGGCGCCGATCTGCCGGACGCTGCGGTCGAGTGCGGCCCGGACCAGCCCGTCGAGCCGGAGGGAGGCCACGCCCGGCGCGGCGGTGCGCCCGCCGCTCCCGCCGGAGGGGCGGGTGAGGGCGGCCCAGGCCGCCGCGGTGTCCCGGGGCCCGGTGGCCACGGCGTCGGCGCCGATGCTGCGCAGCGGGCGGACGCCGGCGTCCCCGGCGGCGGCGCGCAGCCGCTGCCCGGCGCCGGGGCCGCTCTCCCCCGGGCCGCTCCGCCCGGCGTCCCCGTCCCCGTCCTCGTCCTCGTCCTCGTCCTCGTAACGGACGATGAACGGCAGCGCGTCGCCGTGCAGGGCGCGGAAGGCGGGCCGGCTCAGCTCGGTGACGTCGAACAGCCTGCGGTCCACGGTGCCGTCGAGGACGAGGGCGGTCGCGTCCCGGGGGATGACGTAGGTGTGGCCGTCGCCGTCGCGCTGCGCCTGGACGGGGATGTGCTCGCGGCCCTCGGCGGGGAGGACGGCGGTGACCCGGCCGGCGCCGCTCACGCGGACCCGGTCGCCGGTGATCAGCGTGACGAGGCGCTCCCCGCCGGCCGGCGGACCGGCGGCGGGACCGGCCGCCAGGGGTGCGGCGGCGGGGGCCGGTGACGCGGCGGCGGGCGAGGCCGCGGCGGGTAACGCCGACACGGCCGTGACGGCCGCGGCCAGCGCGGCCAGGGCTCTCTGGGCGCGGATGGGCACGGGGTTCCCCCTGCTCGCCTCGGAAGGGCCGCGGACCGGCCTCGGAGTGGAGAGCCCGGCCGGAGCGGCCGGACGCGGCACCTTCCGCGTCACGGGGGACAGCTCGGTCACAGACGTGTCCCCGGGCTCTGCGCGCCTCAGTATCGACGGCACGGAGAGGGCGGACAACGGTCGGAAACCGGCCAGGAGCGAGCAGGCGAAGAAACGGGAAAGTTCCGGGAATGTCATGGAGAAACCGCAACGCCCTTGTGGGGCGGTGCGGTTGACACGGACCGGTGACCCTCATGGGACCGGCGGCTCTCATGGGCGGCCGCGGAGCGCCGCGGCTCTCCGCTCCCCCGCTTCGGCCCTGCCGCAAGCCGTCCGCCGCGCTCGCGTGGCCCGTCCCGCCGGTCTCCTCGTGGGGGCGGGGCGAGGGCGGTCGCGCGCGGCGGTGGGCGGCTCAGCGCCGGTCGTACGACTGCTGGGCCGGCGCCTGGATGGGCGGCGCCGGGCGCGTCTGCAGCCCGAACAGCGAGCCCGCCGAGACGACGAGTTCACCGGCGGAGCCGATGGCGACGTCGGCGGGGACGTTCATCCGGCGCAGCGCCCCGGAGAGGGTGTCCTCCACGAGCGCCAGGCGCACATTGAGCGCGCCGGGTCCGCCGCGGGCGCGGCCGGACAGATCCGTCAGCACCTCCTGGGCGCTGTTCTGCAGATCGGCCATCGTCTGCCAGCCCCCCGGCTGGCGGGCGGGAGCCTGGCCTCCGGCGGCCGGGGCGCCGAGCGTCTGGGGCAGGCGGACGGCGAGATCCGCGTACCACTCGGAGAGCACACCGGACATCTCCGAACGCAGTCCGTCGAGGAAGACCAGGAGGACGGCCGCCCCCATGTTCGTGCTGACGGGCGGATGGGCCGCGGGGCCACCGCCGTTCGGGCCTCCGTTGGACTGAACCCCCAGGTACGAACGGAGGACGACGGGTACGTCCTCCTGCTGCTGCTGGGGCCGGAAGGGCACCAGTATGTCCCGGACGGGGGTGATCCCTCGAGCGGCCCGCTCCGCCGCTGCCTGGCAGGCGTAATCAGTGGGCACGGGGCACACCACTCCTCTCCACTGGCCATATCGGCAGTGGCTTCACATGTTTGGCTTGAATGATCGAGGTCGTACCGTACCCCCATTCGAGTGGTTCGGGGAGGTCTTCGGGCAAGTGGAATTTCACGCATCGGAGGCGGACGGTAGCGGAGCGGGTTGCGGCGGAGCCCCAACTCTCCTTCCTCCGAAGGGCGTACCGATCGGTAGCCGGATAGTGGAGGTTCCGGCGGAAAACCGGATGGGACGGGGGCGGGCCTCTCCGCCGGCTTAGGACGGGCACCCGGCGGCCGGCCCGGACACGCTCCGGCGGCACCGCGGGACGCTGCGGGGCGGCGGGCCGGTTCTCCGCTTCCCGCGCCGGGGCGGTGACCGGTGCCGGACCGCCGGGACGCCTCCGGGGGCGGCGGCGAACCCGCGGGCCGTCCCCCACGAGAGCTACGCGCAGGTGTCCACCCGGTGGTGACGACTCGGGGCCGCCGGATCCGTAGCGTCCGGTGCAGCCGCGGCGCTCCGGCCGCGGATCCGGCGAAGGACATCTCATGAGACTGGTTTGGCAACTCCTGGCCGTCGTGGCGGTCATGCTCATCGGCGGCAGTGTCGGCACCGGGCTGCGGGACGACCCGTGGCTCGCACTCGCCTCCGGCATCGCGACAGCCGTGCTCACGGTGCTGGTCTACGGGTGGGTCGTGCGGCGCACCGAGCGCCGCCCGTCCACGGAAGTGGCCCTGGAGGGTGCCGGGGCCGCGACCGGCCGCGGGGTGCTGACCGGCGTCGCGCTGTTCGGAGCCGTCATCGCGAACCTCGCCTTCCCCGGGCATTACGAGATCCACGGCATCGGCACGGTGACCGGCGCGGTGGGCCTGTTCGGCCTCATGGCCGGCGCCTCCGTGACGGAGGAAGTGCTGTACCGCGGCGTGCTGTTCCGGATCATCGAGGAACGCACCGGCACAGTGATCTCGCTGGCGGTGACCAGCGTGCTCTTCGGCCTGTCGCACCTGCTCAACCCGCACGCCGGTCTCTGGGGCGCCGTCACCATCGCGATCGCGGGCGCCATGCTCGGCGCCGCGTACGCCGCCACCCGCACACTGTGGCTGCCCATCGGCCTGCACTTCGGCTGGAACTTCGCCGCGGCCGGCATCTTCAGCACCGAGGTCTCGGGCAACAACACCCCGCAAGGGCTCCTGGACGCCTCGGTGTCGGGCCCCGCGGTGATCACCGGCGGCGATTTCGGCCCGGAGGGAAGCCTGTACACGGTGCTGTTCACCGCGCTGGCGACGGCCGTGTTCCTGTGGCTGGCCCGCCGGCGCGGGCATCTGGTGCCCCGCCGCCGGCCCGCCGAGCGGGTCGGCGCCGCCCCTACAATGCCCCGGTGATCAGTCGTCCGCGGGTCCCGGAGCGGTGGCGCCGGTTCGACGTCACCGTCCGGGACCTGCCGCTCGCTCTGGCGTTCCTCGCCGCGACGTTCCTGCCGGCGTTCCAGAGCCAGGGGACACGGCTCGGCGGCCTGCCGGACCGCCCCTTCGACGCACTGGCCCTCGCGGCCGTCGCCCTCCAATGCCTTCCGCTCGCCGTGCGCCGGCGGTGGCCCGTGGTCTGTCTGGCCCTGGTGTCGCTGGGCTTCGCCGCCGACCAGCTCCGCGGCTACCACTCGGTCGCGGGTGCCGCGCTGCCCATCGCGCTGCTGAGCGCGGGCGCGCATCTGGAACGGCACCGGCGCGCCACCGCGCTGCTCTTCTCCGCCGCCTACGTGCCGCTGGCGGTCGCGCTCTCCCGGCTGGGTTCGGGCGAGCCGCCGGGCGAGTTCGTGACCTTCTATCTCGCGCTGGTCCTGGCGTGGGGCGCCGGGGCGTGGCTGCGTTCCACCCGGGCCGCGGAGGCCGCGCACCGGCTCCGCGTCGCCGAGGAGACCCGCGCCGCCGAACGCACCCGCATCGCCCGCGAATTGCACGACGTCGTGACCCACCATGTGACGGCGATGGTCGTGCAGGCCGAGGCGGCACGCTATCTGACCGCGGCGCCCGACCGCCTCGACGGGACCCTGACCGCCGTGAGCGACACCGGCCGCCGGGCGCTCACCGATCTGCGCCACCTGCTCGGCCTGCTCAGCCCCGGCCACGGCACCGGGGCGGGCTCCGGGGCCGGGATCCCGCCCGCCGGCGGGCTGCTCACGCTCGTGGAGCAGACGCGCCGGGCCGGCCAGCCCGTGGAGTTCAGCGAGGAGGGCACGCCGGCGGTGGCGGCCGGCAGCGCCGACCTCGTGGCCCACCGGGTCGTGCAGGAGTCCCTGACGAACGCCCTCAAGTACGCCCACGGGAGCCCGACTTCGGTCCGGGTGCGCCATGGCGGGCAGGAGATCTCCGTGGAGGTCGGCACGGACGGCCCCGGCTCGCGGGCCGGGTTCACCGGCGGGAGCGGGCGGGGCCTCGCCGGGCTCCGGGAACGGGTCGAGGTCCTGGGCGGTGACTTCAGCGCGGGCCCCGGGGCGGGCGGCGGGTTCGTCGTGCGGGCCCGCATACCGGCGGGGAGCCCGTCGTGACCGCGCCGGTCCGGGTCCTGGTCTGCGACGACCAGGTGATGGTCCGCACCGGGCTGGCGACCATCATCGACGCGCAGCCGGACCTGGAGGTGGTGGGCGAGTGCGGGGACGGGCGGACGGCGGTGGACCTCGCCGGCCGGCTGCGTCCGGACGTCGTCGTGATGGACGTGCGCATGCCGGTGCTCGACGGCATCGAGGCCACCCGCCTGCTGGCCGGAGCCCGCGTGCCGCGTCCCGTCAAGGTGCTCGTGGTGACCACGTTCAACCTGGACGAGTACGTCTACGAGGCGCTGCGCGCGGGAGCGAGCGGGTTCCTGCTGAAGGACGCGCCTCCGGATCAACTGCTGCACGGGATCAGGACGGTGGCCACGGGGGCGGCCCTGCTGGACCCCGAGGTGACGCGCCAGCTCGTGGGCCTGTTCGCCGAGCGGATCCGGCCCGCCGCGGCCACTCCGCACGACCTCCCGCTGACCCCTCGCGAGCTGGAGGTCCTGCGCCTCATCGCGGACGGCCGCTCCAACAGCGAGATCGCCGGGATCCTGCTGATCAGCCAGGAGACCGTCAAGACCTTCGTCTCGCGCATCCTGGCCAAGCTCCATCTCCGCGACCGCGTACAGGCGGTCGTCTATGCCTACCGCCACGGCCTGGTGACCTGAGCCCCGGCCCGAGCGCGCCGAGTGCGGGCGCGCCGCGCGGCCCGCCGGGCGCCGGGGCGGTCAGTCGGTCAGCGGGCAGGTCCGCCGCTCGCCGGACTCCGGGGTGGGGAGGGTGAAGCGGACCCGCACCTTCGTGTTCCGCGACCCGCCGCTCTGCACGTGCACGCCCAGCGCCGTGCACACGATCTGGTGGATGCCCAGCTCGGTCACGTCGTCGATCGTCAACGGCATCATCAGCCGGATCGTGTCCGGTGTGGTGGTCACCACGGTCCGCGGGGTCGCGCTCGGCGCGATCTCCGTGCGCAAGCCCGAGGTGCCGGGCCCGGACAGCAGCAGCGCCAGCGCCTCGGAGACCGTGCCCAGACGGCCGGTCCGCCGCAGCTGCGGCCGGAGTTGGCCGTGCGCGTCGACGAAGTAGAGCGTCACCCCGGGGGCCACGCCCGTCGGGGCCTCGCCCCCGCGGGTCACCCCGGAGGGCTGGATTGCGCAGCCCGCGAGCAGCACGGCCGCCGCCACCCACACGATCCGTCTCAACCGTCCTCCCCGTCCGCCCAGTCCGCCCCGACCGCCCCGTACCGCGGCAACCGCAGCACGAACCGCGCCCCGGCACCGCCGGCATGGCCCGCGGTGAGGTCGCCGCCGTGCAGGCGGGCGTTCTCCAGGGCGATCGCCAGCCCGAGCCCGCTGCCCGGCGTGCGGGTGCGCACGGCGTCGGCCTTGTAGAAGCGGTCGAACACCTGCGGCACCACCTGCTCGGGCAGGCCCGGTCCGCCGTCGGTGACCTCGGCCCGCACCTGTTCGCGGGAGGCCGAGAGGCGTATCCGCACCGGCGGTCCGCCGTGCCGCAGCGCGTTGCCGACCAGGTTGGCCATGATGACGTCCAGCCGGCGCCGGTCCAGCCGCAGCCGGATGTCCTCCGGTGCCTCCACGTCGACCCGGTCCAGCCAGCCCCGGGCGCGCAGGCAGTCCCGCACGGCGCCGGTCAGTTCGGTCTCCTCCAGCCGCAGCCGGGCGGTGCCGGCGTCGAAGCGGGACACCTCCATCAGGTCCTCGACGAGCCGGACCAGCCGGTGGGTCTCGGTGATCGCCAGCTCGGCGGACTCCCGCGCGTCCGCCGGCATCCCGTCGGCGGCGGTCGCCAGCACCTCCACCACCGCCGTCAGCGTGCTCAGCGGAGTGCGCAGCTCGTGGGAGACGTCGGCGGCGAACCTCCTGGCGTCGGCCTGCATCCGCCGCATCGCCGTCATCGACGTCTGCAGCGACTCGGCCATCCCGTTGACGGTGGCGGTCAGTTCGGCCAGTTCGTCGGCGCCCCGGGGCGGCAGCCGCGCGCCGAGGTCCCCGTCGGCCAGGCGCTGTGCCGTGTCGCGGAGCCGGCGGACCGGGCGCAGGACGCTGCGCGAGGCCAGCAGCGCCAGGAGCACCGCGGGCGGCAGCGCCAGGGCCGCGGTGCCGGCCGCGGCGGCGGCGAGGCCGTCGATCTGCCGCTCGACGCCGGTGAGGTCGTGCACGGAGTACACCTCGATGCCGGACGGGGTGCGGGCGCCGTCCGGCGCCGTGATCATGACGGGTGTGCCGACCAGCAGCCTCGGTCCGCCGTCCGCGGTGATCCGCTGTGTGACGAGCTCGTGCCGGGTGCGCACGGCGGTGCGCAGCTCGCCGGTGACGAGACCGGTGCCGTCGCCGTCCGCCGACCGCAGGTTCCGGTAGGTCACCAGCGTGTCCGGGCCGGCGGCGGCGCGCAGCCGGTCGAGCGCGTCCCGGTCCGGCGGGTGGGGCAGCTGGGGGGTGACCGCGTCGATCCGGCCGGTGAGGCCCTCGGTGAGCCGCTGTTCGGCCGAGGCGACGAGCGCCGTGCTCGCGGATCCGGCGCCCGACCAGGCCGCCGCGGCGGCGCCGAGGACGGTCACCAGCACGAACGCGACGAGCAGCCGGGCGCGCAGCCCGCGCGGCCGCGGCCTCACCGTCACAGCGGCCCGAAGCGGTAGCCGAACCCGCGCACCGTCTGGACGTAGGACGGGGGCGCCGAGCCGTCCTCGATCTTGAGGCGCAGGCGCTGCACGCAGTTGTCGACCAGCCGTGAGTCGCCGAGGTAGTCCTGCTCCCACACCTCCTCCAGCAGCTGCTGCCGGCTGAACACCCGGCCGGGAGAGCGGGAGAGGGTCAGCAGCAGCCGCAGTTCGGTCGGCGTCAGCATCACCGGCTCGCCGCGCAGCGACACCGTCAGCGCGGTGCGGTCGACGCGCAGGCCGCCGTACTCCCGGACGCCGTCGGGGGTACTGGTGCGGCGCAGCACGGCGCGGATCCGCGCGTCGAGGACGGTGGGCCGGGCCGGCTTGACGACGTAGTCGTCCGCCCCCGCCTCCAGGCCGCCGACGACGTCGAAGTCGTCGCCCCGCGCGGTGAGGATGATCACGGGCACGTCGCCGTCCGCCCGGATGCGGCGGCACACGCCGAACCCGTCGAGGCCCGGCAGCATCAGGTCGAGGACCACCAACTCCGGTTGTTCGGAGGCGAATTGACGCAGTCCGTTCTCGCCGGTGTCGGCCGTGCGGACGGCGTGGCCGTGCCGGTTCAGCGCGAGCTGGAGCCCGCGCCGGACCAGGGGGTCGTCCTCGATGAGCAGAATCGCCGCCACCCGCCCAGTATGAACAGCGCCGGGACGGCCGGGGGTGGCGGCGGTGTCCTGCGACACGTCTGCGACACAGTTCGGAAGCCGCTCGGACAGTGCCGGGCGAGGGTGCCGCTCATGGATCTCTCAGGGAACGAACGCATCCGCCGCGGCCGCGGACGGGGCGGGCACCGCGGGCCGCTGGTCGCCGCGGTCGTGCTGGCCGGTCTGCTGGTGGGCGTCGGCACGAGCTTCGGCACCGGCGCACCGCCGCAGACCCGCCCGCCGGCGGGCACGGGGCACGGAAAGGCGGCCGGCGGGAGCATCGACGTCACCGGCTACGACATCACGATGAACTATCGGCCGGACTCCGGCACCCTCCGGGGCGTCACGGTGGTCAGCGCGACAACGGCCGGAACACTGGACAGCTTCACGCTGCACCTCGGCGGGCTGACGGTCCGTTCGGTCACGGTCGACGCGGAGGCGGCGAAGTCCTTCTCCCGGTCGGGCGAGAAGGACCTCGTCGTCGTACCGGCGCGGACGATCGGCCCCGGCGACCGGTTCCGGGTCCGGATCGCGTACGACGGAGAACCGGGAGCCGGGTGGCTGCCCACCGAGTCGGGCGGGGCCACGGCGTTCATGGGAAGCTCCAGCGCGTGGTTCCCGGTCCACGAGGACGCCCGCGACAAGGCGGACTTCCGCCTCACGGCGACCGTGCCGGAGGACTGGAGCGTCATCGCCGTCGGGCGGGAGGGCCCGGTGCGGCGCGAGGCCGCCACGGCCACGTTCTCCTGGACGGAGCCGGACGTCGACCCCGCCCACATCGCCGTGTCCGTCGACCGCTTCACGGTGGAGCGATCGGCGCCGGCCGACGGCACCCCGGTGGTCAACGCCTACGCGCCGGGTCTGCGGGAGCGGACGAAACCCCTGGCGGACCGGCTGCCGGAGATCCTCGAGTTCCTGTCCGGCAGGTTCGGCCGGTACCCGTTCCGGGCGGCCGGCAACGTCTTCGTCCAGGTGAACGACGACGGACCGGCCACCGCGCCGCAGACCCGGCCGGTGTATCTCGGCGCGGGCAACGAGCGGTTCATGACGCTGGAGTCCGTCGTCCACGAGCAGGCCCACCAGTGGTACGGGGTCTCGGCCGCCGCCCGCCGGCCGGAGGACAAGTGCCTGGCCGAGTGCTTCGCCGTCTACGCCACATGGCTGTGGGACGAGGCCGAGGAGGGCGCCGACCTCGACGCCCGCTACCGCCAGCGGGTCGTAGCCGGGAGGGACGACCCGTCCCTCTGGGAGGAGCTGTACCGCCCCGGCCGCACCCCGGGGATACGCATCTACGACAAGGGGCCGCTCGCCCTGCACGCCCTCCGCCGGCAGGTGGGCGACGAGGCGTTCGGCCGGCTGCTCAAGCGGTGGCCGCAGGAACACCGCGGTGACTACGCCGGCTGGCCGCGGTTCGAGGAGTTCGCCGAGAAGGTCACCGGGCAGGATCTGACCGGCTTCTCCCGGGCGTGGTTCCGCGGTGCGACGGTGCCCGCGGACCCGTACCTCTGGCCCGGCGGGCTGAAGCCGTAGCGCGCCGCCGGCCGCGGCACGCCGGGGGCGGCCGGGACCGGGACCGGATACGTCGCAGCCTGCCAACTCCGGTTCGGGAAGGGATCAGTTGCTGTGTGAGGATGCCGGGCAGGGACCGGTCCGCTTCGGAGACCGGCCATCCGGATCTGGGGACAGGGCAGGAGCGCAGGGTGGGGAAGAACGGGGCGTCCATACCCGACGAGGAGTGGGAACGCTTTCTGCGGGAGGCCGAGGCCGGCACGCAGGACGCACCGCGGGAACCGTCCGCACGGGCCCGCATGGTGGCACGGCGGCTGCGGGAGGAGCCCGGCCCGCCCGCCGGGTGGCGGACCCATGAACCGCCCCGGCGGCCACGGGGCAGGGGCTGGTACGCGGTCGGTTTCGTTCTCGTGGTCGGCCTGCTGGCCGTGGCCCTGTTCCCGGGGCGGGTGGCGGGATGGTTCGCCGGCGGGAGCGGCGGAGGTGCTCCGCTCGCCGCGGAGTCGGAGCGCCCGGTTCAGCCCCCGGTCACGGAGGCGGCGGTTGAACCGCCCACGCCGGAGGAGCCGTTCAGAGGATCACCCGCGGCCCGCTGGAGCGACGGGGCGGCGGGCATTCACGTGCCCGCGGCGCGGGCGACCGGCTGGATGAGCGAGGACCGGGTCGCGCAGGCGCTCGACCGGACCCGGTCCTTCCTCGTCGCGTCCAGCCTGGACGCCGGTGTGCTGCGCGGGGAGCGGCCGGAGAAGGCCATCGCGTTGATCAACCCGCATCAGCGGGACGTCCAGGACTATCTGGCGGCCGCGTTCCGCGCGCCCGGCCGGGACAGCAATCCGCTGCTGCTGTTCAGCCGTTTCGCGCGGGCGGAGGTGCGGCCGGCCGGGAACGTGGTCAAGACCCGGGGCCGGATCACGTACCGGGAGGGCAAGCGCGGCGCGCTGGAGGTGACCGCCGATGTCACCTACGTCTATCCGGTCGTCCGCGCCGCGGCCGGCAGCGACGAGGTCACGCGGACCATCGTCCGCCGCGAGACCGTGATGAGCTGGGACGACCCGGCGAAGGTCGTGGTGGAGCCGGGAACGTTCTCTCTCGTGTCGTACCGGGCCGACATCACCAACGGAGGCTGCGGCCCCGTCACCGGCTACCTCACCCCCGAGTTCGGCGCCGAACGCGCCGCCGGCCCGGGGGACGGCCCCGGGACCGATCCGTACGACCGGAGCACCACGATGGACGTCCGCATGCGCGAGTCCGCCGGAACGGAATGCGGGACCGCCACCCGGTCGTGACCAGGCCCGGCCGCCCTCCCGCCCGTGACGGGATGAGGGGGTTGCCCGTGCTCAGGGTGACACGAGAGGATGACGTCGCGCCGGGCCCCGGGCCCGGCGATGTTCCGCTCCCCACCGGGAGGATCAAGCACACCCGGGGCACACCCGGGACGCACGTCCGGGGAAACCCGTCGATCACCGCGATGTGATCGCGCCGCACACCGTTCCGCGCACTGAGTACCGCCGAGTCGAGCAGGATGGATGACCGGTACATGGGGTTAGGGAAACGCACGCTTGTCGAACTGTTCGACAGCAGGGCCGCGCAGTTCTCGGACAGGGTGGCGGTGACAGCCGAGGACGGCGACCTCACCTACCAGGAGCTGAACCGGCGCTCCGGCCTGCTCGCCGCTGAACTGCGCGCCGTGGGCGCGGGACCCGGAACCACGGTGGTCCTGCTGGCCCCGCGCGGTGCCCGGCTGCTGATCGGCGTCCTGGGAATCCTCAAGACGGGCGCCGCCTACGTCCCCGTCGATCCCGGCGACCCGCCGGAGCGCATCGCCTGGACGGTCGGCGACAGCGGAGCGGCCGTGATCGTGACGACGCCGGAGCGGGCCGGGACCGTCGTGGGCCACGGGGCCCGCGTCGTGCTGCTGGACCGGCCGGCGGCGGAACCCGCGGCCGGGGCGGAGCCCTCGGCGGAGGGCGCGGCCCCGACCCCCGGCAGTCCGGCCTACGTCATCTACACCTCCGGTTCCACGGGCGTCCCCAAGGGCGTACCGGTGGAGCACCACCAGGTGGTCCGCCTCTTCGACGTCACCCGGGAGCGGTTCGGCTTCGACGAGAACGACGTGTGGACCCTGTGCCACTCGGCGGCCTTCGACTTCTCCGTCTGGGAGATGTGGGGCGCCCTGCTGTTCGGCGGGCGGCTCGTCGTCGTCCCGCTGGAGACCGTGCGCTCCCCCGAGGCGCTGCACGCACTCCTGCGCCGTGAGCGGGTGACCGTCCTGAACCAGACGCCGTCCGCCTTCGGCCGGCTCGCCGCGGCCGACGCGAGGTCCCCCGAGCGCCTGACGAGCCTGCGCGTGGTGGTGTTCGGCGGTGAGCGCCTCGAACCGGCGATGCTGCGCGACTGGTTCGAACGCCACGGCGACGAGAGCCCCCGCCTGGTGAACATGTACGGCCT
The DNA here is from genome assembly GCF_020739505.1 of Streptomyces sp. S07_1.15. Classification (NCBI taxonomy): domain Bacteria; kingdom Bacillati; phylum Actinomycetota; class Actinomycetes; order Kitasatosporales; family Streptomycetaceae; genus Streptomyces; species Streptomyces sp. S07_1.15. Next base: position 765,092 of record NZ_JAJBZK010000001.1, read on the forward strand.
CACGGAGGCCACCGTCCACGCCTCCTGCCGGCCGCTCACCGTGGGCGACCTGGACGCGCACGGGGTGAGCCCCATCGGCCACCCGCTGCCCGGCCTGGTCTTCCACGTGCTCGGCGACGACGGGCGGCCCGTGGCGGAGGGCGAGCCGGGAGAGCTGTACATCGAGGGGGCCGGCCTCGCCCGCGGCTATCTCGGGCGCCCGGACCTGAACAAGGAGCGCTTCGTCGACCACACCGCTCCCGACGGCACGGTGCGCCGCTGCTACCGCACCGGGGACCGGGTCGTCGCGCTGCCCGGGGGCGGCTACGGCTATCTCGGCCGGACGGACGACCAGATGAAGATCCGGGGTTACCGGGTGGAGCCGGGTGAGATCGAGGCGGTTCTCGTCCGCCACGAGGCCGTGTCGGCGGCCGTCGTCCTGCCCCACGACTACGGCGGGAGCGACGTGCGCGTGGTGGCCTACGTCGAGTCCGGGGCGCGGGCGGAGACACTCGCCCCGGAGCTGGGCGAGGCGGCGGGCGCCGCCCTTCCGCCCCATATGCGTCCGTCCGCGTACGTGGTCCTGCCGGAACTCCCGCTGACCCGCAACGGCAAGGTGGACAAGGAGAGACTGCCGGCACCGGTGGCCGGGGCCGCGAGCGCTCCCGTCCACCTCCCCGCCGGCGACGGCCCGGAACTCACCGGCACCGAGCGGCGCATCGCCGGAATCTGGCAGTCCGTCCTGGACGTGTCCGAGGTGCCCGCCGACGCGGACTTCTTCGATCTCGGCGGCACGTCGCTGTCCCTGTTGCGCATGTTCGAGCAGGTCAACGAGGCCTTCGGCAGCGAACTCGAGATCACCGTACTGATCGACGGCGCGACGGTGCGGGCCCTCGCCCGCCACGTCGACGGCGCCCTGCCCGCGTCGCCGGCCCCCACCGGCTGAGCGTCTCCGGACCAGCCGGCCCCGCATCCCCCAGGAGGGACACGTGACCACCCCGCAGCGCCCCGGCTTATCCCCGAACGACTCCTCCCCGACCGGCTTCTCCCTCAGCGACGAGGAACTGGCGGCCTTCCACCGCGACGGCTACGCCGGCCCCTTCACCCTGTACGAGCCCGACGAGATCAAGAAGACGTGGGCGCGCACACGTCTGGAACTGCTCGACCGCAGCGCCGCTGTCTACCGGGACGACGCGGCGATATCCGGCGCGACGAACATCTCCAACTACGACCGCCACCTCGACCACGGCTTCCTGGCGGAGCACGTCACCCGCCCGGAGATCGTCCACCGGGTCGCGAGCGTCCTCGGCCCGGACGTGCTGTGCTGGCGCACCGAGTTCTTCCCGAAGTACCCGGGGGACGAGGGCACCGACTGGCACCAGGCGGACACCTTCGCCAACGCCTCGGGCACACCGCAGATCCAGTGGCCCGGCGGTTCGGACTTCGGCGGCACCATCACCGTGTGGTGCGCGTTCACGGACGCCTCCGCCGACATGGGCTGTCTGCAGTTCATCCCCGGCTCGCACCGCAGCATGCACTACGACGAGGCCAAGCGCATGCACTACGACCCGGACCGGAACTCCTCCGTCGAGAAGGGGGGCGTACGGCGGGGGTTCTTCGGCTACGACTACCGCGAACTGCAGATCGACCCGGACTGGAAGCCGGACGAGTCGAAGGCCGTGTCCATGGAGATGAAGGCGGGGCAGTTCATCGTCTTCTGGTCCACGCTGATGCACGCCTCCCATCCGCACGAGGGCAGGACCAGAGGCATGCGCATGGGCTTCGCGGCCCGCTATGTGCCCACCTCCGTGGAGGTCTACCCCGGCACCGGCGAGATCGAGGAGTACGGCGGCCGGGTCAGCCTCGAACGCTACGGAGCAGTGCTGGTCAGCGGCGACGACACATACGGCCACAACCGGATCGCCGAACGCACGACCCGCGGCCGGCCCTTCCGGCCCGCTTCCGGGGCCGGGGAGTGATGCCGGCGGGTACCGCGGCGGGTGCCGTGCCGGAGACCGGGGCGCTGGACGCACTGGCCCGGGCCCTCCTCGACACGGCGTCCCTCACCCGGGTCCTGCCGGAACCGGTACGGGTCGCCCCGGCCGGACCGTTCCCCGGTGGCATGTCGTCCGCCCAGGCGCTCCTCGACCGGGTCACCGGTGCGCTCGGCCTCCCGCGGCTCGCGGTGGTGCCGGTGCCCGGACCGCTGCCGGCCGCGGAACTCGCCGTCAGCCGGCGCCTGGCGCTGCGCCCGCCGCCCGGCGGGCCCCCCGGCGGCGACCTGCTCGGTGACGTGGCGCGCCGCGCCCTGGCGGCGTTCCCCGGCCGGCCCGTCGTGGTGCCCGCCCACGACGGCACCCCGTTGCGCTGCTGGGCGGCCGGGCCGGAGGGCGCCCCGGCCGTCGCGGTGGTCAGCGCCTGCGGCATGCCGGCCGGGCTGGCGGTGCGGTGGATGGCGGCCCTGTCCTCCACGCACCGCGTCGTCACCTGGGAGAGCCGCGGGCTGTTCGCGGGGGACGACGGGTCCGGGCTCGGTGAACTGAAGGGCCACGGCCTCGACGTCCAGGGCGACGACCTGCTCGCGGTGCTCGACGGCTTCGGCATCCCCGGAGCCCACGCCATGGGGCTGTGCGGAGGTGCGGCGGTCGCCCTGTCGGCGGCCGCCCGCTCGGAGCGGATCACCTCCCTGAGCCTCTGGCACGGGGACTACGAACTCGGGGACGGGGCACCGAAGACGGCACACCAGCGGGACATGGAGTCGCTGCTGGCCATGGCCGCACGCGGCCGGCGGCAGGCCGCCGGGATGCACCGGCTGATGAGCCGTCCGCCGACGCTGGAGGCGTTGCGCCCGGACATCGCCCACTACCTGATCCATCCGTACGCGACGCCGGAACTGCTGTACCGCTACGGCCTGCTGAACGGGGCGATCATGTCCACCGACTGCCGTCCGCTGCTCACCGCCGCCCCGCCGGCCCTGGTCGTCACCAGCGCCGGGGACTCGACGGCTCACCCCGCGGGCTCCGCGTACGTCGCCGCGCATCTGCCGCGGGCGGAACTGCGCACCCTGCCGGAGGGGGATCACCTCACGGCCTTCGATGCGGGGAGCGACCTGGTCGGTCTGGCCCGGCGGTTCCTGTGCGACCTGACCACCGAGGACCGGAAGGGCCCATGAACGACTCCGCCGGCAGCACTCGGGAGCACGCCCTGACCGAGGTGCTGCGGAGCCATCCCGCCGTGGCCGACGCGGCCGTCGTCACCGGCGAGGACGGGCGGTGCCCGTCCGCCCGGATCGTGCCCGACCCGGGCGTGGCGCCCGTGCTGCACCGGTCCGCGGCCCTGGAAGCGGCCGGCCGGCTCGGCGGCCTCGCCTGGCACGAGCCCGCGGCCGGGGTGCGGGTGGCCGGCGTCAACCGCGGCGAGACGGACTTCCTGTACCGGGAGATCTTCACCGAGAACGCCTACTTCCGGCACGGCATCACGCTGCCCCGCGACGCGGTGGTGGTGGACGTCGGAGCCAACATCGGCATGTTCACACTCGCCGCCGCCCTGCACGGTCCCGGTGCCGGGATCATCGCCGTGGAGCCGGTCGCCGAACTGGCCGACGCGGTCGCGCTCAACGCCGAACTGCACGGGGTGGACGCCACCGTGCTGCGCGTGGCGCTGGGCCGCGCCGACGGCGAGACCGCGTTCACGTTCTATCCGGGCAACAGCGTGATGTCCGGGCGGTTCGCCGACGCCGCCGAGGACTTCGACGTGCTCAGGGGTTTTCTGCGCACGGGGCGGGACGCCGAGCGGGGAGCGCAGCTGGACCGGCTCGTCGCGGACCGGATGCGCGCCGAGCCCCGGCGCGTACCGGTGACCACGCTCGCGGGCGTGGCGGACGGACTCGGGCTGCGGCGGATCGATCTGCTGAAGATCGACGTGGAGAAGGCGGAGGCCGAGGTTCTGGAGGGCATCGGGGACGCGCTGTGGCCCCGGATCGACCGGATCGTCATGGAGGTCCACGACATCGGCGGCCGGCTGGACGCCGTCCTCGGGCAGCTCCGCTCCCGGGGTTTCGAGGTCGCGCACGACCAGGACCCGCGCCTGCTGCTGACGCCCTGTCACAACGTGTACGCGCGACGGCCCGAAGCGGAGGCCGGGCCCTCCCCGGAGGCGCCACCGGCGTTCCACGGCGGTCCGGTGGAGCGCGACCTGGAGGCCGAGCTGCGGGAGCTCATCGCCCGGCGCCTGCCCTCGGCGGTGCCGCCGGACCGGTTCACCGTGGCCGCGGATCTCGCCGCGGCGGACGGACCGACGGCCGCACCGGCCGCGGCGCCGGACCCCGCCGGCGGACCGCGTGCCGCCGCGCTCGCCCGCATATGGGCGGGGCTCTTCGGCGCGGAGGCGGTGCGGCAGGACGCCGACTTCTTCGATCTGGGCGGTGACTCCCTCACCGCTGTGCGGATGCTGGCCGAGATCGAGGCGGAACTCGGCGAGGGAGCGCTCACTCCGGACCTGATCTTCACCGAGAGCACGTTCGGCGCTCTGGCCGCCGCGGTCGAGGCCGGCCCGCTCCCCGGAGGGCCCGCCGACCGATGACGTCCCTCGTACGGCGGCTGCGCCGGGCAGCGCCCGCCTCGGCGGTGGTCGCCGGTCTGATCGCGGTGCTGATCGGCTTCACCAGCTCGGCGGCGATCGTCTTCACGGCGGCCGAGGCCGCGGGAGCCACTCCCGGCGAACTCGCGTCGTGGATGCTGGTGCTGGGCGTCGGCATGGGCGTCACCAGCATCGGGCTGTCGCTCGGCTACCGCACCCCCGTGGTCACGGCGTGGTCCACACCCGGCGCCGCCCTGATGGCCGGCGGTCTCCAGGGAGTGACGATGGCGCAGGCCGTCGGTGCCTTCGTCGTCTCGGCCGCCCTGATCACGCTCAGCGGAGCGACGGGCTGGTTCGAGCGGATCATGGACCGGATCCCGGTGGCCCTGGCCGCGGGCCTCCTGGCCGGGGTGCTCGTCCAGTTCGGCACGCAGCTGTTCACCACCATGCGCGGCGGTTTCGCCGTGGTGTTCCCCATGTTCGCGACCTATCTGCTGTGCCGGCGCCTGCTGCCCCGGTACGCCGTCATCGCAGCGCTGGCCGTGGGTGTCGCGGCCGCCGCCGTGACCGGCTCGCTGCGCCCGGGACGCGCGGAACTCGCGCTCGCCGCACCGGTGTTCACGGCTCCCGCGTTCTCCTGGCAGGTGATCGTCAGTGTGGGGCTGCCGCTCTTCGTGGTGACCATGGCCTCGCAGAACCTGCCGGGGGTGGCGGTGCTGCGCAACGACGGCTACGGCGTCCCCGTCTCTCCGCTGATCGGCTGGACCGGCGGCGTGAATCTGCTGCTGGCCCCCTTCGGCTGCTTCGGACTCAACCTCGCCGCCATCACCGCCGCCATCTGCACCGGCCGGGAGGCCCACGAGGACCGGGACCGGCGGTATCTGGCGGCTGTCTGGGCCGGCGTGTTCTACCTCTGCGTCGGCGTCTTCGGCGGTGCGGTGGGCTCCCTGCTCACCGCGCTGCCCGCCGCCCTCGTGCTGGGCATCGCCGGGCTGGGCCTGCTCGGAACCATCGCGAGTTCGCTCGCCTCGGCCCTCCGGGACGAGAAGTGGCGGGAGTCCGCGGTGGTGACGTTCCTGGCCACCACCTCCGGAGTGACCCTGCTGGGCATCGGCTCCGCCTTCTGGGGCCTGCTCGCCGGCCTGCTCACCGCCCTGGTCACCCACGGCGGGCGCCGGGCCCGGGCCGGCACCCCGCACCGCACGACGACGGAGGCGGCGGCGGCCGAGGCGCCGGGGGGACCGGGGACTCCGGTGCCCGGGGAGCGCCGGTGACCAGGGCGGCTGACGTCCGGAGCAGCGGGCCGGGGCGATGGTTCCACCGGCCCGCACCGCGGCCGGCCGCCCGGCTCCGGCTGGTCTGCGTGCCGCACGCCGGAGCGGGGGCCGCCGCGTACGGCACATGGGGCGACCGGCTGCCCGCCGACGTCGAACTGGTGGGAGTGCGGTTGCCCGGCCGGGAGAACCGGCTGCGCGAGCCCCCGTTCCGTGACTGGCCGTCACTGACCGGGGCCTTCGCCGACGCACTGGACGATCAGGTGCGCTCCCCGTACGTCCTCTTCGGCCACAGCATGGGCGCCATGCTGGTGTACGAGACGGTCGTACGCGGCACGGGCCGCCGGCCCGAACGCGTCATCCTCTCCGGCTGCCGGGCCCCCGCCGTCCGGCGCGCCCTCCCCGCGATCCACGGCCTCCCGGACGAGCGGTTCCGGGAAGAACTCGGCAGGCTGGCCGGAACACCCCGGGAGGTCCTGGCCGATCCGCGCCTCATGGCCGTACTCGACCCCATGCTCCGTGCGGACATCCGGCTCGCCGAGACCTGGTCGCACCGGACCCCTGCGCCGATTCCCGTGCCCGTCACGACCTTCCGCGGGGCGGACGACGAGGTGGCGCCGGCGGAGGCGGTGGCGGCCTGGCGGACGCTGGCGCCCCGGGGGATCAGAAGCCACCGGATGCCCGGCGGTCACTTCTCCCTCCACGACCATGCGCCGGAGTTCTTCCGTCTGCTCACCCGTGAACTCTCGCTCTGCTGACACACCCGAGGAGGAGCGGATCGTGAAGTCCCCCTATTTCACCGCGGACCACGAGGTGTTCCGTGCCGAGGTCCGCGCGTTCCTCGCCGACGAGGTCCTGCCCCACGCCGCACGCTGGGAGCGGGAGGGCGGCCTGCCCCGGGAGTTGTGGAAGCTGTTCGGGCAGCGGGGCTACCTCGGGCTGCTCCACCCGCGCGACGCGGGGGGCGGCGGCCGGGACGTCTTCACCTCGGTCGTGTTCCTGGAGGAGCTCGGACGCACGGGCTTCGGAGGGCTGCGCGCCGCCGTCTCCGTCCACGCGTACATGGCCACCCACTACCTCGCCGCGGCCGGCGGCCGCGAGCTGCGCCACCGGTATCTGGCCCCGGCGGTGCGGGGCGACTCGGTGGCGGCCCTGGCCATCACCGAGCCGGCGGCGGGTGCGGATCTGGCGGGGCTGACCACCACGGCGACGCGGGACGGCGATCACTATGTGGTCAACGGCACCAAGACCATGGTCAGCAACGGCATGGTGGCGGACTTCGCCGTCGTGGCCGTGCGCACGGGCGGCGCGGCCGGCGGTTCCGGCCGGGCGGGCATGACGGGGCTGTCGCTGCTGGTGGCCGACTCCGGTCTGCCGGGTATCGGCCGCGAGCCCGTGCGGACACTCGGCTGGCGTTCGGCGGGGACGGCCACCGTCACCTACGACGACGTGCGCGTTCCCGCGGACCGTCTGATCGGACGGCGGAACAGCGGCTTCTACTACCTCATGAGAGGACTCCAGCTGGAGCGGCTGGCCGCGGCCACGCTGGCTCTCGGCGGTATCGAGCGGAGCCTCGACGAGCTGCGCGGATTCCTCCGGGGACGCCGTGTGGCCGGCGACGTCCTCGCCGGGAAGCAGGCGCTGGTGCACCGCGTCGCGGACCTCGCCACCGAACTGGCCGCCGCCCGGCAGCTCGTCCACCACACGGCCTGGCTCTACGGCGAGGGCGAGCTGCCCGCCGCGGAGTGCTCCATGGCCAAGCTCTACACCACCGAGCTGGCGTGCCGGCTGGCCGACACCAGTCTGCAGCTCCACGGGTCGCACGGCTACCTGGAGGAGTCCGACGTGGCCCGGGCCCACCGCGACGCCCGGGCGGCCACGATCGCCGCCGGGCCGAGTGAGGTGATGCGGGACCTCATCGGACGGGACGTGCTGAGAGGCCCGGCCGGCGGGGGCACCGGGCCCGCGTCCCGACCCGCCGGCTCCTGACTCACCCGGATACGCCGGCCCTGAGCGACCGGACGCGGCCCGGGGCTGTGTCGGCGCCGAACGCCAAGGCACAGCAGGGCAGTTGGTGGAACGACATACGGCCGGCACAGGTCCGGCCCCGGCCCGGGCCTCGGTGGGCGAGCACTCCGGGAGCCGAAATCCCCTGCCTCCGTCAAACTTTCAACTCGTTGATGACAAAGTATGGACGCACTCGGAAGAAGTCCCCTACGGTGACGGCGGCGCGACCGCACGAGCACTGCCTTGCCCCACACCCGCGTCCCCGCACATCCGTACATCCGTACAGCTCGACCGGAGTACGATCCGGCGGCCTCCGGTCCCGACCTGGAGGACCGATGCACTCACGGCTGTTCTTACGTGCCCGAAGACGGCTCACCACCCTGCTCGTGGGCAGTTTCCTCGCAGGGGGTGTGTGGGCCGCGCCCCCGTCCGCTGCCGCTGCCGACGACATTCCGCCCCAGGAACCGGGGGTCACCCTGCGGGTCTTCGACACCCAGTCCCCGCTGAGCAGGCTCTGCACGCTCAAACCCGGCCAGACCCCCAACCACGACCAGCTGATGCCCACCGTGGACTGGTCCACGACCGGCGACTTCGGGGGCTTCACCGACAACTTCTCGGCCGAGGCGACCGGTTACCTGGTCATCCCCAGCGACGGGACCTACACCTTCCGTCTCACCAGTGACGACGGTTCGCGGCTCACCGTCGACGGCCGGGAGGTCATCGACCACGACGGGCTGCACGGCGCGGAGCCGAAGGACGGATCGGTCCATCTCACCGCCGGATCCCACCCGTTCCGCGTCGACTACTTCGAGCGGGGCGGCGAGCAGCAACTCACGCTGGCGTGGCGGCCGCCGGGCGCGGGAGACTTCAGTGTGGTGCCGCGCGAGGCGCTGAGCACCGACGCCGGCGTCGTCCGGGTCACCGCGCCGGGGCGCAAGGAGTGCGCGGCGGGCGCGGACAGCCCCGGTGACGGCCTGCCGCTCACCGGCGTACGCCCCGATCTCACGCTCACGGATCTCCGTCCGGACGGCTTCGAGCCGCAGGTCACCGGCATGGACTGGCTGCCCGGCGGACGGCTGGCGATCACCACGTGGGGCGGTTCGGAGAAGACGGCCGGGGAGGTGTACCTCCTCGACCACGTCACCGGCGACACCAGCCGCGACAAGGTGACGGTGCGGAAGATCGCGACCGGGCTGCGCGAGCCGATGGGCATCCAGCACGTCGACGGGGCCCTGTACGTCTCGCAGAAGCATGAGCTGACCCAACTCGTCGACACCGACGGTGACTTCGTCACCGACGAGTACCGAACCACCGCCACCTGGCCGTACGGCGGGAACTTCCACGAGTTCGCCTTCGGACTGCTCTACCGGGACGGCTACTTCTACGTGAACCTGTCCGTCGCCATCGACTACGGAGGAGCGACCACCACTCCGCAGCCGGCACCGGGCCGCGGCACCACGTACAAGATCAGCAGGGAGACGGGGAAGATCCATCCGGTCGCTGGGGGCCTGCGCACCCCCAACGGGATCGGCTGGGGCCCCGGCGGTGACATCTTCACCACCGACAACCAGGGCGGCTGGCTCCCGGCGTCCAAGCTCGTCCACATCGAGCAGGACCGCTTCTTCAACCACTACACCGAGCCGCCGGGTCCGTTCGACGACCGTCCCGTGACCCGGCCGGTGCTGTGGCTGCCCCAGAACGAGATAGCCAACTCGCCCAGCACACCACTGCGGTTGACGGAGGGCCGGTTCGCCGGCCAGATGCTCATCGGTGACGTCACCTACGGCGGACTCCAGCGCGCCTACCTGGAGAAGGTGAAGGGCCAGTACCAGGGCGCCGTGTTCCGCTACACGCAAGGACTCGAAGCCGGCGTCAACCGGATCACCCTGGGCCCCGACGGCGCGATCTACGCGGGCGGCCTGGGCGCCGACGGCAACTGGGGCCAGGAGGGCAAGCTGAAGTTCGGCCTGCAGAAGCTCGCACCGAACGGCGGCAACACCTTCGACATCAAGGAGATGCGTGCCGTACCGGGCGGCTTCGACCTGGAGTACACCCAGCCGCTGTCGCCAGCCACCGCCGAGAAGCTGGCCTCCCGCTACCAGGCCGAGCAGTGGCGCTACACCCCGACATCCGACTACGGCGGCCCGAAGATCGCCGAGGAGCGCCTCGCCGTCCGCTCGGCGACGCTCGCCGGCGACGGCCGCACGGTCCGGCTGCGCCTCGACGGGCTCAAGCCCGACCGCGTCGTGCACATCCGCTCCCCGCGCCCCTTCGCGTCCGCATCCGGCGAGACGCTGTGGAGCACGGAGGCCTGGTACACGCTCAACGCGCTGCCGGGCGAGCAGCCGCCGCCCGCCACGCTGTACGAGGCCGAGGAGGCACACCTGACCGGCACGGCCGGCATCAACACCGACCATTCCGGCTACTCCGGCAGCGGCTTCGTCGACCGCTTCAGCACGGAGGGCAGGGCCGCCACGACCTTCGACGTGACGGTCCCCGAAGCGGGCGACTACGACGTGAACCTGCGCTACTCCAACGGCCCCCACCCTTTCCAGGGCACCAAGTCCCTTTCGCTGTATACCAACGGGGAGAAGCTGCGGCAGACGGAGCTCGCCCCGACCGGCGACTGGGACACCTGGTCGACGCGGACCGAACGCGTCACCCTCCGCGCGGGACGCAACACCGTCGCGTACCGCTACGACACCGGCGACACGGGCCATGTCAACCTCGACATGATCACCGTGCGCCCGCACGGCGCGCCGGTCACCCTCTTCGACGGCACCGCCGCCTCCCTGGCGCAGTGGCAGCACACGGACGGGCGGCCCGCCGCATGGCCGCTCTCGGCCGAGGAGTCGATGGAGGTGTGCTGCGGTGACATCCGCACCAAGGACGCCTACCGGGACTTCAGGCTCCATGTGGAGTTCCGCGTCCCGCTGCTGCCCGACGACGTCACCGGCCAGGACCGCGGCAACAGCGGAATCTACCTCCAGGACCGCTACGAGCTGCAGATCCTCGACTCGTACGGCGACACCACCCCGGACACGAACGAGGCCGGGGCCATCTACCAGAAGAAGGCACCGGACGTGAACGCGGCGACGGCACCGGAGACCTGGCAGACGTACGACATCACGTTCCGCGCGGCACGCTTCGACGACAGCGGCCGCAAGACCGCCGACGCGCGGGTGACCGTGGTGTGGAACGGCGAGACGGTCCACGACGCCATCACGATCGACGGGCCGACCGGCGGCGGAGCCCCGGAGGGCCCCTCCCTCGGGCCGATCCGTCTGCAGGACCACGGAAACACGGTGCGGTTCCGCGATGTACGGGTGGAACCGCTGAGCTGAGGACCGCCCGGGAACCCACCCCGGAACCGGAGGCGCGCCCACGACACCGTGGGCGTGCCTCTCCCCCCTTTCGCTTCCGCACGAGTGGTCCGGTGATGAGAAGCCGGACCGGACGACGCACGCTTGCCGTGTGCGTCGGGCATGTCGGTGCGCCGGGCTTGTCGAGGTCAGCCGCCCTGCTCACGGACCAGGGCCGCCAGCCGGTCAAGGCCGAGTTCGATCCGTTCCGGTGTGAGCAGGCTGTAGGAGAGCCGGACCTGCCTGGCCGCCGACTCTCCCTCATAGAAGTGCCGCATGGGCGTCCACAGCACGCCGTGCTCCCTGGCGGAGTGTTCCAGAAGGGCATCGTCGGCGCGGAACGGCACCGTGAGGACCAGGAAGAACCCTCCGCGGGGAGCGTTCCAGCCGACTCGGGTTCCGCCGTCCGGCGGGAAGCGGCCGGCCAGTCCGTCGAGCATCCGCCGGAGGTTGTCGCGGTACACCTCGATCTCGCGCCGGTTGGCCTTCTCCAGGCTGTATCCGTGTTCCAGCAGTTTCCCCGCGATCACTGCCTGGGAGAGGGGTGAGGTGTTCACCGTCACCATGCTTTTGATCTTCGAGAGCTCGTCGGCGAGAAGCCCGGTCCGCCCGTCGGCGATCCGGACGAGTTGGTCGGCGACGGCGAAGCCCACTCTCGCTCCGGGGAAGCCGGTCTTCGCGAAGGACCCGAGGTAGACGACCTGCCCCGCGGTGTCCAGGGCCTTCAGCGTCGGCGGCCGCTCGCCGCCGGCGTTGAACACGCCGTAGGGATTGTCCTCCAGGAGCAACAGATCCTCCTGGCCGGCGAGTTCGAGGAGAGCGCGTCGGGTCGGGAGGTCCAGGCTGACGCCGGTCGGGTTCGAGAAGTCCGGGACCACGTAGCAGGCCCTGGGCCGCAGTCCCTCGTGCCGGGCGCGGTGCAGTGTGGCCGTCAGGTCGTCGAGGTCCACCCCTCGCGGTCCCGAGGCGACGGGCAGCACCTCCATGTCCACCAGGCGTGCGGCACCCGTGAGTCCCACGTACGACGGAGCGACGGCCAGGACGGCGTCCTTCTCGTCGGCGCGCAGTGCCCGGAGCACGAGGTACATCGCCTCCTGGCAGCCCACGGTGATGACGAGCGCGTCCGGGTCGGTGCGGATGCCCTCGTCCGTCTCCAGGTAACGGGCAACGACCTCGTGCACGATGCCCTTGGTCCGGCCGTACTGGAACAGCGTCCGCCGCACCTGTTCGGGCGGCAGTGCCCGGTCGTCCGTCAGATACCGCTCGTAGCGGCGGAGGTGGTCATGGACCTGCTCGACCTCGAAGAACTCTTCGTACGGCCGGCCGGGGGCGAACGAGATCGCGTCGGGGTACCGCCCCGCGACCTCGTTGAGGAAGTTCATGGACTCCATGGCCGGGTCCCGCAGTCCGGGATGCAGGTCCGCGAGGTCCAGCTGCACTTTTCCGGTGCCGGACGACGGTGTTGCGGTCATCGCTGATCGTCCCCCTCGCCTGCGGGGGCGGGCCACGCCGGATGCCCGACCGTACCCAGGCGTGCCGCGTCGGTGACGGAGGCACAGCCCGCGAGCCCCAGGGCGGTGTGCAGTTCGGTGGCCAGCAAGCGCAGGACGTGCTCCGCACCGGCCGCTCCGCCTGCCGCCAGGCCCCAAAGCACCGGTCGGCCGACGAGCACACCGTCCGCGCCCAGGGCGAGGGCTCGCAGAATGTCGAGACCCGAGCGGATCCCGCTGTCGAACAGCACCTGGCAGCCGGGGCCCACCGCCCGGCGCACGGGTTCCAGCGCGCCGATACTCGGTACGGCGCCGTCGAGCTGACGCCCGCCGTGGTTGGACACCACCACGGCGTCGGCGCCGCACTCCTCGGCGCGACGGGCGTCAGCCGGGTCTAGCACCCCCTTGACGACCAGCGGCAGCCGGGTGAAGGCCCGCAGCCGCTCCAGTTCGGCCCAGCTCACGGCCGGGGAGAACACCTCCCCCGTGTGCACCGCCAGGGCCGAGCGGCCGGCCCCGGGGCGGTGCGCGGCGGTTCCGCCGTGCGAGGCCAGGTGCGCGGCGGTGACATCCGGGGGAAGCACGAACTGGTTGCGCACATCGCGCAGTCGATGCCCCATCCACGGCACGTCGACCGTGAGCACGATCGCCGTGCAGCCCGCTTCCTCCGCCCGGCGGACGAGTTGCAGGGACGCTTCGGCGTCGCGCAGCCAGTAGAGCTGGAACCAGGTCTCCGCACCGGCCGCGGCGATCCGCTCCACCGGGTGGTTGCTCAGCACAGCCGCGGCGAAGGGAACGCCCGCCTGTGCGGCGGCCTTCGCCGCGGCGATCTCCCCGTCGGGGTGGACGAGTTGGTGGTAGCCCATGGGGGCGACCGCCACCGGCATCGGTACCGCCCTGCCGAGCAGCGTGGTCGAGCTCCGGCACCGGGAGACGTCCCGCAGCACGCGGGGCAGCAGGTGCACCCGGTCAAGCGCGGCGCGGTTGGCCGCGAGCGTCAGTTCGGCGCCGCTGCCCCCGGCCACGAAGTCGCGTACCGCCGCGGGCAGTTTCGCCGCGGCGATCCGTTCGATGTCCTCCAGGCACACCGCGTCCTGCCACCGCTCGTGCGCCGTGTGCGCTTGCGGGGGCGGGCCGGCGTGCGGGGGTACGGCGCCGGCCGTCACCACCGTGCCCCGCTGTGCTCGCGCAGCCGCTCGGCCTCGACGGCCTCGTAGAGGGCCTTGATGTTCGAGCTTCCGAAAGTGCGGGCGCCGATCCGCTCGATCACCTCGAAGAACAGCGTCCGCCGGGGGTGTTCCGACCGGGTGAAGATCTGGAACAGCTGGCCGGCGTGGTCCTCGTCCACCAGGAGCCCCCGCTCGCGGAGTTCGGCCACGGTGTGGCCCCGGGGCGCGATCCGGTCCGCCAGCGCCTCGTAGTAGGCGCCCGGGGTGGTCAGGAAACCGACGCCCCGCCGGCCCAGGGCGCGCACGGCCCGTACCGCGTCATCGGTCCGGAAGGCGACGTGCTGGACGCCGGCGCCCTCGTGGCCGGCGATGAACTCGTCGATCTGGCCCGGTTCGGCCGTGGGATCCGGCGCGATCACCGTGAAGGTGACTCCGCCCGCCGCGCTGCGTACGACTTTGGAGACCATCGCCTGCTTTCCGACGACGATGTGCTCTTCGAACGCCTCGTGGAAGCCGAGAGCCCGCTCGTAGAACTCGATCGTGCGGTCGAGTGCACCGTCCTCGACGCACACCGCGAAGTGATCGACATCGAGGAGTCCCGGGTCGTCCACGGCGCGGTGCCGGCCCCCGGCCGTCTCCGGCAGGGGCCGGAACCCCGGGGGCCGGCCCGGTTCCTCGTTTGGGGTGCGCTCCACGAGGGTGTGCACGACGTCGCCGAAGGTGCCGACAGCCGCCGTCACGACCGGTCCCGGGTGCAGGGCGGGTTCGGCGACCGGCCTGGCGCCCCGCCGGACGGCGGCCGCGAAAGCCGAACGGACATCGGCGCAGCGCAGGGCGATGTCCGCGACTCCGTCACCGTGCGCGGCGACGTAGCCGACCGCCGGATGTCCGGGCGCGGTGCCCTGGGTCAGCACCAGGGAGATCTCTCCCTGGCGCAACTGCACGCTGCGGAATCCCTGCTCCGCCGAGCCCGCCGTCGCCACCCTGGTGAAGGCGTAGCGCTCGGTCCATTCGGCCGCGGCGGCATCGAGGTCGCTCACGTATATCTCTGTGTAGTCGAGTTCGAGGTCATGGGGGATGCCGTTCGAAGATGCCGTACGCATGGATTCCTCGTCCTCACTCGATAAGGGGGATCGCCTTCGGTCGGCCGCCGCGGCGGCGTACTCGCCGAACCGGCGCGCATGCCGGCCGAGGGGGACGGCGATACGGGGCGGCGGCGGGAGGTCGGGCGCGCTGAGGACGCAGCGCAGGAAGGCCGGGCTCCGGCAGTCGGCGAGGTGTGCCTCGAGGTGCCTCCTCAGCTCCGAGGTGTGCCGCACCGTCGCCACCGTGGGGAAGCCGCAACCACGTGCCATGGCTTCCAGGTCGACACCGTCCGCGCCGGTCCGCTGCCCGCCCGTCGAGGCGTACTGGCCGTCGTCCAGAACGACCTGCACGAGAGGGAGGTCCGGGTGCTGTGCCGCGGCGAGCATTCCGGCCGGGTTCATCAGGACGCTTCCGTCGCCGTCGACGACGACCGTGGTGGCCTTGGCCGTGAGTGCCACGCCCACGCCGATGGGCAGTGCCAGCCCCATGGAGCCGGTCATGTAGAAGTGTCCGGGCCGGTCGGCGATCGACGCGCCGATCCGGGCGGCGTAGCCCGTGGTGAAGACGGTCGGAGCGGTCCGGGCGGTGTCGAGGACGGTCGCGATGGCCTCGGTTTTGTTCACGCGGTCACGCCTTCCATCCAAAGGTGTCCGGGCGTACCAACAGGGCTGCGGCGGAACGGGGTTTCCGGAGGACCTGGCGTGCCCAGCGGACCCGTTCCGCGGCCGTTCCGGCTTCCAGAACGCGATACGGAATGCCGAACGTGTCCAGAGCGGCCGCGGTGATCCGGCCCATGCCGAGGTTCTCCGGCGTCGGGTCCGGGTCGACTCCGCGCAGGCTGACGATCAGGAGCATCGGAATCTCGTACGGGACGACCAGCGACGCCAGGGCGTTGACGGACTGTCCGAAGCCGGAGTTCTGCATCAGCGCCACCGGCGCGGCGCCGGCGAGTGCGGCTCCCGCCGCTTGACCGATGGCATTGTCCTCCCGGGTGACGACGTGATAGTCGGGTTCCGCTTCCAGCCGGTCCAGGAGCGGTGCGAGGATGCCGCACGGGGTGGCGAAGTACGGTCCGAAGCCGTGCCGGATCAGGGCCTCATGGGTGTCGTGGACCGTGCTGACGGCCGGGGCGCTCATGATCCTGTGCCTGCGGAGGGCAGCCGGGACCACAGGAAGTAGTAGTCCTCCAGGCCCGGGCCGCAGTCGAAGACACCGACGTGGTCGAGCCCGGACTCCGCGACGAGGCCCTTGAAGTCCTCCGGGGAGGAGAACCGGTGGTTCTCCTGGAGGATGACGTTGCCGCCGGGCCGCAGGCGGTCCCGCACCTGCCGGTAGAAGCGCCGGTGGATGGCCCAGTCGCTGTCCTGCCAGATCAGCGGAGAGTGCCGGCGCCGGTAATCGGTCTGCGCGTCATCGGAGTTGACGTGTGGCGGGTTCCCGACGACCAGGTCCCAGCTCAGCTCCGGCGGTATCTGCGCGAAGCAGTCCGACACGTGGGCCGCTGCCCGCCCGTCCAGGCCGTTCACCCGCACCGTGTCCCGGACGGCCGGCTCGGTGTCCTCGTTGATGTCCGCCAGGTCGAGTGTTCCGCACAGCCCGGCGGCGAGGAGGGAGAAACCGATGAATCCCGGGCCGGCGCACCACTCCAGGAGCCGGTCGACCGGGCCGAGTCGCTCCCTCACGAACGGCACGTAGGCCTGTCCGAACTCCATGCCGCCGCCGTCGAGTGCGGGGGTGTACGACACCCGGATGTCTCCGAAGGTGACATGGCGGTACGCCATCAGGGACTCCCCCTCCGTCATGAGGGCCGGGCCGGGCTCTGAGGCCGCATGTCGGTCCAGTTCTCGCCGATGTGGTCCGTGCACGCCTGCCGGGATCCGGTGAAGACCGGCCGCCAGCCCTTCGGCACACGGGCGGCGCGTTCGGGGAACAGCGAGTGCTGCCCTTCCGCGTTCACCAGGACCGTGTACGCGCCGTGCTCGGCCTCGAATGGATTGCTCATGGTTCACCTCAGGAACTCGTCCAGCTCAACGTGTCGTATGCGGTACCCGTCCGGCGATTTCGCCGACAGTTCCAGCCGGGCGGGGCGTTCCCGGTCGTGGAAGTAGACCGCTTCCATCGATCCGTCATCGGCCTCGGCGAGGACCGGGTTGGCCACCAGGAAGTCGCGCACGGCCGGGGAGTCACGCTTCACGTGGAGCCAGAGCCGCTTTGCGCCGAAGTGATTCGGGGGCAGCACGATGCGGGTGCCGAAACGGCGTTTCCACTGAAAGGTTCCCTTGCTGAGAAAGGGTTCCGTGCCGCCGAAGTCCAGACGCCTCACCCCGTTCCGCGCGGACCATGTGATGAGGAAATGGAAGACCGCGCCGAGGGCACCGCTCTCGTAGTGCTTCTTGTCTCCGTCCAGCACGCCGAAGAGCCGGAGCGTCAGCACCTTGGCCGACGCGTTCCAGTGGCAGAGGGCTCCGCCGATGCGCTCGCCGCCCTGGCGGAGGAAGAACAGCCGGCCGGTGCGGAAGAGGCATTCATAGGACGCCTCCTTGCCCTCCACCCGCTCCCGGTCGCCGTGGCTCTGCCGCATCGTCGGCCGGTAGATGCGGTCGTAGAAGAAGTCGAACAGTCCCGGGTCGTCCTCCGTCTCCCAGGTCCATTGGGCCAGCCGCTGGTTGCGCAGATACTGCGCGCGCTCTCGTTTGGAGACGCGCTTGTGGAGGGTCTCGGCGTCGTCGTCGACGTCGACGACGAAGTGGAACCGCATGGGGAACACCAGGGAGGCCGCGCAAGGCAGCCGCCGTGCCTTGCCCGCGCTGGTGCCGACGATCACTATGTCCGCGTCCGGCAGGTGCGCCGGATCGGCCAGTTGGTGCCCGCGCAGCGCCCCGCTGGTCCGCTCCGCCGCCGGGCCGCCCCATTTTTCTCGCTGCGACTCCGTGAACTCCAGGGTGTACCGCAGCCCTTCGGGGACTCCGGCGTAGGCCACGGACATGCCTCCCATACGGGAGACCACCACGGGAAACTCGGCGCCGTCGCGGCTCTCCCACTGAGTACGCAGGCCCGTGAGGAGCCGGTTGCCGCTGTTGCGCCACTCGTATCCCGCGTGCAGGCGCAGGCGGCGAAGCGGGTTCACCCGGCTCACGGCGCTCGCGCCCTCGGCCGCGGGGCGGATTCCGGTCAGGGCCGGTGCGCCGGACCCGGGCATCGCTCCGGGCTCAGGCATGCGACGGTCCCGTGATCGGTGCGCCCTCGTAGGCGAGGCGGTACAGCAGCCGGTCCTGAGTGATCTCGTCAACGGCGTACGAACCCACGCTCACTCCTCTTCCGATAGAGAACTTTTTTTCCGGGGTTTCCGGGGTTTCCAGAGGTCGCTGTCGCTCCCGCGGGAAAGGGGCCGGAGCCGGCTGCCGGCGGGCTCCGGAGGTCAGACCACCGTTTCCCTGTGCGCCACGCGGGTCCAGGGATAGGCACTCCACACGACCACCGCGGCCAGGGCGATCGCGGCCACCGCCAGGAGCAGCCCCGCACGGACATGGACGGCGACCGTCACCGCACTCGCGACCAGCGCTCCCAGCGGGACTCCAAGGCCTGACGAAAGCATCCGCCGGGTCGTGTTCACCCGGCCCTGGAGGTCCTCAGGGGTGACTTCCTGGGCGTAGGTCATGGTGTTGACGATGACCATCAGATACGTCGAGCCCCATGCGGTGATCGCGACCATCGCGACGCGCCAGTCGGTGGCCAGCACGGCCGCGAGGCCGAGCACCGTACTCGCCGGCAGAGCGATCAGCATGATCCGCAGGGCGCCGGCCCGGCGCCGCAGCCGCGGCAACAGCACAGCCCCGAGGATCCCGCCGGCGCTCCATGACGTGAACAGCAGGCCGATCCGGGCATCCGACGTCCCGATGCCGAGCACCCGGTCGGCGAAGACGACCAACTGGCCGATGAACGCGCCGCCCGCGAAGGACTGGAGGCTGCCGGCCAGGGTCATGGTCCGCAGCACCGGGTGCCCCCACAGGAAGCGCAGCCCCTCGCGGATGGACGCCACCAGGCCGGGCCGGTCCCCCGTGGCGTCGCCCAGGTGGGCCGGCGTGTAGACGATGCCCCGGATCAGCAGCGCCGAGGCGAGAAACGACAGCGCGTCCAGGGCCAGCGCGCCGGCGGCGCCGGTGACCGCGATCAGGGCACCGGCCGTCGCCGTACCCGCGATCCGCACGGCCGTCTCGCCGCCCCACAGCGCGCTGTTGGCCTCGGGGAGCCGGTCGCGTCCCACGGCTGCCGGGATCAGTCCGTAGCCGGCGGCGTCGAAGAAGAGGTACAGCGTGGACGACAGGAACGCGGCCGCGAGGATGTGCCCGGACGTCAGCACGCCCAGGGCAGCGGCGAGGGGCACGCTGCCGAGGCAGACGCAGTTGAGCAGGTCGGCGGCGACCATGAGACGGCGGCGGTGCACACGGTCGGCGATGGCTCCGGCAAGGAGCCCGAAGAATACGTAGGGGAGAGCCTCGCCCGCGGCGACCATGGAAACGAGAACAGGAGATTTCGTCTCCTGGTACACCAGTACCGGCATGGCCACGAGCGTGACGGACGAGCCCAATACGGAAAGCACCCGGGACAGCCAGAGGTTTCTGAAGTTGCGCATTCTGCGCAGCGGAGGATTCACGGTCACCGGCCGGCCGTCCGCCGGATCAGGTGGTGAGGTAGCCATGAGAAGTTGTAGACATAACGCACCCTTGTCTGTCAATTCGCACGGGATCACAGGTCGAAGACGTAGGCCTCCGGGCCCGTACGTCGTGTCGATATCTTTTCCGCCATCGCGACGAGTGTCCGGCGGCTTCCGGTATAGGGGCGCCGGCCGTGCGATACGAGCAGATTATTGACGAGCAGCAGGTCACCGCGCTCCCAGGGAAAAGCGAAGGAGCACGCGTCGTACGCCGCCCGGACCAGGTCCATCTCCTCGTCCGGGATCGTCGTGCCGTCCCCGTAGTGGGCGGCGCGCGGCATGTCCTCCTCCGCGTACAACTCGGCGAGGGATTCCCGGACATCGGGCGGAAGATTGGAGGAATGGAAAAGGTGAGCCTGGTTGAACCAGGACTCCTCGCCGCTGCGCGGGTCAGCGACCAGGGCCGGACCGTGCTGCCGGGTGCGCAATCCGTCCGCGGTCCACTCGAGGTCGATGCCATGCGCCCCGCAGTACCTCTCGACCTCCCGCGGATCGCGGGTCTGGAAAGCCTCCTGCCAGGTCAGGCCCATGCCCTCGCGATAGGTACGGGAGTAGCGCACACCCTTGGCCCGGAAACGGTCCACCAGCTCCCGCGGCAGGCGCCGGACCAGGGCCCGGCTGTCGGCCAGCGGCGTCTCGCCTCCGGTCGTGGCGGTCTCCAGCGCGGCGAAGAAGAGCCAGCGGGGGTAACTGCGGGCGTAGGCGTTCTCGTTGTGCTGCGCGATCGTCTGGGCGGCCGGATATTCGGTGGATGTGTAGACGTGGCCGCCGACCCGGCTGCGCGGGGTGGATCGCTCGGTGTAGTCGAGCAGTTCACCGCCCACGCACGCGGCCACCCGGTCGAGTGTCTCCGCCTGGTCGACGGCACGCCGCACGAGCACGGCTCCGCAGTGGTCCAGGGCGTCGATGAGGTGCGACCGGTGTTCCGCCGCCCATCGTGTGGTCCGCAGGCCGGCCGGCCCGGGTTCGTACACGATGACTCGGGTGTGCGCGGTGCCCTCGCTGCGACCGGAGCACTCTCCGAGCACAGCTGGATACGCCGTCGGTTCCGTCTGCATGGCCCCTTTTCTCCCTTGAACGCTCAGTGGTCGGCACGCACGGATGCCGTCGGCCCTTCGGCCAGGGCGGCAAGGGCGCGGATACTCTCGCTGCGGTAGACATCTGTGGGGGTCAGGCGGTAGCCGGCGCGACGGGCCCGCGCGACGAGCCGGATGGCGAGGAGGGAGTCGCCCCCCACGGTGAAGAAGTTGTCCGTGACGGACACCGCGTCGAGTTCCAGGAGCTCTCGGCAGATACCGGCGAGCACCCGTTCCGGCTCCGTGGCCGGCGCGGCCGCCTCAGACGAGGCTCCGGAGGCTCCCGCACCCGGGCCGGCGACGGACACGGGCGGTGGGAGCGCCCCGCGGTCCACCTTGCCGTTGACGGTCAGCGGCAGCTGGTCCAGGACGACGATGTCCGTGGGGCACATGTACCGCGGAAGCCGGTCCTCCACGTATGCGCGGAGGTGGTGCACATCGAGCGTGGCGGTGTCCGGGTCCGGTGCCACGTAGGCGACCAGGCGCGGGCCCCCGGGTCCGTCGGCGGCGACGACGCAGGCCTGGCCCACGCCGGGCCCGCCGACCAGGCAGCTCTCCACCTCACCGGGTTCGATCCGGTGGGAGCGGATCTTGAGCTGGTCGTCGGTCCGGCCGAGGAATTCCAGCGGTCCGCCGGAGGTCTGCCGTACGAGGTCGCCCGTGCGGTACATCCGCTCTCCGGCCGGCCCGTACGGGTCGGCCACGAATCGCTCGGCCGTCAGGCCGGGCCGCCCCAGATAGCCGCGGGCGAGCTGGCCACCCGCGATGTACAGCTCCCCGGGTGCTCCGGCGGCCACGGGGCGGAGCCGCTCGTCCAGCACGTGGGCGCGTGTGTCCCCGCAGGGCATACCGATCGGAACCGCGCCGGTGACGGGGCCTTCGCCCGGTGCCACCCGGTGCACCACACAGCCGACGGTGGACTCGGTGGGGCCGTACTCGTTGACCACCGACACCTGCGGGTGCCGGAGGCGGAATCGCCTCAGCGACTCGCCCCACAGTTGTTCTCCGCCGACGACCAACTCGCCTGTTTCCAGAGCGCCTTGGGGCAATGACTCCAGCAGCGGCAGATGGCTCGGCGTGACTTTGAGGAAGGTGGGAGCGGGCCGTCCGGCACGCCACAGCCCCGGGTCGAGATGGCCGAGGTCGCCCAGGTAGAGGGTGCCGCCGGCGGTGAGCGGGCCGAAGAGTGTGGTCACGGTGAGGTCGAAAGACACCGAGGAGTGCAGGATCGCGCCACCACC
Source organism: Streptomyces sp. S07_1.15 (assembly GCF_020739505.1). NCBI lineage: Bacteria > Bacillati > Actinomycetota > Actinomycetes > Kitasatosporales > Streptomycetaceae > Streptomyces > Streptomyces sp. S07_1.15. The sequence goes on from NZ_JAJBZK010000001.1 coordinate 787,068, forward strand.
GAGCCCCGGATAGGCCTTGTGGGCCCACCGGAGATAGCCACTGAGCGCGTGGTGGGCGACCACCACTCCCTTGGGCCGGCCGGTCGACCCGGAGGTGTAGATGACGTAGGCCGCGTTCTCCGGCCGCAACGGGCCTTTCCGGTCCGCGTCCGTGAGATTTCCGGCGGGCAGCTGTGCGAGCGCGGCGCGGGTGGCCGGGGAGTCGGGGCACAGGAGTTCAACCCCGGACGTCGCCGCGTACGGGTGGAGAACATCGCCGAGCGACTCATCGGTCAGCACACAGGCCGGTTGTGCGTCGTCCAGGAGCGTCCTGATGCGGCCGGCCGGATACCGGGGGTCCACCGGCAGATAGGCGGCTCCGGCCTTGAGCACCGCATACAGCGCCACCAGCAGTCCGGCGCTCCGCTCCCTCGCGACGGCCACGATGTCCTCGGGCCCGATGCCGCGGGAAACCAGCAGCCGGGCCAGCCGGTTGGCGCGTGCGTTCAGTTCGCCATAGTCGTACTCGGCATGGTCGGACACCACCGCGAGGTTGTCCGGCGTGCGACCGGCCTGTGCCTCGAACCGATCGATGACGAGGGCCGTCGGCCGGGGTTCCGGGGCGGTCACAGGCCCGAAGCCTTGAGTACGACGTCCTTGAGCGAGGACTCGTCCTCGACGGGCCACATGTCCTGGGCCGAGAGCGGGACGTACCCGGTGGAGGCATAGCTGCCGGAACCGTGCACGAGGACGTCCCGCTCCTGGACCAGGTCGCGGTCGATGGCGTTGAGGATTCCGGTCATCGCCATGACCAGCGACCATTCGCGCAGCGCGCGAGGGTCGGCCGGCAGTTCCACTCCGGCCTCGCCGAGTACGGCGCGGATGTAGGGGTAGCGCTCGAGGCACTCGTAGAGCGAGACGACGATGCCGCCGCCGCCCTGTTCCCGGATGAGCTTGTTCATACGCGGCGAGGTGACCGGTTTGCGCGTGTAGAAGGTCGTGTCGAGGATTTCCCGGGGGTCGAACGTGAGCGCCGGGAAGCGCTGGTCCCGCTGCTGGCCGTAGAGACCCGAGTCCGGGTCGTAGACGTAGGCGGGCGCGTGCTCGGGGGCGGCCGACCCGTGGTAGAGGCTGAGCACCATGTCCGGGGCGCCGAGGTGCTGTACGAGGAAGTACCGCGGCGGCAGGCGGCGTTGGGTGTTCGACTGCTTCAGGAGGCTGTGGCCGTAGGCGTGGCCGAGCAGGCCGTACGCACTGGACACCGCGTGCACGTGGAGGCGGGGTTCGTTGTCGGCGGGCGCGAAGAATTCCGCCTCGGCGAAGGCGCGGACCACGTCGGCCGCCAGGTAGTTCTCCAGTCGCAGTGTGTACCAGAGGTTGGTGCCCACGGCCTTCCGTATGTGCCCGCCGTGCTCCTCGACGACGCTCTGGGCCAGAGCCTTGACCGTGCCGGGCTCGTCTCCCGCGTAGACGGCGATGGGGTTGCGGGCCCGCAGCTCGGGGTCCGTGAACAGCCCGGAGTCGCGCATCTTCGGAGTCGACCCGACCGGCACGACGACGACCACGTTCAGCTGCTGCGGGGTCACCAGTCCGAGTTCGATCGCGCGCAGCACGGCGTCGCGCAGGGCAGCGGCCTTGTTCGCCGACGAGGGGGTGACGATCGTGACCCGCTCCCCCGTGTCCTGGATGAAGCGGATGGCCCGGGCCACGATGACCAGCGAGGCGAAGGTCTTGGTGGTGAGCGTCGCCGGATTGCGCATCAGGTCGAGGAGCGCCAGGCTCCTGCCCCGGTAGGCGCGCAGGGGTGTGTGCGCCAGATCGGAGGCGGCGAAGTACTCCCGGACCGCCGGGGTGAGTTCCGGTAGTTCGATGCCCGGTGAGAACGCGGGCCCGTCGCCGTTTTCCGGTTCCGGAAGCAGCCGGCGCAGTACCGGCCCGAGTCGCTCGTAATAGCGGGAGATGGCGTTCTCAAGAAGCATGCGGATCCCTTTTCATACGCCGCCTACTGCCTACTGGTTGCCGCTCCTGTCACGTGCCCACTGCAAATGCATCCGGGCCCATGATGCATGGGCCCGGATGCAAAACCTAGCCACGGATTACACATCGACTGAAAAATACTGCGGCCATCCGGTCCATCCGCAGGAAAAAATTGACGCAATCAACCAATATCGGACGGGAGGCAGGGGCTCGTAACATCAGGGGGCGCACGACGGCAAGATCGCCTATCCAGACGAGTTGCCTTATGGACTTGCCCGCCCCAGGGCCACTGACGTTGTATGCCTTCGGCCGCACGACTCCCCACCTCCCACCTCTCCATCACTTCACGGCCGGCTCAGGAAGAGGCACCATGGCAATCTCGGGCGAGAAATCTTCAGCGTCACGGAAAGAAGCGGAGGGCCGTTCCGCATCCGGCCTCATCACCTGGATTTATCAGGCCGAGGATCTGGATCCCGGACAGACCGTGGAGTTCGAGAAGAGCCTCTACGAGCGTTACTCCGCGGCAGCGGCGACCATCGATTTCGATTTTCGGGTGCTCAGGGCGGGCGAGCTCATACCGTCATGCCTTGAAAAACCGGTACTGCGTTATCAGGGCACGGATCTTCTCGGGCGGCGGCAGTGCTTCATCGTCGAGGACCAGAGCCAGGATCCTCAGGGGCTGCAGGGATTGCGTGCCATCTACCGCACGATCCAGGCCAGTGATTCCGTGCTGCTCAACCGCACGTTGTCCGGCCCGGACTATCTGGAGCGGGACAAGCTCGCGCTCCTCCAGCATGCAGCCGGGCTCGGCATTCCCACCCCCAGGACCATCGCGGTGCCCTTCGGCCGGTACGCCCGCAGCGCGGTCACCGAGGCGGTGCGCGAGATCGGCGACGGGCCCTACATCGTCAAGCCCCGCGAGATGGGCATGGGCGTCGCCGTGCTCAAGGTCGACTCCGAACGGCAACTCACCGCCGCGATCGACATCGTCGCCCAGGCCACCGGCGGGTATATCGTTCAGCCCTTCATCCCGCACTCCGGTGACATGCGGGTGTACGTGGCCGACGGGGAGGTGGTGACTTCCCTGACCCGCAGGCCGCGGCCCGGCGACTACCTCGCGAATATCAGCCAGGGCGGCAGCGCAGCCGCCACGGACGACCACCGCCAGGTTGCGGACATGTGCCGCCGCATCGCCGGGAGCCTCGGAGCGGAGTACATCTGCATCGACTGGCTGATGACCGAGCAGGGGCCTGTCCTCAACGAGTGGAGCACGGCCAGCGCCGGCTTCACCGTGCTGCCGGAACCCGGGCGCACCCAGGTCATCGAGGCATTCTTCGGCTGGATCAAGCGCACATTCGAGAAGGGGGCGTAACCCATGACGCTCCGCCACTGGTACGGGACCGGTGAAGTCCCCCTTTCCACCCGGATGCCGGTACCCGAAGTCACCGCCCACATGCAACAGGCCCTGGACGACTTGGACTACCCGGCGAATCTCCGGTCGATGCGGCCCGTGGTCCTGCCGCAATCCTCGTACGAGGAACTCTTCACCGCGACCCGACGCGTTCTGGGCCTCCTGCGAAGGGCGCTGCTCGCCAGCGCCCCCGACCCCCTGGGCCGCATGGCGGCACTCGGCGTGCCGGAGGAGCGCTACCCGCTCTGGGTGGACAGTCCCTGGGAAGTGGATTACGCGACGTGCATGGCCCGCCCGGACATCACCGTGACCGCCGACGGTCCCAAGTTCCTGGAGATGAACGTCGGTTCCGGTATCGGCGGGGTGGTCGAAACACATGTGAACTCCTCCGCGTGGCAGACCGTATTCGGCGGGGCCGACCGGGCTCCCTTCACCGGATACGACCCGCTGTCGGCCCGCGCCGGACTCTTCTCCCGCGCGGCGCGGGAATTCGGCGTCACACCGGCCGTCGCGGTGGTCGGCACGCTGCGCGATCTGGGCTCGGTCCGGACCACGCGCTACTTCGATCTGCAGGTGACGGCCTTCCGACGCCACGGGCTGCGCGCCGAGTTCTTCGAACCCGAGGATCTGCTCGACGGTCTGGGCCTTCCGGGCACACAGCGCTACGCACTCGGGCTGCGCCACCTCACCGTCTACGACTGGACCCGTCTCGGTCTCGACCTGTCCCCGATACGTGCGGCTCTCGACGAGGGCTGTGTGCTCCTCGCTCCGCAGAGCGCCTATCTCATCGCCAACAAGCAGGTTCTCGGATGGATCTCCGAGGGCCTGCCCTGGATGACCGAGGACGACCGGGCCGTGGTGGACCGCTATGTGCCCTGGACGAGGGTCGTGGGCGACCGGCCGGCCGAGTGGCGGGGCATCACCAAGTCGATCCCCGACCTGCTCCTGGCCCACCCCGGGGAGTTCGTCCTCAAGCCCGGCCTCGGCCTCGGCGGCCACGGCGTGGTGTTCGGCCGCTCCAGCGACGAGACCACATGGCACGACGCGGTCACCCATGCCGTGCGCACGGGAGGTTACATCGCCCAGGAGCACCTCGACTCCGTCCCCCACCGGATGGAGCTCACCGCCGAGGACGGCTCCGGAACCTACGAAGACGATGTCTTCCCCCTGCTCAGCCCCTATCTCTTCGACGGCCGGCCCGCGGGCTGCCTGGTGCGCTATCTGCCCCCGGGCCGGGACGGGCTCATCAGCGTCCAGGGCACCGGGGCCCTTCCCTCGATAGCCGTCGCGGCGCGTTCGTAACGTCCCGTCAGATGGCTCGCGCACCGGGCTCGCACGCCACCGCGTGACCGCCGCACAACGAAGCCGCACCACGAAGGGGGCCGGATCCGGCATGACCGCACCCGAACCGCACGAGGGCCGGCACCACGCGCTGTGGCTACGGCGCTTCCACCCGGCGCCCGACCGCGCGCTTCGGCTGCTCTGCCTGCCCCATGCGGGCGGAGCGGCCAGTTTCTTCGTCCCGCTCTCCCGGGCTCTCTCGGCGGACCTCGACGTGCTCGCCGTGCAGTATCCGGGGCGTCAGGACCGCTGGCGGGAAGAGGGCGTGGAGAGCCTCGACGAACTGGCCCGGCAGATCTACGCGTCGATCGCTCCGCTGACCGACCGGCCGTTGGCGCTGTTCGGACACAGCATGGGCGCCACACTCGCCTTCGAAGTGGCCCGGCTCCTCGAGCAGCGAGCCGGTACCGTACCGGCGCACCTGTTCGTCTCGGGGCGCCGGGCTCCCTCACGACACTGCGACGAGGCCGTGCACCGGCTCGGCGACGAAGCGCTCCTCGCCGATGTGCGCCTCCTCAGCGGCACCGACAGCAGCATCCTCGGCGACGAAGAGTTCCTGCACCTGGCGCTGCCGGCTTTCCGTGCCGACTACAAGGCCATTGAGACCTACCGCTACCGTCCCGGACCGCCACTGCGGTGCCCGATCACAGCACTCACCGGCGACAGCGATCCGAAGACGACCCTCGACGAGGTGCGCTCCTGGTCGGAGCACACCGCCGCCGACTTCGGCATGAAGGTCTACCCGGGGGGCCACTTCTTCCTCTCCGGGCACCAGGATGCGATTTTCCGCGACATCACCGGCACCTTGCTCACCGAGCACGGGGGCTGCGCTGTCCGGCACTGAGGCGGTCGGCCCCGACGGCCCCAGGACCGGCGGCAGCTGCCGCCGGGTCCGGCCCGTCGTGCCAACGGAGATGATCGCGGCCAGTGCCTCGCGATCCCCGTACCGGCGCGGACCGCAGCCCTGCGGCCGCAATGGAGCTGGTGACACCACCTTCCTCGCGGCCGTGGCCGCCCTCTCCGGCGTTGGCGGAGAGGGCGCTCTCGTCACCGGGGCGCAAGCAGCGGTGACAGGAAGCGGCTCGGTTCGCCGTGCCACGTGATGGCGAGCGCATCGCGGGCGCGGGTCGCCGCGACGAAGAGCAGTGAGCGCGCCCGGTGCAGTTCTCGCCGGTGGCGAGTCGGGTCCGTGCGCTCCCACGCGTCCACGGAGGCGCGGGGGACGAGCCCCTCGGCCACCCCGGCGATGACCAGACAGCGGTACTCCAGCCCTTTGAAGCGGTAGGGCCTGTCGCGGCCGGGGGAAGCTTGCCGCCCATGTGGCACACGCGGTGGAGGGCGACGATCGTCTTGCCCGCCCCCGCCCCCGTCCCCGGCCGCCCCCGCGTCAGCCGTCCAGGGAGGTCATCACATGCTTGATGCGCGTGTAGTCGTCGAAGCCGTACGCCGACAGGTCCTTGCCGTAGCCGGACTTCTTGTAGCCGCCGTGCGGCATCTCCGCGACCAGCGGGATGTGCGTGTTGATCCAGACGGTGCCGAAGTCGAGGTTCTTCGACATCCGCATGGCCCGCGCGTGGTCCTGCGTCCAGACCGAGGAGGCCAGCGCGTACTCGACTCCGTTCGCGTACTCCAGCGCCTGCGCCTCGTCGGTGAACGACTGGACGGTGATGACCGGGCCGAAGACCTCGTTCTGGATGATCTCGTCGTCCTGCCTCAGGCCCGAGACGACGGTCGGGGCGTAGAAGAAGCCCTTCTCACCGGCCCGGTGGCCGCCCGTCTCGATGGTGGCGTGCGCGGGCAGGCGCTCGATGAAACCGGCCACCTGATGCAGCTGGTTGGGGTTGTTCAGCGGCCCGTAGAGGACGTCCTCGTCGTCCGGAGCGCCGGTCCTGGTGTCCGCGGCGGCCTTGGTGAGGGCGGCGACGAACGCGTCGTGGATACCCTCCTGCACGAGCACCCGGGTGGCGGCGGTGCAGTCCTGCCCGGCGTTGAAGAAGCCCGCCGCCGTGATGCCCTCGACGGCCTGGGCGAGGTCGGCGTCCTCGAAGACGACGACCGGGGCCTTGCCGCCCAGCTCCAGGTGCACGCGCTTGACGTCCTTGGACGCCGACTCGGCGACCGACATGCCCGCGCGTACGGAACCGGTGATGGAGACCATCGCCGGGACCGGGTGCTCGACCATCGCCCGGCCGGTGTCACGGTCGCCGCAGATGACGTTGAAGACGCCCGCGGGCAGGATCCCGCCGAGGATCTCCGCGATCAGAACGGTGGAGGCGGGCGTGGTGTCGGAGGGCTTGAGAACAACCGTGTTGCCCGCGGCGAGCGCCGGGGCGAACTTCCACACGGCCATCATCATCGGGTAGTTCCACGGCGCGACCTGCGCGCAGACACCGACCGGCTCCCGGCGGACGAAGGAGGTCATGCCCTCCATGTACTCGCCGGCCGACCGGCCTTCGAGCATGCGCGCCGCGCCCGCGAAGAAGCGGATCTGGTCCACCATCGGGGGGATTTCCTCGGTCCGCGTCAGGCCGGTCGGCTTGCCGGTGTTCTCCACTTCCGCGGCGATCAGTTCCTCGGCCCTCTCCTCGAAGGCGTCCGCGATCCTCAGGAGGTACTTCTGCCGTTCGGCGGGGGTCCGGTCGCGCCAGGCCGGGAAGGCCGCGGCGGCGGCGGCCATCGCCGCGTCGACGTCCGCCGGCCCGGACAGCGGCGCGGTGGCGTACGCCTCGCCGGTGGCGGGGTTGACCACCGCGGTGGTCCGTCCGTCGGCGGCGTCGCGGGGCTCACCGTCGATGTGGTTGCGCAGGGCGCGGAGTGTGGTCATGGTGCGTCTCCTCGGGAGGGTCGGCGGGGCGGGTGTTGCGTGGTGGGCGGGGGTCAGACCCGGCTGCCGGCCGCGGTGTCGGACGACAGCCGCTGGGCGAGGTAGATCGGGATGACGGAGAGCAGGACGAGCACGGCGGCGACGACGTTGACCACCGGCGCCTGCTGGGGGCGGGCCATGTTGGAGAAGATCCAGACGGGCAGGGTCTGGATGCCGGGGCCCGCGGTGAAGGTGGTCACCACGATCTCGTCGAAGGACAGCGCGAAGGCCAGCAGCCCGCCCGCGACCAGCGCGGAACGCACCAGCGGGAAGGTGACGTCGGCGAAGGCGCGGAAGCTGTGGGCCCCGAGGTCCATGGCCGCTTCCTCGTACGATCCGGGCATCCGCCTCAGCCGGGCGATGACGTTGTTGAAGACGACCACGATGCAGAAGGTGGCGTGGCCGACGACGACGGTGAACATGCCGAGCCCGACCCCGAGCGGTTCGAGGACCGTGCGGAAGGCGGTGTTGAGCGCGACACCGGTGACGATGCCGGGCAGGGCGATCGGCAGGACGACGAGGAAGGAGACGGTCTCGCGGCCGAAGAACGAGTAACGCTGGATGGCGAAGGCGATGAGCGTGCCCAGGACCAGAGCGATGGCGGTGGCGCCGAGCCCGGCCTTGACGGAGGTCCACACGGCTTCGCGGGCGCCGTCGCTCTCCCAGGCGGCTGACCACCAGTGGAAGGTGAGGCCGGGGGGCGGCCAGCCGGAGCTGCGGTCGGGATTGAGGGAGTTGACCAGGACCAGCAGCAGCGGGATGTAGATGGCCGCGAAGCCGAGCCCGGCGGTGACGCGCAGGACGATGCGCGCGGGGCGGGAGAGATTCATCGTGGGGCCTTCGCTGTGCGTCGTACGGTCGTACGGTCGGAGGGTTGCGGAGTTGCGGAGTTGCGGGGGCGCGGGGGTGTGAGGTTCCGGCGGCCCGGGGACCTCAGAGGCTGCTGAGTGCTCCGGTGCGGCGCACCGCCAGCAGATAGAGCACGATGATCACCACGGGTACCGTGCCGAGGGCCGCGGCCAGCGGCAGGTTCAGGCTGATGTTGGAGTAGATGAGATTGCCGATGAGCTGGGTCTTTCCGCCGACGATCTGCACGGCGATGTAGTCGCCGAGGCTGAGCGAGAAGGTGAAGACCGAGCCGGCCGCGACGGACGGCAGGAGCACCGGCAGCACCACGGAGCGGACGGTGCGTGCGGTGCGGGCACCGAGGTCGGCGGAGGCGTCCAGCAGGTTGGCCGGGAGCTGTTCGAGTCCGGCGTGGATCGGCAGGATCATGTACGGCAGCCACAGATACGTCAGGACCAGGATGGTCGCGGTGAGTCCGTAGCCGGGGCCTTCGAGACCGAACGGGGCCAGCGCCCAGTCCAGCAACCCGCCGTCGGCGAGGATGAGACGCCAGGCGTACGCCTTGACCAGGTAGCTGGCCCAGAGCGGGGTGAGGATCGCGACGACCAGCAGCGGCCGCCACGTGGGCTTGGCGATGCGGGCCGTGTAGAAGGCGACGGGGAAGGCGATCAGGGCGCACAGGGCGGTGACCGCGAGGGCGATGCCGACGCTGCGCAGGGCGACCTGGCGGTAGGCCTCGGTGGTGAACAGGGCGGTGAAGTTGTCCGTGTTCCAGATCTTCACCACGTTCGAGGTGAAGCTGTCCGTGGTCCAGAACGCGGACAGGAACAGCGCGGCCAGCGAGCCCAGGTAGGCCAGGACCAGCCAGGTCAGCGGCGCGGAGAGGAGCAGGGACAGCCGCAGCCGGGGGCGGCGGTGCAGGGTCCCGGCGAGCCGCCGGGCGAACCCGGCGGCAGGCACGGTGTTCGTCATCGGTCCTTGACCCTCAGCCCTTGATCCCGGTCCACGCCTGGACCCACTCGGCATACGGCACGCACTCCGCGTCCGTCCGGCCGTCGATGCACTGGGAGATGGGCGTGGTCCAGTAGTGGACGTTCTTCCAGTACGCCTCGTCGCCCGCGTGGTAGGTGGCGCAGTGGTCCTTGTCCGCGGTGAGTTCGCAGGACTTGGCGTTGGACGGGGCCTCGCCGAAGTACTCGGCGACCTGGGCGTTCACCTCGGGCGAGATGATCCAGTCCATCCATTTGTAGGCACAGTTGGGGTGCTCCGCCTTGGCGGAGAGCATCCAGGTGTCGGACCAGCCGGTGGCGCCCTCCTCGGGGAGGACGGCCTCGACGGGGGCCTTCTCGGCCTTGGCCGCGTTGACGATGACCTGCCAGGTGGTGCCGACGACGGAGTCGCCGCTCTTGAACGCGGAGATCTCCTTGAGGTAGTCGCTCCAGTACTCGCCGATGTTGGCGTTCTGCTCCTTCAGCAGGGCGACGGAGGCGTCGAACTGCTTCTGGTCGAGCGCGTACGGGTTCTTGATGCCGAGGTCGGGCTGGGTCGCCATCAGGTAGAGAGCGGCGTCCGCGATGTAGATCGGGGAGTCGTACGCGGTGACCTTGCCCTTGTACTGCGAGCCCTTGTCGAAGACCACGGACCAGGAGGTGGGGGCCGGCTTGACCTTCTCCGTGTTGTACATGAGGAGGTTGGCGCCGCGGCCGTGCGGGACGCCGTACGCGACATCGTTGACGGTGTTCCAGTCCTTGTTCTTCAGCCCCTCGAAGACGTCTGCGTAGTTGGGGGTCAGGTCCGTGTTGACGGGCGCCGCGTCCCCGGAGGCTATGAGCCGCAGCGAGGCGTCGCCCGAGGCGGACACGGCGTCGTACTGTCCGGTCTTCATCAGGCTGACCATCTCGTCGGAGGAGGCGGCGGTCTTGGTGTTGACCTGGCATCCGGTCTCCTTCTCGAAGCCGGAGACCCAGTCGACGTCCGGGTTGTTGGTGCCGTCCTCGACATAGCCGGCCCAGGCGATGAGGTTGACCTCGCCCTCGGTCTTGCCGAGCTTCTCCTGGGCCTTGAGGTCCGGCGGGTTCAGTCCGGAGGCGTCGGAGCCGGAGCCGTTCGACGAGCCGCAGGCGGTGGCGAGCAGCAGCACACCGACCGCGGTGGCTGCCTTGAGCGAAGGGGACATGCGCACGGGAATCTCCAGGGGAAGGCATGAAGGGGACAGCACGGGCCAGGGGGCCGGCACAGACAGGGGGACGGGCGGGGGCGATGCGGGCACAGCGCTGGTACAGGCGCGGTTCAGCGCGGGCGGAGCGCGGCGGGTGCTATCGGGTGCGGAGGGGCTGCCGATCGGCCGGGGCCGCTTCCGGGGGCACGTCCGGAGGCACGTCCGGGACACGGAAGTTGTGGCGGTGGTGCCATTGGAGCCTGACCCGGGAGCCGCGGTAGGCGGCGACGTCCTCGGACGAGGTCTCCAGGTTCTGCTGAAGGGCGGTGAGCCGCCCGCCGGCGTCCAGGTCGACCAGGAGACGGGTCGCGTCCCCCAGGTAGACGACCTCGGCGACCGTACCCACGGCGGTGGAGCAGTCCGGATCGCCGGCGTTCCCGGAGTCCCGCACCACCCGGATCTTCTCCGGACGGACGCTGTAGGTGCCGGCCCTGCCCACCACCCGCTCGGCGGCCTCGCCGGTGAGCAGGTTGGAGGTGCCGACGAAGCCCGCGACGAAGGGGGTGGCGGGCCGTTCGTAGATGTCGGCCGGGGTACCGATCTGTTCGATGCGGCCCTGGTTGAACACCGCGATCCGGTCGCTCATCGTCAGCGCTTCCTCCTGGTCGTGCGTGACGAAGACGAAGGTGATGCCGACCTCGCGCTGGATCGCTTTCAGCTCGATCTGCATCTGCTCGCGCAGCTTCAGGTCGAGGGCGCCGAGCGGCTCGTCGAGCAGCAGCACCTTCGGCCGGCCGACCAGGGCGCGGGCGAGTGCCACGCGCTGCCGCTGCCCCCCGGAGAGCTGGGACGGGCGGCGTGCGCCGAAGCCCTCGAGCCGTACGCTCGCCAGCGCCTCCCGGGCCTGCGCCAGCCGCTGGGCCCTGGGCACTCCGCGGATCTTGAGACTGTAGGCGACGTTCTGTTCCAGGGTCATGTGCGGGAAGAGCGCGTAGTCCTGGAACACGGTGTGCACATCGCGTTCGAAGGGTGCCAGGCGGGTGACATCGGAACCCGCGAGTTCGATGGTGCCGCCCGTGGGCGCCTCGAAGCCCGCGATCATCCGGAGGACCGTGGTCTTGCCCGAGCCGGAGGGCCCCAGCATCGAGAAGAACTCGCCGTCCGCTATCTCCAGATCGACTCCTGCCACGGCCTCCGTCCGGCCGAACGCCTTGCGCAGGCCCTGAAGCCGGATCGCCATTCCCTCCATGGGCGGGAACCTTTCTGATGCCGTCGGACGTTGGCCGTAAACATATGAAGTCATAGTTCTAATTTCAAGACCCCGGTAAGGTAACGGCTGAGTCAACAAGCAAGGTGGTGGCCATGAACCGCGACAAACCGGGCATCCGGCAGGCCGTGTTCACGCCCGTCGACACCCAGGCCCGGGTGGAGGCCGTCGTGCGCAGGCTGGGTGACGCCATAGACCTCGGTTTGCTGGCCGACGGGGAGCAGCTGCCCGGTGAGACCGAACTCGCGGCCCGGCTCGGCGTCTCGACCGTGACCTTGCGGGAAGCCCTGATGTCCCTGCGCCAGCAGGGTCTGGTCACCACCCGCAGGGGCCGCGGCGGAGGCAGCTTCGTCACCGTGCCCGACGGGCCCGCGGAGGACCGGCTGCGCGCCCGCCTCTCCGACTGGAGCACCGAGGAACTCCGCGACCTCTCCGACCACTGGGCGGCCGTCTCGGGTGCCGCCGCCCGGCTCGCCGCCCAGCGCACGGAACCCGAGGACCTGGAGCAGCTGAACCGGTCCCTGGAAGAGCTGACGCGCGCGGCGGACACCGCGGCGCGCAGCCGGATCTACGGACGCTTCCACGTGGAACTGGCCGCGGCCGCCCAGTCCGCCCGGCTGACCAGGGCGGAGGTCACCCTCCAGACCGAGGTGGGAGCGCTGATGCGCCTCGTCCTCGGCGAGGACGGATACCTCGGGGACGTCCTGGATCGTCACCGCGCCGTAATCTCCGCCGTGCATGATGGCGAGGAGCATCGCGCCAGGGATCTGGCCGAACAGTGCGTGCGGACCTCCATGACGCGCCTGATCGAACTCCGCCTCGGTTCGGCCCGCGGAGCGCGCGGCCCCCGCCCGAAGGAGGACCTCCATGGGGAGCGAGCCCCGTCCCGTACCCGCCTCGGCGGCGGTTCTTGACGAGTGCACGGTCGCCGATGCGGCCGCCCGGGTCCGTGACGTGCTCGAAGGAGTCTTCGACGCCGTGATCCGGACGGGGGCGGACGCGGAAGCGGTGCTCACCGCGGCCGGCACGGACGGCCGCCGCCCCGTATCGGCCGATCTCGCGGCGCTCCGCCCCGGCCTGCACGCCCGGCTCAGCCGGTACGACCTGATCTCGGGGGCCGGCTTCGTGGCGGCGCCCGGGCTGCTCGGCGACGTACCGGCGTGCCTGGAGTGGTGGCAGACCACCGCGGACGGGGCCCTCCGGCCGCTCCTGCTGAACCTGGACCCGGAGCACTCGGCGTACTACGACTACACCCACTGGGACTGGTTCACACTGCCCCGCGACACCGGGCAGCGGGCGGTCGCCGGGCCCTACGTGGACTATCTCTGCTCGGACGAGTACAGCCTCACCCTCTCCGCACCGGTGACCGTCGGGGGCCGCTTCACGGGGGTGGCCGCGGCCGACGTCTATCTGCGGCATTTCGAAGCGGGCGTCGTCCCGCTCCTCCAGTGCCTGCCGGAACCCGCCCGCCTGGTCAACGTGCGCGGCCGCGTCGCCGCCTCCACCGACCCCCACCACCTGGCCGGATCGCTCAGCAGGGGCCCGGACTACGCGGCGGTGCTGGCCGGCCCCGCCGACGGCGTCGAGCACGGCGGACTGCACCTGCGCCCGTGCGACGGCGTCCCGCTGATCCTGGTGACGGCGGCCCCCGGCCCCCGGCCCCGGGCAGAAAGCCGGAGATCCCTCCAGCAGTGACCCTGCGTGTCCCGTCGTGCAGCGCCGGAGTGCCGGCCAGTGGTGATCCGCGCTCGGCTGCGCTGGTCACGACGATGCGGGAGTCGCCGCGCGGGCCCGGGAGACAGCAGGCCGGCGGGGTGCGGTGGGCCGGCGCCTCCGCGTCGTGAACACCCGGTCAGTCGTGCGGGGCCTGCCCGCTCACCCGGTGGTCCGCGTGACTGAGCGCCTCCACGACCAGGCGCCGCAGATGCCCGTCGCTGAGGCGGTAGTGGATGTGCCGCCCTTCCCTGCGGGTGTCCACGAGCCCGGCGAGCCGCAGCTTGGCCAGATGCTGGCTGACCGCCGTGCGCGACGCGTCGCACCGCTCGGCGAGTGAGCCGACGTCCGCCTCACCCTGCGCGAGCAGCCACAGCAGATGCAGGCGGGTGGCGTCCGAGAGCATCGCGAACACCCCGGTCGCCTCGGCCAGCCGCGCACTGTCGGGAGCCCCCAGATGCGCACCGGCCGCAGGTGACATGGCTTGGCGCTCGGACATGAGGCCAGCCTAGAGCCATCGGCCGGGGAGAACACATTCAGCCATCATGTGCGCAGGTGCGCACATGATGGCTATACTCCCGGCACCGCCGTGCCCGCCGACCGTCCGGGGAGCCGCCCCCATGCTCGCCGTCCTCCGCGACCGCACCTACCGCCGCCTCTTCACCGCCCAGGTCGTCGCTCTGACCGGCACCGGGCTGGCCACCGTCGCGCTCGCTCTGCTGGCCTACGACCTCGCCGGTGCCGAGGCCGGCTCCGTGCTCGGCACCGCGCTCGCCCTCAAGATGACGGCGTACGTGGCGATCGCCCCGGCCGCCGGCGCGCTGGCCGGCCGGCTGCCGCGCCGGGCGCTCATGGTGAGCGCGGACCTCGTCCGCGCCGGGGTGGCACTGTTCCTGCCGTTCGTCGACCAGGTGTGGCAGGTGTACGTCCTGGTCCTCCTGCTCCAGTCCGCCTCGGCCGTGTTCACGCCGGTGTTCCAGGCCGTCATTCCGGAGGTGCTGCCCGGGGAGCACGACTACACGCGGGCCCTGTCCCTGTCGCGGCTCGCGTACGACCTGGAGAGTCTGTTCTCCCCCGCGCTCGCGGCCGTGCTGCTGTCGCTGATCACATACAACTGGCTGTTCACCGGCACCGTGCTGGGCTTCCTCGCCTCGGCCGCGCTGGTGGTCTCCGCGGCCCTGCCCGGACCGGCCGCCCGGCCGGCGCCGCGCACCGGCAGCGCCTTCACCCGGGCGACCGCGGGCACCCGTCTCTTCCTCACCGTCCCGCGGCTGCGGGCGCTGCTCGCCCTGAACCTGGCCGTCGCGGCGGCCGGTGCGATGGTGACGGTCAACTCCATCGTCTACGTCCGGGACCACCTGGGACTGCCGCAGGCTGCCGTGCCGGTCGCGCTGGGCGCGTACGGTGCCGGGTCGATGACCGTGGCCCTGGTCCTGCCCCGGGTTCTGGACAGGCTGCCGGACCGGGCCGTGATGCTGCCGGGCGCGCTGGCGCTCGCCGTGATCTTCGCCGGGCTCGGGGCGGTCACCACCGCGCAGAGCGGAAGCTGGCGCCTGCCCGTGCTGCTCGCCGTGTGGGCGGCGTTCGGCGCCGCCTGCTCGCTGGTGCTCACTCCGGCAGGGCGGCTCATCCGCCGTTCGGCACCGCCGGAGGAACGTACGGCGGCGTTCGCCGCGCAGTTCTCCCTCTCCCACGGCTGCTGGCTGCTGACGTACCCACTGGCCGGATGGCTGGGGGCGGCGGCCGGGCTCGTGTGGGCGGTCGCGGCCCTGGGCGGGATCGCGCTGGCCGCCTCCCTGCTGGCGGCGCGGCTGTGGCCGTCGCCCCCCGCGCACGTCCACACCGGCCTGCCCGCCGGGCACCCCCACGTGACGGGTGCCCGGCGAGTGCGGGCCGGCCGGCGGCACCGCCACGGCGACCTCGACGACGGCCTGCACGCCCGCCTGTAGATCCGGCGGGGCGCCCGCGGTCAGGCGACCCCGGTGGCCCCGGTGGCCACGGGGTGCGGGGCCCCGAGACGCCCCGCCCGGTGCAGTCTCACGACCAGCCCCGCGCACAGAAACCCGGTCGCCGCCAGCACCGCCCAGGGCAGCCACCCCACCCCCGCGTCGAAGAGCGCCCCCACGGCCAGGTTGCCCACGGAGATCGCGATGCCGGAGGCAGTGTTGTAGGCGCCGTAGTACGTCGCGACGAGCCGGTCCCCGGACAGCCGGACGACGGTGTCCATCTCGAAGGGGTAGAGCAGTGCCCCGCCCCAGGCCAGCAGGGCCGCGCAGGCGGCGAGGGAGAGGACGCCCGTCGCACGGCCGATGCCACCGGGGGGCGCGCCCGGCATCAGCGGCACGAAGGCCGCGCCCATCACCGCCAGGCCGCAGGCGACGGCCCGCGGTCCGGAGAGGTGCCGCTTCGCCCACGCGGTCAGCCTGAGCTGCCCGGACAGCGCGGCCAGGGCGGAAACGGCGAAGACCGCCCCGGTCACCAGTCCGGCCCGTTCGCCGAAGAGTTCGCGGGCCCGGAGCGGTAGGGCGAGGTAGACCTGGAAGGCGAGGACGTAGGAGCCGGTCATCGCGGCGGCGAAGAGGAGGAAAGGACGGTTGGCGGCGACGGTGCGCCAGTCGGAGGCGACGGCCCGCCAGGCCGGCTCGGCACCGCGGTCACGGGGCGGGCGGGCCGGAAGCGCACGCCACTGCAGGATTGCCAGGATCCCGAAGACGAGGGCGGCGACCGCGCAGACCACGCGGAAGTCCCAGGCCAGCAGGGCCAGTCCGGCGAGCGGACCGATGAGGATGCCGGCCTGGTAGAAGACATGGAAGGCGGCGAACGCCTCCACCCTCCGCTCCTCGCCCGCCGCCTCGGCGAGGTAGGCGCGCACGGCCGGGTTGAACAGCGCGCCCGCCAGACCGGTCACCGCCGAGGCCGCGACGAGGGCGGGCAGCGAGTCCACCAGCCCCAGCAGCGCGAAGGCCACCGTACGCAGGGCGCACCCGGCCAGGATCAGCGGTTTGCAGCCGTAGCGGTCGGCGAGGGTGCCGCCGATCAGGAACATGCCCTGCTGGGAGAGGTTGCGCACGCCCAGGACCAGGCCGACCGTCCAGGCCGCGAGGCCGAGGCCGTGCGAGAGGTGGTCGGCGAGGTACGGCATCAGCATGTAGAAGCCGAGGTTGATGCCGAACTGATTGACCATCAGCAGTCGTACGGACGGGTCGAAGGAGGCCATCTGGGCCCGCAGGCGCCTCATCGGACGACCGCCTTCGTGATGTCACGGCCCAGCGGGTCGCGGACCCGGCCGCAACGGGTCCAGCCGGTCACCACCCGCTCGCCGGGTTCGGCGATCTCGTCGGGCCCGTCCGGCCGCTCGCGGCCGAGGAGGCCGTGCTCGTCGCACCAGGTGTCGTTGTAGACGGTCTCCAGGTAGCGGTGCGGGCCGTCGGGAAAGATCCCGGCGATCCGGGCGCCCGGCGGGAAGGTGCGGGCCGCCCAGCCGGCGACCAGGGCGACCGCGCCCACGCTCCAGCCGCCGGAGACGCAGTGGTGCCGGGCCAGTTGGCGGCAGGCCCAGACGGCTTCCGCCGGGGCGACCCAGTGGACCTCGTCGAAGGCCGGATAGTCGACGTTGGAGGGGTGGATGCTGGAGCCCAGGCCGCGCATCAGCCGTGGCCCGGCGGGCTGGCCGAAAATCGCGGAGCCCACCGAGTCGACGCCGATGAGCGTGAGGCCGGGGGCGTACTCGCGCAGCACCCGGGCGGTGCCGGCCGAGTGGCCGCCGGTACCGACCGCCGTCACCAGGACGTCCACCCGGCCGAGTTGGGCGATCAGCTCGGTGGCCAGCGGACGGTAGGCGGCCGCGTTGTCGGGATTGCCGTACTGGTCCGGGCAGTACCCGTCCGGGGTGCGGGCGAGGAGTTCGGCGACGCGCCGGCGCCGGGCCTCCTGCCAGCCGCCCTCGGGGTGCGGCGCGGCGACCCGCTCGACGCGCGCCCCGAAGGCGGTGAGCAGCCGGACCACGGCCGGTTCCATACCGCTGTCCGAGACGACGGTGACGGGATGGCCGTAGGTCAGCCCGGCCAGGGCCAGACCCAGGCCGAGCGTGCCGCTGGAGGACTCGACGATCGGCGCGCCCGGGGCGAGCTCGCCCCGCCTGCGGGCCTCACGGATCATGTGGAGGCCGGGACGGTCCTTGATGCCACCGGGGTTGGCGCCCTCCAGCTTCGCGTGGAAGCCGAGCCCGGGCGGGGCGAAGGGCTCGTCGACCCACAGGACCGGCGTACCGCCGACCAGATGGGCGGGGTGACGGGCGGTCCGGGGCGCCGGGGCGAATGCCCCGGGCGAGAGCGGAGGGACGGATTCGAGCAGGGAGATATCCATGGTGCTGACGGCTCCTTCGCGCCCCGGCACTCGTGCGGGCGGGGCGGCGTTGGCGTTCGGGTTGCAGTGGCGCGCGGGCGCACCCGGCCACAGCCCGCCGCCGTCCTGGACGGGGAGCGGGAGTGACATGGGGTGCGGCTGCGGCTACTGACGCCAGACGCAGTGGAGCGCGAGAGCGGACCGGCCGTCCGGGGCGCGGGGACCGCCCCGCGATCCCTCGGGGGCCATGCCGGTGGGGACGGACTGCCGGGCGTCCGCGGCCGGGAGCCTGGACCAGGACGGAGAGAGCCCGGACGCGTCGGGGCTCTGCGCCGTCAGGGCCTGCGGTTGGGCGAGAGCCCGCGGACGGTCGACAGCATGGTCCACGTGACCGTGACTGTGCTCGTGGTCGTGCTCGTGGTCCTGGTCGCGCTCGTGGCCGTGTCCGTGTCCGTGCTCGGGGAGAGGCCCGGAACCTCCGGTGGCGGAGTGGGCTCGGGCCGATACACCGGCCCCGGCATGCGCCCCGGTGAAGACCGGCCCATGGACCGTCCCCGCGAGGTGAGCCGCGATCAGCACGACGAGACCGAGCAGCAGAGCCGCCCGGCCCGCTCGCACGGCGGCCGGCAGACCGGTACACAGCCCCATCACATACGGAAGGTATGCGATCGGACACCCCTTGTTACGGAACGCGGTGCTTGGGGTGTCGTCAGCGCCGCCCCCGGGTACGGCCGGGGACCGCGGAGGGTGCCGTCCGGCGGCCGGATCACACCGGCCGCCTGCTCCTCCCCCGCACTCGTAGGCATGGTCCTCGTCAAGCAGGACGGCGCCTCAGGCCCAGCCGTGGGCCTGCTGGGTGCGGTGCGCGAGGGTGTCGATGACGACCGCGCCGAGCAGCACCACACCGGTGATCATGAACTGGACGGCCGCCGGGATGCCCAGCAGCGCCATTCCGGAGGCGACCGACTGGATCACCAGGATGCCCAGGAGCGCCGACCAGGTGCGGCCCCGGCCGCCGAAGAGGCTGGTGCCGCCGATGACGGCCGCGGCGATGGCCTCGATCAGCAGGTTGCCGGAACCCGCCGTCGCACTGGCCGAGCTGACCCGGGAGGCCAGGAACAGACCCCCGATCGCGGCCATCGTGCTGGAGATCATGAAGACGGACACGCGCACCGACGTCACGGCGATACCGGCGCGCCGGGCCGGCTCGATGTTGCCGCCGAGGGCGACGATCCTGCGGCCATAGGGAGTACGGCGCAGCAGCACATCGAGGCAGACCAGGAAGACCAGGAAGACCAGCAGGGCGAGGGGCAGGCCCAGGAACTGGTTGAGTGTCCAGCCGGCGGTGAAGGAGACGGCGGCGAGGGCCAGGGTGCGCAACACGATCTCGGGCAGGCCCCGGGCCGGCAGGGCGCCGGCGGCTCTGCGGCGCCGCGCGGTCCGGTAGGACAGCAGGAAGTAGGCGAGCGTGCCCAGCGCTGCCAGGGCGTAGGCGACGGCGACGTTGTGGAAGTAGGAGTGGGTGAGCCTGACGACCGGGCCGTTCTCGTCCAGGAGGATGGTGCCCTGCCCGGCGAAGATGTACAGCGTCAGACCGTTCCAGCCCAGCAGTCCCGCGAGCGTGACGACGAAGGACGGGACGCCGACTCTGGCGACGAAGAAGCCGTGGACGGCGCCGATCGCCGCACCGACGGCGAGCGCGAGGAGGACGGCGGTCGGCTCCGGAACGCCGTGCCGCACGTTGAGCGCCGCGAACAGGGCCGCGGACAGGGCACCGACCGAGGCGACCGAGAGGTCGATCTCGGCCAGGAGCAGCACGAACACCACGCCGACGGCCACGAGGCCGGCGCCGACGATGTCGATGCCCAGGTTGGAGAGGTTGCGCGGGCTGAGGAAGTCGGGGTCCATGATGCCGAAGACGGCCCAGATCACGGCGAGGGCGACGATGGCGGGGGCGGAGCCGAGCTGTCCCTCGCGCATCCGTCGCCGCGTGGCGTCCAGGTGGCCCTTCAGCCGGCGTCGCGCCTCCCGGCCGCGGGAGCCGGACGGCTCGGGCGGGCCGGGCGGCTCGGGCGCGTCGGCCGGGTGCGGTTTCGTGGAGGTCACAGTTGCCACTCCGGTGTCGTGCGCTGGACGACGGCGTTGTCCGTGGCGCCGGTGATGGAGGAGACGATCTGCTCCTGGGAGGTGGTCGGGACGTCGAAGAAGCCGTTGTTGTGTCCCAGCCGCAGGACCGCCGCGCGGTCCGCGACGGCCTTGACGTCGCCGAGGTTATGGCTGATGAGCAGGACACCGAGACCGCGCTCGCGCAGTCGCTCGATGAGATCGAGGACCTGGACGGACTGCTGGACGCTCATGGCCGCGGTGGGCTCGTCCAGCAGGAGCAGCCGGGGGTCACCGAGGAGGCAGCGGCAGATCGCGATTCCCCTCCGGTGACCGGCCGACAGCGAGGCGACGGGTACCCGCAGGTCGGGAATGCGGAGGGACAAGGTGCTCAGCAGTTCCCGGGCCTGCTGCTCCATCCGCACCTCGTCCAGGAACCCCAGCCGGCTGATCTCCCGCCCGAGGAAGAGGTTCCCGATCACGTCGATGTTCTCGCACAGGGAGAGGTCCTGGTAGGCGGCGGCGATGCCCAGTTCGCGGGCGTCCCGGGGCCGGGAGATCCGGACGGTGCGGCCCTGCCATGCGATGACGCCCTCGTCGGCCGGCCCGGCACCGCTGATGACTTTGAGGAGTGTGGACTTGCCCGCGCCATTGCCACCGACCAGGGCGACGACCTCTCCGGCATGGATCTCGAGGCCGACGTCCAGCAGTGCCTGCACGGCGCCGAACCGTTTGGAGATGCCGCGCAGCGCCAGCAGCACAGGTGGGGTCGGCACGTGAGATCTTCCCTTGCTTGAGTGCCTGCGCTCCGGACACGGCCCTAGCCAAGGAGACCGGCCTCCTCGCAGGCGGAGCGGATGTCGGGGGTGCAGATCTGGTCGGTGGTGTACTTGCCGCTTCTGATCACGGTGTCGATGGTCTCGGCGGTCAGCGCGATGGGCTCGAGTACCACGGAGGGGATGTCCCGGCGGGAACCGTTGTCGACCGTCCCGGTGGCGATGTCCTCCACGCTCTCCC
The DNA here is from genome assembly GCF_020739505.1 of Streptomyces sp. S07_1.15. Classification (NCBI taxonomy): domain Bacteria; kingdom Bacillati; phylum Actinomycetota; class Actinomycetes; order Kitasatosporales; family Streptomycetaceae; genus Streptomyces; species Streptomyces sp. S07_1.15. The sequence goes on from NZ_JAJBZK010000001.1 coordinate 808,087, forward strand.
CCCGCCCCAGGGCGACGGCCATCTCGGCGGCGGCACGGGCCTCGGGGGTGAAGGGTTTGTAGACGGTCATGTACTGCTCGCCGGTGACGATGCGCTGCACGGCCGCGAGGTCCGCGTCCTGGCCGGTGATCGGAGGCAGGGGACGGACGCTGGCCGACCTCAGAGCGGCGATGGCTCCTGAGGCGAGGCCGTCGTTGGCGGCGTAGACGCCGTCGATCCGGTCGGGGCCGAGGTCGGCGATGGCGGCGGTCATATCGGCGTAGGCGTTCAGGGGGTCCCAGTTGAGCACTTCATACCGCTTGGCGATCTCCACCCGGCCCTTGAGGACGGAGAGGGCTCCTTTCTTCAGGTCGGCCGCGTTCGGGTCGGTCGGCGAGCCGTTCAGCATGACGATGCGGGGCCGGGACGCGTTCGGGCCCAGTGCCCTCAGCAGGGCCGTGGCCTGCAGCCTGCCGATCTCCTCGCCGTTGTAGGAGACGTATCCGGAGAGGGGGCCCTTGGCCAGTTGGTCGTAGGCGACGACGGGCACCCCGGCCGCCGCAGCGCCGCGCACCGTGGGACGTGCCGCCCTGGAGTCGACGGAGCCGAGAATCAGCACGTCGATCCCGCTGGTCAGCAACGCCCGGAGCTGTCGCTGCTGAGCGGCGGCGTCCGGCCCGCTCGGGGAGTAACGCACCGTGCAGGTCGGGCACAGTTCGCGGACTCTGCTCTCGATCAGCGGCCGGTCGAACCGCTCCCAGCGGTCCGCCTGATTGGCCGGGAGGAGGAGTCCGATGGTGAAGCCCCCCGTGCGGGGTGTGGCGCTGGCCCCGTCCGGCTGTCTTCCGGCTTGGGCGGCCTGCCCGCAGGCCGCGATGACCAGCACGAGTGCCGCGGCGCCCAGCGCGGCCACGGCCCGGCCCCGGCGTGGCTTCATCCCCGGCACCTCCCGGGCCGCCCGGCCCACCTCGATTCAGCGACTGGACGATATTTTCCTATTATGTCTCATTTTGCACCCAGAGTGTCTTCTCGGCCGGTCCGGTTCCCCTGGGTGGGCTCCTCCTCGGAGCCGAGCGGTTCCGGTTCCGGTTCCCGCGACGGCAGGGCGATCTCGCTCCACACCTGCTTGCCGCCGCTGAGCGGCACCGAACCCCAGGACTCCGACACCGCTTCGACCATGAGGATGCCCCTGCCGCCGGTCGCCTCCCAGTCCATGCTGGCCGGCTTGACCGGCGTACGCGGCGAGGAGTCGCTGACCGCGACACGCAGCCGGTTCCCCGTCAGCGCGAGGTCCAGCCGGACCTCTCCCCGGGTGTGCACCAGAGCGTTGGTCACCAGCTCGCTGACCACCAGGAGAACGGTGTCGGCCTCGTCCACCGCGTCCCACCCGCGCAGCGTCCGAAGGGTGAAGCGGCGCGCGTGTGCGGCCGCGTCGGGCAGCCGCCAGACCGCCCAGCCCGCCCGGAGCGGCCGGACCGCCATCCCGTCGTAGCGCAGCAGGAGCAGCGCCAGGTCGTCGTCGCGGCGCGCACTACGGCCGAGCAGGGCCGCCGCCATGCCCTCGGGGTCGGAGGGGTCGGCGGCCGCCAGGGAGTCACCCACCCGGCGCATCCCCTCCTCCGCCCCGGTCTCCGGCGACTCCACCAGGCCGTCCGTCATCAGGGCCAGGACGGAGCCGGGCGCGATGGCGGCGGTGGCCATCGGGAACGCCGCCTGGGCGTCCACGCCCAGGGGCGGGCCCCCTTCGACCTGCAGCTCCCTCGTTCTGCCCTCCGGATCGCGCAGCACGGGCGGCAGGTGCCCCGCCCGTACGATCCAGGCGTTGCCCTCCTCCATGTCCAGGGCGACATAGCAGACGGTGGCGAACAGGTCGGTCTCCATCCCGGTCAGCAGCCGGTTGGCGTGCGAGATGACCACGTCGGGGGTGTGGCCCTCCACGGCGTAGGCCCTGATCGCCGTACGCATCTGGCCCATGACGGTGGCGGCCGCGGCGCTGTGCCCCTCCACGTCCCCGATGACGAAGGCCATCTGCCGGTCGGACAGCGGGATCACGTCGTACCAGTCACCTCCCACCTCCAGCCCCGCGGCGGCGGGGAGGTAGCGGACGACGGCCACGCCGCCCGGCAGGGCGGGCAGCGTGCGGGGCAGCAGACTGCGCTGAAGCATCGTGACCAGCTCGCGCTCGGCGTCGAACGCGCGGGCCCGCATCAGGGCCTGCCCCGCCAGGGACGCGGTGGCGGTCAGCAGGGAACGCTCCTGCAGGCCGAACTCCTGTGCCCCGTTCCAGCCGATCACGCACGCGCCGAGCGTCCGGCCCTCGGCGGGCAGCGGCAGCAGCGCCAGTCCTCCGGGGCCCAGCCCCACCAGATCCGGTGGGGCGGCCGTGCCCGGCGGCCACAGGTGCACGTTCCCCTCGCGCAGAGTGCCCTCCACCGTGGGAAGGGAGCCGGGGAGGGCGTCGCGCCACTCCGCGCGCCAGGCCGACCGCCATGCCTGCGGCCAGGCGCCCGGATCCCGGGGGTCGAGGACGGTGACCATCAGCCGGTCGCTCACGAGTTCGGCGAGCGCCACCCGGTCGGCGCCCAGCGAATCGCGCAGGACGCCGACGATGTCGCGGGGGCTCGTGGTGTCGGCGAGGGCGGTGGCCAGCCGCTGGACCCTGGAGACCTCGTGGGCCCGGGGCCGCAGACGGGAGGCTTCCGCGACGACGCCGAGCAGCCGGTCCGGCCGTCCCTCCGGATCGAGGACCAGCCGGCAGCTGAGCGACAGCCAGCACAGTTCTCCGGTGCCCAGCCGGATCCGGAACTCCAGGTCGCGGAGGCCGGTGGCGCGCTCGTCCGGCTCGACGAGGGACATCAGGGCCGGCAGGTCGTCGGGAACGGCGCGCCAGAGCAGGGTCTCGACGCGTCCGTCGAAGTCCTCCGGCGCGATGCCGAACAGCTCGGGCAGCCGGCTGTCCGCCTCGATACCGCCGGTGTCCAGAGCCAGGGTGAAGGCACCCGGGCGGATCCGGCGCAGCACCGCATCGGCCGGGGCCGGCTCCCGTGCGCTGTCGGTGTCGGGCGTGGTGTGGGGCCGGCCGTCCGCCTCCAGCCGGGTCGTGAGCTGGCCGGCGTACATCTCCAGCAGGTGGCGGCGTGTGGTGTCGAAGCCGTACGGGCCGTCGTCGACGACGAGCAGGCAGCCCAGCCGTCCGCCCTCCGCGCCCAGCGGCAGGGCCGCCGCCGACACCCCCGGCGCCCCCGACACCCCCGGCGCCCCCGGCGCCTCGGCGGCGGTGGCCGTCCCGACCGTGGCCGTCCCGCTCGTGGCCCTCTCGGTGGTGGCCCTCTCCGTGGTGGCCCTCTCCCCCGTGGCCGGCCACACGGAGCGGCCGGTGCGGTAGGCATCCGTCACCGGGGAGTGGTCGTCCGGTGACAGCGTCTCGGGCACCTCGTACGGTGTACTGGTCCGGCCGAGGGTCTCGATCAGCCGCAGCCTGCCGGTGCCCTCCGCGTCGCGCACGTAGACGGCCGCCATCGCCGCCCCCGCGAAACCGAACGCCGTCCCTGCGTTCTCCCTCATCCCGTCGCCTCCGAACCGGCCGGATACGGCCGCCTCCAGAGTATGGAGAAACCGCCGCCCGTACCCTGCCGGGAAACGCGCATGGGGCGCACCACGGGCCCCTCGCGCGTGTCAGCCCCCGGACGGCGCCCGAGCCGGCCCGGGGCCCACAGCAGTCGGCTGAAGGGGTCCGCGATCACCTGCACAGCCCAAGCGCACTGCCGGACTGCCACCGGAGGCTGGAAAGGGCTCAGTGGCCGACTGCGGCTCTCTCTGCCGCCCGGGCCGTCATGTCCTTGCCGAAGCCGTGCGCTGCCAGCACGAACAGCAACCCGCCGAGAATGAACCAGGGGTTCCACAAAGCGAGCGTCCAGAACTTCTGCGCGGCACTGATCTCGCCCACCGCGGACACCTCGGTGATGAGCAGCACCTCGACGAGAAGCCCCCGGGTCAGCAGCAGCGCGCCGATCCCGACGCCGAGCCACCGGAGCGCACGCCACCGGCGCCCGTGCACACCGCGCCGCCGCAGCCCGAGCGCCACCGCGGCGCCGACCAGACACAACAGGCCAACGCCCCACAGACCTCCGGCCACGAACCAGGCCGGCCGCTCGGAGGCAAGACGCTCACCCGACGAGACGGCCAGTCCCACTTCCCCGCCGAGCGCCCAGAAGACATGCAAACCGGCGAACGTTGTCGCCCAGCCGACAGCGAGATACGCAAACCACCGCGACGCACTGAACCGCAACTCCGAACCCCCGTTTCAACCGCATGGCAGAACCCAGCGACACTGCCGATCCTTTCCAGCAGCGTCAGGCAATGCAAGCGTCCTGGCGAGCGCCCCTTCTCGCAGTCCTCTGTCGGCAACTACTCACCGTTCAAGGGACGTTGAATGTGTCATTGGATCGCAGATCAGGCTTGGGGCTTGCCCTCCCGCCGGTACGGCGTACCTCACCGATCGGTTGCCCAGAGCCGTGTGGTCGGGCACCGGAGCTTGCGGAGGGGCACCAGAGTTTGAGGGTGGCCACGGTTCCAGGCCGTACGGCCAGTGCTACACCCGGTGGTTTCACGGTGCGTGAGCGCGTGCGGCTCAGGTGCCGTAGCGGCTGGTGCGGGCTCGGGTCCGGTGGCGGGTGCGCCAGCGGCGCCAGTGCATGGCGAGCCAGGTCCGGGCGGTGCTGGCGAGGACGCGGACGATCCGGTCGTAGAGGCGGACGGCGAGCGACCAAGCGGGATTTCGCGCGGGTGCCCGAAGCGGTCATGGCAGGCGCGTGGTCGTCCACGTCCCGACGCCGTAGAGGACCCGGGCGGTGCCGCCGTCCGGGATGAACTGGGCCAGCTCGTACGCCAGTTCCTCCGCCAGCCTCGCCTCGGTGGTCGCGCCGGACCCAGGCGGCGAAGCCCGGTACATCTCCGATGCGGGCGAGGAAGAAGTCGCTGTAGACGACGAGCCCACTTCCAATCGAACAGTCCGGTGGGGTCGCTGCGGTGGACGGGGTCGCCGTCGGCAGGTGGTGGGAGCCCTGCCGGGTCACGGCTCGGAGGGCGGGAGGGCGCACGCACCGTCCGGGCCGCACCCGGCTCCGTCGAACAGCGGCGCCGGCACTTCCTCGCCCGCCGGAATCCGCCAGGCCGGAACCCGCACCGTCCGCCCACCGGGGACGCCTGCGCCCCGTGGCCCCGGACGGCTGCCCGGTCAGGAGGTCGCCCCGCGCAGGGGTCGGCCGCTCGTGCCGTGCCGGGTCGGTACCGTGCGGCGGGCCGGGATCGACCAGGACCGTCGTGTTCTCCCCGGCCCGACATCAGCCGTACTCGCGCGGCTGACCTGAGCGCCCTGCAAGCAAACCCAAGGAGGGGGGCCGGCTCACGGAGCAGGGCCCCTTCTCGGTGAGTTGTCGTGAGTTGTCAGCCCGACAGGGATCGCCACCGGCGCTCCTGTGTGGCATCGAGCCTGCTGCCCCACACCAACGCCCCACCGACCAGACCGGGCTGGTCCCGCGTGGCCAGGGCCGGGGATTCGAGCATGTCGGCGACGTCTTCCAGATAAGTGACCAACGTGTCGCGTTCGCCGCCGGAGTCTTCGTTGTAGCGGGACCAGCGGCCCAGGTATCCGGTCTCGGCGTCCAGGTACAGACCCGAGGTACGGTCGGCCACGCCGTAGGAGACAACCGGGATCCAGGCCGCCTTCCACACGGTGATCCGGTCATGTTCCGGACGGCGGGTGTTGAGGGTGTCCTGGTGCGCCTGGGATTCCATCTGCTGCCGGTGGACGGCGGCCACGGCGTCCAGGGTCATCAGGGCCTCATTGCCCGGCAGGCATCCCGCGCCGTTGACCCCGTCGTCACCTGCTGCCAGAGACCACAGGGTGCGCAGCTCAGCGGGTACCTGAACGCCGAGGTCCTCTTCGAGGGCGGTGATGGCGGCAGGGTCCGCGCCGCGGCGCAGCGCGGCTTGGGACTCGGGGGCGTCGTGCTGGAGCCGGCGGCTGATGCGCTGCCAGGCGTCGGTGATCTCCCGTATGACCACGTCGGTGCCGGGGTCGGCGTGCTGCACCTGCTCCCGGCCCTGATCTCGAATGTCCGCGGCGGGCTCTGCGGCGGGGGCCGGGTTCACATACCGGATCTCGATCCGGTCGGGCTCGCGGATGTAGCCGATGGCCAGGGCGGGGCAGTCCTCGAACAAGTCGGCGTCGACCATCACGGTGAGAATGCCCGGCAGCCCCGAGGGCCGGCCCATGTCCGGGTCGTCGGCCAGGTGGCCGGCCAGGACCTTCAGAGCGTAGGGGACGCCGGCCCCGAGCTGGATCGCGGTGTCGCGTATGTGCGGAGGGATCCCGACGTTCACAGCCTGGTGCTCCTTACCGGTCGGATGCAGGGCGGTGCCCCACACAGTAGGACGCGGGCGATTGAGGCAGCACCGGCGCTTCCGACCGCCCTGTCACCGCTTCGGCACTCTGGACATCGCCGAAGACCTCCGAGTCCGCTGGGCGCGCGAAAGCACGAGGCCAGCGAACTCGTGCATGGTTGGTGGCGAGGCGTCGGGGACCGCGGCGGGGAGGCACCGCGGGCGTGGAACGTCTGGCAGCCCGTCGGGCCGGACGAAAAACAGGGGGTGCCGCCGCTCGCCGAGCCGGACCGTCTTCGCCGGCCGGTCAAGCGCCCGGGTGCGGGGCCAGACTGCCGCGCAGGGCGTGCATGGCTTCCACGGCATCGTCGTCACCGATCTGCCGGTAGATCTCGACGGCGCGGTCCACGTCGTCCAAGGCGCCCTGGGTCTGCCCCAGTTGGCGGCGCGCCCGGCCGAGCGCGGCGTATACATCTGCGCCTGCCACTGCGGCATGTCCGACGCCGATTCCCAGGCAACGGCCGACTCGAGTGTCTCCACTGCCTCCCGCCACCTTCCCTGCGCCATGTGCAGCAGGCCGATGTGGCGTGCTGCCGACACCCGTGTCATTCCCGCGATCACAGGCGACGGAGCCGTGGCCGGGTCGGACGCCGGCGCGAACCTGTGCTGGTAGGCCCGCAGCGCCTCGTCGGGCCTTCCAGCGCGCTCGAGCGACCTGCCCAGGACTGACAGCGCGTGATTCACCATGCCCTCCCGGTCGTCCACGGCGTGGAACCCCCGCATCGCCCGGGCGGCCGGCGGCAGCGCGCCGTGGGCATCCCCGGCCTTCAGCAGCGCCACCGCCAGGTACGAGTCGGCCCACGCCTGCTGTCGCAGATCCCCGGCCACGACCGCTTCCGCGTGGGCCCGGCGGGCGCAGTCGCTCGCTCCCGCGGTGTCGCCGAGGCAGTTGTTGTGCGCCCAGGAGAGGTAGTTCAGGTGCGTCGCGACGGCAGCGTGATCGGCCAGCTCGGCGGCGGCGTTGCTGGACAGGGTGAATACCCGGGGCCAGTAGCCCCAGTGGATCCAGCGGTCGGAGAACCAGTGCATGGCCTCGGCCACGTCGACCACCCGTACCTGGTCGCGGTGTGCGAAGCCGGCCAGGGCTTTCTCGAAGCGGGCGGTGCCGATGCAGCACCAGGGGCAGACGACGTCGCCCCAGATCTCCACGCGCAAGGCCGTGCCGTTCCTTGCGTCCGTACGGATGCCAGGGGGCTGTGCGGCGGATGTCAGGCCGCGAGGGCCTGGGTGACGACGGTGGACAGCGGGGTGGTCGGCCGCCCCAGGAGTCCTCTCAGGTCGGCGGTGACACCGGCCAGCGCGCCGTGGGAGACCTGCACGTCGGCGTCGACGATCAGGTCGGTGACGAAGTCGGGCAGCCCGGCCCCGGCGAGGATCTGCCGGTACTGCTCGGCGGGCAGGTCCGTGTAGGTGACCGGCCTGCCCGACTGCGCGGCGCTCTCGGCAGCCAGCTCCGGCAGCGACCAGGCGGTGTCACCGGTGAGCTCGTAGACCTTTCCGGCCTGGTCGTCGCGGGTGAGGACCACGGCGGCGGCTTCGGCGAAGTCCGCGCGGGCGGCGGAGGCGATCCGCCCTCGGCCCGCGCTGCCCGCAAGAGCGCCGCGCTCAACGGCCTCGGGGAGGGCTGCGGTGTAGTTCTCGGTGTACCAGCCGTTGCGCAGCAGCACTGCGGGCAGGCCGGAGTCGGCGATGGCCTGCTCGGTGTCGCGGTGTACGCGCGCCAGGCCCAGCGGATTGGCAGGGGCTCCGATGACCGACGTGTAGGCAATCAGGCCGACACCGGCCTTGGCCGCCGTCTCGACGGCCGCGCGGTGCTGGGCAACGCGGGCGTCGTCCGGGCCGGTCGAGGAGACGAGCAGGAGCTTGTCGGCACCGGCGAAGGCGGTGAGCAGGGTCTCGGGCCTGTCGTAGTCGGCCAGGCGGATGTCGACGCCCTGGGCGGCGAGGTCCGCGGCCTTGGCGGGGGTGCGCACCGCGGCGGCGATCCGGTCGGCGGGCACCCCGCGCTGAAGCAGGTGTTCGATGACCTGGCGGCCGAACTGTCCGGTGGCACCGGTGACGACGATCATGACCAATTCCTTCGTGTGGTGAGGGAGGGGGCCGGGCGACTCCCGGCTCCCTCACCGTACGCTAACTAATAGTTAGTGCAAACTTTTACACCGCGCTGTGTTCGAGGTAACGTGAAGGAGAAGGAGGTACCCATGAACGAGCCGTCCACCGAGGACGAGCGCCAGGCGGCCGCGCTGGAGTTCGACGTCTTCGCCAAGCACTGTCCCTCCCGCCAGGTCCTGGACCACCTCACGGGCCGCTGGGGCGTCCTGGTCCTCGCAGGTCTGCGCAAGGGGCCCGCGCGCTTCAACGCCCTGCGTCGGCGCATCGACGGAGTCAGCGAGAAGATGCTCGCCCAGACGCTCCAGGCCCTGGAGCGCGACGGCTTCGTCAGCCGCGAGGTCCTCACCGCAATGCCCCCGAGCGTCAACTACTCCCTCACGCCCCTGGGGGAAACCACCGCCGACCACCTCATGGCCTTCATCGGCCACATCGAGGCCAACATGCCCGCAGTCCTCGCGTCCCAGGAATCGCACACCGCCACGGCCCCGGCGTGACCTCCCGGCGTGCGGCCGGGTCCGCCCGCACGCCGAAGAAGCCGAAGAAGCCGAAGAAGCAGAGCCACGTCCCTCTCACACACGACCAGTTGCGAGAGTTCTGCGAACACCCCGGAGCCGCTCACGAATCCGCAGGTCCCCGTTGGCGGAACCCCTCGGGGGATCGTGGCGTTCCCGGCGCCGCTCAGGGGCCCGACCCGGCCCACCTGACCTGGCTGCCGCGATCCCGAGCGGGTTCGTCTCCGTGAAGCAACGCGTTGTTCCTTGACGGCTTCTACGTGGCGGTGCCGTTGGCGTCCATGGTCATGCGGGCCACATGGAGTGCCATGTAGGAAACCTCGTCCTCGCTCAGTTGCTGTCCCAGACGCAGTTCGACGATCGTCGCCAACTGCTGCGCGGTGCGGGTCGCCTCCGGGTAGTGCTGGCGGATGCCCTTGCCGATCGTGGACTCCTGGCCCTTGAGCTGCTGCCGCTGCTGGATACGCACGAAGAGGTAGCGCACGTGGGTGATGAACCGCGCCGCGCCCATGGACGCGTCGAAGGCACCCAGGCTGTAGCGCTCCCGCACCACGGCGAGCATCTGCTGTATGACCCCGGTCATCGTGTACGTGAAGGACAGATCGCCGGAGACGAAGCCCGCGTTGACCAGGTGCAGCGCGAGCGCGGTCGCCTCGGACGCATCCAGTTCCGGGGTCAGGCGCTCGTTGATGGCGCGCAGCAGGCGCTGCGCCTGGGCGTACTCGGTGGCGTACAGGGTCTGGACCTCGTCGCGCAGCGGGTACTCGATGGCGATACCTTGCGCGGCCCGCTCCAGCGCGCCGGCGATGTGGTCGGCGACGGCGATGGCGAGGGTGGGGCGGGTGGACTCGCGCTCTTCGATGCCGACCTCGCCGAGAGCGGTCACGACAGCGTGGAGTACCTCCTCGCTGATGAGGGCGAGAGCCTCGGCCAGGTGGCCGGGGTCACGGCCATCGGCCGGGACGAAGACCCGTTTCACCAGCGCGGCATCGACAGGCTTGCCCTGGCTGGAGCTGAAGCCGATGCCGCGTCCGGTGAGGATGACCTCCTGGCCCTTCTCATCACGTGCGAGGACCACATTGTTGTTGAGGACCCGCAGTACCTTCACCGCCGTCCCCCTCCTGTCCGTGCCCCGTCCTGCGTCTTCCGGTCCGGCGCGCCCATCATGCCAAGGGGCGTGCGCGCGCCGGACCGGCAGCGGGACATCACCGCCGTACGGTCACCACGAGGGCACCGGCGGTGACGTCCTGCCCGGTGTGCGGCTCCACCGCGGCGAGATCCGCGGTGTTCAGGACGGTCATGAGGGTAACGGTCGGGTGGTTCGCGGCGCGTATGGCGTCGAGGTCAACCTCGGCCAGGAGGTCACCGGAGCTGACCCGCTGGCCGGGCGCGACGTGCACGTCGAAGCCCTCGCCCTGCATCTGTACCGTGTCGATGCCGATGTGGATGAGCACCTCGATGCCGTGCGTGGTGCGGATACCGAAGGCGTGGCCGGTGTCCGCGACAGTGATCAGCTCGCCGTCGACCGGGGCGACGACACGGCCGTCAGCCGGCTCAATGCCCACGCCCTCACCGAGCGCGCGGGAGGAGAAGACCGGGTCCTCGACCTTGTCGAGGCCGGTCACGCGGCCCGCGACCGGCGCGCAGAGGGCGGTGCTGTTCGCGGCGGGAGCGCCGGAAGCGGTGCCGGTGGGTGCGCCGCGCGGGGCGGCGGTGGCGGGGCCCGTGGCATCGGCGGTGGCTTCCGCGTACGCGGCGCCGACGGTGACCAGTTCACGGTCGTCGGCCGCTGCGGTTTCACGGTCGGTGTCGGTGTCAATGTCGGCGTCGGCGTCGGTGGCCGCACCGCGGGCGGCGGCCTCGGCGGCGTCGCGCTCAGCGTTGGCCTGGGCGCGCTCCTCGCGAGTGCGGTAGTCGGAAAGGTAGACGAGCACCATCGAGGTGACGAAGGCCGCCGTGATCGCGATGAGGTAGACGCCCACCGGGGAGAAGACCGGGATGGTCAGCACAGAGGTGAAGGCGAATACCTCGGTGTCCACGCCGCCCAGGACGCCCACGATCACACCGCCCACCAGGCAGCCCACGAGCATGCGCGGGTAGATCCGCTTGAAGCGCAGGTGGATGCCGTACAGCGACGGTTCGGAGATGCCGCCGAACAGGCCCGCGGCCAGGGCGCCGGTGGCGGTCTGGCGCATGAGCGGCTCGCGGTGGCGGATCGAGAGCAGCAGTACGCCCGCGGTCGCACCGAAGCAGGCGAAGTTCCAGGCGCCCATCGGGCCCTGGATGAAGTCGTAGCCGATGGTGTTGATGTTCTGGAGCATCAGCGCGTTCAGCGGCCAGTGCAGGCCCAGCGGCACCAGGAACGGGTACAGCAGCGGGATGAAGATCGCGAAGACGAGCGGGGCGTTGTCGTTCAGCCAGGCCAGGCCCTCCCCGATGCCGTTGCCGGCCCAGACCCCCAGGGGGCCGACGAGGAAGGCGGTCACCGGGATCATGATCAGCATGCTGAAGAACGGCACGAAGACCAGCTGGATGTTCTCGGGGAACACGCGCTGCAGACCCTTGTGGACCAGGGCGAGCAGAGCGACCATCAGCAGCGGTACGAACACCTGGCCGCCATAGTCGTTGAGCTGGAGCGGCAGGCCGAAAACGTCCGCCACGCACTGCTGGGTGCCCAGCGTGGAGTTGGTGGAACAGGTGACGCCCGGGATGCCGGAGTCGGGGTTGAGCATCCCCGTGAAGTTCGGGGTCATCACCGCGGCCATCACCGTGGCGCCCACCCACGGGTCGATCTGCAGCTTCTTGGCCGCGTTGTAGGCGACCATGATCGGCAGGAAGTACAGCACCGAGCGCCACATCGCGTCGACGAACACCCAGGTGGCCGACTTGTCCTCGGCACGGAAGTCGACCACGCCCAGGGCATCCAGGACCGAGGCGATCGCGATGATCAGCGAGGCGCCCAGCAGCACGCCGAGCAGCGGGCGGAACGAGTCGGAGAGGTACTCGAAGAAGTTGTCGAGCCAGGCGAAGCGGCCCCGGCTCTTGGCGCGAACCGCGGCCTTGACCTCCGCGTCGGACTTCGGGCGCGCCGCGCCGGAGCGGCTCATCGACGGCAAGTTGATGATCTTCGAGTGGACGTTCGCGACAGCGCCGCCGATCACGATCTGGAAGCGGTCTCCGGACTGCGGCACCGTGCCCATGACGCCGTCGAGGGCGTCGAGCGCGGCCTGGTCGACCTTGCTGCCGTCATGGAGCTGGAAGCGCAGCCGCGTCGCGCAGTGTGTGAGGCTCTCGATGTTCTCCGCTCCACCGACGTCACGGAGGATCTCCTCCGCCAGCCCGTCGATGCCCGGTGTTGGTGTGTTCATGATGCGTCCCTGCATCCCTGGTCCCTGCCGTCCTGCGTAGGTCCGCGATCTCTCCCGCCCGGATTCAGGCAACGAAAAAGGCCCGGGTCGCGCACGCGGCGCTACCCAGGCCTTGCCTCTCCTCAAGCGGTACACCGCCGTGGCGTCGCGCGGGGCAACGACGGTGGCGTCCTCGGAGAGTAACAACCCTGCGATCGAGATCGATCGTTCACAACTGTAGCACCGGGCGGGGACGGGGCGGGACACGCTGCTCTCTCACACTCGCCGCTCGCCACTTACCACCCGGCGCACGGACCGTCAGCGCATGGCGCGGGACACCGTCAGGTACGGCGTCCGGCCCTGCCCGGCGAAGCCGTGAAGGACAGGGGCCGCATCCTTCACTCGCTGAGCGAGCGGCTGTGGAACGGCGGCGCCCTCGTCGTCATCACCCCGGCGACGAGGGCGGTCAGGAAGGCCGGCGCGAGCCGTTTCACCCGGAATGAATCCCGCTGCCCGCAAGGAGCCCACCGAATTCCATGACGAAAAGGCCAAGGAGGCCCCCGGGTTTCCTCATCGGCCTTTCGCCTGCCCGACGGTCCGGCTACTTCGACATCACCGCCCGAAGCGTTCCCGCAGTGGTGGCCTCGAACTCACCGAAGGCCGTCGTTCCGTCGGAGAAGAGGACGTAGGCCCGGGACCCGGCGATGTCGAGGACGCGCACCCCGGCCGACGAGGAGCCGGTGAAGTCGGGGTCTATTCCGCTGAACGCCACCTGCTCCCCGGGGGCGAAACCGGAGAAGTTGGCGATCACCACCTCGGTGTTCACGCCGACCGTGCTGGTGAGCGTCGCGGGACCGGAGAAGCTGCCCATACTGTCCCACGTGATGGGGAACTTGGCGGTACGGCCGCTGATACCGAACGACTGAACCTGCGCGCCGCTTCCATTGTTGATGGTGAGGCTGACGGAGAACGAGTTGAGTGGACCAGCAAACGTGGCCACGACTTCCTGAGCCATGTGCAATCTCCCGTCTGATCACTGCCGGGCCGAAGTCCGGCCCGCACAGACGTGTTTATGGTGCGCCCATTTCGGCATCGTCAACCGGTTCCGGGACAATCGAAAAGAAGCACAGTAGCGCTGACGGAGAATCCTCCGTGAGGTCGCACTTCCCCCCAATGCATCATTGCGCCGTTTCACCCTGACCCCGAATGGTAATACCACGAATAAAACGGCGCAGGATACTACATTCGGATAGTGCGAGAAATCAGCACGCTTTCACCGTGCCGGTCCGGAGCCGGATGCCGCCGAATCGCTCCGGCCACGGATTCGGGACCTTCGTGTCCGGACACGCCAAACCCGCCGCATTCTCGCCCCGTTCACCGCGCGTGGCACGGCTGGCGGACCCGGGCGAGGGCCGGGTCACCCGGGCCGTCCTGCACGACGTGGACGGCGGGCGGCTGACGGCGTGAACCGCTCCGGGTCACTCCAGGCTCACCACTGCCGTCGCGGCCGCGGTGAAGGACGTGGCGGGGATGGGGTGGGGGTGGTCGAGGTCGTAGGCGCGGCGCAGGCGGTTGCGGTGGGTGACGCCGCCGACGAGTGCCTCCAGGTGGACCGCGTGGGCCAGGCCGGCGAGGCCCGTGTCGTCGAGCTGGAGGCGCCAGCGGTTGGCATCGCGGTCGAAGTGGGCCTCCGTCAGCGCCTCCCACAGGGTTTCGGCCGGTGCCGGGGCGCCGGTCAGGTCGGGGACGAGATGGGCGTAGCGGCGCAGCAGCAGCATCTCGGCGGGTTGGAGGGCGATCTCGCGCCAGGCGGGGTCGGTTGCCTTGGCCGCCCAGGCCGGGGAGGGCGGGGTGGTGTGGGTGCGGCCGTGTCGCCAGGCCAGGGCGTCCAGGCCGTCGGGGGTGATGCGGGTGGCCCGTGTGGGGGCGGGGCGGGAGGCGTCGGGGGTGAGGGCTTCTTCGGCCGGCGCGGTGGTGGCCAGCCCGACCCATTCCAGGGCCCGTACCGCGTGGCCGTCCACCACGCCGCTGACCGGGATCCAGCACTGGCGTACCGTCTCGGCGGCCCGTTCTGCCTCCGCGAGGCGCTCCAGGACCTCCCACTGCCTATCGCTGATCTTGCCGAGCATCTGCCGTGCTCCTTCCCGCGCCGGCTCCGGCGGCCGGTGTCACCGGACAGTGCGGGGATCCTGCCGTATCGGCCACCGGCTCGGCAGGGCTTTCGCCCGTACACCACGCGTACAGTTCCCGACTGTCCGCGGCCGGGTCCGGCTGTGTCCGGTGGCCGTTGCGGGCAGTCCCGCCGGCCGCCTCGGTAGTGGCCGTAAGCCAAACGGGCTGGTGGATACGGCGCGGCTCCCGTTCCGTGCCTGTCCGGGGTACCTGAGCTGGATCAGCAGTTCGCTGCCTGCGTCGCCGTCGTCACCATGACCGGCCGCGGCAGGTCCGGTCGCCGCCACGGCGCCCCGGTTCGCGGCCGCCACAGCGCGCCGCTCACCACCTGATGATGGTCACGTCACGGACGGCCGCGCCCGTCCGTCCGTCCGTCCGTGACAGCAAGGGCTCTGTCCGCTCTCGCGCCGCGTCCGCCAACTCGCTTCGGCCGCCGCAGGATCACGGACCGGACCGCTCGCGGTCCGACTCGCGGGCGAGGTCCGTCACGAACCGGCTCTGCCTACCAGCCGACCCGGTCGCAGCCGATGTGGTCGGCCGGTTCGACCTGCAAGGTCGCATGGGCGACGCCATGGCGCTCACGCAGCAGATCGCGGGCCCGGTCGAGAACGGCGTGGCCGTCGGCGAGGTCGGCGGTGACCAGGTGGGCGGTGGCCACGTGCATGCCCGACGTCAGTGTCCACAGGTGCAGGTCGTGCACCTCACGGACCCCGCCGACCTTGGCCAGGTCATCGGCCACGGTGGCCGGTTCCATACCTGTCGGCGCATGCTGCCCCAGGACGGCGAAGACCTCCCGGCCCAGCACGACGGCGCGGACCGCCACGAACGTTCCGATCGCCAGGGCGATCAGGGTGTCCCAGACCGGCCGGCCGGTCGCGGCCACCAGCCACCCCGCCACGATCACCCCGACCGAGCCGGCGGTATCGGCCACCACTTCCAGGTAGGCGCCCTTGACGTTCAGGCTCTCCGACGCCCCTGACCGCAGCAGCATCAGAGCCGCCACGTTGACGGCCAGTCCGATCGCCCCGACCACGAGCATCGGCCCGAAGGCGACCTCGGCACCCTCACCGATCCGGCCCACTGCTTCGACGACCACGTAGACCGCGACCCCGAGCATCAGCAACACCGACAGCAGGGATGCGAACACCTCCGCCCGGTAGGAGCCGTAGGTGCGCCGACCAGTGGAGTCCGGCCGGGTGGCGAGCCGGGTCGCCAACAGCGCCGCGCCCAGCGCCACCACGTCGGCGGCCATGTGCCCGGCATCCGACAGCAGCGCGAGCGACCCCGACAGCAGCCCGTAGATCAGCTCGACCACGAAGAAGGAACCGATCAGGGCGAAGGACACCCCCAGCCGCCACCGATGCCGGCCCGCCGCGTGATCGCCCACTCCGTGATGCTGTCCGCCCATGACCGCGAGTCCTCCCCCGGTTCCGGTGACTGTCTCCGGCAGAGAAACACACAGTGCACCAATGGGGCAAAGGCTGCATCGGTGACCGTTGTCATCACCGATAAAGAGCCTATGACCTGCACAAACATAAAAGATCTCCGGAAGGACGAGAGACCGGCTCGGCAACGACCGAGGGTCTCCGGCGCGGCGGCCCCTGCCCGCGGAACACCAACCGCTCCGCCCGTCGAGGACGGTGAGAAGAGGGCATCGCCTCGCCGGCGACATCAGCGACCGTCCCGTCCTGGCGATGGCCTGTTCCGGGCGGCGGTGTGGTGTTGTTCCGGCCGCACTGCTCAGGCAGCCGGTGGGAGCCGTGGTGGGGACGGCGTGCTCGCCCCCACCACGGTGGTGGTTCAGGCGCCGACCGGCTCTGCCCGCGCAGCCGGCACGCCTGCCGCGCACCCGGGTCGAAGCTCATAATGAAGGAGTCAGTACCTTCAGTTACCTCCGAGGGGGATCGACCGGCCACGGGTGGGCGAAACGTCAAACTGGTGGACGGTCAAGCCGAGCACCTTGGGTCGGCGGCAGATCCGCCGATGCCGCGTCAGGGGCCGTTGCCCACCGAAGGCCGCGGTGCGGTGGAGGGCGATGAAACGGTGGGGTCGGCTCCGAAGGCCGCCGTCTTCTCGATGGTTCCGCCGAGCTTCTCCCGAGCCCTGTCCAGGTACTTCTTCGGATCGGCCGCAACCACCCATCGGTTGCCCACCAGATAGACGCCGCCGTACATTTGCGCGTACTCGAGCCAGTCCCGCTGCCCCTTGGCCGTGGTGAAGCTGACGAAGACGTATCTGGCCTTGGAGGCAGTGCAGATTCCCTGGCGGTAGTCGTCGACGTCGGTGGTGATGTCGGCGGTGCAGTCAACAGCGGAGGCGAGTTCCTCCACACTGGCGGGCCGGGCCGCCGGTGGACGTGCGCTCGGCGTGCCGGAGTCCTGCCCGCCGGCGCTTGCGCCGGTTCCGCCGCACCCGCCGACCAGCACCATCACCGTCAGCGTGAGGACGGACGCCGCAAGGGTCCGCAACGATGACGGCGAGCGGCGCAGGACACGGCCACGGGCGGAGACGGGGCACGGGAGAGGGTTCATCGAGCACTCCTTGGGACGGAAGTGTGCGTCGCCGAAGTCCCGTACGCATGAGGGTGACCACCTGTTCACCACGGCGGGCACGAGGCAGGCAAGGCTTTCGTCGCGGCGGTGCGTGCCGGCAGTGCCGTATCCGGCGGGGCCTCACTGCGCAAGCCGCTCGTCCGCAGCGCGGCGAACGCCCTCGTAGGACTGCGGGGTCGCCACCGTCTGCCCGTCGATGAGGAAGGGTCGATGAGGAAGGTCGGTGTGCCCTGCACGCCCAGGGCCAGGCCGTCCGCCTGGTCGGCCTGTACGCGGACAGTGGTGCGCTCGTCGTCCAGTGCCGCGGCGAACTTCTCCATGTCCAGGCCAGATCGCGTGCGTAGCCGCGGAAGACCTGCCGCCGGGGCTCCTGCGCCTCGCCCCCTCGGCTCCTTGGCCTTCGTTCCAGCCCCCGTGACATCTGCCCGGACACCGGCTTCGCCCGGCTGTCGTACGGGTCGGCCCGCGCGCTGCTGGAGGAGCACACCGCCGTACGCGGGCCCGGGACGGGCTGGGATCTGGACGAGTACCGGCACTCCTCCCTGACCCGCCTCGGCGAGGCGGGGGCGAGTCTGCTGATGCTGGTGGCGGAGTCCCGTCACAAGAAGCCGGAGAACGTCCGCCGGTACTTCAGGCCCTCCCCGGGGCCATCGCCGAGCTGGCCGGCCTGCTCTCTCCAGCAGATGCACGGCGCTGATCCGCCGACGGCCGGGCTTGCAACCGGTACCCAGGTACAGGTTTACCGTCGGAGGTATCCCCACCACCGGGGACGTGAGGACCGGGAGTGAGCGCGATGAGTGGTCTCGCCTGGGTGCCGCAGTCCTGCACCCTGCCCACCGAGGAACGGCCCCTGCGGGTCGCCGAGTGGGACGCACTGTTCGCCGAGCGGCTGGTCTCCCTGTCCCGGCCGCAGCCACTCCACCTGCGCCTTGACCTGGCCGCCGGAAAAGGCATCCAGGGCCGGGTGCATGACCTGGTGGAGCGCGAGAGCGTCTGCTGCTCGTTCTTCACCTTCACCACCACCGCCGGCCAGGACCTGATCCGGCTGGACATCTCCGTGGACCAGGCGTACGCGGCGGTCCTGGACGCCTTGGCCGCACGGACCGCTGCCGCCGGGGAGCAGCGGTGAGCACGGAGCTGCGCAGCGGGCAGGTGGCCGAGGCGGCCGGGGTGAACATCCAGACGCTGCGCTACTACGAGCGGCGCGGCCTGCTGGCCGAGCCGGAACGCAGCAACGGCGGTCACCGGCTCTACAGCGAGGACGCGGTGACCGCGCTGCGGGTGATCAAGGCCGCCCAACGGCTCGGGTTCACACTGGAGGAGGTCGCCGAACTTCTGGAGGCCGGCCGCCATCGGCACGGCCGTCCTGTGGCCGGGCTCCGGGACCGTGCCGCGGCCAAGCTCGCCGAGGTTGACGCCAAGATCGCAGATCTCACCACCATCCGCACCACCCTGGCCGCCGCTGTGGAGGCGGGCTGCGACGACCTGACCGTGTGCGCGTCGAGCATGTGCTGCCCCATCCCCTTCACCGGCCTCGCCGAGGAGAATCTCAGTGACCGTGTCAAGCCGTCTGCGTGACCGGCGGGCGGGGGTGAACAGCCTCTTGTCGCGCAGCATTACCCAGAGCACGTCGACGCGTCGACGTGCGAGCGACAGCAGAGCATGGGTGTGCAGCAGCCCTTCGGACCGCTTCTTCAGGTAGTAGTCCCGCGACGGGCCGGGCCGCGTCATCGCGGTCTGGACGGCCAGGTAGAAGCGGTGCCGCAGGCGCCAGTTGTAACGCTTGGGCCGGTGGTGGTTGCCGATTCGGCGGCCGGAGTCGCGGGCGACTGGGGGTCAGGCCGTCGTGGGGGCCAGACGCCCGGCGTCACGGCAGAGGGACAGGTCGCCCACGATGGCGACGAACTCGGCGCCCAGGTTGGGGTCCATGCCGGGCAGGGACTCGATGGTCTCGGCACGCTCGTCAGCGCGGAAGGTCTCGCGGATGTCCCGATCGTTGTCCTTGATCCGCTCGTCCAGGGCCAGGAGCTGGTGGGCCAGGCTGGAGGGCCGTGACCAGCTCCGGCGGGATGTTCGGCGGGGTGACGTCCCGGGGCCCGGGACACAGACCACCTGCTGGTCATGGACGATCAGCAGGGGCGGCAGCAGCGTGGAGGCCCGGCCGGAGATGCCAACCCCCACCGCACTTCACCGGCTTCTTCGCTTGTGGTGTCAATGAGAGTTCCGAGCACCGGCGCCGAGCCCGGTGCCAGACCGCGAAACAGCCGTTGCGCCGAGCGCCACCGAAGGGCCCAGGCTCCGTGGCGCCTGGAACCCGCGGTTCATCCGTCGGCCGAAATCCTCCGCCGGTCCCCGATGGGCTCAGTCCGCGGACAGCGGGCGGTCGCGCCGGCGGTCGCGGACGCGGCGCAGTTTCTCCCGTTCCGAGACGGCCGGGCGGTCGCGTTCGCCCTCGCGGTGGCGCCGGATGTTCTCGATCTCCTCCGGCGTCAGGGGCCGGGGCGGCAGCAGCGGCTGCCCGGGGTCCCGGCGGGGTTGCTGGTCAGGTTCCCGGAAGGCGGGGTGGTGCTGAGCCCGGTACGCGGCCGTACTGGCACGCCAGCCGGCACCGTAGCGGTCGGTCTGCCGGTGGAGCTCGTCCGGGCGGGCGCGGTCCTCGGGCCAGGTCAGGATGAGGTAGTCCTCCATCGGCTCGACGGCCACACCGTCCGGCGCGGTGTCACGCCCGCGTGCGTGGACGCGGACACGGTAGATGCCGGGGCCATACGGGCTGAGGGAGGGCAGGTCGGGTGGGTCGGCCATCAGGCAGCGGACGCGCAGCGCCCCGGCCGGAGCGTGGAGGCTGTGATCCAGTACTTCGTCCCATCCCCCGGTCTCCACTGCGGCGGGCGGGGTGCGGAGTGTCCGGACCGAGACGGTGACGCGTCCGCTGCCGGCGCCCGTGTAGATCGCCGCCTTGCCCGGCAGCGAGCCGATCAGGCCGTTGTCCGGCAACGGGAGTTCGGCCGCCACCGTGTCCGGTTCCGCTAGGAGGTAGAAGTGGTGGTCAGCCTGCACGGCAGCGGTCATCGGAACGTCGGCAGCGGACCGGCTCATTTCACCTGTTCCTGTCAGAGGATCTCAACGTAGAAGGGATCTTTGTCGATGACGCGGTTGTTGACGTAGAAGGAGTTCAGCCGTGACCCGCCTTGGCTGTTCCGCCCTTCAGGGATCATGCAGGCGCTCCAACCGTCCGGGCCATTGCCGGACGGCAGGGCGGGAATCTGGCACCAGTCAAAGGTGCGGCCCGGAAAGGGCGGGTCAGGCAGGTTGGCTGTGTAGGCGCCCTCGCGGGTGGAGCGGCAGGGGTACTCGTCGCAGCTGTAGCCCGTCGGGCGGGGGTGTCCGTTGGTCCGCGTCGGGCAGGCGGTGCTGCCGTTCCGCTGCCGGAGGTCTTCGTCAGTCAGACGTGTCAGCGACTTGGTGTCCGGCGCGCCGGGCAGTCCGGAAGCCTGGGCATCGCGGATATGCCGGGCGTAGTCCGGGACGGGGCCTGTCATGGATTCGAGGTATGTGGGTGTGTGCGCAGGCAGCACGCAACCGGGGCCTGTACCGGGGTGGCGTTGTCGCAGCGAACGTTCGCCGTCGGCCTGATGACAGCCGCGTTCGTCGGGCCCACCCACCGGGGCCGCTCGGCGCGGTGGTGGCCACCGTGTCTCCGCTGTGGGTGGTCTGCGTGGACCAGCGCACTGCGCCGTGAGTCTTGATGTCATGTTGAACTCATTGTGTGTCAAGGGCCGACCGGGAAGAATGCGCGGGAATATTATGGTTTCCACTGAAGTAGCGCAGCCTCAACAGCGCGAGCTTTGATCTTCGTCCCCCGCAGATCGATACTAATTAAACCGGTCCTCGCAATAGCGCTCATTGTGGGCTCCGTAGTGCGCAAAATGGACGCCGGCTTAGGCTTAACAAGAAGCCGCGGCGCCAGAGTAAAGGGCACGATTCTTACATCGTCTATCTCCGACCACGGCATAGCCATGATGTACCTGCCCCGAACCAACGCCAAATGCGTGGCCGTGAACTCCAGCCTTAATTTCCGCTTACCAATCAAGTCAATAATGCCCCAAATGAGCAAGAGGGCACCAAAAAGCAGCAAGAACAGCCGATCCAGGTGCGGCCGATCATCACGTAAAGCCAAAAGCGAAATCATACTAAAAAGGCCGACAAGGCAGGAGATTGTCCCGCTGAGAAGTTTTCGCTTCCTTCCTCCACCCAGGACTGTGCCAGTTCCTAAAAATAGCCCAGCCCGCAGTGGCGCCGACGCCCCAGAAGAACTTGGACCTGCACCGGACTGAACTAGGTTGCGATATTCAAAGACAATCATCAAGACAGCAGCCAAACCTGCACTTGAAAAAATCCAAGGCGCGTTCTCGTCCGATACCTTGATGGCGCCCGCAGCTATTCCCCCGACGAAACTGAACATAGCGGCAGCTACCAAGGAACCCAAGATGCTCACTCGGTTCACGTAAACCCCCAACGTTTCAGGCCAAGCGCAAGCCACCCCAACGACGCGTGTGAACGCATCTAAGCTTACAGCCGCGGGATTCCACCTTCAGGTTTTCTCAGCGAAATGAGCTACGAAATGGCAGATTACGTTACAGTGAGCTCTTTCAGAGTGGCCACTGATCGAGTGATCCGGGCCGAGTCAGGGTGAGGTCCGCAACGCACAGGGCTCCCGTGCCGTTGAGGGAGGTGTTCGAAGTCTCAACCCATCGGCACAGGAGCCCTGTTGGTTGCCCATCCTGCCGCACTCGACCTGCCTCATGCTCTGGTCGAGTGGGTATCCATGCTCATCGTCACCCGTGAGGGTGACCGACGCTGCAAGCTGCCGCCCCACCAGCGTGCTCTCGTGGGCCTGGTCTACCTTCGCCGGCACGACACGCTCGCACAGATCGCTGCCGGCTTCGGCATATCCGTCGGCACCGCCCATGCCTACGTCACAGCAGTCGTCCAGCACCTGTCCGGCCGGGCACCGGGCCTCCTGCGGGTCCTGCGCGAGGCCGATCCGTACTACGTCCTGCTCGACGGGACGCTCGCCGAGTGCGACCGCGTCGGCGACAGCCGGGCCGACTTCTCCCAGAAGCACCGCCGTCACGGCGTGAACGTGCAGGTCGTGGCCGATCCCGCGGGCAACCTGCTGTGGATCTCACCCGCCCTGCCCGGCCGCACCCACGACCTGACCGCCGCCCGCACCCACCGCATCATCCGGATCTGCGAACGCCAGGGCGTCCCCGTCCTCGCCGACCGCGCCTATATCGGGGCCGACCCCTGGGTGACCACACCGATCAGACGGCTCCCGAACCGGGATCTCACCATGACCCAGCAGACGATCAACCGGGCCCTGTCGGCGGCACGGGCACCGGTCGAACGAAGCATCGCAAGGCTGAAGTCCTGGCAGATCTTCTGCCAGGCCCCGCTGTAGCCCCAATCGCATGACCGTCATCGCCACAGCCGTCCTCACCCTGGAACGTCAACGCTGATGAACCTCATGGCTGTTCCAGGGTGAGGACCGATGGGCAACGGCCGTCATCCGGTCGGGAACCGTCTCACGACCAGACAAGCCGACCTTCGGAGAACCGACTGACCCGGGAGCTTCCACCGGCGATCCTCGTCAGCGTCTCCGCCACAGAGTCGAAATACTGGGCCATCGATTCGTACTCGCCCGTGACCGTGGGGTCACCCACAAACCAGCTGCCGACGCGCCCGTCCCGCACATCAATGAACTTTCCACTCCAGCCGTCCTGGTCGGACAGGAACGGGATCCACTCGTTACGCCAGAACGGGTAGTCCGGCTGGTTCGGAGGGTCGAATCCGCAGGACGTGGAGCGGTTCGCGTAGAGCCTCTCCATCGCCCGGATGCCCAGGAAGCAGCTTCCCTCGTCGGGGAACCCGTCGAAGCCGCAGCACATCACGTCGTCGTCGAAATCTTCCTCCGGCAGATCCAGATTGTTCTGCAACAGCCAGGTCCGCAGGTCCCCATGCAGGGAGATCCCCATCCGTTCTTCGGCTGCCGCGAGCATCTGCTCCGTAGCGGGCCCGGGCAGATCCGCGTGATCGGTCGGCGCGTGCTCCCGAAGAAGACTCATCACACGCGACCAACTCTCAGCCACACTCATCGCCTTCTGTCCTCTCTCCAGGGATGCCTCCGTCCGACTACGCCACTGCGGAGGTCGCCAACGCCCTGCGGGAGCAGGACCAGTTCCTGTCCGCGCCGGAGTCGGTCACCGGCTTCACCGTTCTCGGCCGGCACTTCCCGGAGCTCGGCGGCCAGCCGATGACGATCTTCACGCGGCCGGCGCACCAGGAGCGGGTGCTCGACATCGTCAAGGACACCCGTGGTGTGGCCATGGCCGTCCCGGAGCAGACCAGCGGTGGCTGGGCCAACATCTCCGTGTTCCCGAAGGACGCGCCGGACACCGTCGCAGAGTACGACACGATCAAGCGGGTGCGCACCGCCGTGCACGCGGTGAGCGGGGCGGAGGCGATCGTCGGCGGGCCGAGTGCGGAGAACCTCGACACCGAGGTGACCACCAAGCGCGACGAGAAGCCGGTGATCCCGCTGGTGCTCGCCGTCGTCCTGATCGTCCTCGGGCTGCTGCTGCGCGCGATCCCGGCCCCGCTGGTCCTGATGGCCACCGTGATCGTCTCATTCGCCGCAGCCTTCGGCGGCAGCGTGTTCGTCTTCGACACGATCCTCGGGTTCACGGGTATCGACTCTTCGGTGCCGCTGCTGGCATTCCTGTTCCTGGTGGCGCTCGGCATCGACTACAACATCTTCCTGACCAGCCGGGCCCGGGAGGAGACCGTGCGTCTCGGCACCGGAGAGGGCATGCTCAAAGCCCTCTCGGCCACCGGTGGCGTCATTACCTCGGCAGGCCTGGTCCTGGCGGCCACGTTCGCGGTCCTCGTCACACTTCCGCTGGTGATGCTGGTCCAGGTCGGGTTCCTGGTCGCCTTCGGCGTGCTGCTCGACGCCCTGCTGGTGCGGTCGGTCCTGGTGCCCGCCCTCACCTTGCTGATCGGCCGCCGGATCTGGTGGCCGAGCCGGCTGTCCCGTCCGGCGGCGGAGCTGCCGGACGGTCAACAGCCGCTCGCCGACGACGAGGAGCCCGCGCTGAAACGGTGAGCGCGGCGGCACGGACGAGATCCGGGACGGGGATCCAGGCCCGTCCCGGATTTTTTCATGGGCTCGACGGTCGCCGCCCTTTGATCCTGCGCCACACGCCGGGGCCGGGGTCGGCGCATCGCGGTGTCCTGCCCCGGTGGTGAGCCGCGCGGGGCCATGCCCGAGGGCCGCCGTCCCTTGTCCTGCGCCGCGCCGCCGGGGCGGGTCAGCACGCCGCGGGGTCCTCCCCCGCGGTGAGCCGCGCGACCGGGGCGGGCGGGGCCGCGGCCGGAAGGCCGACCCGAAGCAGCGCGCCACCGCGTGCGGAGCGGCCGACGGTGGCCCGGCCGCCGTGGGCGTCGACGACCCGCTGCACGATCGACAGCCCCAGACCGGATCCCGGCAACGCCCGGGCGCTGTCGGCACGGTAGAACCGGTCGAACACCCGCGGTACGTCGGCGGCGTCGATGCCCGGCCCGGCGTCGTCGACCTCAAGCACCGCCGATGCGCCCTCGGCACGGAGCCGGACCTGGACCGGCTGGTCCGCGGGGGACCACTTGCCGGCGTTGTCGATGAGGTTGAGCACCGCCCGCTGGAGCGCAGCGGGACGCCCGCTCACCCACACCGAGGTCACGTCGAGCGCGACCTCGATGTCGGGCTCGCGGGAACGCGCCCGGGTCGCGGCGGCCACCACCACGTCGGCGAGGTCGAGCACCTCGGTGCTCTCGTCGCTGACGTCACCGCGCGCCAGGTCGGTCAGCTCGGCGGCAAGGGTGCTCAACTCGGTCACCTGGGCGCCGAGATCGCTGAGCAGTCGGGTCCGGCTCTCCGCCGGCAGTGCGCTGTCCAGGGTGCCGCGCCGATCGAGCCGGATCAGCAGCTCGACGTTGAGGCGCAGGCTGGTGAGGGGGGTCTTGAGCTCGTGGGCGGCGTCCTCGGCGAGCAGCCGCTGGGCCCGCCGGGAGTCCCGGAGCGCGGCGAGCATGTCGTTGATCGACTGGATAAGCCGCCGGATCTCCCCGCCGCCCTCATCCGGGATGTCGGCGTCGAGATCCCGGGTATGCGCGACACGTACCGCGGCGGCGGTCAGCCGGTCGATCGGTGCCAGCCCGGTCCGCGCCACGGTCCGCCCGACAAGGGCGCCGCCGACCACGCAGAGCAGCCCGATCAGCAGCATGCCCAACCCGAACCGGTTGATCGGGCTGTCGTCGACGACGCGGGCCACCTGGACCGCGCCGTCGCCCGCCCGCAGCGTGTAGATGCGGTAGCCGTCGTCGTCACTGTCGTTCGACTCCATCAGGTCGGCCGACGCGCCCTGCGCCACGCGCCCGGCCTGCTCGCTGACCGGGGGCAGCGCGGGTTGGCCGGCCGGCGTCCGGATCGAGCCGTCGGGCAGGATGACCCGCACCAGCCGACCGGATCCGGGATACGGCGGTAGCTGGACCTGCGCCAGACCGGCGCGCTCCGCGTTCGTCGCCAGGACGCGGGAGTCGGCGCGCAGCTGATTCTCGGCGGTGTCCCGCAGCTCCCAGTCCAGTAGCTCGCTGGCCACCTGAAAGGCCGCGAACACGCTGACCGCGATGGCCGTCGCCGCGATCACCGTCAGCCTGGCCCGCAGGGACCGCCGGCGCCACCATCGGGTCAGCCGGCGCGGTTCCCGGCCGGCGGGCCTGCTCACGGAGGAGTCTCCCGCATCGTGTATCCCAGGCCGCGCAGCGTGTAGATCAATCGCGGCTCACCCTCGGCCTCCATCTTGCGGCGCAGGTAGCTCACGTATACCTGGAGGTTGTTGGCGGTGGAGCTCATGCCGAAGCCCCAGATCGCCTCGAACAGCGCCTCGCGGGTCAAGACCCGGGTCGCGTTGCACACGAGGACCTGCAGGAGGGAGAACTCGGTCCGGGTCAGGCGCAGCGGCCGCCCGCCCCGCCACGCCTCGAACCTGTCGGGATCGAGCCGGACGTCGGCGAACGACAGGATCTGCGACTCCTCGTCGGTCGGCGTGCGCCGGCGCAGCAGGGCCCGCACCCGGGCCAGCAACTCCTCGGTGGCGAACGGCTTGGGCAGGTAGTCGTCGGCGCCCGCGTCCAGCCCCGCGACCCGGTCGGAGACCTGGTCACGGGCGGTCAGCATCAGCACCGGCAGGTCCCGGCCCGCGGCCCGCAACCGCCGGCAGGTCTCCAACCCGCCGAGGCGGGGCATCATCACGTCGAGGAGCAGCAGATCCAGCGTGTCACCGCCGGCCCCACCGACCCCGTCGAGCACGGCGAGACCGTTGGCGACGATGCTGGTGTCGTAACCCTCGACCTGGAGCACCCGCTCCAGCGACGCACGGATGGCCGGGTCATCATCCGCGATCATGATCCGCACGCCGGCCCGCCCCCTTCCAGTCGATGTTTTGCCGCTCATTCTCCCCGATCAACCTGAGGCCAGGATTAGAGCGTCGCCGCTGTGGTGCCCGCGGGCCGTGCTCATACGGATACCCAAGAGGCTGTCTCACGTGGCAAGTTCCGCGAGCTTGTTCAGGAGCCCGGGCGGTGGCCATGGCCGGGTTTCAGCACTGCAGGTCGTTGCGGTCCACGTACGGGTTCTTGAGGCCACGAGTAGCCCGTGGCCCGTGGCAGGCTCATGCGCATGATCGATGAATTCGCGAAGAACAGCCTGCACGGGCGACTGCGGCGGGACCGCAAGGCGCTGCTCTGGAAGCTCGACGGCCTGTCCGAGTACGACGCCCGCCGACCTTTGACAGTGACCGGGACCAACCTCCTCGGCCTGGTCAAACACGTGGCCGGCGTCGAGGCCCGGTACTTGGGCGAGGTCTTCGACCGGCCGTCCCCGGAACCGCTGCCCCGGTGGCAGGACCACGACGGCAGCGATCTGTGGGCGGCTGAGGACGAGGTGCGCGATCAGATCATCGAGTCCTACCGGCGCACGTGGGAACACTCGGACGCGACGATCGACGCGCTTGCCCTCGACGCCCCGGGCCACGTGCCGTGGTGGCCGGAGCCTCATGCCGACACGAACCTGTTCGCCATCCTGGTCCACGTCCTCGGCGAGACCAACCGGCATGCCGGGCACGCCGACATCCTGCGCGAAGGCGTGGACGGCCGAACCGGGATGCGCCCCGAACACGAGACGCAGATCGATGAGGACGCCCGCACGGCCTACTGCGCGAAGATCGAGCAGGCCGCCAGATCGGCCGCATCAGTCGAGGCATAGAAGGCTGTCCCGTGACGTGATGCTCGATGTTCGAGCATGAAGTCACGGCGGAGGTGCCGGACCCGCTCCGTGCTACGACGAGGCGGGCGGGTGCGGGGAGCGGAGCACGAGCAGGGTGATCTCGCTGGGGGCGAAGACGCGGAACGGCGGGCCCCAGAAGCCGGTGCCGCGGCTGGTGTAGAGGAGGGTGCGGGCGCCGTGGCGGCTGAGGCCGGCGAGGGCGGGCTGGTCAAGGCGGACCAGGTGGTGGAAGGGCCAGATCTGGCCGCCGTGGGTGTGGCCGGAGAGCTGGAGGTCGACGCCGTCGGCCGCCGCCCGGTCGACGAACGCGGGCTGGTGCGCCAGGAGCAGGACGGGCAGCTCGGGGTCGGCGCCCTGCAGAGCGCCGGTGAGATGGGCGCCGTGGCCCGGCAGGCCGGAGAAATCGGCGGTGACATCGTCCACGCCGGCCACCACGAGGGTGTCGCCGCCGCGTTCGAGCAGCAGGTGCCGGTTGCGGAGTGGCTCCCAGCCCAGCTCGTCCATCAGGTCGACCCAGCCCTGGGCCTCGCTGTAGTACTCGTGGTTGCCGGTGACGTACACCCGGGCGCGGGTGGCCCGCACCGTGCCGAGGGGGGCGGCCTGGGCGCGGCGGCGCTGGGCCGTGCCGTCCGCGATGTCGCCGGTGTGGCAGACCAGGTCGGCGTCCAGCTCGTTCACCTTCTCGCACACGCGGGCCGACCAGCGAGCGCGGTCGAGGGGGCCGTAGTGGGTGTCCGTGATGAGGGCGACGCGCAGACCGTCCAGCCCCGCGCCCAGCCGCGGAAGGCGCACGTCCAGCCGGCGCACGCGGGGCACGCGGCGGGCCTCGGCGTACCCCCAGGCGAGCAGCACGGCGGCGGTGCAGAGGACGGCCCAGGTGACGATGCGGGCCCGGTCCTGGCTGTCGCCGGCGCCGGCCACGGCCAGGGCGGGCCTCAGGAGGACCCCGAGCAGCACGGACCAGGTGAACAGAACCCAGCTGGCACCCAGCAGGGTGTCACCGATGATCGCCGCCCGGTCCTGCTGGCGCCGGCCGTGGCCGCGCGCCATCGCGAGCGGCACACCGACGAGGCCGAGAGCGAACAGGGCGGTACCGGAGAGCGTGACGGGCAGGGGCCAGCGCTGGCCGCCGTACAGCAGCACCCAGCAGGGCACGGCCCACAGCAGGAGGGGGGCTATCAGGGGTATGAAGCGCATCAGGCGGTGCAGCAGACGGCCGGACCGCGGCGCTCGCACCTCCTCCTCGGCGGGCCGGGCGTCGCTGGTGTCGGTCACGCTTCCCCTCCCTGGCCGGGCTGCCGCCCCGCGCACTGTATCCGGCCGTCCCCGGGCGCCGTCCGGCGCGCTGCCGCCGGCCGCTTCCGTGCCCTTGCCCGTCGCTGCCCCGCCGCTGCCCCGCCGCTGCCCCGCCGCAGCTCTGCCGGTTCGCGGCCGTGGGAGGTCACACGGGGTCGTCCGGCAGGCCGGGGGAGCGGGCGATCTCCTCCTCGGCGGCTTCGATGATGGCCAGGACGGCGGCCGCCGCGGCCGCGGGATCGCGGGCCTCGACAGCCCGCACGACGGCGCGATGGCGCGGCAGCGAGGCCTCCACCGCGCCGGGGGTCCGGGTGCTGACGAGGAAGCTGTGCTCCAGCGCGATGCCGACGGCGCGGCCCAGCGAGCCGAGGAGACGGTTGCCGCCGGCGTCCAGCAGGGCCCGGTGGAAGGCGATGTCGGCCTCGACGTAGCCGCCGAGGCCGGGGTCCGCCGCCGCGGCCTCCATGGCGGCCAGCGAGTCGTACAGGGCTCGTACGCGCTCGGGTCCGGCCCGTTCGGCGGCGAGGCGCGCCGCCCCGGGCTCGACGATCCGGCGCAGCTCACTCGTGTCGCGCAGCAGGGCCGTGGCGTTCCCGGATTGCCGCCAGCGCAGCACGTCACGGTCCAGGTGGTTCCACTGCTCCGGGGGCAGCACGCGCGTGCCGGTGCGCGGACGCACGCGCAGCATCCCCTTGGCCACCAGCGCCTTGACCGCCTCCCGCACCACTCCCCGGCTGACACCCATCTCGGCCGCGAGCACGTCCTCCACCGGCAGCGGATATCCCGGCCCCCACACGCCACCGGCGATGCGCCGCCCGAGTTCGTCGACCACGCGCTGGTGCATGGTCGGGAAGTGCTGCTCCACGATCTCTGCCCGCCCTCTGGACGCCATTCATCGAATCATTTAATGATTGCGGTACAGGGTACGGCCCGCGGGCCCGCGCCCGGCAACGCCCCATCGCGCAACGCCCCGTCGCGCAGCGGACCGCCATCACCGCCACCACGTACGCCGGAGCCAGAGCCACGGGAGTGCCACATGACCGACGGTCAGCAGAAGAGCCGCCGCAGCCAGGCGTGGTTCGGCGCACAGGGCCGCAGCGGGATGCTGTACCGCTCCTGGATGCGCAACCAGGGGTTCGGGCACGAGGTGTTCGACGGGCGCCCCGTCATCGGCATCGCCACCAGCGCCTCCGAACTCGCCCCGTGCAACGCCCATCTGACCCGCGTCGCCGAAGCCGTCAAGCGCGGTGTGTGGCAGGCGGGCGGCTTTCCCCTCCAGTTCCCCACCATGGCCACCGGCGAGACCCTGATGCGCCCCACCGCCATGCTGTACCGCAACCTCATGGCCATGGAGGTCGAGGAGCTGATCCGGGCCAATCCGCTCGACGGCGTCGTGCTGCTGTCCGGCTGCGACAAGACGACCCCCGCCATGCTCATGGGCGCCGCCAGCGTCGACCTGCCCGCCGTCATGGTCACCGGCGGGCCGATGCTCAACGGCAAGTACCGCGGCCAGGACGTGGGATCCGGCACCCACGTGTGGAAGTTCGAGGAGGACCTGAAGACCGGGCGGATGACCGAGGAGGAGTGCTTCTTCGCGGAAGGGTGCATGGCCCGTTCAAGCGGCCACTGCATGACCATGGGGACCGCCTCCACGATGGCCTGCATGGCCGAGGCGCTCGGCATGCAGCTGCCGGGCTCGGCGGCCTGGCCCGCGGTCGACTCCCGGCGGATGGAGACAGCGCAGGCGGCGGGGCAGCGCATCGTGCGGATGGTGGAGGAGGAGCTGCGCCCCTCGCGGATCCTCACCCGGGAGGCGTTCGAGAACGCCATCCGGGCCAACGCGGCCATCGGCGGCTCCACGAACGCCATCATCCATCTCACCGCCATCGCCGGCCGCGTCGGCGTCGAGCTGGGCCTGCGGGACTTCGACGAGCTGGTCCGGGCGGTGCCGACCCTGGTCAACCTGATGCCCAGCGGCGGGTATCTCATGGAGGACTTCTGCTACGCGGGCGGCCTGCCCGCCGTCATCGCCGAACTGCTCGGCGGCGAGCTGCTGCACGGCGAGCAGATCACGGTCACCGGGCGCACCCTCGCCGAGAACACCGAGACCGCCGAGCGCGTCGGCTCCGAGGTCATCACCCCCCTCGATGCCCCCTTCCAGCCGGCCGGCACCGGTATCGCCGTCCTCCGCGGCAACCTGTGCCCCGACGGCGCCGTGATCAAGCAGTCCGCGGCGTCCCCGCACCTGCTCACCCACCGCGGCCCGGCGCGCGTCTTCGACTCCCCCGAGGCCTACCACGCCGTGGCCGACGACCCGGACCTCGATGTCGACGAGAACACCGTCATCGTCATCCGCAACGCCGGCCCCAAGGGCTACCCCGGGATGCCCGAGGTGTCCAACGTCCCGCTCCCCGCCAAGCTGCTGAAGGCCGGCGTCACGGACATGGTGCGCGTCTGCGACGGCCGCATGAGCGGCACCGGATACGGGACGGTGGTCCTGCACGTGGCGCCCGAGGCCGCCGTCGGCGGACCACTCGCCCTGGTGCGCGACGGGGACCCCGTCGTCCTCGACGTCCCGGACCGCACCCTGCGCCTGGACGTGGACGACGCCGAGCTCACCCGGCGCCGGGAGGCCTGGCGGGCACCCGCCGGGCGGTACGCCGGCGGCTACGCCTGGCTCTACACCCAGCACGTGGAACAGGCCGACCGGGGCGCCGACTTCGGCTTCCTGCGCGGAAGCCGGGGACACGAGGTCCCCCGCGACTCCCACTGACCCCGCCCCGGGGCACCGCGCCCGCTTTCGCGTCACCTCGCGCCCTCTCGCGTCAGCTCGCGCCCCTTCGAAGCCAGGAGAGCATCGTGGAATCGGCAGCAGCGCGCCCCCGCCGGGCGCTCACCCCCGGCTCCGTCCTGCCGGAGGACGCCGGCCGGGCCGCCCTCGTCGCGCGCGTCCACGACCCGGAGTGTGACGGCCCGTGCGTCGCCGCGGTCCGCGGTGAGCACGTCGTCGACCTGACCGCCCTCGCACCCACCGTCTCCGGCCTCATGGAGCGCGAGGACGCGGCGGCGGTCGTCCGCGAGGCCGGCGGCGGGCAGGTCTGGCCCCTGGACGAACTGCTGGAGGCACCGCCCGGCCGCCGTGACGTCCCGCATCTGCTCGCCCCCCTCGACCTGCAGGTGATCAAGGCCGCGGGGGTCACCTTCGCCCGGAGTCTGCTGGAACGCGTCATCGAGGAGCGCACGGGCGGCGATCCGGCGCAGGCCGAGCGGGTGCGGGCCGGCGTCGGGCAGGTGGTGGGCGGCGCGCTCGACGGCATCCGCCCCGGGTCGCCGGAGGCGGCCCGGGCCAAGGAACTGCTCCTCGCCGAAGGGCTGTGGTCGCAGTACCTGGAGGTCGGGATCGGGCCGGACCCGGAGGTGTTCACCAAGGCCCCGGTGCTGTCCGCGGTCGGCACCGGCGCCGACATCGGCGTGCTCTCCGCCTCGGTGTGGAACAACCCCGAGCCCGAGGCCGTGCTCGTCGTGGACTCGCGCGGCCGGGTACGCGGCGCGACGCTCGGCAACGACGTCAACCTCCGCGACATCGAGGGACGCAGCGCCCTGCTGCTGTCCCGCGCGAAGGACAACAACGCCTCCTGCGCGATCGGCCCGTTCATCCGCCTCTTCGACGAGGACTTCGGCCTCGACGCCGTACGCGGGCTCGACATCGACCTGCGGATCGACGGCCCGGACGGCTACGTCCTGCACGGCAGCAGCTCCCTGCGCGAGATCAGCCGCGACGTCCTGGACCTGGTGGCCGCCACGCACGGTCCGCACCACCAGTACCCGGACGGCTTCGTGCTGTTCACCGGCACGCTCTTCGCCCCCACCGAGGACCGGAAGACGCCCGGCGCGGGCTTCACCCACGAGTACGGCGACCTCGTGCGGATCTCCAGCCCGCGCCTCGGCGCCCTGGTCAACACCGTCGTCCCCAGCGAACAGGCCGCGCCGTGGACGTTCGGCGTCGGAGCGCTGATGCGCAACCTCGCCCGGCGCGGGCTGCTGTGAGACGAGCGGCCCGGAGACCACCGGGGGCCCGGCCCCGCGGGCCCCGTGTGCGCCGCCGCCGCTACTCCGGCGGCGCCGCACACTCCCGGTTCATGCCCGGGCGGCCGGCTCCTGCCCGATCGCGGCGTGCAGGCGCCGGGTGTGGTCCACCTGGCGCTCGGCTCCCGTCAGCGTGACCCCGGCCGTCAGGCGCGGCTCCGCGCTGGAGGCGGCCAGGCGCAGTTCCAGCTCGCCCGGTTCGACGACGCGCCGGCCGTCGCGCCCGGTGAAGGAGGCGACGTCGGCGGGGACCGTGGCCCGGAGGCGCCGGGCCTCGCCCGGCTCCAGCGCGACCCGGGTGTAGCCGACGAGGCGCTGCACCGGCTGGACGACGGAGGCCACCGGGTCGTGCAGATAGAGCTGGACGACCTCGGTCCCGGACCGCTCGCCGGTGTTGCGGACGGTGAAGGAGAGGGTGAACTCGCCGTCCGTCGGGGCCTCCTGGGCGTCCACGGTCAGATCGGCCCAGTCGAACCGCGTGTAGGACAGGCCGTGACCGAAGGCGAACGCGGGGGTCGGGTCGAGGCTGGACACCTCGCTGGCGTGGGCGAGCCGCGCCCCGAGGTAGGTGGCCGGCTGGGAGCCCGGCCCGCGCGCCACGCTCACCGGGAGACGCCCCGAGGGATTGACCCGGCCGCTGAGCACCCCGGCGATCGCGTGCGTCCCCTCCTCGCCCGGGAAGAAGGACTGCACGATCGCGGCGGACTCCGTCACGGCGCGGCCGAGGGCGTACGGCCGTCCCGCGAGCAACACGGTGACCACGGGAGTCTCCAGGTCGAGCAGAGTGTCGAGCAGGTGCTGCTGCGCGCCGGGCAGCTCCAGCGTCCCGACGTCGCAGCCCTCGCCGCTGGTGCCCCGCCCGAAGAGACCGGCGCGGTCGCCGAGCACCACCACAGCGAGGTCGGCCGCGCCTGCCACCCGGGCGGCCTCCTCGATGCCGGACAGATCCCCGTCGTCGATCCCGGTGCCGCGGGCGACCGTGATCTCGGCGTCCGGGAACTCGGCGGCGAGCGTGTCGCGCAGCGTGGGCAGCTCGATGCCGAGCGGGGTCCCGGGGTGCCGGACGCCGATGTGCTGGGGGAAGGAGTAGCAGCCCAGCACGGCGGTGGGTTCGTCGGCGTTGGGGCCGAGCAGGGCGATGCGGCGCGGCCCGGCGAGCGGCAGGGTGCCGTCGTTGCTCAGCAACACGACGGCTTCCTCGGCGAGTGTGCGGGCCAGCGCGCGGTTCTCCGGGCCGTCGAGGTCGATCCGGCCGCGCAGGGCGTCCGGATCGACCGGGGTGCCCGGATCATCCGGGCCGGCCCCGCCGAGCGCGGCCGGCAGGGGGTCCCAGTCCGGGTCGAGCAGGCCCAGCTCCGCCTTCTGGGTGAGGACCCGGCGCAGGGCGCGGTCGACCAGCGCCTCCGGTACCCGGCCGTCGGCCACGGCCTCGGCCAGGGGCGCGCCGTAGGTCTTGACGTTGGGCAGCTCGACGTCGATGCCCGCGCGCAGCGCCGAGCCGGCGGCGCCGGCCCAGTCGCCCGCGACGCCGTGCAGGGTCTTCAGGAAGGCGACGGCGAAGTAGTCGGCGACGACGGTGCCCTCGAAGCCCCAGGTGTCGCGGAGCAGCCCGGTGAGCAGATCCTCGTCGGCCGCGGAGGGTATCCCGTCGGTGTCGGTGTAGGCGTTCATCACCGACCGGGCGCCGCCCTCGTGGATCGCCATCTCGAAGGGCGGCAGCAGCACGTCGGCGCGCTCCCGCGGGCCCACGGAGGAGGGGGCGAGGTTGCGGCCGGCGCGGGAGGCCGAGTAGCCGGCGAAATGCTTGAGGGTGGCGACGATTCCCGCGGACTCGAGGCCCCGCACATAGGCCGTCCCGATGGTGCCGACGAGGTACGGGTCCTCGCCGATGGTCTCCTCGACCCGGCCCCAGCGGGCGTCGCGCACCACGTCCAGGACGGGCGCGAGCCCCTGGTGGACGCCGACGGCGCGCATGTCGCGGCCGATGGCGGCGGCCATGCGCCGCACCGTGTCCGGGTCGAAGGTGGCGCCCCAGGACAGCGGGACGGGGTAGGCCGTCGCCCGCCAGGCGGCGAAGCCGGCCAGGCACTCGTCGTGCGCGAGAGCGGGGATGCCGAACCGGTTCGTGGCGGCGATGCGGGCCTGGGTACGGGCCAGCGAGAGCGCGCCCAGGGCGGGGTCGACCGGGACGGTGCCGAAGGGGCGGGTCAACTGGCCCAGCCCGGCGGGCAGGAGCGCGTCGAGATCGACGGGTTCCTCCATGTCGTGCTGATGGGGGGCCACCTCACCGCCCTGGTCGGAGGCGCCCACCCACACTCCGTACAACTGGGCGGTCTTCTCCTCAAGGGTCATCGCGCCGATCAGGGCGTCGACCCGCGCGGTGACGGGGACGGCGGGGTCGTTCCAGAGGGGGGTAGCGGGGGCGGTATCCGAGGCCACGCTGGCGTTCACTTTCCTCCTACGCCCCTCGGGCCCCGGTGCAGGGAGCGACGGGCGAACGGTTCGACGAGCAGGTGTCAGGGCGGGGTGTGGCGTCTCCGGGCGGCGGCGTCGCCGCCGGTCAGCGGCTGAATCCGGCGGTCAGGCCGCTGAGCAGCTGGCGGCGGCCGAACGCGTACAGGACCAGGACGGGCAGGGTGGTGAGGACGACGGCGGCGAGCACGGCGGGGACGTTGACCCCGTACTGGCCCTGGAAGGTCCACAGCGCCAGCGGCAGGGTCCGCAGGTCCGGGCTCTGCGTGAGGACCAGCGGCAGCAGGAATCCGTTCCAGATGGTCAGCGCGTTGAAGATGGTCACGGTGAGGATGGCCGGGCGGGTCAGCGGTGCCGCCAGCCGCCACAGCGTCGCCCACTCGGTGGCGCCGTCGACCCGCATCGAGTCGAAGAGCTCCTTGGGCACGTCGCGGATGAAATTGGCGAGCACCAGCACGGACAGTGGAATGGCGAAGGCGATCGACGGGAGGATCAGCGCCGGCAGGCTGTCGTACAGGTTCAGCCTGATGATGATCAGGTAGACCGGGATCACCGTCGCCTGCAGCGGGATGGCCAGGCCCATGAGGAACAGCCCGTTCATCGCCCGCAGGAACCGCATGCGCCAGCCACGCACGATCGCGTAGGCGGCCATGAAGGAGAACGCGACCGCCGGTACCACGGCGCCGGCGGTGACCACGACGCTGTTCACGAAGTACCGGAGGAAGTCGGACTCGATGACCAGCCGGTAGTTGTCCAGGGTGGGGCTGCCCGTGGGCACCAGCGGGTTGCTCGCGTAGTAGTTGCTCTGGGCCTTGAGGCTGGTGATGAGGGTCCAGTACAGGGGTACGGCGACGACGGCGAGCCAGAGCCATCCGGCCAGCCCGCCGGCCCAGTTGCGCCGGCGGGCGGGCTGCGGGGAACGGTGCTGCCGCTCGCGGTGCGCGGCCTTCTGCGGTCGTC
Organism: Streptomyces sp. S07_1.15; assembly: GCF_020739505.1. NCBI lineage: Bacteria > Bacillati > Actinomycetota > Actinomycetes > Kitasatosporales > Streptomycetaceae > Streptomyces > Streptomyces sp. S07_1.15. The sequence goes on from NZ_JAJBZK010000001.1 coordinate 844,400, forward strand.
GCGGCTTGGTCAGCGTGGTGGTCACGTCAGGCCCCCTCGAGTTGGCTCGCGCCGGCGTCCCGGCCCCCGAGCCGGCGCAGCAGCAGGGCGAGGGCCAGGCCCACCAGCACCAGGATGACCGCGATGGCGCTGGCCGGTCCCATCAGGCTGGCCTGGAAGCCCCGCTTGTACATGTCCAGGGCGAGGACCCGGGTGGCGTCGCCGGGGCCGCCCGCGGTCAGGACGAAGATGAGGTCGAAGAAGGTCAGCGACCCGACCACCATCAGCGTGGACGAGGTGATGACGGTGTACTTCAGCTGGGGCAGCGTGATGCCGAAGAACTGCCGGATCCGTCCGGCCCCGTCCAGCTGCGCCGCCTCGTACAGGGACTTCGGGATCTGCTGGACACCACCCTGGTAGATCAGGGTGTGAAACGGGATGAACTGCCAGGAGACGACGAAGACGACGACCCCGAGGGCGAGCCCGGGGCGCCCCAGCCAGTCCTGGCTGAGCAGCGGGATCCCCAGCCCGGCGCCGAGCCCGAAGTTGGGGTCCAGCAGGGCCTTGTACGCGATCGCGATGGCCGCGGAGCTGAGCATCAGGGGGACGAAGTACACCACGCCCAGCACCGCACGGTAGCGCTGCCGGCCCGCCAGGAAGACGCCGAGCAGGATGCTCAGCGGCGTCTGGACGGCCCAGGACAGGGCCATCACCGCGAACGTCACCCAGAGGGCGTGCGGGAGTCCGGGGTCGGTGAGCACCGCGCGCCAGCTGGTCAGCCCCGACGGGCGGATGGTGCCGATCCCGTCCCACGTGGTGAAGCTCAGCGCCAGGACACCGACGAGCGGAATCACGGCGAAGCCGACGAAGACCACCAGCGCCGGCGTCGCCAGCCACGGCAGGATGCTGCGCGGTTGCCGACGTGGCGGGTGGCCGGTGAGCGCGCTCATTTCCCGATGACCGCGTTGAGGTTGCGGGCGAACCGCTCGGGGGAGATGGACAGTTGGAACAACTTGACGATGTTGTCCAGCAGGGTCTCGGCGGCCGTCGGGCTGAGCGCCTGGTCCCAGGACTGGACGAACACCTCGGCCTTGCTGGCGATGTCGTAGGTGAACCGCAGGAAGTCGGCGCTCTCGGAGGCGGCCAGCAGCTTCTCCGTGCCCAGTCGGATCGGGACCGACCCGTTGTCGATCCACTGCTTCACCTCGGCCTCCTGGAGGACGCCGGTGGCGAAGAAGTCCTTGGCGATCTTCTTCTGCTCCGCGCTCGCCTTCGAGGAGATGGACAGGTACTGGGCGGGGTTGCCGACCGTGTTACTCGGATCGCCCTTGCCGCCCTCGACGGGCGGGAAGGTCATGTGGCCCAGCCCGCCGCCGGAGACGAAGTCCCCGCCGTCGGTCTGCTGGATGCCGTACGACCAGGCGCCGTGCAGCATCATCGCGGCCTTGCCGGTGTACAGCAGTGCCTGGTCGGCGTTGGAGTCCGCGGTGATCGAGGAGAAGCCCTTGATGAACCCGTCGGCCTCGACCAGCTCCTGCGCCTTGGTCAGCGCCTTGATGGCGTCAGGGTGGGACCAGGCGTCCTTCTCGCCCTCGATGACGGCCTGGAAGACCTCGGAGCCGCCGATGCGATCGAACAGGAACTCCAGCCACATCATGCTCGTCCACCGGGACTGACCACCGAGGGCGAACGGTGCTATGCCCTTCGCGTTGAACTTGGGCACCAGCGCCATGATGTCGTCCCAGGACTCCGGCGGTTCCACGCCGACCTGGTCGAAGACCTTCCTGTTGTAGTAGAGGATGATCGGCTGCACGGTCTCGCACGGCATCGCGTAGATCTTGCCGTCGACCGTCGCCGCGCCGAACGAGGACGGGAACAGCCCCTCCTTGACGTCGGAATGCTCCTCGAAGAACGAGGTGAGGTCCTCGACCTGGCCCGCCTCCGCGTAGGTGCGCAGGGTCCCGCCGCCCCAGCCCCAGATGATGGTGGGCGCCTGCCCGGAACCGATGGCGGTCTTGATCTTCGTCTTGTACGCGTCGTTCTGGAAGGTGGTGTCCTTGATCTGCCCGTCGGGGTGGGCCTTGTTGAACGCGTCCACCGCGCCGGCTCTGGCCGTTTCCTGCGGCTGGCCGTTCAGGTACCAGTACGTGGCCCCGCCACCGCTCGGGCCGGGCCCGGACGAGCCGCCGCAGGCGGTCAGCGCCGCGGAGACCGGCACGCCGGCGGCCAGGGCGAGGAGGGTACGTCGGGAGAGCGCCATGTCTTTTCTCCGTACTCGAGAGCCGCCGGCTTCTCGTGAGTCATGGTGAAAGGTTTTCGAAACATCCTTCTCTGAGCTCTGTCCGTGCAAATTAGGTTTCGGGTCGAGCGACTGTCAAGGTACGTGCGGGCACCTTTGTCGGGCAGCAGATCACTGCGTAGCATCAGGTGGAGGAAGGTCCTGAGGGTCTTGGCAGGGATCGAAACTGTTTCGAAATGAACGCGTCGAGGAGTGCCGTGGCCAGCCGGTCCACCGGCCTCGGTGCAGGTCCGCCGCCGTTCGGGCCGCCGGGCCGGACCGCCCGGCGGCCGGCCCGGCGCGCCGGGGTGCCGCCCCTGGAGCCGGGCGCGGGCGCACGTGGCCGGGACGGCGTGCTGCACGGTGATCGGGCCGCGTTCCCCCACGATCGCCCGCAGCTCACGCGGACCGGGGAGGCGTCGAGGCGAAGGGCCGGCCGGCGCCTCCCCCGACGAGCGCGGCGCCGGATTACCGTACGGTTGACCGGCTCCACCTGCGCCGCCGTCCCGACCGGCGGCTCACCACACCGGTGGACGTACAGCTGAGAGGAACCGATGCGAGCGAACGGCAGGCGCACCACGCTGGCGGACATCGCCCAGGCGGCCGGGGTCTCCGTCGCGACCGTGTCCAAGGTGGTCAACGGCCGCGGTGACGTGGCGCCGCACACCCGCACCCGGGTGCAGGAACTGCTCCACCAGCACGACTACCTCGCGCCCGTGTTCCGTCACACCGAGGCCGTCGAGAGCCCGACCATCGAGGTGCAGTTCAAGGGGGGCCTCAAGTCGTACGTGGCCGAGACCCTGGAGGGCATCGTCGACGCCGCGGCCGAACTGGGGGCCTCGGTGGTGGTCAGCAAGGCGTCCAGCGCCCCGCACTGGGCCCGGGACCTGGTCTCCGCCGGGCGCCGCGCCGTCATCGCGGTCACCAGCGTGTACACCGCGGCGCATCTGAACGAACTGGCCCGGTCCGGGCTGCCGCTGGTCGTGCTCGACCCGCTGCACCTGCCGGACAGCCGAGTCCACAGCGTCGGGGCGACCAACTTCGCGGGCGGCCTGGCCGCGACCCGGTACCTGCTCTCCCTCGGCCACCGCCGCATCGCCTATCTCGGCGGACCCGCCATGGCCGTGTGCAACCAGGCACGCATGCACGGCTACCGCGCCGCGCTGGAGGCGGAAGGCGCACAGGTGCCCGAGGCCTACGTCCGGCCCGGAGAATTCACCTACGAGACCGGGTTGCTCGGCGCCACGGAGCTCCTGGGCCTGGACGAGCGGCCGACGGCGATCTTCGCGGGCAACGACGAGATCGCCCTGGGCGTGATCGAGACCGCCCGCGCCCGGGGCCTGCGCATCCCCGAGGACCTGAGCGTGGTCGGCTTCGACGACACCAGCCTCGCCCGGATGGCCTCACCACCGCTGACCACCGTGCGCCAGCCGCTGCGGGAGATGGGCGGTGCCGCCCTGCGCACCGCCCTCCGGCTGGCAGGCGGTGAGAAGGCCGAGTCCCACCACATCGAACTCGCCACCGAACTCGTGGTACGCGCCTCCACGGCGCCGCCCCGGGGGCGGTAGAGGGCCGGCCGCGGAACGCGCGGTGTGACCCGGCCGTCCCCGTATCAGGGCCGGTCCGGGGCGGGGGGGGTGCGCCGCGTGGCCGCCGTCACTGCTCTCACTGCCCTCACTGCCTTCACCGCGGTGGCAGTCGTGGGCCCGGGCGTACTGGGCGGGTGTCCGGCCGTACTGCTGCTTGAAGGCACGGATGAAGTGACTGCTGTCCGCGAACTGCCAGTAGGCGGCGAGTTCCGAAACGCTCAGCCGGCCGCGCGGCGCGGCCAGGAGCCGGAGACGGGCGTGCTCCAGCGGAAGCCTTCACCGTCACCATCGGCGACTGACACTCCAGCGGGGAGATTACGGCAGACCAAGGCAGGGCTGTCCCCATTCGGGGGCGGCCCTGCGGTCCCACTCCAGCCGTAGATCGTGATCTCGGTGGTGAGGGGCGCCGAGGCAGCAGGTGGCCTGGCCAGCGTCGGTCATCTCGCCCGAGATCGCCCACGCCGTCGCGGGCGTCGGCTCCTTCTCCGTCTACCCGAGTTCACCGAGACGGAGGGCATCCCTTATCTCGCTGAGCTTCGCGGTCGTGGCCGGGGTCCGCTCCTGCGCTTGTTCAGCGAGTCGGAGGGCGTCGTCGATCTCGCAGAGCTTCACGGAGGACAGGACGGCCGCCCGCTCTATCAGGTCGTCCCGGGACACAGTGGTCAGCCACGTGCACGGGGTGAAGCCTGGACGCGGGAACGCGAGCCGCAGCACGCCTTCGAACGGCAGTCCTTCACCGGCGCCGAGTGTCACTTCGATGCCCAGACCGCTGATGTCGACGCCCGCCGGAGCGACGACCTGCATCACCCGGATCCCGGACGTGTCGTCTCCCGACAGCAGTACGACCAACCTCCGCTCGTCGAACTGGACCCACCAGACTTCGCCACGTTGCACAAGTCCTCCGGACACATGACGGCAGACAGACGCTGCGCGACCCTGACGCGCTGTGGAGACGGACGCGGCCACCGTTGATCATCGGTGTGTGAAGACTGAAGATCATGCGGTGGCCGCGGGTCACAGCGTAGACCCCGCCCGCTGGCAGGAGCGTTCGAGGACCTGATGGCCCAGATCGCGGGCCGGTTCGCACAGGTCGAACCGCGACGTCGGGTCGGGCGGTTCGTGCGCGGGCTGCTGTCGGACCTGCCCCGCAAAAACTGCTGGACGATCGGTCGAAGAAGAAGCCCTGACCCCGGGTGCCCCTCGCCCGGCCGGCGCGCGGGCCGCCCGCATCAGCCCCGACGGCGAGTGACGACCGCCGAGGAGGAGTACGAGACCGCTCTGGAGCCGGTGGAGCTGGTCGACGCCGAGCTGGTGGTCTCACCCAGCCCGGCGGTGCCCCCGGTACGGCCGGAAGATCCGAACCGATACCGGGAATCAGGCGGCGACGAGCTCCTGCTCACGGTCCGGCGTTTTGACCTTGGGCTTCTTGTTCGGCAGCGAGAGCCGGAAGACCTTGTGCCATGCGGAGAACACCTGCTTGGGCAGTGGGCCGGTCACGTATTCCAGCTCGTACTTCTGGAACAGCGCGCGCACCTTCACCGCGACCTCGGCGTACCGGTTGCTCGGCAGGTCCGGGAACAGGTGGTGCTCGATCTGGTGCGACAGGTTGCCGGTCATGAAGTGCATGGCCTTGCTACCGCTGATGTTCGCCGAGCCCATCATCTGGCGCAGGTACCACTGGCCGCGCGTCTCGCCCTTGATCGATCGGCGTTCGAAGACCTGTACGCCCTCGGGGAAGTGCCCGCACATGATCACCGAGTGGGACCAGATGTTGCGGACCACGTTCGCGGTGAACGTGGCGGCGAGCGTGGTGAGGAACGACGGGCCCGACAGCAGCGGGTGGATCACGTAGTCCTTGAGCACCTGCTTGCGGATCTTGCGGCCCACGGCCTTGGCCCGCGCGCGGAACTCCGGGTTCTTGCGGCGGCGCTTGTGCAGGTTCTTGCCGAGCTCCAGGTCGTACGCTGCGATGCCGTACTCGAAGAAGCAGGCGTTGATGAAGTTCCACAGCGGCTGGCCGAGGTGGAACGGGTGCCACTTCTGGTCCTCGTCGACGCGCATGATGCCGTAGCCGAGGTCGTTGTCCTTGCCGATCACGTTGGTGTACGTGTGGTGCAGCTCGTTGTGCGAGTGCTTCCACTGCTCGGACGGCGAGACGTGATCCCACTCCCAGGTGGTGGAGTGAATCTTCGGGTCCCGCATCCAGTCCCACTGGCCGTGCAGGACGTTGTGGCCGATCTCCATGTTGTCCATGATCTTCGCCACGGACAGCCCGGCGGTGCCGAGCAGCCACGCGGGCGGGAAGATCGAGAACAGGAGCACGCCCCTGCTGGCCAGCTCGAGCTTGCGCTGCACCGAGATGACCTTACGGATGTAGGCGGCGTCCTTTTCACCGCGGTCGGCGATCACCTCGTCGCGGATCGCATCCAGCTCGCGGCCCAACTCCTCGATCTGCTCCGCGGTCAGGTGGGCGGTGGGGTCGATGGCGGTCAAGGTGCTCCTACCGTTCGATGTCGCAGGGGCCCGCCGCAGCGGACACGCAGGTCTGGATGAGGACGCCCGGCTCGGCCTCGGTGATCTCGCCGGTGCGCAGGTCGCGGATGGCGCCCGCCTTGAGCGGCGTGACGCAGCCGAAGCAGATGCCCATGCGGCACCCGGAGGGCATGAGCACGCCGGCCTCCTCGCCGATGTCCAGCAACGGCGTGGCACCGTCCGCGTCGACGGTCTTGCCGGTGGCGCTGAACGTGACCTCGCCGCCGCCGTCGCCGGCGACGACGATGCCGGGGCGGAAGCGTTCGGTGTGCAGGCGCTCTTGGACGCCGTGTTCGGTCCAGTGTTCTTCGGCGGCGTCGAGGAGGCCCGCGGGCCCGCAAGCCCAGGTCTCGCGCTCGGTCCAGTCGGGCACGAGTTCGTCGAGACGGGCGATGTCGAGCATGCCGTCTGTGTCGGTGTGCACCTCGGTGAGCCGCAGCTTCTTGTCCGCGACCAGGCCGTGCAGTTCATCGCGGAAGATCACGTCTTGGGGCTGTGGTGCGCAGTGGACCATGACGACGTCGTCGAGCTCGGTGTCGCGCAGCATGCCGATCACGGGCGTGATGCCGCTGCCGGCCGTCAGGTAGAGCACCTGGGCGGGCTTGGCCTGCGGCAGCACGAAGTCACCGGTCGCCTGGTCGAGCTGGATCAGCGTGCCCGGTTTCGCCCTGCGGACCAGGTGGTTGCTGACCTTGCCGTCCGGGATCGCCTTCACGGTGATCGTGACGCGGCCGTCCCGGCGGTTTGCCGGCGAGGTGATGGAGTAGGCACGCCACAGGCGCACCCCGTCAACGTCGACCCCGATCCGCACGTACTGACCGGCTGTGTGGCCGCGCCAGCCCCGTCCCGGCCTGATCACGACCGTCGCGGCGTCGCGCGTCTCGGGGTGCACGGCCTCGATGCGCCCACGCAGGTCAGCGCCCGTACGCAGCGGGCTGACCAGGTCGAGGTAGTCCGACGGCAGCAGCGGCGTCGTGACCATCTCGAGCAGTTTCCACGCCCTGCTGCGGAGGGCTGTACTCGTCATGGCTCCAGCTTGCTGTGCCTGAAGGCGTAAAGTCCTGACCGCAGGATGTAAATCTGGTCGGCTAGATTGTTCGCAGGGAACAGAACGTGAGCCATGCAATCCGGAGGGCCGGCGAACTGGCCCTGGATGAGACGACGGTCACCGCACTTCGGGCCGCGCTGAAGACCACCGCCGACGAGGTCGTCCAGGCGATCATCGACGAGGTCCCTCCGTATGCCAACGCCCTTTCGGGCCGCATGGGCGGCACCATCCGCCGAGCCGTCCGCACCGCCCTGGGTCACTACCTGGACCTCGCGAGCGGGAAGACCACAGGCGGCGACGCCGGTGACGCAGCCTACGAGCTGGGCCGCGGCGAGGTGCGCGACGGCCGTTCGATGGACGCCCTGCTCAGCGCCTACCGCGTCGGCGCCCGCGTGGCCTGGCGATGCCTGGCCGCGGGTGCCGTACCCGCAGGTCTGCCCGCCGCCGAGGTCGCCAAGTTCGCCGAACTGACCTTCGCCTACATCGACGAGCTCTCCGCCGCGAGCGCCGCGGGCCACGCCGACGAACTGGCCGCCCGGGGCAGGGCCCACGAGCGCCACCTGGAACACCTGGCCCGCAACCTCCTCGCCGGCGCGAGCCCGGACGTGCTGCTGGCCTCTGTTCAACGGGCGGGGTGGCAGCCTCCGGTCTCGCTGACCGCGGTCCTGCTGCCCGCCGCCCAGGCCCGGCCTGCCTACCGCGCGCTCGACCCGAGCACCCTCGTCCTCGACGATCTGCCGGATGCCGCCGGTGTGCTGCTCGTCCCCGATGCCGACCGATCACATCTCTTGCGGCAGCTGACCGACCGCGCCGCCGTGGTCGGCCCGGCCCGGCCATGGACTCGTGCGTCCGCCTCGTACGCACGAGCCGTACGCGCCCGGTCCCTCTCCTCCGATATTCGCGACACCGAGGAGCACCTGCCGGAGCTGGTGCTGAGTGCCGACATGGACGCGTTCACAGACCTGCGTACCCGAGCCCTCGCACCGTTGCGGACCTTGCCTGTCGCGACCGCACGGCGGCTGGAGAAGACGTTGCGGGCGTGGCTGCTGCACCAGGGCAGGCGGGAGGAGGTGGCGGCGGAGTTGTTCGTCCATCCCCAGACAGTCCGGTACCGGATGTCGCAGCTGCGGGAGCTGTTTCCGGACCTCGCATCGCCACAGCGGGTCCTTGAACTGACGCTGGCCGTCGGTCTTCGGGCCAGTTGACGCGTACTGGTGGTCACCACCAGCCGGCCGCACCCGGACCGGGAGGTGGGAACGACGCCGAAGCCGGCTGCGGCGACGGCCCGGGCGATCGCCGGCCCGGTGGAACCGCGCGATGCCGGTGCCGAGTGCGGTACGCCCGGTGAGATCTTGCCCCGGCCGGCTCAGTTCACCGCTGCTTCGTGGCGGCCGAGGCGCCCGTGCCGCTCGCCGCCGCGGTTGCCCCGTCGCGGTACTGCCGCAGTTCCTGCCGGGCGATGGCCCGCTTGTGGACCTCGTCGGGACCGTCCGCCAGCCGCAGTGTCCGCAGATGCGCGTACATCATCGCCAACGGGAAGTCGTCGGTCACTCCCGCTCCCCCGTGCACCTGGATCGCGCGGTCGACGACCTTCAACGCGATGTTCGGAGCGGCCACCTTGATGGCCGCGATCTCGGTGCGCGCTTCCTTGTTCCCGACCGTGTCCATCAGATACGCGGCCTTGAGCGTGAGCAGGCGGATCATCTCGATGTCGATACGCGATTCCGCGATCCAGTCCTGGATGTTGGACCGGTCGGCAATCGGACGACCGAACGTCACCCGGGACTGCGCGCGTTTGCACATCAGCTCCAGCGCCCGCTCGGCCGCGCCGATCGCCCGCATGCAGTGGTGGATGCGACCGGGTCCGAGCCGGGCCTGGCTGATCGCGAAACCCTCCCCCTCCCCCTTGAGTACGTCCTTGGCCGGCACCCGCACATCGGTGAAATCGATCTCGGCGTGCCCCTCACGGTCCTGGTAGCCGAACACCGGCAGCCCGCGCATCACCGTGATGCCGGGGGCGTCGATCGGGACGACCATCATCGACTGCTGCCGGTGCGGGGCGGCGGCGGGATCGGTCTTCCCCATGACGATGAGGACCTTGCAGTTGCGGTGCAGGGCATTGGAGGCGAACCACTTGCGTCCGTTCAGCACGTACTCGTCACCGTCGCGCTCCATGCGCAGCTCGATGTTGGTGGCGTCGGAACTGGCGACCCGCGGCTCGGTCATCGCGAAAGCCGAGGCCATCGTCCCGTCGAGCAGGGGCCGCAGGTACTTCTCCTTGTGCTCGTCGGTGCCGAAGAGCGTGAGGACCTCCATGTTGCCGGTGTCGGGAGCGTTGCAGTTGCACGCCTCGGAGGCGATGTGGCTGCGCCCCATGATCTCCGCCAGCGGCGCGTACTCGAGATTCGTCAGCCCGGGGCCCCACTCGGGATGCGGGTGGAAGAGGTTCCACAGTCCGTGCTTGCGCGCCTCCGCCTTGAGTTCCTCGATGACCGGGGGGTGGAAGTTCGGGTCGCCCGACGCGCGCATCTGCTCGTGGTACACCTCCTCGGCGGGGTAGATGTGCGAATCCATGAACTCGAGCAGATCCGCCTGGTACTTCTTGGCACGGTCCGACGTCTCAAACAGGGACATCTGAACTCCTGACGGGTAGGGAGGGGAAATTCGGTGGGCGCCGGTCGAGGTGACTGGCCACGCCTTCGACGAGATCGGCCCCGCGGAAGGCCTGGAACATGAGGCCTTCGGCCCGGGTCACGGAATCGGCGTAGGTGCCGTCCGCGTCGTCGCGCAACTGGCTCTTGATGGTGGCCATGGACCCCGGGGAGCAGCGCGTCGCGAGCTCGGTGGCGTACGCGACAGCGGCATCCACCACACTGCCGCCGGGAACCAGGTGGTCGAGGAGTCCCATACGGAGCGCCTCCTCCGCCTCCACCATGCGACTCGACAGCAGCAGGTCCGCTGCCCTGCTGTGCCCCACCAGCCGGGGCAGCAGCCAGGAGATGCCGTACTCGGCGATCAGCCCGCGCTGCGCGAACGCCGTGGTGAACCGGGCCGCCGGTGAGCCGAAGCGGATATCGCAGTAGAGCGCCTCGACCATGCCCAGCCCCGCGGCCACTCCGTTGACCGCGCCGATCAGCGGTTTGCGCAGGGTCAGCGGAGTGTCGCGCGGCCTGCGCCGCGCCCTGTCCGCCTCGGAGACCTCACCGGCCGCCTGCAGCCGCTGGAGGTCGGCGCCCGCGCAGAATCCGCTTCCCGCGCCGGTGACCACGACGGCGCGTACGTCCGGGTCGTCCTCGGCCGCGTCGAGCAGTGTGAAGTAGCCGTTCTCCAGTTCGTCGGTCCAGGCGTTCAGCTTGGCGGGCCGGTTGAACGTGAGCACCAGCACGGGCCCGCGGTGTTCGGCGAGGACGAGCTCGCCCGCCGCGCCGGTCATGCCTGCGCCGCCCGGAAGCTCTGGTGGCGGCGCGTCCCGCGCAGCCACCGGTCGCGGTCCGAGCCCTTCTGCCAGCGCATGTCCGAAACGTCCTCGTGCGGCAGGACCAGGCCCCGCTCGCCCTCGACCGCGGCGAGGCGGGCATCGGTGACCCGAGCGCCCTCGCGGGCGGGCCACACGGCCGACGCGCCACCGCCGCCACCACCACCGCGAACGGCGATGACGACTTCTTGCGCAACGTTCACAACGAAACCCTCTCCGTGGCGGGGCGTGCGGCGCCGGATCATGATCCACGCCATCACGTTGTCTGTGGTCCCCTGTATAATTGAATCTGGCGTCAAGTTCAATATCTCGCCGCGCATCACGCCACGGAGAAGGCCGCCTCGCCCCGATGAACCGCAGCCAAGGGTCCCCGACCGCCATCGCCGCCCCTGCACCACGCCGCCAGCCGTGCGAGCGGCTGCCCGTGCGGCTCAACGGGAAGCCCGGGGGGCCCACGCAAAGCCGACAGCGGGTCAACGCCCGTGCCGGCCTGGAGAGATGTTGCACCCGGCCAAACGCCCCCGGCCGCACGGCTGTTGATGGACACTGACCCGGAGCGGCCGCGTGCCTCCGGCCCGGCTTCCGGTAACGATTGCCGTGCCGTCGTCGTCACTGCCGCGCTCCAGGCTCAGCCCCGGGGCTCGACGACCGCCACGGCGGCTACCCGCTCGCCACCGGTGGTTCCCGGCCGGCCCGAGGGAGAGGTGAGAAGGTACCGGTGACCGGGCATGAAGGCTCGCGCAACGCCGGTCTTCGTCTTCGCCTTCGTCTTCGCCGCGGGCGCCGGCCCCGGGATCGGCGAACGGTCGCCGCGGCAGGGCCCGCCCCGGCCGGCGCTGCTGCCGGATTCAGCGGTGGCCGGGGAACCGCAGGGCGTTCGCCCAGAGCCGGGTGACCGTGGTCACGAGCTCTTCGAAGTCCACCGGCGCACCTTCCCGCTTTTCGCCGAGCGCGAAGGCGTTGTAGGCCATGACGCTGACCATGCCCGACAGCGCACGGGAGGCCATCATCGGATCGAGTTCACGGTCCGCGACGCCCCGAGCCTGCAGGTCGGCGATGCCGCGGGCGTTGCGGCGGATGAACGCATCCGTGCGCCGGCTTCGGAACTCGCGGAATTCCGGCTCCACTTGAGCGACCTGCTCGAGCAGTCCCATCAACTTCGCGTTCCGCTTGTATGCCTCGAGATACGCACGATTGCTCGCCTCGAGTACCGCATACGGATCGTCGGTGTCCTGCACCCGTCCCATGCCCGGGTGCAGCATGTCCTCCTGCGCCTCCAGGAGTACCGCGGCAAGCACCTCTTCCTTGCTCGCGAAGTAGGTGTAGAAGGATCCCGCAGCGCGTCCGGCTTCTTTGGTGATGTCTGTGAGGCGGGTGTCGAGGTAGCCGTCCCGCTCGAACACCTTCCGCGCGGCCTTCACCAGAGCGGCTCGCGTCCGCGCTCCGCGCTGCGTCGTGGGCGGCTCGCGCAGCGGCGAGCTGGGCGCCATGGGGGGAGCCTTCTCGCTGTCCTCCGGCGCAGTGGTGTCCATCACCCGGAGTGTAGTTGAATCCGACGCCGGTATCACAAACACCCCCGTGACAGCGGTAGTCCGTTGTGGGGTGCGGCCGCGGCGCCCCCTCACATGTCCCTGAGCCGCCTCTTGGCCTCGGCGTACTCGCCGGCGAGACGCTCGACGACCGCAGCCGCAGGGAGGACCGCACCGACCGTGCCGATGCCCTGACCCGCACCCCAGATGTCCCGCCATGCCTTCGCCCCCTTGATGTCCCGGTCGCCGAAGTCCATGGCGGACGGGTCGGAACCGGGCAGTGCGGCTGGATCGAGTCCGGCGGCCTCGATGCTGGCGCGGAGGTAGTTGCCGTGCACGCCGGTGAACAGGTTGGAGTACACGATGTCCGCGGCGGTGGAGTCCACGACCATCTGCTTGTACCGCTCCTCCGCGTTCGCCTCGTCAGTGGCGATGAACGCCGAACCCACGTAAGCCAGGTCCGCGCCGGCGGCCTGCGCCGCGAGGATCGAGCGGCCGTGGGCGATGGAGCCCGACAGCAGGAGGGGGCCGTCGAACCAGCGGCGGATCTCCTGGACGAGCGCGAAGGGCGACTGCGTGCCCGCGTGCCCGCCCGCTCCTGCGGCAACGGCGATCAGGCCGTCCGCTCCCTTCTCCACCGCCTTGCGCGCGAACCGGTCGCTGATGACGTCGTGCAGCACGATGCCGCCGTAGGAGTGGACCGCATCGTTGACATCGGCCCGGGCGCCGAGAGAGGTGATGACGATCGGCACCCTGAAGTCCACGACGGTCGCGAGATCCTCCCCCAGGCGCGAGTTGGTCCTGTGCACGATGAGATTGACCGCGAACGGCGCCGACGGTGACTCGGGACGGCCGATGTCGTGCTTGGCCAGTTCCTCCGTTATGTGCTCCAGCCATTCGCGCAGCGCCGACTGGGGCCGCGCGTTGAGCGCGGGGAAGGAACCCACGATGCCGGAGGCCGACTGGGCGATGACCAGTTCCGGACCGGACACGATGAACATCGGCGATGCGACCACGGGCAGGCGGAGCCGGCCCTTCAGGCCGGGAGGCAGGCTCATGAGCTACTCACCATGCGTCTTTCTCCTGCGGTTCTCTTCTGCGGCGGACGCGTCTCGCCCGTCGGCGGAGTTCAGTGGCGGCGGGCGGGTACGTCGCCGGTCACCGGGTCACGGGTCAGCTCGGTACGGTCGATGGAACGCTTGAGGATCTTCCCGCTCGGCCCCTTGGGCAGCGCGTCGACGAACCGGATGATGCGCGGGACCTTGTAGGCGGACAGTCGCTCCCGCGTCCAGCTCGACACCTCGGCGGCACCGAGCCCGGAACCGGGCCGGGCCGCGACGAGGGCGGCGACCTCCTCGCCGTAGTGATCGTCGGGAACGCCGATCACGGCTGCCTCGATGATGTCCGGGTGCTCGAAGAGAACTTCCTCCACCTCACCGGGATAGACGTTGTAGCCGCCGCGGATGATCAGATCCTTGATCCTGTCGACGATGCGCAGGTCGCCGTCCGTGTCGGTCTCGCCCAGGTCGCCGGTCCGGAACCAGCCGTCGGGTGAAAGGCACGCGGCGGTGTCCGCAGGGCGGTTCCAATAGCCGCGCATCACCGTGGGTCCCTTGATGTGCACTTCGCCGACGGTGCCCGGCGGGCACTCCCTGCCGTGGATGTCGCGCACCTGGACCTGCAGCCGCGGGACGGCCCGCCCCGTGTACCCGGTCTTGCCGCCGCGGTCGATGTCGTTGAAGGTGCCGAAGGCGGTGGTCTCGGTGAGCCCGTAGCCCTCGAGGATGGTGCAGCCGAAACGGGCCTCGAAGGCCCGGGCGATCTCCCCGGGCAGCGACGCACCGCCGGAGACGGCGACGCGGAGTTGGGCGAAGTCCGCCGGATTGGCATCACCCGCCGCGTGCAGCATCGCGTTCCACATGGTCGGTACGCCGGCCATGATGGTGAGCCGGTCGTGGCGCAGCATCTCCAGCATCGAGGCCGGGTCGAACCGCGCCAGCAACGACATCGATCCGCCCGCCGTCAAGGTCGCCATCATGACCGATGCCTGGCCGAACACGTGGAACAGCGGGAGTCCGGTGCCGGTGCGGTCGGCACTGGACCCGCGGCTGCACTCGGCGCCGATCTCCCCTGCGGACAGCAGGTTCCCGACCGTGAGCTGGGCGCCCTTCGGCCGCCCTGTCGTACCGGACGTGTACAGAATGGCCGCGGTCTCGTCGTGGTCCCGGTCGACGACGCGGGCCGGGCCGGCGTCGGTGACCGCCGCGCCCGTGGACAGTACCCGGAAGGGCACCTCGAGCGCCGAGGCCGCCTCCGCGACGGCGGGTCCCAGGGCGTGCCATGCGACCGCCAACGAGCAGCCCGCGTCGCCGAGGACGTATTCGACCTCGGCCCGGGTGGACATCGTGTTGACCGGAACCACGACGCAGCCTGCGGTCTGGATGCCGAGGTAGGCCACTACGAACTCGGGCACCGACGGCGCCGCCAGCAGCACCCGGTCCCCGGGAGACAGGCCTGCGGCGGCCAGGGCGCCCGCGTACCGCAGGCTCGCGTCGGACAGTTGGCGATAGGTCCACTGCTCCGCGCCGCCGCGCAGCGCGATGTTGCCGGGAGTCGCGGCCGCGTGGCGGCGGACCGGTTCGAGAACACTGGCCATGGGCGGTGCCTTCCGGGGATGTGAGCAGGTTGCGCGGTTCGGGGCTCCTCCTCGCCGCTCCGAGTAGACTTGAACCCGAGCTCAAATTCAAGCCTGCTGCGCGCGGAAGTGACCGGTGTGCGGACCGTCCGGGCTTCTCGCCGTGGACGGCGCGACCACGCCCGCCGAAGCGCGTACGGCGGCTCAACCGGACAGGATCCGGGCGGGGCGGGACCCGAGCCGGGTACGGGTGTCCGATCGCCGGAGCGCGGAGACGGCACGGGGGAACAGAAGGGCACGGGGCCGGTACCAAGCGGGCGCGGGCGCAGCCGCCCGGCCCGCGGCGCCGGCCCGGGTATGGCCGGTTCCTGCGGCCGCGTGCTCGTCGATCGGTCGCCCGGTCAGGCCGAGATCCCGTAACTCTCGGCCAGTTGGCGGCGGGTGTCGGCAGCACCGGTGTGCAGCACGCCCCCGATTCCGATCCGCGCCGCTCCGTCGAGGTTCTGCCGCAGATCGTCGATCATGACGGCCTCCTCAGGGGCGATGCCGAGGCGTTCACATGCGATCGCGTAGATCCGCCGGGAGGGCTTGCGGATCCCGACCTCGGAGGAAATGACCACCGCATCGGCCACCGCGGCGAGGTCGACGCCGTCGTAGGTCCCGTTCCCGAAGGAATTGGACACCAGCGCAACGGGATACCCGGCGGAGCGGAGATCACCGAGCAGGGCGAGCACCTCCTGGTCGATCGACATTCCCGCCTGCATCCGGGCCGTGAGCCCCTCCGCCTGTACGGCGGCGCCGTGGGCGCGGAGGCGCTCGGCGAACCCCCGCTCGAAGGCTTCGGCGTCGATACGGCCGCACTCGTGATCGGCCAGGAGGGCGCGTGACGGCTGATCCCGGCCGAGAAGGTCCAGCGGCAGGCGCGGGTCGCCGCCGAGCGAGGCGCCGAAGTCGGTGAAAGCCTGCAACACACTGGACGTGATGACCCCGCCGAAGTCCACGAGGACCGCGGTTCGGGCCCCCTCCACGACGTTCAGCACACTGCCCACACCCTCTCTCCCACGCCGGCTTCCACCGGCCCCATGCGACGGCAGCCGCGTCCACCGCCCCTTCCGCCGCCGCGCGGAAGCCCGGCGGCAGGTGGACCTCAGGCCACCTCGAACAGCCCGGCTGCGCCCATTCCGCCGCCGACGCACATGGAGATCACGACATACCGGACGCCACGGCGCCTGCCCTCGATCAGGGCGTGCCCCACCAGGCGGGCGCCGGTCATTCCGTACGGATGGCCGACCGAGATCCCGCCGCCGTTGACGTTGAACCGCTCCGGGTCGATGTTCAGTTCGTCCCGGCAGTACAGCGCCTGGGAGGCGAACGCCTCGTTGAGTTCCCAGAGACCGATGTCGTCGACGGTGAGACCGTGCCGCTTCAGCAGCTTCGGAATGGCGAACACCGGACCGATCCCCATCTCGTCCGGTCCGCAACCGGCGACGGCCATGCCGCGGTAGGCGCCCAGCGGCTGCAGTCCGCGGTGCTCGGCTTCCTTCGCCTCCATCAACACCGACGCGGAGGCCCCGTCCGACAACTGCGAGGAGTTGCCCGCCGTCACGCTGGAACGCGCGGCCACCTGACCGTCCGGCAGCACCGGCGCCAGTGCGCCCAGACCCTCGAGTGTGGTCGACGCGCGGTTGCCTTCGTCCCGGGTCAGGGTCACCGCCTCGTCCCGCACCTCCCCGGACTGCTTGTCCATGACCTTCCTGACGCTGTCGAGCGCGACGATCTCCTGATCGAACCGCCCGGCCTCCTGCGCCGCCGCGGTGCGCTGCTGTGACACCAGCGCGAACTCGTCCTGGCGCTCCCGGCTCACGCCGTAGCGTTCGGCGACGATCTCCGCCGTCTGCAACATCGGCATGTAGATGCCCGGCTTGTGCTCGACCAGCCAGGGATCCGCCATGCGGTGGGTGTTGAGGTGGTCGTTCTGCACCAAGGAGACCGACTCGACGCCGCCGCCGACGGCGATCTGCATGCCGTCGCCGACGATCTGCTGGGCGGCCGTCGCGATCGCCATCAGGCCGGACGAGCACTGCCGGTCGATCGTCATACCGGACACGGTGTCCGGAAGCCCGGCCCGGAGAGCCGCCTGGCGGGCGATGTTGCCTCCGGAGGACCCCTGCTGCAGGGCGCAGCCGAGGATCACGTCCTCGACCTCGCCTCCTTCGAGCCCGGCGCGCCGCACCGCGTGCGAGAGGGCGTGGGCGGCAAGTTCCTGCGCCTGGGTGTCGTTGAACGCGCCGCGGTACGCCTTTCCGATCGGTGTCCGCGCCGTCGAAACGATGACTGCTTCCCTCATGTCGCCTCACTGCTTCCTGTCGCTCCGGCGTCTGCGAGCCCCCGGCTTGAATCCCGGGTGCCGTGACCGGGCTCACCGCCGGCCGGCCGTGCCGCGGGGGGGGGTGGGAGCCGGACCTCCACGTTATAGTTGAATTCGGCGTCAGGTTCAACTGCCTACTGCCGGACAACGCGGGACACCTGGGATCGGGATCGGGGCGAGACGCCCTGGATCACACCCTCCTTCGACGCCCCCGCTCGGGACGCGGCCCCACGGCCTGCGCCACCGGGCCGGAACGCCGCGCCCGCCGCGACATCCGGCCAAAGACGCTGTGCGCGGTCGCGGTTGCGGTTGCGGGGTGCGCACCCTCGGCCTTGACAATCCATGTCAACGACTGAAAGCTGACCGACCAGTCGGTACGAAAGGGCGGGCCGTGGGCGAACTGCGCGACTCCACTGCTCGGGGCGTGCTCGACGCGCTACCGGCGGATCCGCCCCCGCGCCGCCCGTTGCTGTGGCCGCTCGGTTTCCCGCGGACCGGCCTGGTGTGGCAGCGGCAGACGGCACTGGCCGTGCACGGTGACCGGGTGGTGGCGCCGAACAGCGCGGACTCCCCCGGGTCCAGCCCCGGACGGCCCCGCCCCGGCGCTGAACCGCTACCGGGCCGGGCGTCCCGACGGTGCGATCGGCGTCATCGACGTCTCCACGCCGTACGTCCGGGACACGGAGGACAGCACCTTCGGCCCGGCGGCCGCGCGGGAGACCGGGCAGCGGGTCACGGACCGTACCGGTTCGAGACCCTTTGGAGCGTCAGCCACCGGGGCTCCGAGGAGGCGCCCGAGACGCTGAGCCGCCTGCCGCTCGGACATCTGCGAGCGCGCGGCGAGTACGGAACCACAGTGAACTCCCCGTCTGTTGACTCTCAGAAGAGGTGACCCGATGAAGACAGCACGAACAGCCTGGCGCCGACTCGAACCCGTACACGCCATGATCTACTTCGTCCCCGAGGGACGGCGGCGGTACGCCGACCTCGGACTCAGCGGACGCACCGGGTACTTCGTATCCCGGAGCGCCGCCTTGGGCCGAGCATCCGCCGAGCTGGTCATCTCGACCTTCTACAACTTCAACCCCGCTTTCGTACGGAAGGCGGTCGACGGGGCCTGGGACACGGCGACGCCGCAGCAGGTGCTGGACGCGCGGCACGCCGCCGCGAGCGAGGCCCTGCGACGGGCCGGGATCCACGAACTGCCCGCTCTGGACGAGGTCCTGGCGCTGACCCGCAGGGCCGCCGAGGCGGCCTGCGAACACGCCCAGGGCCGCCCGCTGTTCGCCGCGCATGCCGCTCTGCCCTGGCCGGAGGAACCGGTGCTGCAGTTGTGGCACGCCCAGACCCTGCTCCGGGAGTTCCGTGGGGACGGCCATGTCGCGTGCCTGCTGAGCGAGGGCGTCGGGGGCCTGGAGTCCCTGGTTCTGCACGCCGCCACCGGCGAGGTTCCCGTCGACTTCCTCAAGGGAAGCCGCGCGTGGCCCGAGGAGGAGTGGGCCGGCACCGAGGAAAGCCTGCGCTCGCGGGGTCTTCTCGACGGCGACTCCCTCAGCCCGGAGGGCGTACGCCTGCGCCGGCACATCGAGGACCGCACCGACCAGCTGGCCCTTCCCGCCTACGCCGCCCTGGGTGAGGCCGACTGCGAACGCCTCGCCGAACTCGCGAGCCCCTTCGGCCACGCGGTCGTCGACGCCGGCCTCCTCAAGATCGGCTGACCGATACCTCCACCCCTTCCGCCTCGTGGTCGTCCTGCTCGACCGGGCGGCCATGGCCGACGACAGAGCTCTGGCCGCCACTGGTCACGGCGCGGCATCCGACGGCGGTTGTGGTCCGGCCGCTGGGTGGCAATGACGCCGGCCGTAAGATGCGGCCGAGGAGCCGGTACGGCCGCGGCTGTCCCGGAGGGGGCCCGCGCCCGCCGTACCGGCCCACCGCGAGGCGGGCATGGGACTCCGCTCGGCCGCGGAGCACGCGCGGGGCCGGCTCGTCCGGCGCCTCGCTACAGGACGGACATGCCGCTGAGATCGACGACGGAGGGCTTCCGCCCGGACTCGGCGAACTCCCACGCCGCGATCTCCGCGCTCTCCGGCACGCGGTAGACGAACAGCATCTCGTCCTTGCGGCCGGGCCGAAGCCGGTCGTCGCAGTCGGGATTCCCCGGGACGCCGTAGAGGCCGGCGAGGGGTTCGTAACGGCGGCCCCGGTCGTCGACCAGGGTGCTGGTGAAGGGCGGTGAGCAGGTCAGACCCATACCGGCCTTCGTGTCGTTGCGGACGACGGTCTCCAGTGCCACGATCTTCCCTTTGCCGCCCGCCCGCTCCGTGCCTCCCTCCATTGCGATCTCGTCGGCGTCCCGTACTCTGCCGATCTTGACGGCCACGCCGCCGCTGCGGGCCTCCTCGCCGCCCGTGAAACGGGTCGCCGGCCCAGTGCTCCCTGCGGTCGCCCCAGGGCCGGGGTCGGAGTCGGCCGGGCCGCCGCAGGCAGTCATGACCAGGGCCGCGCAGACGGTCACGGCGGTGGTGGTGGCGCGAGTGCGCATGGTGTCCCCCAGTGGTGTGGTCGTCCATGATCCTCCGGGACGCTACCGGCGCCGCAGGGCCGTGTGGCCGACTCGTTACCGTGCACGAGCTATCCCTCCGGTCACGGTCTCCACAGTGGGAGGGGAGGTGCAGACACGAACCGCGAGCACGAGCGGGGCACCGTGCTCGCTGACCGGGGCCTGACCGAGCGCTGACCGCGGCGGCCTAGGTTCACTACCGAGCCGGAGAAAGACTCCGGCACAGCAGGAGGTCCCCGCATGACCAGGATCCGCACAGCGACCATGGCGACGGCGGCCGCGGCAGCTCTCGCACTCGCTGCCCTCACCCCCGCCGCGGCCCACGCCTTCCCCGCAACCGACACCGGCGGCCGGCAGCACAACGGCATCGCCCGGCAGTCCGCCGACACCCTTCTGTACGCGCCGGCCACCCTGTACCGCAACCAGGCGTGGACCTCCGGCAACGGCCGGGCCGTACTGCGCCTGCAGTCGGACGGCAACCTCGTGCTGTACAAGAACGGCAGGGCGGCCTGGCAGGCCCCGGGCGCGTGGCCCAACGGCTACCGGGCGGTCGTCCAGTACGACGGCAACTTCGTCCTGTACGACGTGAACGGCCGCGCCCTGTGGGCCACCGGCACTTACGGCCGCCCGGGTGCCTACCTCGCCGTCCAGGACGACGGCAACCTGGTGATGTACACCCGCAACGGCGGCGCCCTGTGGGCCACCAACACCGGAGACTGACACACCACCACGCGACCATCGAGCCGGGACCGCCGGCACCACAACTCCCCCCTTCGCCGCAGGCCTCACGCGGCGAAGGGGGCCCGGCCGTGGCGGAGCCGTCGCCCGCCGATGTCCCGCCCTGCCCCGGCGGTCACCGGCAAGCCGTCGGGAGGAGCCGGCCGCCGGGAATGTCGCGGCCGGCAGAGCTGTACCGTTCCCCGGCGTAGGCCCGCACCAGAACATGGAAGTGGTACAGCCGGTCGCCCGTGAGCGTTTCGCCGGCCTCCTCCACCAGGTGGGCGTCGGCAAGACGCACCATCAGCAGGCGGCCCGTCACCTCGTCGACCGAGAGCGCGGCCGCCCCGTCCCCGGCCGTGAAGGGGACACTCAGCGCCGCGGCCAGCCGCCGGAAGGCCGCACGTTCCGCCCGCTCCAGCGTGTCCAGGACCGCGTCGATCCGGTCGTCGAGGTCCAGCCCCAGCCGGGCCAGGTCGGACAGGCGATGTTCTTCGGCGCACCGTTCCAGCAGGTCGGCGCAGAGGGACAGCCGTGCGGTGGGGTGCCCGGCCAGACGTGCGCCGGCGGCTGTGACCGCCAGCGGCAGCCGGCCCAGGCATTCCGCGATTCTTACGGCCGCCGCCGGCTCGGCCTTCAAACGCCCGTGTCCCACGGCACGTCCGAGCGCTTCCACGGCCTCGCCGGGGGTGAACGCCCCGAGCCGCACTGCCGTGTGCGCGCGAAGCCCGTACAACGCACAGCAGGTGGTGACCAGTGCGACCGAGCCCGGCCCGGCGGGCAGCAAGGGTTCGACCTGGCGAGCCGATACCGCCCCGTCCAGCACCACCAGCACCCGGCGGCCCGAACTCCAGGAGCGGAAAGCCGCCGTTCTCTCCTGCGCGGTGCCGGGGACCGCTTCCGGTGCCATGCCGGTCGCCCGCAACATGCGGCCCAGTGCAGCGGAACCGTCGTCGGCGTCGCCGGGCACATCGCCCAACGGCACATGGAACTGCCCGTCCGGGTAGTGCTCCCGCAACAGGTGGGCGGCGTGTACGGCCGTTGCCGTCTTGCCGACACCGGGCATGCCCACCAGACACACCACGGGAACGGCACCGCGTCTGCGGCCGGAGGCCGCGAGCCCGGTCACGCCGGCCAGCACGCCGGCACGACCGGTGAATCCCGAGACGTCCGGCGGAAGCTCCGCCGGACGCACCCGCGTCCGGGCCGGCCCCTCCTCCGCCGGGAGCCCCGCCTCGTCCCTGAGCACGGCATGATGCAACCGCTGTACCTGCGGCCCCGGTTCCGCCCCCAGTTCCGCTCCCAATCGGCGCCGCAGGTCCTGGTACGCCGCAAGAGCCTCACCGCGGCGGCCCGCGCGGTACAGCGCCAGCATCAGCCGCGCTGCCAACCCCTCGTGGAAGGGCCGCCCGGCCGCCAGCTCGGTGAGTTCCGCCACCACCTGACCGTGGTGGCCCAGCTCCAAGTCGGTGTCGATCCGCAGTTCCAGCGCCCGCAGCCGCGCCTCCTCCAACCCGGCCGCGTGCACACCCAGCACCTCCCCGCAGCGGACACCCGACAGAGCCGCGCCCCGCCACAACGCCAGTCCGCGGCCCAGCAACCGGCGAGCCACCCCCGGGCGGCCCTCCTCCGCCTCCCGTCTGCCGTGCGCCACCAACGCCTGGAACCGACCGACGTCGACCGCCTCCTCCGGCAGCACCGCCATGTAGCCGCCCGGTCGCGTCACCACCCACGGGGCAGTGCCCGACGGCTCCGGCGCGAGCGTCCTGCGCAGCTCGTAGAGGCTGGTGTGCAGGGCCCGCAGGGCACGACGCGGCGGATGCGCCCCCCATACCTCGTCCCCCAGTGCGTCCGTGGAGACCACCTCACCACGGCGCAGCACCAGCAGGGCCAGGACCTGCCGCAACTGCGGGGCGCTCGGTGTCACCGTCCGCCCCGCGGACAACACCTGAAAGGACCCCAGCAAACGGCACTCCACACCGCTACTCATCCCGGCGCACCCCCTCTTACGGACACCCCACCGAACGTGCCCAGCCCTGAAACCGGAAGCAGTCCGCCGGCCGTCCGCGACGCCCCTGCACCCCCGGTTGCGCGGGAGGAGTCTCGCTGCTGCGGCACGGCTCGGTGCCGCAGCAGGATTCCCGTGAATCCCGGCAACCCATCGTATGCGCGTGCGTACGCAGCGAAAGGGTGCCATCAGGCCACACGCGTCTCTCCATGACGTTCCGCCCCGCGGCCCGTCGCGGTCCGCCTCTCCCCCGTCGGCCGCTGCGCCGGCCACGACCGCTTCTTCCGGGGGTCCGCGCCTGCGCCTGATATGCACCTTTCAGGGCCTGTCCGTCGTCTTCACCCTGAACGGAGTCATGGCCGACGAACGCGAAACCCTCCTCGACCTCCTCGGCACCGAACTCCTCCAAGGCCGGCCGGATCAACACTGATCGGCGACAAAAGCACTTCGGCCAGGGCTTCGCCAGACACGAACTCGACGAGCACGGAATGCAGTTGCTACGACCGATCCGCAAGGGCGAACGGCAGCCGGTGCGGATCCCTGTCCATGCCCCTGCGGCACGTCATCGAGTCGATCAACGAGACATTCAAGGGGCAGCTCGTCCTCGAACAGCACCAAGGACGCATGCCCGGCGGCGTCATCCCCCACGTCACGCAGCGCATTATCGCGCCTACCGCGGTGATCCGGCATCACAGCGGCCGCCGCCACACTGTTGTCCTTGGCGGACGTGGCCGCCACCCGCTACGTCCACCACCAGCCGCAGCGGTGGTCCCCACCCGGGCGCACCCTGCGCCCGACCACCCGCCCCGTGGCCGGGCGCCGTGCGGCTGCCCGGCCCGGAGCGACTGGCCGCCCTCCCACGGGTGCTGCGGCACGCGACCGCCCCGCGGGTCAGTGAGTGCGCTTCAGCTGGCCGCGCACAGCACCGGCTGGGAATTCCGCGTTGTGCACGTTCACATAGAAGACGAAGGTGTCCTTCTTGATGCCCTGGAGCTCCCAGAAGGTGAGAACTCTGTTGGCGTTCGCCGGGTTCTGGTGCTCTTGAGCTCTGATGCAGCCACGGACCTTGCCGTCCTCGGGCGGGGTCTTCAGGGCGACCGCGATCGGGCCCGCCTCCCCCTTCGGGCCGAAGTGGATATGGGCGGCGGTCGGTGTCTCGACGCGGCGCACCCGGAGGCTGTAGCAGAGCTTGTCCCCGTCGGCCTTGAAACGGAACCAGCCCCGGCCGTCGGGATCTCCGGGGCCGGGCACCTCCTGGGCGCCGTCGAGGTGGGCGCGACCGGTGACCGCACCGCCGCCGTGAGTGTCGCCGGTGGTCGCGGCACCGGCGGGGGCGGTGAGCGAGGCGCACAGGACCGAGGCGCCGAGTGCGGAAGCCGCAGCGAGAGAGAAGACACGCATGTCGGAACTCCTTCTGTATCCGGAGGGTGACTTGCTTGCACGCTACGTGCGCGAGGGGTCTGCCGCGTTTCTCCCGGGCATTGGAGGTACGTCCGAACGGGGCCTCCGCCGCCGGACCGAGCATGCCGCCGCAGGTCCTGGCCGCCGCGATCACCCTGCAGGCCCCACACGGGCGTCGCGATGACCCCGCCCGCACGTACCCGCGGCCGACCTGGTGGTCTGTCCCTGGTTCCGCATCGGTGAGCAAGTGGCGACAGCCATCGGGATCGCCGCCCGGTTCGAGGCCACGGCCGAGGTGACGGTCGACGAGCTACGGATCGGGCTCACCCACTCGCTGGATGCAGCGGCCGACCGCTTCTTCCCGAGAACTGGATCGGTCGGCCGTCTCCTCGTGAGCGCCCTGGCTGCCGGGAGGCCGCCGCGTCTTCACCTACCGGCTGCCGGCCGCACCCGTGCTCTTGCAGCACGGCACCATCCACGACGTCGGCTTGCTGGTGTGGCGGCGGCTGCTCCACCACCACTCGGGCGGTCGGTCGCCCCTTTCCTGCGGGTCACCGGTCATTCCTCCTCAGAGATCACTGGGCCGGCTTTCAACCCCGCGGGCGACCGGCTGTATTTCTCCTCCCAGCGTGGCACCTCCGGTTCCAGCAGCGGCGGCATCACCTACGAGGTGACCGGCCCCTTCCGCACCTCGCTGTGACGGCCCCGCCGACCGCAGAGCCCGGAGGGCTGGGCGGCGGCCGTCCGCGAGACCAGGAGCCTGGAACGAGTGCAGGCGGCCGCGGCCACGGCGGCCGGCCGGCCGGAGGGTGCGCCATTCGAAAGTCCCGAGCCTCTGACCGAACCGGGGGTGGTTCACTGAACACACCGGAAGGGCTCGTCTAGAGTCGGGCGCATGACGGAGGCACCTGCCCACGATCGCGGCATGCGGTCACGCGAGGCGATCCTCGACACCGCCACCGGGCTGATGTCACTGCACGGCTACACTGCCACGTCCATTTCGATGATCTCCGCCGCGTGCGGTCTCCCCGCCAGCTCCATCTACTGGCATTTCGGCAGCAAGGACGGCATCTACGTCGCGGTGCTCGAACGCGCCAGGCTCACCTTGCTGGCGGCCCTGCCCCCGGTCGAGGTACCGGGGGCAGACGCCGGCCATCGGCTGGACCACTTCCTCGAAGCGGTACGAGACGGGTTCCAACGCCATCCACACAGCCTGAAGCTGCTGCTCGGGCTGGGCATGTTGCGGGAGAACTCCAGTACGGCGGCCGTGGCCGAGCTGCACCGCTACCGCGACGCCCTGGTGGCGTGGGCCAGGGACTCCCTGTGCGTCGTCTTCGGTCTGCACGACCGCCCCGAGGTGGCGGACGAGCTGGCCCGCTTCACCCTCAGAACGGCGAGCGGAACCGCCGTCGCCCGCTGGTTCGAACCGGACACGGCTCTGGAGACCGAGCCGCTGCGCGTCGCGTTGCCGGCCCTGGCGGCCCACCACGGGGTTCGCGTGGGGTGGACGTCCGCGGCCGGTCCACGTCCCGGGCCCGGCGCGGACCAGTAGTTCTCCGCCAGGGGAGGCGGGGCTGCCCCGCGTGCGCCGGACACCGGCATCGAGCCGGGTGTCCCGCCGGTGTCCCTGTCCATCGCTCGACGGAACCGCTCCTGGAGGCACGGCCGGCCTCTGACCCCGCCCGGCACGCCGTGGGCGCCGGGCGGGGTCAGGAGAAGGGGATGACGACGCGGAACTTGCCGCCTGCGGACTGCTGGGGCGGCTCGTGGCCGCGTTCGACGGTGCAGTGGCCCACCTGGTGGGCCGTGAGCAGGCCTACGATCTCGGCGCGTACCGCGGTCCACACCGTGTCGGGGTCTGCTCCGGTGGACGTGCGCACCCGCACCCGCAAGGTGGTGGGTGTCGTCTGCACGATCTGGAACAGGTCGACATCAGGGGTGCGCTCGATGGCGGTCTCGAACGCCATCGGCACGATAGGGACACTCTTGCCGTCCCGGCGGCGGAAGGTCAGCAGCTCCGCGGACCGGCCGCGCACCTTGATCGCCTGTAACGGGTCCCCGCAGGGGCACGGGTCCGCACGCCGCAGGACGCTGTCGCCCAGGTCGTAGCGCAGGATCGGCTGCGCCCATCGGCACAGGCTGGTCAGCAGTACGGTGGAGGACTGCTGACCGGGCGGTGTGGGGCGGTGGTCGGCATCGACGGGCTCCAGGATCACCCAGTCGTCGTGGATGTGCAGCCACCCCTGCGGGCAGCCGTAGCCCAGCGCGAGGCTCTCGTTGCAGCTATAGGTGTTGACGACATGTGCCCCGAACGCCGAGCGGATGCGTTGATGCTCGCTGTCGCCGAGGCCTTCGGCCACGAGCGACACCACGGCGGGCTTGATGCGCAGCCGGCCGGCCAGCTGCTCGCCGGCGAGCAGCGCGATCATGGTGGCGTAGCCGTCCAGGAGCACCGGCCGGTACCGGTTGAGCTGCTCCACCAGCTCGGGCAGCGGGCTGTGCACCGAGAAGACCCGGCTGATTCTGACCTGCCGGCGGCCGGTGGCCCGCAGCCGGGTGTTGACGGCGTACGCGGCCAGGTGGCCGCCGGTCGCGATGACGTGAGCCGATCGGAGCCGGCGCGTGAGCATCCGCGCAAGCCGGGCGAAAGTGATCGTACGCGAGACGGCACGGAGCGACAGGGCCTTGACCACCGCTGCCGCCCGGTCGTCGAGCAGGAAGACACCGCGGTGTCCGGTGGTTCCCGAGGTGGTGGAGACCAGGTACTTGCCGAGGAAGTGGTCGCCGATCCGCTCGGGGTCGTCGACGAAGGCCCGTACCCGGTCGATGGTTGCCTCCGGGTCGGTGACCCAGTCGTTGAAGTGCGCCATGAGTGTCTGCTTGTCGGTCACCGGCAGCAGGGCCGGGTCCTGGACCTGTGCCGGGAGGTCGCGGTAGAGGCCGGCGTAGTAAGGGGAGTGGGCGCGGGCGAAGGCGACCATCGCGGCCAGACGGTCCCGCTGCCGGTGGGCCAAGGCTTCCGGTCCCTGCCGGTGCGCCCGGCGCGCGTCCTGGGCCAGCGTGAATGCGGAGGTCATGACACTCTTCTTCCGTTGTGATCGCTGTGCTGCCGTGCGCAGGAGCACAGGTGGGGCCCCGCCGGGCGGCCTGCCGGGGAGGGGAGAGGTCCTCCGGAGGGCCGGGACGGCGGCCCCGCTGCAAGGGGGTGGGGCAGCCGAGGAGGCCCGCCGGAGCGGAGGGGATCCGCGCCGGCGGGCGGTGAGGCACCGTCAGGAAGCCGCGGAGGGCTGCCAGAACGCGCAGTGGTGGTCGGACGCGAAACCGGTCGTGGGAGCGATTCGGTCCGGGGCCAGCACCTGGATGCGGTCACGGCTCGCGGTGTAGCGCGGCCAGGCGGGGGCGCCGGGATGGTTGGGGTTGCCGGTGGCGGCGAAGTGGGCCCAGTAGTCGGTCATCCGGTCGGACAGCCGGCGCTGGGCGGGGGTGAGGGGCGACAGGGCGTCCGTCGGGAACAGATAGGCCAGTTCCGCCGCGTGGAAGGCTCCCTGCGGGGTGTGCGGCGCCGGGATGAACGGCGGCGCCTGGGGATCGTTGAACTCGTAGGCGTAGACGGCCACCCGGCCGCTGTACCGGCGGTTGTCCGCCCTCGCCGGGCAGGCGAACCGCTGGTCGGTGCCGACGGCGGAGTAGGCCAGGTTGGGGGACGGGTGGGCGGAGGCCGGGTATGTGCCGAGGACGGTGTCCGCGCGGGCGGGATGCTGCGATCTGATCAACGCGGCGTAGCGCTCGGGGGTGAGCGGCCCGCCGCCGAGCAGGTCCACGTTCAGCGCGGTGAAGTATCGGTACTCGTCGTGGGTGCTGCCGCTGAGCGTCGGGACGGCGTTCACCCGTCCCGTGGCCCACGCTGTGCGAGGCGGTAGGGGAAGAATGCGCGGCCCGGTGTTCGCTCCCCACAGGGATGTGGCGCCGGGCGTGCCGCGGATGAGTTCGGCGGGGGGTACGGCGCGCAGACAGGCCGGGGCGGTCGAGGGGTCGGTGCAGCCGACCGAGGCCGCGAAGTCCTGACCCTTCCGCTCGGCCGCGGCCAGACTCAGCGGGGTGAGGGCCTTTTCGGACACGCAGCTTCCGCTCTGCTGGACGGCGCGGTGGAACAGGCCTCTCGCGGTGGGTGAGGTGATGTGGAGGCAGGTGTCGGCAGATCCGGCGGACTGGCCGCCGAGGGTGACCCTGGCCCGGTCACCGCCGAACGCGCCAATGTTGTGCCGTACCCAGCGCAGGGCGGCCTGCTGGTCCATCAGGCCGTAGTCTCCCGAGGCCCGGTCTGCGCTCTCGGCCGACAGGGCGGGGTGGGCGAGGAACCCCAGTGCTCCCAGCCGGTAGTTGACCGTGACCACGACCACGCCGCGCGCGGCCAGCGCCGCGCCGTTGTAGTCGCTTCCGGCGCCGTAGGCGTTGCCGCCGCCGTGCAGCCACACCAGCACCGGCAGGGCCCTGGCGCCGGTCCGGGCGGGGGTCCATACATTGAGGTACAGGCAGTCCTCGGAGGTACTGCCGGTCCGGTTGGACTCTCCGGGGAGGACCGGGCCGCCGTCGGGGAGCAGCGTCAGCGGTAACTGGGGGCAGGGGCCGGCCGGTGTAGTGGCCTCCCGCAGGCCGGACCATGGTACGGGCGGCCGGGGCGGGCGCCAGCGCCGCTCTCCCATCGGCGGGGCGGCGTAGGGGATGCCCTGGAAGAGCCGGCCGCCACCGGGGCCGGCCGCGCCGCGTACGCTGCCGTGCACGGTGGCCACGGCCAAGGGGTCGGGGCCGGAGTGGGCGGAGGCTGCCGGGAGTGCGGTGACCGACAGCAGCAGGGCCGCCGCGGCGGTCGCGGCGCGGGTGAAGATACGGCGCATGCGGGGTCTCATTCGGTTCCCTTCCGTGCCTTGGGTGTCCTGCGGTGGCCGGCGCGGGCGCACGGGTGGCAGCCGGTCCGGTAACCCCGCCGGCGGACGTCTCGTGTCCGTGTCACGGCGTGTGTTCGTAGGCACCGATGTCGCAGGCGGCTCCCTGGGGCCGGGGGACGCCGCGCTGGTCGGTCGCGGGGCAGTGGGCGGCCGCGTCAAGGGCGGGGCTGCCGGGCAGCAGCGCACGGGTGTCCGTGGGCCCGCCGTTGTCGGCAAGCGGTCCGACGAGGGCGGCTCGGCTCGGCAGGTCGCCGGCGGCGGTGAGGCGGCAACTGCCGTCGCTGTCGAGGTTGTGGCCCTGCGATTCGATGTCGGCGAAGGCTCTCTTGCAGTCACCGGAGGAGTCTTCACCGGTGTTGCCGGCGACGATCGAGTTCTGCAGGGTGAGACGGCCCAGAGGCAGATCAATGATCTCGGGGATCGGCGAGGGCAGGCTGTCCAGGTAGGCGGGCGCGATGTTGACTCCGCCGCCGTGCGGCGCGCTGTTCCCGGTGATAGTCGAGTTGAGGATCTTCACATGGCCCAGGCCGCGGATGTCCACGCCCCCGCCGTACCCGCCCAGGCTGCCGGGACGGTCACCGGGGTCGGTCACGCGGTTGTCGCTGATCGTCGAGTTGGTCACGGTGCCGCTGTCGTCGAACCTGATGCCCCCGGCCTCCCCCGCGGCGTTCCCGCTGACGGTGCTCTCGATCAGCTCCAGGTGCGAGTTGGGGATGTTGAAGATGCCGCCGCCGTAGCCGGCGGAGTTCCCGGTCACCGCCACCCGGCGCAGGGTCAGGTTCTTCGCGTTGGCGATTCCGCCGCCGCCGGGGTCGGTGAAGGGCACTTCGCGCTGTTTGGCGACACCTCCGGTGATCGTGAGATCGGACAGCCGGGTGTCCGCCCGCGTACGGAAGACGCGGTCGAGGCGGCTGCCGTCGATGATGGTGGTCCGAGCGCCGGCGCCCTGGACCGTGGTCGGCGCTTGGACGTTCAAGTCGCCGGTGGCCGGGTCGACGTGCGGTCCGATGAGCAGGCGGGGGTTGGGCGGGATGGTCAGCTTGTACCGGCCGGCGGGCAGCGTGATCGTGCTGCCGGGCCGGGCGTTGGCCGCCATCACCGCCGCGCGGAGGCTGCAGGTACCGGCCACGGTGCGGCAGGCACCGTCCGACGGGTCGGTGTCCACCGCGTCGGAGGTGGTGTTCACGGTGAACTCCGCGGGCCCGGCGGCCGCGGCGGCGACAGAGGCGGGAGCTGCCACGTTCGCCGCCATCGCCAGTACCGCGGCGACGAGTGCCGCCGGAATGGTTCGTTCCCTCATCTGCTGAACTCCTGTCCGTGAAGGGATGCTGACGCACGTTCCGACCGGCGAGGACTGCCCGGTGTTGCACAGCTTGCGGAGATTCGCTCCGGGGCCCGGCCGGGCCCCGGATGGGCCGGGAGAAGGGGACAACGGACGGACGCGATCGCCGCCGCGGAGCGTGGGAGCGAGGACTTTTCTGCTCGCCGGCGGGGTGCCCGGCCGAGCAACGATGCGCTCCGAGGGACGACGCGGTGGCGCCCCTCTCCGCTCTGTAGGGATCGTTCCATTCAGAGTGGGCGCTGTCTACCGGCGCGAGCCTGGATCGCGCGAATGCAGCGGGCTGCCAGCCGCGGTGTCACCCCGGCAACGGCGACCACGACCCTGGCCGAGTACGGCGACGAGGAATGGGCGTTGGCCATGCAGGGTTTGGAGGCCAAGACCTTGGACCCCTACCGGGCCGGCTGGCGGCTGCGGGTCCTCCCCACCTTGGGTCATCTGCCGGTTACCGGCCATCACGAACGGCGTGGTAGACCGTGCCGTGTACGGCTGGATCGCTGACGAGTGCGGGCGCTCCACGGTCAAGAACAGCCTTGCCGTCCTGGTGCGCGTGATGGAACAAGCCGTGCGAGACGGGATCATCGACAGCAACCCGGCCCGGGTCGTGGGCTGGCAGCAGGCGTACAAGCGGGCCGAAAACGAGTTGGACGACCCGCGCTCACTCGCCCTGCCGGACTGGGACGCCCTGGACAAGCCGGCCTCCGCCCTCGTCGCCCGGTCCGCCGGGGAGTACCAGGGTTGGGGCGACGTGGTGCGCTTCGCGGCCTGCACCGCTACCCGGATCGGGGAGGTCGCCGGCGTCCGGGCCGTGGACATCGACCGCGAGCACTGGGTCTGGCACCTGTGCCGACAGACGACGCCCGGACCCGGCGGCCTGGCCGATAAGGGCACGAAGGGAAAGCGTCGCCGAGTGGTGCCGATCCTTCCCGAGATCCGGCCGCTGGTCGCCCGTCGGCTCGACGCTGCCGGACGTGATCCGATGGCGCGGCTGTTCACCGGACCGCGGGGCGGCAGGATCTCCACGGCTGTCCTGCGGGACGCAACCCACTGGGACGAAGTGGTAACCAAGCTCGGATACGAGCATCTGCGGCGGCAGGACCTTCGGCACACGGGCCTGACGTGGATGGCTGACGCCGGTATCCCGCTGCACGTCCTGAAGATCGCCGGACACGGGTCGCTGAGCACCACACAGCGCTACCTCCACCCGGATCACCGCTCGATCGACCTCGCCGGAGCGGCGCTGAGTGCGCACCTCGCGGCCGGCCGGGAGGAGGCTGGTCCCAAAGTGGTCCCAGAGGAGCAACCCCGGCGGCATCTGCGGCTGGTCCGCTAAGACGCCGCCGGAACGAGAAAAAGCCCGCTGAGCTGGAGATCCGATCTCCGCCAGCGGGCTTTGCGCACCGTCGGGACGACAGGATTTGAACCTGCGACCCCTTGAACCCCCAGCGTCAAGTACCGACCCGGCCCTGGACTGCCCAGGACCGACCGAGACGCCGCCCTCATCCCGCTCCCCGCCGCGAAGAGCCACTCCCGGAGGCCGGCGCGCGTCGCCGGGCGCAGCCCCCGGAAGACCACTTCACGAGGGGTGGTGAGCGTCCCTGGGGCGCATGGCGCGTCAGTCCCACCAGAAGTCCCAGTTGTGGACACCGGTCATTTGCTCGGCGTACGCGGCCAGTGTGTACGGCCGTGTACCCTGCCAGATGTTGTCCGGGCAGAAGGCGAAGTGTTCGGCCGCGACGAGCAGAGCGTCCTGCTGCGTCATCGGTGGAGCGGCGACGCTGAGGTGCAGGGTGGAGAATCCGACCGCGACGACACAGGCACCGAATCGGTGCTCCCAGTCGCGGATGACGGCGGAGAACTTCGCCGTGTCGTTGTCATAGTTGGCGGGCCCCGACCAGCCCGCCGCCGTGAGCGCTTCGGCGCCTGACGCCGCGACGACCAGCCCCAGCCGTGCCTGCGGGCGGTCCGCGAGAAAGGCCTGCGCGTACTCGGCGGCCACGTCATCGGCGTCCGCCACTGCCTGCCGGCCGGGGGCAATGCCGGGCCAGCGCTGTCCGTAGGGGGCTGTTTCGGCGAGGCGCTGCTCGGCGGAGAGTGCGTCGTCGTCTTCGTCGACGGCGGTGTGCGCGGCCCACCATTCCGCGAGGAGGCCGGCCGGTTCGTGGTCCGTCGGGGAGGACATCTGCTGGAGGAAGATTTCGCCCGATCCCCACGGGCGGCATGCGTCGTCCCCCGGATCGAGTGTGTCGAGCAGGAGCGGCCAGAGGCCGGAACGCGTGTGCTCGGCGTGTATCCGCGCCCATAGTCCGGCTGTGGCCGGACGGTCGCTGAGCCACAGCGGTTGTACGTCTCCGTCGCCCTCGTCAGAGGTGATCAGCCGGCCGGGAGGGAGTGGAGTCCCGAGGTTCCTTCCGGGTTCGGCGGGCAAGGGTGGCTGCCGGTGCTGCTGGGATGCCCACACGGCGCTGTCTCGGTACTGCTGGAAGGTGTGCCAGCCGGACGTCTGCCGCGGAGTGATCAGCTCGCCCTCCGCGCAGTCGAGGACCTTGCAGCGCAGAACGTCCGCGAGGCGGAAGACGGGGTCGAGCACGTCGTCGCCGGAGCCTCTGATGTGGAGCATGATCGAGTCCACCGGGTCCTCCGAACCGATGTTGAGTTCCATGGACCAGGTGGGGCCGAGGAGTTGCCCCCAGGTGGGGTCGGAGAGGTCGGCTTCGGGGACGGCCCGGGTGATGGCCGCGAGGACGTCGTCCCGGCTGCCGAGCGGGGCCGAGGCGTAGTCGTCGGGGATCTGCCGCAGCGAGGCGGCTTCGTCGGGCAGACGCAGGAGCAGCACGTCCCAGCTCATGGTGGGGCCTTCCCGGGGTGACGCGTAACTGGTGGCGGGGGTTCGGTCGTTCAGAGCAGCGTGAGCTGTTCTTCGGGACGCTGGGGCATGAGCACGTTCCGCAGGTTCCGGATGCTCGTGCACCAGGGGCCGCCGTCCGACTCGTCCCAGAGTTCCATCAGCTCCGACGGTGCGGTCATGACGCGGTCGAGGGCTTGGAGCGCGAGGTCGCGGAGATCCGTGAGGTCGGGGAGGGGCTCTTTCGGTCCGTAGACGGGATCGGTGGGCTCCCCTTCGGGGCACTGCGCGGCGATGAGGGCGGCCGCCGCGACGGCTTCCTCGGACTCGGGTGCTTCGAGGTAGCCCGCGGTGTCGATCACGCGGGTGAGGGCGTCGTGGACGATGCCCGCGCGTTTCTCCGCGGCGGCCTCATCGAGGGTTCCGCTGAAATCCGCCGCGGTGTCGTTGCCGAAAGGCCCGACATCCCAAGTGCCCATGGTGTTCTCCCGTTTCGTGGCCGGTTCTACGGATCCTGACAGCAGCCACTGACAAAGAGCCCTGCCCGGGCCGTGACGGGAGCGGTCTCGCGGCTCATCGCGGTGGAGGGCGCAGTCGGGGGTATGAAGCCGCCGGTGTCGAGCAGGCTGCGCGCGATGTGGTTGGCCAAGTTACGGAAGCCGAGAACGGTGCCGCGAAGGTGTCGAGTCGGCCGTTGACGGCCTCGGGCAGGAGCCCAGAGTGTGACCGCTGGTGGTCGTCCGGTGGTGTTGGGCCGATCAAGCGCGGTCGTGGAGCGTGATCTGGTAGCCGTCGGGGTCGGCGAAGGTGAAGGTCCGGCCGAAGGGGCCGTCGATCGGTGCGGAGACGATGGTGTGACCGTCGGCGACGAGCGCGTCGTTGATGGCCTGGACGTCGGTGGCGTGGAGCCAGATCGCGGCACCGACGCCGGGCTGGGCGACGGATGCGAGGTCGGTGCCGGGAATGACGTCGCGGAGTGCGAAGGCGATCGGCTTCGTCTCGAAGACGACGGCGTGCGGAGGTCCGGCCGGAGAGCGGACGAGGCCCAAGTACTGCTCGTAGAACGCCCGCGAAGCGTCGCGGTCGCGCACTTGGAGCGAGATGAAGTCGGGGCCGGTGACGGGCATGATGACACTCCTTCTCTTCGTGTCAGCTTCCTGACACGCTTCAACCTATGTCAGAATACTGACATGAAGCAAGAAGGTGTCGGCGTCGACCTGGAGACGTCACTGGGCTACCTGCTCAAAGAAACGTCGAGCGCCCTCCGCGGGGCCATGGAGGAAGTGCTGCGGCCGCTCGGGATGAGCGTGACGCACTACTCCTGCCTCGAGCTGCTGGCACAACGACCGGGCTTGTCCAACTCCGAGCTAGCGCGCGGCGCGTTCGTGACACGGCAGACGATGAACGTGCTGCTCCAGGCCCTGGAACGAGACGGCTACGTGACCAGACCCGCGGAAGCACCCGTCGGGAAGGCGCTTCCCACGCGGCTCACGCCTCGCGGCCGACGAAGCCTCGAGAAGGCGAGCGCAGCCGTCCGGTCCGTCGAGGCCAGAATGCTGGCCGGCCTGACCGAGGCCGAGCAGTCGGACGCGTTCCGGATCCTGCGGAGGATGATCCATTCCCTGCGCGCCGACAACGACGGCGCGTAACTCGTTCCACGGCGCACGTTTCGACACGGCGCGGTACGGCCACCGGCCCGCTGCGCGACTCCGGCCCAAGGATGCGCTCCCCCACCGGCTGAAGCCGGTGGTCCCCTCGCAAGAAGGTCTGATGGACGAGGATGCCGCCCGACACGCAAACCCGTCATCTCATGGCCCGCGCCATGGCCGCTCCGGCGCCGACGTCAGCTTCGGCACGGGCTCCGGGGCCCGCCACGAAGCCCGAATCCACGCCTGACGAGGGGCCGATGCCACCCAAGACTCATGTGATCGATCCCAGCGTTACGCTGAGGTCGTGACAGGCAAGAGAACAAGTGAACGGTGGCTCTTCGCCATGCTTGCCGCTTCCGCGGTGGTCGTCTCGGCGTGCTCGGGGGCGGTCGACCCGGAGAAGCTGCCCGGTGTGTACCGCAACGCCGACGGCGGGCAGATCGAGCTCTCGGCGGACGGCACGTTCTCGGCCACCGGTGTGACGACAGGCGAGGGTGCAGATCCGGTCGACTTCAGTGGCAGCTGGGACTATGAGGATCCGGGAACGTCGAGCGATTTCGTGTACTTGGGGGTCGAGGACGGCGGGCTCGGCAAGATCGGCGGGATCCAGCTCTATGTAGACGATCAGGACACGCTGTACTTCCGGTCCGATCCGGACGGGCCGGTCACACAGGAGCTCAACAAGACGAGCTGAGTGGCCTGACGGCTTGGGCATCTCGGTGACCCCCCGCCCTGTCAACTGCCCGGGAGCCAGCGGCCGGTGGGATGGGCTCGGTTCGCTCTCCTTCATCGCCTCGTTCCACTGCCCGTCCTTGCCGACAGCCGCGCTCGACATCGGTCTGCCCGAGGCCGGAACACTGCTGTTCTCCTCCTTCGACGGCTGGCTCGATGACGGCGAAGTCCGCTACTCCTGCCGCTCCGCCCGCGGCGGCGGCCCATACTCCGCGCCCGGCTGGGCGAGCCGGTGAGCGAGATGGGCGAGCCATCCGCTCGGTGAGTACGGCGCCGGGGGATCGACCTCCATGCCCAGCTCCGCCACGGCCAGGGCGTGGTCCGACTCGTCAAGGTCCAGGGCGAGCAGCTCGTGCAGCTCGCCGACGAGGCGGGCGACGAGCTGCGGATCGGCGGAGGCCCGGTAGTCCGCGATGGCCGCCTCGTGGTCCTCGAACTCGTCCAGCATGTCCTGCGAGAACCACCCGCCGAGGAACTGGCCGAGCTCCGGGAACCGGGCGTGCCACTCCCAGTGGGTGGCGGGCACGGCGGGCGGCGGCACCTCGCCTTCCTCGATGCTGTGCCTGATGTGGTCGGCGAGCGTGTGCAGCCACTCCTGGACGTCTCCCTCCGGCAGGCCCACGTCGGGGATGGCGTAGAACTCGCCCAGGCGCAGCCGGAGCCGTCCGGGCGGGTTCTCGGCGTACTCGCGCGCCT
The DNA here is from genome assembly GCF_020739505.1 of Streptomyces sp. S07_1.15. Classification (NCBI taxonomy): domain Bacteria; kingdom Bacillati; phylum Actinomycetota; class Actinomycetes; order Kitasatosporales; family Streptomycetaceae; genus Streptomyces; species Streptomyces sp. S07_1.15. The sequence goes on from NZ_JAJBZK010000001.1 coordinate 880,729, forward strand.
GGCGCTCGGCGACCGCCAGTGCCCGGGGACGGGTGTGCCAGGTGTGCCGTAGGTAAGCCGTCAGGGCTTGGCCGGGTGTGTCCGAGGTGTCGTCCGCCGGCTGCCCGACGTAGGCACGGATCAGCTCGTCCAGCTCGCCGTAGCGGCGGTCGTGTTCGAGAGGGCTCAGAGGCACGGGGATGGGGCCTTTACGGATGAAGGGCTGAGGGCTGTGGCTAAAGGTGGACGGGAAACGTGGCGTGGACGACGAAGCCGTGCGGGGCCGAAGTGTCCCGCTTGAGCACGACACGTGCGGCGCGTACGTCGATGGGCTCCCGCCCGGCCAGCATCATCGCCTGCAACAGCACCCGGCCGACCGGCGCGGGCCGCGCGGGCCAGGACGCCTCGATGGTCAGCCGCGGACGCGTGCCCTGGGCGAGCCAGCGGTGGATGAGCTGCTCGTTGACGGTAACGACCTGCTGCGTGGCCCATCGGGCGGTTTCACGGTCCGGGTAGGTGGCGGACCGGTTCCGGGACGGCATGGCGGGAGAGACCTCTGAAGGGTGTGGTGTCATGACAGGACGGTGTGCTCTCGCCGCATGTGGTCGTCAACAGCCTGGAGCAGGTGGCGCAGTGCCTCCGGGGACACCCAGCCGATGACAGCGGACAGGCTGTCCTCCATCGCTCGCTTTCCCGGGAAGAGCACGAGAGCGGACTGGGCCTCGGCCGCGAGAGGGGCCAGGAACCCGCCGCAGTAAGGGTGCTCGGAATCGATCGCGGCCTGAATGGAGTCATGAAGAGTCGCGTATTCCCCGTCGTACACCCAGTTGGCCCCGAAGCCGGAAAGCCGGGGGAATCCGACCTCGATTTCCCAGCGGGCCAAGGGAAGCTCGTCGTAGTCGTCCTGCGGGTCCTGTTCCAGGGCCCGAAGCTTCCCCGCCAGGGAGTGCAGGTACGCGGAGGCCTCCGTTCCCCCGCCGGCTCGTTCCAGCTGCCGGCGGAACTCCTGCGGCAGCGCCTCCATGCCGTCGGTGCAGAGACCGGCGACGTGGTCGAGCAGCGCGGCCACAGTGGCGATCGGACACACCCAGTCCGTCACGCCGGTCATCCGCGTGGTCCGGATGAAACGCCGCAGCTCCTCGTCGAGGGACAGGGTCTCCCCGGAGTCCCGCACCGCGGCGGCGATATCCAGGACCCTCCTCATCGGACCGTCGATGAAGAGACGTGTGGTGTGCGAGACCACCTGGTCACCGTCCTCGTTGCCAACAGACACGAACCGCGAACAAAACTACGAACTGCTAAGGACTGACAGGGTACGACGTGATGACGACGAAAGGCGGGTCGAGGCCCCTCTTGTACCTCAGCGCGACCTGCGTGGAATGCACCTCGCTCGCCGCGGCGTTCATACCGTGCGCCGTGTAGTCACCGCGTTCCACGGTGCGCCCCGTCACCTCGTTCACGGTGAGCTTGAGAGCCGGGTCGATCTTCGAGTTGTCCGGGTTCCAGTTCGGGTTGTTGGCCATCCGTCTCTCCACCCTCTTGATCCAGTCCTCGACGCGCTGGGCGTTGTCGATGTCGTCGAGTGCCGCCTGCGTCAGACGCTGCGCGGACGACAGATCCTTGTACGTGGAAGCGGACGGGGCGTTCCCCTGGTCCCGGAGGCGCTGCGTCAGCTGGTCATCGGTGAGCCCGATGTGCTTGTCGACGCCGTGGCTTCCATGGATGCCCTCCTGAGCTGCCAGGTCCAGTGGGTGGAAGTGGTTCCTGGGATCCTCCCCGGGACCGTGTACGTGTGCTCGGGCTTGAACTCGTTCAGTGCCCGGGCGCCGAACGCCTGCGCCCGCGCCTCCTCCGCGTGGAAGGTGGGCGCGCTGCGGTAGGCCTCGTCCAACGGTCCCGTCAACGTGTCGAGACGAGGCACCAGCGCATTGACCCGCCGGTTGTATTCGGTGACGATCGCGTTCAGCCGGCCGGTGTCGATGTTGAGGACGATGCCCGCGCCGAGCTGGCCCGCCCCCTTGGCGACCCCCTTCACCACGCCCTTGATGAGGCCCCTGACATCGTCCATCCCGACGCCGTCCTTCAGGTTCACCTCCACCTTGGGGATCGCCTCCCGGATCGCGTCGACGTAGACGTCCCACACCTCCCGATTGAGGTAGACGGCGGCTTCTGCGAAGTCATACAGCAGGTCACCGACCTTCTGGGCGGTGTCGAACAGCACCGTCATCACTGGGTGCGAGGCGGCCTGCGACGAGGCCGAGTCGTGCCTCCACTCATAGCCTTCTCGGCTCGTGCCCCACGCGGTCGTCCCCCAGAGCGCGCTGCAGAACTGCCGCATGGCGTCGTGCCATTCGCTGTTGCTCTGCTGCGGATAGGGGTAGACCTCCGCCACCTTCCCCATGCGGAAGGCGTGTTTCACGACGGGGCGCAGAACCTCGCGGACCGGCTCCGGCACCCACTCCAGCAGGCTGCGGACGAAGTCGTCACCGCCGTCGTCATCACCCCACTTGATGTTGGGTACGGAACCATAGGACGGAGCCCTGTCGATGACCCGCGGCGCTGGCTGGGTGACCGCCCTCGTCCGCCCCGAGGGGTCATTGGCCGCCTCCGCCTTCGCATAGTTGTTGGCCGTCGTGGTGAACCCGACCGCCGCGCCGCCGATGCTCACGACACTCTTGGCCCACACCTCGAGGAAGCGGTTGCCCACTTTGACATACGAGGTGGCGCACGCCTGCGGAGCGGTTCCGTAACCGCCGGCGTCCGGGTACTTGTTCAGCTCGTCCAGAAGGGTCTTGGCGCCCTTGTCCATCGGCGTCTGCTGGGCGGCGACACCCCCCGACACCCGGTAGAGTTCGGACGGCTTGACGTCGATGGTGCCGGCCTGCCCTCCGGGCCCCGGTGTGCCCGGCTGCGGACCGGCCATCAGCGCGCCCCAGCCCCGCAGCACCGCCTGGTGCGCGGCCGTGTAATTGACGTGGCTGGTGGTCGCGCAGGCGTGCAGCCACTTCTGCGCCGCCTGCAGGTCCTGCGCCGAGCGGTCCCACTCGTCGAGTTTGTCGACGAAGACTTCGCGGGCCTCCCCCTCCCACGACAGCACGACCGGGACGACACGGTCGTAGATGTCGTCAAGCTTGTTGTTGAGCTTCTCGAGGATGTCCTCCAGTTCGCCGGCGAGTTCGCGGAGACTGGCAACGGACACGGTTATGTGGTCGTCACCGGACGGCCCGGTCGTCATGATTCCCCCGTTTCATGATCGGAACTGTGCTCGTGGAGGGTGGCGCCGGCGGCGGGCGTCAGAACGAGTCGAGACTGCTGCGCTGACGCCCGGGAGCCTCGCCGCCCCGCGCGTCCGGGTGCGCGGTGGACAGCCTGTCGACCTCGCTGTCGATGTCCACCCGCACGCTGCGCATCTGCTGGAGCACGTCCAGCTCATCCTGCGTGAAACCGTCACGGCTCAGGCGCACGGCCCGCTCCAGGTGGCGCAGGACATCCCTGATGCGTACGGCGTCCTCGGCGGCCGCCCGGTGAAAGCCGCGGTACGCGGTCCCGGCCGGCCCGCGCCAGCCCTTCTCGATGCGGTCGACGATCGAGTCCATACGCCGGACCTGTCTGTCCAGGTGGTCCTGCGTATCGTCGAGGTCGTCAGCGAGTTTGGTGAGGTCCTCGCTTGACGCGCGCAGGTCGGCACCGCCATCCGGCCCCGCCCCTGTGTCGCGTGTGCCCATGCCACCAGCTCCCCCGCCCCGTGGCTTCAACAGCTCACGTCACATGACAGATGATCATATGCGTCATGTCTTCGCGCCGCGACGGAGACGAACTCCAATACCGCGCCCAAGGCGCGCAGAACGCAGACCGCACGTTCCGTCGGTGTGAGCCGCACCAGCGGCACCAGCAGCGCCGTCGACACAACGTCGCGCTGCTCGGCGGACTCCATGGAACCGAGCGAACCATCCTGCGTGAACACCGGTTCCGGCGGCCACGGCCCCAGGCGTGCTACGGGGCACCTCGCTCGTCTCTTCGCGCTCCTTGTGGCCGGCTCGACCGACCCGCAGATCTTCGACCTCACACTCCCCCTCGGCCGGGTCGCCGACGGCTACAAGGCCACTGATGGTTGCTTATGCAGAGGTATGTCCAACGGCACGTGACCTGGGCAGCCGTGATCCGCATTCCGGCGTGGGATCCGGGGCTGTCCGCAGACGTGGGTACCCCGGATCCGGCGGCGGGGCGGTGCGTGCCGGATCCGGGGTGGCTGTGGGGTGGGCAGGCGTTACTTCACGGCTCCGGCGGTCATGCCGCGGGTGAGGGAGCGCTGGAAGATGAGGAAGAAGATGACCATGGGGACGATGCCGAGGAGGGCTGCGGCGCTCATGGCGGTGGGGTCGCTGGTGTATTGGCCCTGCATGACGGAGAGGCCGAGGGGGACGGTCTGGTTGTCGTTGGAGATGAGCAGGACGAGGGGGTAGAGGAACTCGTTCCAGCTCCAGACGAAGAAGAAGACGCACATCACGGAGAGGGTGGGCCAGCTCATGGGGAGGACGATGCGCCACAGGATGGTCCAGCGGCCGGCTCCGTCCATGGCGGCGGCCTCGATGAGTTCGCGGGGGAAGCTGGCGAAGACGGAGGAGAGGAGGTAGGTGCCGAAGGCGCTGTAGGTGATGCCGACGAGGATGGTGTAGCCGAGTTTCCCGTCGTAGAGGCCCATCTCCTTGAAGAGGTAGTAGATGGGGTAGACGAGGCCCTCTTGCGGCAGGACGTTGACGCCGAGGAAGAAGATGAGGAAGGGGGTGCGCCAGCGGACGCGGCCGATGCCGATGGCGTAGGCGTTGAAGAGGGCGAGCAGGACGGCGATGAGGACGACGCCGAGGCTGATCTGGATGCTGTTGAAGAGTTTCTGGGTGAAGCCCACCCGTTCCCAGACTTCGGCGATGATGCTCCAGTTCCACTGGGCGGGTAGAGAAAGCGACCCGTTGCTGCGGAAGTCCGCGCTCGTCTTGAACGAGTTGAGCAGGATGACGATGAAGGGTGCGAGGAACGCGAGGACGAATACGGCGACGGCGGCCAGGACGGCGTAGGAGCCGGGGGTGCGGCGGTTGCCGGTGGCTTTGGCCTTGCCCGCTTTGGCCTTGACCGCTTTGGCCTTGACCGCTTTGCGCCGGTGGTTTGGGGGTGCCGTGGAAGTGGTGTGCGTGGTCATGGTCATCCGTCCTCGCGGGCCTGGCGGGTGAGCATCGTTCCGGCGATGATCAGCACGAGCAGGGTGATCGTGCTGGAGATCGCGGAGCCGTATCCGACGTCGGCGCGCTCGAAGAAGTTCTGGTAGGCGAAGTACGCGGGGACGAGGGTCGAGTTGCCGGGGCCGCCTCCGGTGAGGACGAAGATCTGGGCGAAGACCTTCAGGCCGGCGATGGTGGTGGTGACGAGTACGACGTAGACCTCGGGCCGCAGGATGGGCACGGTGATGCGGGTGAAGCGCTGCCACCAGGTGGCGCCGTCGAGTGAGGCGGCTTCGTACAGCTCGGGATCGATGCGCTGGAGCCCGGAGAGGAACAGCACCAGGGGGTAGCCGAGCTGCATCCAGACGAGGACGGAGAGGACCATCCACAGGGCGAGGTCGGGGTCTCCGAGCCAGTTCTGGGCCAGGGAGTTCAGGCCGATGGTTTCGAGGACGCTGTTGACGGCGCCTTCGGGGGCGAGGATCCAGCCCCACATCAGGCCGGTGACGGCGACGGGGATGACCTGGGGCAGATAGAGGCCGGAGCGGAAGAGGCTGACGAACCCGTCTCCGTGCTTCTTGCCGATGTAGTCGAAGAGCAGCGCGGCGAGAAAGAGGCCGAGCAGGGTGGGGACGACGGCGATGCCGACGATGACGAAGGCGATGTTGCGGAACGAGGCCCAGAAGTCGGCGTCGCTGAAGAGGCGGGTGTAGTTTTCGAAGCCGATCCAGGTGGGCTCTCCGACGCCCTGCCATTGGGTGAGGCTGTAGTAGAAGGTCATCACCAGCGGGACGACGAGGAAGAGCAGGCTCAGCAGCAGGCCGGGGGCGAGGAAGGCGCCGTATCCCGTGCGCCGCAGGTGACGTGTGGTTTTCACTGTTGCTCCAAGAGGGGCGGGACGGCGGCCCGGTGCTGGGCGGGCCGCCGTCCCCGGGAAGAAGGGGCTGACGCGCGGGTGCGGGCGGGTCAGCCTCAGCGCCGGGAGGCGGTGTACTTCTCGTAGGGGGCCTTGAGCTCGTCGAGGACGGCGTGGGGCTTGGCGCCGTTCATGAGGTTCTGGGTGGCGCCCATCCAGGTGTCGTAGTAGCCGGGGGCCGGCCAGTCCGGGTAGAAGGCGAGCCCGTTGCTGTCCTGGTAGGTGTTGAAGGCGGTGATGAGCTCGCGGGACTTGGAGTTCTCGATGGTGTCCGGCTTCGCGGCGAGCGGGACGTTGCCCTCTTCGCCGAGGATCTTCTGGATCTTGTCCGACATAGTGATGTCGATGAAGTCCTCGGCGAGCTTCTTGTTCTTGGCCTTGGTGGGCACGACCCAGTGGTTGCCGCCGGAGCCGAGGGTCTTCTTGCTGCCGGGGTAGGCGGCGGTGGACCAGGAGAAGTCGGTGATGTCGGCGGTCAGGCCGCCGAACCACCAGTTGCCGCCGACCATGATCGGGCGCTTCTGCGAGACGAACTGCTCGGTCATGTCGCTGCCCTTGAGGCCGACGTCCTTCTTCTCGAAGTAGCCCTTGTCGAGCCAGTCCTTGTAGGTCTCGACCGCGTAGGTCCACTCCGGGCCGTGGAAGTCGACCCTGCCCTTGTAGAGCTGGTAGTTGTCGACCCAGGCGTCATTGGCCTTGGCCAGGGCCAGCAGGTAGAGCCAGTGGCCGGCGGGGTGGTCGTTGCCGGCGTTGGCGAGCGGGGTAAGGCCGGCGGCCTTGAAGTCGGCCAGGGCCGCTTCGAAGCTCTGGAGGTCGGTGGGCTTGGCTATGTTGTGCTTCTTGAAGAGGTCGTCGTTGTAGTACGCCAGGACGAACTCCCCGTAGTTCGGGACGCCGTACCACTTGTCGCCGCCCATTTCGCCGTTGGCGTCGTAGCGGGCGGTGACGGAGGCGCTCTCGCTGATCTTCTTGTCCCAGCCGCGTTCCTTCGCGGTGGCGGTCAGGTCGGTGAGCAGCCCTTGCTTGGCGAGCAGGCCGGTGGTGGCGTTGCCCTTGTTGTACTCCATGACGTCGGGCGCCTTGTCGGAGTTGAGGATCATGCCCGCGTTCTGCTGGATCTGCTCGAACGTCTTGCGTTCGAAGACGACCTTCACGTCGGGGTGGGTCTTCTTGAACTCGGCTATGGCCGCGTCCCAGGCGTTGCTGAGGGCGCCGTCTTCCTGCTCGTAGTGCCACAGGCGCAGGGTTTTACCGTCTCCCTCGGCGGTGTCGGAGCCGCCGCCGCATGCGGCGAGGGGGGCGACGAGCGCCAGGGCGGACACGGCGAGCAGGGCTCGGCGTGTGGTGTGGCGTGTGGCACGGAAGCGCATGTTCGTCATGAGGATTCCTTGGGTGTGCGCGGATCGGGGCGGTGCGGGGGGAGACGGAGCGGGACGGGCGTGGGGGTGGTCAGGCGTTGCGGCGGTGGACGCGGGCTTCCCAGGGCTGCAGGGTGTGCGGGGCGCTGAGGGGTGTGGTGGCGGGAACGTTGGCGATGAGCGTCTCGCTGTGTTCCCAGCCGTCGGGCAGGTCGACGGTGAGGTCGTCCGGTCCGAAGTTCGCGAGGACGAGCAGTTCCGTGCCGGAGGCCGCGTCGTGGCGCGTGAAGGCGTAGAGCTGTTCGTGGTTGGGGTGGAGCATGTGGAAGTCGCCGTGGGTGAGGGCGGGCTCGGTGTGCCGCAGGGCGATCAGGCGGCGGTAGTAGTGGAATACGGAGTCGGGGTCGGCGAGCTGGGCCTTGGCGTTGACGTGGGTGTGGTCGGGGTTCACCGCGATCCAGGGGGTGCCGGCGGTGAAGCCGGCGTGCTGGGTGGTGTCCCACTGCATGGGGGTGCGGGCGTTGTCCCGGCTGCGGTGGCGCAGCCCGGCCAGGACCTGTTCTTCATCGACACCGAGTGCGGTCTGTTCGCGGTGGTGGTTGAGGGACTCGATGTCGCGGAAGTCGTCGATGGTGGCGAAGCGGGTGTTGGCCATGGCGAGCTCTTCGCCCTGGTACACGTAAGGGGTGCCGCGGTGCAGGTGGAGCACGGTGGCGAGGAGTTTCGCGGAGCGGTCGCGGTAGGCGGGGCTGTCGTCGCCGAAGCGGGAGACGGCGCGGGGCTGGTCGTGGTTGTTCCAGTACAGGCTGTTCCAGCCGGTCTCGCCGAGGCCGGTCTGCCAGCGGCCGAGGCTGGCCTTGAGGTCGGTCAGCTTGAGCGGGCGGACGTCGAACTTGCCGGCGGGGCCTTGGTCGAGGCCGACGTGCTCGAACTGGAAGACCATGTCGAGTTCGCGGCGGGCGGGGTCGGTGAAGAGCTTGGCGTCCTCGACAGTGACGCCGGGCATCTCGCCGACGGTGAGCAGGCGGCGCGGGTGGCCTTCGAAGACCTCGCGGTGCATTTCCGCCAGGTACTCGTGGATGCGGGGGCCGCAGATGTAGTGGGGGCTGCCGTCCCCGTGCAGGGCGCCTTCGTGGACGATGCCGTCGGGAAGACCGGGGGTCTTGGAGATGAGGTTGATGACGTCCATGCGGAAGCCGTCGACGCCCCGGTCGAGCCACCAGCGCATCATGGCGTAGACCGCCTGGCGCGCGGTGGGATTCTCCCAGTTGAGGTCAGGCTGCTTGCGGGAGAACAGGTGCAGGTAGTACTCGCCGCTCTTCTCGTCGTAGGCCCAGGTGGGGCCGGAGAAGAAGGAACCCCAGTTGTTGGGTTCCGCACCCGGGGTGCCCGGCTCCATGCCCTCGCGGGCGGGGCGCCAGATGTACCAGTCCCGCTTGCTGCCCTCGGGGCCTTCGTCGCGGGAGGCGGTGAACCAGGGATGTTCGTCGGAGGTGTGGTTGACGACCAGGTCCATGACGAGCTTCATGCCGCGCTCGTGCACGGCGGCCAGGAGCCGGTCGAAGTCTGCGAGGGTCCCGAAGAGCGGGTCGATGTCCTGGTAGTCGCTGATGTCGTACCCGTTGTCGTCGTGCGGAGACGGATAGACAGGGGACAGCCACAGGACGTCGACGCCGAGCTGGACAAGGTAGTCCAGCCGTTCGATGATGCCTTGCAGGTCGCCGATGCCGTCCGCGTTCGAGTCGGCGAAGCTGCGGGGGTAGATCTGGTACACCACCGCTTCGCTCCACCAGGCGTCGGCGGGATTGGCTTCGATTTCGGGCACGTCAAACCTCATCGTGATCGCATGATTGCTTTTGGTTACTTCACTGGGTGGCGTGCTGCCGCAGCAGCGGCGGGCGCTGTGGGTCAGGAGATGGCCGCGCCCACGGTGTCGCGGATGACGAGGCAGGCGGCGCCCCGGGCCCAGAGGTCGTGGCGGGCGGGGTCGACGTGGATGTCGCAGTCGGTGGCCGCGGTGGAGAACGCCTGGGCTTCCATCGCCTCGCTCATGTGCGGGCCGAACAGGTCGTAGGCGACCGCGCCTTCTCCGGCGATGATGATTTTCTGCAGGTTGAGCAGGTTGCACATGCCGGCCACGCCTCTGCCGAGGGCGGTGCCGGCTTCGGCGAAGGCGGATCGGGCCACGGTGCGGGCCGCCCCGGCTTCACCTCGCGCGAGGTCGATGGCCTCCGTGATCGTGTCGCAGGGGAATCCGCCGTCTGCGAGGTGGCGCAGGATGGCACGGTCGCCCGCCAGGGCTTCCAGGCACCCTCGGCGGCCGCAGCTGCACATAGGCCCGGAGGGGTCCAAGGGCAGGTGGCCGAGTTCGCCCGCCAGTCCGGTGGCGCCGGAGAACAGGGAGCCGTCCAGGAGCAGTCCGCAGCCGATGCCGGGGCCGACGGTGACCACGGCAAAGGAGTCGATGTCGCGGCCTTCACCGAACCAGCGTTCGGCGACGACCAGGGTGTTGACGTCGTTGTTGACGACCACCGACAGCCCGGTCGCCTCCCGCAGGGGCCCGGCCACGTCGACCTTGTTCCAGTCAAGCAGGGCCGAGTATCGGCATATCCCGGCTGCCGAATCGACGTGGCCGCTGACGCCGACGCCGAGTCCGAGCACCCTGTCCGCCGCTTCGGGCGCCTCTTCGAGGAGCCTGCCGGTCAGCGAGGCGGCGGCGGACAGGGCGGTATGGGGGGTGCAGTCGGCCAGGGGTTCCTCGCCCCGGGCCAGGACGTTGGCCGCCATGTCGGTCACGACGCCGGACACCTGTCCGGGGCCGATCTTCATGCCGACGACCACGTGCTTGTCGGGATTGACGTGCAGCATCTTCTGCGGCCTGCCCCGCCCCTGGGAAACCGGGTCACTCTCGCGCAGGTAGTCGTGCTCGAGCAGCGGCGGCAGCATGCGGGTGACGGAGGAGGGCACCAGGCCCAGGCGCTGGGCGAGCTGGGTGCGCGAGATGGGTCCTGCGGTGAGCACGGTCGCGAAGATCTCCGCCCGGGTCTGCTCACCGACAAGCTCCGAGAACCGGATCTTGGACGGGCTCATCACGCGGTGCCTCCAGGTAGTGGTCTGTCAGGGCCGTTGCATCGGGTTCAGCGCCATCGAACCCGATGCGGGTGGCGAGGGCTTCCCGTATGCGCGGGGCCGGTACTGCCAAGCGTTGCAGAGATCGTCATCGCGCCTCCTGCGGCTGGGACGCCGTCGACCTGTGTAAGTCGGCGTCGCTGCTGATGACGGGAGTGTGTCCCTCAGCCTTTAAGTGCGTCAAGGAAGAAAACATCGCGTTACGCAACCGTGATGGCCCACCCCTGCCGGACACTCGTGGTCGATTTGCTCCTTTTGTGCTTCTTGTTATGCGCACACTGGCCCCGCAGGTCGAAGAATCCTGTTTATTTCATTGACACAGGGAAGAAATGACGGGAAGTTAACCGTCAACCGGGGCGGAGCCAGGGCCTGTTGGGCCACAGGTCGCCGTCACGCCTGCAGCCCCCTCACCCCTCGGGGCGGGCAGGACCGGTTCGTTCCGTTCGCAGGACCGGTGTCCTGTGCTCCTGGCCCTGCGAATGATCCCCGCGTGGACTCCCTCAGCCGCCTCCCCCGAAGAGAGACGGACCGCCGACCAGGACGAGTGCCGCACTCCGCACCCCGGTCAAGCCCCGGAAACGGGCGACCGCATGCACCGATGACTCCGCCACACAGCTGTTCCAGCTGTCCCAGCGGTGTCCGTGCCCGCCCCCGGGCGGGTGCCCTGGGGCCATGCACCGATTCATCAAGGAGAGGACATCATCATGCCCGCAGGAAGACTGCGACGGCTCAACCCGCTGGCGGCCATCGCCGCCGGCCTGGCACTGGCGCTCGCTGGAGCCGTCGTACCCGCCAGCACCCTGGCCTCGGCCGCCCCCGCTCCGGCAGGGCAGCTCGTCCCTGCTGCTGCGGTACTCGCGGCGCCGGCAACAGGAGCGGCGGGTGACACCGCCAACAGCGAGCAGCTGCAGACCTGGTGGCACGACAACCACGAGTTCAACACCAGCAGCCCGGTGGGCGGCGACAAAGTGCGGCGGTCCTCCTTCTACGACGTGAAGGTGGCCACGGCCGCGGCGCCGACGACGAAGTACGACTCGTTCGCGTACATGAACATCCCCCGCAGCGGCAAGGGGAAGATCGGCTACACCAAGGAGGACGGCGCGGAGTTCTCCGCGTCGGCGAACCTCACCATGAGCTGGTCCTCCTTCCAGTACACGGCCGATGCGTGGGTCGACGTGTCCCTGCGCACCGACCAGAGCATCTCCTCCGCCGACCAGGTCAAGATCAAGCCGAGCAGCCTGAACTTCGACAAGGAGCTCGTCAACAGCAAGACCATCCGGATCAAGGTGCCCTACAGCAGCAAGGGCTACCGGTTCTCCGTCGAGTTCGACCCGCAGCTCTACACGGCCTACAACGACATGTCCGGCCCGGCCAACGACGCCGGCAAGCTGACCACCAGCGGCGGCGGCAACAACCGGGCCATCCACACCGAACCGCGCAACTCGATGATGATCTTCGCCGAGCCGACGCCGACCGGTGCGGAGAAGGAACGGCTCATCCCCACCGCCGCATCAGGGAGCATCCACTACCCCGAGCCCGGCCAGGTCACCAACCTGAACAACATCGACAAGGAGATCATCTACTTCCGCCCCGGCACCTACACCATGGGCTCGAAGTACCACGCGGTGCTCCCGCCGAACGTGAAGTGGGTCTACCTCGCCCCCGGCGCCTACGTGAAGGGAGCCTTCCGCTTCTTCCACGACAACCAGGGCCTGTACAAGGTCACCGGGTACGGCGTGCTCTCCGGTGAGCAGTACGTCTACGAGGCGGACACCAACAACAACTACGACCACCTCAGCGGCGCGTCGAACTGCCACGCCTCCTGCGTGAAAATGCTCCAGTTCCAGTCCGCCAACGCCCAGCAGTACCTCGACCTGCAGGGCGTGACGATCAACGAACCGCCCTACCACTCGTTCGTCGTCTACGGCAACGAGCAGACCTTCCAGATGCGCGTCGACAACTACAAGCAGGTCGGCTCCTGGTACTGGCAGACCGACGGCATCGAGCTCTACCGCGGCAGCACCATGAAGAACACGTTCTTCAACGCCAACGACGACGTGCTGAAGATGTACCACAGCGACGTCACCATTGATAACACCGTCATCTGGAAGAACGAGAACGGCCCCGTCATCCAGTGGGGCTGGACCCCCCGCAACATCGACAACGTCCGGGTGACCAACACCCACGTCATCCACAACCGGATGTACTGGAAGGACGTCAAGTACAACACCTGCATCCTCAACTCCTCCTCCCACTGGGAGAACCCCGGATCAACCACCATGGGTAACCCCGGTGCGAAGGTGCAGAACATGACCTTCGAGAACATCACCGTCGAGGGCATGACCAACTGCGCGATCCGCGTCTTCGCCCTCTCCAGCACTGAGAACATCCACGTCAAGAACCTGAAGATCGACAGCTGGAGCGGCCTCGACCCGAGCAGCCAGATCAGCCTGCTCAAGCGCCACTCCAACAGCGCCGGCCAGAAGGTCACCCTGGGGAACGAGACGACCCAGAGCAAGGGCCTCAAGCTCGAGAACTACACCGTCGGCGGCACTGTCATCAACAAGTCCGGCACCAACTGGAGCGCGGACAAGCCCGGCCGGCTCGGCTTTGACGCCGAGAACTGGGACAACTGGAACGCTTGGGGCCCCGGCGGCGGCAACCCCGACCCGGACCCGGACCCGGGTTCCGGCCAGATCGTCAACGGCGGCAACGCCAAGTGCATCGACCGCGCTGGAGCCGGCACGGCCAACGGCACCGCGATCCAGCAGTGGGCCTGCGCGAACACCGCCTCGATGACCTGGACGCTGGACGGCCAGCAGCTCAAGTCCGGCGGCAAGTGCCTCGACGTCGAAGGCGGCGCCACCGCCAACGGCACCAAGGCCCACCTGTGGGACTGCGGCGGCTGGGACAGCCAGAAGTGGGCCTTCCAGGCCAACGGCACGCTGAAGAACCTCAAGTCCGGCCGCTGCCTCGACATCGAAGGCCAGAGCACTGCCAACGGTGCCCGTCTCCACCTGTGGGACTGCAGTACCTGGGCCAGCCAGAAGTTCAGCCTCACCGCCTAGCCGCACCAGTGGTCGGTGGCCGCACCCGCGGCGGCCACCGACCACCAGGCCCAGCAGCACACCCTCCCCCCCACCCCGCAGAAGGACTTGCCCCACATGCCATCAACCCGGTTCGAACTGTCCGTCCTGAGCCTCTTCCGCATCGTGACCGGTCTGCTCTTCGCCTGCCACGGAGCCGCCACCCTCTTCGACGTCTTAGGCGGCCCGCACGGCGAGGTACCCAGCGCCGGGCAGTGGCCCAGCTGGTGGGCCGCGGTGATCCAGCTGACCGGCGGAGCACTCGTGCTGATCGGCATCGGCACCCGCCCGGCAGCCTTCGTGTGCTCAGGCTCCATGGCCTACGCCTACTTCGTCCACCACCAGGGCGACGGACTGTTCCCAATACAGAACGGCGGGGAGAGCGCCGCGCTGTTCTGCTGGGCCTTCCTGCTCATCGCCACCCTCGGCCCCGGCCGGTGGTCCCTGACGGTCCTGCTGAACCTGCCCGCCCGCCGACGAGAGGAGGTGAGCAACGGCCCCAGCAACGTCTGAACACATCACGCCAGCTGTCATGTACACCTAAATCACTGGCCGAGGTCGGCCTGTGATCTCCACACACTCGGAGGAAAAGCACCATGAACCGCATACCCGCAACGCTGTCCCGCGCCGTCGCGCTGAGCTCCGCCGTACTGGCCACCGCCCTCCTCGGCGTCGTCCAAGCACCCGCGGCCTCTGCGCACGGCACCGTCATCACCCCCGAGACCCGCAACTACGGCTGCCTGCAGCGCTGGGGCTACACCGAGCCCAGCGAGTCCCAGGACCCCATGTGCTACCGGACCTACCACGAGAACGCGAACGCCATCGGCGCGTGGAAGGCCGTCTACGCCAACAACACCGGCGACAACTACAAGCAGGTCATCCCCAACGGAGAGATCTGCAGCGCCGGCGGCCAGGGCGAGACGAACTACCGGCCCCTCGACCGCCCGGGCCCGTGGAAGATGACCGACATCGGCTCCAACTTCACCGTCGACATCTACGACGAGGCCCGGCACGGCGCGGACTGGCTCGAGGTCTACGTCACCAAGCAGGGCTTCAACCCGGAGTACCAGCTGATCGGGTGGGACGACCTCGAGCTGGTGAAGAAGACCGGCAGCTACACCTACCAGCCGCACTACGTCACGGACGTCAGCACCTCCGGTTACAGCGGACGCCACGTCGTGGTGACCGTCTGGAAGGCGTCGCACATGGACCAGAAGTACTTCCTGTGCAGCGACGTCAACTTCAGCTGACAGCCGGCTGACCCGGGCCCCGTGGGAGGCACTGCTTCCCACGGGGCCCCGCCCCTTCCCGACCCCGCAGGGCCCGGGACTGCGACCAACCGCCCTCGTCAGGTGCCCAGCAGTCTGTACCCGTGATCGTCTCCAGCGGAGGATCGACGATAACCAGCACTTCCCACCGCCGCCACCCCGCCGAAATCCCTGCCCCCACCGACCAGGCGCCCGCCCCGCAGCCGAGCGCACGGCAGTCCCTGCGAAGCCGCCTCGCACCCCACGCGCACCGCTACACGCGGGTCAGCCCCGCCGTTCTGCGCGTCTGCATCGGCCTGATCTTCTGCTGGTTCGGCATCCTGAAGTTCTTCCCCGGCGCGAGCGCAGCCGAGGGCTTCGCCATCAGCGCCATGACCGAAATGGCCATGGGGCTCATCCCCGCCCCGGCCTGCCTGCTCCTGCTCGCGGTTCTGGAGACGGGCATCGGACTCGCGCTCCTGACCGGCTTCCTGCTCCGCTGGGCCCTGGCAGCGTTCTTCCTCCACATGGCCGGAGTTTTCCTCTCCCTGCTGGTCCTGCCGGACACCGCCTGGCACACCGCGGCTGTTCCCACCCTCGAAGGCCAGTACGTCATCAAGAACCTCGTCCTGGTCGCCGCATGCCTCCACATCGCCGCCGACGAACTCACCCCCTGACCGGCCCCTCTCTTTTCCCGCCAAGCGCGACACGTACCAGGAGCACCCGTGGGCAGCACCATCACCCTGCACAACCTAGCCAAGACCTACCCCAACGGGCAGAGAGCCGTGCGCCAGCTCTCCATGACCGTCGAGGACGGCGAGTTCCTCGTCCTGCTCGGCCCCTCCGGATGCGGCAAGTCCACCCTCCTGCGCATGATCGCCGGTCTGGAAACGATCAGCGGGGGCGAGCTGCACCTCGACGGAAAGATCGCCAACGACCTCCAGCCCAGCGAACGCGACATCGCGATGATCTTCCAGAGCTTCGCGCTCTACCCCAACATGACCACCGCGCAGAACATCGGCTTCCCCCTGGCGGTCCAGAAGCAGGACCCCGACCAGGTGAGTGCCCGCGTGCAGGCCGTCGCCCAGACCCTGGGCATCGGCCACCTCCTGGACCAGATCCCCGGCCGGCTCTCCGGCGGGGAGCGCCAGCGCGTCGCCATGGGCCGCGCCGTGGTCCGGCGTCCCTCGGTCTTCCTGATGGACGAGCCGCTCTCCAGTCTCGACACCCGGCTGCGCGCCCGCCTGCGCACCGAAATGCTCGCGGTCACCCGCAGCACCGGTGCGACGACGATCTACGTCACCCACGACCAGGCCGAGGCCATGGCGCTCGGCGACCGGGTGGCAGTCATGCGCGACGGGATCCTCCAGCAGATCGACACCCCCCGCAACCTCTACGCGCTGCCCGCCAACGCCTTCGTCGCCTCCTTCGTCGGCACCCCGAGGATCAACCTGCTGCACGGCACCGTGTACGCCCCCGTTGACGGCCTCATGGCACTCAACTTCGGAGCCCAGAAGATCACCCTGTCCTACCCGCTCACCCACGACCACCAGATGCTCCGCATCGTCCAGGGACAGCCGCTCCTCATCGGCCTCCGTCCCGAAGCCATCCGCATCGCCGACCAGACACACGCCACCGCCTTCGAACGAGCCATGACCGGCGTCGTCGAGCACGCCGAGTTCCAAGGCCACGAAGCCCTGCTCCACCTTTCACTCGGCGGACAACGGGCCGACGTACCGGCCCAACTCCCCGACCACACGCCCCACCACCCGGCCCGCGGAAGCGCCGCCGACCTCCTGCGTCAACTCCGCCGCCGCACCGGCCTCTTCGGCCGCCTCCCCGCACACCCCAGAGACACACAGCCTCCGGCGCAGCCCCCTGCTCGCAAAGGCATCGGAGAACTCGTCATACGCGATGAACCGGGCGCACGTCATCGAAGAGGCCAGCACATCCCCCTCCTCATCGACGTACGCAACCTGCTCATCTTCGATGTACGCGGCGAACGCATCAGCCCCGACCCCACCCGAGTTCCGGAACTCTGACTACAGCCGAAACCGGAAGTGCGGCATCAAGCCACTCATCGCCAGGCGGGGTGTCGCCCATGGCTCCGGCCCGGGAAAGACCCGGTGGGATCTCGAGCGCACCTTGCCTGGCTCCACCAGTTCCAACGCCTACGGATCCGCTATGAACGCCGTGCAGATCTCCATCACGGTCTCCTGTAACTGGCTTGCTGCATCATCTGTCTCCGCCGACTGCGGGCACCGGCCTGCCATGGCTCGACCCTCTCAGGGAATCGAGCCTCCATCAGACCTGGAGCGGTTCAGGAAGACGCGGGAAGGCCCGACCAACCAAAGAGGGCCCTGACCCGGGTATCCCCCGCGTCAGGGCCATGAAGGTGGACGAGTCGGCCTGTGCGCCGGGTTGAGAATGAGACGGCCGCCGTCACCATCAGCGTCTCGCCCCCCATCAGCGCCGATCCTGCTTCCCACGTTTTGCGGCTCCTGCCGGGGACTCGAACCTGCGGCCAAGCGTCGACGTCTACCGGTTCAGCCGCACAATCACCTGGATCAACAGCTGGCCGCCCACGTCAGGGAACGGCTGGTCGAAGCCAACGAAAGATGAGCCTGACCCGGATATAAGCCAGTTCGGGGCAGCGTCAGCGTACGAGTCGGTCTGTACGCCGGGTACAGAGCGAGACGGCCGCTGTCACCATCAGCGGCCGCAGCCCCACGACGCCAGGAGGTTCACCGCGCAGCGCACCCAAACCACCTCTGGAAGGCCGGAACGGTAGAGCTTGGTAGAGCGCTGAACTGCCCTGTGCGGCGTGGCGGTTGTGGGAGTGCCCCGTCTGCGGCCAAAACGCCAAGGGGCATTGGCCGTCCCCGACCCGGGATGTCGTCGCCAGCCCGGCACCATGGCCCGCTCTTGGCCTGCACAGATCCCGAGTACGGGGCCTCGGCGAGGAGCACGGTGGTCCCCGTCGTATGGGGAGCGGCGCCGGTGCGCCCAGTCGGGAAGAGGCCGGTGAGCGGACAAGGGGTTCTTTGGCCGGTGGCCGGTCGGATCGGACCGACGCGGGTGGGTGACCGTAGGGGCGAAGGGTTGACGGCGGCGTGCAGTGGCGCGGTACGGCCGGCTACGTCTACCGGATCGGGTGACGGACGAAACGGGCACGGTTGACACGTCTGCGAGGTGGGAGCGCGAGGGCTCCCAGAGGGCTCCCCATCGCTCCCACCCCGGGAACGGCAAAGGCCGTTCCCGCTACCCGCGGAAACGGCCTACGGAGCCATGACCCCGCAGCAAAGCCCTGAACTGCCGTAGAGCGCCGTAGGGCTACCCCCGAACAGCTACCCGCACGCTGACTGGCCGTCGGAACTCCAGAACCCAATCCAGATCCGTAGGCCGCAATCGAGCGCTCCGGAGAGCGGTCCGAGCACGGCAGGTGAACCACTCCGGGGACAGTCCGGAGTCTCCAACAAACCCGGATCGGTTCAGTCAAGCCTGAATGGCAGCGGCATCCCGGAGTGCGTATGCGTAGCCTCTGGAGTTCTCCGGAATCAGTTGGGACATCCACTGGAAGAAACGGGTGGCTTCTTCCTTGATGGCCGCACTCAGTTCCTTCCTGAAACAGTATGCTACGCGTCGACCGTCTCCAGCGTCGCAGGTAACCAACATGCGCCCATTGCGCCCGTTTTCCAGAGTCAGCCGAATGGGCTGGTCAGGGAACAGGGTCTCGCTTCGGCCGGAAGTAGACGCCTCACCGATCAAGCGGACAAGATAGGCCCACAACTGATCGACATAGTCGTACATGTCGCAGTCGATAATGGGGACATGGTTGATCGTCAGCTCTATGGCACCTTCCACATAATCGCGATCTCCGTCGTATGTGGAAACCTGGTCGACCGGGTGAAATTTCCCGTCTGCACCCATGAGATAGCTCTTCACTTCAATCAAGACTGCGGCACCTCCGTAGGGCCAGAATTCGAAAATTTACCCGCCCATAGGCGGCGGGCTCCGCCAACCTCAACGACGATGCCCGCCAAGCCCGTAAGCGGCTGTCACGTAATTCCTGGCGGGCGCGCGACGCCGGCTACGGGCACCCCCAGCCTTCGCGGGGGTGCCCCACGCCGCTGTGCCGGAACATCGGGTCTGCTGCACGACAAGTGTCATGCGGGGTTACGACCTGGTCCCGCCTGGGCAAACCCGGCCCTGGTCGCGCTCCCCGTCTTGGCGCTCCTTTGCCTGGTCTACACCGTGCCCCTGATCGTCACCCACCACCGTGTCAAAAGGACGGCGCGTCACGAACGAACTGAGCACGCGCAGTGTGCTCGGCACTGTCGGCAGCCTGGTAGGGCCGACCACCTTCGCCCCCTGGACAACACCCCGGGTGCAGCCACCGCCCCGGCCCGGACGGACCAGGGCGGCTACCACCTGGCGCGGCAGCCACTCGGCCAACGACTGGCAGGCCTTGGACAAAAGCACGTCTGCACCATCGAGGGCAGTGGCCGGGCCGCACGCCTGGCCACCGGTGATCCCAACTCAACTCAGCCACTCGACCACCCATCGACCTTCCTGGAAGAAGGCCTCCAGAGACGCAAAATACTCCCACTCGTCTCCACCGGCGACTTCGTCCGTGTCCGCAGCAGTCAGGACGAGATAGCTCGGAGGGTGGTTCCGAGAGCTCCCGGACGAACACATACCGCCCCTGTTCGTCGCCCGTGGCGATCCGCCCCAGCGTTTTCCACCTTGATCATTCTTCATGCTCCCGAGCTGCGGGGGCCGCCGGTCCGGGTGGCCGGCGGCTGAGGTTGACGGACCTACGCGGGCCCCGGCCGACAGAGGTCGGCCGGGGCCCGCGGTGTCAGGATGCGACGCTCACCGCTCTTGCTCACACATCCCATCCTCCAGCTCCTGGATGTCCCGGTCGCCGGAGGCCACGCAGATCCAGCGGGTCGGCTCCTCGGTGTACTCCCAGCTCTGGGGGTCGGCGAGTAGCTCGTCCAGCTCCTGCCCAGTGACCTCCTCGCCGGTGTGGTCCGCGGGCCACTCGTCCGACCGGAACACCTTGATGAACCCAAGTCGGCTCCAGCAGGCGATTAGACGGGCGAAGCGCGGAATGTGTTTCACCCGCTCCCGCTCGTCCTCACTGTCGGACCAGTCCGCGAGCAGACTCCAGAGATCCGAGCCCTCGCCGCCGTTGACGTAGAGGCAGTACTCGTCGTCTTGCCAGTCTTTCACCGATTGCTCCCTTCCACACTCAGTCCAGGGTCGGGTTGCCGGCCAGCGGAATGCGGATGGGCTTCTTCTTGCCCTGCTGGATCTTGACATACGGACCCCGGTGCAGGGGATCGTTCATGACGTGGGAGCCGTCGGCCTTCTTTGCGTTGTTGCCTGCCTCGAAGACCATGGCGCCGCCGTCGGTCCTGATCATGAACCCGCCGCCCGTTGCCGAATGCGAGGGTTTACGGTCCTTGCCCTTGAGCAGGTTGTCCAGCTCGGCAGGCGTGGCACCGCGCAGGGACTCGGGATCGTCCAGGCTGCGGGTGACCTTGGAGGTGGAGCTTCCCCTTGATGTTGGACACCTGGAGACTGGGATGTGAGGTCCCAGAGGAAGTAGTGCCAGGTGGGAAACAAGAACAGCCGGAGCAGGCGGTACTCGGAGGAGTTCAAGCGGGACGCGGTCGCGCTGGTCCATTCCTCCGGCAGGACGGTCACGGAGGTGGCCCGGGAGCTCGGTGTCAGCGCGGAGGGCCTGCGGAACTGGGTGAAGCAGGACACGGTCGACCGCGGCCAGGGGGCGCCGGGCGAGCTGACGAGCGCGGAGCGGGAAGAGCTGCGACGGCTGCGGCGGCAGAACCGTGAGCAGGCCGAGACGATCGAGGTGCTGCGAAAAGCGGCGGTCTTCTTCGCGCAGGAGAGCGATCGATGAACGAGGTGTACGCGTTCATCGGGGCGGAGAAGACCACCCACGGTGTCGCTCTGTTGTGCCGGCTGCTGAAAGTGGCCCGCTCCTCCTTCTATGCCTGGCTGGCGGGCGAGCAGGCCCGCGCCGCCCGCCGGGCCGCCGATGAGGCCCTGGCCCACGAGATCACCGTGCTGCGCCTCGCCTCCCGGAGCACCTACGGGGTGCCGCGGATCCATGCCGAACTGCGCAGGCTGGGCAGCGGGATCAACCGCAAGCGTGTGGAGCGGGTCATGCGTGAACGCGGCATCGCCGGTGTGACGCGCCGCAAGCGCAAGAGCGTGACCCGCCCGGCGAAGAAGGCCGTGCCCGCCCTCGACCTGATCGGCCGCGACTTCACCGAGAGCGCGCCGGGGACCAGACTGGTCGGCGACATCACCTACATCCCCACCGGTGAGGGCTGGCTGTATCTGGCGACCTGGCTGGACCTGGCCACCCGCGAGATCGTCGGCTACTCGATGGCCGACCATCACCGCGCGACCCTGCTCGTCGACGCCCTGGCGATGGCGGCCGGCCGCGGCCGGCTCCGGCCCCGCTGCATCGTGCACTCCGACCGCGGAGCGGAGTACACCTCCGACGAACTCCGCCGCACCATAGACCGGTTGGGACTGCGGCAGAGCATGGGCCGCACCGGCTCCTGCTACGACAACGCTGCCGCCGAGAGCTTCTTCGCACTGCTCAAAGCAGAAATCGGCACCCGCCACTGGCCCGACCGGAACACCGCCCGCGCCGAGATCTTCGCCTTCATCGAAACCTTCTACAACCGCAAACGGCTACGCAAGCACCCGCTGTGGGGCTACCTCACCCCGCTGGAGATCAGACAGCGACACGAACGAGGACACGACCTCGCAGCGTAAGCATCGAGTGTCCAACATCACGGGGGAACTCCACACCTCACCAACCCCCGCGGAACGGTCAAGGAAGTGCGCTACCTCAAGACGGACGGCACGTTCCTCACCGTGACCGCCCACTACAGCGTCCAAATCTGGTACCCCGCCCTCGACCGGGTGCTCGCCGATGCCTGCGACCGCGTCCACGGCACCATCAGCCGCGCCCAGTGGGCCCAGCGTTTCCCCCGCCTCGACTACGCCCCGCCCTGCCCGCGCCGCCCGTGACCCAGGACCGGCCGGATCCGTGCCGCCTCCGGGGGGCGGCACGGATCCGGTCGGGCGGCTGTGGCTTGCACTCGGCGGCCAGGACCTCGTCCTCAGAGCCGGGGACGTCGCCGAGTCCGACACCCGGAGTCCTCACGGGGTCGCGAACGCCGGCCCCGGCGGCCCGGTCGAGTACCTGATCACGTTCGGGCCACAGGGAGAGCGCCTGCGACCGCGCACCCCGCCCGCCCCCGGCCCCGGGGCCCGGTAGCCGGCGGCGAACGAACGGCCCGACGTCCCCAGGCAGTGCCGCTGCCCGACGAGGCCGGTTTGGACGTCGGCGCCTCATCGGCATACCCGCGCTGACCGCGCACCGAGCGGTCGAGAGCCGCGCGGTCGGCAGGGTCCTGGTGGACGTCACCTCCTGACGTGCAGCACCTCGTGGAGGGCGTAGGCGCGTGCCTCACGGGTCCTTGATGACGAAGATGATCCGGTGGTTCACGATGTCGCGATCGACGCTCCGGGCAGCTGTCGCACAGGCCCGGCAGACGACGCCGAGAACGCATGGCCGCAGGCCCGTACGATCGGAGCGTTCCGGCCCAAAGCCGGCACCTGTGACTCCGGGCCGTTCATTTCGTGTGGCGAGTCCGTGAAGGCGGAGGAGGTGCGGGCAGCCGCTCACCGTTGCCCCTCCGCCGTAACCGCCTGATCCTCGCTGTTCGTCACACGTTGTTCGCGCGCTGCCGTTTGGTCCCACCGGGCTGGGACGAGAGCTGTCAGCATCAGGAGCGCGGTCAGGACGAATGCCCAGGGGTAGCCGGTGGAGCCGGCCACCGCGCCGAAGCCCACCGCGCCGAAGCCCATACCCGCGTCGTAGGCGACATTCCACAGGGCGCTCACCGTCCCGTACCCGGAGGCCGGGACCCGGGAGTACATCAGCGTGATGGTCGCGCTCTGGGTGATGCCGAAGCCGACGCCGAATACGGCCGCACCCGCGACGACCGCGACGGGGACGCCCGTGAGGGCAACGACGAGGATGCCGGAGGCTGAGACGACCAGCCCCGGTACGACCAGCCCGGCGGCTCCGCGCCGGTCGGAGTGCCGGCCGGCGAACCAGCGGGATGCGGTCGCGGCGGCCGGTTGCGCGAAGAGCGCCGCGGTGACCGCGCCGGAATGGCCCGGCGCCACGGCGAGCGGCAGAAAGGTGACGACGATCCCCGCGCCCACCGCGGTGACCGCGAACACGACCGTGGGGCGGCCCAGCGTGCCGGAACGAGCCCCGGCGAAAATGCCCAGGGGCGGCCCCGATACCGCTTCCCGGCCGGGCAGGCCCGGAACGGCGGCGATGGAGACCAGGGCGATCAGTGCCGCCACCCAGCAGACGGGCCCGTACCCCGTGTGCGCTGCCAGCCAGGACCCGAGCGGCAGGCCCACCAGGGATGGCACGCCGGCCATGACGCCGATCAGGGCCAGCCCTTCCCCGCGGCGTTCGGGCGGAATCAGCGACGCCGTCAGAGCCCCACCCGCCACCAGGGTGAACGCGAACCCGAGTCCCCGGACACAGCACACCGCGGCGATCCACGCCATGCTCTGCGACATCTGCAGGGCCAGTGCCGGTGCGCCCAGCAACAACAACCCCGCCCCCAGCATCAGGCGGTAGCCACAGCGTGCAGCCAACCATGGGGCCGTCAGCTCGCCGACCACCGTGGCCGACATCAGCACACCGGTGGCCAGACCCGCCTTGTCGCTGCTCCCGCCCGGCCCGCTCTGCGCGTACGCCGGGACGACCGACAGCAGCAGAAAGAAGCTCGCCGAGGAACCGATGACCGTCACAAAGCGCAGCAGCAGCGGGCGGGTCACCAGACGCGGTCGCGCCCCGGCAGCCCGGTCCTCAGGACCGACGGATGAGGCCATGGGGTGAAACCTAGGGGCCGGAGCCGCCCGAAGGCTTCCCGTTTCCAAGCCTGTTCAGCAAGCCAGTTCTTGCGCCGGCTCCCGGAGGGCCGTACGGCCGGCTCTGGAGCGGGGGGCTGCCCAAACCGTCTCCGCGCCTACGGATGCCCACCGGCTTGAGCGAGTTCATCCGCACTTGTGCAGGTGCCCTGACGAGTATGTCGGCGCCGGCCTTTTCTCGAAGGACACGGCGGTGGTGGTGCCTGTAGCTATCGTGTGCCGTTGTGACTGGCTCTGCGCGGCGTCCGCTGCTGTTCCTCGATGTCGACGGACCACTCGTCCCGTTCGGTGCGGAGCCGCGGCAGTACCGGAACTACGCGACGGGTCGGGATCTGCCAGAAGCCGGAGGGAACCCGCTTCTGGCCAGGATCAACCCCGCGCATGGGCCCCGGCTGGCCGGCCTTCCGTGTGAGGTGGTCTGGGCCACGACGTGGATGGACGACGCGAACGCGTGCATCGCTCCCCTGCTCGGCCTTCCGCAACTGCCCCTGGTGGCCTGGCCGGAGCCGTCCGATACGGATGAACAAGACGAGCGCGACGGACTGCACTGGAAGACCCGTGCACTCGTCGCATGGGCCGCGGGACGGTCATTCGTCTGGGTCGATGACGAGATCACTGACACCGATCGGGCCTGGGTCGCCGCTCACCACCCCGGCCACGCCCTGCTCCACCGAGTCGTTGCCGGCCTGGGTCTCACCGATGACGACTATGCGGCCATCGACGCGTGGCTACGACAGGGGCGGCAGTCATGACCTCCTCGTATCCCGCCGTCCTGCCCCTGCTGCTCGGCATCGTCACCGCCGCTGTGGCCGCCTTCGCTCTCGTCGGACACGGCTTTCCGGCGATCGGCCGGGGGGCCATGGCGCGCGGTGGCGCCGCGCTCTCCGGAGCCACCGCCGCACTCGCCTACGCCTGGGGCCTGGTCTCACTCGTCCTCGACGAGAGCGGCACCGCCCAGGCCTGCCGGGACGCGAACCCCTCGTTGTTCGGGCAGGTGAGCGGCTACAGCGTGTCCTACCTGCCGCCTGCTCTCAACTGCCGCATGGCGTCGGGTGGTTCCTATCCGGCGGCCGTCCCCGGCTTTCTCACGCCCGTGATGACGGTCTGTGCGGTGATCGCCGTGACGCTTGCCCTGCTCGCCGTCGCCGAACACCGCGGCACGACCAGACCCGAGCACCGGGAGCAGAGGAAGACGTGACGTGGTCGGCCGCGCAGCGCGCCCGCATCGGCACTGAGACAGCGGCCGCCGTGGTGACGCGCCTGGTCAAGCGCGTCTCTTCGACGCCACCGCCTCTCTCGGCGACGGCGCGGATGCGTCGCCGAGGAGGTGAGCAACAGGACGCCCGGGTTGACGACGCTCCGGGTGACGAGCCGGGCGCAGCCGGGCCCGGTGATCGACGCGACCTGCCACCGCGGAGGGCGGGAGCGGGTACGCGCGGGCCGAGCGGCGGCCGAAGCCTTTACCCGGCGGCCGCGCTGCCCGCTGGGGGTGCGTGCTCGGCGGGCAGCGTGTCATTCATTCGATCGAGCCCTTCTCCCCGTCAGCGGTCCGCCGACGAGTGACCCAAGTGGGATCCTCCCTCCGACTCGTGACGAAAGGGGGCCGTGATGACCACTCCGGCGGTGCTGCGGGACTTGGAGAGCGCGCTGCGCGGCGACGACCTCGTCATCGTCCTGTCCGCGGCCTGAGACGTGTTCGACGTGGCGGGCCGGGCCGCGGACGCCGTCACCTGGGAGCCGGGCAGCGACGAGCTGCGGGCGCTGCTCGCTTCCCGGGCCTGCTTCGCCGGCCGCCGCCTGCTGCCCCTGCCGGAGACCCTCCGCTCCGCCGACCTGCAGGCGCCGCCGGACACCCAGGGGCCGCTCACCCCCTACGTCGAGCTCCTGGAGCGCACCCGGGACACGCTGTCCGGCCTGGCGGAGGGTGACGGAGCGGGGAATGAGGCGCGGTCCGCCCTGCTGGAGGCCGCCGCTCACGCGAGGACGGGGGCCGTCTGCCTGGCAGGCGTACGGGAGATGCCGTGACCACGCTGGGAGACCTCTTCGACGTGGCCCGCGCCCGTCTGCGAGCGGCCGCCGAGACACCGCTCGCCGCCCGGGGACCGCAGGAGAGAGCCGGCGTCGTGCTCAGGCTCGAGCTCTTCCTGGAGCAGCTGCACGCGAGCCTCTCCACCGGCGTCTCGGATGCGCCCTCCGCCGAGGGGGAGTTGACCGTCCATGTGCGGGCCGCCCGGGCATCCCTGCACACGGCCCAGGAGATGCTGCCGGTCCGGACGGGGACCGGCGTCGCCGAAAGCCTCGTCCACGAGGCCACCCGCGCTCTGGCGGCGGCCGGCGATCTGATCGCGGGTCACCGGGGCGCCGACGGCGAGCCGCTGACCGCGTACGCCGCCGCGCTGAGCACCCGGGAGGCCCGCGACCACCTCACCCGGCGGTCCGCCGAACTCGCCTATGAGGCCGGCCACGTCGCCTACGCCCTGTCCCTGGGAGAAGGACACCCCGGCGCGGCGGCAGCGCTCCTGGACGTACGGCTCGCGCTCGGCCGCGGCCTGGTCCTCAGCGACGCCAGGGTCCGCGACGCCGGCACGACCGTCGACGCCCTGCCCCTCGCCCTGCCCGGCCAACCGGTCCGGATCTCTCCCGCGGAGACGCCCCGGGAGGGGGCGCGCCGGCTCGCCGAGGACTGTGAGCGGCTGTCGCGGGCCGCCTTCGAGACGCTGCGCGGCCGGTCCGGTCACCGGCTGAGCGGATCGGACATCCAGGACCTGTCCAAGTGGCTCGCTCTCGGCCACTTCCTGTCGGGCCGGCTGCTCCTGCACGCCGCGCAGCAGTCCCCGGAGGCCGGGGCGTTGCGCGAGGCGGCCGCGGCGCTGCGCACGGCCGCGGTCGCAGTCGCGTGGCAGCAGGCGTCGGCCGCCTGGCACCGCGTCGTGGACCTGGCCGACCCGCGCCATCACCCCGCGCTACCGAAGGCCCCGTACCGGCTCCGTCACCTGGGCCGGGTGGTGCAGCTGCCCCGGGTGGATCCCCATCCGGCCGTGGTGACGGCGTGGACGTCGGCTCTGCGCGTGGGAAGGCTGCTGTACGGGCCGGAGTGGACTGCCGAGCGGAGAGAGACGGCGATGCGGGCCAGGCCCGTGGAGGACGTGCTCGCCGACTGCGGCGGGCCGGGTGCTCGCCGCGGCGCTCTACCGGTTGCCGGCGACCGGCTGGCAGCTGGCCCTGGCGGTGCCGCTGGCCGTACGGCGGGCTCAGAAGGGCCTGGTCACGGACGACATCGAGGGCCGGCCGGCTCACTTGGACGGCGGGCTGCCCTTCTATCCCGTCTCGCAACAGCAGGTGCAGGACCTGCTCCGTGTCCACGAGGCCGTGCTCCGGCCGGAGCAAACCGCCGCGAGCGTGCTGATCCACGCCGCGGGGCGGTGCGGAACGTCCGTCCCGCGGGCTCGTCTGGACGCGGCGGCGCACAACGTGCTGGTACGAGAGGCAGGGTGGGAGGCGCAGCCCCCTCGGGCTGTTCAGCGACCGAGACGACAGACGCTTCCGCCGGAGCGCCCCCGGATTGGGCGCGGTGGGCTCCGCCGGTGACTGGTCTGGTCTGTGAGGGGCCACGGTTCGGCGGTGCAGCGGCGGCTGACCGGCCCGCCGGCCGGGAAACAGACCGGGGCTCAAGAAGGCTCGGACCGAGGGGTGTCCGGTCGAGCCTTCTTGAGCCTGCTGGGGATGGTGACCCTCCCGGGAGTTACGTCACGTCGACGTAGTCCGCCGTTGAGGCAACCGCCCGGGTGGTGGACGTGCCTGCGAAGGAGTAGCGGAAGTAGCCGTCCGCCGTGGCCTTCGTCGTCGTCCTCAGCTTGCCCTTGCTGTCCGTCGTGACGGTCTTGAGGGTCTTGTAGGTGCTGGTGCCCTTCTTCTTGAACTGGAGCTTCACCGGCTGCTTCGTGTAGCCCCCGTACTTGTAGGTCTCCCAGTTGGCGCGGGTCAGGGCCCCCGTGACAGTGATCGTCTTGTTCTTCTTCACCGGTTCCGGCGAGGCGTTGACCGTCAGCCTGGAATTGCGCAGGACCTTCGCCTTCGCGGCGGAGTCCTTGGTGATGTAGTCACCGTCGTTGGCCAGGGCGTGGGCTCTCACGGTCCAGGTGCCGGCCGTGGTGTTGTCCTGGGGGTGGATGCGCGGGTTCATTTTCAGTGTGTAGGTGCAGGTTGTCGTGGTGGAGCTCTGGCGCACACACGTGCCCGCGATGTCGTCGGGCATCACGAGACCGTAGGAGTCGCCGTTCGGGAGGGGCGTGTGCCACATGACCGGGAAGGTGTTTCCGACCTCGATGCCCGAGTCGTCCGTGGCGGTCACCGCGATGGTGAACGTCTTCACGTCCGTGGTCCCCAGGACGATGTTCTTCCCTCCGTTGACGACCACCTTCGTGATCCTGATGTCGCCCGATACCTCATCTGCCTGGGCGGCCCCCGGAATCGCGAGCGCGGTCAGGGCGATGGCCGCCCCGGCGAGGCCTGCCACGGTGGTGCGGTGATGCACGAGGCGTTTTCCCCCATGTTCCAGCGCCTCGGGAACGTCCCGAGGCGGGGCTGACAATGCCCACCCGGTACGCGGGTGGCACGGACATGACCATCAGGTCGCGGGAATGGTTGCCCATCGGTCACACAGCTGAGCTTCCAGGCGTAGCCGACCTTGCGCTTCACGCCTGCTTCCGTTTTGGGCCGCAAGGGCGGCGGCGACGGTGTCGTCCAGGTGACGACGCAGGGTGGGTTCAAAGGCGCCGCTGGGCACCGAGGGCGGGGGGAGGATCGTGAGCAGTCTGATCCTCCGACTTCATCAAGGAGTGGCTGTGGCCGAGGAAGCGCGGGCGCTTGAGCTGGTCCGGTTTGCCGACCGGACGCAGAGCGTCACCGTCGAGGTGGCGTGTGATGCGCCCGTTGTCATGGGTGACGAGCGGTTCTACGCCGCCGAGGTCATGCTGGTGAGCGGCTTCGTCAGCGGCCGGGTGGGCCTGATGGTCTCGCTGGAGGATCTGAACGACTGGGGAAGGTGTCTCGACATCCTGGCGGAGGACGAAGCAGTGGAGTGGCCCAGCGGAGACCGCAGCGCGTGGCTGGAGGTGGTGCCCGGTGATCCGGTGGAGGTGACCGTGCAGGACTCGCCGTCGACGCAGATCGCGGTGCGGGTACCCCTCGACGTCGCCACCGAGTGGCTGGAGGAGAACCGGTTGCGGCTCAGCCAGGTCAGGGCAGCGGTCGGGCACAGGATCTCGGGAGCAGCCAACGATTCGTGTGGCGGGTAAGGACGTCAGGGTGACGCCGGAAAAGGCGAGAAAGATCAACTCTCCTGACGGCTGGAGCGACCTCAGCGAAGCCGAATTGGCGGAGGTTGGGATCGGCCCGAGGATGTCCGAGCCCGGGGACGACTCCGGGTGCGCACCGATGCGCGCAGTGCAGCAGGACCGCTGAACCGGCGCGGCGGCCGGGCATCCTGGAAACCACGCCGCCACGGGTGATTCGCCGACGAGGATGGGGACTCCCCGCCGCCCGCTGCCGGAGCTCCGCCGACGTGCCGGAACCCCGTCCGTCCTGGTTGTCAGCACGATGTCCGGTGCCAATCGGCGCAGCGCGTGCAGCGGCCCCACGGCTCTCGGACGGCGGAGGTAGATGGCCGGGCGGCCAGGGGCGACGTCAGGACGGGGGCGGTGCCGGGCGGACGAGTGGAAGAATGCTGCGGGGGTTGCAGAGCCTATGAAAGAACAGACGAACACTATGCCCGTTTCACTGCTTTCGCGAAGATCGGCGAAAGTAAGTAAAAACAGCGTCCCTCGCCAGTAAACCTGCAGGTCGCGAACTCTGCTCCCCGCGCACGCGGGGATGGTCCCTTCCGGGGGGAAGCCCATGCAGCGCCGTCCCTCTGCTCCCCGCGCACGCGGGGATGGTCCCCGGATCGAACCGGCGACGTCGGCGCCCGGCCTGCTCCCCGCGCACGCGGGGCCGGCCCGAGGCATCGGCCACGCGTTCGACGGCTGCCGCCCGAGGCAGAGGGACCGGCCGCCCCGGATGATCTAGAGTTCCGGCGGCGGCAATTGACCCGCCGAACAGACACTCGGCTCAGGGGTGGGGATTGATCACTTCAATATTGGCTGCTGCTCCGCAGCGGCGCAAAGCCTCGGCTGCACGGCGTGCGGCCGTCGCGGCGGTGGCCGGGGGCATGGCGTTGGCGGGCGTGGGGCTCACGGCGCCGAGCGCGCACGCCGCCGACAGTGACATCTCGTTCTCGAACGTCGTGTTCAACAATGGCAAGCCCATCGTCGTCGGCATCAGCGCCGAGGTCGAGGCCCCGTTGACGTACACCGTCAAGAGCAAGGTGACGCTCGACTCCTGGTGGGTCGAGGCCTACCGGGGCACTTACGGGACCAACGAGTACACGCTCGCGGGGACCACGACCAGGTGGGGCTGCGGGCGGTCCTCCGCGGGCGGCTACACCTTCCACGACTGCGACGAGACGATGACCATCGACCCCGACGACATGCCGGGCGGCAATGGCAACAAGCTCGTCAACAGCGACGCCACCGCCTGGAAGAGCGTCGGCACGGCCATCAAAAAGAACGGCAGTTACGACGACGACCGGCTCTCCGCGACGGTCCGCCTCCAGCGTGCCACGCGCATCCGGAACATGAACGCCTCCCCGGAGCCCGTCACCAAGGGCAAGCCGATCACCGTCACCGGCACCGTGCAGCGCGCGAACTGGAGTCTGCACCGCTACGACAACTACGGCGGCCGACTCGTTAAGCTGCAGTTCAAGCCCGCCGGTTCCAGCACCTACACCACGGTCAAGTCGGTAACCGCCAGCAGTACCGGCTACCTGAAGACCAAGGTGACCGCCTCCAAGGACGGCACATGGCGCTGGCGCTACAGCGGCAACACCACGAGCGGCGCCAGCAACTCCTCTGGTGACTACGTAGACGTGAACTAAGTCCCCTGGGCGCCCCTTCGACCTGCGTCTCGGTCGCCGCGCCTGATCGCGCAGCGGAAGCCCCGCTCCGGCGGGGCTTCCGCACGCCGGGACACGATGACCGCCCCTGCCCGACTGGCGTGCCGACCACCGGGTGCTGCCCATGCTCGTGAACATCGAACGCGGCCGGGATCGAGAGCCGCCCGAAGTGCTGAACAACCGCTGCCGGCACTCGCGAACAGAACCAGCGAATCATCACCGAGGGCTGCGCCCGCTGCGCGAGCGCTTCGGCCAGTCCACCGCGGATCTGGCCCGGGCCGCCCTGCGCTACCGTCTCCAGCACGCCGACAACGCCGCTGTCCTGACCGGCTTCACCACTCCCGAGCAGGTCACCGAGAACCTCAAGACCGTGAGCGAACCCCTCGGCCCCGAGGACATCACGTTCATCCGTGAGACCGCCGGGCGCCTCCAGCAGCGGCTCGACACCGCCGGAGAGGTCTTCTTGGACGAGAATGACACCGCGCGATGACCGACATCCCCGCCCAACTCCCCCTGCTCACCCCCGCACGCCCCCGCCACGCCCGCTCCGGTCGCCCGCTCGGACCCGTTCATGCAATGAGGACTCCACGTCGATAAGTGTCCGCACAGCCACAACGGTTCCCGATCCATCGGGCCGGGGTATGCCTGGCTGACTGCGCGCACCCTGTTGTTGCGGGAGAGGAAGCCGAGGACCCGGCCGACCGGAGCGGGCGTGGCGGAGGGCTAAGGGCTGTCCCGCTACTCCGCCCTGGGCAGGATCAGGGTTGAGTGCTGGGACGACAGGCCCCGATATCGGGTGTGGTTTCCTGGCCGTCATCGGACAGCAGATGCTGGCATGATGATGCTCATGACCTTGTACCGAAAGGCCGATGCCGCGTAGACGGCCCGGCGCGCTACGCGCTGAACAGTCTCCTCGTGTCCCTTGGAGCTTGCCCCCGGACCGGATCCACGGCCTCTCGTCCCGGACCAGCGTGGCGATAGATCGGGTGGAGAGACTCTCGGACGACTACTACCTCTACCCCGGCGCTACCGACCGCGCGCTGCGGCGATATAGCGCGTTCCTGCAACCACCGGGTCGACGACCCCTGTATCCGCAGGAGACGGGGTGTTCATGCCGTGGCTGTTCCTTCGAGGACGTCCGACACGCCCGCGATGTGCTTGAGGAAGTCTTGCGGCAGTTGCCACCCAGGCCACTGGCCGAGCTCAAAGACCGAGTGCGTGCCCTGGACGTCAGGTATGTCGAGCGCACACTGCCGGATCAGTTCGCGGCTCATCGTCAGTGGCGTTCTGACCGCTGGTGGCGGCGCCGCCTGGCCGACGGTCCGGAAGGTAGGTGAGGAGTTCTGCCCTGGCATTGAAGCAGCGGTGGAATGATCAACGCGTGGCTGGTGTGATCAAGGGGGTTGCAGCCGTCCTGGATAGGGCCTTTCACCGGGCTGGGCCCGCGCTGCTTCGGCAAGGTCGTGACCGCCATGCGCTGCG
The DNA here is from genome assembly GCF_020739505.1 of Streptomyces sp. S07_1.15. Taxonomy (NCBI): domain Bacteria; kingdom Bacillati; phylum Actinomycetota; class Actinomycetes; order Kitasatosporales; family Streptomycetaceae; genus Streptomyces; species Streptomyces sp. S07_1.15. The sequence continues at coordinate 913,139 of NZ_JAJBZK010000001.1, forward strand.
AAGAGCGGACGGGGCCCGCCGAGGCTGGCCGTGGAGCCTCCCCCTGGAGGACCGTGTTTTGCTTGTCGCGGCGTACTGGCGCACCAACTTGACGCTGCGCCCAAGCCGTCGCTGAACTACCAGCAGCGGCCGCTCGGGTCAGCTCATACGAAACGGTGGGCGGCGCGCAGCCAAGGTGGCCCGCCGCTCCGGATGCGTGGGAGTCACGCAGGAAGGAGTTGGACGACTCCCACCCACGGAGAGTCACCCGTCTCGTGGGCCGCACGAACCCTCTACTCCCCGCGCACGCGTGGTGAAACATGGACGCCGGAGATCGACAAGTCATTGAGAATTCGAGGCAACGACCGGGCAGGGTGGTGGGATGCCTGAGTCGTCCTTGCCGGGAGGTTTCGTCAACGCCGTCGTTCGTGTCGGGGACACGGTGCGTCGTCCGGCCTCTGCTCGCACGAAGTTCGTGGGTGATCTGCTGAGGTTGCTCGAAGCCGGTGGCTGGAGCGGGGCTCCGCGGTATCTCGGTGTGGACGAGAAAGGCCGTGAAGTGCTCAGTTACCTTCACGGCCATGTGGCGTGGGAACCGCGGCAACCTGCTGCCGTGTCGTCGGACGAGAGCCTGGTGGCGGTCGTCCGGCTGGTGCGCGAGTTCCACGACCTGACGGCCGGCACCCCACTGGCTGGAGACCACGAGGTCGTCTGTCACAACGATCTGTCGCCCAAGAACACGGTCTACCGGCTGGTCAGTGGCTCGCTTCGGCCAGTGGCGTTCATCGACTGGGACCTTGCGGCGCCGGGCGCCCGGATCCATGACGTCGCTCATGTCTGCTGGCAGTACCTCGGGCTGGGCCCTGTCGTGGCCGACGTCGGGGATGCGGCTCGGCGCATGAGGCTAATCGCTGACAGCTACGAACTGGCGGACCGGCGACGTCTTGTGTCCACGGTCCTGTGGTGGCAGGACCGGTGCCGGCGTGGCATCGAGACCGGGGCCGATGCGGGTGACGTCGCCATGGTCCGGCTTCGTGATGCCGGGGCGGTGAGGGGGGTTCAGAGGGCGTATCAGTGGGTTTCCGATCACCGGGGTGCTTTGGAACGCGCACTGCAGTGAGTGCGTGGTCACGGTCGATCCGGGTCGTGGGGCCTTCGGGCCTTCCTCCCGTCCGCGCCGGTACACGTGGGCACGGTCAGTCACCAACTGTGCGGATCCGTCCGACAAGGATTCTGGCCGGTGAGTCGGCCCGCCTGGTCCCGTGGCCTCGGCACGGGTGAGAATCCCGCCATGCACCCCGCCGTGGCACGTCTGATCGAACTCGTTCCTCCCCCAGGGCCGCGCCGCTCCCGCGACTGGCAGGCCGCCGAAGAGGAACTCGGCACCCCGGTTCCGGCCGACTACCAGCAGCTCGTCGAGGTCTACGGAGGCGGTGTCTTCGACGAGAGCATCTGGCTACTGGACCCCGCGTGCCCCGACGACGACTACAACCTCCTCGTCGCAGCCGCGGAACGCGCTGAGGTCCTCGCCGCCCTCTGGGAGACCGAGCCCGTACCCGAACAGCTCCAGAGGGCCGGGACACGGGTGATCCCATGGGCCTACGTCGAGGACAGCGGGGCCTGGCTGTACTGGCTGGTGCAGCCCGGGCGGAAGCCGGACGAATGGACGGTGATGCTCAATGAAGGCCGAGGCCCCCTGTGGGAACACCACAGCACTCCCTGCGCAGACTTCCTCCTGGCCGTCCTCACGGGACAGGCGGAAACCGAGTACTTCCCCGATCTCCCCGCCGGTGAGCACCGGTTCGACTCCAACGACGGCATCGAATAGCCCCGCACACCACCATGCCGACCCCGCCCCACCGCGACCGCCGCGGTCCTGGCCAAACAGCCCGAACCGCTCCGGTTTCGGCGCTGCCAACAGTAATGGCCAGGACGTCAGCACCAAGCATTCGTCCAGCCGCGAGCACGGGATCTTCCTGCGGTCTTGCACGTGCCTCTATGCTCAGGCGGGCGGGCGCTACGCACCAAAAAACCATGCAGTCCGTGCCACTCGGGGGAAGTCGTGGACGTGCCGATGCTGATCCTGCTGGGTGCGGCGGGAGGGGCGCTTCGCGGGCTCCTCGACGCCTATAGCCGGTTCCTGGACTGGCAGTCGGACCGCCGTGGCCATCGGCAGTTACCTGCCGAGCAGGCGAACGAATCGCCCAAGTTCCGGGATTACTTCGACCCTGTCGCCGACCCGATCGCGGCCGCCGTGCACAGTGCCATGGGTGCGGCGGCCGCGGTGCTCTTCGGTACCACCGGGCAGATCAGCGGTGCGTACGCGGCCGTCGTGGTCGGCACCTCTGCCCCTGTCATCCTGACTCAGCTCGGCCGTGTCCAGTCGATCAGCGATGCCGTCAACGGTGCACCGCAGGCAGGGACTGCCGCCGAACAGGGAACCGCCGAAGGCTCTCCGCAAGCCGCATCGCCGGTCCAGCAGCTTTCGCCGGCCGGCGATGGGTTCCAGCCCTCTGTCGCGCAGTCGGCCGTGATCGGCCTGACGCAGTCGCCATCGACGGTGCCCGCTCCTTCCCCAAGCTTCGACGAACGCCGTGGGCCAAGCCTCACCGGTCAGGGCTTCGCGAGTCCTGACCTTCACGTCGACCGCCAACCGGGCATCGGCGCCCGCGACCCCCAGCTGAACGGTCGGCCGGTGGACTCCGCAACAGCCGGGTCGGACGGCGCGCTCAATGATCAGAGGGCGCCGAGTCACCCGCACGGGCCGGTCATCGGCGAGGAAGGGACCACACGATGACGCGGCCCTCCATGAGCCGACGCATCGCTGCGGCGATCATGGGTGCCGGCCGCCCGGGCGACCGGCCGTCCGCTGTCTCGCATCAGCGTCGACTCCCCCTTGGTCGCCGTCTGCTGACATCAGTCCTGGGTAGTCAGGCACGCCCGCCGACAGTTTCCGCATCCCCACTCGAAGAGCCGAAGAGAGTAAAGGAAACACCCCGCACCGATGGCACAAGCCGCTTCGTCTCCCCGCCGGACACACCGAGCCCGCTGCCGCGGGACCAGTCGGGACCCCGGTACCCGGGCGGCCGCGTTCGGTCACGCACGCCGAGTGAGAGCCGCCCGGAACGCGGTGAGCGCCGGGCGAATCCGCTTGCGCAGAACCTGCTGAGCGAAGACCGCCACGAATACGAGCGGATCCTCGACGAGGCACTGCGCCATGCCCCGCACCGCTTTCCCGAACTGGCCGCTGTCGGACCGCGGCTCAGCAGCGAACAACTGCGCACCATGGCGCTCGCCGCCACCGCAATCATCACGGCGACCGCAGCGACCGAGTACCAGCACTACGTCAAGGCCCGCGATGAACTGCGTCGGCTGGCCCCGTCCACCCGCAAACCCGGCTACGGAGACCCGGACGCAAGCATGGGACTCGTCGCCCCCATGGGAGAGGTTGCCGAGAGTGACGGCGCGGGCATGGGCGCCGTCGTCGCCGTCCTCGTCCCCTTTCTGACCGGAGCCGCAGCAGCGATCTCCCTGCTCGCGGGATTCATTCTGAAGATGCTCGTCCCCAAATCGGCGTCGGCCGAGCGCCTTCTGACCTTTGGGTGGATCTCCGGAGCGGTCGCCGCAGCCGCCGTTCTCGTCGCTGCCGTCGCGTTGCTACACACCGCACTGCGCCACCCGCCCCGCCCCGGCAAGCCGTACCGCGAACTGAGCGGGGAGGTGGACCGGGCCAGGGCAGCCTGGCGCGAGGCCCTGCTTGAGCGCGGCATCCTGCCGTTCCTGCAGGACGCCCTGACCGACTCGGGCACGGCGGCACTGCGCCACCCGACACCGCCGGCGGCGGCCGGCCGAACGCCGCTCCTCGGCTATGCCCGCCCGGGCTTCACGAGCCCGGACTTCGAGGAGCCAGCCGAAAGCAGCCCCTCCACGGGACCCGAACAATCAGGCTGATCATCCCCTATGCGGCGTGAGGCGGAGGGCCCCGGAGCCGGCGGGGTGGCGGGCGGGGGCTGTGGTCGCTTCGGAGGTGGCCAGGTGGAGGTCGAAGTCGGTCTCGGCGGTGGGTGGCGGCGGGGGCGGCGGTGTCTCGTGGCCGTGCCGCGCCTGCCATCGGTACCGTCCGCGCCGGGCGGTCGGGGCCACAGGTCGGCGGGGTTCTCCGCCCGTTCGGTGCTGGACTCGGGCCCGGGCACGGTCGGGTTCCCCGTCGGTTCGGTGGTCGGCTCATGCACGGTGGGGCTCCTCTGCCGCCGGGGCTGTGGGCGGTACGCCGGTGTCGTCCCCGGGTCCGGGCTGCGGTCCGAGTCCTCCTTGCCCTGCCCTCGGCACCGGCTCCCTTCCCGGCCCCGGACATCGTCCCGACCCCGGCTCCGTCCCGTATCCACGCTCAGCCCCGTATCCGGGTCCGGCTCCGAACCCGGACCCGGGCTCTGGCTCGCGATCGGACCCGGCCCCGGCACCCCCCGCCGGTGCGGAACCCGGCTCCGAACGACCAGGCACCGCAAGCAGCCTCCGCAAGTCCTTGTCCCGGAACGTGAGCCGCATCCGCCCCTTGATCGGCGGCAGGTTGGAGTACTGCGCGATGGCCGTGAAGTCCGGGAGCTGCTGCAGCGAGTGGACGGGCGCGAGGTCGGTCTCCGTCGGCGAGCTGTTCGTGGTGTGTTCGCCCCGGGAGCGGCCGTGGGAGGTGCGGATCACCTCCGTGCGCCCGTAGAGGCCGGAGAAGTACCGCAGGGTACCGCCAGCGCGGCGGCATGTGGACGAGCGGCCACCACACCGGTGTCGACTTCGCCGTGCCGGCCGGCTCCCAGGTGAGGGCCTTCGGCCCGGGCACGGTGGTGTCGGCAGGCTGGGCCGGCCCGTACGGCCGCGAGATCGTCATCCGCCACCCGGACGGCATGTACAGCCAGTACGCCCACCTCTCACAGCTGGAGGTGGGCCCGGGGAGCACCGTCAGGGGCGGGCAGCGGATCGCCCAGTCGGGTTCCACGGGCAACTCTTCCGGCCCGCACCTGCACTTCGAGATCCGCACCACCCCGGAGTACGGCTCCGATATCGATCCGATCCCCTACCTGCGCCACCACGGACTGGAGGTCTGATGCCGGACACCCTTCACACCGAGCGGGACGCGGCGGCCCCGCGGGAACCGGACGGCCCCGCGTTCCTCCCCTGGGGCACGGTCACCCCCACGCTTCTGGGACACCGGCGCCCAGCCCGCACCGCCGAGGCCGGAGCCCGACGGTGCCCCCGCATCCGCCGAAACCGCAGCCGGGCCCGCGCCCACCGCCGTCCCGGAATCCGTACCAACTGGCCGCCATCACGGCCGCCGCGGAACGCGGAGACCTCACCGCGGCCGAGGAGCGCGCCGAGGCACTGGACGACGAGATCACCCGTGCCCACGGGCAGACCCACCCGCACACGATCCACATCCGGGAGGTCCGCGCCCACCTGGCCCACCTCGCCGGTGACCCGGGCACCGCCACCCGCTGGTACCTCCACGTCACCGGCCTGTACATGGCGACAGCGGGCGCCGCCGACCCGCAGACCCGCCTCTCCGCCAAGCGCGCCTACGCGCTCTGGCGCTCCATCGAGGACCCGGCGGTCCAGGAGGAAACCCGCGAGCCGGTCACCGCGATGCTGACCGACATCCTTGGCCAGGGCACCACCCCACCGCCCCGGGCTCAGGGTCCTGCATGACCAGCGATACAGCGGGCGGTTTATCGATCAACTTCAACTACCCTATGTGCAAAGGATGTTACTCTTCCGTCACCGGTGATCAAGAAGTGACACCGGGAACGGGAGGGAACAAGTGAATCGAAAGCTGGCTGTTGGAGTGCTCGCGACCGGGCTCTTCTTTACAGGCATGGGGACAGCGTTCGCTACGGCAGGTGGGTCGACCGGTGCGGCCGAGGCCAGTGCCGCGTGGAAGGGCATCCCCACGCTGAACAGCGGGGGGGTCCAGTTCAAGAACGGCAAATACAAGTTCGAGCCCGCGGGCACCAACCGTGGCGCCTTCCACTGGAAGGGCAACCTCAGGGACTCCAACCACGGCGACGGGCACAACGTCTACATGCAGGTCCGCGTCGAGGGATACAGCTGGAGCCGGTTCAACGGCAAGCAGAAGAAAACCGTCTGGCTGGACAAGCTGAGCTACGACGGTGCCGCGCGGCACACCGACGACGCGTGGATACGGGCCTGCCGCGACCGGGGCTCCCTTCGCCCGGACAACTGCTCGGTGACGAAGGCATACCACCGCTAGAAGAGACTGACGGGTGACACCGCCAGTCATGGAACGACCTCGGGGCCCCGGTCTGACCCACCGGGGCCCCTCCGGCCTCCGGGGGACACGATCAGTACCAGTACGTCCAACACGTCACACATCCTCTCCGCGAGCGGTGTCGAGTTCTCCTACGGCTCCACACCAGCCGTGCGCGACGCACATCTCGCGCTCGCCCGCGGTGAGGTCGCGGCGATCACCGGGGCCAGTGGCTCAGGAAAGTCGTCATTGCTCTACTGCCTGGCGGGAGTCCTGCCTCCGTCGCGAGGCCGGATCAGCTTTGACGGGCAGTCGTTCGCCGAGCTGGACGACGAGGAGATCAGCTCTCTGCGCCGGGAGCGGTTCGGGTTCGTCTTCCAGTACGGCGAGTTGCTGCCCGAGCTGACCATCGAGGAGAACACCGCCCTGCCGCTGCGCCTCGCCGGCCGGCGCAAGCGGCCTGCGCTCAAGGCCGCCGCCGAGGTGCTCGAGCGGCTGGGGATCGCCGATCTGCGGGAGCGGCGGCCGTCCCAGGTGTCCGGCGGACAGAACCAGCGCGTCGCCGTGGCCCGGGCCCTGGTGCACAAGCCCGCCGTCGTGTTCGCGGACGAGCCGACCGGTGCCCTGGACAGTGCCAACGCCGGCGCCGTTCTGAAGGAGTTCCTGGACCTGGCCCGCTCACAGGGCACCGCCGTGCTGCTGGTGACCCACGATGCGACGGTGGCCGCCCGCGCCGACAGCCGCTACACCATGGCCGACGGAGTGCTCGCCCCCGTGGGAGCGGCGGAATGAGGGAGTTCCTGCTCGGTCTGCGGTTGCTGTTCGGGTCCGGCCGGGGCAACCGCGCCCGGTTTCTGCTGATGACCCTGGGCGGGTCGCTCGGTGTGTGCTGCCTGGCTCTCGTCCTGACGATCCCGTCGATCCTCGACGCCCGCGACGGCCGGGCCGCCGCCCGTGACCCCCTGGTCCACGCCGGCCAGCCGACCGGCCAGCGGACCCTGGTCCAGGAGTTCCGGGACCCGCACGGCTCCAAGCCGTTCGGCCGCGTCTTCATCGCCCAAGGCACCCAGGACACGCCCGCGCCACCGCCCGGCCTGAGCCGGCTGCCCGCCCCGGGCGAGGTGTACGTCTCCCCCGCCCTGCACGACCAGCTCCGGCGCGAGCCCGGCCTCAAGGGTCTGCTGCCCGGCACCGAGAAGGGCCTGATCGGCCCGGCCGGTCTGACCGCCCCCGACGAGCTGTACGCCTACATCGGCACAACCCGCGCCCACCTCGGGGACGACGTACGGGCGTTGAAGAGCTTCGGCAAGGAGTACCCGCCCACCTGGACCGTCGAGCCCTCCACCCTGGAGGCCCTCCGCTTCACCCTGGCCACCCTGGTCCTGCTGCCCCTCGGCGTCTTCCTGTCGGTGTGCGCCAAGCTCTCCGCCGCCAGCCGCAACCGCCGGCTCGCGGCCCTGCGCCTGCTCGGACTCAGCGCGAAGGGCACACAAAGGGTCAACGCCGCCGAGACCGTCGTGGCGGCCCTGCTCGGTGCGGCCCTCGGCCTCGCGGAGTTCTGGCTGCTCAACCAGATCGTCGCCCGGGCGGGCCTGCCCGGCCTGAAGTGGTACGCGGCAGACGGCGCGGTGTCGTGGCAGACAATGGCCCTCTGTCTGCTCGGGTGCCCGGCGCTGGCCTGGGTCGTCGGCCGGGCGAGCGCCCGCGCGGCGGCCCGGAACCCGCTCGCCACCCGCCGCGTGGCGGCCCCCAGGGCACCCCGCGTCCGGGGCGCCCTGCTCCTCGTCACCGGCCTCGGAATCGTCACCGGCTTCAGCGCCACCGGCCTGACCGACCACCCCGCGCGCAGTGACGGCATCAACGCCCTCCTGGTGCCGGCCGGGGTACTGCTGACCGGCCTCGGCCTGGTCCTGACCCTGCCGCTGCTGTCATACCTGCTGGCCAGGCGGCTCGCCCGCTCGGGCAACCTCGCCCTCAACCTGGCCATGCGCCGCAACGAGGTCGAACCGGGCAGTGCGATGCGCGTGGTCACCGGCCTGGTCCTGCTGGTCTTCTCGGCCTCCCTCGCCCAGGGCGTCCTGGTCGAGCTGAGCCAGGTCTCGCGCAACACCTCGCCGACCCAGGAGTACGGTCTGCAACTGTCCCAGTTGAGCCGGGACCAGCAACAGCGGCTGCGCGAGATCCCCGGCGTGGACGTGTCCGCCGTCGTCATGAACTTCGACAACGACCTGCAGAGCGACACCGACGACAACCAGGCCAACGCCCTGATCGCCACCTGTGCCCAGCTCACCGCGCTGACCCGGCGGGTCGAGGGCTGCGTGGACGGCAAGGTGATGCGCCTGTCCGACCCCAACACCGGGGACGAGCCCTTCAAGACCTCCGTCTTCACGCTGGAGAAGGACAGCAGGCACACGACCCTGCGCATCCCGGTACCGAAGGACACCGTCCTCTACGCGGGTCAGGGAGTGACGAACCTGACCAACGCCGCCCTCCTCGTCCCACCCGGCAAACTGCCGCCCGGTGCCGTCCCGGCGTCGGCCATGCTCGTCCTCGCCTCCGACTCCGACCCCTCGACGGTGCGTACGGTCCTGGACGGGATCGGCGCGATCGCACCGACGGCCGACGTGGACCCCACGGGCATCAACATCGAGGCCCTGCAGCAGCTAACGGTGATCAAGACGCTCCTCGTGCTGGGCATGGTGATGGGCCTGGTCATCGGCGTCGCCGCGTTCCTCGTATCGGTCACCGACCGGGCCGTGGAACGCCGCTCCCAGGTCACCGCCCTCGCCCTCATCGGAGCCCGGGCCGGCACCCTGCGCGCGGTGCAGTGCCTGCAAGTCGTCCTGCCGCTCGCGATCGGCCTCCTCCTGGCTCTGGTCTCGGGCAAGCTGGCCGAGACCGCCTACCTGGTCACGGGCGGCGGTGAGATCTTCTGGGACGGCGCGGGCGTACCCGTGCTGCTGGCCTCCACCCTCGGTGTCCTCGCCGTGGCCGTCGTCGGCACCCTCCCCCTGGTCGGCCGCCGCATCGACCCCGAACTGATCCGCCGGGACTGACAACCGCATCCACACCACCGCCTGCGAAGGCTTCCAGCCGGCTGGCCACTGATACATCGTCAGCAGCATCGGAGCGAATACCGACAGAAGCCACAGGAGGGATAATCCCCTCTGCCTCTGCACACATCGCCCTCCGGGCCGGGACAGTGCGCCTCATCACCCCGTGCGGCGCACCGTCAAACTCATCGGTCGAATGCGGGACCGCCTGCCGGCCGTCGGCACAGAGGCGTGACGCCTCGCGCTCATCGCCGGCCACGAAAGGCGACATACAGAATGATCGCGAGTGCGGCGAGGAAAACAGTCACCACGAGCCATTCATAGCCCCTTGGCGCGGAGCCCGGAAGGAGGGCCAGTGAAGACATATCAGCCCTTCCAGTACTGCACCGCGAACAGGAACGCGGCAGCCAGCAACGCAAGAACGGCGAGCGCAGGAACCCGGGGAGCAAGATTCCGAGAACAGTGAATACAGTTGCCAAGGATACGTAGCGCTTGACTGCCGCACGTGTTCAACGACCCAATCGATTCCCGGCACTGGATCTCCCGCGATAAGGACTTCCCTGGGGAATGAACCTTACCGCGACCGCACTCATCTGCCTTCAGCGACTTTTTGGGGAGCTGGTCACGTAGAATGCCATGATCCAGAATATAGCGAGGATAGCCAATCCCACCCACGCGCCATACATGCCCTGGAAGATCATTAGGAAAACGAGGAACAACGCGAACAGAACAGAGGCAACGAGCCACATCCTCAAGAACCTGTTTTTCTCACCAGAGAACCTCTTCATCCTCCACCCCTCTCCAGAGGGCTGAGGGGACTGGCTGAACCATCCCCTCAGCCCTCTCATTGTATTCGGTCTATGTCAGAGCCGCGGTCGTTACCTCACCTGCGTAGAAGCCGACCCCCGCGCACACGGCAGGAGCAGCAGGAGCAGTAACTCCTGCGCTGGTCATCATGGCTCCGCACCCCAGACCCGCGAGTGTGCCGACCCCCCACCCCGCGAGGCTGGCCCAGGCCGCCCGGGTATCGCCTTGGAGCGCGGCGATGCCCGTGTTGAGCAGGTCACTCGATTTCCCCAGTCCCTCGCCCGAGGCGATCCGCCCCAGTGTTTCCACCTTGATCATTCTTCATGCTCCCGAGCTGCGGGGGCCGCCGGTCCGGGTGGCCGGCGGCTGAGGTTGCCGGACCTACGCGGGCCCCGGCCGACAGAGGCCGGCCGGCGCCCACGGTGTCAGGATGCGACGCTCACCGCTCCTGCTCGCACATCCCTTCCTCCAGCTCCTGAATGCCCCGGTCGCCGGAGGCCACGCAGATCCAGCGGGTCGGCTCCTCGGCGTATGCCCAGCTCCGGGGATCGGCGAGCAGATCCTCCAGATCCTGCCCGGTGACCTCCTCGCCGGTGTGGTGCGCCGGCCACTCGTCGGACCGGAACACCTTGATGAACCCGAGCCGGCTCCAGCAGGCGATGAGACGGGTGAAGCGCGGGACGTGCTTCACCCACTCCCGCTCGTCCTCACTGTCGGACCAGTCCGCGAGCAGACTCCAGAGATCCGAGCCCTCGCCGCCATTGACGTAGAGGCAGTACTCGTGGTCTGCCCACTCCTTCACGGCCGGCTGCCCTCGACGTGACGCAGAAACTCCCGGACCGCGTCCAGTAGTTGCTCAGCTGTCGCGTCGCCCGGATCCCGGTCGGCCGCATCCGGGACGTAGTCCTCGACCACGTAGAAGAGTTGGTTCAGGATGCCGAACTCGTCATCCGAGAGCCCATCGGCCTCTTTGAAGAGCGCCAAGAACTCCGCCTCGAACCCTTCGAGTGTGAGCTGCCCGGCGACGGCTCGCCGGGCGATCTCTACAAAGGGGTCCAATGGTCCCGGCATCACAGACTTCCTCGTTCGAGAACGTTCTCCGCCTGTTTCCTGTTGAGCTTCCACCCGCTGATGAACTGCCCATTGCGGTCGGTCATCACATTCAGCCTCTTGGTCGGATCGTAGTAGTGCACGACGTCATCGCCCCGATAAGTTCCTCTGATCTTCATTGTTCCGGTGGCGTCGACGTGGTTGTTCATGGCCTCCTGCCACTGCTTGGCACGGGCGGGCGAGTAGCCTCCTCCGTCGATTCCGAAGTCCTTGGCGTGCTTGTTGTACTTCTTCTTCAGCTGCTTCTCGCCGAAGGAGATGTCCAGACTCCGGGCCCTCTTCGCGGTGTTGGCCAGATCGCCGAGGCGCTCCAGCTGCTTGGGAAGCTTGACGAGGTCACCCCAGAAGGGGATCATCCCGGCCAAACCAACTGAGGCGCCGAACGTGTCGCCTTCGTCGGCGGACCGCTTAGCGTCATAGCCGTCACAGCCGGCTCCGAGGATGGGGAGCCAGCCGCAACCGATGAGCAGGAGCTCCTTGATCAGCTCGGGGTTCCCCTGCTCGCCCATCATGCCCGGGCAGACCGGATAGCCGGAGCCCGAACCGTTGCAGCTATTGCCGGTGTTTACCGAGCTGTCGGTCATGGCTGGCGCGCGGGTCGTGGTGCACCGGTTCATGCCCATCGCGTAGTGGCACGTGGTGGTTCCGGTGCTGCTGACCTGGGCGGTGCCGCTGCGGCCGCCTCCGCCACCGCCTCCGCCACCGCCTCCTCCACCTCGGCCGCCTCCGCCTCCGCCTCCGCCTCCGCCTCCCAGGATGCCGATGGTGAGGATGAGGCCGACCGTGGCGATTATTGCGCCGACGACACTGCCGATGATGGCGCCGATGCCGGCGAACAGGCCGCCCAGGCCACCGCTCTTCTTGAGCCCTGTGGGGTCGCTGAAGGTGATGGGTGAGTTGTCCGCGTAGGCGTATCCGTTCATGGACTGATGGGCGTCCAGGCTGAGCACCGGGTCGACGCTGAGGAACTGCCCGATGCCGGGGTCGTATTCACGAGCGCCCACGTGGGTCAGTCCGGTGTTCTTGTCGGTCGGCTTGCCGAGGAATCCCTTGTCGTCGGGCCACGAGGTCACCGCGGCTCCGCGGCTCTCGCCGAAAGGAGAAGTGAAGCGCTTGGTGACCGCATAGCTGGTGGCGTCGAGTGCGACGCCGGAGGTGCCGTGGTGGTCGGCGGCGAGGAAGCTCAGCTTGCTCCCCGACGTCCCGCTCACTGCCGTACGGCAGGCGATGCTCTGCCCGTTGGCGGAGTAATAGCGCGTACCCGACAGGGTCTTGGCCGTCCCCTTGACCGTCAGGCGTACCTCGGTGGCGCCCAGGTAGAGGACGGTTTCGCCGTCGCCCTTCGCCCGCCGGATCAGCAACTCACCGTCAGCGTCGTAGAGATAGCTGGTCTCAGCGGTGCCGTCGGTCGTCCGGGCCAGCTTGCCTTCGGCGTTCCAATCGAGGGTCTGCTGCCCCTCCGGGCCGGGGCGCTGGGTGGTGTTGCCGGTCTTGTCGTACGCGTAGGTCTGGTTCGTGCTTCCGGTGGTGGTCTTGGTCAGTGGGTGGGGCTGGTTCGTCGGCGTATTGCCGTACGTGTAGTCGGTCGTGGTGTCGCCCGAGGCCTTGTGCTCGGTCTCGGTCTTGCGCTGGCCGGCCTCGTTGTAGGTGTACGAGGTCCAGTACGGAGCGGCGCCGTCGATGTTGGACTGACTGCGGCCGGAAGCCGCGCAGTCCGCGGTCTTCGGTGTCCAGGCCTCGGTCAGACGGCTGTAACCGTCGTAGGAGAAGCACTGGTAGTCGGGCTTGGCCGTGCCGCCCTGTGTGGTGCCGTCGAAGATCGACGTGACGTTTCCGGCGTCGTCCTGTGTGAACTTCAGCTCCTGCGGCATGTAGCCGTGCACGTCGTCGGTGACGTAGGAGCGCACCAGGCGGCGGGTGCCGGCCTCGTAGTCGTAGTTGAGGTAGGCCTTCTTCGCGGAGCTCGCGCCGTCCAGGCCGAGGGTGAGCTGACGCAGGTCACCCTGCGGCGAGAAGGCCGCCCCTTGCAGATAGCCGCTCGTTCCCTTCGAGGTGAGCTGCTGGCCGGTCGCGTTGTAGGTGTACGAAACCGTCTCGGCCGGCAGTCCGCCGACCGCCGGCTGCGAGGCCTGGGAGACAGTGCCGTCGAGGCGGTAGCCGGTCGAGAACGAGAGCGTCTGCGGGACGCCTGCCTTCACCAGCTCGTCGTCCGCCGGGAGCAGCAGCTGGCTGCTCATCACCTCGTACTGCGCCGAGTACTTGGTGACCTTCGCCGTGTACGCCTTGCCGGTCAGGCCGCCGTCATAGCGCGTGGCTGTGTCCTGTTGCCCCTTGGCCAGGCTGTCGAAGGTCCAGGCGGCCAGCTTGTTGGCATCGGTCTTGTCCGTCTTCCACATGCCGGTACGGCGGCCGAGGACGTCGTACCCAGTGAGCAGCTTTCTGCCTTCGGCATTGGTGGAGCTGGTCAGGCGGTCGAGGGAGTCGTATGCGCTCTCGGTGGCACCGGCGTCCGGATCGGTGGCCTTGCCGAGGCGGCCGAACAGGTCGTACTCGTAGGACCACTTGGCCTCGTCCGGCCCGGTGATGGTCTTCTGCTGACCGGCCGGTGTGTACGTGTACCGCGTGCTGGTGAAGCCCGTTCCCGCTGGCTTCGTGCCGCCGTACTCGCGCCGCTCGACCGTCCGGCCCAGCGCGTCGGTCACCACGGCCGTGGCCTGTCCGCCGCTCGGCGCGGTGGTGGCCACCGTGTCTCCGCTGTAGGTGGTCTGCGTGGACCAGCGGACTGTGCCGTGAGTCTTGGTGATCTCCTTGACGGGTCTGCCCGCACCGTCGAATTCGGTGTCGACTTGCTTCGGCGCCTGACCGCCGTCGATCTCCACGGGGGTACCGGAGGGAGTGGCTGTCTCGTCCCAGATGTCGGCCTGCTGCGTGACCGCGAGGCCGCGCGAGTCGTACAGGGTCTGGGCGATCAGCCGGCCGCCGGCCGGCGTGGGCGACTGGGTCTGCCGCGGACGCAGCAGCGAGTCATAGATCTCGTACGACGTGTTGTAGCCGGAGCCGTCGCCCTTGAGCGTGCTCGTGGCCACATACGGCAACGCCGAGTTGGTGACCTTGTACTGGTAGGTGCGGTTCGGTGTTTTGCCCAACGCCTTGGAGCGGTTGGGCAGCCATACCTTGGTGAGCCGGCCGAGGCTGTCGGTTTCGGACTCGGTGATCTTTCCGTTGGGGTCGGTGACCTTCACCGCCGAGCCGGTGCCGATGTCCACCGTGGTGGTGGTCTTGAATTTCTTGGCGTCCTCGGTGGAGGTGGCCGTCAGCGGACCGCTCGCCGCCGGGGTGTAGGTCACCGTGCTGGGCCCCGGCCGGACCGCCGCACTGGTCCCCCTCCGGCGCGGACGCCGCCAGGCAACAGGCGACGCAGCCACTACCGACCGTAGTCCGCGGACGAACCTGCCGACCAGGTCACGAAAAAGCACTGGAGTACCAGATCGGCTGAATCTATCGGTCACTCTCGTTCTTTTCAGCCCCACGCGTCGCCTCGGGAATCGCGCCCCGCGGCGCGCTTACTCAGCTTGCCAGCCCAGCGTTTCTGCAAGCGGCGACGGCCGTCGCATAGCGGGAACTTTTCGTTCGGCGTCCTGAACCGACTCCCACCGTGTCGAAATTGCCCAAGAATGAGCAGTTCGTCGCCGCTTGAAATGGGCCATCGGAATATCCGATTCCTCTGAGGAGTGCCGTATTCCCCCGAGAAGCGTGTTGCGGAAGGGACTCTGTACGCCTTGGATGGGTCGTCACGGGGGATAACCGTGCTAGCCGAAACAACCTATGGGTGTGACGCATTGAAGGTCGGCCGTAAGACAACTACAGCCTTGACATTTCTCCTTGCCACGGCCGTTCTGGGGACTACGGCAGGAACAGCCACTGCCACGGGCGGAGAGAAGCCGGACGCGGCACGTTCTGCGCAGATCGTGGAGTCGGCAACGGGCACGAACGACATCGAGAAAAACCCTCTCTCCGTGACCCAGCCGTCGCGGGCCAACGAGGCACTGCAATACAGAAGCGACGAGGGCGAGAGAATCTCCCTGACCCTTGGCAACGCAGCTTCAGCGCCGGCCCAGAAGGGGGACAACGGAACGACCATCTACCAGGAGGCCCGCACATCGACGGATTTTGCCCTTCAGCCGACGTCCGACGGGAGCGCCCGGGCGCTGGTGGTACTCAAGGACGACTCCGCCCCAAACGAGCAGCACTTCGACATCGGCATGCCGGCAGGGGCAGTACTCGCTGAGGACGAGGACGGCACTGTAGACGTGCTCGTCGAAGCTCCTGAGGGTGCTTACGAGTTGGGCGAGTTCACGGCACCGTGGGCCAAGGACGCCAACGGCAATGCCGTACCGACCTCCTACCGCGTCGAGGGCGACACTGTTGTCCAGACGGTGGAGACCAGTCCGTCCAGCGCCTACCCGATAGTGGCAGACCCCAAGTGGAACTGGGGTATTATCTCCGGAACGGTCTACTTCAACAAGAAGGAAACCGTTAAACTTTCAGGTGGCGCTGCCACGGTGTCTGCACTGCTCGGCATCTGGCTGCCCAGCCCCATCGCGAAGGCTCTCGCCTCATATGCGGCTGTGATCGCCGCGAAGGCGGCGATAGCGTCGGGGAAGGGCAAATGCATCAAGGTGAAGAGCTACGGCACCGTGTCCGAATACGGCAAGCACGCGAAGCCATACCGGTGCAAGTAAAGACTTAGGGAGTACCAGTGACCAAGCCAGGAACGAAGCAATGGGTTCTCGTCTCTTTGGTTGTCGCTGGAGTGGTGGCTGTAGCCTACGGATGGACACGAACCGTCCAGGATGACGGCTGGGAAGCGCTATACGAGCCGTGGACACACCCTGTTTCCGCAGCAATCATGGTGGCTCTCCTGGCGGGGTATGCGACAGCGGCCGTGAAGACAAGGGAGTGGTTAGGAACTCTCCTTCCCGGCCTCATCATCTCCTGGATAGTAGGCATGATCCTCGTCGAATACATCCTGTAGTCAACGAGCGATGCGCTGGCCTCGATTTTTCCTCGACGGTCCGCCGACTCTGTCGGCGGACCGTCTGCTTTCGGTGGCTGGTGGTGGGTATGTCGGGGGGCCTGAGTGTCGTCTCAGGTGGACCGGCGACGAACTCGTGGGAGCGCCGCAGATGAGCGTCCAGCGCACTTGCCAGCATTTCTTGGGTAGCTGGGCGAGGGCCAGGCGGGCGGTGGTGAAGTGGTCGGCGACGGTTCACGAGTCGGCGTTCCTCGGCCGCAAGCAGGACCGCGACGGGTTCGCCATTCCGCCCGGGCCGCTGTCGACGAAACCCATGAGGCGGCGGCCGTAGGTCTTGTTCCAGGTTGGGGCGGCGTGCTGCTTGTCGGAGTGCGCGAGGATCAGCGCACCATCCAGGTCCAGGTGTCCGCCAGCGTCCGGAGCCCGGCCTGCGGCCAACTCCCAGAATCGGTCGCGGTTTTCTGGCCGGGCGTCGCCGATGGCCGTGGTCCTGCTGACGACACCCTTGGCACCGGACAGTTGTCGTCCGCAACGGCAATGGCCTCCTGGTGTGCCGGCGGGGCGACTCCGCTGCTGGAAACACGTGGCAGTTCCCTGCTGGGGTCATCAAGCCGGGAGGTAGAGCGGAGACCACCACCGTGCAGGAGACACCTTGGACGAGATGGGCGCCCACCGCACGGTCGGCAGCGCCTCGGGAACGGGCCCATCCCGTCACGGGGCCTGTTCTGCAAGTATTCCCGTGGGCACCTCGGCGTCGAGGCCACGAACAGCGACGTGATGTGGGTCCCCAGAAAAGCGGTGATCCGCTCCATCCCTCGATACGGTCGCCCCATCCATCCCATCCGTCCTGGCCGTCCTGGCCGTCCTGGCCGTCCTGGCCGTCCTGGCCGTCCTGGAGGAGTAAACGTGACGCATAGGAACACTGACGAACGACCGGGCATCGCTGCTGCCATCGTCGTGAACGAGGGGCGTGTACTGATGGTGCGCCGCCGGGTCAGCGAGGGACAGCTTTCCTGGCAGTTCCCGGCTGGAGAGATCGAGCCCGGCGAGGCCCGCGAGGACGCCGCCGTGCGAGAGACCCAGGAGGAGACAGGGCTGACCGCGGCGGCTGTGAAGCTGCTCGGCGAGCGCATCCACCCGAAGACGGGACGGCTGATGTCGTACACCGCTTGCGAGGTGGTGGGCGGTACCGCTTACGTCGCGGACATCGAGGAGCTCGCCGAACTTTCCTGGGTCGCCCATGGCGAAATCCCGCAGTACGTGCCGTACGGGCTCTTCGAGCCGGTGCAGGACTACCTCAACGAAGCCCTGCACTCCTGCATGGCCTCGGGGAGCAGAGACCATATCCCCCGTCACAGCCCTTTTGACACACCGAAGAAGGCTCGGGCGCGGCGAGCAACTGCCGTCATAACAGGTCCCTGTTCACCTGCTGCGACGTAGTCAGGGTGGATTGATCTCTTCCAGGTGCCCAAGGTCCGGGCCAGACGGAGGGCGAGGCTGCGGTCCTGGTCGGGGCCGTCGGCGTAGCCGCGGCAGATCGCGGGCTCGGTTGTCCCGAGGGTGGCGTGGCAGGGGATGTGTCCCTCGCGCGCTCGGGCTTCGGTAACCATGCGGGTGACCCGGCCCGGTTCGAGATGCATCGGGTTGCCGGGGCGGAAGATGCAGGTATTACACATCCAGGCGCACAGGCGGATGGCCCCGGTGGCCGGGTCGGCCACGTCGGCGTACAGCCCGTCCCTCTCTGGTTCGACACCGTCTTCCGTCAGGTCCGGTTCCGGGGTACCGCCTTGGTGAGGCTGGGTGTTCGGGATCATCGGCGTCCCCCGCAGCCTGCGTGGCCGCAGCCGCCGCAGAAGTCTCCGCTGTTGCACTCGCACGGGCAGGGCCCCGCGACGAGAACGCCGTCGTCATCATCAACAAACGCGAAACCGTCCGCGTCCCGGCCGCCATGATCGCCGTCATGCTGCTGGGACCCGGCACCCGCGTGACCCACGGCGCCGTCCGCCTCCTCGCCGACTCCGGCACTGCCGTGTGCTGGGTCGGCGAACAGGGCGTCCGCATGTATGCCGCAGGACTGGGGCCCAACCGCAGTGCCGGCCTCCTCCACCGCCAGGCTTGGCTGGTCACCCGCCCCAAGGAGCGCCTCAACGTCGCACGCGCCATGTACGGCATGCGCTTCCCCGGCGAAGACGTCTCCAGCGCCACCATGTAGCAGCTCCGCGGCCGCGAAGGGACCCGCTTCCGCAAGCTCTATAGGCAGCACGCCGCCCGCACTGGCATTCCCTGCGACGGCCGCGTCTACAAGGCCGGAGATCCCTTCGCCGCCGGTGACGACCTCAACCGACTGCTCTCCGCCGCCAACTCCGCTCTCTACGGCATCTGCCACGCCGTCGTCGTCGGGCTCGGCGCCAGCCCAGGACTCGGCTTCGTCCACACCGGCGCCGCCATCTCCTTCGTCCTGGACATCGCCGACCTCTACAAGGCGGAGTACACCATTCCGATGGCCTTCGATCTCGCTGCCCAAGGCCTCACCGAAGAACGCGACGCACGCATCGGCCTCCGGGACAAAATCGCCGAGACGAAGCTCCTGGGCCGCATCGTGCGCGATGTCAAAGCGCTCATGTCCCCCGACGGCACCGAATTCGACACTCCGGAGACCAGCGAACTCTGGGACGAACACCTCGGCACGGTAGCCGCCGGCGTCAACTGGGCCGACCGCTCCGCAAGGTCCCGGACACCCATGGAAGCAAACGGCGAACCTGGCCGTGCCTCTCCCCTACCGGCTCACATGGGTGAACAGCACATCGCGGTCATCGGCCCCGAACTCGATCAGTCCCCATCCGCGGATAAACTCAGATGACCGTCATCGTTCTCATTGCAGCCCCCGAAGGACTACGCAGCCATCTCACCCGGTGGATGGTCGAAGTCAATGCCGGCGTATTCGTCGGCAACCCCAGCCGCCGTGTCCGCGACCGCCTGTGGGAACTCCTGGCCAGCCGCATCGGCGACGGCCAAGCCGTCCTCGTCGAACCGTCAGCCAACGAACAGGGCTGGGCGGTCCGCACCGCAGGCCGCGACCGCTGGCGCCCCGTCGACTACGACGGCCTCATCCTCTCCGCACGTAACCGGCGATGATCCCACGCACCAGTCCGGTTAGCACCGGCCGACGCCACCCGCCCTTGAACCCAACTAAAGGAAAACACGCCTCTGCGGAGACATAACCCCAGGTCAATAAGCGTCGGCCCCGCACCCGCGGGGATGTTCCCACCGTCAGCAAATCCCATTCCGCCGGGGCCGCGTCGGCCCCGCACCCGCGGGGATGTTCCGCGGCGGTAGCGGATGTCGCCGTGGCTGTTGCCGTCGGCCCCGCACCCGCGAGGACGTTCCCTTCCGCTTCACGCCTTTTCGAGGGGCACGTGCGGTCGGCCCTCCGCCCGCGGGGATGTTCCCGGTGACCGACCTCGGACTGGACAGTGGCGACAGCGAGGGTCATGTTCCCCGGAGTGGGCCCCCGACCCCTCCCCCGCACCTGTCGGCCCTGCACCCGCGGGGATGTTTTCTCCTGCTCACCGATCAGGCACCGCCGCGAGTAAGTAATGGCCCTGACCCGGATCTCCTCAGGGTCAGGGCCATGAAGGTGGACGAGTCGGCCTGTGCGCCGGGTTCAGAGTGAGACGGCCGCCGTCACCATCAGCGTCTCGCCCCCCGTCAGCGCCGATCCTGCTTCCCATGTTTTGCGGCTCCTGCCGGGGACTCGAACCTGCGGCCAAGCGTCGACGTCTACCGGTTCAGCCGCACAATCACCTGGATCAACAGCCGGCCGCCCACGCCGGGGAACGGCTGGTCGAAGCCAACGAAAGATGAGCCTGACCCGGATATAAGCCAGTTCGGGGCAGCGTCAGCGTACGAGTCGGTCTGTACGCCGGGTACAGAGCGAGACGGCCGCTGTCACCATCAGCGGCCGCAGCCCCACGACGCCAGGAGGTTCACCGCGCAGCGCACCCAAACCAGCTCTGGAAGGCCGGAACGGTGGAGCTTGGTAGCGCGCTGAACTGCCCTGCGCGGCGTGGCGGTTGTGGGAGTGCCCCGTCTGCGGCCAAAACGCCAAGGGGCATTGGCCGTCCCCGGCCCGGGATGTCGTCGCCAGCCCGGCACCATGGCCCGCTCTTGGCCTGCACAGATACCGCAAACGGGGCCTCGGCGAGGAGCACAGTGGTCCCCGTCGTATGGGGAGCGGCGCCGGTGCTCCCAGTCAGGAAGAGGCCGGTGAGCGGACAAGGGGTTCTTTGGCCGGTCGCCGGCCGGATCGGACCGACGCGGGTGGGTGACCGTAGGGGCGAAGGGTTGACGGCGGCGTGCAGTGGCGCGGTACGGCCGGCTACGTCTACCGGATCGGGTGACGGACGAAACGGGCACGGTTGACACGTCTGCGAGGTGGGAGCGCAAGGGCTCCCAGCGGGCTCCCCGTCGCTCCCACCCCGGGAACGGCAAAGGCCGTTCCCGCTACCCGCGGAAACGGCCTACGACCTGCGAAAACGCTGGTCGGGACGACAGGATTTGAACCTGCGACCCCTTGACCCCCAGCACGGCGCCATGGCCCTGCAGCAAAGCCCTGAACAGCCGTAGAGCGCCGTAGGGCTACCCCTGAGAGCTGGCCGCGCTGCTGAACCGACTCCCGCGCGGTGTACTGCGCCGGGCACGGCTGCTGGTGCGCCCGGACACTGTGCTGTCGCTGGCACCGTGACCTGGTCTCGCGCCGCCACGCAGCCCGTTCCCGGCCAAGCGTGCGGGTCGGCCGCGTATGGTGCGCTCGATCCGCGTTCTCGTGCTGCGTCTGGCGCGGGAGAATCCCGGCTGGGGCTACCGGCGCGTCCACGGCGAGCTGCTGGTTGTGGGCGTGCAGGTCGCCGCCTCCACGGTGTGGGAGATCCTGAAGGAGGCGGGGTTCGAGGTCGTACTCAGCGGGGTCCGGATGCCGCGGATGAACGCGCTCATGGAACGGTGGGTGCAGACGTGCCGACGCGAACTGCTGGACCCACCGGCCCCACCAAGGCATCGCAGAGAACTTCCACCAGGACAAAGATAGACGCGACTGTGGACTCGTCGACCTCTTCCGCCGCAACGCCCACTCCGCGGCGGCAATCTACGACCAAAGCCTATCTCGGACCCGGGCCAGACGCATACCGGCTGACACCGGCACACAACGACATACGATTCGCGGCAGCTCTGAACTGGGCGCTGACCAGGGACTTGGCACATGATGGAGGCGGAGGAAGAACCGGCGGGTGTGGTCAGGAGCCGCAGCCGGATGCCCCGGAGACCCCCGAGATGATGGAGGCAAGGCGGCGATGACGGTCCCGAAGGAGCCCATGCCCGGCGGGTCTGGGCGAATGTTCAACGTGGCGCAGATGGCCCTCGCGGTCCTGGACGGACAGGGAGTGGTCACCAGCTGGACCGTCGCAGCGGAAGGCCTGGTCGGCTACCGGGATGACGAAATCTTGAACCGGCCCGCCGCGGCGTTGTTGGACCGGCCCGAGGAACGGGCGGCCGCCGCCTCCGTAGCAGAGCAGTGCCGCGCGCAGGACGGCTGGGACGGCGTCGTTCCCGTGCGGCACCGCGACGGACGGACTCTGACGCTGAGGGTGCGGGTCTTTCCCTTGGTTGATCCGGCCGGGAGCGGCCGGTGGGCAGTGCTGGCCTGGAATGAGCGGCAGACGCCGGGCCCGGGGCTGGACCAGAAGATGCTCGAGGCGCTACTCGCGCACTCGCCGATCGCCGTGGCGGTACTGGATACGGACCTGCGCCACGTCTGGGTCAACGACATGCTGACGTACGGTGGTGAGTGGCCCCGCGAACGACGGCTGGGCCGGCGACTGACGGAGATGA
Organism: Streptomyces sp. S07_1.15; assembly: GCF_020739505.1. Lineage (NCBI taxonomy): Bacteria > Bacillati > Actinomycetota > Actinomycetes > Kitasatosporales > Streptomycetaceae > Streptomyces > Streptomyces sp. S07_1.15. The sequence continues at coordinate 935,265 of NZ_JAJBZK010000001.1, forward strand.
TACCGAGCGAGGAATCCAAACGAACCGAGGCGCAGTATCGGCGGGTGCTGGAGACCGGGGTTGCGTTGCTCAACCGCGAAAGCCTCATGCCCAATCCGACGGACCCGACCCGGCGGCGCGCGTGGTGGGAAAACATCCTCCCGCTCCAGGACTCGGCCGGCCGGGTGCTGGGCGTGTGGTTCATGGCCCTGGACGTCACCGAGCAATGGCGGGCCCGGGAACGCCTGGCTCTGCTGGCCGAAGCCAGCGAGCGCGTCGGCAGCACACTCGACGTCGAACGGACCGCGCAGGAACTCGCCGATGTCGCGGTGCCGCGCTTCGCCGATGTTGTCGCCGTCGATCTGCTGGAGCCCGTCCTGCGCGGTGAGGAACCTCCTCCCGGGCCGGCCGGCAGCAGTGACGCCCTGCGCCGCGCCGGGCAGCAGTCGGTCCACAGGAGGGGGCCCGAGACGATCGGGGAGGTCGGCGACCTGCTCCGCCTCCTGCCTACCGCGCCCAAGGAACGCTGCCTGGGCGACGGCTTGGCCGTGGTGGAATCACTCGCGGACCCCTCCGCCAGCGCCTGGCTCGCCGAGGACCCGGCGCGGGCGGCCGAGCTCCGCGCATCCGGGATCCACTCGTTTCTGGTCGCGCCGGTGCGCGCGCGGGGGGTCTGCCTGGGCGTGGCGACCTTCGCGCGGTCCGAGTGCCCGGATGCGTTCGACCGGGGCGACGCGAGCCTGGCCGAGGAACTCCTGGCCCAGGCCGGAGTGTCCCTGGACAACGCCCGCCGCTTCACCCGGGAGCACCGGGCGGCCCTGGTGCTGCAGCACAGCCTGCTTCCGCACAGCCTGGCCGATGGGACCGTTCTGGAGGTGGCCTCGCGCTACCTGCCGGCCCACGCCCCGCACGCGGTGGGCGGTGACTGGTTCGACGTGATCCCTCTCTCCGGCGCCCGGGTCGCTCTGGTCGTGGGAGACGTGGTCGGGCACGGGATGCACGCCGCCGTCACCATGGGCCGCCTGCGCACGGCCGTGCGCACGCTGGCCGATCTGGACCTGCCCCCCGATGAGCTGCTGGCCCACCTGGACGATCTCGTCATCAGCCTGGTGGAGCAGGAGGAAGGCCACGAGGCAACCGCGGACAGACCGCCGGACATCGCCGCCTCGGCCCTGGGGACCACCTGCCTGTACGCGGCCTACGATCCGGTCACCCGACGGTGCACGCTGGCCCGCGCCGGTCACCCCCCGCCCGCGCTCGTCGGGACCGACGGCACGGTCACCTTCCCCGACCTGCCAGCCGGACCTCCGCTGGGCCTGGGGTTTTTGCCCTTCGAGGCCGCTGAGCTGGAGCTACCCGACGGCGCTCTGCTCGCCCTCTACACCGACGGCCTCCTCGGGGTCCATGCGGACGTTGACGTCGGGCTGACCAGGCTCACCGAAGCCCTCTCCCGCCCCGCCGCGCATCTGGAGGCCGTCTGCGAGAACGTGGTCGGCTCCCTGCCAACTGGTCCACCCTCCGACGACGCCGCCCTGCTCCTGGCCCGCACCCACGGCCTGGACGCGGACCAGGTCGCCACCTGGCCACTGACCTCGGACCCGGCCATCGTCGCCGAAGCCCGCGACCTCGCCTCCCGCCAACTCACCGACTGGGACCTGGAAGAGCTGCAGTTGACCACGGAACTGATCGTCAGCGAATTGGTCACCAACGCCATCCGCCACGGCAGCGAGCCCGTCCACCTGCGGCTGATCAGGCAGAATGTGCTGATCTGCGAGGTCTCCGACGGCAGCAGCACCTCACCCCGCCTGCGGCACGCCCGCACCACCGACGAGGGCGGCCGCGGGCTGTTCCTCATTGCGCAGTTCGCCCGGCGCTGGGGCACCCGATACACCACCACTGGAAAGATCATCTGGGCCGAGCAGGGCATTCCAGTCCTCGCAACGAGCCCAGTTTCCCAACGCGCGTAGTTCCTGTCTGCCGAGTGGGTACGAGTAGATCACCGCGAGGCTTGCGAATGCGTGCGCTGTACTGTGCGCGTGTGGTCGGCGATCGACCGGCCCACCAGGCGGCGCGAGAAGCAGTCGATCACCGTCGCCCGATACCGGAACTCACCATCCCCCGCAGGCAAGTACGTGATGTCCCCGACATACTTGGTGTTCGGCGCGCACCACCGCCAGGTCCCGGGGCAAGGCCTCGTTCTCGGCCTGATGCTCCTCGGCCCGTCGGCGGGGAATCAACCGTGTTCTTCTCCGTGCTCGTGCTCGCCGTGCTGCCCCCGCTCTTCCAGGAGTCGAGGTCGCCTCCGCGGCCTTCACCCATGAGCTGGGCGAGGGCGGTAACGAGCCAGGACGGGGCCGCCATCTCCGGGCGTCATGCGAGGAGTTCGCGCATACAACCCGCCTGGTGCCAGTGACGGTCACCAAGTCGGCAGTCCGAAAGTACGGAAGTCGGCGACGTGTTCGCGGTATCGCCCGTACCCGATGACGAGGGTGCTCTCGCCGTAGGTGGCAGTTGCCTCGCCGTTCTGCACGAGGATGTACAGGGGGTCGGCGCGGTCAACCGCCCACTCGACGCGGGCTACCCCGCGACGCACGTACTGCGAGTCGTTGAACGACCACGGGATCTGAACGAGGCGGCTGATGTCGAAGCCCTCGCCCTCGGCGCTCGGGATCAGCTTCAACGTCAGGTGGTTGTCGAACCAGCCCGGAGCGGGGCGCGAGGCGACAGCAGCGGGGGCGAGGGTCACCGTGGAAGTGAGAAGCTGCACGCCGCGCCCAGTCGTGAACCCCGCTTCCAGCGTTCGGTCATCCTCAACAAGGCGCACCTCACGCGCCTGTTTCTTCGGCAGCCCGAACAGTTCGCGACCGAGGATGCCGTGGTTCAGCCCCTCGACGAAGGTGACGACCGCGTAAGCGGAATCAACACCGGAGTGAGTGCACCGAACCGAGACTCCGCCCTGCGTGTAGGCGGGGCGGTTCTCGATGACCCCGCCTGGTCCCGTGAACTCCGCCCCCATGAACTCTGCGACCCAGATCGCAGCCTCCAGTTCGTTACCGGGCTCGATTTGCTCGGGTAGGAGTGCTCTGAGCACCCGGGCATCGGTGGGGTACGTGATGGTCAGCCACCGCACTCTCACCCGCTCCGTGCCTGCGACGAAAAGCGGTGCGTAAGCAGGCATCGCAGTGGCGCGTGGAGCCGACGGCAGGGACGCAGGGATCGGTTCGGTCATCTCATATCTCCCCTCAGCGTTCGAAGTGACAGCCGGCCTGCTGGTCGGCAATGGCGAGCCGCTGTGCGAACCGGAGCAGTTCCTCGTCGGCGTTGTGCCGGCCGACGAGCATCGCCCCGACCGGCAATCCTGTGGAAACAGCGACCGGCACCGACAAAGCCGGATGGCCGGTGACATTGAAGGGACCGGTGTTGCCGAGCACCCCCCAGCCGCGGGTCGTGCGCTCGATATCGCTCAGACCCTCACCAACCGGGAGCGCTTCACATGGTGCCGTCGGGAGCACGAGGAAATCCGCCCCCTCCAACGCCGCGTCAACGGCCGCGATCAACCTCGTACGCGCGGCCAAGCCGCGGCCATACGCACGACCAGGCTCTCTGCGCTGAAGTTCCTCCGCTGCGGCGAGCGCGAATCTGAACGAGGGCGACAGGTGGTGGATGTGATCGGCTACTCCCCGGCTCAAATGCTGCTGAAGTTCCTCCCAGTAGAAGGCGGGGCCGGTCCAAGGAGCAGACGTCCCGCGCAGCGTGGCCAACGCGCCCTCGATGAACAGAGCAGCGGGCACGGGCCCGTGATCGGCCGGGTCGAAGCTGGTCGGCTCGACGATGACGCCGCCGTCCGACCATGTCCGGAGCGCCCGCTCCAACAGCGCCCGCGTTCGGTCTTCGGCGTGCAGCAACGAAGCGGTCACCACACGTACCGTCACGGGTCCGGATGCGGCCGGAAGCGGACGGCCCCATGGGGCCTGACGCCCGTCGAGTCCATCGGGACCGCCGAGAACCGCCAGGACACGCCCCATCAGCTCGGGGGACCGGGCGAGGATCCCGATGTGGTCCAGCCGGGCTTCCATGCCTACGACACCCGTGTAGGGGATTCGCCCGAAAGTGGGCTTCAGTCCATAGACCCCGGTCCAGGCCGCCGGCAATCGCACGGATCCGCCCTGGTCGGTGCCGATCGCGACATCGATCCCGTCGAGAAAGAGGGAAGCCGCCGCACCTCCTGACGACCCTCCGGCCAGGACCGCAGGATCGTGGGGATTCCTCACAGGTCCGTAGTAGCTGGTGTCGCCGGCGCCTGAAAACGCGAGGTCGTCCATATTGGTGACCGCCCGGATGCTCGCGCCGGCCTCGAGAAGTCTGCGTGTGACGGTGGCGTCCCCTGAGGGAACGAACCCCTGAAGCGCGGCAGAGCCTGCCGTCAGCGGGAGACCGCCAATGGCTACGGAGTCCTTCAAGGACACCCCGATGCCCGCGAGCGCACCCGAATCGGCATCGGCACTCACGTCCACCCAGCGAACGACGGCGTTGTACGGATCTTTCTGTGGAGCAGCCTCCGCGCGAACACGCGTGACCGTCCGGGGAAGCAGGGGAGCCGGAGGCAGCGCTGCCGCCGCCTCGCAGAGCTCTTCGACAAACGCGCCGTCGCCGTCTCTGCTGTGCCGCTCGGCACAGGGCAGCGATGGCTCCCGGCTATCTCGGCTCATCATGCACGAACCCTTCGCTCCCGAAGGCCCAGCCCGCCTTCAGGGTCCCGACGTAGGAGAACTGGACGCGGACCGCTGAGAACCGCCACCGGCCGTTCTCGACCCGAAGCACGTCTACGTACTTGCCGACAGCGACGACGGAATCCGGCCCTCGGGAGGCCAACTGAAGGAGATCCCATCGCCCTTCTGCGGTGGCCAGCATCGCGTCAAGCTGGACCCGCTCGTTACTGAGCAGGTGAACTGCCCACGGAAACACATTGTCCCCGATACTGGTCATGAACTTGGCGATCTCCCCCCGCCCCCGCACCGCCGGATAGGTGTTGCTCTCCCACACACCGTCCTCGGTGAACAGGTTGGCGATCGCCGCGCCTTCGTAGCCGGTGTCGCAGAGGTCCGCGTACGCCGCTTTCAGCTCGTGTATCTCATCGCGCGCCTCGAGCCGTGCAAGGCGACGTTCCAGGTTCGCTGAGCTGTTCATCGGCGTGCTTCAACCAGTGCGCTGAAACGGCCTGAGGTGAACGCGACGGCGCCGAGCAGGACTGTGCCTTTCAAGAGCGACTCGATGTAGAACGGCAGCCCGAACTGCTGCAGGCCCGCAACCAGCGCCGCGAGAACGAGGACAGCGGCTACGGTTCCGATGACGTTGTAGCGACCGATCGTGTAAATGGCGGCCCCGAGGAAGACGGCCGCGAACGCGGGCAGGAGAAATCCAGCTCCCACTTGCGGGTTGCCAGATCCCAGGATCGCCGCCTCGACCACCCCTGCGAATCCCGCGACGGTGCCCGACGCGATGAACGAACCCACCGTGAGCCGCTGCGTCGGCAAGCCGGCGAGCCGAGCGGCGTCCTGGCTGTCGCCCATGGCGTACAGGTACCGGCCTGTCGGCGTCTTCTCCAGCACCCACCAGATCACGACGCAGAGCAGTGCGGCCAAGATGACCGGGAGCGGGAGGCCGAAGACGCGGTCACCGAGCGCGCGGAAGGAGGCGGGGACGTTGGAGGCGAAGATGGAACCGTCCGTCCACCACAGCGCGATCCCCAGGGCGATGCTTCCCGTGGCGAGGGTCGCGACCATCGAGTTGATCCGCAGCCATGCCACGCTGAATCCGTTGAGCGCCCCCACAGCGGTGCCGGTGAGCACGCCGGCCAGGCACGCGAGCCAGGTCGGCGCTTCGAAGAACTGGAACGCTCCGACCGACACGATCATCGAGAGGGTGAGAACGCTCGCGACCGAGAGGTCGAAGTAGCCCGCGACGAGCGGGATGAGCATACCGACGGCGAGCATCAGGCCCACCGCCTCGTTGCTCATGATGGCGGTGCCGTTCGCGATCGTCGGATACGTCCGCGGCAGGAGAATGCTGAACAGTGTGACGATGACGGCCAACGCGTAGAAGCCGTACCAGCGAGGATCCGCGAATCGTGCGAGCACGCCGCGGTGCGGTGCCGGCGCCGTGCCCCTGCCGGCCGACGGTGTAGCCGTCGAGGTCTTGTTGTCTGTGACAGTCATGGCCTTGGGAGTCCTTCTGAGTTTCGCTTCACTCGTCCGTTGCGGCGAGGTGGAGCAGCTGGTCTTCTTTGATTGCGGCCGGGTCGACTTCCCGCCGCACCCGGCCTCTGCGCATCACGAGGATCCGGTCGCTCAGTTCGAGCAGTTCACCGAAATCCGACGAGACGACGATCACGCTCAGCCCCTCTTCCGCCAGATGCTTGATCGCGGTGTGGATCTGCACGCGGGCATGGACATCAACGCCTTGGGTCGGCTCGTCCAAGAGCAGGAGCGCGGGTGAGATCCGCGCCCATCGCCCGATGATCGACTTCTGCTGGTTGCCACCGCTGAACAGCCGGAACGGCTTGTCGGGGTCACAGGGTCGGACATCGAACTCTTCCATCGTCCTGAGAGCCGACTCGCGTTCTCCCCGCTGGGGAATCCAGTAGGGGCTCGCGTACTGCCTGACCGACGCGACAGTGACGTTGTCCGCCATCGACATCTGCGGGAACGAGCCGTGCCTCCGCCGGTCTTCAGGAATGAATCCGACCCCGGCGCGGCGCGCGGCGCGCGGGTTGCCCGGCTTCAACGGCCTGCCGTTCAGCTCAACGGTGCCGTCTCGGGTCTGAGCGCCGTAGAGGAGGCTCAGAAGGGTGCTCCGGCCCGAGCCGAGCAGACCCGCGATGCCAAGGATCTCGCCGGTACCGACATCGAGCGACACTCGGTCGACCCGCCCCCCGGACACCTCTCTGGCGCGGAGAGCGGTACTCGACGACGGTGGTCTCCGCCGCGCTGCCGTGGACTGCTCTGCGACACCCTCTTCCCCCACCATGAGCGAGGCAAGTTGTGGTTTGTCCAAGCGCGAACTGTCCGTTGTGGTGATCAGCTTCCCGTCGCGGAGCACGCTCACGCGATCCGCGAGATCGAGAATCATGTCGAGGTCATGCGTGATGAACAGGACCGTCACGCCTTCGGCGGCGACACGGCGCACCATGTCGGAGACGAGTGCGACCTCGTGCTTGGGAAGGGACGCGGTCGGCTCGTCGAGGACGAGCAGGCGGACGCCCCGGTCACTCCACTGGTACTGCACCGCGCGGGCGATCGCCACCATCGTTCGTTGCGCCTGAGACAGACCGCCCATCTGCGCGCGCGGACTGATGTCGTCGACACCAAGCCGGGCAAGAACCTCTGCGGCCCAGGCTCTCTCTCGCTTGACGTCCACTCTGCCGTGTGAACTCCGGGTGTACCCCGCGCCGACGGCGATGTTGTCCGTCACGGTGAGATGTGCGAAGGAGACCGGGTCTTGATGCAAGAACTGCAGCCCCAGCTCACTCGCCTTCGACGGCGTCAATTCTCCCGCGCCGGCGCCGTCGACCAGCACAGCGCCCGCGTCCAGGGAGTGCACACCCGCGAGGACCTTGACGAACGTCGACTTCCCGGATCCGTTGAGGCCCGCCAGCGCATGGATCTCACCGCGGGTGAACGAGATGCTGACGTCGTTCAATGCACGCTGAGCACCGAAGATCTTGACAGCGTTCCGGACTTCGATAGAGGACTCGGTCATGTCCGATCAACACCCCAGAGCTTCAGGTACGCCGACTTGAAGTCGACATCGCCGTCCCAGAGCCCTTCGATGCCCTGCTCGGTCGCGACTGCGTGATCGATGAGCTTGACAGCAAGGGCGTCGGCAGCGGGCTCGGGGGACTCGCCGGCGAAGATGCGGTTGAGCGCGTCGACGTTCGACCATCCAATCCAGTCGAGAGCTACCGCGGTCGTCGCGGTCTGTCCGTCCTGATGACGGATCGATGCGATGCTCGTCGAGGTCCCTTCGGATCCGAGCACGATCTTGTCCTCGGCACCGATGGCGCGAAGGCCCTGAAGAACCGCAGGAACGGCGTAGTCGTAGTCGATGTAGACCGTGTTGAAGTCGGGGTGCCGCTGCGCCATCTGCTGAACCATGCGCGGCACCGCTGTGGCAAGGTCCGCGAAGGTGAAGCTCTGGCTCTCGAGAATTTCGCAGGTCTCGCACTCTTCAAGGCGACCCGTGAAGGCGTCGAATCTCGCCCCGAGTACCTCGAAGCCCGTATCGTGGAGCACGAGCGCTTTGACATCGCCGTCGGTCTCCGCGATTGCATAGTCCGCCAGCAGCGAACCGGTCTCCTCCCAGACCGTGCGACTCGGGATGCCAGAGAAATCCGGCAGATCGGACTGAACGGCCGACGACGCGATGACGGTGACGCCGTCCTCCCGAGCCTGCTCGAGCGAACCCCGGATCGTGCTCGGATTGATCGCAAAGGTGATGATCGCATCCGGATGGAGCGTGAGCGCTTGACGCACTGCCGCGTTCTGGCTGTCAGCCGTGTCCTTGCCGTCGATCAGCTTCACTTTCCAGCCGATTGCCTCCGCTGCTTGCCGCGCCGCATAGGCCGGCTGAGCGCAGCCCTCGGACGCGACCGAGCAGGGTACGAGCACGACGGATTTGTCCGGCTGCGCCATCGGGCCGCTATCAGGCACCTTGGCCGCGATCGGTGCCTTGGCGGCCTTCATGCGTTCACGCGCCGCCTCAGCAGCCGCCGGGCCCGCGGTGCCGCCTCCTGCCGCGTCCCCTTGGGAGGACTGGCAACCCGCCAGGATGATCATAAAACTCAGCGCAGCTCCCGCAGCACCGAGAATTCGATTCCGAGTTCTCATTCCTGCTTCCTCAGTGAGATCTTGCGCTCCGTCGCTGGAGCTACGTCTTTCACGCCTTCTCGTGGTGATTTCGGCAAGTGGCTGATTCTCCGCAGGACGCCTGTCCTCAACATCCAGAGGTTCCTCGGAGCCGTGTCACCGCCTGTTCTCCGTTCCGGATCCGCTCCCGGGGCCGCCTGGATCCTGAGATCCGAGAACGGTGCGGTCCGTCTGCCGGTCGACCTGAGGCCTGTGTGACGGTCGCGACCGCTTAGTCGACGTCGATGTGGAAACCATGTTGAAGACGGGTTCCGGCGGTCCGTCGGCTGAACCGGACGGGACATCGCCGTGGCACGGTCGGCGGACATGAACCCTGCTCTTCCGGGGCCTGCATCGCGCTCATTCGGCGAGCCGGGATGTGAACGCCTCGTGGTGAGCTTCGAGAACCTCGAAATCCGTGTCGCGCACCACGAGCGCTCCGACCTGCCCGCCGGTTGCCGCGGCCGAGTCCGCGAGAGGGATCCGTTGTCAGGCCGGACTCGCTCTGACGCTTCCCAGGGAGCGACGAGGCCGGTCTCCAGCACCCTGAGGCGCCATGGTGACCACGCCCTGAGCGCGCTTGCGCGAGAGTGCCTGGAGGGCCGGCCTCAAACGGCCGTGATCACGGAGTCGCCGTATGAGGCGCTACTGGGCCGGCTGGTTCCGGGGCTGTGTCACACGCGGGGAGCACCATAAAGCGGGACCTGCGAGCGCCGCGATGAGCACCCCGCTTCGGGTCTTGCCATCCATGTCGTGGCTCCTTCGTGTATGACACACAGGGGGTCAGCCGGCACCGCGACCAGGCGTGCGGGCGAAACGGTGAGCCGCCCAATCCGCCGGGTGGGGCGCCGTGGACGCTAAGGCGCGGAAGGCGTCATCCACGTGCTCCCCGAACGACCTCGTTCGTCCATGTGCCGGCGAGCCGGCCCACCGTTCCTTCACGGCTGCTCCCGTCGACGCGGGCCGACAGAGAACGCCACGATCCACGCATAGACGCGCGGTCTTCAAACAAGGGCCCGCGATCCTGACGTGCTGCGCGATTGCTGCCAGTCCTCCGGAGTACCCGACCGCTGGGCTGCTCTCCCCTGTCCCCGTCCTCGTGGACACCTGAGTGATCTCAGCGGGAGGCAATCCGTCATCGCACAGCGCCGGGCGGCACGCCTGCAGACGGTTGATCTGCTGCCCGGCGTACAGATCTTGGATCGGGCATTCCTTCATCAGAGGAACCTTCAGGCGAGGCTGAGCGTGCCGTGCACAACACGGCGAACCGCATCGGCAATGGACTCAGCGCTGGGGATGACCGCGGCAGCGAGGTGCGGGGCTGCCGGGATGCGGACATCGGGCGTGCCGACCCTGGAGATCGGGGCGCGCAGGGTGATCCCGTGCTCGGCGATCCGCGCGGCGATCTCGGCGCCGACGCCACCCACCGTGTGGGCCTCGTGCGCGATGACCACTCGCCCCGTCCTCTCCACGCTTGAGAGCATGGTGTCGTGGTCGAGCGGACGAATCCACCGCATGTCCATCACCTCGGCGTCGATTCCCTCGCGTTCGAGTACGCGGGCCGCCTCGAGCGCTTTGAACTGCATCGCGCCCCACGTCACGACTGTGACGTCAGCGCCCTGGCGACGGATGCGGGCGCCATCGACCGGTTCGACCGGGCCACCCAGCACCACCTCGGCCTTGCCCGCGTGATAGAGCGTTCGGTTCTCGATCACAATCGTCGGGTCGTCACTCCAGATGCTGGTGAGGAGAAGGTCGTACGCGTCCTGGTGAGTGGCCGGCATGCACACCTGGAGGCCGGGGACGTGCGCGAAGATCGCCTCGAGCGACTGTGAGTGCTGCGCACACGCACCTGGGGCGTTCCCCTGCTGCGTCCGCACCGTCATGGGTGCGCTCAAGGCGCCTCGCGAAAGGTAACGGACGTTCGTGGCCTGGTTCACGAGCTGGTCGAGAGCGACGAGCGAGAAATCGGCCCACATGATCTCGACGACGGGTCTGGCCCCGAACATCGCGGCACCGACGGCGCCGCCCAGGATGGCCGCTTCGGAGATCGGAGTATCGAACACCCGATCGCCGAACTGCCGGTGCAGGCCCTTGGTCACGCCGAAGACTCCGCCCGGTTTTCCGACGTCCTCCCCGAACACGAGGACTTCGGGCCGCTCTGAGAGTGCGCGCGCGAGAGCCGCGTTCACCGACTCCGCGTACGACAGCTTCTTGATCTCAGACATACAAGTGCTCCAAGACGCTCGTGGTGGGCTCGAGCCGATCTGCGAGCGCCTCCGCAGCGGCACGCTCAACCTCGTCGGCAACGGTCTGCCGGATCTGATCCAGCGCGCTCTGTGGCACTCCGTCACCGCGCAGACGTGCTTCGATCCGGACGATCGGCTCGGACTTCGCGATCTGGTCCAGTTCGCCTTCGGGCCGGTAGTGCTGAACATCGCCGATGTAGTGACCGACGAGCCTCTGCGTCATCATCTCCAGAAGGACAGGCCCGAGTCCGCGGCGTGCGCGGGCAACCGCCTGGTGCATCGCGGAAGCGACAGCAACAGGGTCGTTCCCGTCGACTTGGGCGCCGGTCATGCCGTAGGCGTTCGCGCGGCGGAACAACTGGTCCACTCGCACCATGTCGGCGATGGGGGTGAGTTCGGAGTAGGAGTTGTTCTCGACGACGAAGATCACCGGCAGTCTCCGGATGGAGGCGAAGTTCATCGCCTCGTGCACGGCACCCTGGTTCATGGCGCCGTCACCGAACGCCGCCACCGCCACCCGCCCTGACCCGTCGTATGTTCCGGCCAGGGCGGCGCCGGCCGCGATCGGAGCGCCCGCCCCGACTATCGAGTTCTCTCCGTAGAACCCGTATGCGGGAGCGGTGAAGTACGCAGACCCGCCCCGGCCGCCGCTGATACCCGTCTCACGCCCGAGGAGCTCAGCCAGGATTGCCCGCATCGGAACCCCACAGGCAACGGCCCAGCCGTGCCCCCGGTATGTCGGGAACACAGCGTCCCGTGTCAGGTCGAGCGTCGCCACGGAACCGACATAGATCGCCTCCTGTCCATTGCACAGATGGACCGAACCGACGATGTCATTGCCGGCGCGCAACTCCGCGACCTTCTCCTCGAGCGCGCGAATCCGCCTCATCTCCGTCAGATAAGCGGTGAGGCTCTGGGTGTCGCTCATCAGACGCCCCCCTTCCTTTCGCCAAGCGCTACGGCGATCTTTGCTACGTGTGTGCTGGCTTCGAGCGCGTGAAGGGCTTCGACAGCCCCAGTGAGCGGGTACTCTGCCCCCACAACCGGCCGGATCCCGTGCTCGGTCACGAACTCGAGCATCGCCGTGTACTCCTTCGCACTGGCCATGGAGGTTCCCGCTACGGAGATCTGGCGGAAGAAGAGGTCTCGCAGATCCAGTGCTGTCTCCGCGCCGGTGGTCGCCCCGATACTGACGAAGCGACCGCCCGGCCGCAGGACCCGTAGAGCCTCGTCGAAGACCGCCGTCCCGACCGTGTCCACGACGACGTCGACGGGTTCGACCTCCGAAGACCACTGAGCACCGGTGACCACTGCATGGTCCGCCCCGCGGGCGACCGCGTCGTCAAGGACGGCTCGTCGGCGCGACGTCACGGTGACTTTCGCCCCCACCGCCTTCGCGAAGTCCATCGCCAGAGCGGCTACACCACCGCCGATACCGGGAATCAGAACGTGCTCCCCTTCCCGGAGCCGGCCCACCGAAAAGAGGGCCCGGTACACAGTCATGCTCGCGAGAGAGAGAACACCTGCCTCGACCTGACTCAGATGTGCCGGCGGGCGTGCCAGGTTCGACACGGGGACGACGACGTACTCGGCGAGCGTCCCCCAGCGGGGATCGCCGAGGATTTCGGGGACCGGAGGAACCTCATCGGGACTGTCCCAGCCGAGACAGGGGTTGATGATCCACTCGCCACTGAGACCGGATGTGTCGACTCCGGGCCCGGCGTCGACGACGGCACCCACTCCATCCGATCCCACGACCAGGGGCGCCGACTTCTCGTCTCTGGCGTTCAGGACGAAGATGTCGTGGCGATTGAGACCCGCATAGGCGAGTCGCAGAAGGACCTCCCCCGGCCCTGGTACCGGTGTTTCGACCTCGGAGAGCGACACATTCGCAACGCCCGGCCCTCCGGAATGCACTGCGGCCCGCATCATCACGATTCGACTCCCCACCGCTTGAGATAGATCTTCCGGTAGTCGGAGTCGCCATCCCACATCCCGTCGATCTGGTCGGCGTTCTCCGAAGTGATCAGCTTCACCCCCAGCGGATACACCGCCCGCGCGGGGTCCTCGCCCGCCCACATATGGGTGAGCTGATCCACGGCGGCCCAGCCGATGCCCTCCAGCGAGAAGGCCGTCGTCGCCGTCTGTCCGCACTCCTGGGCAATGCATTCTGTTGCTTGAACCGTGCCGTTCGAGGCAAGAACGGTCTTGTCCTTGACGCCCAGCGACTTCAGCGCCTGCAAGAGAGGGGGCACCGCGTCGTCATAGTCCACGTAGATCGTGTTGAAGTCCGGGTGACGCTGTACCAGTTGCTGCACCAGGCGGGGCAGCCCCACCGCGAGATCCGCCGCGGTGAAGTTCTGCTCTTCGAGCACTTCACACCCCGCGCATTCGCCCAACCGGTTCACGAACCCCTCGTAGCGCGGCCCCAACACACTGAAGCCGGTGTCGTGGAGAACGAGGGCCTTCACCTGTGCGTCGTTCTCGACGATTGCCAGGTCCGCCAGGAGCGATCCGGTCGTGGTGTAGACGTCGGCGCGGGGATTCACCGAAGAGGCGACCAGATCCGACTTCTCACCCGCCGAAGAAATCACGGGCACGTCCTGGTCTCTCGCCGCCTTGAGGGACTGCTGGATCGTGGAGGGATCAATGGCGAACGTCATGATGGCGTCGGGCCGCAGACTGAGAGCCTGCATGACCGCGGCGTTCTGGTTGTCGCCTGTTCCCTTCCCGTCGATCATGTGCGCCTTCCAGCCGAGCGCCTCGATCGCCTGCCGCGCGCCGATGGCGGGCTGGGTACACCCAGGTTGACTCTGGTTGCACGGGACGAGGACGACCGAGCGCTTGTCAGTCCCAGCGGCGACCGCGGACTTGGACCACTCGGCTTCAACCGGAGCCGTGGCGACGCGCACCCGTTCGGCGGCAGCCGACAAGAGTTTCGCGTCGTCGCCCTCACCTGTGGCTCGCTCTCCCGCTGTTCCGCAGCCGGACAGGATTGCCACGGTCATGAGAAGGGGGATCGCAGCCCACCGCTGGGGTCTTCGACTGCGCGACTGGCGCCTGCTGTGCATTGTGCTCTCCTTATTCGGCGATGTCCGTCTGACATCGGAATCGGTCATGGTTGCCCTGGGTGGTGCCGGCCCGCCGTCACTGCGTCGACCGGACGCTTACCGGCAAGGAACCGCGTGGCCATCGCTGCCGCCTCGACGACCGCTGCGACGAGAGTCGGCTTGAGCTTGGCGAATCGGATGGTTGGAACCGAGACCGTGTACGCGCCCGCGGGAGTGCCGTCAGGCGACACAAACCCCGAGGCGACGCACTGCACGCCCTCTGCGAACTCCTCGCGATCCATCGCGTAGCCCTGCCGTCGTATCTGCGCAAGCTCGACCAGGAGTTCCTCGTAGTCCGTGATGGTCGCCGAAGTCAGCTGGGCGAGCTTCACTCCCTTGAAGAGGGCCTCGACCTGGTCGCCGGGGAGCAGAGCGATGATTGCCTTGCTCGAAGCCCGCGCGTGGAGGTCCCCCCCGAAGCCCACTTCGAGCTTTCCCACGTTCGTGGCCTGGGTGCCCGCCAGGTAATGCTGCAGGATGGCCGCCCCGTCCTGCCAGCGGGTGATGTAGCTCGTCTCACCGCCCGTGACGTTGTGGAGGCGGGCGAGGATGACACTGAGCTCAGGGACGACGGCGACGCGCTTCTGTATCTGCCGCGCGACCCAATACGCGTGGGGCCCAGGCTCATACTGGCCGTCCGGCTGGCGGGCCACGTGCCCGGAAACCGCCAGAGTGCGAAGAATGTGATAGCAGGTCCCCTGCCGCAGCCCGAGATCTCTCGCGATACGCTTCGCATTCGCGGGCCCGTGCTCGCAGATGTACTCAAGCACGGCGAGTCCGCGCTCCAGCGTGGAGAGTGTTGTCGTCTCGGGAACACTCATGCCGCACCTGCCAGAGCGATCGCCAGGACCTTGGCTGCGGTGAAGACATCGGCAACGGCGATGCTCTCGTCGGGCGCATGGGCAAGGGCCACGTCTCCGGGCCCGAAGATCGCCGTCGGGATTCCGCGGCCTCCGTAGAACGCCGCATCCGATCCTGCGGTGAACGCGGCGATCGTCGCCGCGCCCACGACATGCTCCTGGGCGCGTACGAGAGACTGAACGAGCTCAGCCTCCCGAGGGGTCTCCCATCCGCGCAGGCCGGCGTTGCCCCACTTCACGGCCGCGGGATGGTCCCGGAACCAGTCGTCATCCTCGGCGAGCGACTCGAGAGCCGCCGAGATGGCGGCGCGAAGCCCCTCCGGATCCTCTCCGGGCCTCAGGCCCATGCGGCCGGACATCGTCGCGAAGGCGGGGATGGAGGCCGGGTAGTCGCCGGCGGCGATCTTCCCGATTGCGAACGGGATGCCCGTGGGGACGTCCTCGAAGAGCTCGTGGGAGTACGAGTCCGACCGTGCGGCGGCAAGACGCCGCAGCCGATCACGGGCGGCCAGGAGCTTCTCGAAGGCGTCAACCCCACGCCAGGGCGCGGACGTGTGGGCAGCCATCCCGGAGACCTCCACGGTGAAGAACTGGAGGCCGGTGCTGAGCGGGACGATATGGCCGCCGGATGGCTCCATTACGATCACCGCGCTCGGAGCCTCACTCTCGGCCTCCACCATGAGCCGCGTTCCCACACCGGTCTTCTCCTCACCGATGACGAGTTCCAGCCGGATGTCACGCAAGGGCTGCGCACCGCAATCCTCAAGAGCCGCCAGCGCGAGGACGGCCGCGGCGATACCGCCCTTCATGTCGACAGAGCCACGCCCGTAGAGGCGCCCGGCCCGAACGTGACCGGAGAATGGTGATTCCCTCCACTCCGACGGATCACCGGGAGGCACGACGTCGACATGCCCGTTCAGGACGGTCAGGCCGTCGCCTGCGCCGGGACGGTAAGCGACCACATTCGCCCGCTGCCCGACACGTGGCTCGTCGGCACACAGGGCCGAGCCTGCCAGCGGCAGTGAGCGGACCTCCCAGCCGAGGGCGCGGAGCTCTCGTTCATAGAACTCGGTGACCGGCTCTTCGTGGCCCGTGACGCTCTGGCACCGGACGCTCTCCGCCAGGAACTCGAGGAACTCCGGCGCCAGCCGGGCAACCGCCGTCTCGATGCGACTCGCGACACTTTCCATGACCACCCCTTCCTCGCTCCGGTCGATTACTCGAAACTACGAGCGCCCTTGTTGTGGCTTTGCCCATATGAACGCAATGTTCGAATATTTGAAATCTTACCCGCGAAACGAGGAGCGGAAGAGGTCACGGCAGTAGCGTGGCACCATGCTGGAATCACAGATACCGGGTGCTGACCTGCTCAGTCGGCACAAGCGCGTCATGCCCGACTGGATGGCCCTCTACTACCGCGAACCGCTGGAACTGGTCGCCGGCGACGGCAGACATGTCGTCGGCGGCGACGGCCGCACCTACCTCGACTTTTTCGGCGGGCTGCTCGCGACGATGGTGGGGCACAACGTTCAGGAGATCGTCGAAGCTGTGCGTGCGCAGGCCGGGAAGCTCTTGCACTCCTCGACGCTCTACCTCATCCGGCAACAGGTCGACCTTGCCGAAAAGATCGCTAAACACTCCCGCATCGACGACGCTCGCGTCTTCTTCGTGAACTCCGGCAGCGAGGCCGTGGAGACCGCGTTGCTCTTGACCACGGCGGCGGCCAAGAGCAACCAAGTGCTGGCGCTGCGCGGGAGCTACCACGGCCGGACCTTCGGAACAGTGGCCACAACCGGGATCCGCGCCTGGTCGGCGACAAGCCTGAGCCCGCTCCAGGTGAGCTATGTCCACAGCGGATACCGGTATCGGAGTCCCTTCGGACACCTTCCCGACGACGGGTTCACGGAAGCGTGCGTCGATGAGCTCCGGACAATCATCGAGACCACGACGAGCGGTCGGGTCGCCTGCATGATCGCAGAACCGATCCAGGGCGCCGGCGGCTTCGCCTCTCCGCCCCCAGGGTTCTTCCAGCGCACCAAGGCCGTGCTCGACGAATACGACATCCCCCTCGTCTCCGACGAGGTGCAATCGGGCTGGGGTCGCACAGGCCGCGCCTTCTTCAATATGCACGCACATGGTGTCACGCCAGACGTCATCACCTTCGCAAAGGGTCTCGCCAACGGGCTTGCCATCGGGGGCGTGGTCGCGCGCCCCGAGCTCATGCATGCGATCGAGGCAAACTCGATCTCAACAGCAGGCGGCAATCCCATCGCCATGGCTGCCGCCAATGCCACGATCGACTACATCCTTGATCACGACCTCCAGTCCAACGCCGCTGCCCGCGGAGATCAACTGCTTGCGGGGCTGCGGAAGCTTGCGGAGAAGTACCCCGCCATCGGGGACGTCCGCGGTGAAGGACTGATGATCGGCGTCGAACTGGTCGTCCCCGGTACCAAGACCCCCGATGTCGCCGGCACACTGCGCGTCTTGGAGCGCGCGCGAGAACTCGGTCTCCTTATCGGACGGGGCGGACTGCTCGGCAATGTGCTGCGCGTGACTCCCCCGATGACGGTCACGAGCGACGAATGCTCCACCGCGCTCGAAATACTTGACCAGACCCTGGCGCAGACGCCCGAATAGGCCTGCCAAGGTTCAGTGAAGTCCTCTCGGTAGCGTGACGGTTGCGGTGGGCCGGATGACTTACTGAGATTCCACGCGCGATGTCGCAGACCGCCTTGCGCTTGAACTGCGAAGGCGGTTGGCCATAAAGCGACATGACACCAAGATCATCAGTAGCGCTTGTCTCACGTGGCAAGTGGTGCGAGCTTCTTGTAGCAGGTCAGTCCTTCTGGTCCCTATCGGGTAACGCCTTCCGGGACCCGCATCCTGCGGGCCGACTCGCAGTTCAACAATGCTGGGTTCATCGCCGCCTGCCACCGGGCCGGCGCCCACTTCTCGATCACCACCGGCATGAACCCCTCCATCAAACGAGCCGTCCACAGCATGCCCGCACTCAGCCGACAGCCCGCCCCGAAAACCCTCGCAGCTCATGCCGAAACCGCGTCGGTGGATCGAGGCTAAGGGCGGTCCCATAACTGGCGGTCACGGGACAACCCCTTAAGGGGTGTTGCACAATGCTGTGAACTGGGCATCTTCGTTGTATGGCTGGGTGTTGAGGGCCGAGCGGGGTGTGGGTGGAGACGTTCACCCGGCTGCGGTGGATTAGTTGGGCCGGCTACTGAAAGCGGTCCGGGAACGTGGTGGCGAGGGGTGTGGATGGGGCAGGCCGTGGCGGCTCCCGCTGGCCGAGCGGGTGCTGCTGGTGGCCGTGTACTACCGCACGAACCTCACCACGCGGCAGCTCGCCCCGCTGTTCGGCGTCTCGCCCGCGACCGTGTGCCGGGTCGTCCAAAGGCTCGGTCCGCTGATCGCGCTCGAGCCGGCCCGCACCTCCCGGGAAGCAGTCGAGCGGCTGTGGATCGTGGACGGCCCGGTCCGTGATCGCGTCGACGGGCTGTCCATGATCGCCACGGTTTCTGACGGCGCACCCGCGCACGCGGGGATCACAGCGGCCGGAAACCGACCACGCAGGGCGGGTTGTGCCCGTGTGCCGTTAGGTTCAGGTGCGTGGACGAGAAGGAACTGATCGAGCGGGCCGGCGGCCCGGTGACCCGCGGCCGTCTGGTGCGCGACCTCAGGGCACTGGGCGTGTGCGGCGGCGACACCGTTATGGTGCACACCCGCATGTCCGCGGTCGGGTACGTCGTGGGCGGCACGCAGACCCTCATCGGAGCGCTCCTCGACACCGTCGGTGACGCCGGCACCCTCATGGCGTACTGCGGCTGGAACGACGCCCCACCATACGACCTCGCCGACTGGCCGCTGGGGTGGCGGGAGGCGGCCCGCGCCGAATGGCCCGCGTACGATCCGCTGTTCAGCGAGGCCGACCACAGCGTCGGCCGCGTCCCCGAGGCGCTGCGGCACTGGCCCGGCGCCGTCCGCAGCCGGCACCCCGACGCCAGCTTTCTCGCTGTGGGGCCGGCCGCCCACCGGCTGATGGACGACCACCCGTGGGAGGATCCGCACGGCCCGGACAGCCCGCTCGCCCGGCTCGCCCGGGACGGCGGCCGGGTGTTGCTCCTCGGCGCCCCGCTGGACGCGCTGACACTGCTGCACCACGCAGAGGCCCTGGCCGAGGCCCCCGGCAAGCGGTATGTCGAGTACGAGCAGCCCGTCATCGTCGACGGGCGTCGTGAGTGGCGGCGTTTCCGGGACATCGACACCGAGACCGAGGCCTTCCCGTACGGGCGCGTGGTGCCCGAGGGCGTGTGGCCGCTCACGGTCATCGCCGAGGACATGCTGGTTGCGGGCATCGGCCGCACCGGCCGGGTCGGCGCCGCCCCCAGCCATCTCTTCGAGGCCCCGGACGTGGTCCAGTTCGGCGTCGAGTGGATCGAGAGCCGGCTCGGGGAGGCGGCCGACGACCGCTGAAGCCGCCGGCCGCCCGCCGAGGAGTGGCCGATGGCCCGTCAGACCGCCGGCATTCCCGCACCGGTCTTCGCGCGGATGTCGCGGCGCAGCCGCCCGCCCACCGCGGCAGCGGCCGCCGCCAGCAGTTCCTCCCGGCGGGGCCCGTCGCCGTACGGCACGACTTCCAGATCCGCCACGAGTCCTGTCAGCAGCCCCGCTTCCGCCAGTACGTCCGCGTACCGGTGCGCCAGGTACTGCTTGCAGCGGCGGTGCGCCCGTGGCCGGTCCGCGAGCCGACGGGCCACGTCGGCGGCGTTCGCCTCCGACACGACCAGCCAGGGCGCCCTCCGCAGCAGCGGCCCGTCACCGCCGGGCCGCCCGGCGAACGCCCGCACCACCGCGTCCCTTGCGTCCGCGCGGGCCAGGAGCGCCGCGCCCAGCACGTCGGCCCAGCCCGTCGGTTCCGCAGCGGCGAGTGCTGCCGCCGCCGAGTCCGGGAACCGGGCCGCCACAAGGAGCGCCAGTTGTTGCACCACGTTGTGCGCGGCGATCCAGTCGCCCGGGTCCTCCGTGGCGGCCAGCCGCCGCCAGGCCGCGTCCAGCCGGGCCAGCGCGCCCTCCGGGCCTGCGGCGGAGGCTGCCAGCACCTCGGCGCGGATCCGTTCCTCCGTACAGAGCATGCCGACGGCGGTGCCCAGCGGAAGTGTCTCCAGCGTCTCGAACAGCTCCGAGTCGTCGTAGACGAGCCGGTAGTCCACAAGCGCCCGGAATACCTGCGCCCATTCCGGTTCCCGGAAGGCCGCCGGCAGGTCTGCCACGTCCTCGGCGGGCACGTACGAGAAGTCGTACGAACCGTCGAAGAGCATCCGGAACACGCCCAGGGCGAGGCGCATCTGAGAGAGCGTGAGCCGTTCCATGCCGGCCGGGGGACGTGCCTCCACCTGAAGCGTCCACGTCCCCGCCAACAGCACCCGCTCGTAGCGGAACACGAGTTCCGGGAACCACGTGCCGCATCGGTCCAGCAGGACCGTCAGACCGGTCAGCCGTCCCGCCTCCTCCTCGGTGACGTCCGGCGGCTCAGTCCACTCGCCCTCCACCCGGTCCGGGCGGAACAGCAGGCTCGCCTTGTGGATGCCGAGCGGGACGTCCAGCTCGACCGCGTCCCGCGTGAACCGCAGCAGCTTGTTGCCGCCCGGGCCGAACCGGTCCGACAGCCGCTGGAGTTCCCGTACCCCGGAGGGCGCCCGCTCGGCGGGGTAGCGGGGCGTCCGGGCCAGCAGCCACTGGTGCAGCACATTGTGCAACTGGTGCGGATTGGCCGGCCCGTCCCCGGCGTCGGCCGCCGCCCGCTCCAGCAGTCGGCTCCACGTCAGCTCCTCGTCCAGGCCGAAGTCGTCCGGCACGGGTTCTCCGCGCCACGCCGCGACCCACGCACCGAACCCCTCCACCGCACGCCGCTCCCCGGGCGTGAGGCCGAACGTGCCCACCAGGCCCAGCCACTGCTCCAGCACGTCGAGGTACGCGCGGTAGAGGCCGGGCTCCGGGTGGTCGACCAGTTCCAGCAGCAGGCGTTTGAGAGTGCTGTCGTAGGCCTCGATGAGGTCGCTCCTGGTCAGGTCCAGCAGCACCGCGTCCCCGCAGTCCCACGTCCCGGCGGCCGCGTACGCCCGGTAGGCGTCGTTCAGCGCACAACTGCGCTGCGCCGCCTCCTGCGGGTCGGCGGCCGCCAAGTCGACCCGGCCGCGCTCCACCGCCAGGTACCGCGCCGCGAACTCCTCGTCCCCGGCGGCCGCCGCGAGCAGCCGGTGTGTCTCCGCGGGCGGCGCCGATGAGCGCACGGCGAACCGGCACAGCGCCTCGGTGCGGGCGGTGTCATCCAGCGGCAGGGCTGCCACGGTCCGGGTGAGAATGTCGTCGCGCTCGGCAGCCGAGTACACGTCCAGGGCGTGCAGGGACGACGCCAGGGACGTCACCGCGTCCAGCAGGGCGAGGCCCGCCTCCGTGCCACGCCCGCCGTCGTCCGCGAGGGCGCGGGCCGGCGCGAGGACGGTTTCCAGCGCCGTGTCCGATACCGTGCCCGCCGCTTCGAGACGCGCCACCGCGACGGCCGTTCGCACGTCGGCGGCGCCGGCCGCCCGTGCGGCCCCCAGCCCGCGGGCGTACGCCCGCGCCGCGTCCGGCAGCAGCTCCGCCACCCGCTCTGCCGGCAGGCCACCGTCGAGCAGCACCTCGGCGCAGCGGGCCGTGAACGCCGGCGACGACACCTGGGCGCCCCGCCGGATGAACACGTCCGGGGACGGCAGGAAGCTGTCCAGCACGATCCGGTCCCGCACCCGCGGCGGCAGGTGCGGCAGCTCGTACAGCCGGCCGACGCCCGGCATCAGCGCGAGGGTCGGCCCGGTACCGTCCGTCCGCGCCGCGGCTGCCGCGCCCGTGGCGTCGGCCGGTGCGAACAGGAGTCGGCAGCCCTGCGGGACGGCCGACATGCGCCGCGTTCCCGTCTCCACCGCCGGGGGACGGCCGGTGCCGAAATAACACTCCTGCGTCCATGGGTCGGCCAGCGCGTACGACGCGGTCTCCGGGATGTCCTCCGGGCGACCCCGCAGCACGGCGACGCCCTCCTGACGGAACATCACTGCGGCGTGCTCGCCGGGGCTGCCGCGCTCCACCAGGACATGCCCGAGGCGCCGTCGCTGATCAGGTTCGAGGCGCAGGTAGCGGCTCCAAGCGTCCTCGAGCCGCACCGACGTGAGGAACGACGAGGCGCGCACCCGGCGTGGCGGCACGAGGATGTCCACGGGCGCGGCCGCGCACGTGCCGCGCCAGACGTCCCGGCACGCGTCCGTGAGGACGTCCAACGAGGGCTCCGGGTCGAACGCGGTGGCCGGCCGGATCTGCACCAGCCGCGTCCGCGTGGTCTCCACCCGCCGCAGCAGCGCCCCGCGCCACAGCGTCGTACCGGGCAGGCCGGTGAGCCAGGCCAGGCTGTTGTCACCGTCGCCCAGGCGCTGAGCGGAGGCGAAACCGAAGCCCAGCGACAGCTGGCCGACGAGCCGGTCGTCCGGCGCGAGCTCGGTGAGCCCGGTGACGGACACCGTGCCCGCGTCGGTCTCCAGCACCCACTCGGAGTCCAGGCGGGGCATGCCGAAACCGTGGTGGAGCCGCGTCAGCAGACCGCTCAGCGCGGCCACGTCCGCGTCGTCCAGCAGCGGTGTCTCCGCCGGGGAGACCGGCCGGTCCGCCACGACGGCCCGAGCCGCGTCCACGGTGTCGTCCGCGTCGCTGACGAGCGGCTGGACGAACGCGGCGATCGGGGAGGGGCGGTATCCGGGGTCGGTCAGCCGCTGCTGGGCGACGGCGTGCTCGCCGTACCCGCTGAAGACGACCGCTGCGACCGTGGCGTACAGGTCGTCGGGACGCGGGCACACCAGACTCTCGTAGCCGCCCGCGTTGACGTTGTCCTCCTGGTCCTCCGCGCCCGAGCTGCGGACGATCCAGGGTGCCTCGCCGCACACCTCGCGGAGCAGTGCGGCGAGACCGGGATGCCGCTCGCGCAGGAATCCCGCGTACCCGACAACGAGTTTCTTCTGCGACGTTCCCTCCGCGTCCGCCGCTGCGATGAATTCCCGGGCGTCGGCAGGGTTGAGCGGATACACCGGAAGGGCCACTTCGATGAATTCTGGATCGTGGTACAACCGGAGCAGTCGGGCGCATTTCATGCCGTATTTCTCGGCCTCATCGGAGAACTCCTGCTCGGGCCCACCGGTGGTTCCGACAATCGCTGGGCTGTCCATGGAAAGGTGTCTCAATCTCTCTGGTCCTGGGTTCGGGGAATGGGGCCGGGTTCAGTCGTCGAGCAGCCGCGCCAGCCATCCGTCGGTGTCCGCCCGGTCGCGGCGGGCCTCGCGCAGACCGTCCATCACGTTCCACGCCACCCGGTAGCGGGCCGCCTCGTCGACCGGTTCGGCGCCCGCGTACGCCGACAGCCGGTCGCAGACCCGGGTGAACCGCTGCTCGGCGTCCGTCAGCACGGCGTCGTCGAAGGCGGCCGACACGCTCTGGTTGTCGCCCGTGTAGAAGAGCAGGCCCTCGGCGTTCGCCGCCTCGTAGAAGGCGGCCTCCAGTTGCTCCGAGGCCGGAACGAACTGGAAGAATGTGCCGTCGCCCGCGATCTCCACAGGCAGCGCCGCGTCCTCGAGCGCTTTGCGGGCGTGGCGCAGGAACCGGTCGCCGGCCTCGCGCACCGCCCGCTGGGGCTCGCCGGTGGCGACCCGGTCGAGCACGGTGTCCGCCGCGGCCAGGATCGTCGGCTCGAAGAAGGAAGTGAACGACACCTCCTTCAGCGGCCTCAACAGCGCCCGGGGCCCGCCGACGGCGGATACGGCGTGCCCGTTGGCCATGCCCTTGGCGACCACCCATACGTCCGGGGTGATCAGCCCGGACGTGGACAGGCCGGGCCCGTAGCGCAGGCCCACCTTCACCTCGTCCGCGATCAGTACTGCCCCGGCGGCCGAGCAAAGCCGGCGCAGCTCGCGGTACCAGCCGTGCGACAGGTGCATGTGGTCCGGTGACACGACCACGGCCGCCGCCCGATCGGGTGCGGCCAGCAGTTCCTCCAGCAGGCCCAGGTCGAAGAAGAAGTCCACCACCCCGTCCGCGTTGGGCCTCAGCGGTGCCCCCGACGGGTACCACATCGGGTCGTAGCCGTGGTAGCCGGCGCTCAGCAGCAGGTGTCGCCCGGTCGCCTCGCGCACCGCCAGCGCCGCCGCCCGCACCGCCGCCGTACCGGACCGGAACAACCCCACGGCATCGCCGCCGCACAGGGTGTGCAGCCGTGTCAGCACCGCGTCGATGCGCGGGCTCCAGCCCGTGGCCGTGCCGTCCGCGCCGGTCGCGGCCCTGGCCACGGCCTCCGCAACACCCGGGTCGCCGTGTCCCAGCAGAATCGATCCCCGGGCATTGTCGAAATCAATCCAACGGAATCCGGATTCATCGGTCACATAGGCTCCGGCGGCCGAAGTGAAAACCCGGGGGCGGTCCCGCGAATCGCGCGGACAGGTGGGGAATTCGGCCAGCAGGGAAGAGTTTTCCGTCATAATTCACCTCATGGGAAAGGAAGATATTGAACGTGAATTCGGGCGGGTGCAGAGTGTTCACGCAGTCCGGGCGTGAGAAGCACCGGAAACAAGTGACCCCGAACCCTGGAGGAATGGACGTGGTGACGACCGGCATGGCGCTGCCAGCCCTGCACCGTGCTTTCGTGGACACGGCCCGGCAGGACGGGAGCGCGGCCGCCCTGCACGCCTGCTCCTGTTTCGCGGAACAACTGCTCTCCGATACCGCCGCCGCGGCGGCCCGGGCGGCCGCGGCCGGCCCGGCCCCCGCGGCCGACACGGCCGGACTGACCGATGCCGCACGTCGGTTGCGGGAGCTGTGCACCGTACTCGCCCGGGACATGGCTGCCGGCCCCTCCCAACCGGTCCGTGGCGCGGAGCGACAGCTCACAACCGTGGAGCAGGCTCTCGCTGCAGCCACCGACGCCACCGACACGCTGTGGCGCTCCCCCTCCGCCCGGACGGACGAGGAGACCGCCGCCCTGCTGCGGCACGCCACCGACTGGAAGACCCCGGAGTGCTACGGCTACGACCTGGCCGATCCCGAACTCTCTCTGGACCAGGCCGCCGGCTGGCTCGCGGCCCGCCCCGCCGATACCCCCGTCCTGGTTGTGGGCGTCCGGACCGGCGGCTCCTACCTGGCACCCTTCTGGCAGGCCGGTGTTGAGGACGCCGGGTTGGCGGCAGGCCCCTGGCACAGCGTCCGCCCGGTGCGCGGCGCCGGAGGCATCATCCTGCCGGCCTCCGAACTCGCCGCGCTGCCGCGCGAACTGCGACCCGGCACCACAGTGGTCCTGGTCGACGACCAGCCGGACACCGGCGCCACTGCCAGGGCCGTGCGCGACCGGCTCGCCGAACACTTCCCCGGCGTGCGGGACATCGTCCTCGCCGCGCCGGGACGGCTCCACGATCTGAACGGTCCCGCCGTGCGGGTCCTCACCGAACGGCCTGTCGTCCGCACCGGCACTTCCCGCCTGTGGCAGCTGGCCGGCGCGGGCGACACCGCCGGGCTGGTCGCCCGCGCCCGCGCCGCCGGGGTGCCGCTCGCCGTCGGCGCCGTCCACCGGATCAGGCCGTTCCGAGGCCCGTTCCTCACCGCGTACGGCACGGCCGCCGTTCCGGCGCAGGACGGCGGGGTCCACCGCATCGACCCGCACAAGCGGCCCTTCACTCTGATCGCCGACTCGGACGGCCTCCGGGGCACGGGCTACGACGGGCATGACAGCGCCCCGGAGGCGTACCACTTCCGTTTCATCGGCACGGGCACGCACGGGCTGCACTGTCACCGCACCCTGTGCGCCCTGGGCGACCTGCTCCCGGCCGGCCACACCTTCGCCGACGGTTACCTGATCACCCATCACGAAACCGGCTTGCGCCCGCTGCGCGAGGAGCTGCCGGCGCTCACCCCGCCGCAACAGCGCGGGGCGCTCGGCACGGTCGCCGCCTCCTGGGAAACACTGCGGCGCCTCGGCGAGCTGGGCCGTCCGGGCCGCGGCGCCGCCTACAACCCGCGGGCTCGCCTCGATGAGGCGCTGCGGCGGCTGCGCCACCGCATGGGCCGCCCGCTTCCCGTGGACGGGGCATGGACAGCCCGGCACCTGCCGGAGCGGGCACCCATCGGCGGCGTCGACGGCATCCTGTTCCGCACCCCGCTGCCGTACGGGCACGGGCACTGGCACTGGCAACTGGCTGGGGACGGGGACTGCGCGACCGGGCTCGCCGTGCGGCGGTTCGGCCTGGACTGGATCTGGGGCGGGGGTGGCTGTCTGGAGAGCGAGATCGCCTCGTTCGTCGTTGAGAACCGGCTCGACGAATCCGCTGTGAACGTGCTGGGTGAGGCGGTCGCCGCGGCCACGGGTGACGCCCGGGCCTTCGACGCCGGGCTTCGGCTGGCCGGCGAGGCGCTCTACTGGAATGTCAAGACGTGGCTGCGGCGCTGTCCGGTCCTCACCGGGGTCACCGCTGACCGTGTCGAGACCGAACTGGCCGCGCAGGCACGGTACGTCGCCGCCCTGTTCTGATCCGCGCCGGCACCCGCCGTGGCCGCTCATCGGGCTCCTGCCGGAGCGGCCGCGGCCCACACCCGCTCGGCGTGCGCCGCACGCCCGCGCCGGGCCGTCTCACCCGCACCGCCCGGCACGGTCCCGGAGCCGGGACCCTGCGCGGTGCGGCGGGCGTGCCGCAGCGTCTCGCGCACGCATTCGGCGTCGGTCTGGCTGCCGTACACGTACATGCCGCGCACCTTCTGCTCCACCACAGCGGAGATGTCGATGCCCGCGAACGGCACCAGACCCCGCTCCTCGCGCAGCGTCCGCTCGACATCGGCCAGTTCGTACTGGCCCGCGTAGGGCAGGTCCTCGTAGAACAGTGCCCGCGTGTCCCCGTCCCCGTCTCCGACCGCGGCGCGCACCGCGCCGTGCACCAGCAGGTGGTCGATGTGCCCGCCGACCGCGGCCGGGGCCAGCACCGTGTCGGCGCCCGACGCGCGCACCGCCTGCGTGATCGCCTCCTCCACGGCACCGCGCAGTTCGTCCGCCTCGGCCGGCGACGACACCTCTGCCTCGTCGTCGTAGCCGCGCAGACTGGCGTCGTCGAAACCGAGCGGACGGTAGTCCGCCAGCCCGCGCAGCCGGCAGTAGCCCAGCTCCTCCTCCCGGCGCCGGGCGCTGATCACCCGCACCCCGGCGCGCCGCAGCCGCCTGGGCAGCGCCCAGGCGGAGCGGGTGAACACCGTGAGCAGCGTCGCATGCGCGGGGCGTCCCACCGCGGCCAGCAGCCCACCGCACGAGTACGCCACGTCGTCCGGGTGCGGTGACACCAGCAGCGTCCGCCCCTCACGCAGCCGCGCGGACAGGGCCCGGTCTGTTCCGTCCGTCGCCTTCCGTGTGGGTTCACCCATCGTGCTGTTCCTCCCGTCCCGTCTGCACCCGCCGGCTCCGGATGATCTCGGCGTACCGGGCGGCCACGTCACGCCAGCCCGTCGTCAGGCGCGGCTTCGCCGCCAGGGTGCGGCCCGCACCCGCAACGACCCGGTCCAGCAGAGCGTCCAGCGTCTGGGCGCGCAGTGACGCGAACCGGGGCAGATTGCCACCTTCGCCGAGGGTCGCCACCGGCACACCCAGTTGCACGGCCTCCGCCGCCGCGAAGTTGAAGGTTTCGTGGAACACCGACGGCAGCAGGAACAGCGCCGCACCGCCGAAGACCCGATCCCAGTCGGTACGAATGTCATAGGCGTCCAGCACCTCGATCTGCCGGCCCGCCCCCTGGTGTGCCCGTACCAGCTCACGCGCCTCCCGGCCCCGGCGCGACCAGGTGGCGAACAGGACGCGCAGCGGCACTCCGGCCCCGGCCAGCCGGCGCAGACAGCGTTCCGCGTCAGCCGTGTCGATCTTGCCGAGTTGGAGCACCACCGGACCGGACGGGTCGTGCAGGTTCTGCGCCGGGACGTGGTCTGCGGCCCACGGGATCACCGACCGGTCCGGGAAGCAGCGTGTCCAGGGCAGGTCCAGCAGGAACACCTCGTGCATCGGCCCATCGGGGTGCGTGTCCTGCGCAGGGCACCCCGCCGCCCCGGGCGCGCCCGGCACGGCGGGAGCGACCGCGTGTACCGGGCACGGCGGCGGCGCCGACAGGTCCTCCGACAGCCTGCTGACGTCGTGCCAGATCCGTACGGTTCTGTCGTGCAGTTCCGGCAACCGCTTCGACTGCGCCCCCTCGAACAGCTCGCTCTCCACGAGCGGGAACACCGCATCCACGCGATCCCGCTCCATCCGCGCCGCGAGCACGTCCAGGTCGGCGCCTTCCGAAGCCCGGTAGAAGTCCGCCGCGACCCCCGCCTCGCGCAGCGACCGCACCAGGTGCCACAGGGCGGTCTCCACGCCACCCCACGACGGCGAGTCGAAGCCCTCGTCGTAGATCTCGAACAGGGCCGGTCCGGCGGGCGGCTCAGCCATGGCGCACCTCCCGCGGGCCGTGCCCCGTGGCCTCGGTGACCAGCTCCACCAGGTCCTGCACCACGAGTCGCCGGCCCGGCCGTGACCTCAGCGACAGCGTGCAGTCGAAGTAGCCCTCCAGCCGGTTGACGATGTTGAGGAACTCGCGGTCGTCCACGTCCACGAACCCCTGGGCGACGATGTCCCCGGCGTCGTCGCCGGTCTCGTCGCTGAGGCACTTCAGGACGAGCATGCGGGTCATGCCGTCCTGGCCAGGTGCGCCTTGCTGTTCGCCACCACCAGGGAAGCGCATCCGTCCTCCGTTCTGTCCACGATGAACACACCGGTGTTGCTGATCTTGAAGCGGGTGCGGCGCAGCAGCGCGTCGTCAAGGCCCAGCAGCTCGAAGAGGAGGGCCTGCATCGTCTCGGAGTGCGACACGAGCACCCATCGGGCGCCATCCCCGCCCGCGGGGCAGCACGCGGCCAGGAACTCCCCGATGCGGCGCCTCTGCGCCACCCAGCTCTCCACGCCCCGTACTTCGGCCGCCGGATGCCGCAGCCGGTCTTCCAGCACTGCGTCCCACTCGCGGACCACGAGGGGCCGCGGGAAGGCCTCCGGCGCCCGCAGCTCCGCCAGCCGGGCGTCCGCCACCACTGGCACGCCCAAGGCGGCGCCCAGTACCTCCGCGGTGCGGGCCGCCCGCCGCTGCGGGCTGGAGTACACCCGTACGGCGGCGCCCGGCCCACGGTCCGGTGGGCCCACCGCCGGGTCCCGGGGCAGGTGGTCGGCGAGGGCCCGGGCCTGCCGTTCGCCGAGCGGGGTGAGTCCGGCGTGTGGGTCGAAGCCCGGCAGGACGTCGTCGTCCCGCAACACGTTCAGGCTCGCCTCGGCGTGCCGGACCAGCACGAACCTCTGGGCGGCCGTCATACGACCGGCAGCGGGACGCGGCCCTGCGGGACACGCATACGCTCACGCGAGTTGTTGAACTCCTGGTTGGCTATGCAGGTGCCGCACGGCCAGTCGTCGAACTCGCGGATCGGGCCGAAGCCGTGCACCAAGTGCTTGGGCACCGAGTAGCAGTCGCACTTGACCATCCGAACCTCTTCCCCGGATACCTGGTAGTTGTAGCCGTTGGTGATCTGGTCGCAGACCGCGTCCCGCTTGCCGGTCTCGTAGATGTGATTCCAGCGGCGGAAGTACTCGGGCGGAGCCAGGAAGTCCGCCGGGTTCAGGTCCTGGTAGCGCAGGTTCACGGTCAGCGGCTGTCCCTTGAAGGCCAGCAGCGGCATGAAGTGCAGCAGCCCTTGGTAATTCCTGGACCTGAGGAGATCGATGTACGCGTTGACCTCCTCCACCGGCTGACCCCAGTACACGGTCTGGAGCTCCGCCTTCAGCTCGACGGCGGCGTCCAGGATGCGGTCGATCTGTCCCTGTTTCAGACCGCGCTTGGAGTTCATCGCCTCTGTGTGGCCGTCCACCGAGAACACCCACAGCAGGTCCGGGCGTCCCTCCAGGGCTCGGGGCAGCTTCGTGCCGTTGCTCAGCACTTCGATGCGGTAGCCCTCGGCCGCCCGCTTCTGCAGATGGTCGACGATCTTCGGGTAGAGGGTGATCTCGCCGTCGGACTCCACCCGGAACAGCACCGTGTCCGGCTCGTACTCGGCGAAGATCCGGTCCAGTGAACGGATGGTGGCCGGCTGGTCCACCTTGGTCTTCTTGACCTCGCAGTAGGTGCATCGGATGTTGCAGGCGCCGTCGACGACGATATTGCGGTAGGTGCGCACCCGGCGCACGGGCGGCGGCCAGACGATGTCGGATGCCATGGTGTGACTCCTCGCTCGGGGTGGGGAAGAACCGGCCGCGGTGCGGTGGCTCATACATGCGCGGTGTGCCGGGACACCAGGTCGCCGGCCACCGCCTTGGCGCTGCGCAGCGCGTGCGCCTGGATGGTGAGGGTGGGATTGAGGCCGCCCGGGTACGGCATGAAGCTGCCGTCGACGACGTACACGTTGGGCGCCGAGTGGACGCGGCCCCAGCCGTCCACCACCGACGTGGCCGGGTCGTCGCCGGCCCGGCAGGTGCCGTGCAGATGACAGCTGCCCTGCGCGAACCCGCTCTCCTCGTGCTGGATAGCGGTCGCGCCCGCCTGCCGCAGCAGCCGTTCGCACTTGCCGGTCATGTAGGCGAGGCGGCGCAGGTCGCGCGGGTCAGTGGTGTAGTCGATGACGACGGCCGGCACGCCGTCCTCGTCGACGCGGCGGGACAACCTGACCCGGTTGTCCAGGTTCGGGTGGTCGGCAAGGATCGTCTCGACGCGCAGCTCCAGCACGTCGTGCCGGATGCGCTCGGGCATGTCGTTCTTCGACTCGTAGATCATGCCGCCCACGCCTGTGGGGCAGCCGGGGTCCACGTAGTGGTCGAGGAACGCGATCGTGGAGAACGGGCCCGAGTGTGTGCGCCAGTCGGCGAGCGGCGTCTCCGCCGACACCTCGACGAAGCCGCTGACGTACTCGCTCAGCTTCATCGTCAGCCCGCGGCCCACGAGGCCCGAGTGGTTGCCCACGCCGCCCGGTGCGTGCCCACCGTGGGACCGCAGCAGCAGCGCGGCCGTCTGGATCGCGTTGCACGCGACGACGAACGACCTGGCCCGGATCCGGTGCGCGGTGCGGGTCAGCCGGTCCAGGCAGGTGACCGAGGTGACCGCGTCCGACCTCTCCTGGTCCAGGCGCAGTGCCCGCAGCCCAGTCCGCAGCGCGAAGCCGGGGTGTCCGGCGAGCGGGGCGAGGAAGACGGCGACGGCGTCCCCCTTGGCGCCCGTCGGGCACTGGTGGCTCACGCACAGCGTGTCCCGCGCGCACGCCGAACGCCCGTCGTGAGCATGCCGGTTGATGGCCAGTGGTGTGGGGAACGGGTCGTAGCCGAGTTCGGTGCCCGCCTCATACAGAACCTCGGCCGCAGCTGTTGGCGGGTGCGCCGGGCCGCGGCTGCCTCCCCCTTCCTCGCCGCCGCACACCCCGAGCCGCCGCTCCAGCACGTCGTAGTACGGCGCGAGTTCGGCGAGCCCGTACGGCCAGCGCACATCGAGGTCGCCGGCGTCGATCAGCTCGCTCGGATCGAAGTCGAACGGCCGGTAGCGCCACGAGGCGCCGCCGTAGAAGACCGTCCCGCCGCCCAGGTTGGATGTCGTCCACGGCCAGCCCTCGTCGGTCCAGCCGCCGTTGCCGTCACGGGCCAGGGCGGTGCGGCACATGTCGTCCAGCTCCGGGTTGCCGAGGCCGGGAGAGAGCCGGAAACCCTCCTCGACCATCAGGACGTCCAGCCCTTGCCGGACGAGCCGGTCTGCGGCCACCGAACCACTGGCACCGCTGCCGATCACGACGACGTCCCAGATCCGGCCGTCGTCCCGGGGGTCCCACCCGTCGCGGTGCACGGGCCCCAGCGGCTCGGGGTGCCATGCGTGCGCGGTGTCCGAGGGCAGGGGGCCCCGAAGACGCTTCATCGTGTGCCTTTCGTCGAAGGGTGATTACGGGGAGGCGGGGAGAGCCACCGGGCAGAAGCTCCCGGGGCATGGCGACGTCACGCTGTCGTGACGGCCAGCCAGCCCCGCTGCATGCCGGCGAACCGTCCGCCCGCATCCAGCAGTTGCGCCGGACTGCCGTCCTCGACCACCGCCCCGTTCTCGATGACCAGGACGCGATCGGCGATGGCGAGCGTGGACAACCGGTGCGCGATGATCACCGCGGTGCGGCCCGCGAGGACCCGGGTCAGCGCTTCGTGCACGGCCCGCTCCGACGGGGTGTCCATGCTGGACGTCGCCTCGTCGAGAATCAGCACGCGCGGCGAGGTCAGCATCACCCGCGCCATGGCGATCAACTGCCGCTGGCCGGCCGACAGGCCCGAACCCCGCTTGTGCACGTCCGTGTCGTAGCCACCGGGCAGCGCGCTGATGAATCCGTGCGCGCCCACCGACTCAGCGGCCGCCCGGATCTCGGCTCGTGAAGCGTCCGGCCGGCCCAGCGCGATGTTGTCCGCGACCGACCCGGAGAACAGGAACGCCTCCTGGGTGATCATCGAGACGGCGCCGCGCAGTTCGGCGTCGGCCAGCTCCCGCAGGTCCACCCCGTCCAGCCTGACCCGGCCCGCCGCGGGATCGTACAGCCGCGCCATCAGCTTGGCGATCGTGGACTTGCCGGCGCCGGTGGTGCCCACCAGGGCGACCGTACGGCCCGGTTCGAGCACCAGGTCGACGCCGGACAGCACACGGCGGCCCTCATCGCCGTACCGGAAGTGGACGCCCTCGAACCTCACGGCGCCCCGCCCGCCCGGCGGGTCCGCCGGCAACGCAACCGGACGCTTCGGCTCGGCCACCGCCGGGTGGGGCACGAACAGCGCACCGATCTTCTCCAAGCCCGCCGACGCCGCCGAAAAGGCGTTGGCGAAACTCGCCAACTCGTCGATCGGGTCGTACAGCCGGTGCACGTACAGCAGGAACGCGGTGAGCGTGCCGATGGCCAACTGGCCCTGGTCCATGCGGAACACGCCCAACGTCAGCAGCCCGGCCAATGACAGGTTGCCGATGAGCTTCACTCCGCCGCTGAAGGTGGCGCTCACCCAGCCGGCGTCCGCCCGCGCCACCGTGTACCGGGCGTCGAGCCGGCGCAGCCGGGCCGCGTTGGCCTCCTCGCGGCGGAACGCCTGTACGGCCCTGATGCCGTTGAAGGCCTCCACCGTGTGCTGCACTACGCCCTCGACGGCCGTCCTGGTGCTCCGGTAGGCGCGCCGCGACCGGTTCCGGAACCACTCCGTCAGCACGTACAGCGGGATGAACAGCACGATCACGACCGCGGCCATCGGCTGGTCCATCCACAGCATCACGGCGAGGATTCCGACCATCGAGAACAGCGCGGAGAACAGCCCGTCCAAGCCCATCTCCAGCATCTCCTCGACCGACTCCACATCACTGGACAGCCGGGCGATCACCCGCCCCGAGGGATACGACTCGTGGAACGCCAGCGGCTGGCCCATCACATGGGTGAAGGCCCGGTGCCGCAGCTCGAACAAGAGGTCCTGGGCAATGCCGCCGGAGTAGCGCAGAAAACACCACTTGAGCGTGGCCGTGGTCAGCCCGGCAGCCAGTGCCGCAGCCGTGAAGCCGATCAGCGGCGTCCACCGGCCGTCCGCTGCCTCGGGCACACCCCGGTCGATGGCGGCGGCGATCAGCAGCGGCGGGACCAGCCCGCACACGTTCTCCACCAGGGCCAGCGCGGTGGCGGCCGCCAGCCGGCGCCGCTTGGGCCACAGCAGCATGCGCAGCAGGGCGTCCCGCTGGGCCCGGGACGGTGCTTCCTCGTGTCCCTTCATCGTGTCCGCCCCCGTCCTGCCATGCCGTCTGCCGTGATGTCGTCGAGGATGTCGTCGGAGTCGTCCTCCGGGCGCGCGATGACCGTGGGCAGCGACGGCGCGACCAGCAGCCGGTACTCCGGCTCACGAGCCATCAACTCGTCGTGCGTGCCCGTCGCGGCGACCCGCCCACCGGAGAGGAACACCACCTGGTCCGCCAGGCGCAGGGTGCCCGGTCGGTGCGCGGCCACGAACGTGGTGACGCGGCAGAGCACCCCGCGCAGAGCGGTCTCCACCTCCCGCTCGGTCCGTACGTCCAGGGCGGACAGCGCGTCGTCCAGCACCAGTACCGTCGGCCTGCGCAGGATGGCCCGAGCCAGCGCCAGCCGCTGCCGCTGACCGCCCGACAGGCCCAGGCCCTCCTCACCGATCACCGTGGACAGCTTGTCGGGCAGAGCGGAGACGAATGCGTCCGCGCGTACCGTCCGCAGCGCTTCCCACACCGCGGCATCACCGTCCTCGCCCGCAGCCGCGTCACCGGTCTCCGGTAGGCCCAGCGTGACGTTGGCCCGCACCGTGCCGGAGAACAGCACCGGGTCGTCGAACGCTCCGGACACCACCGACCGCAGGTCGGCCAGGGCCAGATCGCGCAGATCCACACCGTCCAGCGTGATGCGCCCCGACGTCGGGTCGTCCAGCCGGGACAGCAGCGACAGCAGCGTGCTCTTGCCGGAGCCCGTCGCCCCGGCGACGGCCACCGTGGTGCCCGCCCGGACCGTCAGGTCGACGCCCCGCAGCGTCGCGGTGCGGCCACCCGGGTGCGCGTAGTGCACTCCCTCCAGGCGGATCTCGCCACGCACGGGTGACGGCAGAGGCCGGGGGCGCTCCGGGTCGGTCACCGTCACCGGCTCGTCCCGCACCTGCCAGTACCGGTCGGCCGCCGTGGCCGCCGTCGACGCGTCGGCGGTCAGCCAGCCCAGTGTGTCGGCCGGCCAGCGCAGATACGTGGCAACTGTCACCGCGGCCATCAGCGTGCCCAGTGTGAGCGCGCCAGTGGCGACACTGTGGCCGCCGTATCCGATCATCGCCACGATCGCCAGGTCCGGCAGCGCCGTGATGATCCACCACAGGGCCGCCGTGTACGACAGCTTCCGCAGCTCCAAGTCCCGCAGCCGACGCGCCCGGCCGGTGAACTGGCGCACCGCCTCCGGGCCGCGCCCGAACACCTTCAGCACCCGCACACCGAGCACCGACTCCTCCACGGTCGTGGACAGGTCTCCGCCCACTTCCTGCGCGGAGCGTGCCACCACCCGGAACCGCTGCTCGAACACCGTGGTGGCCACCACCATCGGCACGTACGCCAGGAACACGATCAGCGCGAGCACCGGTGCCAGCCACGCCAGGACGCCCAGGCCCACGGCGAGCGCCGCGACGTTGACCATCAGGTAGATGGCAGAGAAGGCCGCGAACCGGCCGATCTCCATCACGTCCGAGACGGTCCGGGACCGTAACTGACCTGACTGCCAGCGGGAATGGAACGACAGGGGCAGCCGCTGGATGTGCGCCGACACGTCGGCGCGCATCGCCGTCTCCAGCCGGGTCGCCGGGCGCACCACCAGCAGTCGGCGCGCGCCCAGCAGGACCGCTTCGACCACACCGAGGAGGGCGAACCCGCCGATGAACCACGGAAGCGCGGCGAGGTCCCGCTCCACGACCGGCCCGTCCACCAGCCGCTGGAGCACCAGCGGCATGGCCAGACCCGCGAGCATCGACCCGAAGGCGGCGCCGCACGCCCCCGCCATCAGCCAGCGGTGCGGGCGCAGATAGGGGGCGCAGCGTCGCAGCGACGTCATGGCGTACACCCGGCACCTCCCCCGGAGGTCCGGCCGAGCGCCCGTCGGTAGTGTGCCAGCGCCCGCTCCACGGTGTCCGCCCCATAACGGCTCAGCAGGTCCGGCACCGCCGAGGCCACCGTCTTGCGGTGCCGTTCCGCCTCCGTGACCGCCTCACCGGCGACGCGGGCCAGCGCCGCCACGTCGCCGCGCGGAACAAGCAGCCCCGGAGTGACCGAACCGACCGTGTCGGGCAGCCCGCCGACGGCGTAACCCGCCACCGGCGTCCCGCACACCATGGCCTCCAGCGCGCTGCCGCCCAGCTCCTCGTGGGCGGACGGCATGACGAGCACGTCCAGCGCCGTCATCACGGACGGCACCGCGTCGTGCGGCAGGAACCCGGTGAACACGAACCGGTTTGCCAGCCCCGCCGCCCCGACGGCCTCCCGCATCCGCTCCCGCTGCGGCCCGTCACCCACCACGAGAAACACCGCCCCGGGCGCCGCCGAAACCGTGGCGTCCCACCGGCCCGCCATGGCGACGAAGTCCCGCCACCCCTTCTCGTGCGCGATTCGGCCGACCCAGCCGACCACCGGCACACCGGCCGGCACGCCCAGTGAACGGACATACTCTTCCGCCCGCCGCCGCGGCACGGGCCGTACATCCCCGACCGAGTCGGGCAGCACGTCCACCAGGGCACGGTCGAGCGGCAGCAGCCGCGCCACCGTGTCCGCGGTGCGCGCGGTGAGCACCGAGACCCGGCGGGCGTGCCGCAGGGCGTACCGCTCGGCCGCGGTCACCAGCCGGTGCTGGAGCCGGTCGAACCGGGACATCGGCTCGTACACCGCCAGCCGTGAGCAGTGCAGCGTGATGACGTACGGCGCGCCGAGAATGCGCGACACGAGCGGCCCGGCGAGCAGCGCCCACAGCTGTCCGTCCGCGTGGACGTGCACGAGGTCCGGCTGCCAGGTGCGGCGCAGTGGCCGGCACGCCGCCGGCACCGCGGCGAGCCACGCCTGGTTGAGCCCGACGAGGCCGGTCAGCTCGGAGCGCAGTCGGGGAAGCGGAGCGCGGGTGACGCGGACCGTGAGCCCTGGCCGGTCGACCCGCTCCCGGGGCAGTCCGGGGAACCCAACGGTCATGACGAGCTGCTCCACGCCACGGTCGGCCAGCTCCCGCGAGAGGCGGAGGATCTGCACCTGCATGCCCCCGACGGCGTCGAACTCCGCGGGCCAGGCGGTGACGCAGTCGTGGTGGAAGAAGGGGGTGAGCCGCAGCACACGCACGGAGAACTCCACGGAAAGGGAGGGCGGTTGGCGAAGGCGATACGCGGTACGGGGTGGCGCGGTTGTGCCGGTTACGGCAGCGGGCCGGCCGGTGGAGAGCCCGCGTACGCCGCTGCGGGCTCGGCGGCCCCGCCGCGCGAAGCCGCCTCGTCGACAACCTCGTCCAGCAGGGCGAGGGGGACGGGCACGAGCGGCAGGGTCCCCGTGTGCAGGACGTCGCCGGGCGCCGACAACAGCACCATCGGGGTGTACCCGGGCGGGCTGTCGAGGTAGCCGCGCTTGTTGTCGTACGCCAGCCAGTTCCTGATCAGTGATGTGTCGACGTGTGCCGGAATCGCGGGCTCCACCCCGGCGGCTGCGACCAGTTCGCGGTGCAGAGGGACGAGGCCGGCGTCGGCGTGACCCAGACGGCGGGAGACTTCGGCGGCGACGGTCATGCCGACGGCGACGCCCGCTCCATGGGCAACCTCGCCGCGGGAGGCGTGCTCGATGGCGTGCCCGGCGGTGTGTCCGTACTCCAGAACGAGGCCGGAGCGACGCTCGTGCTTGTCGTCCCGAGTGACGTCGGCCTTGGCGGCCAGGCTCTCCGCGATGATCCAGCGCAGGGTCTCGTCGTCGTAGCGCGCGTCAACACGCAGGGCGCCCGCGAGCCGGTCGAGCATGGCCGGCCGGATGGCGAGGGCGTTCTTCACCACCTCGCCCATGCCGGAGCGGATCTCGCGGGGCGGCAGTGTGCGCAGGAAGGCGGTGTCGGCCAGGACTTCGACGGGCTGGTAGAAGGTGCCGACCAGGTTCTTGCCGAAGGTGGCGTTGACGGCCTGCTTCAGCGAGAGCACCGAGTCGAGCATGGCCACCACCGTGGTCGGCACGTGGACGAGGCGGATTCCGCGGAACAGCAGCGACGCCATCAGGCCGGCGATGTTGCCGGTGACGCCGCCGCCGAGTGCGACGACGAGGGAGCGTCGGTCCGCTCCGCGCTCCAGGGCCTGCTCCGCGAGCGCGGACACGGTGGCCAGAACCTTGTGCACCTCGCCCGCCTCGTGGGTGAGGAGGTGGGCCGGGCCGGCCTCCTTGCCGATGCGGGTGGCGAGGTCGAGGCCGTAGAGCTCGGCCACCGTGGTGTCCGCCACCACCAGGTAGCTGCTGGCGCCGAGTGCGGCGAGGCAGGTGATGACGTCCTCGGCACACTCGGTGCCGAGCCGGTAGGGGAATGAGGCGTCTTCCATCGCGATGGGTGTGACCTGCATGATCCTTCGGATCCTCCGGCGGTTCGCGGGACTGGGATGCGGTGGGTTGCCGTGGTCAATGCACCAGTTCGGCGCCGTGCCGCAGGACCTTGGCGAAGGCCGCGGCGATGTCACCCATGTCTTCTTCGCCGCCGAGCAGGGCGGCGTGGTGCAGGGTCACCGTCCGCCGCGCGGCGCCCTCGCACACGGGCAGCGCGAACCTCTTGGGGTCGATGCGCTCCTCGTGGGTCAGACCCAGCGTGTAGCGCCTGCGGGTGTGCGGCGCGTACAGCTTGTTGGCCGGGATCGGGGCATAGCAGGGCAGCACGGGGAAGCCGAGCTCGGCGGTGAGCGCGTCTGTCACCTCGGTGACGGGGACGTCCTCCAGCACGCCGTCGGGCAGCCGCACCGCGTAGGTGTAGTAGGTACGGGAGGTGGTGCCGGCGGACGTGGTCTGCGGGCGCAGGCCCAGCCCGCCGAGGAGGCCGTCGAGGCGGGCGGCGTTGGAGCGGCGGGTCTCGTTCTGCTCGTCGAGGATGGTGAGCTGCTCGGTGAGAATGGCTGCCTGGAATTCGGACAGGCACCGGTTGCTCCCCATCAGCTCGCCGGTCTCGACCAGTTCCATGGCTCCAGGGCTGGGCAGGGTGGCGGACAGGCAGCGGCCATCGGCCCGCAGGTGCTCCACGCGACGGGCGAAGTGCGCGTCACGGGTGACGACGGCGCCGCCCTCGCCGCTGGTGAGCACCTTGCTGTGTTGCATGCTGAAGGTTCCGGCGGTGGAGAGCGCCCCGACCTTGACTCCCCGGTAGGTGGCGCCGTGCGCCTGGGCGCAGTCCTCGATGAGGGGCAGCCCGTGGCGCTCGGCGATCCGCAGGAGCGGGTCCATGTCAGCGAGGGCCGAGTAGAGGTGGACCACGACGATGGCCCGGGTGCGTTCGGTGATCGCGGCCTCGACCGCGTCGGGTGAGAGGCAGAGCGTGTCGGCTTCGACGTCGCAAAAGACGGGAACGGCGTTGACACCGAGAATGGTGGAGCCGGACGCGACCCAGGACAGGCCGGGGACGATCACCTCGTCTCCGGCGCCCACCTCGCACGCCTCCAGGGCCAGCATCAGGCCGGCGGTGCCGCTCGCGGCGGGCACGCAGTGCGGCACACCGTTGTAGGCGGCGAACGCCCGGGCGAAGCGCCGCTCGTAGGAGTCGGTGCCGCGGTAGGGGCCGCTGATCGACCACCGGCCGGATCCGAGGACATCCGCCATTGCGCCGGCAACCCCAGGCGCGGGTTGCGGCCATGCGGGCCAGGGGCGCGTGCGTAACGCGTCGCCGCCGTTCACTGCCAACCGGGAAACCATGGACCTTCCTTCCTGATGTCATGCCGTGGATGTGCGGATGAGGTACGGGAGGGGCGGCCGGCGCGGGGCACGGCGTCGTTCAGGCGTGGAGGTTGAAGTACGAGCGGGTGTTGCCGTCCGTGCGGCGCAGGGCCACGTCGAGGGCCTTGGCGTGGTCGTCGAGCGGGAACTCGTGGCTGAGCAGGCCGTCCACGTCGACGGCGCCGGACGCCAGGACGTCGATGGCCTCCTCGAAGCAGGTGCCGGGGCCCATGGACGCCCGGACGGTGAGCATCTTGAGCACGATGTGGTGCGGGGCCATCACGGCCGACTCCTCGATGCGGTAGCCGACCAGGCCGACGCGTCCGCCCGGGCGGACGGCCTCCACGGCCTCCTGTACCGCAGTCGGGTATCCCGACCCTTCCAGGACAACATCGGGCACCGCGTCCGGGTTCGCGCCGGTCAACTCGACCAGGGCTCCCGGGGCGCCGGACACGGCTGCGGGGACGCCCATGGCCAGGGCGGCGGCGCGGCGTTCGGGCA
The DNA here is from genome assembly GCF_020739505.1 of Streptomyces sp. S07_1.15. Taxonomy (NCBI): domain Bacteria; kingdom Bacillati; phylum Actinomycetota; class Actinomycetes; order Kitasatosporales; family Streptomycetaceae; genus Streptomyces; species Streptomyces sp. S07_1.15. Next base: position 975,442 of record NZ_JAJBZK010000001.1, read on the forward strand.
CGGGCTCGGCCACCGCGGTGACGGTGCCACCGCGCAGCCGTACGGCCTGGACGAGCAGCAGCCCGATGCCGCCGGCGCCCATGACGGCGACCTTCTCGCCGCCGGTGACCCCCAACCGGTCCACCGCATTGAGCGCGACCGCCAGCGGCTCGACCTGGCAGGCGGCGCGCAGCGGAAGGGTGTCCGGCAGCCGCCTGAGGTTGGCGACGGGAATGGTCATGTACTCGGCGCAGGCACCGTCCCGGGTGAACCCGAGCTCGCCCAGGTCTTCGCAGAGGGTCGGCGTCCCGGCTAGGCAGTGTGCGCAGGTGCCGCACGAGCAGGTCAGGTCGCCGACCACGTTGCCGCCGACGAGGTCGGTTCCCCGGGCGCCGTTGACGTCGACGACCGTGCCGCTCCACTCGTGTCCGGGCACGACCGGGTACGTGAAACCGTGCCAGACGCCCTTGTAGAAGGAGAGGTCACTGCCGCAGACGGAGTTGTAGGCGATGCGGACGAGAGCTTCGCCGGGTGCCGGGTCCGGTATGTCGCGGTGGGTGAGGACGGCCCGCTCGGGGGCCTCGAACACCAGAGCCTTCATCGTGCCGGACCTCCGTGGTCAGGGAGCGCCCGGCGGTCCCCGGGCGGTTGACGTTCGCTAAAGTTGATGAAGCTTGGCAGGATCGTACGCTGAGTCGATGTCAACTTGTCAACAGTGGCTGATAGTTGTTTGATGATCGGGTGGGCATTGTCCGCTGAAGCGGTCACGGAAGCGCGCCAGGTGTCCGGGGGAGCCGGAACGGAAGGGAGAGATGCGCATGGCGGGTAGCGGGCAGGTCCCTGAGCCGCCGGAGCGGCCGCTGGTGCGGGAGTTCGGCCAGCGACTCAACGAGTTGATCGCCGCCATGCACCCGGACCAGCGCAAGCGACCGGGCTACGCCCGGCTGGCGAAGGAGATCCGCGAGACCACCGGCGGTGCCATCTCCGGCACCTACCTGTGGGAACTCGCCACGGGCAAGAAGCGCAACGTCACGCTCGAGCAACTGGACGTGCTAGCCGAGTTCTTCGGGGTACCGCCCGAGTACTTCCTCAACGAGGAGACGGCCGAACGCGTCAACTCACAGCTCAAGCTGGCCACGGCGCTGCGCGACGCCCGCGTGCGCAACCTCGCCCTGCGGGCCGATGGCCTGTCCGCGGAGAGCCTGGACGCTCTGCTCATCATGGTCAACGAGGCCCGCAGAGTGCAAAACCTTGCAGCGTTCAACGACCAAGACCACATGGGCGCACCGGACGGCGGCCCGACCGGAACGTCCGGAAGCACGACGTAGCCGGGGCTACGGAACAACGGGCCCAGCAACAGCAGAGGCTACGGAATATGGCCGCTGGCGTTGTCTGGAGAGACGTCATGCATGGGGAGGCTGTCATCATTTCTCATATCGTTCATCGCCCAGCAGGCATCGCAAGGCAGCGGAGAATCGTTTCCTTCTCCGGCACGGATGTCCGCGCGGTTCCCCACACGGCTTCCCTCTCGGGTTTCCCCGCGAGTTCGGCCGCAGGTTCCTTCACAGCGGAGTGGTAACCCACCACCGGCCACACAGCCGGTTCTGACCAGGCCGCCGCCAAAACCGCCCGTCCGTACAGCCGCGACCACCACACGGGACCCGCTCCGCGCGCCCCGGCATGCCGACCTGCGCCGGAAGCACCCCGGCGCGCTCCCCGTACGACCAGGTGGCCCCGGCCGGCCGTCATCCCGCTGACGCCCGAGGCGCGCTGCCGCAAAAGACGGCACCGTGCGGCCATGCCGCCGTGCCGCGATGGCGCCCTGCAGCGCGGGCGAACCCGGCGGACGGACCGTTCCCGCCACGCCCGTCAACGCCGACCGAGGAAGGCCAAACGGTACACACCGCATGCCGTACAGGATCGCCAGGCTGCGCCGACGCTGTCGACCGCTGCTGGACCAACTCGCCCTGCCCCGTCCGTTCTCCATCGAGCCGCTGTGCGCCCACCTCTCCGCACACCGCAGGCGCCCTCTCCACCTGCACCCGCTGCCTCCCCAGGCCGCCGCGGCAGGAGCGTGCGGACTGTGGGTGGCCACCGACACCGACGACCACATCTTCTACGAGCAGCGCACAGCCCGGTCCCACCAGGAACACATCGTGCTGCACGAGATCGGCCACATGCTCTTCAACCACCACGCCGTCACGGACACCGCCGGCTCACCCGGCGGCCTCCTCGGCGACCTCAGCCCTCGGCTCGTCCGCCGCATCCTCGCCCGTGCCAACTACTCAACCCGCCAGGAGCAGGAAGCCGAGATGCTGGCCACCCTGATCCGCACCGGCGAGACCGGGCCTGTCCGGTGCCCGCCGTCCGACACCTACGGCAAACTGCACGCGGCCCTCGGAGTGAGCACCGACCATGAGCTGTGACTTACCGGGGACCTGGGGCACTCTGGAGACGTTCAGCGTCGGCTTCCTCTGGGCCGCTGTCCTGCTCCGGGCCCGCCCCGCCGTACGCAACCCACACCAGCGCGGACTGTGGCTCGCCGTGGCCTCGGCCGCCGTCGCGATGACCCTGCACCTGGGACCGGTGAGCGCGTACGCCGCCGAACTCACCAGCTCCCCGCGGGCTGTCGCTCTCGCCAAGAACCAGGTCGGCGTCATGTCCGCTGCGGCCGTGCTGCACTTCGCCGTGTACGCGACCCGCGGCCGCCGCCACACCGGCACCGTCCTGGTCGCCATGATCACCGTGATGGCCGCACTCCTGGCCCTCGCCGGCCTGGGAGCCGCCCCCGCGCCGGGCCACGGACCGCCCTTCACCCTCGCCCGGCCATCCTCTGCCGCGTATTGGCTTCTCCTCATCACCGCGCACGTGGTGGCCTGTGCCGCGTGCGTCCGGGTCTGCTGGACGTACGGCCGTCGCGGCCCCAATGCGTCCGTCAACCTCGGCCTGACCCTTTTCGGCTGGGGCACCGCCCTCGCCGGCCTCTTCTGGCTCACTCACTACTTCCTGCTGGCTGCCGGCTCCCGCCCGGGCGTTCCCCTCTGCCTCATCATCAGCCTGCACGCGGTGCTGCGCGCCGCCGCGCTTCTCGTACCCACCGTCATGCAGCTGCGCCATACCGCCGACCACGCCCGCACCATCTGGCGGATCTGGCCGCTGTGGCGGGACCTGGTCGACGCCGTGCCGCACGTCGCCCTCTCCCCCACCCGCTCCCGCCTGCTGGTCCTTCTCCAGCCGCAGCTCTCCTGGCGGCTCATCGCCTACCGGAAGGTCATCGAAGTACGCGACGTCATTCTCGTCCTCAGCCACTACACCAATCCGGCCGTTTCCCGCAGCGCCCGCGCCCACGTAGTCCGCTGCGGCATTCCCGCCGACCACGCCGACGCCTACGTGACCGCCTGCGTGCTGAGCAGGGCACGCGCCGCCAAACTCGCCGGCGCAGGGCCCGACCCCGCGGCCGAAATGCTCACCAACAGCCAGGAAGCCGGCGACCTCGCCGCCGAAACCGCCTTCCTGCTGCTCCTCACGGAGGCCTATCTCTCCCCCTGCGTAAAGGACTTCGGCCCGGGGGTGGCGGCCGCCGCGGGGTACCGCCGCAGGAGAAGACCGGTGACCCTTTCCCCGCCCTGTCCGAAACCGTCCGGGAAAATGACCCAGGAGAGGAAGGCAGTCTCTGCCATGATTCCGACCATGGACAGCACATTACGCCGGACATATCCGCACTACGCATGGCGCCTCGTGAACGAAGGGGATTCAGGTGCCTTCGTCTACCACCTCACCGGCCACCGGCCCGAGCTCTATGCGAAAATCGCGCCGCGTACCCCGGAGAACCCCGCCTTCGACCTCGTCGGCGAGGCCGACCGCCTCGAATGGCTCGCGCACCACGGCATCCCCGTTCCCCGTATCGTCGAGCGCGGCGCCGACGACACCACCGCCTGGCTCGTCACCGAAGCCTTGCCCGGCGCCGCGGCCTCTGAGGAGTGGCCCGAACATCAGCGGACCGCCGTCGTCGAGGCGATCGCCGAACTGGCCCGCACCCTCCACGAACTCCCCGTGGATGACTGCCCCTTCGACCGCCGCCTCGACGTGGCGGTCGCCGAGGCCCGGCACAACGTCCGGGAGGGCCTGGTCGACCTCGACGACCTCCAGGAGGAGCACGCCGGCTGGACCGGCGACCAGCTCCTCGCCGAACTCGACCGCGCCCGGCCCGAGAAGGAGGACCTGGTCGTCTGCCACGGCGACCTGTGCCCCAACAACGTGCTGCTCGACCCAGGGACGTGCCAGGTGACCGGAGTGATCGATGTGGGCCGCCTCGGCATCGCCGACCGCCACGCCGACCTCGCCCTCGCCGCCCGCGAGCTGAAGATCGACGAGGACCCCTGGTTCGGCCCCGCATACGCCGAGCGGTTCCTCGAGCGGTACGGCGCCCACCGCGTCGACAAGGACAAGATGGCCTTCTATCAGCTACTCGATGAGTTCTTCTGACCTGCTTCTCACCTCGGTCCTTCGCTCGCGGGGACCGAGGCCTTGATGATGTGGTTGATCTCCGCTCGTGATCTTGCTGTCGTTTGCCGGAGGGAGTCCGAAGATCCTGGAGGTACGGCCGTGCTGGGCTCTCCGGGGTCCGGAACGGGAAGGAACGTTCAGTGGGCACCCTGGCTGGCCAGTGATTCGCCCGCCTCTACGAGAACAGAGCCCAGCGCAGCCCGGCGCAGGACCTCGTTCTCCTGCTCCAGCAGCCGCACCCGCTTCTTCAGTTCACGGTTCTCCGCCGACTCCGACCTGGTGACACCGGGCTTCTCGCCGTCTTCCACGGCGGCCCGGCGCAGCCACTTCGACAGCGTCATCTCATGAACACCGAAGTCCCTCGCGGTCTGGGCGAGGGTCGCACCCTTCTCATGGTTGCGGGCCACCCGCACGACGTCATCACGGAACTCTTCGGGATAGGGAGCAGGCACAGCAACATCCTTCCAGGCCCCGCCCACAGGCAAGCCGGATCAGATGTCACCTATCCGTGCAGCAGACCCGAACAAGGACCAGGCGGGGTGCACTGCATCACCGACTACCCACTGTACAATGTCACACCTCATGCGTCGTGTGGCTACGAAAGGGACCCATGAACTCTGCGTACGCGACCGTCGACCACGTCTTCACCGTCCCCCTCGACCACGCGGCCCCGCACGGCCCGACCATCCAGATCTTCGCCCGAGAAGTCACCGAAGTAGGCAAAGTCGGTGACCAGCTACCCTGGCTTCTCTACCTACAGGGCGGCCCCGGCGGCAAGTCACCCAGGCCATCGGCTGGTTCACCCGGCTGGCTGCCCCAGGCTCTCAAAACCCACCGGGTCCTCCTCCTCGACCAGCGCGGCACTGGGCGTTCCACCCCCGTTACCGCCCGTGCGGCCTCTCGCTTGACCTCACCAGCCCGGCTGGCCGAGCATCTGGGCCACTTCCGCGCCGACTCGATCGTCGCGGACGCCGAGCTGATCCGCCGGCAACTGTGCGGCGATGAGCCCTGGGAGACTCTCGGCCAGAGCTACGGCGGCTTCATCACCCTCACTTATCTGTCTCAAGCCCCCGAAGGTCTGCGTGCCTGCTACGTGACCGGCGGCCTGCCCGGCCTCTCGGCGACCGCCGACGACGTTTACGCCCGCACCTATCCCCGGGTACGGGACCGGGTCCGCGACTTCTACACTCGCTATCCCCACGATGCCGCCCGGCTGCGCGGGATAGCCCGTCTTCTGGCCACCACCGATGTACGCCTGCCCAACGGAGACCGGCTCACCTCCCACCGCCTGCGTACGCTCGGCCTCGTCCTCGGTATGGGCGACGGCTTCGAGCGGATCCACTGGCTTCTCGATGAAGCTCTCGACGAGGACGGGAAGCCAACCGACACCTTCCTGCACCAAGTGCTGACACTGACCGGCTTCACCGACAATCCGCTCTTTGCCGTCATGCAGGAGACCCTGTACGGCCAGGGCGCAGGTCCGACCAACTGGGCGGCGTCCAGGGCCATGGCCGCGTTTCCGGGGTTCGCCGAAGACGCCGATCCTCTTCTGCTCACCGGAGAGATGATCTACCCCTGGATGTTTCGCGAGATCAGTGGCCTGCGTCCGTTCGCCGACGCCGCCGATCTGCTGGCCGAACGCTCCGACTGGCCACCGCTGTACGACCGTCGCCGCCTCGCCGCCAACCGGGTCCCGCTCGCCGCACTCGTCTACCACGACGACATGTACGTGGATGCCGGGCTCTCCCTGTGCACCGCACGCGAGGTCGGCGCCACCCGGGTATGGGTCACCAACGAATGGGAGCACGACGGCGTCACCGCTGCCGGCGACCGCGTACTGTCCCGCTTGATGGACCTGGCTGCGGGACGCGCGTAAGGCCTGGTGCCGCCGACCCGCCTACCACGGGAAAGCCCGACTCTCCGCCCTACCACCTGCGTCCGCCCGGCTCGGGACCGCGGCTCGCAGCAGTCGCGAGCCGCGGTCCCGAGCCGGGCGGACTCGTTCCGTCAGCGCCTGCGGCCCATCACACGCCAGGCCGCGGGCAAAGCCGCGCTCGCGGCGACTGCCTTGAGCACGTCGCCGACGAGGAACGGCACCAGTCCGTGGAGCACCGCCCACCCGAGCGACTGGTGCGTGACGGCGGCGAGCACGGGAACACCCACCGCGTAGATGGCTGCCGAGCCCGCGAGGTAGGCCAGCAGCGTGCCGGCGACGCGCCGGTCGGCGCCCCGCTGGGCGAGTGCTCCGACGAGGTAGCCGGCGACGACGAACCCGAGCAGGTAGCCGCCGGTCGCGCCGAGGACGGTGGACAGGCCGCCCGTCGCCCCGGAGAAGACCGGCAAGCCCGCGGCACCGATGGCGAGGTAGAGGAGTTGGCCCAGCGCGCCGCGTGTGGCACCCAGCGCGGCAGCGGTGACCAGGACGGCGAACGTCTGCAGCGTGACGGGGACCGGCGATCCCGGTACGGGCACCGATATCTGGGCGGCCAGCGCGGTGAGCCCGGCGGCCCCGAGGACGAGCACGGCGTCACGGACGCGGCTGCGCGCCCAGACGGAGTCGGCGAGTGCGCCCCGCCGGGGGATGGCGTATGCGACGGAACTCATGGTTGAGGTGGATCCCTTCGAACGGTGGTGGCGGCGGCAAAGGCTGCGTGTCGCAGGTGGTTAGGACAGCGCCGTGCGCAGTCGCTGGACGCGGGCTGCGGTTTCCGCCCGGGCCTGGAGCGCTTGCTCCATGGACACCGGGCAGAAGCGGGTCCGGGACCCGGGCGCGGACTGGCCGACGGCGTCGAGGTCGGCACTGATCACCGTTGCGACCATGGCGTAGCCGCCGCCGGAGACGGCATCGCGGTGCAGGATGATGGGCTCCACCCCGCCGGGGACCTGGATGGATCCGAGGGGGTATCCGGCGTCCACGATGTTCGACGGGTCGGACCCCGCGCCGAACGGCTGCACTCGTTCCTTCCACTCCAGTGTTCCGCCGCTGTACCGGAAGCCGACCCTGTCCGCGACGGGCGTCAGCGTCCAAGTGGTGTCCAGCAGCGCTGTGAGGCCGGCCGGGGTGAGTCGGTAGTCGTACAGGCCGAGCATGACGCGCAGTTCGAGTTCGCGGGACAGTTCGGGACGGAGGTTCTCCGGAACAACTCGTCCCAGCCGCCCGGATCCGGTGTCAGTACCGGTGGCCAGTACGTCCCCGGCCTTGAGCGTGCGGCCGTCGAACCCGCCGAACGCGCCGAGGGCGTATGTCGACCGGCTGCCCAGCACGAGCGGTACGTCGATGCCCCCGGACACCGCGATGTAGATCCGGGCGCCGTGTTCCAGGAAGCCGAAGGAGAGAACGTCCCCGGCGCCGATGTCGAAGGACTCCCACTGTGGCGCGGACCGGCCGTTGACCTTCACCGGCATCGCGGCGCCTGTGACGGCCACTACCGCAGGTGCGGTGAACCGCAGTTCGGGTCCCATGTACGCGGCTTCGATCAGTGCGGCCCCGTCGTCGTTGCCGACCAGCAGGTTCGCGGCCAGGGAGGAGTACAGGTCGACCGCGCCCGATGGCGGGATGCCGACCTCGTAGTAGCCGGGGCGGCCCCTGTCCTGGATGCTCGAGGCAAGGCCGGGGTTGAGGATCTCAATGGCCATGCAGGGCCTCCAGCAGTGTGGCGTTGTAGGCGTCGGGGCCTGCCAGGAAGTCGTGCAGGCTGAAGCTGACCGGGCTCTGGCGGTAGCGGAATGCCCCTGCTTCCACGTCCTGTCTGACGCGCTCGTACTCGTCCCCGTCGATCGGGCGGAATTTGACGATGTCGCCGGGCCGGAAGAAGACCATGAAGTCCGCGAAGTCGGGGAGTTTGCGGGCCGGGTCGAAGATGGGTACCGGGGTGACGCCGAACATCTGGTAGCCGCCGGCGCCGCGCACCGAGTAGATGCAGGAGAAGCAGCCGCCGTACCCGACGGTCAGGGCCGGCGTGTCGGTGCGGGGACGCAGGTACTTGGGGACTTCGAGCTGTCGCTCCTGCGGAACCATCTGGAAGAGGAAGGGAAGTCCGGCGACGAAGCCGACCATCGAGGTGATCCACGGCGAACCGGAGTGGCGGTCGATGAACGCCTGCGCCGAAGGCAGGCCGTTCTCGATCGCGGCGAACTCCAGGTCGTTGCCCTCCGGCCGCTGGTGCCGGTCGCGGAACCGGGCACCGGTCTCGTTGGTGAACGGGTCGTCATACCAGACGGGTACTTCGACGATGCGGGTCTGGAGCGTCAGGGACGGCGCGTCGCCGACCTCCCGCTCGACTTGGCGCACCGCGCCCTCCAGTGCCGCCGGGGCAATGACATCCGGGTCGAAGCGCACCATGAGGGAGGCGTTCGCGGGACAGACGTCGATCACGCCTGGCAGCTTCTGGCTTTGCAGAAGCCTGGCCATGGCCATCGCCTCGAAGTTGACTTCCAGGCTCATTGCCTCGTCGAGCTGGACGACCAGGTGTTCGTCTCCGCCCCACGAGTAACGGCTGTTGAGCGGACTCATGCGGCCCTCCCTGCGGCGTCGCGGTCGGAGGCCCGGCTGGCCATCCAACTCTCCAGGAACGTGGTGTGGTAGTTCGCCTCGGCGAACTCCGGTAGATCGACCAGGGAGCGCAGGAACGGGGCCGTGGTGGCCACTCCCCGCACCTCGATCTCGTCCAGCGCCCGGCGGGCGCGCGCCAGAGCGGCCTCACGGGTGTCACCCCAGACGATGAGTTTGGCGATGAGCGAGTCGTAGAACGGGCTGACCTGGCTGCCCTGTTCGCAGCCCGAGTCGATGCGTACGAATGGCCCTCCGGGCATCCGCATCACGGTGATCGTGCCGGGGCTGGGCATGAATCCCGCGCCGGGGTCCTCTGCGTTGAGCCTGAACTCCAGTGCATGGCCGCGTGGTTCGACTTGTTGCTGGGTGAATGACAGGGGGGCGCCCGCGGCGACCGTGAGCTGCTCGCGCACGAGGTCCCTGCCGGTGACCATCTCGGTGACGGGGTGCTCGACCTGGATGCGGGTGTTCATCTCGATGAAGAAGAATTCCTGCCGCTCGGAGTCGTAGAGGAATTCCACCGTCCCGGCGCCGGAGTAGGACACTGCGGCGGCCAGGCTCACCGCCGCGTTGGTCATGTCCTGGCGCACCTGTGCGGGGAGGTTGGGCGCGCAGGCCTCCTCGACCACCTTCTGCCGGCGCCGTTGCAGAGAGCAGTCGCGCTCTCCCAGGTGTACGAAGCGCTCGCCGTCGCCGAAGATCTGCACTTCGATGTGGCGGGCGTTGTGCACGAACCGTTCGAGGTAGACCTCGCCGTTGCCGAACGCCGCCTTGGCCTCGGCCTGGGCGAGGGGGAGCGCCTCGCGCAGTTCGGCCGGTGATCGCACGATGCGTATACCGCGGCCTCCGCCGCCGGCCGCCGCCTTCACCGCGATCGGGTAGCCGACGTGTCCGGCGGTTTCCAGGGCGCTGTCCACGTCGGTCAGCGGTCCGTCGGAGCCGGGCACGGTGGGTACTCCCGCGCGGGCGGCGGTGGAGCGGGCCAGCGCCTTGTCGCCCATGAGGTGGATGGCTTCGGGGGACGGCCCGACGAACGTCATTCCCGCGTCGATGACCTGCTGGGCGAACGCGGCGCGCTCGGAGAGGAACCCGTAGCCGGGATGCACCGCGTCGGCCCGCAGGCGGACGGCGGCGGCCACCACGGCGTCGGCGTCCAGGTAGCTGCGGGCCGCGGGCGCGGGGCCTATCACGACGTGCTCGTCGGCCATGCGCACGTGCAGGGCCTCGGTGTCGGTCTCGCTGCAGACCGCGACGGTCCGAACACCGAGTTCGCGGGCCGCGCGTATGACCCGTACGGCGATCTCGCCGCGGTTGGCAACCAGAAGCTTGCGCATGTTCGGTCAGCTCATCTCAATGGTCGCCACGGGATCTCCCGGGCCAAGGAGTGTCTCGTTCTCGGCGGCGAAGGCGGTCACCTGGCCTCCGGCTCCTGCTTTGACCTCCGCGAACTGCTTCATGATTTCGATGATTCCGATGGTCTGGTCCTCTGTGACGGTCGCGCCGATCTCAGCGAACGGCGGCTTGTCCGGTGCGGGGCGCCGGTAGAAGACTCCGGGCATGGGTGCTCGCACGGTGTGCTCGGGCACGGGGTTCCTTTCGCTGTCGGGAAGGGGTTCAGGCTGAGTTGATGACCTGGCGCACGACGGTGGCCACGTCAACGGCGTTCGGGGTGTCGGAGTGCACGCAGATGCTGTCGAACCGGACGGGAAGGCGCTTGCCGGAGTCGGTCTCGACCAGACCGTCGGCGAGCGCGAGCCGGGCGCGGTCGGCGGCGAGTGAGGGTGGAGTGGCGTGGGGCCGGCGGGCGATGACGAGGCTGCCGTCGGCGCGGTAGCCGAGGTCGACGTAGAACTCGGCTACGAAGCCCACGCCGCGCTCAGCGGCGACGTGCTCGTGCGCGGTCCCGGCCATGCCGTAGACCGGGACGCCGTACTGCACCGCCACGTCGCAGACCGCGTCCATGAGTTCGCTGTCGCGGGCCACCATGCCGTAGAGCGAGCCGTGCGGCTTGATGTGGCGCAGCGGCACTCCCTCGGCGTCCAGGTATCCCTTGAGCGCCGCGACCTGGTAGAGCACCAGGTCCCGCACCTCCTCGGGGTACAGCTTCATCTCCCGGCGGCCGAAGCCCACAGCGTCGGGCAGGCCGGGGTGCGCACCGACGGCCACTCCGGCGGCGGCGGCCTTGGCCACCGTCTGGTGGATGCCGACGGGGTCGCCGGCGTGGAAGCCGCAGGCGATGTTGGCGGCATCGACCAGTGGCAGTAGGGCGTCGTCGTTGCCGAACGAGTGGATGCCGAACGACTCGCCCATGTCGGAGTTGAGGCTGACGGGCATGGATACCCCTTCTTGCGCCGTAGGCGGGCATCGATCAGGTCGCCGTTTCCGCCGAGGCCACGACGGCGGCGAGTACTGGGGTTGGTGGTTGGCCGCTGAGCGCTGCGGCCACGTCGAGCCGCAGGCCCGGCAGGGACAGGAGCACTTGCCAGACTCCGCTGACGGTGTCCACCAGGACGCTTCGTCCGGTCCCCGAGTGGACGACCCATGCTGCGGCCGCGCAGGTCACCCGTGCGGGGTGGCCTGTCTCGCTCAGGGCGTCGTTGATGATCCGGGCGGCCTCCCAGCGGGCGCGCCTGGTGAGGAAGACGCCGGACCAGGCATCGGTTGTGGAGGTTCTGCCGCAGGCGCCGCACATGGTCCCCTCCTACGGCATGACGTCGCCGGAGTTGGGCCCCAGCGTCTGGCCGACGAACAGGTCACCGCTCGGGGAGCCGGCCAGCAGCACTGCGGTCGGGGCGATCTCCTCGGGCCTGCCGAACCGTCCGAGGGGCAGTTCCGCGCGCTTGGCCTGTTTCCACTCCTCGGAGATTCCGTCGATCAAAGGTGTCTCGATGGGGCCGGGGGCGATGGCGTTGACCAGCACCCCGTCGCGGGCCACCTCCAGAGCCAGGGCCTTCGTCAGACCCAGGACGCCGGCTTTGGCGGCGCTGTAGTGCGTCAGCGATGTTCCTCCCTTGATGGCCAGCTGTGAGGCGATGTTGATGACCCGGCCGTGCCCGCGGGACACCATGCCCGGGACCACGTACCGGCACATGAGGAACACTCCGGTCAGGTCCACGTCGATGGTTTGCTGCCACTGCCGCAGCGACATCTCCACCAGCGGTGCCTGGGTGAGGATGCCTGCGGAGTTGACCAGGATGTCGATCCGGCCCAGAAGGAGCTCCGTCTCGGCGACGGCCCGCCGGACGAGTTCTTCGTTGGCGATGTCTGCGGCCACACCTCCGGCCGCGCCGATGGACCGCGCGGTCCGTTCGGCCACGGTGGCGTCGTGGTCGAGCACGACCACGCGCGCCCCGGCGGTGACGAGCGCCTCGGCGATCGCCCGTCCGATGCCGCTGGCGCCACCGGTGACCAGAGCCGTCCGGCTGCTCAGGTCCGCGATCGGGTTCATGCGCGCATCCTCACGGTCAGGCCGCCGTCGACGACGAGTTGCTGGCCGGTGACGTACCGGGCCTGCGGCGAGTTGAGGAAACGGATGACGTCGGCGACCTCCTCGGGCCGCCCGACTCTGCCGAAGGGGATGTCGCCGCCCGCGCGGGCGAGTCCCTCCGGGCCCAGCGAGTTCACCGGGTCGGAGGACTGGGGGGTCTCGATGAGGCCGGGGATGACGGCGTTGACGCGAATGCCGCGGGGTGCCAGCTCCACCGCCAGACTGCGGCACAGTCCGAGCACCCCGGCTTTGGCGGCGGCGTAGTGCGCGTGGTCCTCCCAGCCGTAGACACCGCCGGCGATCGACGAGACGGCGACCATCGCGGAGCCCTCCGCCATGTGAGGCGCGCACGACCGGAAGGTGCGCAGTACCCCGGTCAGGTCCACGGAGAGCATGTCGTCCCAGGCCTCGTCAGTGAGTTCGGCCAGTGGAGCCCGTCGGAGCACGCCGGCGTTGGCCACCACGTAATCGATCCGCCCGAACGCCGCGTACGCGCTGCGCGCCAGTTCGTCGACCTGGCCGCTGTCGCGGACGTCGACCTCGACGATCAGTCCCCTGCCTCCTGCGGCCTCCACCAGTCGGAGCGTCTCGCGTGGGTCGTGCGGGTCACCGGGGAACGTGCCGATCACCACGTGCACGCCCTCCTGTGCGTAGCCGACCGCGACGGCCCGGCCTATCCCGCTGGCCGCTCCGGTGACGACCGCGACGGCGGGCCCGGCGCCATCCGGCTGAGCGTGTGCTGCCATGACGTGAACCTTTCTGTTCCAGGCGGTGCCGGTGAGCGGATGGTGGTCCCGCCCACCGGCACCGTGAGATAGGGGTACGTGCCGCTCGGGCGGTCAGTTCTCGAGCCGGGCGACCGGCTTGGCCAGCAGCATCAGCGCACCGGAGAGGAAGGTGCCGACCGCACCCACCCAGAGCGCTGCGGAGCCGGTGCCCCAAGCTGCCGCCGCTCCGGTGAACAGGAACCCGCCGATGATCGTGCCGGGCTGGCTCATGGCGCCGATGATCACCGTGCCGGTACCGCGGCAGTCCGTGGGGTAGCACTCCCCCATGTAGAACATGATCGCCGCGTAGGGGCCCACCAGGAAGAACAGTCCCAGCGCGTAGGTGGTCACGATGAGTGCGGTGCTGGTGACCAGCGGGGAGAGCATGACGGCGAAGGCCACGCCGGAGATCATCCAGCCGATGACGATGGTGTGCTTGCGTCCGATGCGGTCGCCGAGCCAGCCGTGGAAGATGTAACCGAAGTACGCGCCCAGGTTGATGACGATGAGCATCCAGAACGCGGTGCTGAGCTGTACGCCCTTGGCGTTGGCCAGGATGGAACTGCCCAGCACGCTGAAGATGTTGATGCCGAAGAAGTTCACGATCCACGCCAGCGAGAGCACGATGGTGTTCCGGCGCAGCTCGGGCTGGAAGATCCGCGCGATCGGGGCGCTGTCGGTGTGCTCCACGCCGTATTCGGCGGCCAGTGCCCCGGCCTCCCGGGTCTTCCCCTCTGCCTTGAGCTTGCGCAGACGCTGGTGCAGCTCGAACTGCGGAGTCTCGCGCAGCTTCTTGCCGATCACAATGATCAACGCGACGGCGGGAAGGCTCGCGACCAGGTACATCGCGCGCCAGCCCAGTGTGTCGAGCAGGACGAGCGCGAGGGCACTGGAGAGCAGGAAGCCGAGCGGCCAGCCGCCCTGGACGATGCCGTACCAGAATCCGCGGCGTTCGCGCTTCCTCTCGTCCTCGGTGATCGAGAACACTTCGTTGAGGTAGGTGGCGTTCACCGACTGCTCGGAGAAGCCGAGACCGCCCAGCGACCGCACGCCGACCATGGCGCTCGTGCTCAGCGCCCCCATTTTCGCGGGGATGACGGCCGTCAGGACGGAGGCGACGGCGGTGCCTCCGATGGTGACCATCATGCCGCGGCGACGTCCAAGGCGGTCGATGACCGGCCCGACTCCGAAGGCGATGATCGCAGTGCCGATCGCGATGAGCGTGTTGACCAGGTAGGCGGTCGAGGCACTCCAGCCGAAGTCCTCCTGCATGACGGGAAGCAGGGTGCCGAAAAGGCCGTAGTCGAAGACCGCGACGGTCCAGGCGAGCAGTGCCAGGACTATGGCGGTGTTGGTCTGCTTCCGTGTGAACGCCGGGAACTGCCGCCGCTGGGGTTCCGTTGCCGGCGTCTCGGGCGCGCCGCCCTCCGGCAGGGTCGTTTCGCTGGTCACTTGGCCTGTCCCTTCCATGGGTGCCGGGCGGCGTAGTCATCAGCGATCTGGTCGAAGGTGACCCATCGGACGCCGTCGTGGCTGTTGATGTGCTCGATGAGCCGCTCAAGCATGAGCAGCACCTGGGGGCGTCCAGAGACGTCCGGGTGGATGGTGAAGGTGACGGCCGCGTAGTCCATCTCCCGGTGGACCCAGTCGAACTGGTCCCGCCACATCTGCTCGATGTCGCGCGGGTTCACGAAGCCGTGGCTGTTCGGGCTGGCCTTGATGAACATCATCGGAGGCAGATCGTCGAGGTACCAGTTCGCCGGGATCTCGATGAGCTCGGTCTCCTTGCCGCGGACCAGCGGCTTCATCCAGTCCTCGGCCCGGGCGGAGTAGTCGATCTTGGTCCACCTGTCACCGACGCGCACACGGTAGGGCGTGAAGTCGTTGTGCATCAGCGAGTGGTCGTACTTGATGCCCCGTTCGAGCAGCAACTCGTTGGTCACTGGCGAGAACTCCCACCACGGTGCGACATAACCGGTGGGGCGCCGGTTCGTGACCTTCTCGATGAGATCGATGCTCCGGTCGAGGACCGCAGCCTCCTGGGCGCGGGTCATCGCGATCGGGTTCTCGTGGCTGTAACCGTGCACGCCGACTTCGTGCCCGGCGTCAACGACCTGACGGAACTGGTCCGGAAAGGTCTCGATGGAGTGGCCCGGTACAAACCAGGTCGTCTGCAGGTCGTACTTGGTGAAGAGGTTCAGCAGGCGCGGCGTGCCGACCTCGCCGGCGAACATGCCCCGGGAGATGTCGTCCGGGGAGTCCTCGCCCCCGTATGACCCCAGCCAGCCGGCGACAGCGTCGACATCGACGCCGAACGCGCACAGGATTTCCTTAGGCAAGGCCAACTCCTTCTTGTAGCCCCGGCCACCACAGCCGGGAGTCGATGTGTCCAGCGGCTGGGATCAGCCGAGGGTGTGGGCGGCCAGCGCTTCACGCGCGGCGCGCGGGTCGGTGTGCACTCCGAGCAGCGCTGCCAGGACCACCCGGGCCTGTGACGGGCGCAGCAGCCCGGTGGGGACGGCGCCGGCGGCTATGAGGTCGGCACCGCCGCCGTCGCCGTAGACTGCGGCGACAGGTCCGGCCGTGACCCGGGTGGATGTGGCCACCACGACGCCGGAGGCGGTGAGCTCGGCCACCGCCTCGCAGATCGCGGTATTGGCGTTGCCTGCGCCGGTGGCCTCCAGAACGATGCCGCGTGCGCCGGCTGCGGCGAAGGCATACAGGGCCGTCGCGTCCGCGCCGGGATAGCAAGCGGCGATGTCCACGCGTGCACGGGAGAGGTCCACGGCCGACAGATCCAGTCGCGGACGCCGACGACGGCCCCCGGCGATGTGGACGGCACCGCCGCGGACCCAGCCGAGAACCCCGCCGTCGGGGGAGGCGAAGGTGCTCGAAGCGAGCGTGTGGCTCTTGCGGGTGCCCTCCGCCGTGAACACCGAACCGTCGAAGACGATCAGTGCTCCCAGTCCCCGGCTCGCCGGGTCCGCGGCCACGGCGATGGCGTCGGAGAGGTTGCGCGGACCGTCGCTGTCCGGTGCGTCCGCGGGCCGCTGTGCGCCCGTGAGGATGACAGGACGCTCTTCGTGCCGGAAGAGGTCCAGGAAGAGGGCCGTCTCCTCCATGGTGTCGGTGCCGTGTGTGATCACCAGTCCGGTGACGTCGTCCTCCAGCAGGTGACGCTGCGCCCGGGCGGCAAGCTCCCGCATCCGTTCCAGGGTCATCAGATAGCTGCCGACCCGGAACACGTCGTGAACCTTGACGCGGATGTCATCGGCCACGGCCAACCGTTCCACCAGCTCGGCGCCGCCGGCGCGGGCGACGGCTCTGCCTGTGGTGTCGCTCCGGGTGGCGATCGTCCCGCCCGTGGCGAGCACCATGACGATACGCACAGATGTCTCCTGGTTTGTCCCTGCCCGATATGTCCGCGCTAACGTTCGCGCCAAACGATTGCGCATATAGAATGTGCCCCGGGGGGTACGCGTCAAGAGGCCGGGGGCAAAATGTTGACCGACCGAGGGAAGGGCGGAGAATGACCGAGGGTCCTGCGGGGGAACCGCTGCCACACATGGACGCCGCGGGCCGGGCCACGCTGCGCACCGTCGCGGAGCTCGCCGGGGTCCACGTCTCGACGGCCTCGCGAGTGCTGAACGGCACGGTCGGCACCGGCATGCGCACAGCCGGCCAGGAGACCTCCGAACGGATCCGCCGAATAGCCGAGCAGGTCGGTTACACGCCCAACCCCCACGCGTCGAGCCTCCGCACCCAGCGCAGCAACCTGGTAGGGGTGCTCGTCCCGCGACTGGTCGACATCGTGCTCGCCACCGTCTACGAGGGCATCGAGCAGGAGTGCGCGGCGTCCGGGTTTTCCGCCTTCGTGGCCAACACCGGTGACGATCCGGTGGCGCGGCGCCAGCGAACTGAGATGGTGCTCGCCCGCCACGTCGACGGCATCATCTTCGGTGATGCCCACCTGGACGGGCGCTTCCTCGACAAGGTGGTCGAACGGGGGGTCCCATTCGTCCTCGTCTCGCGACGTGCCGACTCCCACCCTTCGGTGACCTGTGACGACTACCGGGGCGGTCAGTTGGCGGCCGAACACCTCCTGCAACTGGGCCACCGCAAGGTCGCGGTCATCGCCGGCGAGCCTTACGCCAGCACCGGCGTCGACCGCACCGCCGGATTCCGGGACACCTTCACCGCGGCGGGCATCAAGGTGCCTGCCTCCAGAATCGTGCACTCCCGCTTCGACACAGGCGGCGGCCGGGAGGCCATGGAGCGGCTCCTCGCGGGGCGGACCAGGCCGACCGCGGTGTTCGCCGTCAACGACTTCGCCGCGATCGGAGCCATGGGCGCGTCACGCGACGCGGGGCTGCAGGTCGGAACCGACATCGCGGTCATCGGGTTCAACGACGTACCGCTCGCGGGATCGCTGCCGGTGGGGCTGTCGACCATCCGCTCCCCCATGCACGACATGGGAGTGCACGCGGTCCGGCTGCTCATGAAGCGGTTGGCGGGCGAAGTAGTCGACTCCGAGCGGCTTTCCCCCACCCTGGTGGCCCGGGCCTCGACCCTGGGCGGTGGGAGTTCTGGCTGACCGCGCCGTTGCGGCTGGGCGGTCACATGGCCTGTCGCCGTCTCCGTGGCGCGAACGCACCTGGGCCAGCAGCCGGTTACCGGCCTTGAGCGCGTGAGGTCGTCATGGTGGCTGGCTCCGGAGGCCGGTTTGGGTGAGCGGTTGTCGAGGGCACCCGGGGCGGTACCGGAGCCGGCACAGGCTTCACCGGCCTGCCGCAGGGCACGCCAGGAGTCAACGGCGCCCACTCGTCGGCCGGCCCGCCTTGCGCAATGCTCATGTCATCGGTGTACCGCAGGAATCACAGATCGTCAGCTGCGCCGACACCAGCGTTGGGTGTCGTGGAAACGGCCGTGGGTGAGGAACGCAGTCTCGCAGCACGCCTCTGCGCAGGGACAGGTAATTGGCTGTGCGGGGTCTCCGGTGCGGCCGGCCCGGTCGGCTATGTGCAAGTACAGAGCCGCGGCCGTGCTCCAGA
Source organism: Streptomyces sp. S07_1.15 (assembly GCF_020739505.1). NCBI lineage: Bacteria > Bacillati > Actinomycetota > Actinomycetes > Kitasatosporales > Streptomycetaceae > Streptomyces > Streptomyces sp. S07_1.15. The sequence goes on from NZ_JAJBZK010000001.1 coordinate 993,784, forward strand.
AAGCAACTTCAAGGGCCAGCACTATGTCGGTGACTGCGTCTTTCACTGCCCATCCTCTTCTCCCGCACGCAAGGGCAGAGCCCTGGCGTGGGGTGCCGCTGAGGAAGGGAAGACGCCAGTACGGAGGGTTCGGCGCAACGGCAGGGTCGCAGTTCCCCGGATCGAGCCGTCGTAGCTCAGGTCAATGGCGAAAGAATCAGCGCCGTGTCCGCATGCACTCAGTTTCTTGCTCCCTTACAAGTGATGAGCCACCGTGTGATCGCCGCGGTAGAGGTTCGGCGATCACACGGTGGCGTCTTCAGCGCGCTGAGCGGACCGCGGCGGGCGCGACCATCAGCGTCCCCGTCAGCCGGAGAGCAGGGTGACTCCCATCTGCGAGAGTGCCCGGCTGACCGGCTCATGGATCATGCCGCAGCCGCTGGAGGGGCCGCCGCTGAGAATTCCGTAGGCGGTGGAGCCGTAGTAGACCCCACTTCCGCTGTCTCCGGCAGCCACACATGCCGTGCTCCACGTCATTCCCGTGAGCGTGCGGTTCGGGTAATAGACGGTGGCATTGGTCTGCGTGATCCGCCCACAGGTGTAGCCGGTCGTCGACCCCTGCTTGCACACGTACTGGCCAACGTAGTCGTAGCTCCAGTTGCGGATCGACGTCGAGGGGTAAACCCATCCACGCGGCTGCCAGAAGCTTGCGTTGTCCACACGCACGATGGCCGAATCACCGTAGTAGCCGAAGGTGTAGTCGACGACACCACCGACACGCTGGTAGCCGTAACTGTAGGTCGGGATCTGCCAGTACGAGCTGCCCTCGGCGCAGTGCCCCGCGGTCAGCATGTAGTAGGCGTAGCTGTCGTAGACCGAGAAGGCGCTGGTGCAGCGGATGTTGCTGCCGTAGATGGCCACTCCCGAGCGCAGCGGGGGGTCGCAGGAGTACTGGCCGCCGCAGTACACGGGCTTGGAGGCGTGTTCGTAGGTGTCCACGCGCAGGGAGCTGCCGAACTTCTGTTTGGCCCACTCCACGACCTTGTGCTGCTTGGCCGTCAGCTTCTTGCCTTTCGGCAGGTCGAGACGCAGTGCGTTGTCCTGTGTGACGACTGCGGCTTGCAGCCCGTTCGCGGCGCCCTTGTTCGCCTTGGCGATCTGACGGGCGAGCGCGTCGGACATCTGCGTGAGTTCACGCTGGCTGTGCCTGACGACGATCGTTCTCGTCTCACTTGCCCCGGCCTTGGCAGCGGTTGCGCGGACCTTGGATGCAGTGGCCTTCTGCGTGACGGCGACAGTGAGGCGACCGCCGTTGTCGTGGTCGATCCACGCACCGCCGAATCGTGACCCCAGGGCCTTGCGCACGTCGGTCGCCAGGTCCGCCAAGCGGTCCTGGCGCTGTATCCGGCGCTGCGCCTCCTGGCTTGAGACCCCGTAGTCCTTGGCCAGTTGAGCGGCTGCTGTCTTCTGCTGGTTGCCGAGTTTCGGATCGGCTGACGCGGGGGCGTCGGCTGACGCCGGCCCCGTGAGGGTGAACGCCGCGGCAAGCGCGGCAAGAGCCGGCCAGGTGACCCGGGACCAGGTCCGTAACGAACTGACTTTCATCGAGCACCTCCGGTGGGAGCGGATGGCTGACGTGCAGATCGGTCTGGTGCCTCTGAGTTGAGTGCCGTAAGAGCCAAGAGCAATATGGCGTATGACATTTCACATTGCAACCCCTCCCGCTGGAGTACTTCCTGCTCCCTCATCAGGACTGCGTGAGCGGCACAGGCTCCGCACGCCGTCTCCGAACGCGTGCGGTCGGCCGCAGGTACGGGATCCGCCGGCATCCGTCAAGGAACCCCGGCCGGGAAGGTGGCGACCGGGCCGGAGACGCCTCGCGTCACACATCTGCGGCGCCATGCCCTCGGGCTTCTCCTCGGCGCCGGCGGTGCGTGTTCTCCCGGAGTGCCTGCGCCTTCAGCCCGCGATCCTGACGCACTCCAGGGTGTGGGTCTTCTCCGGCTGCACCGGCGGCAGGGTTCCGAAGGTTGGGGTTGAAGGCCTTCAGGACACGCTCATCGGTCTCCGGGCCGTCCGGTGGCAAGACGCCGCGCCCACAATGGCCCTGATCCGTGGCGTCCTACAAAAAACGCGTGGGCCTCGTCAGACCCAGCCTCAAGGTGTGCACGAGAACGATCTGCTGCGATGCCATGCGATTCCCGCTCTCCTCCGCTCACCGAGTACCGTCGCCCCCGGGAGCTTCCACCTCCGCCCACCAGACCATTCCCTCGGCCACTGCCTGACTTCCCTGCCTGACGGACAAGGCGGCGATAAGTTCCTTGCCGCGCCCGCTCTCTTCCGGACGGGAACGTGCGTCTTCCGTGCGGCTTCTCGGCTCAGGGCCGGCGTCGGTGACTTCGATACGGATCGCGGGTACCTGTCGGCGATTCCGGACCCAGGACAAGCGCAGCGTGACGGGTGGGAGGGCATGCCGCACGGCGTTGGTGACAAGTTCCGAGACGACCAGAAGCGCATTGTCCAGGCATTCGGAGTCGGCCTCAGCTTTGTCCAGGGCGGATCGTACCTGCCATCGCGCGAGGCCAGGGGCTTCAGACGAGTGAGGCAAGAGACGAGCGGAGTCGAGAAGATCAGTTCTCAGAGATCTGTTCCCTTCATTGGATTCACGAGCGGCGGCGTCTCCGAACGGAACGCAGTGGCCGAATTCAGAACTCCGGTCAGACGCTTTCCGTCTCCGGGAAGTGGCACGCCACTTCCCGTTCCTCTCGGCCAGTGATCCTCAATAGCGGCTGATCGGTGCGGCAAATATCCTGAGCCTTGAAACAACGCGGATGGAAGGTGCATCCGCTCGGCGGCTCGGCGGGGCTGGGAGGATCCCCCTGCAAGACGATGCGTTCGCGGGCCCGTTCCACCACCGGGTCGGGTACCGGAACTGCCGACAGCAGGGCACGGGTATACGGGTGAGCAGGGGTGGTGTAGACCTCGTTACGGTCGCCGATCTCGACGATGCGGCCGAGGTACATCACCGCTACCCGGTCGCACACGCGTTTCACCACAGACAGATCGTGCGCGATAAAGACATAAGCGAGCCCCATTTCCTGCTGTAGACGCTCCAGCAGGTTGACGATCTGAGCCTGAATGGAGACGTCGAGAGCGGATACCGGCTCGTCGGCGATGATCAGCCGTGGTTGTGTCGCCAAGGCCCGCGCGATACCGATGCGCTGGGCCTGGCCGCCGGAGAACTCATGCGGGTAACGGTCGAGGTGCTCGGGGATGAGTCCGACCTGTTCCATCAGTTCGGCAGCACGCCGGCGGGCGGCGCCTGCGTCGATTCCCTGTACCAGCATGGGGTCGGCGATGATCCGGGACACCCTCTGCCGCGGGTTGAGGGAGGAGTGCGGATCCTGGAAAATCATCTGAAGGGAACGGCGCAACGGCCGCATTGCGCGCTGGCCGAGGTGGCTGATGTCCACGCCGTCGAAGGCAACCGATCCGCCGGTGGGCTCCAGCAAGCGCACCAGCATGCGGCCTGTCGTGGACTTCCCGCAGCCGGACTCGCCGACCAGGCCGAGGGTCTCGCCTGCCCGCACGTCGAAACTGACCCCGTCCACGGCGCGCACCGGCGGGGTCGCCCGGCCGGTGCGGGTACGCCGTCCGGGGAATGTCTTGACCAGCTGCCGTACGGACAGGAGAGCGGCAGACCTGTCCGCTGTCTCGTTGCGGGCACAATCGACGGTGGCCCGGCTGTCAGCAGGAGTCATGGGATTCTCTCTCCAAGGACGGCGCTTGCGGGTCGCCGGGATTGTCAGGGCGGTGCCCGGGGTCGACGCGCTCGCCGGTCACGAGCGGCAGATGGCATGCGACGAGATGCCCGTCGCGCAGCGGGGCGAAATCCGGCCGGCCGCTCGTGCACAGCTCACGGATCCGGGGGGCCGCGGTGGTGGCGCGGGAGCAGCGGGGCTCGAAGGCGCATCCCGCTGCCGGTTCGAGCAGGGAGGGCGGGCTTCCCGGGATGGCGCGCAGCGGCGCGTCATCGGCGTCATCGAGGCGGGGCAGCGAGTCGAGCAGGCCGCGTGTGTAGGGGTGGGCCGGTTCGGCGAAGAGGGCATCCGCGCTCGCCTGCTCGGCACCTCGGCCGGCGTACATGACCAGCACTTCGTGGGCCACCCGCGCGACGACCCCGAGGTCGTGGGTGATCAGCACGACTCCGAGGCCGCGTTCGGCCTGGATCCGCGCGATGAGTTCGAGGATCTGCGCCTGGACGGTGACGTCCAGGGCTGTGGTGGGCTCGTCGGCGATGAGCAGTTCGGGTTCACAGGCGAGCGCCATAGCGATCATGACACGCTGACGCATACCGCCGGAGAACTGGTGGGGATAGTCGGACACCCGCTGGTTGGGGCGCGGAATGCCCACCTCACCCAGCATCTCTACGGCACGGCGGTGCGCGACGCGCCGGCTTGCCTTGAAGTGCACCCGGTAGGCCTCGGCGATCTGCTCGCCGACGGTGTAGTAGGGGTGGAGGCTGGACAGCGGGTCTTGGAAGATCATTGCCATCCGGCGGCCGCGCAGCTTGGCGAGTTCGCGGTCGGGGAGGGTGGTCAGTTCACGTCCGGACAGGGTGATGGAGCCGCTGACCTCCGCGGTGCGGTGCAGGCCCATGACGGCAAGGGATGTGACGGACTTCCCTGAACCGGATTCTCCGACGATGCCGAGCGTGCGGCCGGCTTCGACCGTGAAGTCGATGCCGGTGACGGCTCTGACGCGCCTGCCGGAAACGGGGAAGGTAACGTGCAGGTCGCGGACTTGCAGCAGCGGCTCGTCCGAGCCGGCCGGAGGATGAGTGCCCATGATCAGTACCTCACCCTGGGGTCGATGAACGCATAGAGGATGTCGACGATGAGGTTCGCGGCCACGATGAAGAAAGCGGCGAGCAGCGTGACACCGAGGATGACCGGCTGGTCGGATCGCTGGAGTGCGTCGAAGAAGAGTCTGCCGACGCCGGGTATGCCGAAGATGCTCTCGGTGATGACGGCACCGGCGAGCAGGCCGCCCAGATCCATGCCGAAGATCGTGAGCACCGGCGTCAACCCGGAGCGAAGGCCGTGCTTGACGACCACAGTCGGCTCGGGCATTCCCTTGGCACGGGCGGTGCGGATGTAGGGCTGTGCCATGGCTTCGATCATGGAGCTGCGGCTCTGCCTGGCGTACATCGCCGCGTAGAGGACCGCGAGCGCGCTCCAGGGCAGGAGCAGATTGGTGGCCCAGGCAGCCGGGTCCGCGGTGAGCGGCACGTATTCGGGGTAGGGCAACAGGCCCGCGACGCGCACCACTCCGTAGAGGAGCATGACCGCAGTGAAGTAGACCGGAAGTGAAGCGGTGGCCACGGCACCGATCATCAGGGTCCGGTCGGTCATCGTCCCCTTGCGGAGGGCCGCGGTGATTCCGGCGCCCAGGCCGAGCACCAGCCACATCAGCGCGGCGCCGAAGGCCAGCGACGCGGAGACGGGCAGCCGGTCGGTGAGCAGCTCCCACACGGGCAGGGAGTTTTCGTAGGAGTAGCCGAGGCAGGGGAAGCCGCAGCTCAGCGTGTGCGGCTCGGTACCCAGCTCGCGTCCGGCGAAGATCCCGACCAGGTAGTCGGCGAACTGCCGCCAGACGGGCTGGTCCAGTCCCATGAAGTGGCGCACTTCGGCGAGGCGTTCGGGACTGCAGGTCTTACCGCAGGCGGCAGCGGCGGGATCGGCCGGCAGCAGGTAGAAGATGGTGAAGGTGATAGCGCAGATGGCCAGGAGAACCCCGGTGACACCGGCCAGTCTGCGGGCGAGGTAGGTGATCACGCACGGTCTCCGTGAGGATCGAGGATGTCCCGTAGCGTGTCACCGAGGATGGTGAACGCGAGCACGGCGAGGAAGAGGAAGGCGCTGGGGATGATGAAGTACATCGGATCGGTTTCGTAGAAGGCGACAGCCTCGGAGATCATCTGCCCCCAGGAGGCGGTCGGAGGCCGCACCCCGACGCCGAGGAAGCTGAGCGCCGCCTCAGTGCTGATCATGCCGGGGATGAGAAGCGTGGTGTAGGCGATGATGGGGCCCGAGACGTTGGGCAGGATCTCCCGGGTGAGGATCCGCCAGGAGCCCGATCCGCTCACGCGGGCCGCCTCGACGTACTCGCGGTGTTTCAAGGACAGCGTCTCCCCGCGGACCACGCGGGCAATGCCCGGCCAGCCGAAGATCCCGATGACCACCGTCATGAGCAGGACACGGTTGACGTCCTGGGCCACCGACATCATCGCGATCATGAAAATGAGCGAGGGGAATGACATGGTGAGATCCATCAGGCGACTGAGTACCGTGTCCACCCGGCCCCCGAAATAGCCGGCCGCAATGCCCGCCGCGGTACCGACCACGACCACGATGGCGGTGGCGGTGAATGCGATCAGCAGAGAGACTTGCGCCCCGTACACGACGCGGGCGAAGAGGTCCCGCCCGGTGACGGGTTCCACTCCGAGCCAGTGCTCGGCACCGATCCCGCCGAACGAGCCCTTCGGCAGTCCGCCGAGGTAGGGGTCGATGGCGTTCTTGTCGAACTCCGTCGGAGACCAGCCACCGAGGGCGCTGATCAGTGGTGCGGCGACGGCCATCAGAGCGAAGAGGGCGACGACCCCGAGGGCGAGCAGTGCGCCGCGGTCACGGCGTACCGCGGTCCACGCGGCGCGCCAGGGAGCCCGGCCGGCGGGTTCGGGCGCCTCGGGAGTACCGGATGCGCCCGAACTGTGGGCCGGGGCCGGGGACCGCCCGGCGAGGAGCCGGGCGGTCTTCAGCGGGCTGGTCATGGCAGTGCGGCTCCTCAGCCCTGGCTCTTGTCAGGGTTCTTGAGGCCGATCACCGCGTAGTCGAACTGACCGGTCCACATGGGGTGCCCGAAAGCGCCGGCGATGTTGCTGCCGGCCAGTAGGGGCTTGCGCTCCCAGAGCAGCGGAACGGACGGTGACTTGGCCATGATCTGGGCGTCCAGTTCTATCCACGCCTTGTTCGCCTTGGTGGGGTCGCTCATGTCGGCGATCTCGTCCATCCGCTTCATGACCTCTTCGTCGCGGAACTGGGCGTAGTTGCCCTGGTTGCCCTTTTCCTTGATGGTCCGTCCGTCGAAGATGAACGGCAGGAACGTGGAGCCGGAGGGGTAATCGGGGCACCAGCCGCTGATGGCCATGTCAGGCGCGTTCTTGGTGTCACCGATGGTGTCGTAGTAGACCGACGGGTCCACGGCCTGGATCTTGACCTCGATCCCGGACCGGCTCAGACTCTCCTGCAGCGCTTCAGCCCTGGACTTGTCCCCGGTGGAGACGGTGAGGGTGGTTTTGAAGCCCTTCGGTTTGCCGGCCTCGGCGAGCAGCTTCTTCGCCTTGGCCGGGTCTCCCCCGGGCTCGACCCGGAGCACGTCGGACTTGTTGCCACCGGTCAGCGACGGCGGCAGGTAGGCGGTGGCGACCTCGTTGAGGGCCGGGCCGCCGTTGGCGGTCATCTGCCCGTCCTTGTCGACCGCGTACTGCATGGCCTCGCGCACCTTGGGATCGTCGAAGGGAGCGCGTGAGGTGTTGAGGTGCAGCATGTCCGTGCACCCGGTCAGCTCCGCGGTGAGCCGCTTCTTGGTCTCCTTGTTGCTCAGCACCTTGGACACGCTCGCCGGCTGCATGTCCGCCCACTCGACGGCTGAGGCGTCCGCGCCCTGGCTGGCGATGATCCGGTCGTCGATCTGGCCGCCCTTGAAGCCCATCTTCACCACGATCTTGTCCGGGTACGCCTTGCGGACGGAGTCGGTGTCGGGATCCCAGTGCTTGTTGCGGACCAGCACCATCTGCTTGCCCCTGTCGTAGCGGGCGATCTTGTAGGGCCCGGAGGAGAACGGGCGCAGGTCGTACTGCACGCCCTTCTCCCTGGACTCCGGTACAGGGGAGAAGGTCGGCAGGGTCACGGTGTAGGAGAACTCCGCGACAGGGCGCTTGAGGTGGAAGACGAGAGTGTGGTCGTCCGGCACCTCGATCGACTTCAGGTGCTTGCCTTTGAGCGGTCCCTGGTACCCCTCCGTGTCGGCGAGGTATTGCTGGGCGTAATCCGGGCCCCCGGTCAGGTCGGGAGAAAAGGACCGCTCAACGTTGTATTTGATGTCCTGGGCCTTGACAGGGCTTCCGTCTTCGTACTTCAGCCCTTTCTTCAGAGTGAAGGTCCACACCTTTCCGCCTTCGGAGGGTCTGCCCAGATCCGTGGCCAGGTCTGGGACGATCTCGCTGCCCTCTGCGCCCGGCGCCGCCTTGAAAGTGGTCAGGGTCCGGTAAAGCAGGCGGACGCCGAAGTCCATATTGGGCATCACCCAGTTGCGGGCCGGGTCCAGGTGGGAGAAGTCCTGGTTGGACAGGACCGTCAGCGTGCCGCCCTTCTTCGGGGTCCCGCCGATGACACCGGTTGCCCCGGGCCCCCGTCCGTCATCACTGGTTTCTCCGCCGGAGTCGTTGCCGGTGGAACAGGCTCCCAGGCCGAGAACCAGGGAGGTCGCGAGCGACGCCGCCAGGGCAACGTGCATGCGTTTGGTCATATGCCACTCCGTTGTGGATGGACCAGATGGGTCCCGAATGTGCCCGGCACGTACAGGCCGGATCCTCGATGTCTGCTCTCGAGGCCTGGCGGGTAACATAGTAATGTAAAATTACACTGGCAAGAGGCGTGGAGAGCTCGTTACGCACCCGTGTCCGGCACCGCTCTCCCCGCCCGTGAAGAGCGGCGATGCCGACCTCCGGGGCCCTCTCGCCTGCTACGGGCCACCCTCCCAACCAAGGAGCGATCTATGACCGTGCCTGTTGCCCGCCTGAACACAGGCAGCCACGACATGGCGGTCTCCCCCGCCCTCGAGGCCTTCATGAGCACCGCCTGGGCACCCTCGCCTCTGGCACCGGACATCCGCGTTCCCGGCCACAACGTCACCAGCAGACGACGCACAAGCCTGTCCGCGCGCTTTCCCGGGGAGCGGCTGCTGATACCCGCAGGTGTGCTCAAGGTCCGTTCCAACGACTGCGATTACCGCTTCCGTCCGCACAGTGCCTACGCCTGGCTGACTGGTCTCACCGGCGAAGACCAGGTGGGACACGTCCTGGTCCTCGAACCCGCCGGAGCCGAGGGCCACGAGGCCGTGCTCTACCTGCGTCCCCGCTCGCCACGCGTGGGAGATGAGTTCTACCGCGACCGCCGGTACGGCGAGTTCTGGGTCGGCCGCCGACCCGACCTCGAGGAGGCGGCAACGATGACGGGCCTCACCTGCCGGCACTTGGACGACCTGACGGCACTGCTGGCCGGCGCCCAGCCCCCGACCCGCATGGTGTGGGGGGTCGACAGCTCGCTCGACTCACTGTGCGGACGCAGCCTCCCGGGAAGCACCGAGCACGACCGGGACGCCGAGCTGGCGGCCTGCCTGGCCGAGCTGCGGCTGATCAAGGACCTTTGGGAAGTCTCCCAACTGCAACTCGCCGTTGACCACACCGCCACCGGCTTCGAAGATGTGGTCCGCGCTCTCCCCCGGGCTCTGCGGCATCCCCGCGGTGAACGGTGGATCGAGGGTGTCTTCAACCTCCGCGCCCGGGCCGAGGGGAACGGTACCGGGTACGACACAATCGCTGCGGCCGGAGCACACGCCTGCGTCCTGCACTGGATCCGCAACGACGGTCCCCTGGCTCGCGACCAGTTGCTGCTGCTCGACGCCGGGGTGGAAACCGACACCCTCTATACGGCCGACATCACGCGGACCCTGCCGCTGTCGGGGCGCTTCTCGAGCGTGCAGCGTGAGGTGTACGAGTTGGTGCTCGCCGCGCAGGACGCCGGGATCGCGGCGCTGCGGCCGGGCGCCCGGTTCCGCGACTTCCACATGGCGGCCATGCGCGTGATCGCCGAAGGGCTGTATGAATGGGGCGTGCTGCGGGTCCCCGCGGAAGAAGCGCTCGCCCGCGACAACGGTCTGTACCGCCGCTACACCCTGTGCAGCAGCGGGCACATGCTCGGTCTCGATGTGCACGACTGCGCGAAAGCCCGGGCGGAGGTGTACCTCGACGGAGTCTTGGAGGAGGGGCAGGTACTCACCGTGGAGCCCGGGCTGTATCTGCAACCCGATGACGAGACATTGCCTCTGGAACTGCGCGGCATCGGTGTCCGCATCGAGGACGACCTCGTGATCACCGCTGACGGTGCGCACCTGATGTCCGGGGCACTCCCCCGCAGCGTGGAGGCGGTGGAGGAATGGATGGGCTCGTTGCTCAACGAATGACACACACCAGTGCGGCCGACTCCGGCAACAGGCATACCTCATACGCCTGACAGCCGTGCCCGCCCGGGAAGCCACAAACGGCGCCGCGTGAAAACCACTTCTCGCGGCGCCGGCTTCTCACCCGGCGTCCTGGCGGCTCCCGTACAGATGTGCCGACAGACCTCCTAGCGGTTGGGCAGCCGCAGCGCGCTGGGCTTGTCGGCGTCCTGCTTCCCCGCGGCCCACAAGGTGCGCACGTGACTGAGGTGATGACGCATGAGCTCCTGAGCACCTTCGGCGTCGCCGCTGAGCATGAGATCCAGTAGCCGAATGTGCTCTTGTGCCGAGTCGACCAGCACCCCGGCCTGATCGAGTTCCGTCAAACCGTAAAGCCTGGAGCGCTTGCGCAGGTCTCCGACCACCTCCACCAAGTGGTTGTTCCCGGTCAGGGCGAGCAGGTCGAGGTGGAATCGGCGATCTGCCTCAAGGTAGCCGATGAGGTCGTGCTCACGGGCGGCAGCCACAATCTCTTCCGCTGCCGGGCGTAGCGCTTCGAGCTGTTCGGGTTCGGCCGTGGTGGTGATCACTCCGATGGTTGGGATCTCGATGAGCCTGCGGATCTCGGTGTAGTTGTCCAGGTCCCGCTCGGTCATCTCAGTGACGCGGAATCCCTTGTTGCGGATCGCTTCCACCAGGCCCTCACGAGCCAGGTCGAGCATGGCTTCGCGAACGGGGGTGGCCGAGACACCGAACTCTGCCGCGAGAGTTGGAGCGGAGTAGACGACACCCGGGCGCAGTTCCCCTGCGATCAGAGCAGCACGCAGGGCATGGGCCACCTGGTCGCGCAGGTGCTCCTGAACCGAAATGATCTTGCCCGGCTTCAGGTGAGCCATAGCAGTCCCCTTCACAGCTTGGCGAGCGGACACGGAGTACAATGTCACGTTTCCCTGATCTTACCGCGTGTTGTCCAGAGCCGAAGAGGCCGGGCGGGCTCCGCGGAACGGCTCCGGCCCGGGCTGTGTTCGCGACCCGGGTGAGGTGCCGTGGGTACCGTCCGGCAACAGCCGGCCCGCCCGTCGGCCCTGCACCGGACGCGACGGCGGCAGCGGCGAGCCCGGAAGCCGTCGGCAGAGCGCGGTCTCCGCCACGACCTCTTCAGCCGCAGCTGGCCGGATTTCGGAGACGGGCACTCCCGCAGGGCCCGCGGTCAACGCGAAACCGAAGGCCTATGGCTGCACACGGCCGCCGTCCTCTCCGTCCGCCAACCCGCCGCCGGAGACGGGCGCCACCGTGCCAGGACTCTTTCAAGATCAGATATCCGCCCACCGGGCGTGACCCCGTTCGTCTACCAAGCCCCAGGGGGAAGACCATGCACCACACTCGCACCGTCGCGGTCGCTGCTCTGGCCGCCTTCTTCGCCGGCAGCTGTGCCCCGGCCACCAAGGCCGAGGAGCCCTCGAGCCGCACAACCGCCACCGCGGCCTGCACCGACGACGTGTTTGACATGCTCATACGCAATCTGAACGGCGACGATGACGGTGACAGCAGACCTCAGTCCTGTACCGACCTCACGGACGAACAGTGGAAGAAACTCATCAGCGAGCAGGCGGACAAGGCACTCGACGCTTCCACGGACCGGTCCGCCGCAGACGCGCCTTCCAGCGGCCGGGAACCGTCACAGCTTCCGCAGGTTGTCTTCAAGGTGTGGGGCAGCGCGGCATCCGGGGTGACCACCACCTACGGTTCCGACTCCAAGAACCTCGGCAGTACCGACCTGCCGATGACCAAGAGAGTCAAACTCGACCCGGATGCCGTGTATTACCAGGTCAGCGTCCAACTCGCGCACAGCGGAGGAGACATCCGCTGCTCCATCACCATCGACGGCCGGACAACTACCGACCACGCGAAAGGCAGCTACGAGGTCTGCTCAACCCAACTGAACAACCTCGGCAGCAACGGATGGAGATGAGATACCGCAGTTCGGCCGCGCCCGCGGTGGCAGGGCGTGCCCGGCCTCGGTGGTGTCACCGTCCGATCGGCCCGCTCCAAGACTGGGCCACGCCGGTGACCTGAGCCGGGGCCGGCGGGGGAGACCGTCCTCTCGGCCCAACTGGTGAGCCTCCGAGGCGGGGCCGCTGCATATTCGGACGGCCCCCGCCTCGGATCGGCCATCATCGCTAGGATCCACCGGGCAGCAGGGAGATGGTCTGCCGGCTGGTGTAGAAGTCCAGGTCAGCCCGACCCTCTTCGTGGGGACCGTGGCCGGACCCCTCTGTTCCCCCGAGGGAAAGGGGAAAGTAGTCGACACCGGTCGTCGGTGCGTTCACACCGACCATGCTGGTCTCCAAGTGGTCGCTACCGTACAGAGCAGACTCCAGGTCGGTGGTGTGGAGTGAGGTGACCAGACCTTGCCGTCCCGCGTTGGCCAAGTGCACCGCCTGGTCGAGACCGTTCGCCTCCTGCAGCACGGCGATGGGGCCGAAGACAACGTCCTCGAGCAGCTCATGGCCGTCCGGTACCGTTTCGAGAAGCGTGGGGTTGACATACCACCCGCTTCGGGGGGCGGTATGCCCGTCGGCGCCTCCCGCGAGCAGACACGCGCCCGCAGCAAGAGCGCTCATCCGCATTTCCGCGACCCGGTGGCGGGCGGCAAGGGAGATGACCGGACCGCAGATCGTGGAAGCAGAGCCGGGGTCGGCTGCCGGCATGGCGCCAAGCCGTTCGGCCAGGGCGTCACGCAGTGGCTCACGCGCTGATCCGACGGCGATCACCTGGCTGGTCGCCGTGTATTTCTGCCCGGCGTACCCGGCGATGGCTGCCGCTATGTGCGCAGCGGCCTGGGGGATGTCCGCGTCTGGCAGAACTATCGCCGCATTCTGCCCGCCCATCTCCGCCTGCACCGGAGTACCACATGCGGTGGCCGTGCGTACCACGGCTTTGCCGACGGCGGTGGACCCGGTGAACGACACCACGTCGGCCAGGTGAACCAGGGCCTCGCCAACGCGCGGACCGCCCGGAACGACCTGCAGCAGGCCGTCAGGGAGCACATCTTTCAGGGCTTCGGCCAGGTGGAGCGCACATGCGGTGGCTTCCGGGGCCGGTTTGAGAATGACGGCGTTGCCGGCCGCGAGTGCCGGAGCTGCCTTCGAACTGGGAATGGCCAAGGGGAAGTTCCATGGCGTAATCAGCCCTGCCGTGCCGAGGGGGCGCCGCCGGGTCAGCAGCATCCCCGGGCCGGCCGAAGGCTCGTGCAGAGCGCCCGAGGGCTCATAGAGCACTCGGGAGTAGTACCGCCAGATCGACACAGTGTGAGCGAGTTCGGCGCGGGCTTCGGCCAGCGGCTTCCCGACTTCCCGGATCACCAGACCAGTCATCTCGTCTGCGGCACGCTCGATCGCGTCAGCAGCCTTGCACAGCGCCTCCGAGCGGGCGGCCACCCCGGCGCCGAGCCACTCCGCCTGGGCTTGTCGGGCGCGCTGCGCCGCCTGTATCACGGCTTCCTCTCCACAGCCGGGGAACTCTATGACGATGTCGGACGGGTCGGCGGGGTTGCGTGAGGTGAAAACTGCGGGATCCGCCGGGGTCGCCTGGGGGGTCACAGCAGGAAGCCTTCCGGGAAGGGGTCTGTCGGGTCGAGGAAGAACTGGGCGGTGCCGGTGACCCAGGCGCGCCCGGTGATGGTCGGTACGACGGCGGGCAGACCCGCGATTTCCGTCTCTTCGAGGAGCCGACCGGTGAAGGACGTACCGAGAAATGATTCGTTGATGAAGTCGCGGTGGAGCGGCAGTTCGCCGCGTGCGTGCATCTGGGCCATGCGCGCCGAAGTCCCGGTGCCGCAGGGTGAGCGGTCGAACCAGCCCGGGTGAATGACCATGGCATGCCGCGAGCGGACCGAGTCCGCGTTGGGTGCCAGCAGTTGCACGTGGTGGCATCCCTTGATGGCGGAGTCTTCCGGGTGAACGGGCTGGTCCACGGCGTTGATGGTCTTCATCACGGCCAGCCCGGCCCGGAGGATGTCGTCCTTGCGGGTCCGGTCGAAGGGGAGCCCGAGCTGCTCCAGCGGCAGGATCGCGTAGAAGTTGCCGCCGTAGGCGAGGTCATAGGTGATGGGGCCGTACCCGGGGACGTCGGCCGTCCGGTTCAGACCGGCACTGTATGAGGGCACGTTGCGCAGAGTCACTGCCCGCGCGGCGCCGTCCTCGACCCGCACCTCGGCAACGACCAGGCCTGCCGGGGTGTCGAGTCGCACTTCGGTCACCGGCTCGGTCACCGGCACCATACCCGTCTCCACCAGTACCGTGGCGACACCTATGGTGCCGTGGCCGCACATCGGCAGGCAGCCGGACACTTCGATGAAGAGCACACCCCAGTCGGCGTCCTGCCGGGTGGGGGGTTGCAGGATCGCCCCGCTCATCGCGGCATGCCCCCGCGGCTCATACATCAGCAGGGTCCGCAGGTGGTCAAGGTGCTGCAGGAAGTGGGTGCGGCGCTCGGCCATGGTGGATCCGGGGATCGTTCCGACTCCTCCGGTGACGACGCGGGTGGGCATGCCCTCGGTGTGGGAGTCGACGACGTGGATGATGCGGTGGCTGCGCACGGAGCTACTCCTTTTGTCAGCTCAGGCCCTCGGCGAGGAGCTTCTCCGTGACGGCGCGCACGGTGGCCCGGTCCTCGGATGACAACGGGGAACGCGGAGGGCGGCACAGGCCGCCGTGCAGGCCGGCGACGTCCATCGACAGCTTGATGGCCTGGACGAACTCAGGCTTGGAATCCCAGCGGAGCAGGGGGTGCATGGCCCGGTAAAGCGGCATGGCCATGTCCAGGTTCCCGGCCGCGGCAGCGTGGTAGAGGGTCACGCATGCCTCGGGCAGGGCGTTCGGAAAGCCCGCGATCCAGCCGACCGCTCCGGCGAGGGAGAGTTCGACCAGTACATCGTCCGCGCCGATCAGCAGGTCCAGTCCCGGCGCCAGCTCAGCGATCTCGTAAGCCCGGCGGACGTCTCCGGTGAACTCCTTCACCGCAACGATGCTCTCTTCACCGTGGAGAGTCGCCAGCAGCCGCGGAGAGAGATCGGTGCGGGTGTCGTAGGGGTTGTTGTAGGCCACGACGGGGAGACCTGCCCTGGCCACCTCCGCGTAGTGTGCGCGCACGGCTACCTCGTCGGCCCGGTAGGCGTTGGGAGGAAGCAGCAGGACCGATCCGGCACCCGCCTCGGCGGCCTGTTCTGTCCAGCGGCGCGCCTCGGTGCTGCCGTACGCGGCGACGCCCGCCATGACGCGGGCACCGTCGCCTGCGGCTTCCACCGCGGTGGTCACGAGACGTGCGCGTTCCTCGTCGCTGAGAGTCTGGTACTCCCCCAGCGAGCCGTTCGGGACGACACCGTCGCAGCCGGAGTCGATCAGTTGCCGCACATGATCGGCGTACGCCTCGAAGTCGACCGAGAGGTCGGCACGCAGCGGGGTCGCCGTAGCGACCATGACGCCGCGCCAGGGGCGGGTGCGGCGTCGCTGAGAGATGGTCATAACTCACTCCAGGTATGGGGCAACAGTCCTCGGCACCTCTCCGAAAAGGCGGTTGCTGGGCCTGTGAGGTCAGGTGGGCGGCTCGGAGTTACCGGTTGGTCGGATCACCGAGCGGGTCGGGATACGACAGGGCAGGCCGGCTTCGGTCCATCGGGCACTTCGCTACCTCCCGCAGCCGGGCAGCTCATGGTGGGACCGCACAGACGGCCCCGCGCCGGCTCATGCCCGCGTGCCTGAGCAGTTCGGCCCGGCATGCGCTGCCTCCTGCGCGCAATCGCGCCCAGCGATGCCCGCCATGCAACGTCCACCATCTGCTCCGCGAGGACCTTCAGTAATATGTCACATGTTTCATCGTCGGCCAAGGATCCACCGGGTCAAAGCGGTGCCGGGCGGGCAGCGGCGCGCCGAGGGCCGCTGCCCGCCCGGTTCACCGGGCAGGAGTTGTCGTCTTCTCCCGCGCTCTCCGTGCGAGGCTCAGTACTCGGACTTGACCGTCACCCCTCCGAAGTCGTCAACGGCGGCGACACTGATGTAGTTGTAGCCCGCCGGGGGGTTGGTAACGGTCAGCGTCTCGCTGTTGCCGGGGCCGGTGGACTTGCTGCTGTAACTGGTGGTCGTGGCCCAGGTGCTGTTGCTGTAGTAGAGGTCGCCGTTGCCCGTGCCCCCCGAAGATGTGATCTTGAGCTGCTGGGTGCCCGCCGGGACGTAGATGTACAGATAGGCGTAGTTGCCCGCAGTCGCCGACAGGTTGCTGCGCTTGCAGTTCCGGTCGAGCTGGCGGGTGTCGCTGCCGGTGCACTCGGGGACGGTGCTGCCCCCGCCGACGGCAATACTCTGCGTGGCAGTGTTCGGAGCGCCCTTGTCGTCGGTGACCGTGAGCTTGACCGTGTAGGTGCCGGCCGACGTGTAGGTCTTCGACGGGTTGGTGGCGGTCGATGTGGTGCCGTCACCGAAGTTCCACGACCGCGAGGCGATGGTGCCGTCCGAGTCGGTGGACTTGTCGGTGAAGGAGGCCGTCATGCCGCTGACGGCGACGCTGAAGGCGGCTGTCGGGGCCTGGTTCCCCGGCGGGTTCGTGCTGCCACCACAGTCGCCGGCCGCACACGCAGACAACCAGTTGTACCAGTCCGCGTCGTAGCGGGAGCCGATGCTGCTGGTCAGGTAGGTGCGTGCAGCATTCCAGTTACCGGTGCGGTAGTAGCCGAGGACGGTGTCCATCTCCGCGCGGTGGGACTGGAGCATGTACCGGACGGCGAGGTAGCCCCATCGGTATACGCGTGTCGTGTCGTGGCTGTAGGTGGTGTCGAACAGGGTGCGTAGCGCGTAGGTGCGGCGGCCCGCCTCGTTGATGGCAGCGTCGTACCGCACGTTGCGGTAGGAGTAGGACACGTACTCGGCGAAGCCCTCGATCCACCAGATGGTGGGCGTCGAGACGTTCGAGGAGAAGTCGCCGTGCATGTTGAAGCGGCCATCGAGGTAATGCGTGTACTCGTGGTTGAGGTTCCAGATCTCGAATGTCGGCCTCAGCCATTCGGCTTCGTAGGCGATGAACCTCGGCTGGTTGCCCGCGGCGGAGGGGTTGCCCTCCAGGTACATGCCTCCGTTGTTGGTGTCGATGCCGTACATCGCCCCGGCGTAGGTCTGGTAGTCGGTGCTGGAGTCGAACGCCACCACTTCGAGAGTGGTGTTGCGGTCTCCGGCGACCGGACCGCTGTCCTTGGCGATGTTGTGGAAGAAGGCGTCCTGGCCGGCCAGGCTGCTGCAGGTGCTACTGAGCTGGCCCGCCGTCATCTCCTGCGCCTTGATGCGCAGGCTCGAGCTGCAGGCGTGGTTGATGGGGAGGACTTCTGCGGCCAGGCGCTGCTGCAGGTTGCAGGTGCCGTAGGAGGAGCAGTTGGCCTTGTCGTAGTAGTCCGTCATCTCCGCGACGCCGACCCACAGCGGCGCCGTCCTGCCAGTGATGGAGCTCTGGTTGAGCAGGCTCGTGGCGTACGGGCGGACCTTGGAGTGGAGTTCCGTGTGCTGCAGGAAGCGTCCGAGTTCGCGTCCCGCGTTGGAGGTGAGGTAGCCCTGGTCGGTGCCCAGCAGACCGGTATGCGAGGACCCGAAGGTGTACACCGTGTCGATCACGCTCGGGTCGGCCTTCACCGCGGTGACGAACGCGGGCACCTGGTGGCCCCGGAAGAGCACCGTATACACGTTGTTGACGGCGTTCAGCATCCACCAGGAGGCGTTGTAGGAGCTGTTGTAGTCGTTCAGCAGCCGCTTGACCACATACAGGTAGCGAGCGTTCTCCTCGGCGCTGTCGATCAGCGTGACGGCCTCGGCGAGGGTTTCCCCGTTGGCGTCGGTGACGTCCCTGGAGTGAGTGCTGGCGAAGAAGGCGTCAAGGCCCGACCGTATCGCTGTCTGAAGATTGGGCCCGTAGGTGCCCACGGTTGAGGCGTTGTACCAGTGTACGTAGTAGCCCGCCCGCAGGTACAGCACCAGCTGCGGCATCCCGGTGCTGCTGTTGCCCGGGTACGCGGATGAGCCGTCCCTGACCGCATAGGCGACGCTGGCCATCTGCGACTCGCGGAAGGCGTAGTAGGCGTCGCTGCCGGTCAGATTGAACAGCGTATTGATGCAGTCCGTGGTCGATGCCTTGATCTGCTGGACGAGCGCGGCGCCGGAACGGCTGGTGAAGTCACTGGTGCTGCACGCGGTCACGGCGGAGGGTGAGAGCTTCCCCTCCTTCTCCTGCGCCGCCTTCATCGACGGGCTGACCCGCGGAGCCGGCGAGGCCGGATCGTCGTAGTCCCTCTTGAGCGCATCCTTCGTTGCGGGCAGGGGCGCGCGGTCCGCCAGCTTCAGCGGCGACTTCCGGACGTGTTCGGCCTCCTCACGGTCCTGCGTGGCCGAAGAGGCCTGCGGCGGCGGGTCCTTTGGCGCCTTCTCGGATGTGGTCGCCGTTGCTGTTGCCGCCCGGCCGGGCGCGGAGAGCAGCCCGACCCCCAAGCACAGTGTCACCACCAGGACGAGAATCCTGGCTACGTCCTGTCGCACCTGTTTCGTTCTCACGTGCCGCCTCCAGCGGTGGGTGAGGCCACGCCGGGGGCGTGGCCTGAGTGAGAGTTGTCCTGCGCGGTTCCGGGGCGGTCGCCCCGAGAGGTTTGGCATGAACACGCGCGTGCCATGCGACAGTACAATGGCACACGTCACATGTTTCTTGAAGACCTCGTACTGAGGAAAACGCCCCCAACTCACGGTGCCGCAACGGGACATGCGGCGGTCTTCCACGAGGAATCACGCACACCGACCGGCATCCCTGACCGCTCGGGCCGCTGTGGTGGGCGCCCTACCGCGCCTGAGCTTCACCCGGCTTGGCGAGAGCAGGTCGGCAGGGGTGGGCGCTGCCGTGCAGGTCACCGGCAAGGCTCCATCACAAGCCGGGCATGCCTGACCCGGGCCGGGTGCCGCGTCGACGTGCGGCCGACAAGCCGCCGCTGCACGAGTTGCCGCGCACCCCGGAAGCCACGGCCGCTCGGAACCGCCCTACCGGCCGCCCTGGACAACAAGCGGCCCGTGACTGCGAGGCCCTGGCCCGTGGCGCGGGCAACCTCTTCAAAGGCTCGCATCCCTGTATGTGTCCGGCGCCGCGGCAGGAGTTCGGTGTGCCGTTACCTGGACCGCGGCTCCAGCACGCCGTCGATGAGGCGGGTGACGCCCAGCGGGTTGCCGGCACGCAGTTCCTCGGGCAGGAGTGCATCGGGGAACGACTGGTAGCAGACGGGCCGGAGCCAGCGTTCGATCGCCAGGGTCCCGACACTGGTCGTACCGGGCGAGGACGTCGCGGGCCACGGACCACCGTGCACCATGGCGTGGCAGACCTCGACCCCCGTCGGCCAACCGCCCCACAGGATGCGCCCGGCTCGCTCTTCCAGCACCGGCAGGACCCGCTCGGCCGTCGCCAGGTCGGCGTCGGTCCCGTGCAGGGTGGCCGTCAACTGCCCCTCGATCTGTTCCAGCAGAGCAAGGAGCTCATCGGCCCCGGACCACCGCACGACGAGCCCGGCGGCACCGAAGACCTCACCCGAGAGGTCCTCGTGGCTCGCGTACGTCGCCGCGTCGCATTCCAGGACCGCGGAGCTCGGCGCGTACGGGCTCTCACCGGGCACACCCTGTGCCACCACGGAGACACCGTCGACGGCCGCCCACCGCCGAGTCCCCTTGGTGTACGCCTCTGCGATCCCGGGGGTGATCATGACCTGTCCGGTCGTGCCGGCCACGGCCTGGGCCACGGCCGTGCAGAAGGCGTCACCTGCTGTGCCCGACGGCAGCAGCAGGAGACCGGGGTTCGTGCAGAACTGGCCTGACCCGTTGGTCAGTGACGACACGTACGCGGTGGCAAGCGGTGCGGGATCGGACAGGGCGCCGTCAAGGACGATCACAGGGTTGACCGCCGACATCTCGGCATGGACCGGGATGGGCACGGGTCGGGCGTTCGCGGCCTCGACCAGCGCGAGCCCTCCGCTCCGGGAACCGGTGAATCCGACGGCCGTAATCCGCGGATCGCGCACCAGCGCCTGGCCGACCTGGGTACCGCGGCCGACCAGCAACGAGAAGACACCGGCGGGCATGCCGGTGCGCTCGCCGGCAGCGGTGATGGCACGGGCGACGAGTTCGCATGTGCCCGGATGAGCCGGGTGCGCCTTGGCAATGACCGGGCAGCCGGCGGCGAGCGCGGAGGCCGTGTCACCGCCGGCGACGGAGAAGGCCAACGGGAAATTGCTCGCGCCGAACACGGCGACGGGACCGAGAGGGATCCTGCGCAGGCGCAGGTCCGCTCGAGGAAGTGGCTGACGCTCGGGGAGCGCGGGGTCGACACGGACTCCCAGCGCATCCCCGCTTCGGACGAGGTCGGCGAACATGCGCAACTGGCCGCAGGTGCGTCCGCGTTCGCCGGTCAGGCGGTCCAGCGGCAGCCCGGACTCGCTGGCCGCGAGCCGCAGGAGGGCGTCGCCGAGTGCCTCGATCTCCTCCGCGCAGGCGTCGAGGAAGGCAGCTCGCCGAGGCGCGGGCAGGGCACGGTAGTCGCGCGCGGCCGAGGAGGCCGCCTGGGCTGCCTGCCCAACCTGGTCCGGCGAGGCGTCCCGCAACCGGGGTCCCTGCGGCTCAGCCGTGGCGGCCACAATGCTCCGCCACGTTTCTCCCGTCCCGGGAACGTCCCGGCCGGCCACGATTGAGCTTCCCGTCAGGTTCACAGTTCTCCATCCCTCGCCCGTGCAGGACAAAAGTCATATCGGTGTGGTCGTTGTCTCAGCTCGCTCTGACGTATAGCCTAGGCAATAACATGTGACATTGCACAGAGGGAGAGCCGATGACCCTGAAGGTCCTCGTCGTGGGCGCGGGTGTCGTCGGCGCCGCCTGCGCCTTCCACGCCAGCTTGGCGGGCCTCGATGTCACGATCATCGACCGCGGCCCCGTCGGTGCCGGGACGACAAGTCGCGGAGAGGGCAACATCCTCCTCTCCGACAAGGAACCGGGGCCCGAACTCGAGCTGGCCCACCTGAGCCGTGCGCTCTGGGACGAGGCCGGCGAGGAACTCGGGGCGGACTCCCTCGAGTTCGAGTCCAAGGGCGGCCTGGTCGTCGCGAGCACGGACGAAGGTCTCCCGGCGCTCCGCGCATTCGCCGAGCGGCAGGCGGCGGCCGGCGTCCTTATCGAGCCGGTCGATCGCGTACACGACCTCGAACCCCACCTCTCACCTGGGATCCCCGGCGGGGTCCATTACCCGCAGGATGCCCAAGTGCAGCCTGTTCTCGCAGCGGCCGCACTGCTGCGCGCCGCCGTGGCGCGTGGCGCGCGCTTCCATACGGGCGAGGTCGCCGCCGCAGTGACCGACCGGCACATCAGGGTCACCGGCATCCGGACGACGGCCGGAGACGTCCTGCCCGCCGACGCCGTCGTCAACGCTGCTGGGACGTGGGGCGGTGAGGTCGGCCGCCGACTGGGTGCGCCCATCGAGGTGCTGCCACGCCGGGGCTTCGTCCTCGTGACCGAACCGCTGCCACCGATGGTCCGGCACAAGGTCTACTCGGCCGACTACGTCGCCAACGTCGCCTCGTCCGACGCCGGACTGGAGACCTCGTGCGTTGTCGAGGGCACGCGGGGCGGCACGATCCTCATCGGTGCCAGCCGGGAACGCGTCGGCTTCGACACGACGATGAACCCCGCCGTGGTCACCAAACTTGCCGCGCAGGCGTGCCGGTTGTTCCCCTTCCTGAGTGAGGTCCAGGTAATCCGCGCCTACCGCGGGTTCCGGCCGTACTGCCCGGATCACCTGCCGGTCATCGGTCCCGACCCGCGGGTCCCGGGGGTTGTCCATGCATGCGGTCACGAGGGCGCGGGCATCGGTCTCGCCCCCGCAACGGGTGCGCTCGTGACCGCCCACCTGCTGGGCCGTCCCTGGCACGGCGCCGATCCGGCAGCGCACGCCGGCCTTCTGCCCGACCGCTTCTTCACCTCCGGAGGTGGGTCAGAGTGAGCGAGATCATCGTCGATGGAAGGCCACTGGCGTTCATCGAGGGACAGACCGTTGCCGCAGCCCTCGTGGCCGCGGGCCGGGTCGCCTGGCGCACCACCCGCATCGGGCACCGCCCGCGCGGCGTGTTCTGCGGGATCGGCGTCTGCTTCGACTGCCTGGTGACGATTGACGGAGCCGGTGGGCAGCGTGCCTGTCTGGTACCGGCGCGTCCGGGCATGACCGTCACGACCGGGGAGGGTGACGATGAGTGAATCAGCGGATCTCATTGTTGTGGGTGCGGGTCCGGCCGGTATGGCCGCGGCGGTCACGGCTCTGGCCGGCGGGCTGCGCGTCATCCTCGTCGACTCGGGCACCGCCGTCGGAGGTCAGTTCTGGCGGCATCCGCCCGAGCACGCGCGGTCGGCGATCCGGACAGAAGATCTCCACCACAAACTGCGGGATTACCATGCGCTCTCCCGTGCGCTGTCGGCAGGCCGGGCGAAGGGCCGGCTTGGACTGCGCCTGGCGCACCACGTGTGGTCCGCCGTCCGCGAGGGCGACGGATTCGCGGTCCGCGCGGTCGATCGGCGCGAGGTGCCCGAGGAGACCGCCGTGGTCCTGCGCGCACCGAGGTTGCTCGTGGCCACCGGGGCCTACGACCGGCAACTGCCGTTCCCCGGGTGGGACCTGCCGGGTGTACTCACCGTCGGCGGCCTCCAGGCGCTGCTCAAGGGCGGCGGAGTCGCGGCCGGGAGCCGCGTGGCGCTGGGCGGCACCGGCCCGTTCCTGCTGCCGGTGGCCGCAGGCCTCGCGAAACGCGGAGTCGAGGTGGTCGCGGTGTGCGAGGCGGCCCACCCGCTGGCGTGGCTGCGGCACCCGGGTCCGCTTCTGGGCAACCCGGGCAAGTGGGTTGAGGGTGCCCGGTACGCCGCGGCCCTTGCGCGCCACGGCATCCGGGTCCGACCGCGCACGGCGATTGTCGGCGCCGAAGGGGGCGACCGGGTGACCTCGGTCCGGATTGCCTCACTGGCGCACGACGGTAGTCCGCGCCCGGGCACGGAACGACGGGTCGAGGTCGATGCCGTCGGCGTCGGCTGGGGTTTCACACCTCAGCTCGACCTGCTCATCCCCCTCGGCTGTGAGCTCACGGGTTCCGAGGACGGCAACGCGGTCGTCGCGGTCGACGACGGGCAGCGCACCACCGTCCCCGGATGCTATGCCGCGGGTGAGGCGTGCGGTGTGGGCGGCGCCCCCCTTGCGGTGGGTGAGGGGCGCCTTGCCGCCGAGTCGGTTCTCGCCGATTCCGGAGCGGCTCCCGTGCTGGGGAAGAAGCGTCTGGCCAGGGTGCGCGCCACGGTGGCCAGGCAACGTGCCTTCGCGCGGGCGATGAGCCTTGCTCACCCGATCCCGCCGGCATGGTCCTCGTGGCTGACCGACGAGACCGTGGTGTGCCGGTGCGAGGAGGTGACCGCGGGCGCGGTCCGGGCCGCCTGCACCGGCAGCGGGGCATGTGATCACCGGCAGGTCAAGCAGCTGACCCGGGCCGGTATGGGCTGGTGCCAGGGGCGGATGTGCGGACCGGCGGTCCACTGCCTCGCATCACAGGAGCGGGCCTACGTGCCCGCGGAACGACTCGTCGCGACGCCCGTCACCCTCGGTGCGCTCGGCGACTTCGAAAAATACAGTGAAAACCGATAAAGGAGTATTCATGAGCGAGACTCGCAAGCCCTGGCACGGCGTCATCGTCGCGACGAGCCTGCCGTTCAACGACGACCTCACGGTGGACTTCGGCGCCTACGGGGAGAGCGTCTCCTGGCTCGCCGAGCAGGGGCTGCACGGTGTCGCGCCGAGCGGTTCGCTGGGCGAGTACCAGACCCTGACGTACGAGGAGCGCGACCGCGTCGTCGAAGCGGCCGTTGCGAACGCCCCCGAGGGGTTCACCGTGATGCCGGGCGTCGGCGCCTATGGCGGTGGCGAGGCCCAGCGGCATGCCCAGTTCGCCAAGGACGCAGGCTGCCAGGCCGTCATGTGCCTGCCGCCCAACGCCTACCGCGCCGACGACCGCGCAGTCCTCGAACACTTCGAGCTGGTGGCCTCGGTCGGCCTTCCCGTCACCGCGTACAACAACCCCGTCGACACCAAGGTCGACCTGCGCCCGGAGCTGCTGGCCAAGTTGCACGCCGAGGGTTTCATCGTCGGCGTCAAGGAGTTCTCCGGTGATGTCCGGCGGTGCTACGAGATCTCCGAGCTCGCACCCGGCCTCGACCTCATGATCGGCACCGACGACACGGTCCTGGAGGTCGGCATAGCCGGCGCCAAGGGCTGGGTTGCCGGTTACCCTCAGGTCTTTCCCCAGGCCTGTCTCGCGCTGTACAACGCCTCGGTCACCGGTGACCTCGAGACGGCTCTGCCGCTCTACCGTCAGCTGCACCCGGTTCTGCGGTGGGACAGCAAGACGGAGTTCATCCAGGCCATCAAGCTCGGCCAGGAGATGATCGGCCGACGCGGTGGCGCGTGCCGCCCGCCGCGGCAGGCACTCAGCCCGGAGACGGAGGTCGTCGTGCGCGGCGCCACCCAGGCCCTCATCGACGCCGGAGTCAACTGACGATGCGCTCGACTGTCTGTTACCACGCTGTCGACTCACACACTGAGGGGATGCCGACCCGTGTGATCACGGGTGGCGTCGGCGTCATCCCCGGGGCGACCATGTTCGAGCGGCGGCAGCGGTTCGTAGCAGAACGGGAGGACCTGCGCACCCTGCTCATGTACGAACCGCGCGGGCACGCGTCGATGTCCGGGGCCATCTTGCAGCCCCCGACCCGGCCGGACGCCGACTTCGGCGTGCTGTACATCGAGGTCTCCGGATGCCTGCCCATGTGCGGGCACGGGACCATCGGCGTCGCGACGGTCCTCGTCGAGACGGGGATGGTCGAGGTCGCAGAGCCGGAGACCCTGGTCCGTCTCGACACACCAGCGGGGCTGGTCACAGCCCGGGTGCGGGTCCGTGACGGCCACGCCGAGTCGGTGACCCTGGAGAATGTCGCATCGTACTGCCACGCTCTCGATCAGGTGGTGGATGTCGAGGGGTACGGGCCGGTGCGGTACGACATCGCCTACGGCGGCAACTTCTACGCCATCGTCCGGCTGGAGGATCTCGGCATTCCCTTCGACCGGGCGGAGAAGCAGCGGCTGCTCGATGCCGGACTGTCCATCATGAAGGCGATCAACACCCAGAACCCGGTGGCCCACCCGGAGAATCCCCAGATCAACGTGTGCCACCACGTCTATCTTGAAGCCCCCGGATCGACTGCTGAGCACTCGCGGCACGCGATGGCGATTCACCCAGGTTGGTTCGACCGGTCTCCCTGTGGCACGGGTACCAGCGCCCGGATGGCGCAGCTGCACGCACGAAGGCAGTTGCTGGTCGGCCAGGAGTTCGTCAACGAGTCGTTCATCGGATCCCGGTTCGTCGGCCAGGTTCTCGGCGAGACGACGGTCGGGGGCCGGCCAGGCATCCTGCCATCCGTTGCGGGACGCGCGTGGATCACCGGAACCGCGCAGTACATGCTCGACCCTTCCGACCCCTACCCGGCCGGTTTCACACTCTGAGTGAACTCGTATGCCGCCCACGCGGCATACGAGACGGCCAAAAGTCACGCGTCTATCACAAGTGTCGACAAAGCTCGCACCTCAGGGCGTCGACAGCTATCGTTTGTGCAATGTCACACATCACAGCATGTGTGCATGACATCGACCCAGGCGGAGTTACGCGCCCACCCCAGCGGAACTCTCAGCCCAAAACACCCGCCTCCACCTGTGCAATGTCACACATTACAGAGGCGTGGCGTTCCGCAGCAGATCCACGCGCCACCACAAGTGCCGGCGCCTTCCCTTCCACGGCCCCAAGACAGCCTCTGTGCAATGCCGCACATCGCATGCACGTGCGTGGCATTGCCGCAGCCGGGGAGCAACCTCGGCCAACGGACGGTCCGCCCGCCGGCGGATCACGCGAGATGGAGTAAGGCATGACCCTCATTCGTCGCGGCACCATGGCGGCGGCCGCCATGGCACTCGGGCTCACCATCACTGCATGTGGCGGCAGTCTCACCCAGGACAATTCCGGAGGCGACAGTTCCGGCACCATCAAGCTCGGCATGCTCACGCCGCTGACCGGCAGCTCGGCCGCCATCGGCCCCTACATGAAGGATGGAGCCCAGCTCGCAGTCGACGAGATCAACGCCAAGGGCGGGGTCGACGGCCGCAAGCTCTCGCTCACCGTCGAGGACGAGGCATGCGACCCGAAGACGGCCGCCGCCGGCGCCGCCAAACTCGTCAGTGCCGGCATCGACATCTCGGTCGGTGGCTACTGTTCCTCGGCGACTCTGCCGACGCTGAGCATCTTCGGCAAGGCCCACATCCCCATGCTCATCCCGGCCGCCAACTCCGCCGACCTGGTCTCCCAGAAGCAGCAGAACGTCTTCCTGCTCAACGGCACGGGCATCCAGCAGGCGGAAGCCGCGTCGAAGTTCATCAAGGCGGCGGGCAGCAAGGGCGTCGCCCTGGTAGATGACAACACCTCGTACTCCACTGACATCACCAAGCGGACCGAAGAGGGTCTGAAGCAGTCCGGCGTTGAGGTCGTCAACCACCAGTCGGTCACCGCGGGCGAGTCGGACTACTCCGGTGCCATCAACGCGGTGCTGGACTCAAAGGCGGACTTCATCTACTGGACGGGGTACTACCAGGAGGGCGGCCTGCTTATCAAGCAGCTCAAGGCCGCGGGTTACAAGGGCGAAATCATGGTTGCGGACGGTTCGGTCGACGCCAAACTGATCCAGATCGCCGGACAGAAAAACGCGCAGGGCGTATTCGCGACGATGACTCAGACGCCGCAGACCATTCCCGGTGGCGAGGCCTGGGTCGCCAAGTACAAGGAAAAGTTCGGCTCCGAGCCCGGTCCCTACTCAACGCAGGCATACGACGCGGTGCGCGTCGCCGCGGAGGCGGTCAGGAAGGCAGGCTCCACCGACGGCCAGGCCGTCACCAGCGCGCTCGAGCAGATCGACGGCCTCGAGATCTTCTCCGGCCCGCTGAAGTTCACGGCCCAGCACACGCTGAGCGCCGGCGGCTTCGACATCCTCGTCGTCAGAGACGACAACTTCGTCCTGAATAAGTGACGTCGGCCGGGTGGCCAGCCAACACCGGCCGGCCACCCGCGCGTCGCTGCTTCCCTTCACGCACCGGGAATCTTGCATGGACCACTTCGCCCAACTCGTGCTCAGCGGCCTGTTCGTCGGCTCGTTCTACGCCCTGGTCGCACTCGGCTACTCGATGGTCTACGGGATCATCAAACTGCTCAACTTCGCTCACGGGGACATCTACATGCTCGGAGCGTTCGCCGGCTTCACCGTGCTCAGCGTCGGTGCCGGTGCGCTCGGCGGTGGATTCTTCGCGCTCATCACCATCATGATCGTCGCGATGATCGCTACCGGTACCTTCGGCATGGTCCTGGAGCGGACGGCCTACCGCCCGCTGCGGAGCGCGCCCCGGCTGTCCGTCCTCATCACCGCTGTCGGCGCGAGTTTCGCGCTCGAGTACGGCATCGCAGTCGCCTTCGGCCCGACCCCGGAGGTGTACCAGATCGGCATCCACGGTGGCACGCTGGACCTCGCAGGCGCGCGCATGACCTATGCGCAGCTGGCGATGATGGCGATCGCGGTCGTGCTCATGATCGCCCTCGACACCCTGGTCCGGAAGACCCGTTCGGGCCGCGCGATGCGGGCAATCTCGCAGGACCCCAAGGCCTGCCTACTCATGGGGATCAACGTCGACCGGGTCATCTCGCGGACCTTCTTTCTCGGGTCGGCGCTGGCCGGCGCCGCGGGCGTCATGGCCGGTGCGTACTACGGGAAGATCGACTTCCTGATGGGTTTCATCATCGGGCTCAAGGCATTCACCGCGGCGGTCATCGGCGGCATCGGGAACCTGCGCGGAGCCGTTCTCGGCGCGGTCGTACTCGGGTTGCTGGAGTCGTTCGGGGTCGCGTACCTCGGCAGCGAGTGGCGTGACGTCTTCGCGTTCGGTTTCCTCATCCTCTTCCTGACCGTGCGCCCGACAGGGCTGCTCGGCGAGCGTGTCACGGAGCGTGTGTGATGAACGACGAGTCGACCCTGCGCGTCGGCGAGGAGGCCTCGGCCTACGTCAACGCCGTGGAGGAGCGCGGGCCTGCGAACATCGCGCTCGCGGGCAAGGGAGTCGGGACGCCGAAGGCGAGCCGTGCGGCCATCGCTCAGGCGGCGTCGGGCGTGCTGGCGAGCAAGTGGCTCGGCCTCGGCGTGGCCGTTGCCGCGGTGGCACTGCCATACCTCAACTCCAGCACCTACACCATCCAGCTCGCCACGGACGCGCTCATCTTCGTGATGCTCGCGGTCGGGCTGAACATCGTGGTCGGCTACTGCGGGCTGCTCGACCTCGGGTACGCCGCGTTCTTCGCAGTCGGCGCGTACACCTCGGGCCTCCTGGCGACAGGCTTCGGTTGGCCGGTGATCGCGACCATCCCCGTGGTCGTGCTCGCCGCGATCATCAGCGGACTCCTCATCGGCGGTCCGACGCTTCGACTGCGCAGCGACTACCTGGCCATCGTCACCCTCGGTTTCGGGGAGATCATCCGCATCACGGCGAACAACCTCGACTTCACCGGCGGACCGAACGGCTTGTACGGCATCCCCGACTTCGGCGATTTCGGCCTGCGTGCCGACATCGCCCTCTACTGGGTCACCGCGGTCGTGGTCTGTGTCGCGGTGCTGTTCTCGAGCCGGCTCGGGCGCGGCCGGATCGGCCGGGCGTGGCGGTTCGTCCGCGAGGACGAGGACGCCGCCGAGGCCATGGGCATCCACACCTACAAGGTGAAGTTCGCGGCCTACATCGCCGGCGCGGTCTTCGGCGGCATCGCGGGAGTGCTGTTTGCGGCACATCAGACAGCGATCTCTCCGCCGAGCTTCAACTTCCTGTGGTCGGCGCTCATTCTGATGGCCGTCGTCCTCGGTGGTATGGGGTCCACGCCGGGTGTCGTGATCGGGGCTCTCGCGATCTCGCTGTTGCCCGAGCTGCTGCGCGGCGCGGAGAACTGGCGTTATCTCATCTTCGGTCTGCTGCTGATCGTCTTCATGATCTTCCGCCCGCAGGGACTGCTGCCGGCCCGTAGCGGCGAGCCGAGGCGGCACGGGCGCCGAGCCCAGGGAGGTGCGTCGTGAGCAGGGTGCTCCTCGACGTGAAGGACATGGCGGTCTCGTTCGGCGGAGTACGTGCCGTCGACGGCCTGAGGTTCTCCGTCCACGAAGGCGAGGTGCTCTCGGTCATCGGTCCGAACGGTGCCGGCAAGACGAGTGCCTTCAACTGCATCACGGGCTTCTACCGGCCTTCGGCGGGCTCGGTGACGTTCGGCGGAACCGACATCACGGGGAAGCGGCCGGCTGTGATCGCCGCGAGCGGGATCGCGCGGACGTTCCAGAACCTCCGGCTGTTCGGCGACCTGACGGTGCTGGACAACGTGCGGGCCGGCATGCACGTCCGTATCAAGCAGAATTTTCTCGACGCGATGCTGCACACACCGCGCTACTGGCGTGGCGAGGACGCGGCCACCGCCGAGGCGCACAAGTGGCTGGACTTCGTCGGGATGGAGTACGACCGGACCGCGCAGATCCGCAACCTCCCGTACGGCGAGCAGCGGCGCGTCGAGATCGCCCGAGCCCTGGCCCGTGAGCCCCGGATGCTTCTGCTCGACGAGCCGGCGGCCGGACTCAACCATGGGGAGAAGGCACAACTGCTCGATCTCATGCGGCGCATCGCCCGCCTCGGGATCGCGGTGGTCCTGATCGAGCACGACATGGGCCTGGTCATGGAGGTGTCCGAACGGATCGTCGTCCTGAGCTACGGCAAGGAGATCGCCGAGGGCACGCCGGTGGCGATCAGGAGGAACCCGGCGGTCATCGAGGCATACCTCGGTGCGGAGGACGAGGAGGCGCACGCGGAGGCAGAGCGTATCGCGGCCGAAGGGGGTTCGGGTGGCACGGCGGAGGTGGAGTGGTGAAGACAATCCTTGACATCAAGGGCCTTGAGGTCGCCTACGGCAAGGTGGAAGCCCTCAGGGGACTCGACCTCACCGTCGGCGAGAACGAGATCGTCGCGCTGCTGGGGAACAACGGCGCCGGCAAGTCCACGACGGTCTCAACGATATCCGGCGTGGTGCGGTCCCGGGCCGGGACCGTCACGGCGTACGGAGAAGACATCACGGCGGCAACTCCCTGGTCTGTCGTCGAGCGCGGAATCGTGCACGTGCCCGAGGGCCGGCGGATCTTCTCACGGCTGACAGTGCATGAGAACCTTCAGCTCGGCGGCTACACCGTGCGCGACAGCTTGTCGATCGACAAACGGATCGATCAGGTCTACGAACTGTTCCCGCGCATGGCCGAGCGCCGGAACCAGCAGGGTGGCACCCTCTCCGGCGGTGAGCAGCAGATGCTGGCGATCGGCCGGGCGATGGTCGCCGGGCCCCGGCTGATCATGCTGGACGAGCCGTCGATGGGGCTGGCCCCGCTGGTCGTGGCTCACGTCATGGACGCCATCGTGTCGATCAACCGGGCAGGCACGTCGGTTCTGCTCATCGAGCAGAATGCACGGGCCGCCCTCAAGATCGCCCACCGCGGTTATGTCATCGACTCCGGCCGCGTGACGGTGACCGGGCCGGCTGCCGAGCTGCGCGCCGACCCACAGGTCGTCGAGGCCTACCTTGGAGCGTGAGCGGATGAGAAGGAGGGACCCGATCGAGACGATCGACTGGCATACCGGGGGTGAACCGTTCCGCATCGTGCCGAACAGCCCCGCCGCAGTGACCGGTTACGGACTGACCGTCGCAGAGCGCCGGATCGTGGCGATGGAGAGCGAGGAGGTGCAGTGGATGCGGGCGCTGCTGTGCAGCGAGCCCCGCGGTCACGCGGACATGTACGGCGGTTTCCTGGTTCCACCGGACGACGCCGACGCCCACCTCGGTGTCCTCTTCTGGCACAAGGACGGGTTCTCCACGGCATGCGGACACGGCACGATCGCCCTTGGGGCCTGGGCAGTCACCTCCGGCCGGGTTCCGGCCCCCGCCAACGGAGTGACGGACGTCGTGGTCGACGTCCCCTCGGGGCGCGTCACGGCGAGCGTCCGCACCAGCGGGGGCGTGGTCGAGGAAGTGACGTTCACGAATGTCGCCGGCCATGTCCACGCGGGCGGCGTGGAGGTCGCGACCTCGCGTGGGACGGTCAGCGTCGACATCGGGTTCGGCGGTGCGATGTATGCCGTGCTGCCGGCAGAGGCGGTCGGCCTGCGAGTGCGCCCGCAGGAGGTGACGAAGCTCATTGCGGTGGGCCGCGAAATCCGCGATGCGCTCAACGCTGCCGGCGCCGCCGAGCACCCCAGCGATGCCCGGTTGTCCGGGGTCTACGGGACGGTCTTCACCGAGGAGGCCTCCCCTCCGCGGCTGCGGGCCGACGGCGGCCGGCAGTTGCACCAGCGCAACCTCACGGTGTTCGCCGATGGTGAGGTCGACCGATCCCCGTGTGGTTCGGGCACCTCGGCCAGAGTCGCGCTGCTCGCCGCCACCGGGGAACTGCAGTCCGGTGACGAGCTGCGGCACGAGTCCGTGGTGGGCTCCGTGTTCCGCGCGCGGATCGCGGAACGGACCACGGCACACGGACTTCCGGCGGTCGTCACGGCGGTGACGGGCACGGCCCATGCGATCGGGACGTGCCGGTTCACCGTCGATCCCCGCGACATGCTCGTTCCCGGATTCGTGCTGCGATGAGCGCCGTTCTCGATGCCGAGGACGTCTTCGCGCTCGGTTACACCGCCGCCGTGGCTGCGGTCCGCGACGCACTGGCTGCAGGGCTCGATCCGGACCACGACGTGCCGCGCAGCGTCCTCGCTCTGACCAACGGCCAAGGGCTGCTCATGCCGTCGGAAGCCGGCGGCTGGTTCGGGGTGAAGGTCGCCACCGTCGCTCCGGGCAACGCCGCACGTGGCCAGCGGCGGATCAACGCGACGTACCTCCTGCACGACAGTGAGACGCTGACTCCCGCCGCGATCCTCGACGGAATCGCACTGACGACCCTGCGCACACCCGCAGTCTCGGTCGGGGCCTGTCTGGACCGGCTGCGCGTTCTTGCGGACTCCTCCGCCGACGGGCTGCGACTCGTGGTCTTCGGGACGGGCCCGCAGGGCGAGGGACACGTGCGCACGATCCAGGCGCACGCGCCCCTCGCCGACGTCACGGCCGTGACGCGCCGCGGCGGTGCGACCCCGCTCTGGGCAGACCGTCACGTTGCCTCGGATGACGCGGCGGTCGCCGGTTGTGTTCGCAACGCCGACGTCATCGTCACAGCGACCTCGGCCTGCCAGCCGGTCGTGGACGGACGTCTCGTACGCGACTCAGCAGTCGTGCTGGCCGTCGGTTCCCATGAACCGTCCGTGCGGGAGCTCGACGGTGTGCTCATGGGCCGTGCAACGGTCATCGTCGAGAGCCGAAACGTCGCACTCCGCGAGGCCGGGGACGTCATCCTCGCGGTGCAGGAAGGCAGGTTCGACCCGAATTCCCTGGTGCCCATGGCCGATCTGCTCGGCGCGGGAGCCACAGCTCTCCCCGGTGACCGCCCAACGGTCGTGAAAACGTCCGGGATGGCGTGGGAGGACCTGGTCGTTGCCGTCGCAGCCTACCGGCAGTGGCGTGAAGCGTGAACCGCCCCCGAGTTCGACAGGAAGGGCGTGGCATGACTCGATCCTTTCGCGAAATCGAGTGGTGGTGGTCTTCACTCGAACCGGGGCAGTTCACCACCGAAAGTCAGCCAGAGCCGCCTAATTGACAGGCCCCGGCAGCGGGAGGAAGGCCGGGCCCGGTTGCCACTCGGGGGTGGGACAAGGACGGGTCCGGCCCTCCGGACCGGCGGGGGTGAACGCGGTGCTCGGTCATCCCCGCCGGCGGATCGGCCGGCTGCCCGTCGCCCTAGGGGGTGCGCGACGGGCCGACGGCCCTGGGTACCGGTGCCGACAGGGGCGTTCCGGCACCGGTACTTTGAAAGGTTCACTACCACCGGGTGGGTCGTCCATGTACTGGGCAGGCCAATTCCGTGGAGTGGACGGAGCTCAGTCCGCGTCGTCGCCGGTGACCGGCGGCGACGCGTCGGCGTCCACGGGGGTGAGCGGTCCGGAGTGCCGGACGATGTCTTCCAACGTGCACACTTCCGTGCGGCCCCGCGCGGACAGCAGCGGCATTCCGCTTTTGTCGCGGATCCCGAGGAACAGCCAGTGGTTGCCGTTCCCGCCGTTCTCGGCCAGCGGCCGCGCCAGGTCGTAGACGCGGCCCCAGAGACAGTAGGGCCGCACCGCCTCCTGGTAGGCCGCGTGGAGCAGCCGCGGCACCTCGTGGGCGACGAGCCGCACCGGTACGTCGGCCCGTGTGCCGAAGGCCAGTTGGGCGTATCCGGCCGGCCGGGTGTCCTCCGCCGCGCCTGCGCCGATCCGGGAGAGCCACTGTTCCCAGTCGGCCAGGGTCCGGGCCCGGATGCAGACGACGACCCGGTCGTGGTCCTGCTCGACGGTGAGCACCTCCGGCCGCGTCCCGTAGCGGTCGACGAGATCCTCGAAGACCTTCTCTGCGCGGGCACAGCGGGCCTCCCACTCGGCCGGTGCCGGCAGCCGGGTCACCGTGCCGGGTTCCCGGGCGGTCTCGGAGGCCGGATCCGCCCGGCGCAGCACGATGCCCTGGTGCGGCAGCACGGCATCCGGAGGAGGGGACCCGGAGTCGGGAGGGCCGGGAACGGTCGCGCGGGGATCGATGCGACCCATGGCGTTGATGTCGGTGAGGAGCCCGGCCGCGTCCAGGTTGACCGCGATGCGCAGTTCCAGCTCCGGCCCGCTGTAGGCCGCCAGCGCCTTGCGGATGATCCGCAGCACGTGCGGGAGATTGGGGTTCAGGGTCATGCGGCCACCGCCGGGTGGCCGGCGGGGAGCGAGCGCGCCAGGCTCCGTACGGCTCGGTGGGTGAGGGTCTTGACCGCGCCCTCCCGTTTCCCCATGATTCGGGCCGTCTCGGCGACCGACATGCCCCGGCGGAAACGGAGGGTCACGCACTCCTGCTGCTGAGGGCTGAGCCGGCCGACGGCCGCCCAGAGGGCGGCATGCGCGTGGGCCTCGATGACCCGGTCCTCGGCCGCCCGCTCGTAGGCGTCGCTGTCGACCACCGTGCCGGGGAAGACCTCGCGCCGGGCCGGGCTCGACTTGTAGTGGTCGATGACGATGTTGCGGGCGATCACCATCAGCCAGGCGCCGAAAGCGCGGCCCTGGCAGGAGAACGTGCCGATACGGCGCAGGGCGCGGAGGAACGTCTCACTGGTGAAGTCCTCGGCGAGGGCGGTGTTGCGCACCCGGTGCCGGACGTAGGCGAACACCTGCCGGTGGTAGCGGTCGTAGAGGGTGGCGAAGGCCTCGGTATCCCCCTCGCGGGCGAGCGTGACGAGCCGACGCTCGGTGGCCGTGTGCAGGCGGGCGGCCCGGGGGTCATCCGGTGTGGTCACGGCGGTGCCTTCCTGGTCGGGGAGCGGGGACGGCGGGTCGCGGGGCGAGGATCCGGGTGTCGTCGGGCGGGAGGCCCAGAGCGGAGCGGAGGCGGCCGTAGGTGGCCGGACGCATCCGGCGTCTGGTGCCGACCTCGATGCGGCTGAGATAGCTGGCGGTGATGCCCACCCGCTCGGCGAGCTGGGGGATCTCGATACCGCTGCGCATGCGGAGTTCCCGGACGGCCGCCCCGTCCACGGGATACGTGGGTGAGGGACGCTGCATGGCGGAGAAATTAGCGGAAGTTAGCGGGCATGTCTAGCCGTAACTCGCGGATCATTTCGGCTAGTTGGCGCGATCCTCCGCTAACTAGCACGCACTTGGTAGTGCGTATGCCAAGTCCTAGCCGGTCCTAGCCGGTCCTGAGAGGATGGGCGCATGGTTCCCCACCTCGATCGTTTGGCAGAGCGCGTCACGCGGCGCCGGCTGGAACTCGGCCTCGGTGTCGAGCCCGCCGCCCGGTCCGCCGGCATCAGCAAGGACACCTGGAAACGGGTCGAGCGCGGCGCGCGGGTCCGTGACACCAGCTACGCGCACATGGAGCGCGCTCTGGGCTGGGCGCCGGGCAGTTGCCGCCTCGTCCTCTCCGGCGGGGAGCCGATTCCCGTGGAACGGGCGAAGGCCGATCCGGAAGTCGTCATCGCCTCACTCCCCAGGGAGGAGGTGGAGGCCAGCATCCGGCAGGCCCTCGAGAGCGCGGCGATCGCGGTCACCGATCTGCAGGCGAGCAAGATCCGGGAGATGAACGAGCGGGTGCTGGAGGACCTGCGCCGCAGAGGGCTGATCTGAGCGGACGGAGGGCGGGGGCGGCGGCTGGGGCCACGGCGCGGGCCCGGCCGGGAGCGGCGTGCTCCGCCGCGCCGCGGCGCTCTGCGGGATTCCTGCGTCCGGGGGCGACGGAAGTGGCACCATCGGACGGTCACTCGGGGGTTCTCCCACTCCTGAAAAGGGGGAACCATGCGCAGCACTCTGGTGATTGCTGACCACGGGCCGGCCTTCCGCGGATGGGTGGCCCGCACCCGAACAGGGCGGGAGGTGTGCGTCGCTCCGCCCACAGTCGGGACCGACCCGACGGCTCGGCAGGTCGTGCGGGAGTTGGTGACGCGACTCGGAGGAAACTGCACGATCTGCGCCGGCTGCTTCATCGGGAGGGAATGACCGGTCGGCCGGCTCACGGAAGACCCGGCGGCAGGGGTGCCTGCCGGACTGCCGTGGTGACCTGCCCGCCCGTCCGGTTCTCGCTCCCCGGTGCGCCCTCCGTACAGCCGTCCTGTGCCGTGCCCGGCCCAGGGCGGCTCTGCGTATCGCCGTCCCCTGGCATGCTCCGCAACCGTGCCCCGGTCGGCCCCTGGCACCTCAAGGCCATTTCGTTGCACACGGTGTGAATTGCCCGGGTCCGGTGGGCCTCCCCGCGGCCCGGCCCGGACGTCCGCCCGCACAAGGAGTGAGCCATCCCATGCCGTACGGAGCCTTCCTCGCAGCCGTGCGCGAGCGCGGCGGATACAGCGCGGACGAAGCGGACCGGGTCACCAGGGCCGTCCTCACCGCGTTGGGCACCCGGCTGACGCCCGATATCGCGGGTCATCTGGCCGACCAGCTGCCCGAGCCGCTGGCCGACATGATCAACGACGCGGAGGCCGCGGCCCGGGACTGGGGGGTGCGGACGTTCGTCGCCCATGTGGCCGAGGCCACCGGCGAGGACGAGGAGAGCGCCGAGGTGGCCGCCCGCGCGGTGCTGTCCACGCTGGCCGACCGGATCGGCCGCGGTGAGCGGGAAAACGCGCTGCTCAGCCGGCTGCCCGCGGAGCACGCCGGCCTCTTCGGCCATCCCGAACTGGCCAGCTGACGAAACCCGGCCGCCGGACTCCGGCGGTAGGAACTCCGGCGGTGCGGGCCCCGGCAGTGCGCCGGGGCCCAGCCGGGCGGCTCAGCCGGGGGGCCGGTCCCGCGCCCTCCCCGGGCCCGTCCCCGTCTCCGTCCCGGCCCACGCCGTCCTCCGCACCATCGGGCCGCCCCGCCAGGAACGTGTGCACGATCCCGCGCTGCCAGCCCGTCACCGGGGCGGTCCGCACCGGCGACAGACCCGCCCGCACGAGCCGGTCGCAGAAGGCACCGGCGGTGTCTCGAAGTCCAGCACGCTGCGCCACAGATGGCGGTAGAGCGAGGCGTCGCCTCGCGGCAGTGACCCGGCCGGGCACAGCAGCTCCCGCACCAACCGCAGCACTGCGTCCGGATCTACCATGTTCGTTCGAATGTACGGTGCGTATTTTCGCATCGACGTACCTTGCAGGCCACCGTCTTGTGCACCTCATGCGTCCGGCATACCGCTGGGATCACGAGCCGTCAGCCCGCCCCAACACCGCGATGTGAAGGTCAGTATAAGCCGCAGCGGTAAAGCCGGAAGCGCTTCCCTGTTCGCAGTTCCAGTACCTCAATGTTTTCTCACCCAGGCTCCATTGTGATTCATCTGACGTTTAATCAGGCGCGCCCGCTGATGCCAAGCGGAATTCTGGCTGCGTAGCCAACGAACGCATGTGTCCTGAAAACAGCTTCATCGGTATTGATCTTCCCGCCTAAAGTCCTGCCGTCTGTGCGGTTCCGCACCGACGTTTGAGCTGACCTATCGGGAAGGACACGGCACTTCGTGTATCCATCCACACAACCGACCACGCCAAGACGCAGACGAGGCAACCGGCTCGCAGCGGCGACTGCACTGTTGCTGATCGCGGAGGTCGGCATTGCCGCGACAGGCCAAGCCGCTGCGGCTCCTACGCCGGAGCGCGGCAGCGAGCCGGCCAAGGTCTCCCAGCCGTCCAAGGCGGAGATCCTCAACGCCGACATGGAGTGGGCGGCCCGGCACGCCAAGGGCTCGAAGGCGTGGGCGATCGTCGAGGCGAAGAAGAGCGGCAAGAAGGTCGTCGCCCATGACGAGACGACGGCCACCTCATACACCGTGGCCAACCCCGACGGCACCCTCACCACCGACCTGACCTCCGGACCCGAGCGGGTCTGGCGCGGCGGCAAGTGGCGCAAGGTCGACGTCACCCTGACCAGGGCCGGCGACGGAACTGTGAAGGCCAAGGAGCATCCAAATGGGCTGCGCCTGGCGGGCAAGGGCGGTGCCACTCCGGGATCGCTGGCGGCCGCGCAGGACGCCGCCCCGCGGGACCTGGTCACCCTCGGCAGCGATGACCAGGCGGTGACGCTGCAGTGGAAGGGCGGTCTTCCCACGCCTGAGCTGAACGGCACCACCGCCCGCTACCGGGAGGCCGTGCCCGGCGCTGACGTCATCGTGGAGGCCACGCGGACCGGCTTCGAGCAGTACGTGGAGATCGACAAGAAGCCGGCCTCCGGCGCCTACTCCTACACACTGCCGGTCAAGGCCAAGGGGCTGAAGGCCAAGGCGAACAAGGACGGGTCGGTGACGTTCACCGACACCGAGACCGGTGAGCGGCGCGCGACGATGCCGGCCCCGGTCATGTGGGACGCCTCGGTGGACAAGCAGTCCGGTGAGCACACACGCCGGGCCCGCGTCGCCATGAAGGTCGTGAACAAGGGCACCGGCCGCATCGACCTGGTCGTCACCCCCAGCGCCGGCTTCCTTGCCGACCCGAAAACCAGGTACCCGGTCACGGTGGACCCTTCCACCTCTGCCCTGGCGTCCACCTTCGACACCTATGTCCAGCGCGGTGAGACGGTCGACTGGTCCGCCGACACCGAGCTCGACTTCGGCAACCCGGGTACCACCAATGCCGACGGCACCACCCGCGTGGCCCGGTCCTTCATCCACTGGAACACCACACCGATCCAGGACGCGTTGATCACCGACACGAACCTGGCGCTGTGGAACTTCCACTCCGGCAACGCCGACTGCTCCGCCCAGTCCTGGACCATATGGGACACCACTGCGGCATCCACCTCGTCCCGGTGGACCAGCCAGCCCACCTGGAACCAGCAGTACCACTCCTCCACCCAGACCCGCGGCAACCCGGACTGCACAGGCTCCCAGCCCGACGGCTGGATCAACGCCGACGTCGACGCCCTTGTCCAGACCTGGGCCTCGGCGAAGGTCACCCGTGGCTTCATGGGCCTGCGCACGGCCACGGACGACACCCGTGCCTGGAAACGCGTCAACTCCGGTAACGCCACAGCAAACCAGCCCAAGCTCACCGTGACCTACAACTACC
This sequence comes from Streptomyces sp. S07_1.15, assembly GCF_020739505.1. NCBI lineage: Bacteria > Bacillati > Actinomycetota > Actinomycetes > Kitasatosporales > Streptomycetaceae > Streptomyces > Streptomyces sp. S07_1.15. The sequence goes on from NZ_JAJBZK010000001.1 coordinate 1,032,912, forward strand.
GGCCCTCCGACGGCACCGACCGGCAGGCCGGCGCACCCTTCAAGTCCTACGCTGGTGTATGGGCGGTCAACACCACCATCCCCACTCTGCGGGACACCTTCACCGACCCTGACGGCGACGCCGTCAACGGCACCTTCCAGGTCTACGACGCCGCCGCCAACGCCCCTATCGCCACCCCGGCGGGCGAGGGGCTGCTCGTCTCCGACTTCGTCGCCTCCGGCAAGCCGACCTCCGTCACCGTCCCGGCCGGCCAGCTCCAGGACGGCAAGACCTACAAGTTCCGCACCAACGCCTACGACGGCACGCACTACAATCTGGGCTGGTCTCCCTGGACCGAGTTCGTCGTCGACACCACCGCACCCGGGGAGCCGTCTCCGGTGACCTCCGACCAGTACCCTGAGGGCAGCTACGGCGGCGGCGGCGGTCAGCCCGGAACATGGACGGCGACCACGACCAGCGACGCCAACCAGCTTCGGTACCGAGTGGACGGTGAGGACCCCGACCCCGACACCGGAGCCACAGGACGCGGCACCTGGCAGACGGTCAACACCACCTCAACGTCGACCGGCACGTCGGGATCCTTTGCGGCGACGCCCACCACCGACGGCGCACATCAGGTCGAGACCCAGGCCGTCGACCGCGCGGACAACATTGGCGCCACCAACGAGTACGGATTCATCGCCGGAGCCGCGCCGGCGACCCGAAGCCACAAGGTCGACATCACACTGAACAAGCCGGACCCGACTGTGGCCGACCCGGACGACTGGAACAACCCCTACCCGGCGTTCGGTTGGGACGGCTGGAACACCATGACGAGCTCGGGCATCATCCAGCAGGACGTGCCCGCTCTGCTCTCCCCCAAGCAGAAGACCACCAAGGCCGGCGACGCCACCATCACCATCACACCGCTGAAGAAGCGCACCGCCGGGGCAGCACAGGCGATCAAGGAACAGAAAGCCCGCGAGCGGAAGGCCGGCGTTGGCCGGAACGGTGCGCAGACCGCCACCCCGATGGCGGCCACCGCGTACACCGGACCCATCCTTGACAGCTCTTGGTGCGACACAACCCTCACCGCTCAGAAGTCCTTTATCCGCCGCAGTGAGGCGTGCCTGCTGTTTTCCTGGAACGTCAAGGGCAACAACGGCACGAAGGACTACTACCAGGACTTCGAGCTGATGTGGCAGTTTAAGCTCGACCCCAAGGGCAATACGATCAAACACTGGCTTCAGATGACGCCGCTTCCCAGCGCGATCACGGACCAGTGGCCGTCATCCCCCAAGGCCCTGTCGTTCAACATCCTGGCCTCATGCGTCAATGGCGGCTGCACGGATAGCGACACGGGCTTCGACTGGGAGACGGGCCGCACCCCCACATGGACGTCCGGCGTGGATTCTCACATCGCCCAGGGCAATGCCGAAACGACATGGGACGGTAGTGTGGCCAACGCATCCGGCTCCAAGGACAAGGACCTGTCCCGGGAGGTTCCGCAGCTTATTCAGGGGGTGCTCACCACGGACACTCCCAACATGGTGGTGACGGACAATCACGGCACCTCACCCGCGGCCATCCCGGCGCGCTGCGACAAGGTGTACGGGACCGGCGGCTGCGCCATCAAGGAGTACAGCCCCGGCTACTCGATGAACTCCAAGAAGTTCCCTGCGGCCGCGGCGCACGCATGGCTGATCCAAAACCGTCTGGCCCCCGAGTTCTTCGGCCAGACGCCCGTGACCCCGCTGCAGTACATGCCGAACAAGACCCGGAACGCGGCAGGTGCTACGGGTACCGGTCGCAGCGAAAGCGCGAACCGGTACAGGGTCTGCTACGGCGCAGCGGCGAACAGGATGGTGTACCGCACGGACACAGCGCTTCATCCGGAACTCTCGCAGTCACAGAAAGACCAGCGCTCCTGCGACGAATACTCCTTCAATGCGACGTACCAGTCGGCTGGCATGCCCAAGGCCGAGGGCGGCAAGAACCCCAAACCCGTATCGGATGCTCTACAGGGGCGGGAGTGCGTCCAGACCTACGAGAAGAAGTTGCCCGACGGCACGTACCGGCTTTACGACGATGAGCGCTACGCCGCGCCGACCTGGGAGGAGACCTGCGGCCGGTCCTCGATGTCGCTGAACGTCAACTCCCAGTCCATGGCCAGGTTTGGGGCGTTCGCTTCCACTTTCCGGCTGCTCGACAAGGACACGTACTGGGTGGACATCGACGGGTTCCAGGACTGTGACGCCACAGCTGACGTGATTACCTGCGCTCAGCGCCCGTGACACCCGGAACTTCCGGGTAGGAGCCCGGCCCTCGGACCCACGTGGTTTCGAGGGCCGGTTTGTCAGGAGATGACGTCAGCGCGCCACGGGCCGCCAGCCATCCTGCTCGTACATCGGGTCGGTGTCGAACCAGGTCAAGCCATCGCCGGTCGGGGACATGTAGGGACTCATCCCGAAGATGTGGTTGGGGTGTCCCTCGGTCAGAGAGGCTGCGCCGTCTTCCAGCCAGTCGGCAAGACCCGCCCCCAGCAACACCGGCTCTTGAGCATCCGCCCAAGTGCCCAGCAATCCCGTTGCCGGGTCGAGGTAGGTTCCCTCCATCATCGTGTACTTCGCGCTTGCGGCCACGGGCACGTAAGGCACGGTTTCCTGACCGGCCAAAGCCGACAGCAGCCCACCGTGCGCAGTGACCACGTGGTCAAGCGGGAGCCATGCCTGACCATTGGGCATGAAGTCAACTGCGTTTGCCTTCCGATGCCATGGATCGTTCTCACTTCCCGGTGGGAACGGCTGCTCGCCAAACTCTTCCAGATCCGCGCCCTGCACTCCGTCATGGATCAAGTAGAGCGCTCTCAGTTCCAGCGGTATGACAACGCCTATGGCTTGCTCGGTCTGCTCTATCTGCTCAAGCGTCGCCGGCTCACGCAAGAGACGGTATGAGAGCGGCGCGTGCTTGCTCAACCACTCCTCAAAACGGCGCCACGCCGCCACCACCCGCGTCTGCTGCTTCATGAGTGCTCTCCTTCGGCCATCAAGGTGGTCTCCGCCCGCCCGAAACAGCGTAGGTGCCACGTCGCACGCCTGCCGCGCGGTAGTCCGGGCTCTGAGCGGACGAGTCGGGCAGTGCAGGTCATCTGCCCTTCTCGTTCAGGCGGGGCTTTGAATCGGAACACTTGGAATTCGCAGCCACAACCCGGAACTCGTGATCACCGGGCCGGGCTTCTGCGGTGGCCTCTGTCTCTGCTGCGCGCAGCCAGGAGCAGCCAGGCGACGGGCTCTGTACCGGTTCTGACCCCTCAGTAGCCCTCCCACGTCGGTCTACAGATTGTTCGCGCGTGCTGGAACTCAGTGCCTCCGTGGCTACGGCCCCAGCGACGGCCAACACTGCGGCGGTCGCGATGAGCCAGCGTTGCGTCTGTCTCAACGGGGGCCGCCTCCGGAACCCATCGTCGATCACACCGTTATCCTCCCCGCCCTGGTGGCCTACCGCCCAAACCACATTAAGCGTTATGCGGGCCTTTCCGCAGCCCGGCCGTCTACAGAAGCCGACTCCTGAGGTAGTCCAAGAGAAGAGTAGACGCAGCTCGATCATTGACACGTCATCTGCTGCACTTCCCTTGCCCGGTTCTGCCCTACAGGCCCGCGGCTGGAGCCTGTTCTCGCCGGTGATCGGGCCTTGACCCCAGTCCCTGGACACGGTTATGCGGCTTGGGTCAGCGTAGTTGGTGTCGTCCGGAAGGTGTTCTCGTAGACGGTCGGGCTGCGGCGGCCGAGGCGGGAGTGACGGCGTCGGGTGTTGCAGCGATGGGGCCAGTGGAACGCGTCGAGGCGGGCCTCGCGCGTACTTGCGGCCCTGGAGCATTTCGCGTTTGCACGTCGCGTTGAAGGGCTGAACCATTTTCAGCCGCCGACGACATCAGTTCGCCGTTTGCACCCAACGCAGCTGGGAGGCCATTCTGGCGGCTGTCACGATGTGTGCGAGTGGCGTCACCTTTCGTGGCATATGCCGCTGGTTGCGCTGGTCAGTGCTCGGCCGGCCGTCGCCTGAAGAGAGCTGCCTTCATGCCCCGCCCTACCTTGTTTCGCATCCTCGTCCAGGAGCGCCGCTGGGGCAGTTGGGCTGTGTTCTGCCCCCGTTTCGAGCAGGCGGCGCGTTTATTGGCCAAGGAGACGGGCTCGCCGCGCTTGGCCGGTGTCACGGTGGGGCGCCGGACGTTTGACCGGTGGGTGTCGGGTGACTGGCGCGGACGTCCGCGGTCGGAGGCTGCCCAGGTCCTGGAGCAGCTCTTCGGCTTTCCCTGTGCCGATCTCTTCAGCCCGGCACCGGACGTCTTGGACGCGAAGGCCACCGTGCAGGACCGTCCGGGGTTATGCGCGTCCGTCCTCATCGGTGAACGATGGCCGACCTCGCGGTTGTTCATGGCTGCCACGCGGGATGTGGCCGATACCTGGGAGCTTGCGGGCCGGCAGTCACTGGATGGCACCACGGTCGGTGTGCAGTTCCACGCGGCGTCCCAGTCCCGGGGCGGCGTCTGCATCCGCCCGTCGGATCCGGCAACGCTGGAGCATTTCCTGCGCCCGGCCCGGCGCGGACTCCTTGTCGGCGTCATTGAGCAGAGCGACGAGCCGGCGCTGTACGTCACCGATTCCTCGAACGCCCGCAGGGCGCGTACCGCAGGGACTGCGCACGGCGCACTCGCCCTGCCGACCGCGCATCTGCTGGACGATCTCACCTACGGCATCCTGTGGGCCCTGGTTCAACTCGACGACGGGCTGCTCGCCGACGACCACGCGCTCGACCAGGAACAGCGGGCTCTGGGCACCTATCTGTCGCTGCCCCGGTCGGCGCCGAGCCGGATGGCGGTGCCCGAGCTCACCAACGTCGGCTCCCAGTGGCTCGGTTCCGCCTTCTGTGCCCAGCACCTTCGGCGCAGGCTCCAGGAGGTCCCGCACCCACCACTCTTCTGGACTCGGGAGCAGACCGGGGAGCAAGCGGCCGCCTGGCTCTTCTACCGTCACAAGGCCGAGTATCTGCGCGCCATGGCCGCGCAGTACTCCGGGGCTGGCAGCTCTCTGTGCCGTGCCTTTTGCGTCCCGGAGGCCGAAGTGGCGGCGAGTGACCGCTACGAGCGTGTCCTGCTCTTCCTTGCCATCGCGTTGATGGAGTCGTACGGAATCCATGTCCAGGTCACCGCCCGGCCGGAGTATTCCGAGGTCGACGGTTTTGCTCTGGCACCGGGGCAGCGCGCGGTGGTGGCGAACTGGGTGCGCACGGAGTCCATCTGGGCGGCGGACACGGTCACTGGGCGCCCCGCGCTGCGTGGCTACCACGAGGCGTTCAGCGATGCCCGTTGGGACAGTGTGATGCGCGGTCCCGATCCTGAGGCGCGGTTGCGTGCTCTGGCTAGCTACCTGGACATTCCGTGGCCCTGGCTGATTGGACGGTGCCGGGAGCTCGGTGAGTGCGGGGTCGCGGGGATGGTTCGTCCCCGGAGCCGGCATGTGGATGTCGCCGCGCTGGACGAGGTTCTCCGGTTCCTCGGCACTCTTGTGCCACACCGCTGACAGGTTCGACGCTGCTCCTGTTCGAACATGATCCGTTCTCTTCGAAAGGCGACTCCGTGCCCTCCGTATCGCAGACTTCCCAGCCTTCCCTTCAGGTGATCTCGCTCGGTGGCACGATCGCCATGACGCCACCGAGCGGAGGGGCGGGCGGGGTCGCGCCACGGCTGACGGCCTCCGACCTCGTCGGCGCGGTGCCCGGCCTGGACGACGGGGTCTGCCTGGAAGTCCAGGATTTCCGTCAGATCCCCGGCGCCTGGCTCGAGATCGACGACATCGCCGCGCTCGCCGAACTGCTGAACAAGCAGGCCGCTTCCGGCACGGACGGCATCGTCATCACCCAGGGCACGGACACCCTTGAGGAGACGGCGTACCTGCTCGACCTTCTGTATGAGGGGGCGGCTCCCGTCGTCGTCACCGGTGCCATGCGTAACCCGTCGATGGCCGGTGCGGATGGTCCGGCGAACCTCCTCGCCGCGGTCCGCACGGCAGCGGCACCGCAGGCTCGCGGTCTGGGCGTGCTCGTGGTCTTCTCGGACGAGATCCACGCCGCTCGGCATGTGCAGAAGGTCCACAGCACGAGCGCCTCCGCGTTCGCCTCCCCCGGTGCGGGCCTGATCGGGCATGTCGTCGAAGGACGGCCACGCTTCCACTTCTCCCTGCCCCGCCGGCCGGCCGTCCCGCTGCCGTTCACCCGCCCCGCGGCCGTTGAGGTGATCGAGACCACCCTCGGCAGCAGCGGGATCCTGCTCCACTGCGCCGACCAGCATCTCGACGGTCTGGTGATCGCCGCCTTCGGCGCCGGGCACGTACCGGCCAGCTGGACCGAACGCCTGGAGGAACTCGCGGCCCGCATACCCGTCGTTCTCACCTCGCGTACCGGCGCGGGAAGCGTCCTCACCGCCACCTACACCTTCACCGGCTCCGAGACGTACCTGCTGGAGCGCGGCCTCATCAACGCAGGAACACTGCACCCCCGCCAGGCCCGGCTCCTGCTGCTGGCGCACCTGCGCACCGGCGCGGACCGCAACGCGCTCAAGGCCGCTTTCGAGTCCCAGTCCTGACCGCGCCACACCCCTCGGGAGCAGCTGATGCGCGCCACCCAGATCACCACCGGACGCACGTTCGCCGTCGCCATGGATCACGGCGAGGACTTCTTCACCGCCCTGACCGCGTTCTGCCGCGACCACGACGTCAGGGCCGCCCACATCCCCACCTTCATCGGCGGTTTCCGTACCGCCCGGCTCGTGGGTTCCTGCGGTCCCCTGAAGAACCCCGAGCAGCCATTGTGGGAGGAGGTGCAGGTCGACTCCCTGGAAGTGCTGGGAGGCGGAACGCTGGCCTGGGACACCGAGGCCGGCCGTGTCGCTCCCCATATCCACGTGACGGCCGGTCTCAAGGCCGCCTCCGCGGACGGCCGCACCAGTCATCTCCTCGGCGGAACGGTCCAGTTCGTCACCGAGCTCATCATCGAGGAGATCACCGCCCCCGCTCTCACCCGGCCCCGCGCAGCAGATCTCTTCGACGTCCCGCTGCTCACCTTCGGCGACGGGGAATGAAGGGTCCGGGCAGCGGCCGGCGGATCAGAGGGCGTTAACGGCTGGAGATGGGTGGCCGAGGCTTTCCCTGATCACGCGGTCGGCGGCACGGGCGGCGGCCAGCACCCGCTCGCGCAGCCCATCAGGGAACACGCCCGCGCCAAGGGCGCATGAGTGGCCGAGTGCGGTAAGGGAGCGGGTATGGCGGCTCCCCGCAGTAGTCGCGCATGCCGGGTGGGACAGGATGTCCCGGGCGGCATAGCCGTCACGGGCATCCAATGTGCGGCGGACCAGGTCCTCGGCGAGACGGTGCGCCGCAGGGGCCCCGGCTGGGCCGACCGCGTCGAGGATCGCCAGGCCCAGCCGGATGTCGAAGACGGTCAGGCCGGGTTCCGGCTGCCGGCGGAGGTAGGTCCTCACCACGGCTGCTGCCTGGGCACCGACTGGCTCGCCGGTGTAGCGGCGGCAAAAGACGGCGAGGCAGGCAGTGACCACCTGTTCCCACTCGTCGCCGGAGGCCGTACCGGAAAGCAGTTCCGCCGCGTGTTCCGTGTTGCCTGCGGTGAGGTTGGCGAGGACGGCGACCTGACGGCCGTCGAGCATGCGCGTGCCCACCCCCTGGTGCTGCTCGATGTGTGCCAGGGCTTCCTGCCAGCGTCCTGCTGTGGTGTAGGTACGGGAGCCGTCGGCGAGGAGGACGCGCCACAGCCACCCGTGCACTTCTCTCCGTTGTTCGGCGGACGTCGTCAGGTCGGCCGGTACGGGGATGCCGTCGAACTCAGCGGCGCGGCCGGTGCTGACTGCTTCGTACAGCTGCAGGAGCCGCCTGCGGCCGTCGTCGGCGTGGCCGGCGCGGACCTGCAGTCGTGCGAGGTTGACGACCGGTTCCAGTCCTCGGATGGCACTCATCGCCGGGAGCGGGCAGGCATGCAGGTAGGCGGTGGCGTGCTGACGGCACAGCGTGCGAGCCAGGCCAGGGAGGCCGAGGTCGGAGGCGAGCAGTGCGCTCTGGTTGTAGACGGCGGAGGCCTGTCCCTGGTCGTTCTGCCGGCCGGCCGCCTCGGCGAGGTCCGCCAGCGCCTGCACGCGGGAAGGCAAGGGCAGGCAGGCGGGACGGAACCGGGCGACGAGGGGGAAGGGGCCGGTGAACGGCTCGCTGGGATCCATGTCATCTCCCTGATGACGGTGAATGGTGACGGCTCGCTCAAGGCTGAGGAGGCGGGCAGCCGGATCACCGGCCCCGCCGAACGCGGCCGGGCGGTCGAGCGGTCGGCGGGGCGGGGCCGTCGTGCTACCTGGTCGGCGTCACTGCCACTGGACGACGATCCGGTTGAGCGGGGTGTCGAAGGAGAAGCAGCCAGGCCCCCGGCGGACGGGGGCGGCGTCGAGGGGGTGGATTTCGAACCGGGCTTCGCCGTTGCGGTACTCGCGGTCCCAGGTGCGCATGGACTCGGCGACTTGCGTGGCCAGTTCGTCACCGCCGGGGCCGTGGCCGACGACCCCGAACTCCCACAGTTTGCCGCCCTCGGGAGTGCGCTGGTCGGACAGGCGCCGGGTCAGGTAGGTGAGAGCGCCCTTCTCGAAGACCGCGGTGGAACTCGGATACGGCTCGGTGAGCAGACCAGTTTCGACGGCTTCCCTGCTCGCGGGCATCTGGTTGAGGCCGCTGGGGAGTGTGCAGGTCAGCCACAGTTCCATCCATTCGGGTGACTCCATGGCGCGGTAGAACACATCGGACCACACCACGGTCCGCGGCTGGTCGAGGACGTCGCTCAGGGCCTGGGCGTCGACGAGTTGCTCGCTGTTGGTCTGGAGGCGAACCGACCCTTTCGAGGTCACCGGGATCACCTGTCGTGTGTCGTCGGCGATGCCGCGCCGCAGCGGCATGAACGTGTTCATCTCGCTGCTCACCGATACCCAGGAGCCGTCCCGCTGCTCGTACGCGATCGAACGGGACACGCTTCCGCGCAGCCGCTGGGGGACGAGCAACCGGCCGCCGGCGGCCAGCTGCTGCATCCAGGCGTGCGGGACGCCGTGCGCGCCGACCGTGGCGATGATCCGGTCGTAGGGTGCGCTGTCCGGGTGACCGAGGGCTCCGTCGCCGCAGACGACGGTGGCCTTCCCGATACCCGCCGCGGCCAGGTGAGAGCGTGCTCCTTCGACGAGGTCCTCGTCCACGTCCATCGTGGTGACGTGGCCGCTCTCCCCCACGAGATGGGCGAGCAGGCCCGCGTTGTAGCCGGTACCGGCTCCCAGTTCCAGGATCCTGTGACCTGGCTGGGGCTGCAGTTGTTCCAGCATGATCCCCACAATGACCGGCTGCGAGGCGCAGCTGATCGACTGGCCGGTGGCGTCCCGTTTGATGTCGACCGTCGAGTTCGCGTAGGCCTCCTCCAGCGTGGCGTCCGGTACGAACAGGTGGCGTGGCACGGTCCTCAGTGCCTGCTCGATACGTGGAGCCACTCGATAGTCAGCGACGATCTGGTCGACCAGGGCGTTGCGGAGGCGGGCAGCGGTGCCGTCGACTTCGGTAGTGGTGTCGGTGGTGCTCTCGGTGCGGCTGATCGGGGGGCTTCCTGCGGGCGGTGAGACGGGGTTGTCACTGGTTCCCATGACGGCTTCTTTCGCTAGTGCTGACATGACGCCCTGCTCCTCCAAAGGGAGTCCGGCGCGGTTGTTGTGGAAGATCACGTGGTGGGCGAGCACGGCCCGCAGGCCCCGGGTCAGCTCTCCGTGTTGCGCAAGGTGGCGCAGGGTCCGTCCGGCCTGTTCAAAGGCGGTCACCCATGCGCCATTCCTTGAGAACGGGCCTTCGCCGGTGGCGTCGCAGAGGCTACGCAGGTCGGCGGTCATGAGCAGGCGCATCGCCGAGGCCAACGCTGCGATGCGCTCGGCAGGTAGCGCGTGAGTAACGGGGCGCAGATCAGAGACCTTTGCCCAGACGTCGCCCTGCTCGTACCAGTCGAGGCCGGCGGCGCGCAGCATGGCGCTGCAGAGCAGGATCGCGGTCTCGCGTCGCCCTGGTCGGTGGCGGCTCGGAGAACGGCTTTGCGTGAGGAGGTGGTGGCTGTCGTGGTGAAAGAGTTCGTGGGCGGCTTCCACGGCCGAGGGGCCGCCGAAGGCGTGCGTCTCGGGTTCGTAGATGCCGGTTGTCCAGCGGACGACGCGGCCGTCGGCTGTCAGTGAGTCGAGCAGGTTCTCGACCGTGGTCGAAGGGGCGCCCTCGCGCCTGTAGCGCAACGGCCAGGGCTGCTTGTTGAGGAACCACCAGCCGTGCAGGTCTCCGTCGCACTGGGCGGCGTCCAAGGCAGGTCCGATGATCTCGGTGCTGACCTGTTCGGCTGTCGAGCGGTCGGAGAACTCGATGTTGTGCTGGTGCCAGCGGGCGCGGTGCGTGGCCACATCTCTCCTCACGTCTGCTGGTGTGTGGTCAGGCGGTCAGCAGGCAGGAGTCCCAGGCCGACTCCGGCGGAATAGCTGCGTCGGCGGTGAGCACCGCCAAGGCGACGCCAGCCGCGCCGTCGAGAAGCCCGGGGCCGCCGTCCGCCGCATGCATCAGCTCGGTGATCACATGTTCCGCGTCCGATCCCGGAGGCTTGACGACGGCGAGCAGGGTGGGGATGAGAGCACGGAGCCGGCCGGCGGTGGTGGGGAGAGCGTCGCCGGCTGCGCGAGCTGCGACGTGGGCGAGGCCCGCGAAGCCGTGGCAGAGGGAGACGTCGGTGGTGGCGGCCAGTTGACCGGGGTCGGTGAACGCGCTGACGAGCGCCTTCTCAGCGGCGCCCCGCCGCTCCGTGTCGCCGAGGGCCAGTGCCGCGAGCTGCTGGGCGCGCGCCAGGCCCGCGGTGCCGTAGCACCAAGACGGCCGCAGCGGTCCGGACGGTGTGAGGCGGTCGGCGCGCAGTTCGGAGCGGGTGACCCAGTACGGCCAGGTGGGTCTGCCCTCGGTTTCGGTGCGCCAGTGGTCGAGCCACGCGCAGATGGTGCGGATGGCATCGGGCAGTCCGCCAACCGCGACGCCGCGCCGGGCGGCCAGGGAGAGCAGGCTCAGAACTCCCGTGATGCCGTGCGCCAGACTGCTGTTGGCGTGCCCGCCGGGAAAGCGGTGGTCCGGCCGGCCTGAGGGCCCAGACCGGGTCCACCAGCCGGGGAGCGTCTCCCCTTGGAGGGCGACCGGATCGGTGAGCCGGACGAGGTAGTCGAGGACTGCGCGGAGCACATCACTGCTGGGGTCGCGGCGCAGCAGGTAGGCGCCGTAGCCGGTCAGTCCCTGGAGCGCGTCGAACTCGGCGAGGGCGGGGAGGCGCCCGGAGTCGATGCGGCCGTGCGCGGCGGCGATGCGGCGGCGTGCGTCGGCGGCGATCTGCCGGTCGAGCACGTCCAGCGCGCGCTGGTAGCAACCGGGGCTGCGGTCGGCCGCACACGCCAGAGCGTGCGCGAGCGCCGGTGCTCCGTAGTACGGGTGGCTCTCGTCTCCGCTCGTGACGGGCGCCCAGGTGGCGGCGGCGAGCCAGTCGTGGGCACGCTGCCACGGCCCCCTCCCCGCCGCCGCAAGTTCGATGTGGAGCAGCGCGATGCCGGGGATTCCGTGGGCGAGGGACTGCCGCCACCAGTCCTTGCCCCGCGGCCCGGCCGGCGCGGTGTCGGGGTGCGCGAGCCGGGCGCCGATCCTGTCAGCGAGGTCAGTAGCCGGGTATGGGGTCACGTGGCCCTCCTGCTGTTGCGAGCCGTCCACGCGAGGGCGGCGGCTCTCGCGAGGTACAGGCAGACCGCCTCGTCGGGGAAGTCCACGGCGACAGCGCGAACGAAGTGAACGTGGAGCAGGGATGACAGGACATCGTCGGCATCGATGCCCTGAGTGTCGGGACCGGGCAGGTGGCCGCGGTAGGCGGCGAGGGCCGCATCACGGTCCGCCCATGCCTCCACAACGGCAGAGCCGCCAGGCACTCCTCTCAGAGCCGTCCAGTCCCCGCTGGGGTCGGCGAGTCGGACGGCTTCGGTGAAGAGAGGGCGTGGCACTGGCTCCGGAGCCGTGGGAGCCACGTGGTCGGTGATCCAGCGCATCCCCGCCTCGATGCTGCCCTGGAAGGCGCAGGCGATGGCGACGGTGTGCGCGGCCGCCAAGACCCGGCGGTGAGGGCGGGCATGCGCTCGGAGTTGGGCGAGCACGGCGCGGGAGTCGGCCCGGAAGACGTTCTCCGCCGCCGTCCACGCACCATGCGCACCCCAGCGCCCGGTCTCGATGTACGAGGTGGGGTAGCGCACCTCCCGCAGCAGCCCGGCCTCGTGCAGTTCCCCGGCCCAGGTGCTCACCGTCCGGGCCACGAAACCGAAGTGCCGGGGGTCGGCCAGTGCGACGCGCAGGCGGAGATGCTGGCCGGGGTCGCGGAATCGGACGAACCACCACGGCGGTTGGCCGAGCCGGTCCAGAAGGGCGGGAAGGTGCCCGGCGAGGATGGTGTCCTGGCGGCGGATGTCCCCGTACAGGCTCGCCAGCAGCACGCGCGATGCGCCTGGCACTTGGGCGGGTTCCCGCTGGAGGGTCCGGGCGCGGCACGGTGTCGGCAGGCGCGGCCATGCCGGCTTCTCGGCCGCCTTCAGCGGAATGACGACTTCATGGGCCCGGCCCCCGCACCAGCCGGATCCCTGCGGTGCTTCCGTGAGCACGGCGGGCGCGCCGCGGTCCAGGTGGGCGCGGAGCAGCACGCGGTGGCCGGTCTGGTCCAGATCCAGCGTCAGCCGACGGTCGCCCTCGGTCAGGCGGACCCGTCGTGGCAGTCGCCGCCGGGCCCGCCAGTCCACGAAGGCCAGGTCCCAGTCGGTCCATCGGGCCCCGCAAGGTGGAAGGCAGGACGGCTCCAGGCGCCACTGGGCCGGCGAGAGGACCGTGCGTCCATGGCGCAGTCGCGGCAGGAAAGGCATCGTCCGTGCGGCTCCCCAGTCGAACAGCGTCACGGCGGCGCACTGGGCGCGGCTCAACTCGATGAGGAAGCGGGCGAGTGGCGGCGTGTGGGTGTGCAGGTTGAGGGCGTGCATGCCCACGGCCTCCAGCCGCCTGCCGAGGGCGGGTGCGGCCAAGTACATTCGCCGGCCGTCGCAGCCCACGGCCAAGTCCTCGGCGGTCAGCACGCCGTCGCCGGAGGGTCGGTGTTCCTCCAGGCTGATCAGGGTCGGCAGGATCTGCGGGGACCGCGTGACGTGGGCTGTTTCCGGCACCAGCGGCGGGAACGACGACTGCGCCGCGACAGTGGCGTCATCGGCACATGGCAGGTCGGCCAGCTCCGCTGCCAGAGCGGTGCGGTCCTGTGGCTCCAGGATGTGCAGGAAGCGGCCGGTGCCGACCCCTGCGCCCCGTGACACGTTCACGACTTCCAGCCGGAAGTCGCCGCGTCGCAGCCGCTCCGTGTCGGCGGCGTGCACATGGACGCCCATCTCCAGGTGCGGCGGGAGCCGCAGCGGGGCGGGCCCCAGTTCCAGCGACGCCACCAACTGCTCGTCAAGCACCATCTCGTGGCGGCCGTCCAGCACCGCGGTCTGTGCAAGCCGCACCAGTGCCTCGTCACGGCTCGACACCGGTGACGGTCGCTCGCCGGTGACCGAGCCGGGATAGCCGTCGGGGAAGCCGATACCGCTGTCGGCGACGACGTCCAGGAGGGCACCAGCGAGCCGATCCCGAAGCGTTCGTAGAACCGCTGGTGGTACTCCTTCCAGGCGGTGGTTCCGTACGGGGCGGCGCTGACCCGGGCCAGGACGAGAGCGGCGCGCTCCGCTTCCCGGGCTACCTCGTTCGGCAGGGTGAGGGAGGCGTCCAGTCGCAGGTCCAGTGCGAGTGGATGCCCGCGGACGGGCATCAGGGCGCTCATCCGCGCCGCCACCCGTTCCCGTGCCTGACGGGTCGGACGGGCGGGGCGCGTGCTGCAGGCCGCCACTTCCGCGTGGATGCGACGTAGCTCGCGGACGAGGTCGGATACCGGCCCCTCCACGCCTTCGGCATCGGCCTCGTCCAGCCGGGCCATGATGTGCCCCAAGGGGTCCGTTTCGGTCCCGGGGGCATGCAGGCCGGTGATCAGTGCCCGGCGGGCGACGAGCTCCCGTAGGAAGGACTCAACCTGCTGCGATCCGGCTGCAGGGAAGTCGGCCAGCACCTTCTCCCCCAGGACGCCCAGGGGCATGGGAGCCCTCGCCGCGGACAGAGCCGCCTCCACTGCCGCCGTACGCCGAAGCGACACCTCCACAGCCCCAACACCCTGCTTCTGCCCGCCCGACTGGTACGGCACGAGCACCCGGTCACCACGTCTCATCACAGTGCTGTTGACGACCACGGGCAGACGTCTGAGGAGTTCGGGGCAGCTTTCCAGACGGTCCACGACGGCCGCGAGCCACTCCGCGGAAGGGCTGGCGACAGTCCAGTGCTCCGCGCCCCACCTTGCTTCGACCTCGTCGCCGAACGCGGCGGTAGTCACCCCGGCGAACAGCCCGAAGGGAGTGGCGCGGCTCTCAGCGCGCAGCACATAGCGGGCCACGGACAGATGTGCTCGCCGCAGGTCGCGGCCAACAGGGGCCTCCGCCTCGCACAGAGCACGCACCTGCTGCTCGAGCACCGGGCTGGCGTACCGCAGCCCTTCGGCGACACCCTCCCTGTGCCAGACATCGCGCAGCCAGGCGGCCTGTAAGGCCGTTCCCTCAGGGGACCGATCTGTCAGATCGGGCCAAGGCGGCAGGCATAACGACGGCTGAGCGACTGCACGCACGAGCGTGACGCTGCCGGATCGGAACCCGCGAGGCAGCACATCAACCTCCACAGAAAACGCAGCGGAACAAGGCCGGCTGATGCCGCCGCAAGGGCTGGAACCCGCGGCGGCACCGGCCACGGAACAGGCGGCAGAGCTTGTCAGTGCACGCCGGTGGTACAGGCGCCGCACGTACTGCCACAGCCGTCGTTGGTGATGTTGACCAGTCCGGCGGGATCAGCCACTTCGACCAGCGAAACATCCAAGTCGAAGACGCTCGCGGAGGCACCGCTGTCCTCGGCGTTCTGCTGGGTGATGTTGTTCATCAAGACTCCTCGGTGATCGACTCAGTCCTGGGAGCAACCAGGCGCCACTGGGCTGACAGGCTCCTGGTGCGTCCGCACTTGCAACTGGCTTCCGGCAGCCGGCAAGCCGGCCGCTTTCGGCCTCCCACCACCGTGGCGCCCATCACGTGGCGCCGATACGCCACAACGTCGCCACTTCTGCGCCACTTCACCCCGGCTCCCATCCACCGCGCGACGGAACGCCAGAGGCGTGAGCCCTCTGGCAGACCCGCCTGGGCAGGCGCCAACCTTCGGGCTCAATTAGATTCACGTCCGCCCACACGCGGGGGCCGACACTATGGCGATCGTGCCCTCATCTGCGTGCCAGAGCCTCGACTCTGCAAGCCCCCGACCGAACGCGTCACCCACTTCGGTCCGCCGCACCGCCAGCCGACGAAACGGGTCCTGAGTGACCGCTCCGACCCCGTAGGTCCGGGAGAGGCCGACGCGCGCGCACCCAGGGAAGGCCGCTTTCGCTGTAACCACGGCGCTGGCGGTCAGTTACTACAGGACTGTTCCAAGGCGGTGAGCGGCGCAGGAACAAGACTCAACCGGCTCCCATGCCGTCGTAGGAACACGCGCGCCCCTGACGGGTAACTGCGGTGGTCGGCCGGGCAAAGTGCAAGCGCCCCAGTCACGCATACGGAAGGGCCCCGCGTGACGGCGCTGAAAACTTTGCCCAACCGCCGTCCTCCGTTTTCGTGAGACGCTGAGTGGGTTTAGCCGGTTCACCATCCTGCTCATACCTCACACAATCGAAATACCTCAAGGATCATGAGCCGCCAGCCCTTACCGACACCACACTGCGAAGATCAACCCGGACAAGTCGGCACAGTTGAGCCTGCAGGGCATGGTTCCGCTGACCGGCATGGATCAGCCCTCGATTCTCAGCCAAAATTCGACTCCCGCAACTCCAGCAATGTCCGAAATTCCTCGATTTGCAGCGATCTTCGCACAACTCCCGCACCGCATCGATGACTTGTTTCAACGCCACCCACGCCGGCCCCCCTCTTCGCACGCTTGATCGAAGCGGCACCTACAGATATAAATACCGAGGGCCGAACCGCTTGATACGTGACACCGAGGGCGAGTGTCGGCGCATCGTTCGGACGAATGGTCGGCACCCACATACGGGAATCGCCCATCCCCCGACGGCAAGACCGAAAGAGAACTTCCAGTCGGCCATATTCCGATGACTGCACACCAAGAGGGGAAAATGCGCTTCACTACCGCAGTGCGCAGAATCGCCGCCGGAGCATTATTCACCGGTGCCGTTTTAGCAACGAGTCCGCATACAGCGAATGCCAACTCGGCTCCCAGCATCGAGATCGCCTCAACCGTGGGTGCCGAGGCCAGGGAGTATGCAAACGCCCACCCTGGCGAAATGAAAACGATGGCATCGCTCTGCGGTTCCTCCTACGACGTGATCGTCCGCGCTGAGCGCCTCCCGGACGAGACTCGACTGGGCACGCTGTGGGTGTACTCGAACACATCAGCCGCCAGCAATAGCCAGAACACCTGTGCCCTGTTCGACAACAACACAGGCCGTGCGATGTGGATGAAGCTCCAACTCTGCGACAACTACACCACCACCCCCTGCGACACCGACCAGGGCACGTTCAGCCAGTACGCCGGCCCTGTCTGGCAGGAACCCGGTGGCTGCGGCAAAGTGACCGCGCTGATGAAGACCTCCTCCAGCTCCAGCACTTACATCATCAATCGTGTGATCAACAACGTCACTGCCTGCAACTGAGGAAGAACCCGTGAGAGACCGAAGCATTGCTGTGCGTCGCCTCCGGGCGGCGCGCAGCGTCCGATTGACATCCGCGCTCGGCGCCACTCTGCTGTGTGCCCTGATCACCTCTTGCGGCAGCGACACCGTAAGCGCTGAGAAGACTGGATCTCAGGTCTCAGCCTCGCCTGAGGAGTCATCCCCGACCGTGTCGACCCCCTCCAGCCCAACGGCTTCCATCGGCCCAGGTGGCGAGGACAAGGCGGCCCAGGAAGAGGCAATGCGTGAGCGTGCGGCAGCCGCGCCGACCGGGGATCCGGTCTCGCCCCGCCCGTACGACCCGGCCGACAAGGACTTTCAGGATCCGATCCTGACGAAGGGCGACGTGACTGTCTACACCCCGACAGTGTCAAACTCGGGGGTGACCGTCCCGGTCACCGTCCTCAACCGGGGAAAGAAGGCCGCTTTCTACGATGTCACATTGAAGGTCACTGGCCCTGGCGGGTTTGACACCGACCTGGACATCCGTATCAGGGGCGCCGGCCTGAGCCCCAATGCAACGTGGCCAACCGAACTGACTGCTACCGACCCGGGCAAGCCAGTCCCCGCTGAGCCCGTCATCAGCGTGAAGAAGATCGATAAGCGGCCATACGGCACCGACTGAGCAGTCAACTGCCTTCCGGCCATGGGAAACGCGCATCGAGCAAAGCCGCCAAGTGGCGGCTTTGACCGTATCGGGATGCAGCGTCAAGCAGGAGACAAAACTGGCGTACTGTCGGCCATCGCCACGATCCAGCGATTCGTTTGATAAATCAGGAAGAGACGAATCCAAGCAGGCAAACCAGCAGATGTCGCTGCCCGTTCACCCCGACACATTCAGCCGTCGAGCCCGTTTCCTTCTCACACGGCAAGGGTCAATAGCTAACCCCTTTAGCGGCATCTCGAGAGCTTCACGATAACCAATCCTCCCGGCCCCTTCGCCTTCTGCTACACAGCGCTAGATTGGCGCGTTCAACCCTTCCACCCCTGATGAACGCAAACAGACCGTCATCACTGCGGCTGCACAAAAAGGAGTTATCAACTTGGCTGACGCAAAGGTTCTTGAGGCCCAGCAATGGGTGAACGCCACCTACGGCTCTGTCGCTGGGTATGCCAAATGCCCTGAGGACGGCCGTACCGGCTGGACAACCATGTACGCTCTGACCATGGGACTCCAGCACGAGTTGGGTATCGGTCCCGTGGTGGCCAACTTCGGTCCGACGACTGTCTCCAAATTACAGGCACTCGGCGACATCGGCTTCGGCTGGAACAAGAACTCGAACATTGTCCGCATTCTCCAGCACGGCCTGTTCTGCAAAGGCTACTGGGGAGCAAATGAATACGGCGGGTACGGCGCTGTGACCACAGAGGCCGTCAAGGCCCTCCGTGTCGACATGGGCCTGCCCGACGGGGGAACAGGTACCACTGGCGGAGTTACGACCGCGCAGATCTTCAAGTGCATCCTCAACATGGACGCCTACGTCGTCGTGGCCGGCGGAACAGAGAAGATCCGGGCCATTCAGCAGTGGCTCAACAGCCGTTACTGGAAGCGAGATGCCTACTCGATCGGCCCGTGCGACGGCATCTACTCCCGGGACGTGCAGAAGTCCCTGGTGATCGCCATCCAGTACGAACTGGGGCTAAGCCCCAACGGCAACTTCGGTCCCGGCACCCAGACCGGCCTGCGAGCTCATCCCCTCCGGGAGGGCGACTCCGGCATCTTCGTGGAACTGTTCACTGCCGCCTGTGTATTCAACGAGCCGGTGATCCTTCACGGCCTCGACGACACGGAGGTCCGGACGACCTTCAAGAGCACCTTCGACGGGAAGACCCGGGAGTTCGTCGAGATATTCCAAAAGTTCTCTCAGTTGTACACGAAAGAAGATGCCAACTACGGCGTGGGAGAATACGACACCTGGGCGCAGTTGCTGGTGTCCATGGGCAACGCGGATCGCGCAGCGACCGGTTCGGACACGAGGTTCGAAATCACTGCCTCCCGTGCCCGCTGGTTGTATGACAACGACTATCGACTGGTCGGCCGCTACCTCTACGACCCGCCAGGGTCCACGCTCGACAAGGAAATCAAACCCGGCGAACTGCAGACCATCTTCGACGCCGGCCTGCGGGTCTTCCCGATCTATCAGGACAACGCGCGCCAACTCGCCGACTTCACCTACAGCCAGGGCTACCAGCACGCCCTCAACGCACACGACCTCGCCAGCCAATATGGCTTCGACCGGGGCACCACGATCTACTTCGCGGTCGACTACGACGCCCAGCAAGGGGAGATCGACGGTCATCCGCAGGGTATCGTCACCTACTTCAACGGCGTGGTGGCCGGCCTCGCCAACAGAGGCAAGAAGTACTTCCACGGGGTCTACGGATCCCGCAACGTCTGCATCAACGTCACCGCCAAAACCGGCGCGCGCTTCTCCTTTGTCTCAGGCATGTCCTGGGGCTTCTCCGGGAACCTCGGCTACCCCTTGCCCTCCAACTGGTCAATCAACCAGATCAAGGAGTTTAAGGTCACCAACGGCTCGGACACGTTCGACCTGGACCGGGACGTCTGGCGGCGCGGTAGCGAACCCGGCGTCCGTTCAGTGAACGACACGGGCGGTCCCGCCGACAGTTACATCGCCTACGTGCAGCAGCTCTACGACCACGCTCTCGCGTACAAATCGTCAAACAACGTCAGCACCAACGCCAGCCGACTGGTGATGGAGTATATCCGTCACAAGAAATACAGTGGCCTGCAATGGTGGTGGCTGGCGGACAGCTACGACGGCGACTTCGTCGAGTACTGCAACACCCGCGGCATGACGGTCCGAAAATCCTTCACCGACACCATCACAGGATATCAGCTCGACGCCACACATCTGATGGCCACAGCCAACGGCTTCCTGGAGAACTTCGACCTGCCTGACAAGAGGGAGTCCACCGGCGGCGACATCGCCGGATGGGGCGGGGACATCATGACCTTCTGGGCGGACTGGCGAAATTCAGTGGACGAGTACGCCTCACCGCTCACGTTCTGCCAAGCCAAACTGGCCGTCCCCGGTACCGTATCCAGCTTCGGCTACACGGACATGCTCGAGGATGTCGACGGGTATCTGCTGGCCAAGTACATCGCTGATGATGAGGACGAGGACGCCGACATCGTCAAGTGGATGAAGGGGCACTACAACAACGGGGGCGGCCTAACCCGCTTCCGCAGCCATTTCAACCGGCGCTGGCAGAATGCCTCCAACGCGCACGCGTGCTGCTGGGACATCCTCGCCGGCCCCTCCGACGACACCGTCAGCTTGGCCCGGTCCAGGCTGATCGCGGGCGCGGGCGTTGCCCTGCCGACGGCCTACATCCTCCTCCCGGGCAACGAGGAGAAGTTCAACGTGTTCTGTCAGGCGTTCGCCGACCGCCAGCTTGCCCTCATCGGTCTGGAGGACAGCCTGGCGGCCCAGTACAAGAAGAACCTGGCCGTCTACCGCAAGCAGGCGGCACAGCGGGCGGCAGCAGCCCGGTCGGACGCGAAGAACCGCCAGAGTTGACCTATGCCCGTCATCCTCGTCCTCATCTGCTGCGCCCTCACGACCGCGGGGTGGTTCTGGAGCCGTCCGCTGATTCTGGGCACGTGGCGGCGCAACCCCGCCTGGCTCACCTGGAGTGCGGTGCTCCTCCTGATGGGAGCCGGTGTCACCTACCTCATCGGCTCCCTCGTCCCCATCACGTCACTTGACCCGGAGGAGGCCTGCAACAAAGCCGGCCAGGCCTTCGACTGGACATACCGCAGGACGAACTTCGAGGAGTACACCCAGTGGTTCCCGCTGCACAACAAGTGCAACGCGGGATACGACCTGATCCCCGCCTGGGTGAACCCTGCCCTGGTCGCACTCCCCGCCCTGGCGCTCCTCTGCCTGGCCCACGCCGTGCTCCTGGCCGTCATCCAACGCCGGAACAAGAAGAAGGGCACGTCATGAACGATCTGAGCAGGCGCCGTGTGCTCGGCACCGCCGGCAGCTTGGCCGGAGCCGCCACCCTGGGACTCCTGGACATCGCCCCGGTCGCGGCCAGCACCCCCGCCCGGACGGACCAGAGGGCAACCAGCTGGCGCGGCAGCCGCTCGGCCAACGACTGGAAGATCCTTGCCGATGCCACGTCCCACACCATCGAAGGCAGCGGCCAGTCCGTACGCCTGGCCGACGGCGACGCCGCGACGGTCCTGCTGCACGTCGCCCGCCGGTTTCACTACGAAATCGACCAACTGCGTAGGAAGGACGTGACAGGCCACACCACGTCCCGCAGGGTCCGCCAGCCCCACCAATCGAACTACTTGTCCGGTACGGCGATCTCGATCCGGCCGTACGCCTACCCGCTGGGTGTACGAGGCGGGCTGTACCCGCATCAACTGGTCGTGGTGCGGGACATTCTGGCCGAGTTGGACGGCGTCATCTCCTGGGGCGGCGACTTGGCCTCGCCCCAGGAGTCACACTTCGAGATCGCTCTCGGGCCCAGCCACCCCAAGGTGCGGGGCGTGGCCCGCAAACTCAGAACCTGGAGGGAGACCCCGGGCCTGGGCGCCGGGACGATCAACGCATTCGAGCCCGAGCGCCGAGCGGGCGCCAAGGCATTCCGAGGACGCAAAGCGTCATAGGGGCCGCGGGATCTTCGGATAGGCCCCGCCCGGGGCCTATCCGAAGATCCTGTCGCAGTAGGGCCCACCCCCGGAAGCGGTTGACTGCTGATCTGCGCGGATCTGGTCCTCGCTGGAAGGTTGTTCTCCGTGCCTTGGCCCTACCCCTACGGTGGGCCGGAGCGAGCGTCAACTCCGGCGAGTCCCCGGGGGCTGACGCTCGGCTGCGACGAATTGGCAGCCAGGGCACGGGATCGAACGACGGCCTCCGTCGTGTGCGGCCGGGAAGATACCACGGCTGTACGCCCTGCGGCCGCGAATCCTTCCGTAGCCCGTTTTGGTGACTGGCCCATAACTTTGGAGCGGCCGGCCCGGGCATGAAGGCCGGTACTGCTCAAGCGCTGAGCCGGAGCAGCCCGGGGGTATCCCCCTCTCGGTTGTGGTGCTCGAGGGAGCGTTGCCATCGGGTTTCGAGGTGCTTGAGGAGGCGTTCTTCGATGCTGGTGGTGACGTGGGAGTAGACGTCGTCGATCTTGTTTTGCATGGCGTGGCCGAGGCGTCGTGCCTGGGCGACTTCGGGGATGCCGTCTTCGATGAGCCAGGTCTTGTGGGAGTGCCGTAGTCCGTGGAAGGTCAGGCCCGGGGCGATGGGGGGCCAGGGTGGGGAGGTGTGGCGGCTGCCGTTGACGGCCGGGGCCCACAGGCGGCGTTGGAAGCCGGAGCGGCGTAGGGGTTTTCCGCGCAGGGTGGTGAAGACGAAGGGGCGGGTGGAGGCGGTCAGGTCTGCGTGGAGGAGTTGGGTGAGGAAGGGGGGCAGGGAGACGGTGCGGACGCTGGCGAGGGTTTTGGGGTGGCCGAGGCTGAGGTGGCCGTTGACTTCGTGGAGGGCGCCGGAGGCGGTGATGTGGAGGCGGTTGTTGGGCAGGTCGACATTGTCGCGGTGGAGTCCGGCGAGTTCGCCCCAGCGCATGCCGGTGTAGGCGGCGGTGATGACCAGGAGTGCCTGGTTGCGTGAGGCGAGGTGGAAGACGCGGTGGGCGATGGTGAGGACTTGGTGCTCATCGGCCCAGGGGCGCTCGCGGCGCGGCTGTAGTCGGCCGCGGCCTCTGCGCTGGGGGCGTACGGGGTTGGTGGTGATGAGTTCGTTGTCGACGGCGTCGGTCATGAGCATTGCGAAGAGCTTGCGGATGCTGGTGACGGTGGCGGGGGCGTAGGTGGGGGTGAGGGTGTTGAGCCAGATCTTGATGTCGGCGGGCGTGATCTGGTGTACGGGGGTGGTTCCCCAGCGGGGCAGGATGTGGCGGGTGAGGAGGCTGCGGTAGAAGGCTTCGGTGTTGTCGCCGACGTCGACGGTCTGCCACCACACCTGTGCCCAGTCAGCGATCGTGGGTGGCGGCTGTGTGACGGTGCCCGGGGCAGCGGCTGTCGTGCTGATGGCGCTGGTGGGCGTCGGTGCGGGCGCAGTGTCGGGTGGGGCGGTGGGTGTGCTGTGGAGCTGGTCGGCGTGGGCCTGTGCGGCCTGCCGGGTGGGGAAGCTTCCCGGGACGCTGGCGGCTTTGCCGCTGGCTGCCCAGTAGCGCACGCGCCAGCGTTCGCCGCGTTGTTCAACCCAGGCCATAGGTGCATTCCTTCCAGGTCGTGTTGCCCCCGGTGCCGGGATGCGGGTCGGACCGGGGGCGACCATGGACGCTCGATATGCCCCGGAGCGGAAGCCACGACCGGGTGATAGCCGTCAAGGGCGGGCCCCGGGCCGCCGGGCCGGCCGGGCACCGTCGCGGATGACGGTCTCCACATCCGCCGCGGAGAACCGCAGGTGCCGCCCGACCCGGGTGCAGGGGATGAGGCCCGCGGCGGCCTTCTTCCGCAGCCACGAGGCAGGGATCTGCAACAGCTCAGCCGCCTGTTCGGGGGTGTACAGGAGACGAGCCGGGCTCCCAGTGCCCGAGGCGGACTCCGGTACAGCCGCCAAGTCACTTGCTCTGCCTTGGGAGGTAGCGGGTTCTGACCGGGAGGTGCCGGGGCTGAGTGAGGCGTTTCTCTGGGGGTGGGGGCGCGGAGCTCTGTCCGGCGGTTTCCCGGTCGGCCGGCCGACTGTCCAGTTCAGAGGTGCGCGTGTTCGGCCGGGGGTGGGGTGCTGCTTCTTCATGCGGACCTGGAGTCAGTGAGTCTGGGCCGCTTGGGCGTCTCCATGGTTTTCGGTGTGGTGAAGATCAGGGCGTCCTCGTGCTGGACGAGGCAGAGCGGGATGCCGTGGCGGCGGGCGTCGCGGACGTTCTTCATCTGGAAGAAGGAGGGGCGGGCGACGAGCTGGCCGTCGCGGATGCCGGCGAGGAGAGCCACGCAGCGCTCGACGGGGACGAGGCCGGCCGCGCGTCCGGCGGCCAGAGCGGCGGAGGGCAGGTCGACCAGTTCACCGCGGGTGCGCCAGGGGCGGGTGGTGACGACGACGGTGCCGCCGGGGCGGAGCATCAGGCGGCACTGGGCGAGGATTTCGGTGAAGGCGTTGAGGAGCTGGTCGGTGGAGACGTGGGCGAGGTTGGCCGGGTCGTGGCTGTAGCGGTAGTTCCTTTTCGCTACGCCGCGCTCGCCGGTGTCCCGGGTGGAGCGGACCTGCCCGTGGACGCTGGGCCCATTCGGCGGTGAGGTCACGACGAGGTCCACCGTGCCGCGGAGCGTGGCGGGCAGGAACTGGGTGAGCCGGCGTGCGTCGCCGCAGTACACGCTGCCGGTGGCGCATCCGCCTTCGTGGGCGGCGGATGCGGTGTTGCGGCTGGCGAGGTCGGCCCACGGCGGTTCGTATTCGACGCCGACAGCGCGGCGGCCGAGGTGGATGGCCTCGACGAGAGTGGTGCCGATGCCGCACATGGGGTCCAGGACCAGGTCGCCGGGGTTGGTGTAGGTGCGGATGGCGTGCGCGGCGATGGCGGGGAGCATCTTGGCGGGGTGGGCGGTGGAGCCGGGGACGTAGCGGCCCTTGCGCTGAGCGGGCGCCGAGGTGGGGGCGGTGTTCCACACCGAGAAGGGAGCGGGCACAGTCAACTCCTCTGGCCGTCAGGCGTGGTGGATCGCGGAGAGGACGAGCAGGTCGCCATGGATAACGCCGGGGGCGGCATCGCCGGGCGGAGCGGGTGCGAGAGCGTCATCGGCGGCACGGGCGTAGAGGATGACGATGTGCTGCAGGTAGCGGAAACCCGCCGTGCGCGCCGCGGCGACGAGCGAGCCGAGCGGGTCGGTGAGCACTCCGGCGTCCCGGCGCTGGCGGGTGGCAAGCAGGAGCAGCCCGTCCGCGGGCAGCAGGCGGTGGGCGCGGTGGAAGAAGCCGGGCCAGCTGTTCTCCATGGCCCCCGGCATACCTCTCTCCGAAACCCGTAGTGCATCGCTGGACGCTGGCAGGGCGTCCGGGTGCAGCTCGGCGAGCAGCACCGACGCACTGCCGGGGGCCGTCTCCTCTCCGGCGTCGGCATAGCTGGTACAAGGCATGCAGGCGTCCGACCCTGGCAAGAGGTCCTGGTGGATGGAGACCTTGAGAAGCGATGCGGGCCGGCTGCCTGGGCGTTCGCCGAACTCAGTGCGGATCATCTCGACCGCCCAGTCCGGCAACACCGAGCCGGGGGCGGGAGCGACGCGTGACTGCTCGGGACGTGGGAGCCAGATGGTGGTCGGCAGAGCGGCAGAGTCCCGCTTCTGGGAGCCGCGTGGGGCACGGCGTGCGGAGTGGAACATCGTCGGGCGGCGCCCGGACTGGAGAACGCGGTCCGTCTGGTGCTGACGCCCGGTAATAGGGACGGAGCATGCGGTTCTTGCCGTTGCTGTTCGCGTCGTTCAGCACTGCCATGGTGCGTGTGCACTCGTCCGGCGGGACCGCGGAGATCCTGTGGAATCGCCGTTTCCCGAGGTCAGACGGCTGCCGGGCCACTGGTGAGCCACCGATGAACCACCGGCGAGCCACCGGGCAACCCCGCCTGCCCTCGCCCGGCCTTCCTCCTGAACACCGGCAGTGAGCCCCTCGTCAGGCAGCGAGACATCTGTGACGCCGAGGCAACTGGACGGCGTGGATGCTGTCGCCCCACCGAGCGTTGTCCCCGAGGTTCGCCTGTCGGCAGAAGACCTCAGTTGGGTCCTCGATTGAACTCGGACGGCGGTCGCGGAAACGGCGCAGTCATCGTGCGTTCGTCGAGGTCGGCAGATCCCCCGTGGATGCGACCGGGTCGGCCTTCACGATCAAGACCTGGTCTGTCCTCAGCCCTCAGACGCAACACGTCTGACCTCGATAGAGCGGAAGTGACGCACAGGGCAAGGGAGGTATTCGAGCCCCGTTCCCGTGAGATCACGACAGTCTCTTCACGGAGCCCACACATGGGCACAAGCGTTCGCTAGGTTCTCCGCGTCGCGTATTCGATCATCGAATGGGGAACTGTTGCGTCTCAAGAGACGACTGCTCGCGCTGGCGGCCTCGATGGCTTCGGTGGTGGTGCTGCCGTTATCGGCGGCCTCTCCGGCCAGTGCGGCTCCTCCAACTGAAAGCTGCAACATCGAGCACCAGGCGAGGATCATCTTCTGGGCGGTGGCGTGCGCCGAGCCCGGTGAGCCCGTCATCGGGGCGTTTGCCACCTGGCGGAACGAGCCCATCACTTTCGCGCAAACCGATACCTCCGGCACCACGGTGCAGGCAGCGAACTATCTGACCATGATGCCCAACCGTGAGGGCGGCCTGTTCTCCAACTACGTCCAGATCGGTCTGTTCGCGGAGAAAACCGGTGCCACCACCAGCACGTATGGGCCTCGGTGGAGCGAGCTGGGGGAGAACGGCGGCGTGACCCGCGCCATCACCCAGGGTGCCGGAGGGAACACCCCGGACCGCACCAACCACACCTATATGCTCCTGCGCCAGGACGGTGGTGACCAGTGGGACGTTCTGTACGACTTCAACAAAGTCGGCACCACCACCGGACAACTCCCCGTTCCACGGGGCAGCGCCAACCGCCTCGACATCGGCCTCGAAGTCATGGGCCCGCAGCACCTGAGCATTCCCCGGATCGACAGCCGGGTGCAGTACATGGCGGAGAACAAGACCTGGTACCGCACCGCCACCGAGGACGTCGCCCAGATCACCTCACTCCCCAAGTGCAACGACGGCGGCACTGCCCCTTACTGCTTCACCGCCCAACTGACCGGCGGTGCCAGCTTCGAGCAATGGAGCACCAGCAAACCCGGCCCAACTCAACTGCAGACCTCCCCGCCCACCGACACCGCGCCGAAGAATCGTTCTTTCACAGACGCCGTACCGAAGGTCCTCAACGGCGTGAACCAGGCTGCGCTGCGCCATTGTCTGGCCGAGGCACCCGACACCTGCCTGTCCACCGTCCCCGGTCTTGCCCGGTGTGCGCGGACTGTGCAGCTGTGCAATGCCGCCGCCGTGAGCACCGCCTCCCGCCCTGCCTTCTCGCAGCGGAGTTCCACGGTCGCTGCGGAGGACATCCACCAGCGTGCCGCGGTCTCCTTCGGCGTTCCCGTCCACAAGGTGCAGGTGAATAGCGGTCCTGGCCGTTCTGCCACCGACGTGCACGCAGAGGCCGGCCCGGTGTGGACAGTGGAGTCCTCCGCAGCAACCCACGGGCTGGAGCGCCGGGACCGCACCTTCGACGGGTTCCGCGCCACCTATTCGGCCAGCACCGACAGGCTCCTGCATGCCTGCTGGGGACAGATGTGCGCCCGGTGACCGGCGATACCCGTCACCGTCCCGTTCCCCTCTCCCCCAGCACCGAGCAAGGAGCCCCGGCATGTTCCACATAGCCCTGACCAGGTGGACCCGTGCTCTGGCCACCGCCTGCACCTTGACCCTGGCAGCCACGGCGACAGCCGTGGCCGCTCCTCAAGACCGAGTCGTCCCACAACCGCACGACACCGTGGCGATCGTGGATGCCGCCACACTGCCTCCCGAGCAGCTCCGCGGCCTGGACGAGCCCATCCCGTTCGGCGAGTACCTCGCCTCACGCAGCCCCAGCAAGACGCTCCCGGCTGCCGCCGAGGCAGACGACACCGACCTGCGGCAGGAGTGCGCTGACCACGCCGAAGCCGCCAAAACAGCCAAGGGCTGGATCAAGAGCCGGTTCGAAAGCTGCCAGAAGAAGCCCTACGATCTGGTGTTACGGGACACCCGAGGCTCTGGGAGAACCCTGGGGCGCATGTGGTTCGACGTATGGGTGCTCGGGTTCGCCCACGACGGTGCCCGGAAGGTGGAGTACGCCGTCAGCGTCGAGGACATCACCGTCCAGCCCGCCGCCAACGAGGACGCCACCAAGTGGCGCATCAGCCAGTCCTTCACCCACAGCATCAACGCCACTGAAAGCGACCCGAACCCCCGCGTCAACGCTCCCGGGACCACGACCCGCGATGAGACTCTGACCGGCTGGCACAACAACCCCTACTGGACCCTGACCTACACCTCGCCCGACACCGGCAAAGTCGAGGCAGGCAATCCCCAGCGCGTCAACGCGGTCATCCTCATGACGCTGGGAGCAACCTCCCCCAACGCCAGCCCCTCCTACTCGGAAGTCGACGCCTTCCACTCCGGCGTCCGCTTCGACCGCGCCGGGGCACGCGCCGGAAAACACCAAGGCACCGTCTTCACCGAAGCCCGCGTCGAACTCCAGCTCAGCCTCAGCGACGAGGCCATCAAGGAAAGCACCCGGCACATCCGCGACGCCTTGCAGTACCCCGAACGCACCTTCCCCTCCTGGCCGGGCAAGAGCATCCCCGGCAAAGACGAACCCCTGCACCGCCTGATCGACGAAAAGAAACAAGAAGACAACCGGGACGTGGCCATCGACACATGCCACGACATATGGGGGGACTACAGCGGCACCGGGCTGCAGTGCGACGAATACCCCTTCGCCTCCACCAAAGAAGGTGCCAACGCCGGTGACGACCGTTACTCCGCGCGCCTCATAGACGGCCCTGACAACGAGGCAGGCGGCCGCCGGCTGAACTCGATGTACACCGCCAACCGGATACTCGATGGCGACCCCTTCTACGTGAAGATAAACCCCTGATCTGCCAAGGAACTACCTGCCATGGCGCTCCTCACCGAGTACAGCACCACAGCTCGCCCCGACCGCCGCATCATCGAGGTCTACGACGCGGACGCCTATCTCGGAGATGATGACGCCCTGGCCGCGTCGATGAGCCAGGTGGTAGCCGGTAACGGCTACCACCTGTACCTCCACAGCCTGCAGGACGACATCCACGTCCGCGTCACCCTCCGGATCTGGGACGCACCCCGCTCCCTCCCCGAGGACGTCGAAGGCGCCGTCCCCGTGTCCCTGGAGTCGGAAACCGGCACCGTGGTCATCAACCAGTTCACCCTCGGACCGGCCGGTGAGATGACCTTGCCCCGCCCGGGCGTATACGAAGGACATGCCTGGTGGACCGGCCGCCAGGCCACCGGCGACTACCACACCACGTGCATGCACCGCCGTTTCACCGAGAACTGGGACCGCGATCGCGTCCGGCGGGCATGGAGGGAGTGCCCAGTCCAGGAGCAGTACGTGCTCGATCTCTGGTACACCCGTGAGCCCGAACCCGTCGATGACGAAGACCTATAGAGCTGCTCGTCTGCACCAGAGACGGCCGCGCCAAGCCGTTTGGGCACGGCCGTTCCTGGTATGCCCCGGCTCTGATGGAGTCGGATCGCTGGACAATTGTCCAACCAGCGGCCTTCGGGGCCGCGATGCCTTGCAGCCATACACCCAGATTCCGCCGCAAGGTCCTCGATCTCGTCGCATCCGGAAGGAAGGTCGCCGAGGTCGCCCAGCTCGTCAGCATCAGCGGTCAGGCAATCTACGTCTGGCGTCGCCAGCACCTCATCGATACGGAGCAGCTCGGGATGGGGTCGTTCGCTCAGCCGCATAGCCTGCGAGCCATCAGGACAAGTACTGCGAGAGAACTGCTGAATCGGGCGGAGGATTTATCACGTTCGATTTCCCGGCTAGACCGGGTGCAGCAGTGCTGGCTATCGGGGTGAGCCAGCAGCGGGCCATCGCACACGCAGTGCCACTTGGACGTGTGCGGCACGATGGCGGCTCGCGGTCGGTCCGCCGGTGGCACTGGGCGGTGACAGGAGTGGCGGCAGACGTTGTCCGCCACTCCTGCAAGGAGCAGTGCCATGCACCACACCGCACGTACCACCCACCGTCGCGTTGCCTGTGTCCGGTCCTCGGGCCGCTCGCCCCTGGGGGCTCTGGAGGAGGCCTTTCTCGCGCTGGCGACGGCAGCCTCCCCGCTCACGTTGCCCGCTCATCTGGTCTGCGACGAGCCGGAGCAGCTGGCGCTGCCCGTGGACCAGTTCCGGGCGCGTCTCGCCCACCCCGCCACGTCGTCGGCCCAGCGTGAGCGGAGCTGGCGTGAAGTGGTTCGCCGGGCTCAGCAGCTCGGTGAGCCCTGGGGCACCGTCGCCGTTGCGATGGCCGTTCCGGTGCTCCGTCGGGTGCTGGCCCGGCTGGCGCGGCCGGCTCATTTGGAGCGCGCCGAGGTCGAGCAGGAGGCGCTGGCTGCGGTTGCCGTTGCTGTGCGCTCGGTGGACGTGGACGCTGCCGACGTGGGTCGGGAGTTGTTCGCGGCGGCTGACCGGGCTGTGCACCGTCTGGCGTATGTCGCTCGCCGTCAGGCTGCCCGTGAGACCGGGTCGGCGGCAGTGCGTCTGGGGCGGCTGGCCCGCTTGCCGGGATGCCGCCAGGCGGCTCGCGGACGCATCGGCCGGCACGGACACCGGTGAACTGCGAGCACGGGCACGGCTCGGCGCGGTCCAGGTGATGACCGCGGAAGGAGCCCGGTCCAGGCGGTGGCCGATACCTGGCTGGAGCTGGCCGAGGAACTCGCGTCCTGGCCCGGGCCAGGACCATCCCGCCAGACCGTGGAATTCTGCCGAGAAGTAGGAGTCGAAGTGAAGGAACTTGGTCTGGACGCGAGGCAAGGTGAAGTGTCCCCGGCGCTGCCCGAGGCAATCCGCAAGCTGCTGGATCGCCTGCCAGGGGCAGCTTGACGAACTCCGCGGAAACCGGGGCCCTGCCTCTGCCTGGGCCCCGCCCCTGACTCCTCCGTCGGCCTGCCCTAGGCGGTGTCTTCAAATGATCTTGAATGGTGGATCATGGTCGGGTGATACGTCGCCATGAACTGTCGAATGCCGACTGGGAGTTCGTCCGGACGCTGCTGCCCAAGTCGTTGCGGGGCAGGAAGCGGCTGGACGATCGCATGGTGCTCAACGGGATCGTGTGGAAGTTCCGGACGGGGGTGGCCTGGCGGGATGTGCCCGAACGGTACGGTCCGTGGGCCACACTGCACACCCGGTTCCGGCGGTGGGCTTTGGACGGCACGTTCGAGCGGATACTGCAGGCCGCCCAGGCCAGGGCGGACGCGACCGGGGACATCGACTGGCTCGTTTCGGTCGACTCCACCGTCGTCCGCGCCCACCAGCACGCCGCCGGGGCACGAAAAGGGGGCTCCGCAGCCTCGCACTCGGACGTTCCCGAGGTGGCCTGACCAGCAAAATCCATCTGGCCTGCGACGGTGCCGGCCGTCCGCTCGCTTTCACGCTCACGGGCGGCAACACCAATGACTGCACCCAGTTCACTGCGGTGATGGAAGCGATACGGGTGCCTCGCGTCGGCCCGGGACGGCCCCGAGTGCGGCCCTCCCACGTGCTGGGCGACAAGGGCTACAGTTCGCGGGCCATCCGCACCTGGCTGCGACGACGCAGCATCGGTCACACCATCCCCGAACGGACCGACCAGGTCCGGAACCGGCTCCGGCGCGGCAGCCGCGGCGGGCGCCCACCGGCCTTCGACAAGCAGCGCTACAGGCAGCGCAACGTGGTGGAACGCTGCTTCAATCGGCTGAAGCAGTGGCGCGGCATCGCTACTCGCTACGACAAGACCGCGGAGCCCTTCCAGGCAGCCGTCACTCTCGCGTCGCTCCTGATGTGGGCGTGATGTTCCGACGGTGAGCGGCGGGTCATCAGAGATGGAGCTCCATCTCCCAGTCCTCGAAGGGCGGCTCGACCCGATAGCTCGGGTCGCAGCACGCTCGAACCCACTGCGCGACCCGGTACTGCGCATCCCCGTCATTCAGCACCATGCCGTCGGCGTCGATTTGCAGCACATTGCTATAGATCGCGAAGACCTGTTCCAAGGAGGAGCCAGAATGAAAAACGGTCGAGCGATAGTCGACCCCCTCGAGCAGGTCCAGGTCGAGGGTGCCGTTCGCCAGGTAGAAAGCGAAGAGCCGGAGCGAAGCGCGCACGTCGACAGAAAGGTGTCCCACCAAGGCATCATGCGCAGCTTCCGCGCCATTTTGGCAAGATCTTTTGAAGAAGCCGCCTAGGCCAGCAGCCCCGACAACATGGCTGAGAGCGCATCACCGTGCCTGCCCAGGTCGGCCACCGCCTCCCGGAACCGGACGAGTCGGCGGTGGACCTCCCCGATCCGCCGCTGCTGCGTCGCCGGCGCGCGCAGGACGCGCAGTCGACGCACGTCGACCCGAGGGGAAGAGGAGGCACACGTCCCTGCCCGCTGATCGTTGCCTGGCGCTCCGGGGGGCTCACGGAATCCTCGTGCGGTTCGTTCCGGCGTGCGTACGTTGAGCGTGCCGAAGGCATGATCAGGTCCTGGCTTCGGCTGGATGAACGGGGCCCGGCCAGCGCCCGCTGGCCGACCTTATCGTCGAGTCCATCGGGGGCAGCCCCGTGGGCAGCTTCGCCTCAATCATCGTCACGGCCTTCGAGAACATCATCCGCGGTCCCCTTACAGGACGTCGAAATGCCCGCCTGCCCCTCGGCGGGCTGAACACGCCGGGCAATACGCGAGGGTGAATTCGACCCGGCTTCGACCTGAAGGGTTCGCTCAATAGAAACATGGCATCTGACCTGCGGAAACAGGGAGCGGCAGACGAGTCAGGCTGTACGCCCGGTACAGAGCGAAACGGCCGATGTCACCATCAGCGGCCGCAGCCACACGGGGCCGGGGAGTTCACCCCGCTCCGCCCCTGAAGAACCTCTGGAAGGCCGAACGGTGAGAGCTTGGTGGAGCGCTGAACGGCCCTCTACGACGCGGCCCTTGTGGGAGTGCCCCGTCTGCGGACAAACGCCAAGGGGCATTGGCCGCCCCCGACCCGGGTCACCAGCGCGACTCCAGCGCCCCGTCCCCCTCCTGGCCTGCGCAGATCTCGGAACGGGGCGTCGGCGGGGAGCACGGTGTGCCCTGTCGCATGGGGAGCAGCGCCGGTGCTCCCACGTCGGGAAGAGGCCGGTGAGCGGACAAGGGGTTCTTTGGCCGGTCGCCAGCCGGATCGGACCGACGCGGGTGGGTGACCGTAGGGGCGAAGGGTTGACGGCGGCACCCAGCGGCGCGGTACGGCCGGCTACGTCTACCGGATCGGGTGACGGACGAAACGGGCGCCGTTGACACGTCTGCGAGGTGGGAGCGCGAGGGCTCCCAGAGGGCTCCCCGTTGCTCCCACCCCGGGAACGGCAAAGGCCGTTTCCGCTACCCGCGGAAACGGCCTACGACCTGCGAAAACGCTGGTCGGGACGACAGGATTTGAACCTGCGACCCCTTGACCCCCAGTCAAGTGCGCTACCAAGCTGCGCCACGTCCCGGTGCCCGTGCGGCCTGGGGTTTCCCCCTTGCCGACCGCGCAGGAGAAACAATACCGCACCCTGCGGGGTGCTTGCCCACCCCATTCCGGTGGCAGGGAGTGAGCGGCCGGAAGAACCGCGCGGGGGCCGGGAGGGGGCCGGGGGACGGGGATGAGTACGGCTACTCATGTGCCGGAGCGGTGGAGCGGCGACTCTACCGGCATGAGCACTCCCATCGAGCGGCCAACGACCACGGCGTTCTTCGTGCAGGCCGCGATCTCGTTCGCGATCTCCCTGGTGGCCATGTCCTTCGGAATCGCCAAGCTGCCACTGGGCCCCTGGGAGCGGGGCTTTCTCGCCCTCGGGCTGGTCTTCGTCGTGACGTCGAGCTTCACTCTCGCCAAGTGCGTGCGGGACCGGCAGGAGGTCACGGAGGTGTCCAGCCGCGTCGACAAGGCGCGGCTGGACAAGCTGCTCGCCGAGCACGATCCCTTCGAGACGAAGAACCTCTGACGGGCGGCGGGAGGGCCGTCCGGGCACCAGCGGGCAGCGACCGTCCGTCACGCGCCCGCACCGTACGGTTGCCGTTGTTACTTTCCGTGATGTTCCTCGAGTGGTCCAGGAGGCTGCGCGCGTGCTCTGGCCGCCGGTCCGGTCGAGGGCACCCGGTGGCCGGCTCTCGCGTGTGCCGGTCGTGCGCGCGCCCGTTCGTCCGGTGATGGGGCGCGTTCCGGCCGAGGGTGTCAGCGGTGGGACTGTTTCGGTGGTCTGCCCGTGGTCGCGTCCCGGAGGTCCGGGTGCGCCTCGGCGAGGGTGCGCGGGGCGGCCTGGCGCCAGGAGTCCAGGAGGATCGCGCGCAGTTCGGCCTCGTCGTCCAGCGCGGCGAGACGGACGCGCAGCCAGGCGTAGTGCTCGTCGTGGCCCTCCCGGACGAAGAACTTCTCCGGTTCCGCGGCGATCAGCTCCGCGCGGTCCTCGACCGGGCATTTCACGCCCACCGAGGCGTCGTCGTCGGCGAGTGACGCGAAGATCTTGTTGCGCACCCGGAAGGTGGGCATGCCCCAGGCGAGCTTCTCCTGCGTCTCGGGGAGGGAGAGGGCGATACGGCGGACGTCCTCGGCGGTCGTGGTCATGGCGGCGCTCCCATCGGTTCGGGCCTGCGGCGGTATGGGCTCCGGACGTCACCGACCGTAGGCGCCGCCACTGACATTGATGCTCACGCTCGTGTTCCGGTCGTCGCGGATCCGCCGTTGATGTGCGCCCTCGCGGCGCTTCCCGGCGTCCGTTGTGTGTGACATGTGTGATGCGCCGCACGCGTCAGCTCTCGCGGGGCTGGGCGGAGCGGTGGGGCGCTCGTCCGTCGGCAGCGGTGTACGGAGGCGGCCGCCGGGCCGCGCCCCCTCCCGCCTTGCCGCTCCTCCGTCCGGACTCCTTCCGGCCCTGTACGGGAGGCCCGTTGGACACCACCGCATCCGCCCGCACCGGCAGCGTCACCGGAGATCCTCCTGATCCTGAGGTCTCCGACGTACCCGCTGTCCCCGACGTCTCCGGCGCTACTCGCGCCGCTGCTGCCCCCGGTGGTCCGCCACCCGCCGCGGACGAGCCCGTGGTCTTGTCCCGGCGGCGCTTTCTCCGCGCCGCCGCCGGTACCGCCGCGGCGGGCGCGGCCGTCTCCGGGGCCACCCCCGCACTACCCGCCGCCCGGGCCTCCGCCGCGCCCGCGCCTGCACCCACACCCGCCCGGCGCGTCCCGCTCTCCCTCACCTCCGCCACCAACGGCGCCGGGACCTCTCCCCCGGCGGCGGGCGGCTGGTCGCCGAGGTGCAGAACGTCCTGTGGTCCGTACCCGTCGGTGACAGTGGCAGTGACGGTGACGGTGACCACGGCCGTGGCGGAAGCTCGGACCACCCGTCCTGGTCCGGCGACTCCGGCACGCTCCTCTGCCTCTCCGGCGGCCGGCTGCGCCTGCTCGACGCGCACGGCGGCGTACGCCCCGTACGGTCCGCGTCCCGCTCGGGGACCGGCGCCCGCCGGCCGCGAGCGCGCGACGGGTGGGGACGGACTGGACAGCGGTCCGCCGGCAGATGCGCCGGGACGGCTGCTGCGACGCGGGCCCGGAGCGGTGACGCGGCGGGCCCGGGACCCCGTGCCGGACGGGCTCGCCGGGGGGACGTGAGCCGAAACCCCGCCGGGGGCGTGCGGCACGACGGCCGGGGGCGTGCCCTGGGCGGGCGCGCCCCGTACGGGAACCGCGAGCCGCGGCCCGCTCCTGCCCGGCATAAGCGATCTTCACCCCGTCAACACAACCAGCCGCTTCACTCGATAGATTCAACCCATGGAATTGCGACCCGCGGGACAGGCGGACGTGCGTCACTCGGCTTCGACATGGCAGCAGCCCACCCCACCCGCCGCCTCACCCCAGCGGAGCGCCCTCGTCGCGCTGCTCGCCCGGCGCGTGGCGGGGCTGGGCCGCGGGCGTCTTCTCGTGGGGATCGACGGCTTCACCGCGGCGGGCAAGACCGGCTTCGGGCACGAACTGGCCCAGCACGTCGCCGCCACAGGGCGGCCCGTGCTCCGTGCGACGCTCGACGACTTCAAGAAGCCGTGGCGCGACCGGCACCTGTACGACCGGGAGTCCGGCGAGGGCTACTACCGCAACGCGTACGACTACGAGGCGGTCGAGCGCCTGCTGCTGCGCCGCTGCCGCAGGCCCGGCGAGACCTCAGCCGTGCTGTGCTCCATCGACCCGCTCACCCAGCGGGACCACTCCGATCAGTCCACGCCGCTCGCCCCGGACACGGTGCTGATCGTGGACGGCGTCTTCGCCTTCCGCCCGGAGATCAACACGTACTGGGACTGCCGGATCTGGCTCCACGTGGACCCGGAGGTCTCCGTCCGCCGGGGCGCCGAGCGCGACCGGGAGCGGTCCGGGGCGGACGCGGAATCGATCCACCGCGACCGGTATCTGGCGGCGCACCGGGTCTACCTCCGGGAGGCCGACCCCCTCCCCGGGGCGGATGTGGTCATCGACAACACGGTCTTCTCCGACCCCCGCGTGGTGAAGAATCCGGCGGCCCTGCCGCTCTGAACGGACCGGCCGGCCGCCACTCCCCCGGCGCCCGCTCCACGCCGGACGGTGCGGGCGCCCCCTCCGCGCCCCGTAAAGGCACGGCAGGTCGCGCTGAGGCCAGTGGGGACGGCCGACGGCGCGGGTGACCCGTGCGCTCCCGGCCGACGCCCGGCGCCACTGAGCCGCAAGCAGATCGCCATCCCGCCGGGGAGCGGCCCGGCTCCGCACCCGTTGCCCACGCCGGAGTCACCAGGTGCGCGGACCCCAGTGGACGGGGAGCGGGACCCCGGCCGGGGTCCCGCCGGACAGGCGGGATGCGTGCGCACCCCCTCCTCCGCGTTCATGTGGATCTCCGGCGACATGACGCTCCATCAGGCATCAGGACCTCAGCCACGCGGCGAGCGGGCACAGCTCCACGGCCACTGCCGGCCACCCGCGAACTCCTTGTGCCTGCATGGGTTTCCAAGCAGCCCAGTGCGGCTTCGGGGTACGCGTGACCCCGTGCCGGGATCCTTGGGATTCTGAGAAATCGCCGGCTTGCGCGGGCGCGACCGGCGGGCCGATGTCCAGCCGCGCGCCGAGCGGCACCCACGACCTGTGCAGCGCGGGTTCGGAGCAGCGCCAGGACGGCTGCTCCGAACCCACGGGGCCGGTCAGTTATCGGCCAGGACAGCCGTGTTGTTCGTGAGATCCGGGTCGAAGTCGAAGGAATACTCGCCGGACTCCGTGCACGGGCAGAGCTTCGGCGTCTTCGACCTGTGGCTGCTGACCGGGTTCGGCGTGCCGGGCTTCCTGACGCGGACGCGTCCGCCCTCGCAGGCGGACTTCGGCGGGCGCCCCCTCCAGGAGTGCCTCGCCCGGCGGGGCGCGGCGGCACGTCCGTCTCCGAACCGGGGGAGCCGCCCTGCCGTGGGTGCTGGAGGACACCCAGCGCACGTTCGCGTCCTCCCTGCGCATCGACACTGTGGTGCCCGGGGCGACCGGTGCCGTGAGCATCCGTGAGCACCCATCCCCCGTTCGGCCATCGCGCCCCTCAGCCCGGAGACGCTCCGGCATCCGGACCATCACCCCAAGCTCGTCCCCGACCGACGCCGCTCACCGGAGAGGTCGAGATCACCCTTGCTCGTCTCGGCCACACCCTCAGCGCGCCGGGGACGGCTCCACGGACGGGCAGTGGGAACTGGACACCGCCCGCCACCACGTCTCCACCGGCAGCTCCCCCGCCGGCTCGAACGGCTCGCCCGGCCGGGGTGCGGCGAGCCGCACGCCCGTCTCCCGCGCCGCCGCCGCGGTCCGTTCGGCGGGTTCCTCCCACGGGTGCGGCGCGAGGTTGAAGGTGCCCCAGTGGATGGGCAGCAGGGCACCGGCCGGTGTCCCGCCGGACAGGTCGAGGTGGGTCCGCACCCCTTCCTCCGGGGTCATGTGGATCTCCGGCCAGTGCTCGGAGTACGCGCCGATCTGGATCATCGTGGCGTCGAACGGGCCGTACGCGGCGCCGGTCTCGGCGAACCCGTGGTAGTAGCCGGTGTCGCCGCTGTGGAAGACCCGGTGCTCCGGGCCGGCCACGACCCAGGAGGCCCACAGGGTTCGCATCCCGCGGACGATCCCCCGGCCGCAGAAGTGCCGCGCGGGCGTGGCCGTGAGCGTCAGCTCCCCGACCCGCGCCGACTCGTGCCAGTCCAGTTCGTCGACGCGTGCCGGGTCGACGCCCCAGTGTTCGAGGTCCGCCCCGACGCCCAGCGGTACGGCGAACCGGGTGCCCGTGGCCGCCAGCGCGCGGACGGCCGCCATGTCCAGGTGGTCGTAGTGGTCGTGCGAGATGACGACGACGTCGACGGGCGCCAGGTCGTCCAGCGGCAGCGGCACGGGGTGCAGACGGCGCGGCCCGGCGAAGGCGAACGGCGAGCAGCGCTCGCCCCAGACCGGGTCGAACAGCACCCGGTGGCCGTCGATTTCCGCGAGCACGCTGGAGTGCCCCATCCAGGTCAGCCGGAGCCCGGACGGGGGCGGGGCGCTCCGGGTCCCCGGGGCGGGCCGGTGCACGGGTATGGCACCGGCGGGCGCGCGGCGTCTGCGCGCCTCCCGGTCGAACTGGGCGCGCAGCAGCGCCCGGCCGGAGCCCGGCAGCATCATGCGGGTGGGCACCGGGTTGCGGAACTGCCCGTCCGCCCACTGCGGCGATCTGCGGATGCGTTCGAGCCGCTCCCCGGCCGGGTCCGCGCCGAAGGCCGCGGGCCGCAGCCGGGCGGCGAGGGAACGGAGCGGCCCGGGGGCGGCACGCCGCGGGCGGCCCGGGCGGGGCGCGGAAGGAACCCCGGGACGGGGCGCGGAGCTGGGTACGGGTTCGGGCACGGGACCTCCGTGGGCGCTGCTCGGTGGTGCGCCGCGGCCCTCGCCCCGGCGCCCGGTGGTGTCCGCCGGCTGGGCCGCCGGCGCTGTGCTCGACAGGAGAACGGCGGGGCGGTCCGCAAAATGCCCGCGCCGCGCCGCCACCCGGGGTCCGTCTCCGTCCCCGGCACGGCGGAACCGTTTCCCGGGGGGACGGCGCGGCCGGACGGCGGCGGGTGGCGGGGAAGGGCTGCGCGACGGCGGACGCCCCGGGGAGCCGGCGTGGCAGGGACGGGGGCCGGTCCGCTCGGAAGCCGCGCGGGCACGTACGGGGGCCGGGCCCGCCGTCCGTACGCGCGGGCCCGGCCCCCTTCCCCGTCGGGCCGTTCAGGGCTTGCGGCCCACGCCCCCGTAGCACGCGACGGTGCGCCCTCCGGCTTCCCCGGCCTTTCCGGTGCCGTCCTCGGGCCGCCAGGCCGTGGCCTGGACCAGTCCCGGGTCGAGCAGTTCGTAGCCGTTGAAGAAGGGCAGGATGCGGGCGTGGTCGCGCAGGGTGAGGTGGGCCGTGGTCCGGTCGTAGACCTTGACGACGTCCTCCCCCTCCGCGCGCCGCCGCTCCTCCCCGTGGAAGTCGGCGGTGACGTGGCTGAGGATGAGATGGCTTCCGGCGGGCAGGTCCTCGCCGAGGGCGGCGAGGATGCCCTCCGGGTCCGAGGCGTCGTCGATGAAGTGCAGGACGGCGACGAGCATCAGGGCCACCGGCTGGTCGAAGTCGATGAGCCGGCGGATGGTGGGGTGGTCCAGGATGGTGCGCGGTTCCCGGACGTCGGCGTGGACGAAGGCGGCGTTGCCCTCGTTGGTCAGCTTGGCCTCCGCGTGGGCCGCCACGATGACATCGTTATCGACGAACGCCACCCGGGTGTCGGGCGCGATCTCCCGTGCGATCTCATGGGTGTTGGGCGAGGTGGGGATGCCGGTGCCGATGTCGATGATCTGCCGGACCCCCGCCTTGACGACGGTCCGCACGGCCCGCTGCATGAAGGCCCGGTTCGCCCGCGCGGTGGCGCGGGTGTCCGGGGCCAGCTTCATGACGTCCTCCGCGGCCGCGCGGTCGACCTCGTAGTTGTCCCATCCCCCGAGGTAGTAGTCGTACATCCGGGCGGGATGCGGTCTGCTGGTGTCGATATGTTCGACAGGGAAACCCTGGTCGGTCACACCGGTCTCCATTTCTGTCTTTCCCCCTGTCCGTGGGGAGTTCCCCCGTGTCCGTGCGAGAGGCCGGCCGGCTCGGTCGGGGCGGGCCGGCCCGGTCAGGCGAGGAGGAAGTCCGCCTCGCCGTCCTTCGCGCCACGGATGAAGGTCGCGATTTCGTGATGGCTGTATATCAGGGCGGGGCCGTCCGGGTCGGTGGACTGCCGCAGCGCGACCCTTCCGTCACCCAGCTTCATGGCCTCCACACAACTCCCCCCGTTCCCGCCGCTCCACGGCTTGTGCCAGCCCTCCGTGCCGAGCTCCGTGGAGGGCATCCCGTTGTAAATACGTTTCCTGCGATCCATGGTTCAGATCTCCTTGCGAATCCCACCCAGCACCGTCCGGGTGGTGTGTGCGGGCGCGGCTTGCGCGCACATCCGGTCCAGGGCCTCCAGGAACGCCGACACGTCGTCCCGCTGGTCGACGTAGACGGCGCCGACGAGGCTCTCGGAGTAGACGACGTCCGGCAGTTCCGGGAGCGGAAACCGGAAGATGTGAAAGGGACCGTACATGGCCGGGTGCGGACCCGCGGAGAAGGGCATCAGCTGGAGCCTGACCCGCGGCATCTCGGTCGCCTCGATGAGCCGGTCGATCTGTGCGCGCATCACCTCGGGCCCGCCGATCGGGCGGCGCAGAACCGTCTCGTCCATGACAACCCACAGCAGCGGCGGGTCGTCCTTGGTCAGCAGGGACTGGCGTTCGGCACGGAGTGCGGCGAGGCGCTCCAGTTCGGCCTGGGGCGCGTGCGGCATCCCGGCGCGGAGGACGGCGCGCGCGTAGGCCTCGGTCTGGAGCAGTCCGGGGACGTAGTGCGGCTCATAGGCGCGGATGACGCTGGCCTCTCCCTCCAGGGCGACGAAGGCGCTGAACCACTCGGGGAGGACGTCGCGGTAGCGGTGCCACCAGCCCGGCTGGTTGGCCTCCCGCGCCAGGGAGACGAAGGCGTCGATGTCCCGCTGGTCGGTGACGCCGTAGACCCGGAGGAGCTTCTCCACATAGGGGATTTTCAGCCCGACTTCGGCCTTTTCCATCCGGCGGACCGTGGCATGGGTGACGTCGAGGGCGCGGCCCGCCTCCGCGAACGACAGCCCGGCTCTCTCCCGTAGATCCTGCAGGCGCTTGCCGAGCACCAGCCTCAGGACGGTCGGCGCACCTCCCGACCGCGCGTCCTTCACCGCACATCCCCTCCAACAACCTTGACCCGGGCGCAGTCTGTCATGGGGTCAGCTGAGCGGGCCAGGCTGTCGTCAGCGTTTTGTGATTTACAGACTGATCCTTGCCATGCGTGAGTGACAAGCCTCATAGTTGCAGCGTGGCTCCTTCCCATGAAGCGCTCCGGCTGAGCCGCTGCGGCGGCGTCGTCGCCCGGCATCTCGAGGACGTGTTCCATCTGCCGGCGATGAGCGCCTCGGTCTGCAAGGCCCGGCGGCGTGTCCTCACGCTGCTCTCCGAGTGGGGCGTCGACGAGCGCTGCCGCGCGGACGCCGAGCTGGTGGTGTCGGAGCTGTTCACCAACGCCGTGCGGCACACCGACAGCGTGAAGGTGACCTGCGAGATCCGGCTCACCGGGCAGCGGCTGCGGCTGGAGGTCACCGACCAGGGCTGCGCGGAGACCGAGCCGCGCGCCCGGTTCTCCGGGATCGACGAGGAGGGCGGGCGCGGGCTGATGCTGGTCGGCGCCCTGGCGGAGGAGTGGGGCGTCCGGCCGGACGAGACCGGGCGCGGCCAGGTGGTCTGGGCCTGTCTGCGCCGCTCCGGGAGAACCGCCGCCCGCTGAGCCGCCACCGGCCCGCGGGACCGCCGGGACACCGCCCGCCGGGTCGCCCCGCCCCGGTCTGCCTGCCCCGCGCCGGCCCGTCTGCCCCGCGCCCTCCCGTCCGTCTTGAGGTCCGCTTTCCGTGACGCGTTCCACAGCGCGGGCCGGTGCGGGCCGGATCGGGCCAGGTGGAGCGCGGTCCGGCGGAGGTCCGGCAGCATGGGGGAACCGGTTGCCCGGGTAATCCATATCGTAGGGTCAACAGCATCAGGAGCACCGCCTCGTCGGCGAGAGGGCCGGCGGCCGACACCGAGGAGCGCCCGTGACGCAGACGCCTCAGGTCCCCCAGGCCGAGCAGACCGAGCCCCGGCTCTCGGGTGTGCGGAACTTCCGCGACGTGGGCGGCCTGCCGACCGGCGACGGCCGGACGGTCCGGCGCGGGGTGCTCTACCGCAGCGGGCATCTGGCGAAGGCCACCGCCGAGGACGCGGCGTTCCTCTCCTCCCTCGGGCTCCACACGGTCTTCGACTTCCGCAATGACGCCGATGTGGCCCTCGACGGCCACGACATCACGCTGGACGGCGTGCGCCATGTGAACATCCCGCTGACCGACCCCGCCGACGGCGCGGAATTCTGGCGGATGGTGCGGGACGGCGACCTGGCGCAGCTCCGTGCCGCGCTGGGCGACGGCAAGGCCGCCCTGCGGATGTCGAGCACCTACCGGGTCATCATGAAGACCCGCACCACCGAGCACAGCCGGGTGCTGCACGCGCTCGCCGAGGACAGCGTGCCCGCGCTGATGCACTGCGCGGCGGGCAAGGACCGGGCAGGCCTGTCGGTCGCGGTGACCCTGCTCGCCCTGGGCGTCGAGCGGGACGCCATCGAGGAGGACTACCTCGCGAGCGCCGCCCCGCACCGCCGCTACCGCTTCCGCCGCTCGGACAACTCCCCCGCCGCCCTGACGCCGGAGGTCGAGGATCTCCTGAGCCCGCTCTTCGACGCCCGGCGCGAGTACCTGGCCGCCGCGTTCACGACGATCGAGGAGGAGTGGGGAACGGTCGACGCCTACCTCACCCGGGGGCTGGGCTTCGGGCCCGACCGGCGCGAGCGGCTGCGGGCCCGGATGCTCGACGGCTGAGCCGGCCGGCGGGCTCACCGGCCGGATCGGCCGGACGTTCCGCGCGACCGGACGTTCCGCGCGACCGGACGTTCCGCACGGCCGGCCGGTGCGGACGAGCAGGACCGTCCGCACCGGCAGGACCGCCCCGCGGCCCCCGCCGCCTCCCTCCGGCCCGGTCTCAGCCGGCCGTCTCGCGCAGCGCGCGCAGTGACTGCCGCAGCGAGCCGAGGGTGGCGAGGACGGCGGTCGGTTCGTAGCCGCAGTGCGCCATGCAGTTGGCGCAGCGCGGGTCGCGGCCCCGCCCGTAGGCTTCCCAGTCGGTCTCCTCGATCAGCTCCCGGTAGGTGGGGACGTAGCCGTCGCTCATCAGGTAGCAGGGCCGCTGCCAGCCGAAGAGGGAGTAGTTGGGGATGGCCCAGGCGGTGCAGGGGAAGTCCACCCGGCCTTCCAGGAAGTCGAGGAAGAGCGGGCTGTGGTTGAGCCGCCAC
The DNA here is from genome assembly GCF_020739505.1 of Streptomyces sp. S07_1.15. NCBI lineage: Bacteria > Bacillati > Actinomycetota > Actinomycetes > Kitasatosporales > Streptomycetaceae > Streptomyces > Streptomyces sp. S07_1.15. The sequence goes on from NZ_JAJBZK010000001.1 coordinate 1,076,119, forward strand.
CGGCGCCGGTTACCGCCCGCGAAGGCCTTGGCGAACAGCTCGCGGGTCTGGGCGACGCCGAGGAAGTGCTCCTGGTCGGGGGCCTTCTCGTAGGCATAGGCGGGCGAGATCATCATCTCGTCCACCAGCAGCTCGTCGTTGAGGTAGTCGAGGACTTCGATGATGGTCTGCGGGGTGTCCGTGTTGAAGAAGGTCGAGTTGGTGGTGACCCGGAAGCCGCGCCGCTTGGCCTCCTTGATCGCCTCGACGGCCTCGTCGAACACACCCTCCTTGGCGACGGAGGCGTCGTGCCGCTCGCGCAGCCCGTCGATGTGCACCGCGAAGGCGAAGTAGCGCGAGGGTTCGAATTTCTCGATGTTCTTGCGCAGCAGCACGGCGTTGGTGCAGAGGAAGACGTACTTCCTGCGTGCGGTGAGCTGCCGCACGATCTCGTCGATCTGCGGGTGCATCAGCGGTTCGCCGCCCGCGACGGACACCATGGGCGCGCCCGACTCCAGGACCGCGCCGACGGCCTGGGCGACGGGCATCCGCTGTCGGAGCACCCCGGCCGGGTGCTGGATCTTCCCGCAGCCCTCGCACTTGAGGTTGCAGGCGAAGAGCGGTTCCAGCTCGACGATCAGCGGGAACTTCTCCCGGCGGCGGAGCTTCTGGGCGAAGAGATAGGTTCCGACCCGGATGGATTGGCGGAGCGGCATGGCCATCTGGCTCACCTCCTGGGGAGCGGCAGGGAACGGTGCCATTCGTAGAAAGCCGGCAGGACGGTCCGCAGGACGCGGAAGGCCGATATTCCACCGAGGACCGTGCCGCCCCGGGCCAGTTCGCGCTCCGGGGTGTCCACGACCACCCGTACGGCGGCAACGGGGCGCGGCCCCGCGGCGAGCGCGGTGCGGAGGACGGCGGCGGATTCCATGTCGGCGGCGATCGCTCCGGTCGTGTGCAGGCGGGCGCGCTCGGCGCCCCGTACGAGGTGGTCGGTGCCGGCGAGCGGTCCGGTGTGGACGGCGGTGCCGGACCGGGCGCGGGTGAGCCGGGCCAGGGCGCCGGCCAGCGCGGCGGTGCCCGCGCAGGGCACGCGGCCCTTCCGGTCGCGGGTCTCGGCGGCGACGACCAGGTCGCCGGGGCGCATCCCCGGGGCGAGCGCCGCGCAGAAGCCGGTGGCGAGGACGGGCGTGCCGGCCGCGTACGGGTCGGCCCGGCGCAGGCCGCGCAGCACGGCGCGTTCGGCGGACCGGGGTCCCATGCCGGTGCGCAGGACGGTCAGGGCGCCGGGTGCGCCGGTCCGGTCGCCGCCGCGCAGGGCGAGCCGTTCGATGGAGAGCGCGCAGGCGATCAGCAGCGCCCCGGGCCCGCCGTCCGCGGCCATCAGGCGTCCCGCGGGCCGGTCCGGGGCGGCCGCCCCACGGCGGTCAGGTACCGGCCGAGGGCGGTGAGCGGGAACACCAGCCGGTAGAGGTGGTAGTTGATGGAGAAGTCCCAGGGGAAGCCGGTGCCGGTGAACTGGGGTTCGTCCCAGGAGCCGTCCTCGCGCTGGGTGCGGGCGAGCCAGCCGATGCCGCGTTCGACGGCCTTCCCGTCCTCCTCGCCGGCGGAGAGCAGGGCGAGGAGGGCCCAGCCGGTCTGGGAGGCGGTGGACTCGCCGCGGGCGATCCACTCGGGGTCCGGGTAGGAGCGCAGGTCCTCGCCCCAGCCGCCGTCCTCGTTCTGGACGCTGGTGAGCCAGTCGACGGCGCGGCGGATCGCGGGGTGCTCCGCGGGGACACCGGCCGCGACGAGGGCGGGGACGGCGGAGCCGGTGCCGTAGAGGTGGTTGACGCCCCAGCGGCCGAACCAGGCGCCGCTGGGCTCCTGTTCGGCGAGCAGCCAGGCCACGGCGCGCCGGACGCGCGGGTCGGCGGCCAGTCCCTCGGCGGCGAGCATCTCGACGACGTGCGCGGTGACGTCGGCGGACGGCGGGTCGATGACCTCGCCGAAGTCGCAGAACGGCAGCCGGTTGGGGAAGGCGCTGGTGTTGTCGGCGTCGAACGCGCCCCAGGCGCCGTCCGCGGACTGCATGCCGAGGGTCCAGCGGACGGCGCGGCGGACGGCCCGGTCGACCCGCTCGGGGTCGGGGTGGGCGGTGCGGCGGAGGGCGAGGACGACCTCGGCGGTGTCGTCGGTGTCCGGGTAGTTGTCGTTGTGGAACTCGAACGCCCATCCGCCCGGGGGCAGTCCGGGCCGGCGGACCGACCAGTCGCCGGGGCGCAGCACCTGCTCGCCGAGCATCCAGTCGGCGGCCCTGACGAGTGCGGGGTGTCCGGCGGGCAGCCCGGCGTCGGTGAGGGCGATGGTGGCGAGGCAGGTGTCCCAGACCGGGGACTGGCAGGCCTCGACCATGCGGCTGGGGCCGCCGCCGGGGCCGGGCGCGTCCTGCCAGACGGCGAACCGGTCGAGCGAGTCGAGTCCGGCGCGCAGCACGGGGTGGTCGAGGTCGTAGCCGAGCAGGTGGAGGGCGATGACCGAGTAGACGGCGGGGGGCTGGATGCCGCCCCAGCAGCCGTCGTTCTCCTGGCGTTCGACGATCCAGCGGGCGCAGGCCCGCAGCGCCGCGCGCCGCAGCGGGGGCGGCGCCACCCGGCGGTAGGCGTGCAGGAGGCGGTCCAGGCGCCGGAAGACGCGGTCCCAGCCGGTGGCGGTGGCGGCGGCGCGGCGCGGCGCGGCCGGGTCCGGGTGGAGTTCGCCGAGGGGGAAGGGGGCGGGGCGCACCGGGCGCAGGGCGGACACGACGGTGAGCGGCACGATGGTCTGCCGGGCCCAGCAGCCGAAGTCGTAGATGTTGAGCGGGAACCACTTCGGCAGGTAGATCATCTCGGGCGGCAGTTCGGGCAGCTGTTCCCAGGGCCACCAGCCGAAGAGGGCGAGCCAGATCCGGGTGAAGACGCGGGAGGCGGCGATGCCGCCGTGCTCGCGCACCCAGGCGGAGGCGGCGGCCATGTGCGGGTCCGCGGGGGCGTCGCCGGCGAGCCGGAGGGCGACGTAGGCCTCGATGGTGGCGGAGAGGTCGCCGGGACCGCCGTGGAAGGTGGCCCAGGTGCCGTCCGGGCGCCGGCGGGAGCGGATGAAACGGGCCGCGGCCTCGGTGGTCCGCCGGTCGCCGATGCCGAGGAACTCGCGGAGCAGCAGGTCCTCGGCGTCCATGGTGACGTTGGTCTCCAGGTCGCCCTTCCACCAGCCCTCGTCGTGCTGCCGGCCGAGCAGGTTCCGCACCGCCCGCGCGGCGGCGCGCTCGGCGGCCGCGGGGGTGTCTTGGGGCCCGGGGGCGGGAGGGCCCGGGTCCGGGGTTCCGGAGTCCCGGTGCGGGCCGGCGGACGGCCCGTCGGGCGCGGTGGGCGGCGCCGGGAGCGGGCCGGGAGGGCCGCCGGCCGGGAGGGCGGGGGGCCGTGGGCCCGAGCTGCCGTCGGTCGTCGCTGTCATGGCTTCCCCTTCGTGCAGTGAACGCGCTCTGCTGTGCTGGGGTGCGCACCGGCCGCCGCGCGCCGCCCGGGAGGGCGTGCGGCGGCGGCCGGTGACAGCGGTCTATATGTGCCGGCGGTGCTCTCCGCGGACGGCCGCTCCACCGGCCGGCGGAGCGGTCGTCCCGCACGGTGCGTGCCCGGTCATTTCCGCCGCACGACCACGAAGTCCGCGAGGGCCACGAGCTGTTCGCGGACGTGCGGATCCAGGTCGACCCGGTCCAGCGCGCCGATCGCGGCGGTGTGCTGCCGCTGCGCCTCCTGCGAGGTCCAGGTGCGGCCGCCGGCCTCCTCGATGAGCGCGGCGCGCTCGGCGAACTCCGTCTCGTCGAAGTCCTCGGTGCGGTCGCTCTTGGCGTCGACGGCGAGGATGGCGGCGAGCCGGTCCGAGGCGGCTCCGCCGGCGGCGAGGGCGGCGACGACCGGCAGGGACTTCTTCCGCTGCCGCAGGTCGCTCCAGGTCTGCTTGCCGGTCGCCTCCGGGTCGCCCCAGATGCCGAGCAGGTCGTCGACCGCCTGGAAGGCGAGACCGAGGTGGTGGCCGTAGGACTCCAGGCTGTCGGCGAGGTGGTCGTCGGCGCCGCCGAGGACGGCGCCGATGGAGGTGGCGCAGGCGAGCAGGGCGCCGGTCTTGTTGCCCTCCATGCGCAGGCACTCCTCGACGGTGACGCGCTCCCGGTGCTCGTAGGAGATGTCCTGGGCCTGGCCGTCGATGAGCTTGCGGGTCGCGGTGGTCAGCCGTCTCGCGGCGCGGGCCGCCTCGGGCGTGCCCATCTCCAGCAGGATCTCCCCGGCCAGGGCGAAGAGGGCGTCACCGACGAGGACGGCGAGGGCGGGGCCGTGCACCTTCCAGACGGTGTCGCGGTGGCGGCGCTGCTCGTCGCCGTCCATGAGGTCGTCGTGGAGCAGGGAGAAGTTGTGCACCAGCTCGACGGCGACGGCGCCCGGGACGCCGGTCTCCGCGGCCGCCCCCGCCGCCTCCGCGGAGAGCAGCGCGAGCGCGGGGCGGACCGCCTTGCCGCCGTCGCCCTCGGCGGGGCGGCCCTCGGCGTCGATCCAGCCGAAGTGGTAGGCGGCGACGGTGTCCATGGGCGGTGCGAGCCGGGCCACGGCGGCCCGCAGCACCGGCGTGGCGAGCGTCCGTCCGCGCAGCAGCAGCGCGGCGACATCCGCGGTGTCGATGGCGGGTTGCGCCGTATTCACTGTCTCTCCTTCGGTTCCTCTGCGGCCGTGGGTGCCGGGCCGCGCGTCTGCCTGCTCTGTCTCCGGGGGCCGCGCCCCCGGGGCCGGCACGGGGTGCGCGGGGTGCGCGGGGTGCGCGGGGTGCGCGGGGTGCGCGGGGTGCGCGGGGTGCGCGGGCCGGGGGGTCGCGGCGTGGGACGTGCCGGTCATGCGGCCCTGCCTTCCTGGGTGCGTGCCCGCGGCGTGCGCCCCGGGGACGGGGCGGGTGGGGCGGTGACGGCCGCGGTGCCGGCCGCCCCGGACGGTCCCGGGAGCCGGGCGGCGGTACGGGCTGCCGCGCGGTGCCGGTGCTCCGCCCCGTGGCGTGGTGTCGGCATCAGGCAGCCTCCTGCTGGGGGTCCACCCGGCCGGGGCCCGGGGGCGGGTCCGGGTGGGTGCGGACGGTGCGGAGGTGGCGCAGGGCCGCCGCGGCGGCGGTGGCGCCGCTGCGGGCCGCGCCCTCCATCGTGGCGGGCCACCCGGTGGCGGTCCACGCCCCCGCGAGCTGGAGTCCGGGGGCGCGGGTGCGGGCGGGCGGGCGGAGCCGTCCGGTGCCGGGGGCGGGGTCGAAGGTGGCGGCGCGCTCGCGGGTGACGAAGAAGTCGGCGACCCGGGCGTTCCGGGCGCCGGGCAGCAGCCGCTCCAGCTCGGGCAGGAAGCGGCGGCGGAGCTCCGCGACGGGCAGGTCGATGATGTCTCCGGCGGCCGACTGCGACAGGGCGAGGTACTGGGCGCCGCCGGTGAGCCCGGAGGGCTCCGTCCGGTCGAAGACCCATTGGACGGGGCTGCCCAGCGCGGCGAGGAAGGGGCGGCGCAGCACCCTGCGATCGTAGACGACATGGACGTTGAGGATCGGCGCGGTCCCGATGTCCAGCAGCCGCCCGGGATCGTCCAGGGCGCCGTCGGGCAGCAGCCGGTGCGCCTCGTCCTGCGGCACGGCGAGGACGACGGTGTCGGCGCGCAGCGTCTCCGGGCCGCCGGGGGCGGTGACGGCGACCCGCCAGCCGCCGGAGCCGGCGTCCCGGTGGTGCAGCGCGCGGGCGCGGGTGCGGAGCAGGACGCGCACGCCGGCGCCCTCCAGGGCCCGGCGGGTGCGGGTGTCGTGGAGTTCGCCGAGCGGCACCCGGGCCCGGCCGATGTCCGCCGCGCCCGGTGCGGAGAGCAGCCCGGTGCGGAAGACCATGGCGGCCAGGGCCAGGGACGCCCGGTCGGCGGGGGCGTTGAGGGTGGCGACGCCGATGAGGTCCCACAGCGCCTCCACCGCGCGGGGTGACTGGCCCTGCCGGCGGAGCCAGCCGCCGAAGTCGGTGCCGTCGAGCGCCGGGTCGGCGGGGTCGAGGCGGCGCAGGGCGAGCGCGGCCCGGGCGGCCGCGGCGCGTTCGGCCGGGGAGAGGTGCGGATAGCGGGCGAGGGAGCCGGCGAGGTGCAGCGGTACGGGCAGCGCGGAGCGGCGCAGCCGTCCGGCCCGGTTCCGGGCGGCGTCGAGGACGGGCACGTCGAGGCGGGGCTGGACGGGCGCCAGGCCGGCGGCCCCGACGCGCTCCAGGAGCGCGCGGTAGGCGGTGCAGCAGCGCAGGTGGACGTGCTGGCCGTTGTCGGCGGTGAGGTCCCCGGCCGGGGAGGAGCGGCGGAAGGAGAAGGCGAGTCCGCCGAGGCGCGGCCGGGCCTCGGTGAGGGTGACGCGGACACCGGCGTCGGCGAGGGCGAGGGCGGCGGCCGTGCCGGCGATGCCGCCGCCGACGACGACGGCGGTGCGCCCCGCGGCCCGGTACGGGCCGGGGCCGGCGGCTGGCGCGGCGGGGCCGGGCGGGGGCGGGGACGGTTCGGGGACCGGCGGGCGCATCAGGCGCGTCCTCCGGCCCGGCCGGCGCGGTGGCGGGCGGTGCGGCGGGTGATGTGCCGGGCGTCCAGGCCGGAGAGGCCGCGCACGGCGACGTACGCCTTCTCGGGTGCGGGCAGGGAGACCCGGCCGTGCAGGACGGCCTCGGGGTCGCGGGCGATGCGGTCCAGCAGCCGCCGGTAGATGCCGGCCATGGCGGCGACGCAGGCGCCGCTGCGCCGGTCGAGGAGCGGCAGCAGCCGGAAGCCCTCGGTGAACAGGGCGCGGGCGCGCCGCGCCTGGTAGTGGACGAGGCCGGTGAAGTCGGCGCCGGCCGGCGGCACGGGGGTGTGGAAGCCGGCGGTGCAGCCGAACTTGGCGAGGTCGTCGGCGGGGAGGTAGAGGCGGCCGTGGGCGGCGTCCTCGCGGACGTCCCGGAGGATGTTGGTGAGCTGGAGGGCGAGGCCGAGGGTGTCGGCGTACTCGGGGGCGCGTTCGGTCTCGCGGGCGCTGTGGCCGTGGGGGCTCGTGACCCCGAATACGCCGAGGGACAGCCGGCCGATCGTTCCGGCGACCCGGCGGCAGTACGTCCGGAGGTCGTCCCAGGTGTCGTAGGTCTCCCCGTGCACGTCCATCAGGACGCCGTCGATGAGTTCGTCGAGCGCGGCCAGGGGGATCGGGAAGCGCTCGGCGGCGTGGGCGAGGGCGACGGCGACGGGGTCGGTGTCGTCGGTGCGGACACCGCCGTCGCGCACCCGTGCGAGGAGGGCGCGGGTGTCGTCCAGGCGGGCGAGCTTGGCGGACGCGGGGAGATCGCCGTCGCCGATGTCGTCGACGCGGCGGGAGAAGGCGTACAGCGCCGACATGGCCTGCCGTTTGCCGGGCGGCAGCAGGCGGATGCCGTAGGCGAAGTTGCGGGCCTGGTGCCCGGTGACGGTCTCGCAGTAGCGGTAGGCGGCGAGCACCGGCGCCGGTACGGAGGCGGACGCGGGTGCGGATGCGGAGGCGGACGGGGTCACGGTCCGGCTCACCCCTCTCTTCGCAGTGTGGCGGCCGCCGCGCGCAGAAGGGCGGTTCGGGTGGGCCTGGGCGGTCCGGGCAGGACGTCGTGGCCGGCGGCGGCGATGGCGGCCAGCGCCGCCCTGCCGCCCGCCACGAAGCCGGCGAGCAGCAGCTTGAGCCGTCCGGAGACGCTCCCCACGAGCGGTGCGCCCTCGTCCAGCAGGGCGCGGGCGCGGTCGGCCTCGTGGCGGACGAGGGCGCGCACCCGCGCGTTGCCGGTGGGGCGGCGCAGATCGTCCTCCCGGACGCCGAAGCGCTCCATGTCCTCGGCGGGGAGGTAGACGCGGCCGCGGGCGAGGTCCTCGGCGACGTCCTGGAGGTGCTCGGTGATCTGCAGGGCGGTGCAGACGGCGTCGGAGCGGCGGACGCGTTCGGGGCTGGTCGTGCCGGTGACGGCGAGGACGAGCCGGCCGACGGGGTTGGCGGAGAGCTCGCAGTAGGCCAGCAGGTCCTCGTAGCGGGGGCAGCGGCGCACGTGCTGGTCCCGGCGGTTGGCGGCGATGAGGTCGAGGAACGGCCCGGGGGTGAGCCGGTGGCGGCGCACGGCCGGGGTGAGGGCGCGGAGCAGGGGGTGGCGCGGGCTGCCGCCGGGGGTGAAGACGCGGCGGAGGTCGGTCTCGACGGCGTCGAGCAGGGCGAGCCGGTCGCCGCCGGCGTGCGGGCCGGCGCCGAGCAGGGCGGCGTCCGTGCCGCCGGGGGCGAGGTCGCCGTCGCCGATGTCGTCGACGAGGCGCGCGTAGCCGTAGACGGCCATGAGGTCGGCGCGCCAGAGGCGGGGCAGGAAGAACGGGGCGACGGGGAAGTTCTCGTGCGCGGCCTTCTCCAGCACGGCCCCGGGGTGCGGTTCCGTGCCGGCGGTCACCGGGGCCCGCCCGGTGCCCGGCACACGGCGCCGCGGGCGGCATGCGGCGGTGTGCGCCGCGGGACGGCGGCGTCCCGGAGCTGAGGGGTTCCCGTAGCCATGGCCGTCACATCCCCTGTTCTACACCGTCCACCCAGAACATACGATTTCGGACACGCCGCTCGTGGGACGCGCCCCGGCGCCGTACGCGCGGGCCGATGCCGCGGCGTTTGGGAGGACTTGCCCGTGAATCGGCGCGGCCCAGCCTAAGGGGTGTCCTGTAATCCGCGGTGGAGCAGCGCGCGGCGTCGGATGCGGTGCATCGCAAGGCGGAGGAGCGTCCGCATACTGGATGTATGCGGACGTTCCGACAACGCGGCGTGGGGGCACCCCGGCCGGAGGCTGGGGGAGTGCCGTAGCCGGCGTCGCGCGCCCACCGGGGATTACGGGACACCCCTCAGGCGATGCGGGCCCGGCCGGCGCACCGTGGCCGGTGGTGGCGCGGGGTGTTTCGCCCTGGGCGCGAGAGGCGGGTCGGGTCCGGCGGAGCGGGGGGGCGCCGGACCGCCGGATCCGCCGGACCGCCGGGCCCTCCACCCGTCCGGACGTCAGCCGAAGAGGCCGGCCACGACCATGCGCACGGTGCGGTCGGTGAGGGCTTCCCACTGCCCGGCCGGGAGCCCGGACAGCGGCCCGTCGAGGAGCAGCTGGGCCAGGCCGTGCACGGCGGACCAGGCCGCGATCTCCGCGCCCGGGCGGGCCGCCGGGGCCATCCGCCCGGCGGCGACGGCCGCGTCGAGCGTGTCGGTGAGCACCCGGAAGGCGCTGTACCGGGGCTCGTCACCGGGCGGCGCGGACCCCGTGAAGGCCGCCCGAACGCCGTCGGCCCCCGGAGCGTCGGCCGGGATGCGCCGAAAGGCCGTGCGGTAGAGGCCGGGGTTCTCGACGGCGAAGCGGACGTAGCCGCGGCCGATGGCGGCCAGCCGGCGCTCGGCCTCCTCGCCCGGGTCGGGGAACGGCGGCACCTCGCGCACCGCTTCCAGCATGAAGGCCGCCAGCGCCTGCTGGCCGCGGGCCTTCACCTGCCAGAGCAGGTCGCCGTGGCCGGAGAAGTGCCGGTAGGCGGCGGTGGGCGAGACCCCGACGCGGCGGGCGGCCTCGCGGAGGACGACCCGTTCGGGACCGCCTTCGACGGCGAGTTCGACGGCGGCGCCGATCAGCGCGTTCCGCAGATCGCCGTGGTGGTAACCGGTCTTGCCGCCGCTGCCTTTCGTCATGCGTTCATCCTGCCCCATGTTGACAGCAGTAACATCCTCTGCCACCTTGCATGTTACTGCCGTAAACATCAGAGGGGGATTCCCGTGTTCGACCGCATCGCCGAGTTGGCCCTGCACCGGGCCAGGCTCGTCCTGACCGTGACCGCGGTGGCGGTGGTCGCCATGGCGGCGCTGGGCTTCGGCGCCTTCGGCAAGCTGCTCAGCGGCGGCTTCGACGATCCGGCCTCGCCGTCGAGCCGCGCCCAGGTCCTGATCGACGAGGAGTTCGGCGGAGAGCCCGGCCTGCTGCTGCTCGTGCGGGCGGACGGCGGCCGCATCACCGCACCCGCCGCCGAGCGCGCGGGCCGGGACCTCGCCGCCGCGCTGCGGAAGGAACCGGGGGTCTCGGGCGTCGTGTCCGCCTGGGACGGGGAGGGTTCGGCGCTCGTCTCCCGCACCGGCGACCAGGCGCTGGTCGCCGCCCGGGTCGAGGGGGACGACTCCGAGGCCGGCGAGCGCACCGCGGAACTCGTCGAGCGCTACACCGGGGACCGGGGCCCGGTCTCCGTGGAGGCCGGCGGGCGGGAGGCCGTCGGCCACGACATCTCCGGGCAGGTGTCCCGGGACCTCGCCCTGGCCGAAGCCGTCGCCGTGCCCGTGACGCTCGTGCTGCTCGTCCTCGCCTTCGGCAGCCTGGTGGCCGCCCTGCTGCCGCTGGTCATCGGGGTGATAGCGATCTTCGGCACCTTCGCCGAACTCTTCGTCCTGGGCAGCGTCACCGAGGTCTCGGTCTTCGCCGTGAACATCACCACGGCCCTCGGCCTCGGGCTGGGCATCGACTACGCGCTGCTGCTGGTCAGCCGGTTCCGGGAGCAGCTCGCCGCCGGCGCCGAGATCCCCGAGGCGCTGCACCGCACCGTGCGGACCGCGGGCCGCACCATCGCCTTCTCCGCGGCCACCGTGATCGCCGCGCTCGCCGCCCTGCTGCTCTTCCCGCCGTACTTCCTGCGCTCCTTCGCCTACGCGGGCATCGGCGTGGTGGCCATCGCGGCCGTCGCGGCGCTCTTCGTCGTCCCCGCGCTGCTCGCCGTGCTGGGCCACCGGGTGGCCCGCAGCCGCTTCCCGTGGGCACGGGGCGGCGGCGCGCACTCCGCCGTCTGGGGCCGGCTCGCGGCCGTGGTGATGCGCCGCCCCGCGCTCACCGCGCTGCCGGTGCTCGCCCTGCTGCTGGTCTCGGCCGCCCCGCTCCTCGGGGTCACCTTCGGCACCCCCGACGAGCGGGTGCTGCCCGAGGACGCCCAGAGCCGCCGGGTCGCGGCAGCGCTGGACCGGGACTTCCCGGCCGGTGACCGGGAGGCGCTGCGGATCGTCCTGGACGGAGCCGTACCGCGGCGGGAACTCACCGGCTACGCACGGGGGGTGGCCGCGCTGGACGGCGTCACCCGGGTCACCACCGCCGGCGGCTCCTACGCCGGGACCGGCGCCGGCGCGGACGCGGCCGCCGCCGGGCCGGGGAACCCGGCGCTCGGCCGGCCCGGCGTCCAGCAGCTCACCGTCGTCCACGCCCTGGAACCCCGGTCGGACGACGCCCAGGACCTGGTCCGGGCCGTGCGGGCGGTGGATTCACCCGCGGGAGCGGAGGCGCTGGTCGGCGGCGAGGACGCACGGCTCGTGGACGCCAAGCACGCGATCGGCTCCCGGCTCCCGGCCGCCGCCGGACTGATCGCCGTCACCACCTTCGTCCTGCTGTTCCTCTTCACCGGCAGCGTCGTCCAGCCGCTGCGGGCCCTGCTGCTCAACGCGCTCAGCCTCGGGGCGGCCCTGGGCGCCATGGTGTGGATCTTCCAGGACGGCCATCTGGCGGGTCTGCTGGGCTTCACTCCGCAGCCCACCGACACCTCGATGACCGTCCTGCTGTTCTGCGTCGCCTTCGGCCTCTCCATGGACTACGAGGTCTTCCTCGTCAGCCGCATCAAGGAACTGCGGGACGCGGACCCGGAGGCTGCCCCGGCCGCCGCCGTCACCGGCGGGCTGGCCCGCACCGGGCGGATCGTGTCCATGGCCGCCGGCCTGCTGGCGGTGAGCTTCTTCGCCTTCGGCACCGGTGACGTCAGCTTCATCCAGATGTTCGGACTCGGCACCGGGCTCGCCATCCTCATCGACGCCATCGCCGTACGGGGCGTCCTGGTACCGGCCGCCATGCGGCTGCTGGGCCGGTCGGCCTGGTACGCGCCCGCGCCGCTGCGCCGGCTGCACCGGCGGATCGGGCTGACGGAGGGGGAGGCGCCGCCCGGGCCCGGGGCCGCCGGGGAGTCCCGTCCGCTCACGGGGGTGCGGACGGGCTGACACGGCGGAGCCCCCGCCGGGACGGTGAACCGACCGGCGGGGGCTCCGTGGCGCGCGTGCGCGGTGTCCGGGCTACTTCCCGGACTCCTTCTCGTACGCCTTGATCACCTCGTCGGTCGGCCCGTCCATGACGAGCTCGCCGCGCTCCAGCCACAGCACCCGCTCGCAGGTGTCCCGGATGGACTTGTTGTTGTGGCTGACCAGGAAGACCGTGCCGGCCTCCTTGCGCAGCTCGCGGATACGCGCCTCCGAGCGCTTCTGGAACTTCCGGTCACCGGTGGCCAGAGCCTCGTCGATCATCAGGACGTCATGGTCCTTGGCCGCGGCGATGGAGAAGCGCAGCCGGGCCGCCATGCCGGAGGAGTACGTGCGCATCGGCAGAGTTATGAAGTCGCCCTTCTCGTTGATCCCGGAGAAGTCGACGATGCCCTGGTAGCGCGTGCGGATCTGCTCCCGGGACATGCCCATCGCCAGGCCGCCGAGTATGACGTTCCGCTCACCGGTGAGGTCGTTCATCAGGGCCGCGTTGACGCCCAGCAGGGAGGGCTGGCCGTCGGTGTAGACCTTGCCGCGCTCGGCGGGCAGCAGCCCGGCCACGGCCTTCAGCAGGGTGGACTTGCCGGAGCCGTTGGAGCCGATCAGGCCGATGGCCTCGCCGCGGTAGGCGGTGAAGGAGACGCCCTTCACCGCGTGCACCTCCCGCATCCCGGCCGGGGCCTTGCGGCGGATCAGCCGGTTGAGGGCGGCGGTGGCGCTGCCCTTGCCGCGCGGGCCGCCGTTGACCCGGTAGACGATGTGGAGCTCGTCGGCGATGACGGTGGGGACGCGCGGTGCGGGGGCGCCACCGGCGTGGGTTTCGCTCTGCTGCTCAGCCACGGCCGTAACGCTCCTCAGCCTTCCAGAAGTAGATGAACCCGCCGATGCCGGCGACCAGCGCCCAGCCGAGGGCGAGAGCCCAGACGTGGTCGGGCAGGTACTTGTTGCCGTAGCCGTCGATCAGCGCGAACCGCATCAGGTCCATATAGACGGCGGCGGGGTTGGCGAGCATGACCTCGGCCAGCCAACCGGGAGCCTCGGCTTTGGACAGCATGTAGTCCAGCGGGAACATCACGCCTGACGCGTACATCCAGGTCCGGGTGACGAAGGGCATCAGCTGGGCGAGATCTGGGGTCTTGGCGCCCAGCCTGGCCATGACCATCGCCAGCCCGGAGTTGAAGACGAACTGCAGCAGCAGCGCGGGCAGCACCAGCAGCCACGACATCCTCGGGAAGTGCCCGAAGGCGGCCAGCACGAGCACCAGGACGATCATGGAGAACATCAGCTGCTGGAGCTGCTGGAGCGAGAAGGAGATCGGGAGTGAGGCCCGGGGGAAGTGCAGCGCCCGCACCAAGCCCAGGTTCCCGGAGATCGATCGCACGCCCGCCATCACCGAGCTCTGGGTGAAGGTGAAGACGAAGACCCCGGTCACGAGGAACGGGACGTAGACGTCGCGCTCCATGTCGCCCCGCGCACCCAGCAACAGCCCGAAGATCAGGAAGTACACACCCGCGTTCAGCAGCGGTGTCGCCACCTGCCAGATCTGGCCCAGCTTCGCCTGGCTGTACTGGGCGGTCAGCTTGGCCTGCGAGAAGGCGAGGATGAAGTGGCGCCGCCCCCACAGCTGCCGGACGTACTGCAGCAGAGAGGGCCGGGCCCCGCTCACCGTCAGTCCGTACTTCGCGGCGAGCTCGGCCGGGGACAGGCCGTCGTCGGGGGAAGGCGGGGCGCTCACCGCGACCGCACCTTTGTGCGATGTCGTCTCACTCACAAGTGGAAACTTTCGCTCTCTAGATACGCAGCCAGAAGGAACAACGCAGCCATGTGGGGCCGGCCCCGGCTCGGCCCGGTCCCCGGGATACGTCCGATGCTCTCAGGGGTAGAGCTTGTCAGATGATGGGAGGCCGGCCCAGTCGGGTCAGGCGCCATACCGTACGCCACTTCATGGGACGGCGCGGTCCGCAGGGTGACCGCCAGCCCTCGGCGAAGCCCCCGAACCAGGCGCGCAGGGCCGGGCCGGACGGGCGGCGCACCAGGGTGAGCAGCAGCCACACCCCCAGGTACAGCGGTACGAGCGGCAGCGGGAGGTTGCGGCGGGCCAGCCAGACCCGGTTGCGGGCCACCATGCGGTGGTAGACCGCGTGCCGGCTGGGCGCCGTGGTGGGGTGGAAGAGCACCAGGTCGGACCGGTAGTCGATCATCCACCCCGCGTCCAGGGCCCGCCAGGCTAGGTCGGTCTCCTCGTGGGCGTAGAAGAAGTCGTCCGGCAGTCCGCCGACCTGCTGGAAGACGGCCGTGCGGACCGCGTTGGCGCCGCCCAGGAAGGTGGTCACCCGGGAGGAGCGCATCGGGTCGGAGGCGCGCAGCCGGGGGACGTGGCGGCGCTGGGTGACCCCGGTGTCGGGGTCGGCGATCCGGAAGCTGACGATGCCCAGCTCCGGGTCGGCGGCGAAGGCCCGCCGGCAGAGTTCGGCGGTGTCGGTGTTCGGCAGCAGGCCGTCGTCGTCGAGGAAGAGCAGGACGTCGACGTCGCGGCCGCCGGGCCCGAAGGCCTCGATGCCGACGTTGCGCCCGGCCGGGATGCCGACGTTCTCGGGCAGTTCGATGGTCCTGACGGTCAGGTCGGGCACCGTCAGCTCGGGCAGTGGCGAGCCGTTGCCCACGACCACGACCTCGATCGGGTCGCCGTCCTGCTTGGCGACCGAGTCGAGCAGCGCGCGCAGCTCCTCGGGGCGGTTGCCCATGGTGAGGACCACCGCCCCGAGCCTCATCGCGGGGGCGCTCACTTCAGCCTGCTGGAGGCCAGGACGGACACGAGGTGGAGCAGCGTCTGCAGCATCGCGATGCCGGCCAGGACCGCGACGCCGAGCCGGGAGAAGAACAGGTCGTCCCGGACCGCATCGAGGACCGCCAGCGCCAGGATCAGCAGGGACGCCTCGACGCCGAGCACGAGCCGGTGGAACTTGAGCGCCGCGGCCGCCCGGCGGGCCAGCGCCATCCCGGACGAGCGCGGCTCGGACGCCGCCTCCTTGACGGGCGGCAGCCCGCCCTGGTGGCGGGCGACGCCGACGAGGTCCGTCTCGGCCTTGATCAGGACGGCGCCGAGGGCGGCCAGGGTGCCGAGGAACGCCCACAGCCAGTCGATGCGCCCCTCGCCCCACAGGTCGGCGGCGCGCAGCCCGAACCCGACGAGCACGGCGGCGTCGCACAGATAGGCGCCGACCCGGTCGAGGTAGACCCCGCCGAGGGAGAACTGCTTCTTCCAGCGGGCCACCTCGCCGTCGACGCAGTCCAGCAGCAGGTAGAGCTGGACCGCCAGCACGCCGAGCACGGCACCGGTGATCCCCGGGACCAGCAGGGCCGGGGCGGCGAGGACGCCGAAGACGGTCATCACGTAGGTCAGCTGGTTGGGTGTGACCCGCGTGTTCACCAGGTGCCGGTCCACGCGCAGCGAGAGTTCGCGCATGTAGAGCCGGCCGGCCCAGTGCTCGCCGCTCCGCCGGTCCTTCACGCCCGGGGGGTGAACGACCGGGCGGAGTTCAGCTACTGATGGCTTTGGCATAGTCGGCGTAAGCGTCCCTGATCTGGTCGGTGGAGAGGTTCCGGTGCTCCAGGATCGTGTAGCGCCCGGGGCGGGTCTTGGGCGCGAACTCCACGGCCTTGACGAACTCCTCGTCGGTGAAGCCGATCTCGCCGGGGAGCACCGGCAGACCGTGCCGCCGCAGCACCTCGACCATGTGCGCGGACTGCTCGCGGGCGCCGCGCAGATGCATCGCGAAGGCGGCACCGAGCCCGCACTGCTCGCCGTGGGCGGCGGCGCGCTTGGGGTAGAGCAGGTCGAGCGCGTGGTTGATCTCGTGGCAGGCGCCGGAGGCCGGCCGGCTGTCGCCGGCGACCGACATGGAGATGCCGGTCATGACCAGGCCCTCGGCGAGCACGGTGAGGAAGTCGTCGTCCCCGCAGCCGCCGGGGTGGCGCAGTACCGCCTCGCCGGACTGCCGGGCCATGGCGGCGGCCAGGCCGTCGATCTGCTCGCCGGTCTCCCGGTGGGACAGCTCCCAGTCGGCGACGGCGGAGATGTTGGAGATGACGTCGCCGACGCCGGAGCGGACGAAGCGGATCGGGGCCTCGCGGATCACATCGAGGTCGATGACGATCGCGATGGGGTTGGGCACCCCGTAGGAGCCGCGGCCCGCGTCGTTGTCGAGGGTGGCGACCGGCGAGCAGAGACCGTCGTGCGAGAGGTTCGTCGCGACGGCGACCAGCGGGAGGCCGATCCGCGCCGCGGCGAACTTCGCACAGTCGATGATCTTGCCGCCGCCCATGCCGACGACCGCGTCGTAGTGGCCGGACTTCATGGCGTCGGCCAGCTTGATCGCCTCGTCGAGGGTGCCGCCGCCGACCTCGAACCAGGCCGCTCCCGGCAGCGCCGGCGCGAACCGCTCGCGCAGCGCCGCCCCGGAGCCGCCGCTGATCGCGATGGCCAGCTTGCCGGAGGCGGAGATCCGCTGGTCGACGAGGAGGCCCGCCAGGTCGTCCAGTGCGCCGGCGCTGATGTCGACGACGACCGGGGACGGAATGAGACGGGTCAGTACCGGCACGCGATCTCCCGTCCACGGGCGAGGTCGTCGTGGTTGTCGATCTCGACCCACCGGACATCGCCGATCGGGGCGACGTCGATGGTGAAGCCGCGGTTGACCAGCTCCTGGTAGCCGTCCTCGTAGTAGAGGTCGGGGTCCTTCTCGAAGGTGGTCTTCAGCGCGTCGGCCAGCTCGGCGGCGGCCTCGGCCTCGATCAGCGTGACGCCGATGTACTCGCCGGTGGCCTCGGCCGGCTCCATGAGCTTGGTGATGCGCCGGACGCCCTTCCCGGGGTCCGTGATGACCTTCATCTCCTCGTCGGCGAGGGACTTCACCGTGTCGAGGGCGAGGATGATCTTCTGCCCCTGTCCGCGGGCGGCGAGCAGGGTCTTCTCGACGGAGACGGGGTGCACGGTGTCGCCGTTGGCGAGGATCACGCCCTGGGCGAGGACGTCACGGGCGCACCAGAGGGAGTAGGCGTTGTTCCACTCCTCGGCCTTGTCGTTGTCGATCAGGGTGATCTTGAGGCCGTACTTCTTCTCCAGGGCCTCCCGGCGCTCGTACACGGCCTCCTTGCGGTAGCCGACGACGATGGCGACCTCGGTCAGGCCGACCTCGGCGAAGTTGCCCAGGGCGATGTCGAGGACGGTGGTGGCCTCGGGGTTGTCCGCGGGGCCCACCGGCACCAGAGCCTTGGGCAGGGTGTCGGTGTAGGGGCGCAGACGCCGTCCGGCGCCGGCTGCCAGCACGAGGCCGATCATGCGGGTTCTCCTGTTTCGTCGTGTACGGCGGGTGCTCCGGAGGAGACCCAGAAGCGGATGCTCTCGATGAGCACCGCGAGCGCGATGACCGCGGCCAGGGCGGTCAGGGCGATGGTGAAACCTGTGGCGGGGAGGAGGGCGGCGGCGGCCGTGACCGCGAGGACCCGTCCTTCCTGTCCCCCGACCGCCCGTACCAGCCAGGCCGGCGGGGCGCCGGTGCCGCCGCGGATGCGGTACACCGTGTCGTAATGATGATAGGCCGCGGCCGCCACCAGCCCGAACGCCGCGGGCAGGGCGCCGTCCGTCTCCGCGCGGGCCGCCAGCACCAGGATGGTGCCGTACTCGGCCGTGCGGAAGAGCGGGGGGACGAGCCAGTCGAGGGGGCCGGTGAGCGGCCGGGCGGTGGCGAGGCCGGACAGGGCCGCGTAGCCGAGCGCCGCGACGGCCGGCCAGGGGGCGCCGGACGGGGTGAGCGAGGCCGTGAGCAGGATCAGCGCCGTGGCGAGCAGGGCCGCGGCGGGCGCGCCGAGGAGGGCGGGCAGCGTGCGGGCCGGGGCCCGCAGGGCGCGGGCGGCGGCCTCGGCGAGCGGTCCGGAGTCGGCGAGGTCGGCCAGCGCCCGCCCGGCGCGGACGGTGCGGGGGCCGCGGCGGGCGAGGGAGCGCAGCAGCCGTCCGGCGGTGGTGTAGCAGGCGGCGAGCGCGCAGCCGACGAGCAGGACGGTGAAGACGGTGCGGGGGGTGGTGAGCGCCGTCAGGACGGCGATCAGCGCCCAGCGCTCCCCGATTGGCAGCACGATCATGCGGCGGGCCCAGACGGTCCAGCCGACGCTGTCGAGCCTGCCGGAGAACGCGGCGGCGGGGCTGGTGTTGCCGGGTGCGTCGTGGTCCGCCTCGTTGAAGGCGAAGTCGACGACGTGCCGCACGGTCTGCAGGATCATCGCGGCCAGGGCGAGGGCCCAGACGTCGTCACCGCCCCGGGCCGCGCCGAGCGCCAGGCCCGCGTAGAAGGCGTACTCCTTGGCCCGGTCGAAGGTGGCGTCGAGCCAGGCGCCGAGCGTGGAGTACTGGAGCGAGTAGCGGGCGAGCTGGCCGTCGGTGCAGTCGAGGACGAAGGAGAAGAGGAGCAGCAGCCCGGCGGCGGCGAAGCCGGGGCGGCTGCCCGTCGCGGCGCAGCCGGCGGCGATCAGCGCGGTGACCAGCGAGGCGGTGGTGACCTGGTTCGGCGTGAGGCCGCGGCGCGCGCACCAGCGGGCGAGATAGCGGGAGTAGGGGCTGACGAAGAAGGTGGTGAAGAAGCCGTCGCGGGCCTTCACGGCGGTGCGCAGCCGCACCTGCTCGTCGTCGGTCTCCGCGAGGGCGGCGAGCGCCTGCTCGCGTTCCCCGGGGCCTTCGGGCACGGTGGCGGTCAGCACGCCGAGTTCGGGCCGGTGGACCTGTTCCCCGGCGGCGGCGAGGGCGGCGGCGGCCGCGTCGGGGACGGAACCGGCCGTCGCCCGGGGGACGGCGCCCTCCCCGGCGGAGGGCGCGGCGGGCCCGGCCGGGGGCGCGGCGAGGGCGCGCAGCAGGGCCGCGCGGGCGGCGGGCTGTGCCGTGACGGCGCCGGGGACCGCGGCGGCCGGGAAGCGGGGGTCGGTCAGCGCCAGCCGCAGCGCGTGCCGGTGGGCGACGAGGCGGGTGTCCACCACGGCCACGCGTTCCCCGGCGGGGACGGCGCCGACCCGGGCGGCCAGGTCGCCGTCGTCCGCCGCCGTGACCACGGTGAAGCCCAGCGCGCGGAGGTCACTCGGCAGGTGCTCCCCGGCGACCGGCGGACCGGTGAGGATGGCGGTCGACAGACGAACTCACTCCTTGGCAGCTGGCATGACCGGGGCGCGGCACACGGGGGCCGCGGGCAGGCTCCACCCGGCTTCTCACCGTGGGTGGCACGTCGGCAGAGGCTATCCGATCGGCGGAAGCCGCCGTTCATCGGCCGTTTACCCGTGGCCGGAGGGGGGCAGGCACTTCCGGCCATCCCGGCCATCCCGGTCATACGAAGCCTCCCGGGCCGCCGGAGCCGCGGGCGCGAACGCGCAGGCCGGAGACGATGACAACGGTGTTCGGCGCCTTGTTTGCGGATACCCCCGGCCCGTAGTTCACTGGCCGGACGGTACGGCGGGGACGGCCGCCGGCGCGCGGACGGAGGGCGGTTCGATGGGGGCAGGACACGGCCACGGGCCGGCCGGCGGTGCCTCGCCGGCCCGTACGGGCACCGCCGCGGCGGCGCACCGGGGCCGGCTGCGCATCGCCCTCGGGCTGACCCTGACCGTGCTGTTCGCCCAGCTGGCGGGCGGGCTGATCACCGGCTCCCTCGCCCTGCTGGCGGACGCCGGGCACATGGCCACGGACGTCGTCGGGCTCGCCATGGCGCTGCTGGCCATCCGCTTCGCCAACCGCCCGGCGAGCGAGCAGCGCACCTTCGGCTACGCGCGCGCCGAGATCCTCGCCGCGCTCGCCAACTGCCTGCTGCTGTTCGGCGTCGGCGGCTTCGTGTTGTACGAGGGCGTGGAGCGGCTGTTCCGGCCCACCGGGGTGGAGGGCGGGCTCGCCGCCGTGTTCGGCGGGATCGGACTGGTGGCGAACGTCATCTCGCTGCTGGTGCTGATGCGCGGACAGCGCGAGAGCCTCAACGTCCGGGGGGCCTTCCTGGAGGTGCTGGCGGACACCCTGGGCTCCGTCGCGGTGATCGTCTCGGCCCTGGTGATCACCGTCACGGGGTGGCAGCGGGCGGACGCGGTGGCCTCGCTCGTGATCGGCCTCATGGTGGTGCCGCGCGCGTGGAAGCTGCTGCGGGAGGCGGTGGACGTGCTGCTGGAGGCGGCACCGCGCCATGTGGACATGGCCTCGGTGCGGGAGCACATGCTCGCCCAGCCGGGCGTGGAGGACGTGCACGACCTGCATGTGTGGACGATCACCTCGGGGCTGCCGGTGCTGTCGGCGCATGTGGTGGTCAGCCCGGAGGTGCTGGACGCGCTGGGCTACGAGAAGCTCCTGCACGAGCTGCAGGGCTGCCTGGACCGGCACTTCGACGTGGAGCACTGCACCTTCCAGCTGGAGCCGGGCGGGCACGCGGAGCACGAGGCGGGTCTGTGCCACTGAGGCCGCCGCGCCCGGTTCCCGCGTCTTCTCCGCGTCCCGTCCGCCTCTCCTCCGTTCCGTCCGCCCGGGGCGGGACCGGCACGCGCCGGGATACCCCGTCAAGAGGTGGCAAGTGGCCCTTTTGGGCATCATTCGGGTGTACCTCCGGATACCCGGCGAAGCGGGCCGGCCGGTCCGTACGGCAGACTGGTTCGTCGTAGCCGAACCGAAGGATGGCCATGCCGACCACACCAGCCACGACGGCTGAGACCCGCTCCCAGCACCCCGCCGGGGAAGCGGGACCGGTGCCGGGGGGCACCGCTGAACCGATCATGCTCGAACTGGTCGACGAGAGCGGCGTGACCACCGGCACCGCGGAGAAGCTCTCCGCGCATCTGCCGCCCGGCCGGCTGCACCGGGCCTTCTCGGTCTTCCTCTTCGACTCCGCGGGGCGGCTGCTCATCCAGCAGCGGGCGCTGGGCAAGTACCACTCCCCCGGTGTGTGGTCCAACACCTGCTGCGGACACCCGTATCCCGGCGAGGCGCCCTTCGCGGCGGCCGCCCGGCGCACCGCCGAGGAGCTGGGCGTCTCCCCGTCGCTGCTGTGCGCGGCGGGCACGGTCCGCTACAACCATCCGGACCCCGCCTCGGGTCTGGTGGAGCAGGAGTTCAACCATCTCTTCGTCGGCCTGGTCCAGGACGAGCCGCGGCCGGACCCGGAGGAGGTCGGCGAGACGGCTTTTGTCACCGCGGCCGAACTGGAACGGCTGCACCGGGAGCGGACGTTCTCGGCCTGGTTCCCGACCGTTCTCGACACCGTGCGCCCGGCCGTCCGCGAGCTGACCGGGCCGTCGGCCGGCTGGTAGGACCGCCGGCAGGGCCCTCCCGCCGCCCCCGGGACCGCCCGGGGGCGGTGGCCGGCGGGCTCCGCGGAGGGAGCGGGCCGGAGGCGCCGCTCACCCGCCGGGCGCACCGTGCCCCTCCCCTCCGGGGCCGCCGGGGAGCGGCAGCCTGACCCACACCGCCTTGCCGCCGCTCGCGGTCCGGTCGACGGCCCAGACGCCGCCCGCTTCACGGGTGAGCGCCGTGACGAGCAGCAGCCCGCGGCCGCCCGTGTCGAGCCGTCCGGCGTCCAGGGCCGCCGGACGGTAGGGGTGATCGTCCTCGACGGCCACTCTGATCCAGTCCGCACCGGTGGACACCTCGATCCCGATCTCCGGGGTCAGCAGGGCCGCGTGCCGTGCGGCGTTGGCGACCAGCTCGGTGACGACCAGCAGCACGGTGTCCATCAGCTCACCGCGTACAGGTACCGCGCGGCGCACCAGCAGATCGCGGACCGCGGAGCGGGCCCGGGGCGCCGCGGAGTCCACGCACGGTGCGGTGAACCGCCAGGCCCCCGCGTACGGGGGCTCCTCCGGCCCCTTCCCGGGTGGCGCCGGGGGTTCTCGCGGAGCGGTGGGCTCCCGTTCCGCCTCCGTTGTCCCGGGTCCGCGTTCCCCCGGCCAACGTTCCCCGGGCACACGGGGTTCGTGCGGCGCCGGTGCCTCCCGGGGCGCCCACGCCGCGCCGGGTGCTCGCGGTGCCGACCGTTCCCGTGTGTCTCCGGGCGGAGGACCGTACTGGGGCCTGGAGGGTGGATCGCGCCGCTGGGGCGGCGGGCCTCCGCCCTCGGCCCGCGCGGGCCGGTCCGCCGGCGGAGCGGGCGGCCGGCCGCTGCCCCCCGGGCTCACCGGCCGGGCGTCCGGCGCGGGCCCGTCCTGCGGCGCCCTGTCGTCGTCCGGCCGGCCGGACGGCCCGGGCCACGGACCGGAGAGCCCGGAGGCGGGGACGGGGGGTGCGCCGGGCCGCGAGGCGGTGGGCGTCTCCCGGGCCCGCTGGTGCTCCGGCCCTCCGGAGGGCGGTCCGGGCCGCGGATCGGGGTGCCCGGCGCGTCCGCCGGGTCGCTCGTACGGTGCCTCGGAGCCGCCCGGACCGGGCGTCGTCTCCGGGGGCTGCCCGTGCTGCCGCGCGGAGAACTGCCCTGGTGGTGGCAAGGGGACTTGGTATCCCGGGTCCCCGGGGTATCCCGGGTCCCCGGGGTGCCCCGGGTGCTCCCCCGGTGGCCGCCGCCGGCGCCCGCCGGCGACCGCCTCCGCGGCCGTGGGCCGGGAACGGGGGCGCGCGGGGGGAAGCGGGTGGGGACCGGGCGTCCGCGGGCCGAGCGGCTCGGGCGGCTCCGGCGGCTCTCCCGTCCACGGGGGCCCGGGCGGCTCGGGCGGTACGGCCGGCCCGGGCGGTGCCGTCGGCGCGGGCGGTGCCGTCGGCGCGGGCGGTGCCGTCGGCGCGGGCGGTGCCACCGGGACGGGTCCCGTCGGTCCGGGCGGCGCGGGCGGTCCGGGCGATCCCATCGGCCGGGGTGGTCCGGCCGGTTCCGGCGGCAGGGCCTGGCCGGGCGGCCGCTGCGGGCGGTCCGGTCCGGCCGGTGCCTCCCGTCCCGGTTCCGGCCGCGGCGGCGCGGGGGACGGGCCGTCCGCCTCCGGCCGTCCGTCGGCGGTCCGTGCCCGGTCCGGTGGTCCGTCCTCCCAGCTCTCCATCTGCCCGCCCCCTCCGGTTCGGAGAGCTTCCCTCCCGCCCCGCGGTCGTGCCGGGGCAGCCGGGCACCTCCGCGTCGCGGCTGCTTCGCTCCCGGACCGATGTTGGCAACGGAACGGTCGAATCCGGTCTGCTGCCCGGAAGTGTGCGCCGATCGACAAGTTCTGAGCGTTCCCGTCCGCCGTCGCCGTTCTCGGCGACCGCCCCGGTGCGCCCGCCCTCCGGGCCTCCGGGGCGCGGCAGAGCGTCCATACCGCCGTCGGTGGGGTTGACGAGTTTCCTGATACCGGCGGGGCGGGAGATGACCGCCACGGCGGGCGGCCCCGGCCGGCCCGATGCCGTCCGGCTCGCCCACCTCCCCGTCCCCCCGGTCCGAGGGCCCGGATAGCATCCGGCGCATGGCGCTCTCCCCCTCCGCCGGTTCCGCCGCGGGCACCGGCCCCGCGGCCCCCGCCGGCACCCTGCTGTGCGATGTCCGCGACGGCGTCGCGACCGTCACCATCCACCACCCGGCGAAGCGCAACGCGATGACCGCCGCCATGTGGCGCGACCTGCCCGTGCTGCTGGAACGGCTCGCGGCCGACGCCTCCGTACGAGTCCTGGTGCTCACCGGCTCCGGCGGCACCTTCTGCGCGGGCGCCGACATCGCCGAGTTGAGCGGCACCGGGGTCGAGAACGGGGGCGGGGACGGGGACGGGGAGCCCGCCGGCGGCGGGCCGCAGAGCCTGGCCGTGGCCGCCGAGGAGGCGCTGGCCGCCTTCCCCAAGCCGACGCTCGCCGCCGTCCGCGGCTACTGCGTGGGCGGCGGCTGCCAGCTCGCCGCGGCCTGTGACCTGCGCTTCGCCGCCGAGGGGTCCTCCTTCGGCGTCACCCCCGCCCGGCTCGGCATCGTCTACCCGGCGACGGCCACCCGCCGTCTCGCCGGACTGGTCGGCCCGGCCACCGCCAAGTTCCTGCTGTTCTCCGCCGAGCTGATCGGCGCCGACCGTGCCCTGCGCACCGGCCTGGTGGACGAACTGCTGCCGCCGGAGGAACTGGACGGGCGGGTCGCGGAGTTCGCCCGGACCCTCGCCTCCCGGTCGCTGCTGACCCAGGCCGCCGCCAAGGAGTTCGCCAACGGCGACGCCGGGCCGGAGCGGGTGGCCCACTGGGCGGAGCAGGCCCGCGGGAGCGGTGACACCGCCGAGGGCGTCAGCGCCTTCCTGGAGCGCCGCCCGCCGCGCTTCACCTGGGCGGGCTGAGCACCGGCGGCCGCCGGGCACCCGTGCGCGCCGGGCAGCCGGGGTCCGGCAGGTGCACGGCGGGCGCGGCGGGCGGAGCAGTCGGGGCAGGCACCCCGGGCCCCGCGGGCAGCGCCGGCAACCGCCCTTCCCCGGCCTCATTACCGGCGCGTAACCTGCCGCGCATGACGACGACCTCCCTGCCCCCGCGTGCCGGACGGCACTGCCACAACGCTGTCAACCCGCTGCACTCGGCGCTCTACTTCTCCCCGGACCTCGGCCGGGAGCTGGCGGCCCTCGGCCTCGGCAGCTCCCGCGCGGCCTACTTCGCGGCCCGCTCCGCCCCGATGGGCGCCGTCGGCGCGGGCACCGTCACCGCCACCTTCTACAACTTCAGCCACGACCTGGTCGCCCGGCACGTCCCCGCGATCTGGGAGACCGCGTCCCCCGAGGCGGTGCTCGCCGCCCGGCTGCGCGCCGCCGACGCGACCCTGCGCCGGCTGCTCGGCGAGGACGTCATCGCCTCGCCCGGGATGGCCGAGGCCGCGGAGCTCGCGCTGCGCGCCACCGAGGCCTGCGGGCGGTCCGGGCGGCCCCTGTACGCGGCCCACGCCGACCTGCCCGTACCGGAGGAACCGCACCTCGCCTTCTGGCACGCGGCCACGCTGCTGCGCGAGCACCGGGGCGACGGCCACGTCGCGCTGCTCGTCGGCGCCGAACTGGACCCGCTGGAGGCCCTGGTCAGCCATACGGCCAGCGGGCGGGGCATGGCACCGGCCTGGGCCCTGCGGACCCGCGGCTGGACGGAGGCGGAATGGTCGGCGGCACAGGACCGGCTGCGGGACCGCAAACTGCTCGACGCCGCCGGGGAGCTGACCGACGCCGGCACCGGGCTGCGCAAGGCCCTGGAGGAGGAGACGGACCGGCTGGACCGGGCCCCGTACGAGCACCTGGGCGCGGCCGGTGTCGAGCGGCTGACCGCCCTGGCGGTCGAGTGGCGGAACACGGCGGTGATGGCCGGCGCCTTCCCGCCCGACCTCTTCGGCAAGGGCTGAGCGGCCACGGGCACGGCGGGGCGGGCGGGCTGTCGGGCCCGGCGGGGCGCGGGCGCATTGTTTGGACCGCCGGCATCCGGTCAGACGCGGTGTACGGCCGCACGGATCAGGAGGATCCGTGCACACGGCCGCGAAGCGGACGTAGCCGTCAGAGCACGCCCGACCAGAGGAGGATCACGTGTTCCGTGCCATCGCAGACGCACTCCGGGCCGTCGGCGGCGCCCTGGCCACCGTCGTCACCCTGCCCTTCCGCGTCCTGAGCAAGCTGTTCGGCGGTGCCTCCCGCAGCACCCGCCGGGTCTGACCGCGACCGCCGCTCCCGCCGGCCGCGCCCGGCCGACGAGTCCCCGGCCCGGCTGTCCGTGCCACCTGCCACAATGCAGGCTCCAGCACGACGACAAGGCGGAACGGGATCGTGACGACGTCGATTGAGGGCAGGATCGCCGAGGAGCTCGGCGTACGGGAACAGCAGGTCAGGGCCGCCGTCGAGTTGCTCGACGGCGGCTCGACCGTGCCGTTCATCGCGCGCTACCGCAAGGAAGCGACCGAGATGCTCGACGACGCGCAGCTGCGCGCCCTCGAGGAGCGGCTGCGCTATCTGCGCGAGCTGGAGGAGCGGCGCGCCGCCGTCCTGGAATCGGTGCGGAGCCAGGGCAAGCTCGACGCCGCCCTGGAGGCGAGCATCCTCGCCGCGGAGTCCAAGGCGCGGCTGGAGGACATCTACCTCCCCTTCAAGCCCAAGCGGCGCACCAAGGCGCAGATCGCCCGGGAGGCCGGGCTGGAGCCGCTGGCCGACGGCCTGCTGGCCGACCCCTCGGTCGAGCCGAAGGCCGCGGCGGCGGCTTTCGTGGATCCGGAGAAGGGCGTCGCGGACGCCGCCGCGGCGCTGGACGGCGCCCGGTCGATCCTCACCGAACGCTTCAGCGAGGACGCCGACCTCATCGGCGAGTTGCGCGAGCGGATGTGGACCCGGGGGCGGCTGACGGCGAAGGTCCGGGAGGGCAAGGAGGAGGCGGGCGCCAAGTTCGCCGACTACTTCGGCTTCTCCCAGGGGTTCACCGAGCTTCCCTCGCACCGGGTCCTCGCCATGTTCCGGGGCGAGAAGGAGGACGTCCTCGACCTCGCGCTGGAACCGGAGGAGCCGGAGACGGCCGGGGCCCCGACGGCCTACGAGGCGGCCATCGCCCGGCGGTTCGGGATCGCCGACCGGGGCCGCCCGGCGGACCGCTGGCTGGCCGACACCGTGCGCTGGGCCTGGCGCACCCGCGTCCTCGTCCACCTCGGCATCGATCTGCGGCTGCGGCTGCGGCAGGCGGCGGAGGACGAGGCCGTGCGGGTGTTCGCGGCGAACCTGCGCGATCTGCTGCTGGCCGCCCCGGCCGGCTCCCGCGCCACCATGGGGCTCGACCCCGGCTTCCGTACCGGTGTGAAGGTGGCCGTGGTGGACGCGACCGGCAAGGTCGCCGCCACGGAGACGATTTACCCGCACGTCCCGCAGCAGAAATGGGACGCCTCCCTCGCCACCCTGGCCCGGCTGGCCCGCGAGCACCGCGTCGAGCTGATCGCGATCGGCAACGGCACCGCCTCCCGGGAGACGGACCGGCTGGCGGCCGATCTCATCGCGCGCGAGCCGGAGCTGAAGCTGACCAAGGTGATGGTCTCCGAGGCCGGGGCCTCCGTGTACTCGGCCTCCGCCTTCGCCTCGCAGGAACTGCCCGAGCTGGACGTCTCGCTGCGCGGCGCGGTGTCCATCGCCCGCCGGCTGCAGGACCCGCTGGCGGAGCTGGTGAAGATCGACCCCAAGT
Organism: Streptomyces sp. S07_1.15; assembly: GCF_020739505.1. Taxonomy (NCBI): domain Bacteria; kingdom Bacillati; phylum Actinomycetota; class Actinomycetes; order Kitasatosporales; family Streptomycetaceae; genus Streptomyces; species Streptomyces sp. S07_1.15. Next base: position 1,103,294 of record NZ_JAJBZK010000001.1, read on the forward strand.
CGATCGGCGTCGGCCAGTACCAGCACGACCTCTCCGAGGTGAAGCTCTCCCGCTCGCTGGACGCGGTCGTGGAGGACTGCGTCAACGGCGTCGGAGTGGACGTCAACACCGCCTCCGCGCCGCTGCTCGGCCGGGTCTCCGGCATCGGAGCCGGGCTCGCCGAGAACATCGTCGCCCACCGCGACACCCACGGCCCGTTCAAGACCCGCAAGGAGCTCAAGGACGTGGCCCGGCTGGGGCCGAAGGCGTACGAGCAGTGCGCGGGCTTCCTGCGGATCCAGGGCGGGGACGATCCGCTGGACGCGTCCAGCGTGCACCCGGAGGCGTATCCGGTGGTGCGCCGGATCGTGCGGTCGGCGGACAGCGACGTGCGCGGACTGATCGGCAACACGGCCGTGCTGCGCCGGCTGCGGCCGGAGGAGTTCGTCGACGACTCCTTCGGGCTGCCGACCGTCACGGACATCCTCAGGGAGCTGGAGAAGCCGGGCCGCGACCCGCGGCCGGCGTTCCGCACCGCCGCGTTCAAGGAGGGCGTCGAGAAGATCGGCGACCTGCGGCCGGGGATGCTGCTGGAGGGCGTCGTCACCAACGTCGCCGCGTTCGGCGCGTTCGTGGACGTCGGGGTGCACCAGGACGGCCTGGTCCACGTCTCCGCGATGTCGAAGACCTTCGTCAAGGACCCGCGGGACGTGGTGAAGCCGGGCGACATCGTCCGGGTGAAGGTGCTGGACGTGGACATCCCGCGGAAGCGGATCTCGCTGACGCTGCGGCTGGAGGACGAGGTCCCGGCGCCCGGCGCGGCCCCCGCCGGAGACGGCGGCGAGCGGCGTCCGGGCCGTGCGCCCCAGCCCCGGCAGGGCCGGCCGGGCCAGGGCGGCCGGGGCGGCCGGAGCGGCGGCGCGGGCCGGAGCGGCGGCCGTGACGCGGCCCCGGCGAACGGCGCGATGGCCGACGCGCTGCGCCGCGCGGGGCTGCTCAACCCGAAGGACGGCGGCCGCTCGTAGGGGCCGGGGCACGGCGTCCCCGCCGCCGTGCCCCGCCCGCGCCCCCAGGTGCGGAATCCGGTTTCCGGAAGACAGCGGCGGCCGTTTAGCGTGGGGCTCATGCCCGACGATCTCGCAGTTCACGACACCTCCCCCGGGCCCGCCGCGGCCACCGGCACCGGCCGTGCCCCGTCCGGACGGCGGACCGGCGGGAGAGTGCGGGCGTCGGGGCTCGTCCTGGGCAGTGCCCTGTCGCTGCAGTTCGGCGCGGCGGTGGCGGCCCTGCTGTTCCCGCGGGCGGGAGCGCTGGGGGTGGTGACGCTGCGGCTGCTGTTCGGGGCCGTGGTGCTGATGGTGCTCTGCCGGCCTCGGCTGCGCGGTCACAGCCGGGCCGACTGGGGCCTGGTGGCCGCGTTCGGGCTCGCGCTCGGCGGGATGAACACGCTGTTCTACCAGGCGATCGAGCGGATTCCGCTGGGCGCGGCCGTGACCCTGGAGGTGCTCGGCCCGCTGGTGCTGTCCGTGGTGGCGTCCCGGCGCCTGGTGAGCTGGCTCTGGGCGGTCCTGGCGCTCGGCGGCGTCCTGCTGCTGGGGCGCGGGGGCTTCGACGAGCTGAACCCCGCCGGGGTCGCGTACGCCCTGGGCGCGGGCGCGATGTGGGTGCTGTACATCCTGCTGTCCGCCCGCACCGGACGCCGCTTCGCCGGCAGCGACGGTCTGGCGCTGGCCCTGGTCGTGGCCGCCGCGCTGAGCCTGCCGCTGGGGGTGGCGAGCGCCGGACGGACGCTGCTGGACCCGGTGACGCTGGGGCTGGGCGCCGCGGTGGCCCTGCTGTCCTCGGTGCTGCCGTACAGCCTGGAGCTGGCGTCGCTGCGCAGGCTGCCCGCCGCGACGTTCGCCGTGCTGATGAGCGTGGAGCCGGCGGTGGCGGCCGCGGCCGGTTTCCTCGTCCTCGACCAGGCCCTCTCGCTGGTCACCGGCCTGGCCATCGGGCTGGTGGTGGCCGCGAGCATCGGCGCCGTGCTCACTCCCCCGGCGCCGCGCACCCCGCCCGTCAGCGCTCCGTGATCCGTCCCCCGGCGACCTCGATGCGCCGGGTGACGTGGACCGCGTCGAGCATCCGGCGGTCGTGGGTGACGAGCAGCAGCGTGCCGTTGTACGAGGCGAGGGCCGCTTCGAGCTGTTCGATGGCGGGCAGGTCGAGGTGGTTCGTCGGCTCGTCCAGGACGAGCAGGTTGACGCCCTTGCCCTGGAGGAGGGCGAGGGCCGCGCGGGTGCGCTCCCCCGGCGAGAGGGTCGCGGCGGGCCGCAGAACGTGGGCGGCGGCGAGTCCGAACTTGGCGAGCAGCGTCCGGGCCTCGGCCGGGTCCAGCTCGGGGGTGGCCGCCCGGAAGGCTTCCAGCAGCGGGGTGCCGTCCGCGCCCGCACCGCCCGCACCGTTCCCGCCGCTCGCGCCGGCGCCATCCGCACCACTGGCGCCATCCGCACCGCCGGCACCGTCCGTGCCGAAGAGCCGTCCGCGTGCCTGGTCCACCTCGCCGACGACCACGCCCGGCCCGAGCGCGGCCTGCCCGGCGTCGAGCGGGAGGCGGCCGAGGAGGGCGGCGAGCAGCGTGGTCTTGCCGGAGCCGTTGGCGCCGGTGACGGCCACCCGGTCCGCCCAGTCGATCTGCAGGTCGACCGGGCCGAAGCGGAAGTCGCCGCGCCGCACCTCGGCGGCGCGCAGGGTCGCGACGACGGCGCCGGAGCGGGGCGCGGCGGCGATCTCCATCCGCAGCTCCCACTCCTTGCGCGGCTCCTCCACGGTCTCCAGACGCTCGATGAGCCGCTCGGTCTGCCGGGCCTTGGCGGCCTGTTTCTCGGTGGTCTCGGTGCGGGCGTTGCGGCCGATCTTGTCGTTGTCGCTCATCTTGCGCCGCGCGTTCTTGACGCCCTTCTCCATCCAGGCGCGCTGGGTGCGGGCCCGGGCCTCCAGGCCGGCGCGGGTGCCGGCGTACTCCTCGTACGCCTCGCGCGCCCGGCGGCGGGCGGTCTCCCGCTCCTCCAGGTAGGCCGTGTAGCCGCCGCCGAAGAGGTTCACCTGCTGCTGCGCCAGGTCGAGTTCGAGGACCTTGGTGACGGTGCGGGTGAGGAACTCGCGGTCGTGGCTGACGAGGACGGTGCCGGCGCGGAGCCCGCGGACGAAGGTCTCCAGCCGCTGCAGCCCGTCCAGGTCGAGGTCGTTGGTGGGTTCGTCGAGGAGGAAGACGTCGTACCGGCTGAGCAGCAGGGAGGCGAGGCCGGCGCGGGCGGCCTGGCCGCCGGAGAGGGTGGTCATGGGCCGGTCGAGGCCGGTGTCGAGGCCGAGGGAGGCGGTGACCTCCTCGGCGCGTTCGTCCAGGTCGGCCGCGCCGAGGGAGAGCCAGCGGTCGAAGGCGGTCGCGTAGGCGTCGTCGGCGCCCGGCCGCTCCCCGACGAGGGCCTCGGTGGCGGCGTCCAGCGCGGCCTGGGCGGCGCTCACCCCGGTCCGGCGGGCGAGGAAGTCCCGTACCGACTCGCCGGGCCGGCGCTCGGGCTCCTGCGGGAGGTGGCCGACGGTGGCGGTGGGCGGGCTGAGCCGCACCTGCCCGTCCTCGGCGGTGTCGAGCCCGGCGAGCAGCCGGAGCAGGGTGGACTTGCCCGCGCCGTTGACGCCGACGAGGCCGATGACGTCGCCGGGGGCGACGACCAGGTCGAGCCCGGAGAAGAGGGAGCGTTCGCCGTGGCCGGCGGTGAGGTTCTTGGCGACGAGGGTGGCGTTCATGAGGGTGCCGATTCTAGGGGCCGGTACGGCGCCGGCCGGACCTTCCGTCCCCGTCCGGCGCCCTCGGCCCCGCCGCGGAGCCCGTCCCGGCCGCCCCGGCCGCCGGGACGCCCTCGGTGCTCCCGCGGGCGCCTCGGCCGGGGCGCCCGCGGGGCCGGTCGGTTCAGGCCCCGTCGGCGGGCTTCTCCGGGGGGCCGCCGGGGCGGTGCGGGGCGGTGTCCGGCGCGGAGGAGCCGGCCGGGCCGGGGGCGCCGCCGCCCGCCGTCCCGGCCCCGCCGCCCGTACCGTCCCCGCGGTCCGTGCCGGACGTGCCGTCCTCGCCGTCCTCGCCGTCGCCCGGGCCGATGTGGAGCGCGAAGTCGCCGGCGTACTGCTCGTGGCCGGCGATCACGGCCGTCTCGATGGCCGCCTCGGCCCGTTCCCCGCGCACGATCAGCGGGTCCCGGCGCAGATCGCGCAGGAGGGCCGCGCACAGGCCGATCATGACGAGGGTGAAGGGCGCGGCGGCGAGGATGGTGATCTGCTGGAGGCCGGAGAGCGCGTCGTCTCCCCCGCCGCCCACGAGCAGCATGACGGCCGCGACCGCCCCGGTGACCACGCCCCAGAAGATGACGACCATCCGGTGGGGTTCGATGGAGCCGCTCTGGGAGAGGGTGCCCATCACGACGGAGGCGGCGTCCGCGCCGGAGACGAAGAAGATGCCGACGAGCACCATGACGAGCACGGCGGCCGCGGTGGCGAGGGGGAACTCCCGCAGCACGCCGAAGAGCTGGCCCTCGGGGGTCTTCTCGTCCCCGAGCCGCCCGAGTTCCTGGAAGCGCATGGCCGTGCCGCCGAAGACCGCGAACCAGACCAGGCTGACGGTGCTGGGGACGAGGATCACTCCGCCGATGAACTGGCGGATGGTGCGGCCGCGGCTGATGCGCGCGATGAACATGCCCACGAACGGCGTCCAGGAGATCCACCAGGCCCAGTAGAAGACGGTCCAGGAGGACAGCCAGCCGGCGACGTCCTCACCGCTGGCGGCCTCCGTCCGGCCGGCGAGCTGCGGCAGGTCGCGGAGGTAGCCGCCGAGGGAGGTCGGCAGCAGGTCGAGGATCAGGACGGTCGGACCGCCGACGAACACGAAGAGGGCGAGCACCACGGCCAGCACCATGTTGATGTTCGACAGCCACTGGATGCCCTTGGCGACGCCCGACACGGCGGACGCGATGAAGGCCACGCTCAGCACGGCGATGATCGCGACCAGCAGGCCGGTGCCCACCTGCCCCATCCAGCCGAGCTCGGTGAAGCCGCTGCCGATCTGCAGGGCGCCGAGTCCCAGGGAGGTCGCGGAACCGAAGAGGGTGGCGAAGATGGCGAGGATGTCGATGACCCGGCCGCCCCAGCCGTTCGCGTAACGGGAACCGATGAGCGGCTTGAAGACGGAGCTGATCAGCTGCCGGCGGCCGCGCCGGAACGTGCTGTAGGCGATGGCCAGGCCGACGACGGCGTAGATCGCCCAGGGGTGGAGCGTCCAGTGGAAGAGGGTGGTGGACATCGCGGTCCGCATCGCGGCGGCCGCGTCGGCGGGGTCGGTGCCCGGCGGGGGGTCGGTGAAGTGCGCCAGGGGTTCGTTCACCCCGTAGAACATCAGACCGATGCCCATGCCCGCGCTGAACATCATCGCGACCCAGGAGACGGTGCGGAACTCGGGCTTCTCGTCCTCGGCGCCCAGGGGGATCCGGCCGTAGCGGCTGACGGCCAGCCAGAGGGCGAAGACCACGAAGCCGGAGGCCGCCAGGACGAACGCCCATCCCGCGTTGTGCATCAGCCCTTCGAGCATCGAGCCGGAGACCCGCTTCAGGGTCTCGGTCGCCAGTGAACCCCAGAGGACGAACGCGAGCGCCAGTACGGCGCTGACGCCGAAGACGACGCGGTCGGTCCGCGGGGGGCGGCTGAGGTGGGGGCTGCCCGGCAGCAGGGCCACCACTTCGTGGACGGGCGCGGTGTGGGCGCCGCTTCCCTCCGTCCGCTGCTCGTTCTCCGACACCTCTGCACCTTTCCTCGACGATCCGGCCATGCGAACGCGGGTGTCCGATACCCGCTCATCACGCGTCGCAGTCGTCCCGGTGGCAATATGACTCCCCGTCGCCGCTTCTGTACGGAACGGTGGAACGCCGGACCTCCGCCCCGGGGCCGCCCCGGAGCGGAGGGATACCGGGCGAACCGGCCGGTCAGGGAGCGCGCCGCGCCCCGCCCGGAGCCCGCCGCCCGGCGCGGCCCGGGGCGCCGCGCCGGGCCTCGCGCCGGGCCTCCCGCGCCAGGGGCAGATAGCGCAGCCGCTCGGGGAGCAGCGGTACCAGCGTCCGGACGGCGAGGCCGAACCGGCGCAGCGCCCGCTCCTGCCGGTCCGTCCACTCCAGGCCGAGGGCCTGCCGCGCGTCCGGCGGCATCAGCCCGACGGTGAGGAAGCGGCGGACGCGGGCCAGCGGCGGCAGCAGGACGGGCCAGAGGGCGCGCAGCAGCGGCCGCAGCGGCAGGGGGCCGCCGCCGGGCGGTGGCACGGGGCGGTCCGCGGCCACCAGCTCCTCGACCACGACGGTCCGTTCCAGCTGCTCGTCGAGCATCTTGCGGTAGTACGGCCAGAACTCCTCGATGGTCTGCGGCATGTCCCGGTCGTGGATGCCGAGGATGCGTCCGACCCGGAGCCACTCCGCGTAGAGCTGCCGCTCCTGGGCCTCGGTGAAGGGGCGGCCGAGGTAGCGCTGCGCGTGCCGCTGGACGGGGAAGCCGGTGGCGTGGACCCAGGCGTAGTGGGCGGGGGTCAGGGCGTGGTAGCGGCGGCCGCGGGCGTCGGTGCCCCGGATGGTGCGGTGGAGCCTCCGCAGTCTGCGGCCCTCCTCGGCGGCCCGCTCGCCGCCGTACACCCAGAGCATCACCGAGCGCAGCGAGCGCTCACCGCGGCCCCAGGGGTCGGTGCGGAAGACGGAGTGGTCGTCGACGCCCGCGCCGACGGCGGGGTGCGCGACCTGCAGGACCAGGGCCGAGGGCAGGGACATCACCCCCCGGATGTCCCCGGCGATGCTCCACAGCACGCCGCCCACGGGCGGCGGCTCGGGGTCCGCCGTCCGGCGTACCGGCCCGGGGTCCGCGCCGGGTCCGGGGGTGCGGGGGTTCATGGCTCTCCCGTGTGTCCGGCGTCGGGGCTCCCGGCAGTCCGCAGGGGCGGCGGCACCCGTACCACCAAGATCTCATGAGGCGGGCGAAGCGGCACGGCTACCGTCCCCTGACGCACCGGAAACCGTCCCCGCCGCTCCGGGAGCGGTCACCGTCGCGAGGACTTCAGCGCCATCAGGGAGGCCCGGGTCTCCTCGTCCATCTTTTCGAGCGCGTACCGGAAGGTGTCGCGGTTCATGTCCGTGTGCCATGTGCGCAGGAACGCGGCCACCTCGTCCGGATGGACCGCGCCGGTGACCTTGAGCAGCCACCCGCAGCCCTTCTGCACGTACACATCGTCGTCGCGCATCAGCCGGGTGCAGTTGCCGAAGACATGGGACAGCGGCAGTTCGAACGTCGTCCGCCCCACCGTGCGCCGGACGAACTTCACGACGGCGACATTCGCGGCACGCCGCGCCCACGGGGACGGGGACGCGACCCAGCGCCGGGTCTGCGGGATCCGGTCGAGGTGTCCCAGGAAGAAGGGATAGAGCAGCTTCAGGCACAGGTCGTCGCACTGGGCCCAGTTCGACACATACGTTTCGAGCCAGTACTCGGAGCGCTGGAGGAGCTCGCCGCCCAGCCCGGTCCTCGCGACCCGGTGCAGGAGCGCGAATCCGAGCAGGACCTCCTCATGGTGAGAGGCGCGCGACAGCACCTCCTCCGCCAGAGCCATGCGCGTGGCCGCGGGAACGTCCCGTCTCTCACGGAACCAGTCGTTCGCGAGCTGTACGACGGAGGCGTTGCGCACACCGAGCGCGCGGATCCCCTCCGGAAAATACCGCTGCACACCGAGCGCGACATCCGCGTCGGCTCGCGCCGCGAGAGACCCCAGAAGGTCACCGGCGGCCGTTTCCACGTCCACGGCCCGGATCCTAGTCCGCGTGCGTCCGGCCCGGGCGGCCGGGCGGATCACCTGCTTCCGAAAGGTTTCACACGGGCGGTGAGACAGCAATACTGTTGAACACGACCGGCGCAGAGGAACGAGAGAGCGAGGCGCAGCCCGATGCCCCAGGAGCTGACCGTCCACGGCCTGACGGTCGACGAGCTGGCCGCCCGCGCGGGGGTGACCGTCCGCACCATCCGCTTCTACAGCACCCGCGGGCTGCTGCCGCCCCCGGAGATCGGCCCGCGCCGGGTCGGGCGGTACGGCCAGGAGCATCTGTCCCGGCTGGCGCTCATCGAGGAACTCCGGCACCAGGGCATGACGCTGGCCGCCATCGAACGCTATCTGCGCCGCCTCCCGGAGGACCTCAGCGCCCAGGATCTGGCCATGCACCGGGCCCTGGTGGCGTCCTGGGCGCCCGACGGGGCGGAGGAGGCCACCCGCGAGCAGTTGGAGCGGCGCGCGGGCCGGCCGCTGGAGGAGAGCGACATCGACCGGCTCGCCGCGATGAACGTGGCGGTGCGGACGGAGGACCCGGACGTCTTCCGGGTCGATCCCCCGCTGCTGCACCTGGGCGTCCGGCTGCTCGATGTGCCGGTCGGCCTGGAGACGCTCCTCGCGGCCCGCTCCGTCGTCCTGGAGCACACCCGGGAGGCCGCGCGGGAGCTCAGCCGGCTCTTCCGGGACGAGGTCTGGGAGCCGTACCGGGAACGGGAGGAGGACCCGGACCAGGTGGAGACGGTGCGCGTGCTGTCGGCGCACATGCAGCCGCTGGTGGTGCAGGCCCTGGTCACGGCGTTCCAGCGGTCCATGCGGGAGGAACTGCGGGACTCCTTCCCGGAGGAGTGAGCCACGCCCCCGGGCTCGCCCGCACGCCGTCCCCCGTCTCGCACAGCTGCACGGAACCGGTCACGCACCTCGCACGGTTCATATCCCTTCCGTTACGACCCACCCGTTCCGCGGTCGGCGGCCGCCCGGCCGGGAAGACTGCCGTCGGTACGACGCGGGTGGAGCCGCGGGCGGAGCCATGCGGCACGGACCGACACACGGGGGACGTACATGCCTGAACTGCCGGGCGGTCTGCGCGGCCGCGAACCCGTGCGGGAACTCATCCGCGACTGCCTGGCGCTGCCGCCGGGGGCGGACCGGCCGGTGACCGTCCTGCTGGGGCCGACCGGTATCGGCGCCACCGATCTGCACGCCTACGTCAAGGAGAGGTTCGCGCCGGACACCCCGTGCGCGTATCTCAACTTCGACGCGGCGGCCGGGCTCGACATCCGGACCGTCCTCGGCGGTCTGGCCCGGGAGCTGGAACGGAAGCTGACGAAGTACAAGGAGCCGAGCTTCCCGCGCTTCATCGTCGGCCTGCTCACGACCGGCACGCCGATGGAGGACCTGCTCCGCGCCCACTCGCGGCGCAAGCTGCCCCGGCTGATCCGCGACGAACTCCGCAACCGCGAGGGCCGCTACGGCAGCTTCCTCGGCCAGCTGGCGGAAGTCCTGGCGGAGGCGCTGGACGCCCCGCCCGGTGTCTCCGACGCCGCGGCCGCCGTGCTGTCCTCCGTCACCCCGCGCACCGGGCAGCTCCCGTGGCGGGCTCTGAACCGCGGCATCGGCTGGTACGGCGACGGGCGCATCCCGCCCTGCGCGGACCCGGCGGACGCGCTGGTCGAACTCAACTCCTGGCAGCACCGCTCCGACGACGGCCGGGAGAACGGCCCCCGGGACGTCGAACGCGTCCTCCTCCGCGCCTTCCTGGCCGACCTGCGCGAACACGCCAAGGGGTGGCTCAACCACCGCGCCTTCCTGCTGCTGCTCGACAACTGCCATACGGAGACCGGGCGGAGATTCCTGGAGCTGCTGCTGGAGGCACGGCACGAGGACAAGGCCGCCCGGCGCGGCTGCGACCCGCTGGTCACCCTCGCCAGCGTGCACCGCTGGCTGCCCGAGTGGGGCCCCGCCACCGGCGTCCAGTGGGCGCTGCGGCCGCAGGACTCCGATCTGGCCTCGCTCGCGCAGTGGGAGGCGGGGCGGGGCAGTGAGAGCTCCGACGACTTCTGGTGGTACCCGCTGGAGCTGCGGCCGCTGCGGCTCGCCGACACCCGGGTGCTCAGCGCCGGGGCACCCCGCCGGCCCGACATCGTCCCCGGGGTGCAGCGGCTCACCGGCGGGCTGCCCTGGGCCGTCCGGCACACGGTGAACACCCTGCTCCGCGCGGCCCGGGAGCACCCCGCTCCGGAGGAGGACCCCTACGCCTGCCTGCGCCGGGTGCCGGGGCTGCCCCCGGCTCCCCCGGTGCCCGGCCCCGACGCCGGGGCCCCCACCCTGGCCCAGGCCTCCCTGGGCTACCTCCTGGAGGACCTGGCCGACGAGCCGGGGAGCGACCGCCGCGCCGTGCTCGTGCGCTGGTCCGCCGCCCGCGATCTCTCCGTCTGCGCCCAGGTGTTCGGGACGGGGACCGGCGACCACGGCGAGCCGCTGCCGGGCCTGCTCCGGGAGCGCTGGCTGCTCGCGGCCGAGGACGGCCGGCTCGTCCTCCACCCGTGGCTGCGCCGGCTGCTGCTGTGGGAACTGGCGGCCGACGAGGAGATGTGGCGGGACAGCCACGCACGGCTCGCCGCGCACTTCCGGACCGGGCGCGAACGGCCGTCCGAGCTCACGCCCGGCACGGACATGGAGCTGGAGGAGATGTACCACCGGCTGGCGCTGGGCGAGACGGAACCGGTCGCCGCCCTGCTGGCACGCCGGTTCACGGAGCGCGGCAGCGAGGACTTCATCCGCGACCTCGACCTGGTGACCTCCGCGCCCAACCGGCTGGACAAGGCGGTCCCGCCGCTGCGGCTGCTGGAGTCGCTCACCACCGGGAGCGACACACCGGCCATGTCGCCGGAGGCGGTGATCCGGCGGCTGGTGGTGGCCCGGTGGATCTGGAGCGACCCGCTGAGCGACCCGGGCCGGCGGCTCAATGCCGTGATCGCCGGCAACTACGACCATCTCGCCGCGATGCGCAGTTCGGGGATCGTCCCGCTCTACGACGAGGCGGTGCGCTACCGGCAGTGGCGCGACGAATGACACCCGCCCGCGGCAGGGCGGTCACGGGCACGGACGGGGCAGGACGTGGGGAGTGGGGGACATGGAGATGTGGCGGCCGACCCGCCCGGTGGTGCACTGGGCCGTCGGCATCCTGGTGACGGCGCTGGTCCTGGGGCTCGGGGTCCCGCAGCTGTACGGCTGGTGGCAGAAGCGGGAGGCCCGGTGCGCGGAGGGCGTGGAGAGACGCGGCCCGGACGAGGAGTGCGTGGGCGCGACGGACGGCGTCACGGACCCGGACTTCGCCTTCGCCGGGCATCTGAAGGACATCCAGCGGAAGATCGGGGACGAGAACCGGGCGGTGATGGAGAAGGAGAAGAACTACGTCACCATCGCCTACATGACCTCGCTGACCGTCGAGAAGGACGACAGCAACTCCCGGGACGCCATCCGGCGGCAGCTCCAGGGCGCCTATCTCGCCCAGATCCGCGCCAACAGGCGTGACCTGTCCGGCTCGCCCAAGATCCGGCTGCTGGTGGCCAACACCGGCAGCGGCGCCGAGCACTGGCGGTACACGGTGGACCGGCTCATCGCGCTGAGCCGGGCCGAGCGGCGCGAGGAACGGGTGCTGGCGGTGACGGGCCTCGGCCCCAGCACCACCGAGAACAGGGAGGCCATGGGCCGGCTCTCCGAGGAGGGCATCGCCATGGTGGCCAGCACCATGAGCGCGACCAACCTCACCGGGATCGCCGGGCTCGTCCGGGTCGCGCCGACGAACCGGGACGAGGCGAGGGCCGCGTCCGCGTACCTCAAGAAGCGGGGGTACGAGGACGCCGTCATCGTCGAGGACGAGGCGAAGAAGAACCTCTACGCCAGGACGCTCGCCGAGGAGTTCCGCAAGGTGTTCCCCGACAAGGAGCACACCCTCCCGGAGGAGAACGCGGTGTACGACGCCTCGCAGCCGGACAGCTGGGAGGGCGAGCTGCGCTGGATCGTCCAGAACCTCTGCGGCGAGGAGCCCGACGTCGTCTACTTCGCGGGCCGGGGCAAGCACCTCATGTCGTTCATCAACAAGCTCGCCAACCGCAAGTGCCAGCAGCGGGACTTCACCGTGATGACGGGCGACGACACCACCAATCTCACCACCGACCAGCTGCGGGAAGCGGGAGAGAAGGGCGTCGAGGTGTACTACACCGGGCTGGCCCACCCGGACATGTGGGAGGAGGACAGGACCGCGGTGTCGCGGCCGTCGGCCGCGTTCTTCCAGGAGGGCGGCTGGATGAGCAAGCAGTTCCCCGACGAACGGCGCGACGACGCCCAGGCGATGATGGCCCACGACGCGGTGCTCACCGCGATCACCGCGGTCCGGATGACCTCCCTCGACGGCAGCGTGCTCAGCGGAAAGGCGGTGGCGCGGAGGTTCCGGCAGCTGCGCGGCCGGGACCAGGGCGTGGAGGGGGCCAGCGGCTTCCTCTCCTTCCGCAACAACGGCGACCCGATCGACCGGGCCGTCCCCGTGCTGAAGCTGGGGCCGAACGGGCACTTCGCCCTGGACGACGTCCTCCGCGGCGACACCCGCTGAACGGCCGGGGGACGGCCGGGAGACGGCCGGGGCGCGACCGGGGAACGCCCCGGGAACGCCAACGCCCTTACGGGGCGGGCCCGGTGGAGGAGTCCACCAGGCCCGCCCGCGCGCCGCTCCCCTGCCCGGGAGGGCGCGGTCCCGCTGCCGCGCGGCTCAGCCGCGCGGGCCGTCGGTGAAGATCTCGCCCTTCTCCGCCTTCTCCAGCAGCAGCGCGGGGGGCGCGAAGCGCTCGCCGTACGTCTCGCGCAGTTCCCGCGCGCGGGCCACGAAGCCGGGCAGGCCGCCCTCGTAGCCGTTGATGTACTGGAGCACGCCGCCGGTCCAGCCGGGGAAGCCGATGCCCAGGATGGAGCCGATGTTGGCGTCGGCGACCGAGGTGAGCACGCCCTCCTCCAGGCAGCGGACGGAGTCGAGCGCCTCCGAGAAGAGCATCCGCTCCTTCATGTCCTCGAACGGGATCTCCGCGTCCGGCCGGGTGAAGTGCTCGCGCAGGCCCGGCCAGAGACCGGCCCGCCTGCCGTCCTCGTAGTCGTAGAAGCCTCCGCCGCCGCTGCGGCCGGTGCGGCCGAACGCGTCGACCATGCGGTCGATGACGGCGTCCGCCGGGTGGGGTTCCCAGCTGCCGCCCGCCTCCTCCGCGGCCCGCCGGGTCTCCTCGCGGATCTTCCGGGGCAGGGTGAGGGTCAGTTCGTCCATCAGGGAGAGCACCCGGGCCGGGTAGCCGGCCTGGCCCGCGGCCTGTTCGACGGAGGCCGGGTCGATGCCCTCGCCGACCATGGCGACGCCCTCGTTGATGAACCGGCCGATGACCCGGGAGGTGAAGAAGCCCCGGGAGTCGTTGACCACGATCGGGGTCTTGCGAATCTGCCGCACGAGGTCGAAGGCGCGGGCCAGCGCCTCCTCGCCGGTCCGCTTCCCCTTGACGATCTCGACCAGCGGCATCTTGTCGACGGGCGAGAAGAAGTGCAGGCCGATGAAGTCCTCCGGCCGCTTCACGCCCTCGGCGAGCAGCGAGACGGGGAGGGTGGAGGTGTTGGAGCAGAGCAGCGCGTCGGGCTCGACGATGTCCTGGATCTCCTGGAAGACCTGGTGCTTGAGCTCCGGGTTCTCGAAGACCGCCTCGATCACGGCGTCGCAGCCGGCCAGCGCCCGCGGGTCGGCGGCCGGGGTGATGCGGGCCAGCAGCGCGTCCCGCTCGGCCTCGGTGGTGCGGCCGCGGGCGACGGCCTTCTCCAGCAGACCGGCGGAGTACGCCTTGCCGCGCTCGGCCGCCTCCAGCGAGACGTCCTTGAGGACGACCTCGATGCCGGCGCGGGCGCAGGAGTAGGCGATGCCCGCGCCCATCATCCCGGCGCCGAGCACGGCGGCCCGGCGGACGGTGCGCGGCTCGGGGCCGTCCGGGCGGCCGGCTCCGGAGTTGACGGCCTGGAGGTCGAAGAAGAACGCCTGGATCATGTTCTTCGCGGTCTGCCCGGTGGCCAGCTCGGTGAAGTAGCGGGCCTCGATGACCTGGGCGGTCTCGAAGTCCACCTGGGCGCCCTCGACGGCGGCGGCCATGATGTTGCGCGGCGCCGGGTAGGGCGCGCCGTTCAGCTGCTTGCGCAGATTGGCCGGGAAGGCGGGCAGGTTGGCGGCGAACTTCGGCGTGGAGGGGGTGCCGCCGGGGATGCGGTGGCCCTTGACGTCCCAGGGCTGCCGCGACTCGGGGTGGGCGTCGATGAAGGCGCGGGCCCGCGCGAGCATGTCCTCCTCGCTCGCGGCCACCTCGTGGACGAGGCCGGCCTCCAGGGCCCGCGCCGGGTTGTACTGGCGGCCCTCCAGCAGCACCTTCAGCAGGGCGTCGGTGATGCCGAGCAGCCGCACGGTGCGGACGACACCGCCGCCGCCGGGCAGCAGGCCGAGGGTCACCTCGGGCAGCCCGAACCTGGCCTTGGGGTTGTCGAGCGCGACGCGGTGATGGCACGCGAGGGCGATCTCCAGGCCGCCGCCGAGCGCGGCGCCGTTCAGGGCCGCGACGACCGGCTTGCCGAGGGTTTCGATCCGGCGCAGGTCGCGCTTGATGCGCATACCGGAGTCGAACGCCTGCTGGGCCCGGTCGGGGGTGATCCGGCTGAGGTCGCGGAGGTCGCCGCCGGCGAAGAAGGTCTTCTTGGCCGAGGTGACGATCACGCCGCGGACGGAGTCGCGCTCGGCCTCCAGGCGGTCGGCGACGGCCGTGAGGGAGTCGCGGAAGGCGGCGTTCATGGTGTTGGCGGACTGCCGGGGGTCGTCCAGGACCAGGGTGACGACACCGGTGCCGTCCTGTTCCCAGCGGATGGTGGTGGGCTCGCTCATGGTGTTCGCAGTCTCCGTGGAGGGGGTCGGGAAGGGCCGGTTCCGGGGGCGCTCAGAGGCGTTCGACGATGGTGGCGATGCCCATGCCGCCGCCGACGCAGAGGGTGGCGAGCCCGTACCGCTGCTCACGGCGCTCGAGTTCGTCGACGAGGGTGCCGAGGATCATGGCGCCGGTGGCGCCCAGCGGGTGGCCCATGGCGATGGCGCCGCCGTTGACGTTGACCTTCTCGATGTCCAGGTCCATGTCCCGGACGAAGCGCAGGACGACGGCCGCGAAGGCCTCGTTGATCTCGACGAGGTCGATGTCGCCGATGCTCAGCCCGGCCTTGGCGAGCGCCTTGCGGGCGGCGGGCGCCGGGCCGGTCAGCATGATCGTCGGGTCGGCGCCGGAGACGGCGGCGGAGACGATCCGGGCGCGCGGGGTGAGGCCGTGGCGGCGTCCGACCTCCTCGCTGCCGATGGCGACGAGCGCGGAACCGTCCACCATGCCGGAGGAGTTGCCGGCGTGGTGGACGTGGTCGATCTTCTCGACCCAGTGGTACTTCTGCAGCGCGACGGCGTCGAAGCCGCCCATCTCGCCGATGTCCGCGAAGGACGGCTTGAGGGAGGCCAGGGACTCGGCGGTGGTGCCGGAGCGGATGTGCTCGTCGTGGTCGAGGACGGTCAGGCCGTTGCGGTCCCGGACGGGGACGACGGAGCGCTGGAAGCGGCCGTCCTTCCACGCCTCGGTGGCCCGCTCCTGGGAGAGGGCGGCGTAGGAGTCGACGTCGTGCCGGGTGAAGCCTTCGACGGTGGCGATGAGGTCGGCGCCGATGCCCTGCGGGACGAAGCCGGTCTCGTAGGCCGTCATCGGGTCCATGGCCCAGGCTCCGCCGTCGGAGCCCATCCGGACCCGGGACATCGACTCGACGCCGCCGGCCAGGATCAGGTCCTCCCAGCCGGAGCGGACCCGGGCGGCGGCCTGGTTGACGGCCTCCAGACCGGAGGCGCAGAAGCGGTTCTCCTGCACGCCGGCCACGGTGTCCGGGAGCCCGGCGGCGATGGCGGCGATCTTGGCGATGTCGGAGCCCTGGTCGCCGATGGGGCTGACGACACCGAGCACGATGTCGTCGATGGCCGCCGGGTCCAGTCCGGGGAACCGGTGGCGCAGCTCGTGGATCAGGCCCACGACCAGGTCGATGGGCTTGGTGCCGTGCAGGGCGCCATTGGCCTTGCCGCGGCCGCGCGGGGTGCGGATCGCCTCGTAGACGTACGCTTCGGTGCTCAACGTCGGCAGCCTTTCCATACTGTTCGATGCTCGATGCCGTGCCACCCGGGGCGGGCGGCGGGGGTGGTGCGGTCGTCCGGGGGTGGGGAGTGCGGTGCGTGCCGTTCCGCCGGTGGTGCCGTGCGGATGCTGCCGCACGGACCGCCGTCAGCCGAGGACCGACCGGCCGATGATCTCCTTCATGATCTCGGTGGTGCCGCCGTAGATGGTCTGGATGCGGCCGTCGGTGAACGCCTTCGCGACCCGGTACTCGGTCATGTACCCGTAGCCGCCGTGGAGCTGGAGGCAGCGGTCGGTGACCCGCTTCTGGAGTTCGGTGGCCCACCACTTGGCCATCGAGGCGTGCACGGCGTCGAGCTGCCCGGCCGTGTGCTCCTCGATGCAGCGGTCGAGGAAGGCGCGGGTGACGGCGCACTCGGTGGCCATCTCGGCGATCTCGAAGCGGATGTGCTGGAGCTTCGCCAGCGGCCGGCCGAAGGCCTCCCGCTCCTTGACGTACCGCTTGGTGATCTCCAGCAGTTCCTCGGCGCCCGCGATGGCGGCGACGGCGATGCTCATCCGCTCCTGGGCGAGATGGGTCATCAGATGGAGGAAGGCGCCGTTCTCCTCGCCCAGCAGGTTCTCCTTGGGGACGCGGACGTCGTGGAAGAACAGCTCGGCGGTGTCCTGCGCCTTCTGGCCGATCTTGTCGAGATTGCGGCCGCGCTCGAAGCCCTCCATGCCGCGTTCGACGACGAGCAGGCTGAGGCCCTTGGCGCCGCCCTCGGGGGTGGTGCGCGCCACCACGATCACGAGGTCGGCGAGGATGCCGTTGGAGATGAAGGTCTTGGAACCGTTGAGCACCCAGTGGTCGCCGGCGTCGGTGGCGGTGGTGCGGATGCCCTGGAGGTCGGAGCCGGCGCCGGGCTCCGTCATCGCGATGGCCGTGATGATCTCGCCGCTGCAGAAGCCGGGCAGCCAGCGCCGCTTCTGCTCCTCGGTGGAGAGGGCGGTGAGGTACGGGCCGATGATGTCGTTGTGCAGGCCGATCGCCAGGCCGGAGGCACCGGCCCGGGCGAACTCCTCGGTGAGGACGGCGCTGTGGCGGAAGTCGCCGGCCCCGCCGCCCCCGTACTCCTCGGGGACGGCGAGCCCGAGCAGCCCCTGCCGGCCGGCGGCGAGCCAGGCGGAGCGGTCGACGACGCCCTCCCGCTCCCAGCGTTCGTGGTGCGGTTCCACCTCCTTCTCCAGGAAGGCGCGGACGGTCCCGCGGAAGGCCTCGTGCTCGGCGGTGAAGACGGTGCGCTTCAACGCGCGCCTCCTGACGGGGTGGTGGGAGCCGGGCCGGCGGTGAGGCCGGGGACGTCCCAGTCGGCGGCCACCTCGGCGGTGTGGGCGCCGGGCAGCGCGGGGGGTGTGCGGACGGCGCCGGGGGTCGCGGAGAACCGCGGCGCGGGGGCGGGCTGGGTGATGCCGCCGTGGTCCGTGAAGGTGGAGCGGGCGGCGAGATGCGGGTGGCGCGGGGCCTCGCGCAGGGACAGCACGGGGGCGACGCAGGCGTCGGAGTCCGCGAAGACGGCCGTCCACTCCTCGCGGGTGCGGGTCCGGAAGCGGTCGGCGACGGCGGCGCGCAGCGTCTCCCAGTCGCCCGGGTCGCCGCGGCCGGGTGCCTCCTCGCCGAGGCCGAGGAGGCGGGTGAATTCCTCGTAGAAGCGTTCCTCCAGGGCGCCGACGGCCATCCAGCCGCCGTCGGCGGTCTCGTAGACGCCGTAGAAGGGGGTGCCGCCGTCGAGCAGGTTGACGCCCCGGCGGTCCTGCCAGGCGCCGGCGGCCAGCAGGGCGTGGATCATCGTGGTGAGGTGGGCGGTGCCGTCGGTGATGGCCGCGTCGACCACCTGTCCGGTGCCGGTGGTCCGCGCGTGCTGGAGGGCGGCGAGGACGCCGACGACGAGATAGAGGGAGCCCCCCGCGTAGTCGCCGAGGAGGTTGGCGGGCACGGCGGGCGGGCCGCCGGCCGCACCGATCATGCCGAGGGCCCCGGTGACGGCGACGTAGCCGATGTCGTGCCCGGCGTGCGGGGCGAGCGGGCCGTCCTGGCCCCAGCCCGTCATCCGGCCGTACACCAGGCGGGGGTTGCGGGCCAGGCAGTCCTCCGGGCCGACGCCGAGGCGCTCGGTGACACCGGGCCGGTTGCCCTCCAGCAGGATGTCGGCCCGGGCGGCGAGGCCGAGCACGGCCGCCCGCCCGGCCCCGGTCTTGAGGTCGAGCAGGACGGAGCGCTTGTTCCGGTTGGTGAGGTCGTACGCCGGGTCGATGCCGAGCCCGGCACCGCCGGGGCGGTCGACGCGGACGACGTCGGCGCCGAGATCGGCGAGGAGCATGGCGGCGAAGGGGCCCGGGCCGATGCCCGCCAGCTCCACCACGCGCACGCCCGTCAGCGGACCGTTCCCGGTGACTGCCATCGAGACCCCGACCCCAAACGTTGGTGATGCCGCCCTGGTGTGCCGCCGTGGTGGTGCGGTGACTGCCGCGGCGGTCCGGCATGACACCATCGATGTAACACCACTGATGCTAAGAACGTGTTCCAGTTCGCACAAGCCCTCCGGGCCGGGAAAAACGTGGGACGCGGCGGCCGGGTGGCCGCCGCGTCCCGGCAGTGCTCGGTGCCGTCTCCCGGCAGTGCTTCGCCGCGTGTCGCGGGTGCTCAGCTCCGCACCGGCTGGCGGTACTCCCGCAGCGGAGGCGCCGTGCGGCTCGCGGTGAACTCGGTGATCCGGTACTCGCAGACCTCCTCCTGGGCGAAGGGGTCGCTCGCCGCGATGGCCTCCACCCGGTCGCGGTCGGCACCCACGGCGAGGATCACCCCGCCGTCACGCGGTTTCTTGGGGCCGGAGGCGATGAACTCCCCCGCCTCGAACTGCTCGTCCACCCAGGCCATATGGGCCTCGCGGAGGGCCTCGATCCGGTCGGCGGGCGCGCAGTAGGTCAATTCGAGTACGAACATGGCCTCACCCTACGCACGCCACCGGGTGCGGGCGGCACCCCCCGCACCGCGGCGGGCGGAGGCCGGGACGGCGCCGTTGCGGCGGCCCGGACAGCGGTCCGGGCGGGACGGCCCGGCGGTCCGGACGTACGTCCGCAGGCCGGCGCGGCGGGTGCGGGGCCACGGCGGCGGGGAGCGGTGCGGCACGGGAGGGCCCGCCGGTCCGGCGCTCAGACCGGGGCGGTGTCCGCGAGGGCGGTGGCGAGGGTGCGGCGGCAGAGGGAGTCGGCCCGCCGGGTGGTCTCCGGCAGCCGGTAGCGCGGGGTGAGCCGGAGGGTGTGGGCGACGGCGTGGTCCAGGCTGATCCCGTGGCCCACCGAGACGAAGACCGGCTTGACGCCCTCCCGGGTGCGCAGCGCACGCCCCACCTCCTCCTCGCCGTCGAGCAGCGGCGAACTCGCGCCCCGCTCGGGGCCGGGCGGTGCGAAGGCGAAGCCGAACGGGGTCTTGGCGACGCCGAAGGACGGGATGCCGGTCAGCACGCCGAGGTGGGCGGCGAGCCCCAGCCGCCGGGGGTGGGCCAGGCCGTAGCCGTCGCAGACGACCAGCGCGGGCGGTTCGGACAGCCGTTCCAAGGCGTCGAGAACGGGCGGGAGTTCGCGGAAGGCCAGCAGCCCGGGAATGTACGGGAACGCGGCGTGGCCGGTGGCGGTCGCCTCGTCGAGCGGCTCCAGCGTCTCCGCGTCCAGGACGACGGCGGCCGCGGCGAGCCGTCCGGTCGCCTCGTCATAGGCGACGTCCACGCCCGCGATCGCCGGAACCTCGCCCGGTGCCGGGCCGGGGCCGGCCGTGTCGGCCCGTTCGCGCAGCCGGTTCTGCTCGGCCACCGCCTCGGCTTCCGTGGCGGGCCAGTTCCCGGCCGTCCGTCGTGATCGCATGGGGTCCGTCCTCCGGCTCGCCGCCCGGTGCGGGACCGGGGTTCCGCTCAGCGGGTGGTTCGGGCCGCATCCTGCCACCGCGGGGGTGCCGGGCGCCGCGGGGCGGCGGGGAACGCGCCGGTCAGCCGCCCAGCGTCCACAGGGTGAGGGTGTAGACCATGAAGATCACCCAGAGCACCGCGGCGGCGCCGCCGAGCGCCAGGGCCGCCTTCATGGCGCCCGCGACGGCCTGCCCGCCGCCGTACGGAAGAGCCTCGCCGCCCTGCGGGCGGTAGTGCGGCTGGAACTGCTGGACCCGGGTGTTCGCGATCTTCTCCATGCCTCACATCCTGTCCCCTGCCACTGACACCACACATGAGTGCGCGTACTCAGCGGAGGTACTCACACCCGTCCGTACGAGCGGCCCCGGCGGACCGCCGACCGGCCCGCACGGGTTCCCGGCAGGTGCAGAACGCGGCCTCCGGGGAACCCGCTGCCGCATGACAGATCTCCCCGGCACGCACGAGTCGTACTGGATCGACACCACCCCGCAGACCTCCCACCCCTCCCTGGACACGGACCTGGAGACCGACGTCGCCGTGATCGGCGGGGGCATCGCCGGGCTGTGCACGGCGTGGGAGCTGGCCCGCGCGGGACTCGGTGTCGTCGTTCTGGAGGCGGACCGCATCGCCACCGGTGTCACCGGCTACACGACGGCCAAGGTCTCCGCCCTGCACACCCTGGTCTACGACCGGCTGCGCACGACGCGCGGCGCCGACGGCGCCCGGCTGTACGCGCGTTCGCAGACGGACGCGGTGGAGCACGTCGCCGCGACGGCGGCCGAACTGGGCATCGACTGCGATCTGGAACGGCTGCCCGCGTACACCTACGTCCGGGACCCGGCGGCCGCGGCGCAGGTCGAGGCGGAGGCGCGGGCGGCCGCCGAGGCCGGGCTCCCCGCCTCCTACGTCACGGAGACGGGCCTGCCCTTCCCCGTCGCCGGTGCCGTGCGGGTCGACGGCCAGGCGCAGTTCCACCCGCGCAAGTACCTCCTCGGGCTGGCGGAGGACTTGCGGGCCCGGGGCGGACGGATCTTCGAACGGTCCCGGGTCACCGGGCTGCGGGAGGGGACGCCCTGCCGGGTCACGACGGAGGGCGGGGCGACCGTGACGGCGCGCGATGTCGTGGTCGCCACGCACTACCCGGTCTTCGACCGCTCCCTCGGCTTCGCCAAGCTCTCCCCGCACCGCGAACTGGTGGTCGCCGGCACGCTCCCCGCGGACCGTGACCCCGCCGGCATGTACATCACCCAGGAGGAGAACAAACGCTCGGTACGGACGGCGCCCGGACCGGACGGGCGGCGGCTGCTCGTCGTCACCGGCGAGAGCTTCCTGCCGGGCACGGCCGACGCGGGCGAGCGGTTCCGGCGGCTGGCGGACTGGACGGCCGAGCACTTCCCCGGCACGGAGATCTCCCACCGCTGGGCCGCGCAGGACAACGACCCCACCGACACGGTGCCCATCGTCGGCCCGCTCCACCCGGGCGCCCGGCACACCTACGTCGCCACCGGCTTCGGCGGCTGGGGCATGAGCAGCGGGGTGATGTCGGGCCGGCTGCTGTCGGCGCTCATCCGCGGCGAGACCCCGGAGTGGGCCGCGCTGTACGACCCGCGGCGGCTGATGAGCACCGTCCGGGAGGGCGGCGGCTTCCTCAGGCACCAGGCGACCGTGGGACGGCACTTCGTCGGCGACCGGCTGAGGACCGCGCACACCGACTCGGTGGACGACATCCCGCCCGGCGCGGGCGCCGTCGTCCGCAGCGGCGGCCGCAGCTGCGCCGTCTACCGGGACGAGGAGGGCGCCGTGCACGCCGTCTCCGCGCGCTGTACGCACCTGGGCTGCCTGGTGGCCTTCAACGCCGGCGAGCGGGCCTGGGAGTGCCCCTGCCACGGCTCCCGGTTCGGGGTGGACGGCCAGGTCATCCAGGGTCCGGCGAACCGGCCGCTGGCTCCCCGCGACGTTTAGCCGTGACGGCCGGGGTACCCGGTGACCGTGTTGTTTCTGAAGCCCCCAGGGGTTTATGCGCCGCAGGATGACACGTCCTGCCTCACCGCCGCTCTCCGCGAGGAAACGTTCGCCCCGGGCGTCCGGGTGCTCGACCTGTGCACCGGCACCGGAGCCCTCGCCGTGGCGGCGGCCCGGCGCGGAGCCCGTGTGACCGCCGTCGACACGTCGGTCCGCGCGGTGCTCACCTGCCGCCTCAACGCCCGCCTGGCGGGCGTACGGATCAGGGCCGTCCGGGGCGATCTGCTGTCGGCCGTCGGAGGGGAACGGTTCGACGTCATCCTCAGCAACCCCCCGTATGTGCCGTCACCGCACCCGCGCCTCCCCCGCCGCGGCCCGGCACGCGCCTGGGAGGCCGGGCACGACGGGCGGGCGCTGCTCGACCGGATCTGCGCCGAGGCACCGGGGCGGCTGCGTCCCGGCGGCATCCTGCTCCTCGTCCAGTCGGCGCTCAGCGGTGTCACACCGACGCTGGACGCGCTGGTGCGGGCCGGTCTCGACGCGCAGGTGACCGAACGCCGGTACGTCCCCTTCGGGCCGCGGCTGCGGGAGCGGGCCGAGTGGCTGCGCGGCCGGGGGCTGCTGCCGCCCGGCGAGGACAAGGAGGAACTGGTGGTGATCCGCGGTGAAGCCGCCCTCTGAGCCGGACGGAGCGACCGCCGGCCCCGGAGCCACGGGTGGACCCGTCACCGGAGCCGGAGCCGGACCCGGACCCGGAGCCGCCGCCGGACGCACCGGTGCTCCGGCCGGCACCCGCACCGGGGCCGGCGCGGCCGCGGAGGTCCCCGCCGCGCGCGAGGCCCGCCGGGTGAGCCTGGTGCGGGGCGGCCCGATGCTGGTGGAGGGCCCGGTGGAGGTGGTGCTGGAGGACGGCAGCACCGAGCGCTCGGACCGGTTCACCGTGGCGCTGTGCACCTGCCGCCGCAGCCGCCGCTTCCCCTGGTGCGACACCAGTCACCGCCGACGGGTCCGCGGTACCGCGGACGAGCACGGCGACTCCCCCGGCGGAGGCTCCGGCTCCCCCGGCGAAGGCGGGTCCTCCTCCGCCGGCTGAAACCCTCCGCTCAGGCCTCCGCTCGGGCGGGTGCCGGAAGCGAAACCCTCCGCTCAGGCCTCCGCTCGGGCGGGTGCCGGAAGCGGGCGCTCAGGCGGCTGCCGGCACCGGCGGCGGGGCGGGGAGCGGCTCGCGCAGGGAGGTGCGGCCCGCTTCCCAGGCCGCCAGCAGCCGGGCGCCGAGCCGGTCCTCCAGGAACCCCGTCGAGGCGGCGCCGAAGGCCACGTCCGCGTCCAGGCCCGGCTCCTCCTCCAGCAGCCCGCCCACGACGTCCCGGCGCACGATCTGCTCGTGCACCGCGTCCGCCTCGACGTGCTCGGTGTAGAAGTGCACGGCGGCCGGGCCCGCGCCCGCCCGTTCGAGCGCCCTGGCCAGCCGGCGCGAACCGGGCGAGGAGGTGATCTCCACGGCCGCGAAGTGCCCCACCAGCGCCCCGCGCAGCGCCCGGTGGAGGCCGAACAGGGACATCTGGTTGACCACCGCGAGCATCGGCGCGGGCGTGACGTCCAGATAGCGCCCGTAGGCGGGGTCGAGGCCCAGGTCGGTCATCAGCTCGGCGAAGAGCCGGGCGTGCACGCGGTCGGCCCGGCCCCCGCCGAACTCGTCGAACTCGACGGCGACCATGGCGGCCTTCGCCCGGCCCGTCAGCCGGGGGATGACCCAGGCGTGCGGGTCGGCCTCCTTGAGGTGGTAGAGCGAGCGCTGCGCGGCGTACTCGCGCAGCTGCCACAGCTCCCCGGACTCCTGGAGGCGGTGGCTGACGCCGTCGCCGTCCACGGGCTCGACGAGCAGGGCGTCCAGAGCCGCAGCGGCGCTCTCCGGGCGGGGGGTGTCCGCGCGCAGGGCGGTCAGGAAGCGTTCCTCCAGAGCCCGGCGGAGACGGAGGAGGTCCGGGTCCCACTCCCAGTGGCCGCCGACCCCGGCGAAGCCCCGGTAGTGCAGTTCGTAGGCGAGGTAGAGGGCGAGCTGGAGATCGTCGCCGTAGGGGTCGGCGGCGGTGACGGCCGGTCCGCCGGGCAGGTCCGGGGAGCCGCCGGTGAGCAGGGCTGTCACCGCGGCCGACAGGTCGCCGCGCGGCGCGGGCAGGGCCGGTGCGCCGGCCGAGGTCCCGGCTCCCCCGTCGCTGCCGGCCCCGGTGCGGCCGGCGGTGCCGGGGGTCGTCGTCGCTCCGGTCGCCATGGCTCCGGGCCTCCTCTTCCCTCGTCCCCGGGGACCGTCCGCCCCGGGGCACATCCGGGTCGTTCGAGTGCCCTCCGCCGCCTCGGTCATGCGTTTGCGGAGACCGCGGAAAGGGGGAGTGACAGAGGTCACGCTGCCGATCCGCACACTGAGAGGGCCGCCGGATCGTCATAGAGAGTGTCAGCCGTCTTCCGAACACCTCTCAGGAGGCAGGAGTTGTCCCCTGTCATCGACCGAGCCGTACAGGCCGGCCTCATCACGTCCGACGGGCAGGTGATGGACGTTCCCGCGGCGCTGCGCTACCGGCGCGACGATCCGCTCGCCGTCCGTGCCTGTTTCCCGCCGCGCGCCTCCCTCGGCGGTGCGGACGTGACCTGGGTGTTCTCCCGGGATCTGCTGGCCGCCGGGCTGCTGGAGCCGGTCGGGGACGGGGATGTGCACGTACGGCCGTTCGGGCCGCTGGTGACGGTGCTGGAGTTCCACGCGGCCGCCGGGACGGCGCTGGTCCGCATGGACAGCGCGGATGTGCGGAGCTTCCTGGAGCAGACGTACGCCCTGGTGCCGTTCGGCCGTGAGGAACTCCATCTCGATCTCGACGGCGACCTGGCCGCCCTGCTGCGCGAGGCCTGACACCCCGCCCGCCCCCACCGGGCGGCGAACGGCCCCGAGCCACCGGCGCGGGCCACGGGACACCGGCGGGGCCGCGTTCCGCCGCGGCCGGTCAGCCGCCGGCCGCGGACGCCGCCGCGGGCTCCTCCGGGGCGGCGACGGCCGCGGCGAGCCCGGCCCGCACCTCCGCGACCGCCCGCACGGGCGCCACCGCGGCCGGCCCTCCGGCCGGGCCGCACTGTCCCGCGCGCCGCGCCAGTTCGCCGAGCCGCCGCCCGCGGGTGGTCCGCTCCTCCGCGGAGACCACCCCCGGCAGCCCGGCCGCCGCGGCCAGGACGGCCAGCGCCGCCTCCTCGGGCGCCACCCGCGCCACCGGCTCCCGGCCGTGCAGTACGCGCCGCGCGTCCGCCCGCAGAGCCCGCGCCGCCTCCTCGTCCACCAGGGCGTACTCCCGGGGCGGCAGCAGCCCCAGCCACCGCCGGGACACCACGCGCAGGGCGCCCTCCTCGGCGAGCCCGGCCTGTACGGCGTCCAGGGTGGTGCCGGCGTGCCGGGTCACCCAGTCCCGCCAGCCGTGCGGCGGGGACTCGGTGATCAGCTCCAGCAGATCGTCGAGTGCCGGATCGTCCGTCCGGGCGTCGAGGTCCGGTGTGACGACTCCGCCGTCGTCGGTGAGCAGCCCCCGCCGGGCGAGTTCGGTCAGCGCCCCGGCCCGCACCAGGGGCGGCAGCCGGTCCGGGCCGTCCGCGCCGTCCGGGCCGCCGGTCCCGGGGCGGACGCTCTCCGGAGCCCGGGCGAGCAGGCAGAGCCGGGCGGCGAGGGAGCGGGGGGAACGGGAACCGGGTGTCACCGGGGTCACAAGGGCCTCCTGCGGATCGGGCGGCCGGTGCGGCCGGTGGCGGTGGCGAGCGCCGCGGACGGCCGGCGACGGGGCCCCGGGCCGGTCGGCGGGGGTCCCGCGGACCCCTCGCGGGCCGGTCCCGGCCGCACGGGCGGCAATTCCGTTGCCGCCGCCCGGCCGTCTCCGTACCGTGGTCACCGGCCCTGTTGTCGGTGGACGGAGAAGGCGTTGCTCGTCTGAGGTCATGGGACACCGTGTGCCACGCCCCGGCCGGAAGGCCGGACCGGCGTGGGCCGTTGTGCGACCTCGGCACCGAGCCGTCCGTCCCGACCGGGGCTTCTTCTCTGGTTGTTCTCTGGTGCCCCTCTTCCGCCACGGCATTCCCGGTGTCTCCTCCGCTGCCCCGCACCCCGCACCCCGTGCTCCCCGGCGACCAGGAGGCCCCGTATGGCACCGTCCGCTCTCTCCGTCAACTGTTCCGGTCTCTCCTTCACCTGGCCGGACGGCACCACCGTCCTGGACGGCCTCGATCTCGCCGTGGGACCGGGCCGCACCGGCATCGTCGGGCTGAACGGCTCCGGCAAGTCCACCCTGCTCCGCCTGATCGCCGGTGAGCTGCGGCCGTCCGGCGGCACGGTGCGGGTCACCGGCGAGACCGGCTACCTGCCGCAGAACCTCACCCTGGACACCGCGCTCCGCGCCGACGTGGCGCTCGGCATCGCCGTCCCCCGGGCCGCCCTGCGCGCCATCGAGGCCGGCGACCCGAGCGAGGAGCACTTCACCGCCGTCGGCGACGCCTGGGACATCGAGGAACGGGCCCTGGCCACCCTGGACCAGCTCGGCCTGGGCCACATCGGTCTCGACCGCACCGTCGGCGAGCTCTCCGGCGGCGAGTCGGTGCTGCTGCGGCTGGCGGCCCTGCTGCTGCGGAAGCCCGGCGTCCTGCTGCTGGACGAGCCCACCAACAACCTCGACCTGCGCGCCCGGCGCCGGCTGTACGCGGCCGTGTCCTCCTGGCGGGGCGTGCTGATCGCCGTCAGCCACGACCGCGAACTGCTGGAGCTGGTCGACCGGATCGGCGATCTGCGCGAGGGCGGGGTGCACTGGTACGGCGGCGGCTTCTCCGCCTACCAGGAGGCGCTGACGACCGAACAGGAGGCCGCCCGGCGCTCCCTGCGCGCCGCGGAGGCCGATGTGCGGCGGCAGAAACGGGAGCTCGCCGAGGCCCGGGAGAAGCTGGCCCGCCGGGTCCGCTACGGCAGGAAGATGTACGAGAACAAGCGCGAGCCCAAGATCGTGATGAATGCCCGCAAGCGCGCGCAGCAGGTCTCCGCCGCCAAGCACCGCGGCACCCACACCGCGCGGCTGGAGGACGCGCGCGAACGGCTGGACGAGGCCGCGGACGCCGTGCGGGACGACGCCGAGATCCGCGTCGACCTGCCGCACACCGCCGTCCCGCCGGGCCGCACCGTGCTCACCGTGCGGGAGGCGGAACTCCGGTACGGCGCGCGGGTACCGGAGTTCACCGTGCGCGGCCCCGAGCGGATCGCGCTGACCGGCGGGAACGGCGCGGGCAAGACCACCTTGCTGCGGACCATCGCGGGCGAACTGGAGCCGGTGCGCGGCGAGGTGCGGACCGAGGTGCCGTCGAGGTTCCTGCCCCAGCGGCTGGATCTGCTCGACGACGGGCTGAGCGTCGCGGAGAACGTGGCCCGGCACGCCCCCTCGGCCACCGGCAACCGGGTCCGGGCCCGGCTCGCCCGCTTCCTCTTCCGCGGCGCCCGCGCCGACCAGCCGGCCGGCACCCTCTCGGGCGGCGAGCGCTTCCGCGCCACCCTGGCGGCGCTGATGCTGGCCGAGCCCGCGCCGCAGCTCCTGATGCTGGACGAGCCGACCAACAACCTCGACCTGTCCGGCGTCGAACAGCTCACGGCGGCACTGGAGTCGTACGAGGGCGCCCTGATCGTGGCCGCCCACGACCTGCCGTTCCTGCGGAGCCTGGGCATCACCCGCTGGCTCCGCCTGGACGGCGAACTGACGGAGACGTCCCCGGAGGAGGTCTGAGAGGGGTGCGGGCGGCGGGTTCGGCGGGTTCGGCGGGTTCACCGGCCGTAACACCACTCCCGCCACCCGACATTACGGGATCTACCCTCCGATTAGCCGCACCCCCCTGGTCCCCGGCTTCCCCCAATGCTTAACCTACGGTTTCGTAACCTACGGAGCCGTAGGTGATCCGCACGTCTCCAGGAGCTCGTTGTGACCCAGACCCCCGCCCCCCTCGCCGGCTCCGAGGGGTGGAGCGACGCCAAGCTGCTGTACGCGCTGGAGGAGGTCGTCGAGGACGAACTCAACCGGCACCTCAAGGTCGCCAAGGACTGGATGCCGCACGAATACGTGCCGTGGAGCGACGGCCGCAACTTCGACGGCCCGCTGGACGGCGAGGCCTGGGCCCCGGAGCAGTCCAAGGTCAGCGACATCGGCCGGATCGCCCTCGTCGTCAATCTGCTCACCGAGGACAACCTCCCCAGCTACCACCACGAGATCGCCACCCTCTTCGGCCGCGACGGCGCCTGGGGCACCTGGGTGCACCGCTGGACCGCGGAGGAGGGCCGGCACGGCATCGTGATGCGCGACTACCTGCTGACCTCCCGGGCCGTCGACCCGGTGCAGCTGGAGGAGTTCCGCATGGCGCACATGTCGGAGGGGTTCGAGTCCGACAACCGGCACAGCATGCTGCACTCCGTCGCCTACGTCGCCTTCCAGGAGCTGGCCACCCGGATCTCGCACCGCAACACCGGCCACCACTCCGGTGACCCGGTCTGCGACCGCATGCTCTCCCGGATCGCCACCGACGAGAACCTGCACATGGTCTTCTACCGCAACCTGCTCGGCAAGGCGTTCGAACTGGCGCCGGACCAGACGATGGAGGCCGTCCGCGACGTCGTCGTCAACTTCCGGATGCCCGGCCACGGGATGCCCGGGTTCGAGCGGGCCGCCGCGCAGATGGCGATCGGCGGCATCTACAACCTCCGCATCCACCACGACGACGTGCTCCAGCCGGTGCTGCGCTTCCTCAAGGTGCTGGAGATCTCCGGGCTCGGCCCCGAAGGGCTCAAGGCCCAGGAGGAGCTGGGGATGTACATGGGCGGTCTCGACGAGCAGGCCACGAAGTTCGACGAGCGGCGCGAGGCCCTGCTCGCCCGCCGCGCCGCCCGCAAGGCCTCCTGAGGCCCCGACCGGCCTTCCCGGCTCCGGCCCCGGCCGAGGGCCGGGCGGGGCCGGCAACGCGTCGGGCCCGGTGCGCTGTGCACACCGGGCCCGACGTTCTGGTAGCGGGGACAGGATTTGAACCTGCGACCTCTGGGTTATGAGCCCAGCGAGCTACCGAGCTGCTCCACCCCGCGTCGTTGGACCCGACTCTACGCGGTGCCGGCCCCCGTGCAAAATCGGTGACGCGGCCCGCACCGGCCCGGTACTCCGCCGGTGCGGGCCGCGGCTCTCAGGACGTACCGCTGCCGCCGCTTCTGCGGGACTTGCGCAGCCGGCGCCGCTCCTTCTCGGAGAGACCTCCCCAGACGCCGAACCGCTCGTCGTTCTCCAGGGCGTACTCCAGGCACTCCACCCGTTCCTCACACGCCCGGCAGACCTGCTTGGCCTCCCGGGTGGAGCCGCCGGGGACCGGAAAGAAGAAGTCGGGCCCGGTCTGCGCGCACAGCGCGCGCTCCCGCCAGCCGGAAGCGTGCTCCGCCGGCCCGATGAACTCGATCAACATGCAGGTCATGCTGGTGCGGGCGGATCAACGTTCGCTGAACGAGAGGTCAACGCGCCCGCGCCCGGCGCCTGTTGGCGCGGCGCCCTGCCCGTCTCACCGACCCGCGTGGGAGGTTACCGGTCCGGCCCCGGCGTTCGGCGCCGGTGCGCCGCCGCGGCGCGTCGGCCGGCACGCCGGCCCCGGGCCCGGGCCCTGCCGAACCGCCCGGACCGGCCGGCCGCGCCCCGCTGCCGGCCCCTCCCCCGCCCCGTGCGAGCGGCCCGTACGCCACGCGGCCGTACGCCGGGGGCCGCCCCGCCCGGGGGTCAGGCCGACTCCCGGCGCACCAGCTCGGTCTGCAGCAGGATCGACGGCGGCAGGCCCGCTTCGCCGGAGAGCTGGGCGAGCAGGCGCCAGGTCATGGTGCGGCCGAACTCCTCGATCGGCTGCCGGACGGTGGTGAGCGGCGGCGAGGCGGTGGCCGCGATGTCGAGGTTGTCGAAGCCGACGACGGCGACGTCCTCCGGGATACGCCGGCCGGCTGCCTGCAGCGTCTGCAGGGCGCCCACGGCCATCAGGTCCGAGGCCGCGAAGACCGCGTCGAGGTCCGGGTGGGACTCCAGGAGCCGCCGCATGGCGGCCGCGCCGCCCTCGACCGTGAAGTCGCCGTGCGCGACCGCGTCGGTGGGAAAGCCCGTGCCGGCCATGCCGCGGCGCCAGCCGCTGAGCCGGTCCATGCCGACCGCCATGTCGGCCGGTCCGGCGATGGTGGCCACCCTGGTCCGTCCGGTGTCGATGAGGTGACGGGCCGCCAGGCAGGCGCCGTTGAAGTTGTCCACGTCGACGTACGGGGCGTCGACCCGGACCAGCGGCCGGCCCCCGAGGACGACGGGCAGGCCCGCCTCCACCAGCAGGCTGGGCAGCGGGTCCTCGCCGTGCAGGCTGACGACGAGCGCGCCGTCGACGTGGCCGCCGCAGAGGTAGCGGGCGAAGCCGTCCTCGTCCTGCTCGTTGGTCATCAGCAGCACCAGCTGGAGCTGGCTGCCGGAGAGGCCGCTGTAGATGCCGCGCAGTACCCGGGCGAAGAAGGGGTCGCTGAGCACGAAGTTGCCGGGCTCGGACATCACCAGGGCGATGGAGCCCGTTCTCCTGGTCGCCAGGGACCGGGCGACCTGGTTGGCGCGGTAGCCCAGGACCTCGACCGCGTGGGCCACCTGCTCCCGGGCCTTCTCGCTGACGTAGGGCAGGCCGTTGATCGCCCGGGAGGCCGTGGCACGGGAGACCCCGGCGGCCCTGGCGACCTGTTCGAGAGTGGGGCTCGTGCTCGGGCCCGGCCGTCCCAGAGGCTGAGCCCCTGCTGATTCAGTCACCGGCTCTCCGCGTGTGGCAGGGTCGCGCGCCGCGCGCGGCGGCCCGCGCCGGGGACGGCGGCCCCGGCGACGGTCCGGGCGGCGCGCCCGGGGCGGCCCGCGGGGGCCGCGCGGTGCGGGATTCCGCGGCTCCGCCGCGCGGGGGCGGTCCGCCGGGCGCCGCCGCGAACCCGCGGCAGACCGCGGGCGGCCATGCCGGTTCGCTGCTTCGTGCTGGACACTCCCCCACCCCCACTGACGCCGTCCGATTCCGGTGACCGCCGGGCGACGCCTCGCCGGCAGCGCACTGGAAGCGCTTTCAGACTACCCACGGAACAGGAGGACCGCCAGGGAAGGGAGGGCTCCCCCGGTCCGCCGGCCGCGCGGGGCGGCCGTCCCCGGGAAGCCGCCGTGCGCGCCGCGGCCCCCCGGGCCCCGCGCGTCACGCGGGGTCCGGGAGCACGGCGGACGGTGCCGTCCGCGGATCCGTCCGCGGGCCATGGGTCAGCAGCCGATCGGCGCGGTGCCGACCGCGATGTCGTCGTACCAGAGGGTGTCGTCGCCGTTGCCGTAGCTCTCCCAGCCGAGTCGCAGGTCGGTGAGGGAGGGGCGCCAGTTGGGCTTGTTGAGCCACTGCCGGTCGATGTCATGGGTGGGCGTGCCGTCGATGACGAGGCCCTCGACGACCGAGCCGTTCACCTTGGTCTCCAGAGCGGAGCCCTCGATGCCGAACTCGACGCAGGTCCATTCGTTCACGGGCAGCGGCATGCTCTTGGACACCCCGACGGGGCTCTGCTCCGGCAGGGTCGCGTCGTCGGACTCGCGGTTCCACTGCAGGGCGCCGTTCTGGCCGCCCATCCGCAGGTCCTTGCCGCCGTCGTTCGCGTCCTTCATGGCCGCGAACGTCACATGGGCGGCGGGCAGCGCGGTGGTGTGCCGGACCCAGAAGCGGACGTGCAGCGAGGAGCTCCCGGCCACCTCGTCCAGCGGGGTCGAGGCGAACATGTGGTTGCAGTAGCCGGCGCCGCCGTCGATCCGGAGCGACTTGCTCCCGGTGTGCGCGGTGCCGGAGTCGACCGTCGCGGTGCCGGTGCCGGTGCAGTTGGCGGCCCCGGCGGTCCAGCGGCCGGAGGGAGCGGTACCGGTCTGCGACTCGAAGTCCTCGCAGAAGCCGGAGGCGTCGCAGGCGGCCGCGGGCCGGTCACCGGCGGACGGGCCCGCGGCGGAGGCGCTGCCCGTGGCACCGGCGGCGGTGAGCGCCAGGACGGTCGCCGACGCGGCCAGGATCTGCCGGCGGCGGGCGGGAAGCGGGCTCCGCGGCGGTGCGGAACCGGCGGGCGGGGGTGCGGAGGCCGGCAGGCCGGGTGACGAGGACGAGCGTGAAGTCGTAGGCAAGGACATGGGTCCCGACCCTCCTCGGTGAAAGGTGAGGTGGCGGCGGAGAGATCAGCGTCGCGGGGGGGGCCTCCCCAGGCCCCCCCCGCGACGGGCGGTGATTCATCCACCGCGGGGCGGGCGCGCGCGGATCCGCTGGACGCCGCGGCGCGCGGGAGGAACGCATTGCCGCCGGCGTCGACGCGCCCGTGTGGTGTGTGGCGGCCGGGCCCCGGGGGGGGCCGGCCGGGTGGCCGCGGCGGGCCGGGCCGGGGCCCGGCCCCCGCGTCCGGATCATCCGAACAGGGCGTCGTGCGCGGCGAACGCCGTGGCGATCTCCGTCTGGGCCCAGTAGCGGTGGTACGTGAACTCCGGCGCGGAGCCGCCGTTCAGGTACTGCTGCACCTTCGGGAAGTCGGGGTCGCTCTCGTAGAAGGAGCGGATCGACAGGAAGGTGGAGTCCGAGTTGATCTCGTCACCGTTGGGCATGGTGCCCGTCCAGCCGTTGGGGATGTAGAGCTTGTCCTCGCCGGAGGTGACCTCGAACCGGTTGTAGTCCTTGCGGACCTCGGGGATCGCGATGCCCAGGTCGTCCTTGTGCGCGAGCATGCCGTCGAGCAGGCCCTCGCCGGCTTCCCTGGCCTCCGCGTCGCCCGAGCCGGCCGCGTAGTACAGCAGGGTCTTGGCGAACGAGGCGGCGACACCGACGTCGTTGGTGTGGTTCAGGACCTCGACGTGCAGACCGCTGTTGCTGCCCGGGTTGGAGGCGTTCCAGGTGTCGGGCTGGCCGCTCCACTCCAGGTCGGACGGGATCTGGTAGTCGCCCGTGCCGTCGATCGTGGAGTTCTCCAGGGCCCAGTCGACCCACTTGTCCATGATCTTCCCGGCGCGCTCGTCACCGGTCTCGGCGTACAGCTCGGCCGTGCGCTGCAGGCCCCAGACCTGGAAGCCGAACCACCGGTTGGACGGCGGGTCGTGCCAGACGGGCTGCCAGTCGTAGTACATGCCGTAGAAGGTGGAGGCGTTCGACGGCGGGCTGGCGTACTGACCGTCCCAGCTGTTGGTGGCACCACCCGCGATGCCGCCCTCGGAGGACTGCAGCCACTGCAGGAACTCCAGCTGCCGGTCCAGGCTCTTGGCCCAGTCGGCCTGGCCCGAGGAGGACTTCGGCCTCATGTCCGGGTCCTCGGCCAGGGCGTAGGCGGCCATCGGGTTCTGGTAGCCCTGGTGGGCCGCGCCGTCACCGATGCGCCAGGCCCACGGGTACTGGGCGTCCTGGTTGGCACCGCCCCAGGCGTAGTACCAGGACATCAGGTAGTGCGCGCTGTCCTTGCCGCTGCCCGCGGGGCAGGACGGGCTGGTGCAGTTGCCGATCTTCTTGAAGTACTTGTCGAACATGGCGTAGCGCAGGTAGTCGCCCATCTTGACGGCCTTGTCGACCACCTCGGAGACCTCGCCGGCCTTGCCCTGCTCCTCGGCGTACTTCTTGGCCTGGTAGGCCACCTGCACCGCACGCGCGTCGGCGTCCGGGGCGTTGGTGTACTTCCACTGCTTGGCGTACTCCGCGTCATCGGTGAACAGGTCGAGGAACCCGTTCTCACCGCCGTGCGCGAAGGTGTCGCAGGACGGCTGCGTCACCGTCTCCCAGACGGACTCCTGCGAGCCGCGCTGGAAGGTGTTGATGAACGCGGGCGCCGTGTCGCCGTCGCCGCAGAAGCCGAAGCCGTACGTGTTGTCCACGTCCAGCAGCCAGTGCATGCCGTAGATCTCGTCGGTCCCGTAGGCCGACTTGAGCTCGCCGGCGATGGGGTCCTGGCCGACCGGCACATCGGAGTCGAGCTGCGCCGGGTACTCGGTCGGGCTCGGGTGCTCCGGCGCGTAGGTGGCCGGGGAGCTCGCGTCGTAGGCGCCGTTGGTCGGCTGGTCCTCGGTGCCCGGGATGGCGAACTCCTCCAGCGACGCCCAGGCGTCGTTGAACGGTCCCCAGTCCTCGGTGATCCGGCCGTACTCGGACTCCAGCCACAGGTAGTAGCTGAACGCCTCGGACGTGGTCTCGTGGCCGTGGTCCGGGGCCTCGACGATCAGCGTCTCGATGGCGTGGTACGGCACCTTCAGCCCGTTGAAGGTGCGGTAGTAGCCGCTCGACGGGTCGTTGATCTTGTTGTACAGGTCGAGGAAGTCCTGCTGGTACTCCGAGGCCTGCGGTGAGATCTCCTGGACCGGTACGGAGCCGGCGTCGTGGCCCGCGGCGGTCGCCTTGAAGACGGCCTTGGCCAGGTCACCGGTGGTGTCCGCGGAGTTGACGGGCACCTGCTGGACGCGGTCCCAGTTCTCGGGGGTGAACGTCAGCTCCGACTTGGCCGCGCTGATGTCCTTGGTGCCGGAGGCGCGCTCCAGGGTCACCCGCACGTCCGAGGACGGCTTGGCGGACAGCTTGATGCCGACGGTCGTCTCCCCGCCCTGCTTCACCTGCCGCGCGACGGGAGAGGCGATCACGGCCGGCTTCTCCAGGACGTTGACCAGGGACGGGTGCGAGCCGGCCGGCTTGCCGTCCTTGTCGTACGCCTTGGCGGTGATGGAGTACTGGCCCTCGGGGGCGTTCTTCCACTCGCCCTCGAACGGGGCCTTGGAGTCGGTGGCCAGCAGTTTGCTGTCCGCGTAGAACTCGACCTTGGCGACGTCCCCGGTGGTCTTCGCCTTCAGCGGCACGCCCTCGGGGGCCAGCGCGTAGTTGTCCGCGCCCGTCTCCGAGGAGGTGAGAGCGACGCCGATGGCCTGGGCCTCGGCGGATCCGGCGGTCTCGGAGGCGAAGGTCGTCCCCGGCACCACCCCCGCGACGAGAGCGGCGAGGGCGAGTCCTCCCGTGACCGGGCCGGGCCGTAGCCTGCGCCGTAGGTGTGATCTCATTGCCTGCTGGTTCCTCTCTGTCACATGGTGTGGGGCCATATGTGTGGGGCATGGAGGGGTGGTGCTGTCCGGCGTGGACGGGCGCGCCCGGTCGGGGTGTGCGCGTCACACGGTGGATCCGGCCCCGTGAGTGGGCTGTGCGGTGCGGTGCGGCCACTCACGGGGCCGGTGATCGTGGGGGCGGAACGGCCCGGGCGCCGTGGGGTCGGGACGGCGCGGGCGGGCCGGACGGGTGGGGGGTGTGCGGCTCGGGTCCGCGGTTCCTCGTACCGTGCCGTCGTCTACGGCTTCCCGGGAGCCTTACGCGGGTGGGGGGTGGTCAGCTCTCGGCACGGTGCACTGAAACCGCTTCCAGTGCCGGGACTGTAGCGGTCACGCCGGGCTCTGAAAACCCTTACTCGTCAGTCCAGTTGGACAAAGTAAGCGGCTGTGTTCGGCACCACGCCATTCACCAGCGCTTTTGTTGACACGACGGCGGATGAATCGCCACGAGAGCCGAAGTCTCCCCAACTCGCCTCTCTGACCTGCGGGTTGGCAAGTGGTTCGGACCGCTCCTATTGACAGGGCTACCGGCCGCGCTCACTCTAAGAGCGCTCCCAGGTCCTGACCGACGGAGCCGATCACCGGCCGGCCACCGCGCACCCCGTCGTCGGCGCGAGCCCAGTGATCGTCCCGGCACGGCGGCCCGGGCCGGACGGAAGCGACTGCCCTGACCCGGCCTCCGTCCGGCCGACCGCACACCGGCCGCCGTGCCACCGCACCTCCCCGCACCGCGAGCTCCGCCCCCACCCGCACCGCCCGCACCGCCCGCCGCACCCCGCAAGCACCACCCCGCCGCACCACCCGCAAGCAGCACCCCACCCGTACCGCCCCACCGCGAGCACGGAGGCTTGCAGATGAACCCCATCCGACAGCGGACGGGGGACGGACCGCCGCGACGGCGGCCCTCGTCCCCCGTCGCGCTGACGGCTGCCGCGCCGGCCGGCCCGCCGGCGGGCCGGCCGGTGCGGGACGCTGCCGCGGTGGGGAACCGCCGCCTCCTCCCTCCCGGCCGCACCGGGGAATCCCCGTGCGGCGGGAACCGTCCACCCCGAGCTCCGGCACGGCCGACCCCCGCCCGGTCCGTGCCGGATCGGGCGGCCGGGCGGCGCGCACCCCGGCCCTCCGCGGCCGGACGCCGGTCACCGTCCCGGCGGATGCCGCGCCGCCCGCGCCGTCCACCCCGCGGCCGCCGGCCTCCCGGCCGCGGCCGACGCACACCCCCGCCCCGACCCCCGCCCCCTCCGCGGACCGGCCCCGCCCCCGGCCCGTGTCCGGCGCCCGGCGCCGCCACCCCCGTCCGCCGGACAGGCGCCGGACCCCCCGGCCCCTCACGCTCCGGCCCCCGCACCCCCCGGGAGGACTCCACCGACGCCAGCTCCCGCAGCCCACGTCCCGCCCCTGACGTGCCCGGAAGCGCTCCAGATCTCCCTCCTGGAAGCGCTTCCACCTCTCCGGGCCCCGGGCCGGGACCGCTCTCCACCCACCCCCCATGGAGCTTCACCCATGAAGAAATCCTCCTGTGCGGCGGCCGGTGCGGCCACCCTGGCCGTCGCCGCCTTCCTGATACCCGCCCCCGCCGGAGCTTCCGAGGCCGGGCCGGCGGCCGACAGCACGTACTACGTGGACCCCGAGACCCAGTCCGCCAAGTGGGTCGCCGCGAACCCCGGCGACTCACGGGCGGCGGTGATCCGGGACCGGATCGCCTCCGTGGCGCAAGGCCGCTGGTTCACCACGACCAACACCGGCGAGGTCCGTGCCGAGGTCGACGCCTTCGTCGGCGACGCCCAGAGCGCCGGGCAGATCCCGATCATGGTCGTCTACAACATGCCCAACCGCGACTGCGGTGGGGCGAGCAGCGGCGGAGCCGCCAACCATTCCGTATACCGGCAGTGGGTCGACGAGATCGCGGCCGGCCTGAACGGGCGTCCCGCCGCGATCATCATCGAACCCGATGTGCTGGCGCTGATGTCCAACTGCCAGGACGCCTCGCAGCAGCGGGCCACCCAGGAGTCGATGGCCTACGCGGGCAAGGCCCTCAAGGCCGGCTCGGCGGAGGCCAAGGTGTACTTCGACGCCGGCCACTCCCGCTGGCACTCCCCGCAGGAGATGGCCTCCCGGCTGGCCGCCTCGGACATCGTGAACAGCGCCGACGGCATCTCCAACAATGTGTCGAACTACAACCACACGGCCGACGAGGTCGCCTACAGCCAGGCCGTTCTCAACGCCATCGGCTCGAACGAGCTGACCGCCGTGGTCGACACCAGCCGCAACGGCAACGGCCCGGATGCCCGGGGCGAATGGTGCGACCCGCCCGGCCGGGCGATCGGCACCCCCACCACCGCCGACACCGGCCAGGACCGGATCGACGCCTATCTGTGGGTCAAGCTCCCCGGTGAGGCGGACGGCTGTGCCGCCGCGGCCGGGCAGTTCGTGCCGCAGCTCGCCTACGACATGGCCAACGCGGCGCCCGCCGCTGCCACTTCTTCTTCCAGAACTGCTTCCGAGGACGGTGCACGATGAGTGAATCCCGAATCAGCCCGGTGACAGTCGCGTCGGGCGGGAGAGGACTGACCGGCGCGCTGAACCGCAGCAGCGGCCATGTGCTGGGCCTGTTCCGGATCGTCGTCGGCTTCCTCTTCGCCTGCCACGGCGCCGCGACCCTCTTCAACGTCCTCGGCGGTCCGCACGGCGGCGTGGTACCCGAGGTCGGGGCCTGGCCGAGCTGGTGGGCCGCGGCCATCCAGCTCGTCGGCGGCGGCCTGGTCATGCTGGGCGCCTGGACGCGCGTGGCGGCCACCATCTGCTCCGGCTCCATGGCGTACGCCTATTTCGTCAGCCACCAGGGCGAGGCCCTGTTCCCGCTGCAGAACGGCGGCGAGGCCGCCGCGATGTTCTGCTGGGCCTTCCTGCTGATCGCCGTGCTCGGCCCCGGCAGGCTGGCTCTTGATTCGCTTTTCCGCCCGGCGGAGGAGAGGGAGCGGGAGAGCGACGGAAGGAATGCGCTCGCCGTGTGAATTCCGTGCCATTGCACGGATCCGCACAGCCCGGATTACCCCGTATAAAGATCCCTTCGGAGCCCACCGCTTTTCGGTGACGTCACCCGGTGACGTCACCGGAAAGCGGATTGCGGAAGCTTGGCGAATTCCGTCACCGGAAAGGAGAGGCCCGGGTGCCCGGGCCGGGCCGGGGAGTGACCGCCCGGCCGCACCACACCACCCGCCGCACCTGCGGATGTCCCGGATATTCCCTGGTCACAGCGGGCTCCCGAGTTCCCCGGGCGGGCCGGACGCCATGCCGTCCGGCCCGCCCGGGGCTCCCTCGGTGCCCACCGGCCGGCGGTCGTCCGCTGCCGGGCTCCGGGCCCCACCGCACAGCGCTGTACGGAGTGCCGGGAAGTCCGCCGGCAAAGAGCGCGCCAGCCGGTTCGTACCCCACTCACGCCATGGTGGCGGGGTGATGTTTCGCCCGTGCGGCGTTCATTGAAATTCCATGTGTCGGAGGTCTTCTCAGCTTCTTCCGCCACTGGTAGCGTCCTTCGTGTGGGAGCGCTCCCATTGAGCTGTCGGGCGCTTCCCATTCCCCCACCGTCTCGCGTCGGCCAATGCGCCGCGGGATGACACCGAATAGGAGCTCAGATGACAACCGATTCCCCAGGCGGAATGCGAAAAACGCGCTTCCGTCGCGCCGTTACGGCAGTGAGCGCCATGGCGCTCGCCTCCGGTTTCATGATCGCCGCGGGGAACACGGCGAACGGTGACGAGGCGTCCTCCTCGGCGGCCGCGGCGCGCGTGGACAACCCCTACGAGGGCGCCCAGCTGTACGTGAACGAGGACTGGTCCCGGCAGGCGGCGGCGAGCGGCGGCCAGGCCATCGCCGACGAGCCGACCGCCGTCTGGCTGGACCGCATCAAGGCGATCGACTCGGGCTCCGCGGGTGAGAACACCATGGGCCTGCGCGACCACCTCGACGCGGCCCTGGAGCAGGGCGCCGACGCCCTGCAGATGGTCACGTACAACCTGCCCGGCCGGGACTGCGCGGCGCTGGCCTCCCAGGGCGAACTCGGCCCGACGGAGATCGACAAGTACAAGAACGAGTTCATCGACCCGATCGCGGAGATCCTGTCGGACCCCAAGTACGCCGACCTCCGGATCATCAACGTCGTCGAGATCGACTCGCTGCCCAACCTCATCACCAACGTCGGCAGCCGTGAGACGGCCACCGAGAACTGTGACGAGATGCTGGCGAACGGCAACTACGTCAAGGGCGTCGGCTACGCCCTGGCCACCCTCGGCGACATCGAGAACGTCTACAACTACATCGACATCGGCCACCACGGCTGGATCGGCTGGGACGACAACTTCGGTCCCACCGCCGAGCTGCTGCACGAGGCGGCCACCTCCGAGGGCGCCACCGTCGACGACGTCGCGGGCTTCGCCGCCAACACGGCGAACTACGGCGCCACCGAGGAGCCGTACTTCTCGATCGACGACTCCGTCGGCGGGAAGTCGATCCGCGAGGGCTCCAAGTGGGTCGACTGGAACCGCTACGTCGACGAGCAGTCCTTCGCCCAGGCGTTCCGCGAGGAAGCCGTCTCCGCCGGCTTCAACAGCGGCGTCGGCGTCATCATCGACACCTCCCGCAACGGCTGGGGCGGCTCCGAGCGGCCCAGCGGCCCCGGCGACAAGAGCGGCACCGCCGACGAGTACGTCGACTCCAGCCGCATCGACCGCCGTATCCACCTCGGCAACTGGTGCAACCAGGCCGGCGCCGGCCTCGGCGAGCGGCCCACCGCCTCGCCCGCCCAGGGCATCGACGCCTACGCGTGGATCAAGCCCCCGGGCGAGTCGGACGGCGCCAGCGAGGAGGTCGACAACGACGAGGGCAAGGGCTTCGACCGGATGTGCGACCCCACCTACGAGGGGAACGCGCGCAACCAGAACAACATGTCCGGCGCCCTCCCGGACGCGCCGGTCTCCGGTCACTGGTTCCAGGCCCAGTTCGAGGAGCTCATCGAGAACGCCTACCCGCCGGTCAACTGACCACGGTGACGCGCGAGCTGAGCACCGGAGCCGGGTGACCGCCCGACGGTGAACCCCGGTTCGAACGCACAGCCCCGAGGGGCCCGGTACGGCCGATACGGCCGCGCCGGGCCCCTCTTCGCACGCCGGGGCCCCGGGAGGCCGGGACCCGCACCCCGGGTGGCGGCGAGCGGGGCGGCGGCCGCGAGCCGGTGAGCCGGTGAGCGGATCGTGCGGCCCTCCCGTATCCCCCTCCGCAGGACCGGAGCAACCCGGTCCCCGGCGTGTGCGTCTCCCACCTTTGGCCCCGTCCGTCACGGGCAGAGACCATTGGCCAAGAATAAAGCGGGGCAAACGTGAACTGAGTCAAGGATCCCGCTAGCACAGCGTTACGCTTTCGGTATACGGTGACGGCGGCTGGCAACCCGCCGCCCCCACCCCGGCCGCCACGCCCGGGGCCCGCCGATCCCCATCCCGCCGGAGAGGCCATGCCCGACACCCCGGAACCCCATGTCTCGGTGACCCTGGCGGAGATCGCGAGGATCGCGGGTGTCGGCCGCGCCGCGGTGAGCAACTGGCGCCGCCGGCACAGCAGTTTCCCCCGCCCGGTGGGCGGCACCGACGCCAGCCCCCAGTTCTCGCTCTCCCAGGTCGAGGAGTGGCTGCGCGCCCAGGGCAAGCTCGGTGCGGACGAGGGCGGCCGCGAACGCCTCTGGCCGCGCTTCGAGGCGCTGGGCGACCGGGAGCTGATGGGCCTGGCGATCGCCGCCGTCGGCACCCGGGCGGGCCGCGCCGAGCCGGCCGCCGGCCCCTCCCCCCGTCCCACCCCCGAAGACGCCCCCGGAACGCCGCCCGCTCCCTCCGGCTCCGTCCGCCCGCCCGTGGACGCCGAGCTGTCCGAGGCGCAGGAGCAGGCCGTGGAACAGGCGGTGCGGGTGGCGGGCGAGGACGGCCTGGCGGAGACGTTCGGGTTCCTG
The DNA here is from genome assembly GCF_020739505.1 of Streptomyces sp. S07_1.15. Lineage (NCBI taxonomy): Bacteria > Bacillati > Actinomycetota > Actinomycetes > Kitasatosporales > Streptomycetaceae > Streptomyces > Streptomyces sp. S07_1.15. The sequence continues at coordinate 1,144,402 of NZ_JAJBZK010000001.1, forward strand.
CTCGGCCGCTGGCTCGGCACCCACGTACGGCAGATCACCACCACCCCCGAACCTCTGGCCGCGCTGATGACGGAGCTCGCCGAGCTGGTCGGCGGCGGGCCGGGGAGCGCGCGGGCCGACGGCGGCCCCTGGACCGTGCTGGATCCCGCGTGCGGCGTCGGCGGACTGCTGACCGCCGCCGTCCACCGGTGGGGCGCGCACGGTGAACTCCGCCTCTCCGGACAGGACAGCGACCCCGTCCTCGTCGATCTGGCCGCCGCCCGGCTGGCTCTCACCGATCCGCGCGAACCGCGGGCGGGCCGCCCCGGGGCCCGGCGCGGCAGGAAGCGGGCGTCCGCCGCCCCGCGCCCCGCGCGCACCACCGATCTCCGGCCGGCGGACTCACTGCGGGAGGACGGCCCCGCGTTCCGCGGTGAGGCGGACGTGGTGCTGTGCAACCCGCCGTTCAACGAACGCGACTGGGGGCACGCCGAACTCGCCACCGATCCCCGCTGGGTCTACGGTCACCCGCCGCGGACCGAGCCCGAACTCGCCTGGGTGCAACACGCGTTGGCCTGCCTGCGGCCGGGCGGCACGGCGGTGCTGCTGCTGCCGCCCGCCGTCGCCTCGCGCCGGGCGGGCCGCCGCATCCGCGCGGCGCTGCTGCGCGCCGGGGCGCTGCGGGCCGTGATCGCCCTGCCGCCCGGTGCCGCGCCGCCGCACGGCGTGGCGCTGCATCTGTGGGTGCTCCGCTCTCCGGTGTCCCCCGCGGAGGCCGGCAGCGACCTGCTCTTCGTCGACGCCGCACAGAGCCGTCCCGGCCGGGCGGCGGGTGCCGCGCCGCCCGCCGGTCCCGGCGCGGACGGGACGGGCACGGCGACGGCGGCGGGCGCCGCGGGCAAGGCCGCCCTCGACTGGACGGTGCTGCGCGACACGGTGCTCACCGCCGTACGCGCCCACCGCGCCCCGGACCCGGACCGCGGGGCCGCCGACGCCGATGTCCCGCCGGGCACCAAGGCCGTTCCCGTCATCGACCTCCTCGACGAGCAGGTCGACCTGACCCCGGCCCGGCACGTACCGGTCGCGGCCCCGGTGGCGGGCCCGGGGCTCGGCGAGTCCTGGTCGGATTTCGGCGGCCTCCTGGACCGGCTGCGCGCCACGGCGGCCGAACTGTCCCCGCTCACGCTCGCCCCGGACGCCGCTGACGCGCCGGGCAGCCAGGGGCCGACCACGGTCGGCGAACTCGCCCGCGCCGGGGCGCTGACCGTCCACACCGGTCAGTCACCGGCGGACGGGGTGGTCCGGGACGCCGCTTCCGCGGCCGTCGACGGCTCGGTTCCGTATCTGACCGTGCAGCATCTCCTGCTGGGCAGCGCGCCCAACGGCCGGGTCTCGCACGCCGACGCGGCCAAGGGGCGCGAGACGGGCACGCTGACGGTGACCGAGCCGGACGATGTCGTCGTCATCGGCTCCTCACGGGTCTTCGACGCCTGGGTGGACGACGGCGGGCCCACGGTCCTCGGCCCCCAGATCCACGCCCTCCGGGTTGATCCGTCGGTCCTCGACCCGTGGTTCCTCGCGGGCTGCCTGCGCGCCCCGGCCAACGCCCGGCAGGCGGGCACCCACGCCTCCGCCACCTCGCGGATCGACGTGCGCCGCCTGCAGATCCCGCGCCTGCCGCTGGCGGAACAGCGGCGCTACGGCGAGGTCTTCCGCCGCCTCGCCTCCTTCGACGGCCTGCTGCGCGAGGCCCGCGCCCTGGGCACGGAGCTGACCCGCACCCTGAGCGACGGCCTCGCCGCGGGCCGCCTCACGGCGGAGGACCGGGGGAACGAGGGCTGAGCCGGGCGGGGCCCGTTTCCCGTGGCGGCGCCGCCACGCCGATGAACCCCCGAGCGCTCATCGGCGTGGCAGCGCCGTGTCGGTGGGCGGGGCCGGGCGGGGCCTCACGTCCGCACGGGCGCCGGAGCACGGTGGCGGCGGGCCCGGCGTACGGGCCGACCGGGTCCGGTGTACGGGTCGGGCGTACGGGCCGGCGGGGAGGGGGTACCGGCCCGTACGGCCGTCCGTCACTTCACCGAGCCGGCCATGACGCCCTGGACGAAGTGCCGCTGGAAGGCGAAGAAGATGGCCACCGGGACGATCAGTGACAGGAACGCGCCGGGTGCCAGGACGCCGATGTTGCTGCCGAACTGCCGCATCTGCGACTGCAGGGCGACCGTCAGCGGCTGGGAGCCGCTGTCGGCGAAGATCAGCGCCACCAGCATGTCGTTCCACACCCACAGGAACTGGAAGATGCCCAGGGAGGCGATCGCCGGCCGGCCCAGGGGCAGCACGAGCCGGGTGAAGATCCGCCACTCGCCGCCGCCGTCCATGCGGGCGGCCTCCAGCATCTCCCGGGGGATCTCCGCGAAGTAGTTGCGCAGCAGGAAGACCGCGAACGGGAGTCCGTAGGCGACGTGGAAGAGGATCACGCCCGGGATGGTCCCGAAGAGTCCGAGCGCTCCGAACATCTTGGCCACCGGCAGCAGTCCTACCTGGACGGGGACGACCAGCATGGCCACGACCACCAGGAAGACCCAGTCGCGGCCGGGGAACTCCAGCCAGGCGAAGGCGTATCCGGCGAGGGCGGCCACCACGATCACCGTGACGGTCGCGGGCACGGAGATCAGTACCGTGTTCCAGAAGGCGTCCACGATGCCCGAGTCCCGCAGCAGGGCCGTGTAGCCGTCGAGGGAGAGCCGGCCGGGGTCGGCGAAGGCGGTCCACCAGCCGCTGGAGGTGTTGTCCTCCTCGGGCCGGAGGGAGGCGACGAGCAGCCCCGCCACGGGGGTCAGCCACACCAGCCCGATGACGGCCAGAAGGACCTGTACCAGGCCGCCCCGGGTCCGCCCGGCCAGCCGGGAGACGAGACCCGGCCGCGGCGGGCCGGCGGTTCCGGCCGGGCCGGCGGCGCGGGTCCGGGCCCGCCGGGCGGACGGGGAGCCGGGCCGGGGGGCGGTCGCGGAACCGGCGGAGTCCGGCGCGGATCCGGGGGTGACGGTTCCCTGGGCGGTCATGGCTGGCTCCTGCGGAAGCGTCGGATGTTGAAGATCATGGCCGGGGTGACGGTGAGCAGCAGCAGTACGCCCAGCGCGCTGCCGAGGCCCTGGTCGTTGCCGCCGCCGAAGGACACCAGCCACATCTGCATGGCGAGCACGCTCGCCTCCTGCTGCACGGGGCCCGGGGCGATGATGTAGACGAGGTCGAAGACCTTCATCACGTTGATCACCAGGGTCACGAAGACCACCGCCAGGACCGGGGCGAGGAGGGGCACGGTGATCCGGCGGAAGATCTGCCACTCCCCCGCGCCGTCCATCCGGGCGGCCTCCAGCACGTCCCGGGGCATCGCGGAGAGCCCGGCGGCGATCAGCACCATCGCGAATCCGGTCCAGATCCACAGGTAGGCGCCGATGATCGCCGGGGTGATCAGCGCGGGGCCGAGCCAGGCGACGCCTCCGTACGGTTCGGCGAAGTTCTTCGCGGGGAGCCGGAGTTCGTAACCGCCCGGCGCGAGGCCGGTGAAGCGGTAGGAGCCGTCGGCGGCCGTGGTGGCCGTTCCCGCCACCTCGCCGTCCCGTACCGCCTCGACGGTCATCCCCGGCAGTCCGCGCTCGGCCGGGTCCACCCGGTCCGGCTCGCCGCCCCCGCCCGGGGTGAAGTCGATCCAGACCACGCCGCGCAGTTCGTCCCCGGCCGCCGGGGCCGCCGCGGCGGTACGGGCCGGTTCCGCCTCCGCGGGCAGGTCCTTGGGCGGGACACCGACGAGGGGCAGGTTCAGGACGCCGCCGGGCGACACCGTCTCCGCGGAGCGGTACGAGCCGTCGGGCCGCTTCTCCAGGATCTCGCCGTCCCGGGCCCGGGCGGTGGGGTAGCCGGTGCTCTCGTCGAAGACGTCGTGCACGCCGACCGCCACCGCGTTGAGCACGCCGCGCTGCGGGTCCTGCTCGTAGACGACGCGGAAGATGATGCCCGCGGCGAGGAAGGAGATCGCCATGGGCATGAACATCAGCAGTTTGAAGGCGGTGGCCCAGCGGATCTTCTCGGTCAGCACGGCGAGGACGAGGCCGAGGCCGGTCAGCAGCGCCGGGGCGACCACCACCCAGACCGTGCTGTTGCGGATGGCCGTCAGGGTGGCCGGGTCGCGGAACATCTCCGCGTAGTTGTCCGCGCCGACGAAGCGGCTCCCGGAGGCGTCGAAGAGGCTCCGGCCGATGGTGAAGAGGATCGGGTAGGCGACGAGCGCGCCCAGCAGGAGCAGCGCCGGCAGCAGGAAGAGGACGGCGGTGAGCCGCCTGCGCCGGGCGGCGCGCCGTCGCCCGGGGGGCACGGCGCCGTCCGCCTTCCGGAGCGGCGCCGTGCCTTCGGTGGTGCCGGGTGCCGCGGCACCCGGCGGGGAGGTGACCGACATGGGGGGTTTCAGTCCTCAGTCCTTGTAGGCCTTGGCCGCGGCGGCCTCGAGCTTCGCCGCCGTCGCCTTCGGGTCGGAGGGGTCGCGGAGGAAGTCCTGCAGCAGCTTCCACTCGCCGACTCCGGCGGTGCCGCCGAAGGCGGCCGGGGCCTGGTCGGACATGTCGAAGCGCACCGCGTCGCCGGCCTCGACCAGGGAGACGGCGATCTCGCGGGTCGTCTCGTCCCGGTACGCCTCGGGCTCGAGGGACTCGTTGGGGGAGATGAAGCCGCCCTCCGCCGCCCAGATCTCCGCGGCTTCGGGGGTGGCCAGGAACTCCACGAGCTGCTGGGCGGCCTCCGGGTTCTTGCCGGCCTTGAGCACGGCGGCCGCGTCCCCGCCGCCCACCACCGGCGGCTTGCCGTCACCGACGGCCGGGAAGGGGAAGAACTTGGCGTCCTCGCCGACCTTCTTCTTGTGGTCGCCGGCGACGATGCCGCCGACGAAGTCGCCCTCGTAGACCATGCCCGCCTCGGGGTCGTTGCCGAAGACCTGCTCGACGGACTCGGGGAAGTCGGTGCGCAGCGCGCCGGCGCCGCCGCCGGCGACGAGGTTCTTGTCCGCGAACAGTTCGCCGAGTGTGGTCAGGGCCTTGACGACGCTGGGGTGGGTCCAGGGGATCTCGTGGGCGGCGAGCTTGTCGTAGTTCTTGGGCCCGGCCTGGGAGAGGTAGACGTTCTCGAACCAGTCGGTGAGCGTCCAGCCGTCCTGGCCCGCGACGGCGAAGGCGGGCATACCGGACTCGGAGAGGGTCTTCCCGGTCTCCAGCATCCGGTCGTAGCTCTCGGGCGGTTCGACGCCGGCCTGCTCGAAGGCGCCGGGGCTGTACCAGACGGTCGACTTGTTGGACGCCTTGAAGTACAGGCCGTAGTACGTGCCGTTGACGGTGCCGTAGTCGCGCCAGACCGGCGCGAAGTGGATGCCGGCCTTCTGGTAGGTCCTGGCGGACAGCTTCTGGAGCCAGCCCTTGTCGGCGAACTGCTGGAGCACGCCCGGCTGGGGGACCATCACCACGTCGGGGGCGTTGCCGCCCTCGATCTTCGTGCCGATGAAGGTGGAGAGGCTGTCGCCGGTGGGGACGAAGCGGGTCTCTGCGCCGGTCTTCTCGGAGAAGGCGTCCAGCACCTTCTGGAAGTTCTTCTGCTCGGTGCCGGTCCACACGCCGGCGACCGTCACCGTCTCGCCCCGGAGCTTCTGGGAGCCGGAGCCGGAGTCCGCGGAGGTGCCGCCGCCGCATGCGGTCGCGGTGAGGGCGAGGCCGAGCACCGCAGTGCCGGCCGCCGTGCGCCGCCGTCTCGTGGTGTGCTTCATCGGGTGGTTCCCTTCGTGGAGAGATCGCTGATCCACCAGGCGGTGGTCGAGCCGGGGAGGATCCCGGCGGGGCAGTCCCCGCTGGCGAGCAGCGGGGTGCCGGGGACGGGCGCCGGTACGGGGTGGAGGCCGAAGTTGACCGCGCACACCAAGCCGTCGCCGCGGACGAAGGCGAGGACCTCCGGCGGGGTCTCCAGCCAGCGCAGGCCGTCCTGGCGCAACTGGGGCAGGGTGCGGCGCAGTTGGAGTCCGTCGCGGTAGAGGTGCCAGAAGGAGCGGGTGTCGGCGAGCGCCCGGTCGGTGGCGTGTTCCGCGAACCACTGGGGCTGCGGCAGCCACGGGCTGGCCGCGCCCTCGCCGGTGGTGAAGCCGAACGGGGAGGCGTGGCCGGACCAGGGCAGCGGCACCCGGCAGCCGTCGCGGACCCGGCGGCGGCTGCCGGTGCGGCGGAAGATGGGGTCGGTGAGCACCTCGTCGGGCAGGTCGACGACCTCGGGCAGTCCGAGTTCCTCGCCCTGGTAGACGTAGGCGGCGCCGGGCAGGGCGAGCATCAGCAGGGCGGCGGCGCGGGCGCGGGCCGGGCCGACGGTGGTGTTCTCGCCCGCGTAGCGGGTGACGGTCCGCACCTGGTCGTGGTTGTTGAGCACCCAGGTGACGGTGGAGCCGGTGCCGGCGATGTCGGTGAGGGCCTCGCCGATGGTCTTCCGGAAGGCGTCGACGTCCCATGCGGCGCTCAGCAGGTCGAAGAAGAACGCCTGGTGCAGTTCGTCGGGGCGTACGTAGCGCGCGTGCTCGCGGGCCGTGGGCACGGACACCTCGCCGACGAGGAGCCGGTCGAACCCGTCGCGGGCGGTGTACTCCTCGCAGACCGCGCGCCAGTCGCGCCACACCTGGTGGACCTCCGGCTGGTTCCAGGCGAGGGGGTTGACCGAGTCGCGGGCGCGTTCGTCGGCCTCCGGGTCCGGGGAGTCGGGGAGTTCGGGGTGTTTGAAGAGGCCGGCGGCGACGTCGATGCGGAAGCCGTCCACGCCGCGGTCGAGCCAGAAGCGCAGGACCTCTTCAAAGGAGCGGCCGGTCTCCGGGTTGCGCCAGTTGAGGTCGGGCTGCTCGGGGGTGAAGAGGTGGAGGTACCACTGGCCGGGCCGGCCGTCGGGTTCGGTGACGCGGGACCAGGCCGGTCCGCCGAACATGGCGCGCCAGTTGTTGGGCGGCAGTTCGCCCCGCTCCCCGCGTCCGTCGGCGAAGTGGAAGCGGGCGCGGTCCGGGCCGCCGGGCTCGTCCGCCAGGGCGGCGCGGAACCACGGGTGCTCGCTGGAGCAGTGGTTCGGGACGATGTCGATGACGACCTTGAGGCCGAGCCGGTGGGCGTCGCCGACGAGGCGGTCGAACTCTGCGAGGTCCCCGAAGGTCTCGTCGACGCCGCAGTAGTCCGCCACGTCGTAGCCGTGGTCGTGGTGCGGTGAGGGGTAGAACGGGCTGAGCCAGATGCCGTCCACACCGAGCTTCTTGAGGTACGGCAGCCCGGCGCGGACGCCGGTGAGGTCCCCGATGCCGTCCCCGGTGCTGTCGAGAAAGCTGCGGACGTAGATCTGGTAGATCACGGCATCCCGCCACCAGTGTGCGGTGGTGGTCGGTGTGGTGGTGGTGAGCATGGCTGACACCTGTTCGCTCGGTCGCTCGGCGGTGCTGCGGCCGCGCTGTTCCGGCGCCGCTGCTATGCATGCATGTTATGTAGCGATGACGAACGGGTGTCAACGAGTGTGCAGCACAAAGCGGCGAGGGTGGGGGGATTCGTCCCGTTATACGGAAGAATTCCCGGCAGGCCGTTACCTAACAGGTAAGTAGAAGAAGGTCTCCCGGAGCATCCGAGAGAACAGCGTGGGGCGGGCCGTCAGCCCTTGCGGACGATCGCCCGGAGCTCCCGCTCCAGACGCGCCACCCCGGACGCGGGCGTCTCCCGCTGCGCCATCACGTCGTGCACCACGGCCTGGACCGCCAGGTTCACCTGCTCGTAGCGCGGGCTCTTCGGCCGCGGCTTCGCGGCCAGCACGCTCTCCCGGAGCGTCGGCAGATACGGAAACCGCCGCACCAGCCCGGGGTCCTCGTACAGCTCCGCCCACACGGGCGGCAGCGCGCCCTCGGTGAGCACCCGCCGCTGGACCGTCTCACTGGTCAGATAGGCCAGCAGGTCCGCCGCCGACTCCTGGTGCCGGGAGCGGGCGTTGACCGCGAGGTTCGAGCCGCCGAGAATGCCCGCGGCGGGACCGTCCCGGCCGGGCAGCGGGACCACGCCGAACCTGCCCGCCACCTTCGACTCCGCGCCGCCGGCCAGCGCGTGGACGTACGGCCAGTTGCGGAGGAAGAGCAGCCGGCCCTCCTGGAAGGCGCGCCGGGACTCCTCCTCCTTGTAGCTGAGGGCCTCATCCGGGATCCATCCCTCCCGCACCCCGTCCGCGAGGAACTCCAGCCCCTCCCGGGCCTCGGGGGAGCCGACCGTGACCCGGCTGCCCTCGTCCGCGAGGATCGAACCGCCGGCGGACTGCACGGCCTCGGCGGCGTTCACCGTCAGGCCCTCGTACGGCAGGAACTGCCCGGCGTAGCCGTCCAGACCGTGCTCCGGGGCCACCGTGCGCGCCAGCCGCTCCAGCTCGCCCCAGGTGCGCGGCGGCTTCTCGCCCGCCCGCTCCAGGATGTCCTTGCGGTAGTAGAGCAGGCCCGCGTTGGTGACATACGGCAGCGCGTGCAGCCGCCCGCCGAAGGTGGCGGTGTCGACCACGGGCGGCAGGAAGCGTTTGACGGGGAAGCGGTCGGCGTTCAGCGGGGCGATCCAGCCGGCCGCGGCGAACTCGGACGTCCAGGCGACGTCGATGTTGAGGACGTCGTAGCGGTCGCTGCCGGAGCGCAGGCTCGTGGACATCTGGGCCCGCACCTCGTCGGCCGCCTCGGGCAGTTCGACGAGCGTGACCTTCTCGTGCGGGTGTGCGCGGTTCCAGTCCGCCAGGACGCCCCGCAGATAGCCGGTGAGGTCGCCGCCCGTCACCAGCGTCAGAGGGCCGCGGCCTCCGGAGCCGGCGGTCCGCTCCCCCGCCCCGGCCTGCGGGCCCGCGTAACCGGCGAGGATCACCGCGGCGGCGAGGAGCCCCCTACCCGCGGCCCGCGTCCACCGCATAGGTTCCTCCTTGGCACTCGGCGCCGGCGGCCCGCCCGGCGTCCAAGGCCCCTGTATACCCGTTGGGCATACGGGATACTAGGGGTCGCGACAATGTGCTGGGGCGATCGGGCTCACAGCCGGAGCCGGCCCCCCAACAAGCAGGTAGGGCCGGGGAAGGAGGCGGGAGTCCGTGCGTCTGCCCCTCCTGGCACTCCTGGCGAAGGGGCCCGCCCACGGATACGAGCTCAAGCAGGCTCTTGAGAAGCTTCTGGGCGCCGCGTACCCTCAGCCGAACATCGGGCAGATCTACGTCACTCTCGGCAGGCTGGAGAAAGCGGGACTGATCGAGGGCGAGGACGTCGCCCAGACGGCGCGGCCGAACAAACGCATCTACCGGCTCACGCCCGCGGGGCGGGAGGCGGTGGCCGCCTGGTTCGAGGAGCCGACCGCCGAGCCCCGGGTGCGGGACGAGTTCTTCATGAAGCTCGCCCTGGCTCCCGACTCGGGGGTGGCCGACCAGATCGCCCTGATCAACAAGCAGCGCCGCCACTACCTCAACACCATGCGCGATCTGTCGAAGCTGGCCGCGGCCGAGGACCGGGACAACCGCGTGGCTCAGCTGCTCATCGAGGGCGCGATGCTGCATCTGCAGGCGGATCTCGACTGGTTGGAGCGTTGTCAGGAGGAGCTGGAGTGAGCCGCGAGAACCACGAGACGGCTCCCGCCGGGGCCGGCGGGACGGGCCCGGCCCGGGAACCGGGTGCGGACACCGCCGGAGAGACGTCCCGCGCCGGTGCCGCGCCCGGTGTCAGCGGTGACGGGCCGGGTGGTCCCCTCCTGCGCGCGGAGGGCCTGGTCAAGACCCACCGCACCGACGGCGCCCCGGTCCGGGCCGTCCGCGGCGTCGACCTGAGCGTGGGCCGCGGCGAGTTCCTGGCGGTCACCGGCCCCTCCGGCGCGGGGAAGTCCACCCTGCTGCACCTCCTGGGCGGACTCGACCGGCCGGACGAGGGACGCATCTGGCTCGACGGCCGCCGGGTGGACGGCTACAGCGAGGCCCGCTGGGCGGTGCTCCGCCGCCGCGGCGTCGGCATCGTCTTCCAGTTCTTCAACCTGGTCTCCCATCTCACGGTGGCCGACAACGTCGAGCTTCCCGCGCTGCTCGCGGGCCGCTCCCCCAAGGAGGCCCGGGAGAGCCGCGCCGAGCTCCTCGCCGACCTCGGTCTGGACGGCAAGGAGAACAGCACGCCCGGCGAGCTGTCCGGCGGCGAGCAGCAGCGCGTGGCCCTCGCCCGCGCCCTCGTCAACCACCCGGACGTGCTGCTCGCCGACGAACCCGCCGGCAGCCTCGACAGCAAGGGCACCCGCGAGGTGCTGCGGCTGCTCTCCCGCTTCCACGCGCGCGGCCAGACCATCGTGCTCGTCACCCACGACGCCCGGATGGCGAGCGCCGCGGACCGGGTGATCAGCCTCTTCGACGGCCGGATCGCGGACGACGCCGTGCTCGGCGGCGGCGCCCCGCGCACCGGCGGCGTGTCCGGCGTGCTCGAACTGAAGGGCTGAACGGAATGCGTGCCACGGTGCGCTGGGTGCGCGCCGATCTCCGGGTGCACCGCGGGGAGGCGCTGTTCCTGGTGCTCGCCACGGCCGGGATCATCGCCTCGCTGCTGCTCGCGGGCGCTTTCCTCACCTACGCCGCCAACCCCTGGCAGCGGGTCTTCACCCAGTCGTCCGGCGCGCATGTGTGGATCCACACCAAGGCGTCGGCCGACGCGGGAACGCTGGCCGGGCTCGACGGGGTCCGGGCCGCGTCCGGGCCGTTCCCCACGGCGGGCGTCACCGCCGAGCTGGGCGGCGACCGGGCGGCGGTGCGGCTGCGCGCCGCCGGGGCCCGGCCGCCCGCGGTCGGCCGCCCGCTGCCCGTCTCCGGACGGTGGCTCGGCCCCGGCACCCCGGACGGCGTCGTCCTGGAGAGCTCGGTGGCCCGCGCCCTGTGGGCCGAGCCGGGTGACGCGCTGCGGGTCCGGGGCCCGGACGGCACCGTCCGCCGGCTGCGGGTGGTGGGCGTCGCCGACAGCGCGGAGCCGCGGTACGCCCCGGGGGAGAACCCCGGCACCGGCTGGGTGCTCCCCGCGGCGCTGGAACGCCTCGCGCCGGAGGAGGACCGCCGCGGCCTCGCGGTGGGTCTGCGGCTGGACGACCCGGAGGACACCGACTTCGCCGTCCAGCAGGCCGTCACCGCGCTCGGCGCCGACCAGATCGCCGAGGTGTCCACCTGGAAGCAGGCGCGGGCCGAGGCCGTCGGCGGCGACCGGCTCCTCGGGCTGCTGCTGGGCGCGTTCGGGATCGGCGCGCTGCTGGCCGCGGCCATGGCGGTCGCGGGCGCGGTCGGCACCCGGGTCCACGGCCATCTGCGGGACATCTCCGTCCTCAAAGCCGTCGGTTTCACCCCCGCGCAGCTCGTCCGGATGTTCCTGGCCGAGTATCTCGCCCTGGCACTGGCCGGGGTGGCCGCCGGAGCCCTCCTCACGGAGCTGCTCGGCCCGCACCTGCCCGGCCGGACCGGGGAGGCGATGCGGCTGTGGCGGGAACTTCCCGAGCACACCTGGGTCCCCCTGGTGACGGCGGCGGGCGCCGTGCTCCTCATCGCCGCCACCACGGCGTCCGCGGCCTGGCGGGCGGGGCGGGTCCCGCCCGTGCCCGTGGCGCGCGCGGCGGTCCCGGCGGGCCGCCGGATGTCGGGCACGGCCCGGCGCGCCCTCGGCCTGCGGCTGCCGCCGGCTCTGGTACTGGGCTGGCGCGGTGCCTTCCACCGGCCCGGGCGGTCGGCCGCCGCCGTCGGACGGCTGGCCGTACCGCTGCTGCTGATCACCGTGGCACTGAGCGCGTGGAGCACCCTCGACCGGTTCGAGAGCCGGCCGGAGGAGGTCGGTCTGGCGGCCTCCCTCGTCGTGCGCGGGGACGGGATGGACGACGGGGAACTGCGGCGGCGGCTGGCCGCCGAGGACGGGGTGGCCGCGGCGCTCCCGGGTGCGGAGGCCGAAGCGCTCGTCCCGGGCCAGACCGGCACGATCACCCTGCGCGGGCTGGGCACGGCGGCCCAGCCGTACCCGTTCTCCATCGCCGAGGGCCGGGCGCCGCGGGGGCCGGACGAGGCGGTGGCCGGGCAGGGACTCCTCGACCTGCTGCACGTGGAGGTCGGCGACTGGGTCCGCATGACCGTCGGCGGCCGCCCGCAGGTGCTCCACCTCGTCGGCCGCAGCATCGAGCCGGAGGACGGCGGGCGGGTGGTCTCCACCTCCCTCGACACCCTGCGGGAGGGCGGCGCCGCGGACGGGCCGGGCTTCTACCGGCTGGTGCCGGCGGAGGGCGCCGATCCGGCGGCCGTCGGCGCCCGGCTGTCCCGGGACGCCGACGGCGGGCTCGACGTACGGGAGACCGCCAATCCGGCGGACCGGCTGTCGTCCGTGCGGGGCGTGATCGTGGGGCTGGTCGCGGTGCTGGCGCTGATCGGTCTCGCGGAGCTGTCGACGACCATCGCCGCGGGCGTGCGGGAGCGCCGCCGTGACCTGCTGGCGCTCAAAGCCATCGGGCTGACGCCTCGTCAGATCATGGCGGTGATCGTGGCGGGCACCGGCTTCACCGCCCTGGCCGCCACCGCGGCCGGCATCCTCCTCGGCGCCCCGGCCGCCGGCTGGCTGATCGACCTCCAGGGCGCCTCCTCCGGTATCGGCGCGGGCATCGCCCAACCGCCGTCACCGGCCGCGCTGGTGCTGATGGGCACCGCCGTGGTGGCCGGGGCGATCGCCGTCTCGGTCCCGCCCGCCGCCCGCGCCGTGCGCCGGCGCCTGGCGGACTCGCTCAGCGACACCCTCTGAGGCGCCGGGGACCTTGCGATCGCACGCGCCGGACGTCGCCGGGCCCCCGTTGAGAAGCTGGACGAGGAAGGTCGTTCACGGCGTGCCTCCGGCGTCGGGGTGTTGCTGACCAGGGGTCGGCTTCCCCGCGCCGTTGGGGCCCGTCACCGCGCCCGCGCGTCCGGAGCGGCGAGCCCGGGCGGGCGGCCGAACGGCCGGTTGCGGTACCGCCTCGGGCACGAAAAACACGTCACGCTCCGCGGTGCCCTGCATCTCGACACGGGCAACGGCGTCCTGCACACTGACCGGCGCGCAGGGGGCATCCGGTGGGTTTCCGGCGGGCACGGCGGACAGATGGGACGGGAGTGCCGGTGGGGAACGCGGCCGCGGACGGAGCCGAGCAGACCCGGCGCGAACCGCCGGCGGCGGAACCGCACACCCAGGGACGGGGAAGCCGCACGGGTCCGCTCTCCCCCAGCCCGGGTTCACAGCACCCCCGGACGGGACAGCCGGGCAGGATCCGCCGCGTCTCCCGGTCCGGCAGCGGGCCCGTGCTGGGCCGGGCACTGCAGATCCTCGGCGCTTTCAGCACGGACCACCCCGAGATGTCGCTGAGCGAGCTGTCCCGGAAATCCGGTCTTCCGGTGTCGACCGTGCACCGGATGCTGGGCGAGCTGACGGCCTGGGGAGCTCTGGAACGGGGTGCGGACGGCCGTTACCGGATCGGCCTGCGGCTGTGGCAGGTCGGCTCGCTGGCGCCGCGCAGCCAGGGACTGCGGGAGCACGCGATGCCGTTCCTGCAGGACCTTTCCCAGATCACCCGCGAGAACGTGCAGTTGGCTGTACGTGAAGGGGCCGAACTCGTCTTCGTCGAGCGCATCGCCGGGTCCGGTGCGGTACCCGTGCTCACCCGCGTGGGCGGGCGGTTCGCCCTGACAGCCACCGGCGTCGGACTGGTGCTGCTCGCGCATGCCCCCGTCGACGTGCAGGAGCAGGTGCTCACCGGCCCCCTCGAGCGCTTCACGCCCCGCACCATCACCGATCCGCAGGTGTTGCGCCGCCTGCTGGCCGGCATCCGGGCCAACGGCTACGCGGTCAGCGAGCGTCAAGTCACGATGGATTCACTGTCGGTCGCCGCCCCGGTGCGCGACGGCGACAACGCGGTGATCGCCGCCGTGTCACTGGTGGTTCACCACGGCAGTGCCTCACCGCGCGCGCTGGCGCAACTCGTCTGCACCAGCGCCCGGGCCATCTCGCGCGCCATGGCCGCGCCGCGCGCCTGACGTCACCGACCGCCCGGGCCTTGCACGCGGGTGACCGCGGGCGGCGGAACACCGTCTGCCGCTCCCCCACGGGCCCACGCACGCAGACACGCAGGCACGCACCCGGGGAGTATTCCGACAATGTTTCCCGGCATCCGGAAAGGCCCCTGGGCGACGGGGCCGGCCAGCGGGCACCATGAACCGACGATGCGGCGTCCGGGCCACCACTCGCCGCCGGGCCACGCCGACCGGGTGTGCGCCACGGGCTCCGACGACCGCACCGCGCTCGGCCCCATAAGAAGCTCGGCCCCCATGAGAACTGCCGCGTCCCGCCCCTTTGGACTCACCTGCCGTTGCGGCCCGGACCGGGCCCGCCGAGAGCGGCACCGGACCCCTACCTGAAGGGAACAACCATGACCGCCTTTGTGCGAAATCAGTGGTACGTCGCCGCTTACGGCCGCGAGGTCGGGCGCGAACTTCTCGGACGGACCGTACTGGGTGAGCCGATCCTGCTGTACCGCACCGAGGACGGCCGGGCCGTGGCGATGTCCGACCGGTGTGTGCACCGCCGGTTCCCCCTGTCCCAGGCACCGAGCCGCCTGGACGGTGACCAAGTGATGTGCGGCTACCACGGTTTCACCTACGGCACCGACGGCATCTGCGTCTTCGTACCCGGACAACAGCGCATCCCGCGCACGGCACGCCTGAAGACCTACCCGGTCATCGAACAGGACTCCTTCCTATGGGTGTGGATCGGCGACCACGAGCCCGGCAGCATCGTGCCGCCGCGCGCCCCCTGGATGGACTCCCCCGACTACACCGTCGTGTCCGGGATGGAGCCGATCGACGGCAACTACGGACTGCTCGTCGACAACCTCCTGGACCTCTCCCACGAGACCTACCTGCACGGCGGCTACATCGGCACCCCGGAGGTCGCGCGGACGCCCATCACCACCGAGGTCGACGACGCGGCCGGGATCGTCTACGTGAGCCGGCACATGGACGACGCGGAGTGCCCGCCGTTCTACGCGAAGTCCACCGGCATCGACACCCGGATCACGCGGTGGCAGGACATCGAGTACCACGCCCCGTGCCTGTACCTGCTCCACTCCCGCATCGCCCCCGTCGGCGCCCCCGGCCCCGCCCCGGACGGCAGCGACCCGCACGCCTTCCATGTGGAGGTCGTCTACGGCATCACCCCCTCCACCGAGCGGACCACCTACGACTTCTGGGCGGTCGCCCGCGACTTCGCGCTCGGCGACGAGAAGGTCAGCGAGTTCCTGCACACCAGCAACCACACCGTGGTCATGCAGGACGTGGTGGCCCTCAACGCGCTGCAGAAGTCCCTGGACACCGAGAAGCCCGGCTACCAGGAGCTGAGCATCAACATCGACACCGGCGGCCTCGCCGCCCGGCGGATCCTCGCCCGCCTGGCACAGGCCGGTGCGGACCAGCCGGCCGCGGTGGCCCGGTGAGGGCCCTCCACCCCGCCGCCCTGACGGGCGACGGCGTCTTCCGTATTCACTGGCTGCTGGGCACGGACCGGCTGCTGGCCGTCTGCCACTGCGGTGCCGAGCGCCAGTTCGAGGATCCGGAGGAGGTGTGGGACTGGCTCCTGGGCCATCCCGAGGACCATCACCCCGGCACCGCCGTCGAGCCCGGCGGCTCCGGCCCCACCCGTCCCCGGCCGCACCCCGTCCCGGCATAGCGGAGGAAGAACCGTGACCACCGTGATCGCCCCGGGCGTCGCGGCCGAGGCCGAGCTCGATCTGACCGTGGCACGCAAGGAGGCCCTCGCGGAGGGCGTCGTGCGCCTGACGCTGACGCGTCCCGGCGGGTCACCGCTGCCCGAGTGGACCCCGGGCGCCCACGTCGATCTGTGTCTCGGCCCCGGCCTGGTACGGCAGTACTCACTGTGCTCCGATCCGGCCGACCGCTCCCGGTGGCAGGTGGCGGTCCTGCGGGAACCGGAAAGCCGTGGCGGCTCGGAACACGTCCACGACCGCCTTCACGAAGGGGCCCGGGTGAGGGTGCGCGGGCCGCGCAACCGCTTCCCGCTGGAGGCATCACCCCGGTACCTGTTCATCGCGGGCGGCATCGGCATCACCCCGATCCTTCCCATGATCGGCCAGGCGGAACGGCAGGGAGCCGCCTGGCACCTGGCCTACGGCGGACGCAGACGCGCCACGATGGCGTTCCGTGAACAACTCCGCGCGGCGTACGGAGAGCGGGTCACCCTCCATCCCCAGGACGAGTGCGGCGTACTCGACCTGAACGGGCTGCCGGCCACCCCTCAGCAGGACACGCTGGTCTACTGCTGCGGGCCCGAGGGTCTGCTGAAGGCCGTGGAGCAGCACTGCTCACTCGCCTGGCCACCGGGCGTACTGCGCCTGGAGCGGTTCGCTCCCGCGGACCCCGCCCCGCGGGGTCCCGGCGAGGCGTTCGAGGTGGAGCTCGCCCGCAGCGGCATCACGGTGTCCGTGCCGCCGGGCCGGAGTGTCCTCCAGGCCGTCGAGGAGGCGGGGGTGCCGGTGCTGTCCTCCTGCCGGGAGGGCACCTGCGGCACCTGCGAGACCGCCGTCCTGGACGGGGCCGTGGACCACCGTGACTCCCTGCTCACACCGGACGAACAAGCCGCCGGCGACACCATGTTCATCTGCGTCTCGCGCGCCGCCTGCCCCCGCCTCGTCCTGGATCTCTGACGGCCCGCCGCCGCCCGTGGCGCCGCCGCGCGAGCCCGCCCTCTGGCCGGTGAAGCAGGAAGAAGAGCCAACAAGCTGCGGGCGTGTTGTCGTTATGGCCGCCCGCGCCACCCGGGTTGAACGCGTGGAATCCGGTGCGCACGGCCCGGCGCCGCGCCGTGTGCGCACTCCCGCGCCGGAGGGGACGGCACTCGGCGCAACGACCGGAAAAATTCCGGAAATTCTCGCTCCCCGGGCGGGCGGCAAACCCCTTCACCCCGGCAGCCGCCCGCCCCGGACAGCCACCCGCCGCATGGCGGAGCCGACCGCTTCGACCTCCCCCTCCGCCCCGCATCCGGTCCGCCGCGCCACCCCCTCTCGGCAACACTCGCCCTCGCTATCCCAACTCGCGTTCCCTATACGGCTCTTGACCTGACTCCGGAGCACCCTTATGGTTACCCAGCTCTTACCGGTAACTCCTCCGAAATATTTCGGTAACGCTGTGTGTCGGAGGGCCGTTCGACGCTCGCGCCGTACGCACCCCCCACCTCCACCCCGCCCCCACCTGGCACCACCGCGAAGAAGGGATGAGCCGTGACCCCGACCGACACCACCACCCCCCGAGCCCCCCACAGGCTCCGCAGACTCCGCAGACTCCGCCGAACCCTGCTGTCCGCGCTGCTCGCGGGCGGCATCGCGCTCACCGCCGCACCCGCCGCCACCGCCGGTTCCACCGGCGCCGACCGCGCCCAGGCCACGATCGTCACCTCCACCGGACGCGGCGGGAACTCCGTCGCCTTCACCTTCGACGACGGCCCCGGCGCCAACACCCCGCAGATGCTGGACGTGCTGAAGAAGAACGGTGTGAAGGCCGTCTTCTGCCTCTGGGGCGACCACGTCCGGCAGAACCCGGACATGGTGCGCCGGATCGTCAACGAGGGCCATACGCTGTGCAACCACTCCATGCAGCACCAGGACATGGGCGGCTGGTCGGCCGACCAGGTCCGGCAGAACCTCGAACAGACCAATAACGCGATCCGCCAGGCCGTGCCGGGCGCCCAGATACCGTACTACCGCGCTCCGTACGGCAGTTGGGGCCAGTCCGCCGACGTGGCGGCCTCCATGGGCATGACGCCGCTGGGCTGGCGCGCCGACATCGCCGACTGGCAGCCGCCGGGCGCCGACACCCTCACGCAGCGCCTGCGCCAGGCCATCACCCCGGGCGCCGTCGTCCTCATGCACGACGGCGGCGGCGACCGCAGCCAGACCGTGACCGCCGTCGACCGGGTCATCCCGGAGTTCAAGGGCCAGGGCTGGAGCTTCGACCTGCCCGCCCGGCAGTAGCCGGCCGCGGGCCCCGCGGCCTCGGGGCCGCCACCCCGCACACCCGCACACCCGCACCCCGCACGACCCGCCGCCGCGGGGACCGCCAGGACTGGGCCGGCCCCCGCGGCGGCTCGGTCGACCCGGGCGACTCCGCCCCGCCCCACTGCGCTCGCCTCGCCCCTGGAGCCGCACCACCGCTCCCGCTCAGACCCGCATCGACCGGCTGAGGTCCGCCGCTGCACCTTTCCCGGCGACACCTCCTTCTCCATCGGCCAGGCACGCGACTAATCCCTCTGGAGGGCGCGCAGGACCGCCGGTGCTTCGTCGCTGTGGACGCGCAATTCGGTGCGTCCGGATTCCGACCGGAATGCCATGGTCGCCTCGTCGGCCGACGTCATCCGGAGTTCCGGGCAGAAGAAGTGCGCGGCCGTGCGGTCGGGGCGACTGGGCTGCCACAGGGGGGCCTCGCTGCCCAGCAGGATGTGGCCGTTCTCCCATGCGCCGTCAGTGAGTTCCGGGTCGCGGAGGTCCACGGGGATGCCGACGCTCTCGCCACGGGTCAGCTTCTGCAGCCTGCGCGCTCTGCGGCGCTTCTGGACGAAACCGACCGGGTTGAGGTGAGTGATGGCCTCCATGACGACGCGGAGGAGTCCGGCGAGGATTTCGCCCATGCGCGTTCACGTCCCTGAGTGATGTCCGGTCGGTGAGCCGTTCCCAACTTGGCTGAGCGGGTGGCAGTTGGCGTGGAGGTGTCCGAGAAGAGGTGAGGCTCCCGGTAGACGGGTTGCCGGCCGAGATCAACCTGTCCGCCCGGAGCTTCACGCGCTTTGTCTACCCATCGGGGATCGATCCGTCCAGCTCGACCCCGCGGTACCTCCCGCCTGCTGTCCGCCCGGCGCCTGAAGCGGGGAACGCGGTGGCGTCGGCTGAGCGCGGACCGGCAGGCCCTGCTGGTCCCGGCCCATACGCGGGCCACGCCGACGAGCCGCGGAGCACGGAACAACGCCCCCATCCCCCCGCAATCGTCTAGCGTCGGTCGGAGCCGGCGTGCTCCGTGCCGGCCCCCCCCGACCGGTCCACGAAGGAGACACGCCATGCCCCTGAACCGTGAAGAGCGTGAGCAGTTCCTGGCCGAACCCCATGTCGCCGCGCTGTCGGTGGACGCGGGCGAGGAGGACCGGGCTCCGCTGTCCGTGCCGATCTGGTACCAGTACCGGCCGGGTGGCGACATCTGGATCATGACGGGTCTCGGCTCCCGCAAGGAACGGCTCATCACCAAGGCGGGCCGGTTCTGCCTGATGGTGGACCGCCTCGAACCGACGATCCGGTACGTGTCCGTGGAGGGCCCGGTCGTCTCCACCACCCCCGCGAAGAAGGAACTGCTGCGGGAGATCTCGGCCCGCTACCTCCCGCCGGAGAAGGTCGACGGCTACGTCGACTTCGCCTGGCAGGAGCACGGGGAACAGGTCGTCATCACCATGCGCCCGCAGCGCTGGGTCAGTTCGGACCTGGGCCAGGTCTGAGCCGCGGACGGCGCCGGCGGTCCGCGGCGCGGCACACCACCGTGCCGCGGCCGCTCGAACGGGCCGGCTCCGTACGGCGGCCGGAGGCGCGGGAACCGAGGTGGGAACCCGGCCGGGGCGCGGCGGCGCGGCTCCGGCCCGCCCCGGCCGGGGGTTCGGGGGGAGCGGCCCGCCGGCCGCCCGCCCGTCGTCCGGCGGCCGGGCCCGGTGAACGTCATCGGTGACATCACCGGCCGGACATTGTCGACGCGGAGTACCCCACTCCCGCGGGCGGCGTGAAAAGGTGGTCCGGTGACCCGGGACGAACTCCTGAACGCCTTGGCCGCCTTGCGCCGGGCCCGTATCGGGGCGGTCCGCGCCCCGCACCAACCACTGTTGCTGCTGTGGCTGCTCGGGCGCTTCACCGCCACCGGCTCCACCGCGGTCGCCTACGAGGAGGCCGAGGAACCGGTCAGCCGGCTGATCAACGATTACGGCCCGGCCGTGATGAGCCCCGCCCTCGCCCGGCAGCGCGCGGCGATGCCGTTCGTCCAGCTGGAGCGCACGCTGTGGGCGCTGTGCGACGGGAACGGGCGGCCGATCGGCCCGGACGCGCCCGAACGCGGCACCTGGCTGCGGGAGCACGGCGCCACCGGCCGGCTCCTCCCCCAGGTCGAACAGTTGCTCGCGGACCCCGGCACGCTCACGGCCGTCGCGCGGATCCTGCTCGACCAGCACTTCACGCCGTCTCTGGAGACCGCCATCCGGGCCGATACGGGCCTGGACTCGCCCGCCGCGAAGGAGGGGGCGGAGCTGTGCCTCCCCTCTCCCGCGCGTGAGCCGCGGCGGCAGCCACCCGTCCGGGCATCCGCTCCGTCCGCCCGCCGGGCCGGCTTCGCCGAGGAGGTGCTGCGGGCCTACGCCTACGCCTGCGCCATGTGCGGCTACGACGGCGCGCTGGGCCGCAACCCGGTCGGCCTCGAAGCGGCGCACATCCGCTGGCACAGCCAGGACGGCCCCGACACGGCCGACAACGCGCTGGCCCTCTGCGCCCAGCACCACACGCTGTTCGACCACGGCGTCCTGGGGCTGACCGAGGATCTGCGCATCCGGGTCTCCGGCCGCTACACCTGCCGCGGCGACGCCGGCCGGGCCGTCGACGACCTCCACGACAAGCGCCTGGCCGCCCCCCGGCCGGGCTCCCCCGCTCCCGCGCCGCGGTACGTCGCCTGGCACTCCCGGCAGGTCTTCAAGCACACGCCGGAGCGGGTGCCCCGGTCCGTACCGGCTCAGGCGGAGGGCGGCGACCGGTAGGCACCGCCCGCTCCCCCGTCCCGGTCCCGGCCTACCGGGGCGCGTGCCGGTCGATCTCGGCGAGTTCACCGGCGTCGAAGTCGAGATTCCCCACGGCTGCGACATTGGCCTCCAGCTGCTCCACGCTGCTGGCCCCGATCAGCGCGGACGTCACCCTCCCCCCGCGCAGCACCCAGGCGAGAGCCATCTGCGCCAGGCTCTGCCCCCGCCGCTCCGCGATCCCGTGGAGCGCCCGGACCCTCTCCAGGGTCTCCGGGGTGATGCCCTCGGCGGTCAGGAAGGGGCTGGAGCCCGCGGCGCGCGAGCCCTCCGGGATCCCCTTGAGGTAGCGGTCGGTCAGCAGGCCCTGGGCCAGCGGCGAGAAGGCGATGGAGCCCGCGCCGGTCTCGTCGAGGACGTCGAGCAGGCCGTCCTCCACCCAGCGGTTGAACATCGAGTACGAGGGCTGGTGGATGAGCAGCGGTGTCCCCAGGCCGGCGAGGATGCGGGCGGCCTCGCGGGTCTGCTCGGGCGAGTAGTTGGAGATGCCCGCGTAGAGCGCCTTGCCCTGCCGCACGGCGGAGTCCAGCGCTCCCATGGTCTCTTCGAGCGGGGTGTCCGGATCGGGGCGGTGGGAGTAGAAGATGTCGACGTGGTCGAGGCGGAGCCGGCCGAGGCTCTGGTCGAGGCTGGACAGGAGGCTCTTGCGGGAGCCCCATTCCCCGTACGGGCCGGGCCACATGTGGTAGCCGGCCTTGGAGGAGACCAGGATCTCGTCGCGGTACGGGCGGAAGTCGCGGGCGAAGATCTCGCCGAAGTTCCGCTCGGCCGCGCCGGGCGGCGGCCCGTAGTTGTTGGCGAGGTCGAAGTGCGTGACGCCCAGGTCGAAGGCGCGGCGCAGGATCGCCCGCTGGGTCTCCAGCGGCTTCTCGTCACCGAAGTTGTGCCACAGCCCGAGGGAGACGGCGGGCAGTTTGAGCCCGCTGCGGCCGGTCCGGCGGTAGGGCATGGTGTCGTAGCGCTGCTCGGCGGCGACGTGAGTCACGGTGCTCCTTGGGACGAGAGGCGAGGGACGGGGGACGAGGACAGCGGGGCCGGGAGTCGGGGACAAGGGGGACGGAAGGACGGAGCGGCGGACGGGACGGGCCTCACCGCGCCGCGGATCACCCTAACCGGACGCGGGCGGAGGCCCACCGCACCGCGCCTCCGCCCGGAGCGCGCCCCGGCCCCGCCGCCCTCTCCGGAACCCCCGCGCCCGCGGCGGCCGGGCTCCGTTCCGTTCTGCAACCGCTTCCGGCCCGGGGACCCGATCCCGGCTCCGGCGGGCGGACGGGCGGGAGACCCCGAGGCCGGCCCCGGCTCCCGTCCGCGCCTCTCCGCGCCTCCCCACGCCGCCCGCCGCCGGAGGGGAGCCCCGCACCGGTCCGGGAATCCCCTGGCCAGGCGGCCGGTACGGCTCGCGGCGCCCGTGGCGGGCCGGGGCGCGCCCCGCGGAGTCCGTCCCAACGGGCTGGGCGCGCAGTCGAGTTCGGCCGACCGTACATCTTGACGGCGCAACCTCCCGCCCCCAAGATGCCGTGGGAGCGCTCCCATACATCTCCTCGCTTCCTGCCCACCCCACATCGCGCGGAAGGACCGAGCCGTGACACAGCATCCGCCCCTCGACCCCCCTCAGAGGGGCCGCCCCCACCGCGGCAGGCGCCGCCTCCTCGGCGCCGTCGCCGTCGCCGGTCTGCTGGGCACCGCCCTGTCGGGGCCCGCCATCGGAGCCGAACCGGGCCCGGAGCTGGTCACGAACGGTGACTTCTCCAACGGCACCACCGGCTGGTGGTTCACCGCCAACCTCCCGGGCTCGGTCGTCGACGGCCGGCTCTGCGCCGAGGTCCCGGCCGGCACCGCCAACCCCTGGGACGCCATCGTCGGCCAGAACGACATCCCGCTGACCGCCGGTGAGAGCTACACCCTCCGCTACACGGCGACCTCCACGGTGCCCGTGACCATCCGCACCAATGTGCAGATGGCGACCGACCCGTACACCGCCGAGCTCAACGCCTCCGACCAGATCGACGAGACCGCGGAGCCCGTCGAGCACATCTTCACCGCGAACGCCGACAACGAGGAGGCCCAGCTCGCCTTCCAGATCGGCGGCAGCGACGAGGCGTACACCTTCTGCGTCGACGACGTCTCGCTGACCGGCGGCGCCGAGCCGCCCGTCTACGAGCCGGAGACCGGCAGCCCGGTGCGGGTCAACCAGGTCGGCTATCTCACCCACGCGGCGAAGAGCGGCACCGTCGTCACGGATGCCACCGATCCCCTCGACTGGACCGTCCAGGACGCCGGCGGCAAGCAGGTGGCGGCCGGGAAGACCAAGCCGGCCGGTACCGACCCGACCTCGCGCCAGAACGTCCACACCTTCGACTTCAGCAAGGTGATGAAGGCGGGCGAGGGCTACACCGTCACCATCGGCGAGGACACCAGCGAGCCGTTCGCCATCGGCGACGACCTCTACTCCTCGCTGCGCTCCGACGCGCTGGCGTACTTCTACCACAACCGCAGCGGCATCGAGATCGAGGCGGACCTGGTCGGCGAGGAGTACGCGCGCCCGGCCGGCCACATCGGCGTCGCGCCCAACCAGGGCGACACCGACGTGCCGTGCCAGGAGGGCGTGTGCGACTACAGCCTCGATGTCTCCGGCGGCTGGTACGACGCCGGTGACCACGGCAAGTACGTCGTCAACGGCGGCATCTCCGTCGCCCAGGTGATGGCCAACTTCGAGCGCACCCTGCACACCGAGGGCGCGGACGGCGCGCCGCTCGGCGACGGCAAGCTGCGGGTGCCCGAGCGGGGCAACGGCGTTCCGGACATCCTGGACGAGGCCCGCTGGCAGATGGACTTCCTGATGAAGATGCAGGTGCCCGAGGGCGAGGAGCTCGCGGGCATGGTGCATCACAAGATCCACGACGCGCAGTGGACCGGTCTGCCGCTGCTGCCCAGCGAGGACCCGCAGCCGCGCGAGCTGCACCCGCCGACGACCGCGGCCACGCTCAACCTGGCCGCGAGCGCCGCGCAGTGCGCCCGCCTCTTCGAGCCGTACGACAAGGAGTTCGCGGCGCGGTGCCTGGAGGCGGCCGAGACCGCCTGGGCCGCGGCGAAGGCCAACCCGGACGTGCTCGCCGACCCGGACGACGGCACCGGTGGCGGCACCTACAGCGACGACAACGTCTCGGACGAGTTCTACTGGGCGGCGGCCGAGCTCTTCGTCACCACCGGTGAGGACACCTACCGCCAGGCCGTGCTCGGCTCCGAGCTGCACGGTGACACCGAGGCGCTCTTCCCGCGCGGCGGCCTGTCCTGGGGCTGGACCGGCGGACTCGGCTCGCTGACCATGGCGACCGTCCCGAGCGACCTGACCGCGGGCCAGCTGGCGGGCGTCCGCGCCACGGTGGCCGAGGCGGCCGACGGCTACGCCGAGGCCTCCCGCAAGTCCGCGTACGGCGTGCCGTACGACCCGGAGGGCAACCAGTACGTCTGGGGCTCCAACAGCCAGGTCCTCAACAACATGATCGTGCTGGCCACCGCCCATGAGCTGACGGGCAAGGCCGGGTACCGCGACGCGGTGCTGCACGGCATGGAGTACCTGCTCGGCCGCAACCCGCTCAACCAGTCCTACGTGACCGGCTACGGCGAGCGGGACTCGAAGAACCAGCACCACCGGTTCTGGGCCAACCAGCTCGACCCCTCGCTGCCGAACCCGGCTCCCGGCTCCGTCGCCGGCGGCCCGAACACCGGCATCGAGGACCCGGTGGCCCAGGACAAGCTGGTGGGCTGTGCCCCGGCGATGTGCTACATCGACGACATCGAGTCCTGGGCGACCAACGAGATCACCATCAACTGGAACGCGCCGCTGGCGTGGGTGGCCTCGTACCTGGACGACCAGGGCAGCGGCATCGTCAAGTACAAGGAGAAGAAGAAGCACCGCAGGCACTGAGCCGGAGCTGCCCGGTTGAGTGAGCGATGCGGCGCGGCGGCCGGGGACACCAACTGGTGTTCCCGGCCGCTCAGTTGTGGGATCCCGCCGTCCGCCGGAGGACTGCCCGAAGGGCGGGGCGGGCCCGTCCGGACGTCCGTCCGCGGAAGGCGCCGCCGGAACCGGCCGGGCACTCCAGCCCGTTCACATCTCTTGACTCCCCGCTCGGCGAGCCTTTAACGTCCGGGAGCCACCTTCCGGAAACTTTCCGGAAACTTCTGAAACGGTTGACCCGACACGGGAGTGCTCCGATGAGACCCATCCGCTTCGCCACCGCCGCGCTCGCCACGGCCGCCCTGTCCCTGCCGCTGGCGGCGACGTCGGCCGCGGCCGACGCGCCCTCCGACCTCCGGACCGCGCCCCGCGCCAAGGACCGGCACGAGAGGCTGCGTTCGGCCGCTCCCGACGGCTTCTACGTGGGCACCGCCGTGGCGGGCGGCGGCCACCACCTCGAACAGGACTACCCGGACCCCTTCACCTCGGACCGGGAGTACCGGAAGATTCTCGGACAGCAGTTCAACTCGGTCTCCGCCGAGAACCAGATGAAGTGGGAGTTCATCCACCCCGAGCGCGACCGCTACGACTTCGGCGCGGCCGACGCCATCGCCGACTTCGCGGACCGCCACCGGCAGGTCGTGCGCGGCCACACCCTGCTGTGGCACAGCCAGAACCCGGAGTGGCTGGAGCAGGGCGACTTCTCGAAGGAGGAGCTGCGCTCCATCCTCAAGGAGCACATCACCACCGTCGTCGGCCGCTACGCCGGCCGGATCCAGCAGTGGGACGTGGCCAACGAGATCTTCGACGAGCAGGGCAATCTGCGCGCCGAGGAGAACATCTGGATCCGCGAGCTGGGACCGGAGATCATCGCCGACGCCTTCCGCTGGGCGCACGAGGCCGACCCCGAGGCCAAGCTGTTCTTCAACGACTACGGCGTGGAGGACGACAACGCCAAGAGCGACGCCTACTACGCGCTCACCCAGGAGCTGCTCGCCCAGGGTGTGCCCGTGCACGGCTTCTCCGCACAGGCCCACCTGAGCACCCGTTACGGGTTCCCGGGCGGCCTGGAGGAGAACCTGCGCCGCTTCGACGAGCTCGGCCTGGAGACCGCCATCACCGAGCTGGACGTCCGCATGGACCTGCCGGAGAGCGGTGTCCCCACCGACGCGCAGCTGGAGCAGCAGGCCGACTACTACCAGCGGACCCTGTCGGCCTGTCTGGCCGTCGAGGACTGCAACTCCTTCACGATCTGGGGCTTCACCGACAAGTACTCCTGGGTCCCGGTGTTCTTCGAGGGCGAGGGCTCCGCGACGGTCATGACGGAGGACTTCGCCCGCAAGCCGGCCTTCCACGCCCTGTACGACACCCTGCTGGACGCCAAGAAGAAGGACTGCAGGAAGCACTGGAAGGGCTGGAAGAAGGACTGGCGGCGCTGAGAGCGCCCCGCCTGCCCACCCGGCGGCCCGCCGCGAACTCCGCGGCGGGTGACCGGATTCCACGGAATCCACCCCGGGCCCGTCCCCGCCGCCTCGTCCCCGGCGGCGACGGGCCCGCCGTACGCGGGCCCGCACCGCGCGCCCCCCACGGTGCGACAGGGTCAGCGCCCGTCCAGGAAAGGAGACGCGATCAGAGCGTGGGTCATCAGCGGCCTTCCTTCCGGATCACGGGGCGGGAGGTCGTGTGCAAGCCGTGAGGGCCGACGCGGCAGTGGATTCCACCGAGCCCATCGCAGGTTCCGCAGGTCTTGCCGGACGAGTTGGTGCCGCTGCCGCCGCAGTCTCCGCAGCTCTCGTTGCGAGGAAGGTGGGAACGCCGGGAGGTGGTGGGGGGTGCGACGGCCACACGGGAGCCTCCGTCCGGAATGGAATCCCGCGTCGGCGTCTCCTCCAGAGGGTCCTCCCAGGTGTGCTGCCCGGCGTGGCCGATGAAGAGACAGCAGCCCTCACCGTCGGCCTCCTGAGCGACCACCGGGCAGTCGGGCAGCACCTTTGACTCCACCTCGGCCCTCCCGTGCCAGCGAAGCCACAACGCGGTTCCGTACGCGCCGAGGTCGTGGATGAGGCCGTAGTGCGCGCCGCCGTGGTGCGTGGACAGCTGACATCGCACAGCCCTGTCGATCCACTCCACGGCCGGCCTCGCCCGTGCTTCTCGCAGCAGGTCCTGGGGCACCCGGCGCCAGTGCGTGCACCGCATCACGGCGCCGCCCACAGAGTCGCAAGAGGGCTCCGCTCCGCGGCGACACCCACACGGCGGGAAGCGTTCCGGGTTGTCAGCGAGCACTGGGGCGCTGCCCACGCGTACGCGGGCAGAGGGCTCCCATGTCCGGCCGGATTCGCGCGATACCCGCAGCGTCATCCGTACGTAGTCCTGTCCGTTCACCATGCGCAGGAGCGTCGCGCTCCGGAGGCCCGGCCGGAAAGGCCAAGCGGGTTACCCAACGTGGGTAATATCACCCTTGGTTGACCAAGAAAAGCGATGTGTAGTCATCACGCCGGAGGGTGCCCGAGATGCCCGAGCCAGCCAGCTCGAAAGAACTCCCGGTCAACCTGCTCACCGACCCGGTGATGATCGAGGCCTGCCGAGCCAGAGACTTCCGACGCGTCTTTCAGCTCGTCAAGGCCCGCGCAGGAATCCATCCGTCGATGGTCGCGCGACGTTGCGACCTCACGCCCAGCCGCGTGGGCGAGGTGATCGCCGGGCGGCGGCAACTGCTGCACATGGACGTGATCGAGCGGATCTCCGACGGGTTGCGCATCCCTGGGCACATGCTCGGTCTGGCGCGACGCCCGTGGGAGGCTCCGCAGAACCCGATCGTCACGCCACGAGAACAAGCCGAGGCACGGAATACCGTCAACGAGCAGATGACCACAGCGCTCTCCGGAGCGAACGTGGACAGTATCCTCACCCTGGCGGCCGACCGGGACCTCAGTCCGTCGGCGCTGGACGCGCTTCACTCATCGATCGAGGACTACTGGCGCCGAGACGACGAACACGGCGGCGAGACCTTACGGCCGGCTGTCATCGGCCAGCTCCGCTACGTCGTGGATCTCCTCAGGGAACAGCGTTCCGCACGCATCCGGAATGGCCTGCACAGCATCGCGGCAGAGCTGGCCCGACTCACTGGGTGGACGCACTTCGACGCCCGCCAGTACAACCAGGCGCGCGCCTACTTCACCGAATCTCTCGGCCTGGCCAAAGCAGTCGGCGATCGCCAGTTCATGGCCAATGTGCTTGCCTGCATGAGCCTCCAGGCGACCTACCAGGACAAGCCCGGGGACGCCCTCGCGCTTGTCACAGCGGCACTGGACCAGACCCGAGCCGCCCCTGGAACAACTCCGCGCGTGCTGGCCATGCTGTCGATGCGCGAAGCCTTCGCCCACGCCGCCCTCGGAAACCACAGCGCCACCCACACCGCGATCTCGGAAGCACACACCCACTTCGACCGCATCGGTTCCGGGGATCCGGACCCACCGTGGGTGACGTACTTCGACGAGACGAAGTTGGTCGTGGACACCGGCATCGCCCACGGCCGCCTGGGCGAAGCCGCCCTCGCCGAACCCCTGATCGCGGACGCATTGCGGCGCGAACACCGGTCGAACCACAGAGGCCGCGCCTTCCACGCCTTCTGGCTCGCCCGCACCCAACTCCAGCGCGGCAAGCTCGACGAGGCGTGTCACACGGCCATGGACGCCCTGGCCTCGGCGGCGGCCGTCAGCTCAAAACGAGTCGTCGGTCATCTCCATGAGTTCCACCGACAGTTGGAGCCCTACCATCGCGAGCCGGACGCAGTTGCGTTCGCGGCCCGGCTCCGGAAAGCCCTGCCGCACCAAGTCAGCGGATCGCCTCGTCCATAAGCACGTACAGCAGCCCGACCAGAGAGCCGCTGCTGACAATCTCACGCCGGTCGATCATGCCCCTCACGTCCGCCAGCGGGATCCACTCGATCCGGTCCGACTCGTTCTTTTCGGTCGGCGGACCTTCGTACGTCGCCCCGTCGGCCCGGAAGACGTAGTGCTGGGAGTCGGTGATCCCATTGGCGGGCTCGGCGTAGATCAGTGGGGTAACCGGGCCGGGCCTCCAGCCGGTCTCCTCAAGAACCTCACGGGCTGCTGCGTCGGCCGGCGTCTCACCCTCTTCGACCAGGCCCATCGGCAATTCCCACGCCCAAGCGTTCGTGATGAAGCGGTGCCGCCACATCATGAGGATCTCGCGCCTCTCATTGACAACGGCAGCCACGGCAAGGTGGCGAAGCTTGACGACGTGGTGCTCCCAGCGGTTTCCGTCCGGTGTCTCGATGTCGGTGAGCCAGAGGTTCACCCACTTGTTCTCGTAGATCAGACGTTCCCCGTGGATTTTCCACTGCATCGCCGCGGCCCCTCTCCATCGGCCTCCAGCATCCCAGAGCAGACTCGGGGAGGTGCCGCGTTCCCAATTTTCGTCACATCGACGAGTACGGGCACGGAAGCATCACGGAGGCTCAGGCCCCCGGCCGCGCCGCCGCCCGGCGGGCCCGCAGGTCGAGCACCGCGACCGCCAGCGCCAGGGTCACCAGCGCCACGGAGACACCGAGGCTGTGGCGGAACGCCGCCGCCCAGTCCCCGTCCCCGTTCCCTCCCGCGCCCAGGCTCGCGAAGAAGACACTTCCCGCGACGGCGATGCCCGTGGCCGAGCCGATCCGCTGGCCGGTCTGCAGCACTCCCCCGGCGCTGCCGCCCTGCGCGGGCGGGACCTCGGCGAGCGTCAGCGTCTGGTTGGGCGAGATGACCGAGCCGCCGCCCAGCCCCGCCAGCAGCAGCGGCAGGGCCATGGCCAGGCCCGCCTGATGGCCCGGCACCTGGTACACCGCCAGCATCACACCGCCCAGCCCGGCCGCCACCGCCAGCAGCCCGGCGACGACCAGCGCCCGCCCGTACCGGTGGACGAAGCGCCCGCTGAACGCCGCCGCGAGCGCCGATCCGAGGGCGAAGGGCGTGATGGACAGCCCGGCCTGCAGGGCGCTGTAGCCGAGCCCCGACTGGAGGTAGAGCGTGAAGACGAAGAAGATCGACGTGAACCCGGCGAAGTAGAACAGCATGATGAGCGAGCCCAGCGCGTAGGAGCGCAGCCCGAACAGCCCCATGTCGACCAGCGGTTGGGCGTGCCGCGCCTGCCGCAGCTCCCACCGGACGAAGACGGCGAGGAACACCAGCGCGGCCGGGATCAGCAGCCATTTGCCCGCGCCCCGCCATTGCTGCGCCTCGACCAGGGGGAGGAGCAGCAGCGCCACGCCGGCGCCGAGCAGAAGGATGCCGACCGGGTCCAGGTCGCGCGCGCAGGGTTTGGTCGCGTTCTCCGGGCCGGGCAGCAGGAAGCGCGCCAGCACCAGGGCGAGCAGGCAGACCGGCAGATTGACGTAGAAGATCCACCGCCAGCCCTCCTCCGGCCCGAAGATCTGGATGATGACCCCGCCGAGCACCGGGCCGACGGCCGTGGAGAGTCCGATGACGGTGCCGAAGTAGCCGAAGGCGCGGCCGCGTTCGGCCCCGCGGAACATCTGCTGGATGAGCGCCGAGACCTGCGGGGTGAGGATGCCGCCGGCGAGCCCCTGCAGGAACCGGGCGAGTACCAGCCAGGTGGAGGACTGCGCCGCCCCGCACAGCGCGCTGGCCACGGTGAACAGACTCATCCCGATCATGAACATCCGGCGCCGGCCCCGGGCGTCCCCGATGCGTCCGGCGGGCACCAGCAGCAGGCCCAGCGCGAGGGCGTAGCCGGAGAGCACCCACTGGATGTCGCTCTCGGGTGCCTCCAGGCCCTCGCGGATGGAGGGCAGCCCGACGTTGACGATCGAGATGTCGAGCAGCGTGATGAACCCCGAGAGCAGGCAGACGGCGAGCGCCTTCCAGCGGTTGGGGTCGGGGACGTACGCGGGCTCGGCCGTGCCGGCAGCCTTGTGGTTCACCATCAGCCCTCTCGTGTGATCACCTCGTCCGAGGATGACGCACCCGGGCGGTGCCGTGCGGCATCCCCGGCGCTCCGCGGACGTCGCCGGTCCCGGGTGTCCCCCGGTCCCGCCTCCGCCGTGCTCCTCATCCCCGGCCGCGCACCCGTCCCCGGCCGCGCTCCCTTCCCCGGAGGTGCGCCGGCGCTGCCGCCCGTCACCCCTTCCGGACGGCCTGAGAGCGCTCTCCCGGCGTCTCGGCGGTGTGTCCCGACCGGGCCGCTCCGCCTGCCCGCACGTCTGCCTCTTTGTCCTCTCTTGAGCCGGTCCGCTGTCATCGGCGTGCGCGGAAGCGGCAGGGTGTGGCCCA
Source organism: Streptomyces sp. S07_1.15 (assembly GCF_020739505.1). Taxonomy (NCBI): domain Bacteria; kingdom Bacillati; phylum Actinomycetota; class Actinomycetes; order Kitasatosporales; family Streptomycetaceae; genus Streptomyces; species Streptomyces sp. S07_1.15. The sequence continues at coordinate 1,175,567 of NZ_JAJBZK010000001.1, forward strand.
TTCCGCGGCGTGCTTCCGCGGTGCCCCGCCGGCCCGACGCACCGGCCCGCCTCGTACCCCCGACCCCTCGACCCCTCGACCCCCACCACCTCACGCTCACCGCACAGTCCCGAAGACGCGCACAGCACGTGAAGGCGAGGATCGTATGACCTTGGATCTGTCACCGGACAGCGGGGCCCGGGACGCCGGTCCCCCCGTCCCGGTCCCGGCCGTGGGGCTCGCGGAGCGGCTGCGGGGAGGCGTCAGCTTCCGCCGCGACCAGCTCGGCTTCCTGCAGTGGGCGGCCCGGACCCACGGCGACATCGTGCGGTTCCGCCTCTTCGGCATCCCCATGATCATGCTGAACCACCCGGACCACATCTACCGGGTGCTCGTCGAGCAGCGCACGAAATACGACAAGGACGCGCTGCTCTACCGCCTGGTCCGCCCGGTGCTGCGGGACGGCCTGATCGGCAACCCCGGCGGCGAGCTGTGGCAGCGCCAGCGCCGGCTGATGCAGCCCTCGTTCCGGCCGGTGATCGTCGCCAAGTTCGCCGAGAACATGACCGACGAGACGACCGCGATGCTGGAGCGCTGGGAGCGGCAGTACGCGCCGGGCGCGGTGGTGAACGTCCACGAGGAGTTCGGCGAGCTGGCGCTGCGGATCGTCAACCGTTCGCTGTTCAGCGCCCGGGTCGGCCGCGCGGCGCGGGACTTCGCGGAGGCGTTCACCGAGGCGAACGCGCTGCTGGGCCGGTTCTTCAAGTTCCCGTTCCCGCCGCTGACCGTGCCCACCCCGGCCCACCGGCGGCTGCGCCGGGCCATCGACCGGATGGACGCCTTCGTCGCCTCCTTCGTCCAGCGGCGCACGGCCGCCCCGGGGGACGAGGTCGATCTGCTCACCCTGCTGATGAACGCGGTGGACGAGGACGGTGACGGCCGGGGGATGGAGCCGGAGCAGCTCCACCACGAGGTGCTGAACCTGGTGGTCGGCGCCTACGAGACGACCACCAACGCCCTCTCCTGGATCTTCTATCTGCTCGCCGCGCACCCGGAGGTCGAGCGGAAGCTGCACGAGGAGGCGGACGCCGTGCTCGGCGGCCGGGTGCCGCGCTTCGAGGACATGGCCCGCACCCCGTACGCGCGTTCGGTGGTGGAGGAGACGTTACGGCTGTACTCGCCCGCCTGGCAGTTCATGCGCCGGGCGCGGACGGAGGACCGCATCGGCGGCTTCCACATCCCCGCCCGGTCGAACATCTATCTCAACAGCTATGTGCTGCACCGGCATCCGCAGCTGTGGGACGACCCGGAGTCCTTCGACCCCGGCCGGTTCAGCCCCGAGCGCTCCGCGGGCCGTCCCCGGCACGCCTATATGCCGTTCGGCGGCGGTGAACGCATCTGTATCGGCCAGCACTTCGCCCTGACGGAGCTCCACCTGGTGCTGCTCACCCTCGTGCGGCGGCACCGTTTCCGGCTGCCGCCCGGACAGCCGCCGGTGCGCCCGCAGCCGCTGATCACCCTCCATCCCGAGGGCGGCGTCCCCCTGGAGGTGCATCCCCGGTGAACGGATCCCCACAGCAGGAGACGCGGGCGGGGACGGGCGCGGACGCGAGTGCGGAGGCCGGCGCGGACGCCGTCCACGGGCCGGAGAACGGCTCCGGGTCCGGATCCGGGTCTGGATCCGGGCCCTGGTCCGGAACGGCCCACCAGCCGGACATCCACTGCCCGTTCCCCTCGGAGATGAGCCCTCACGCGGAGCACGCCGAAGCCCATCTGGACGCGTGGGTGGCCCGGTTCGAGGTGGTCCGGGGCACCGTGGCGCGCGAACGCTTCGGCCGCGCCGGGTTCGCGCAGTTCGCCGCCCGGACGTACCCGACGGCCGACCGGGCCCGCCTGGATCTGGTCGCCGACTGGTTCGGCTGGCTCTTCCTCGTCGACGACCAGCTGGACGACGGGCGGGTGGGCCGCGACATCGACAGCGCCCGGCGGGCGATGGACGGCCTGCTCCGGGTCCTGGACCAGGAGGGGCCGGCCGAGGGCGAACGGCCGCCGGGCGAGCCGCCGCTGGCGTGGGCGCTGCGCGATCTGTGGCACCGCACCGCGAGCCGCGCCACCCCCGCCTGGCGGCGCCGTTTCACCGGCCATCTCGCGGCCTGTCTGGAGGCCGCCTGCTGGGAGGCGGAGAACCGTATCGCGGGGGTCGTGCCGGGCGAGACCGAGTACATCGAGCAGCGGCGCCACACCGGGGCGATCTATGTGTGCATGGACCTCATCGACATCGTCGGGGACCTCGGCCTCCCCGAGGCCGTCCACGCCGGTGAGCCCTTCCAGGCGGCCCTGCGGGCCTCCAGTGACGTGGTCGTGTGGACGAACGACTGGTACTCCCTGGGCAAGGAGATGGCGCTGGGCGAGTACCACAACCTGGTGCGGGTCGTGGCGCACGCCCGGCGCCTGACCCTGCGGGAGGCGCTGGAGCACACGGCCGCCGCCATCTCCGCCGAGACACGCCGCTATCTGGTCCACCGGGAACGGCTGCTGGCGGCCCACCCGGAGCACCGGGCCGCCCTCACCACCTACCTGGCGGGCATGGAGTCGTGGATGCGCGGCAATCTCGACTGGTCACGGGCGACCCTGCGCTACCGGGAGCGGGAACGGGGCGGTCTCCCGGCCTATCTGGAGGCGACCCTCGCGCCGGCGGGCACCGAAGGGGGAACGTGATGACCGGCCGGACCGGCGCCCGGACGGAGACCCGGGGGACACCGCCCGGGGAGCCGGGCCCGGTTGGCCCCACGGACCCGGCCGCCGGCCCTGCCGCGGTCGCCACCCCCGGCGCGGACACCGCCGCCGGCGCGGACACGGACGCCGGTACGGACACGGCCTCGGGCGGAACCGCTCCCCCGCCCCCTCCGGCCCCGCCCGCCCCGCTTGCCCCGCCGTTGGCCGTCGCCCTCGCCCGTGAGACCGTTCCGCCCGCCCTCCTGGACTGGATCGCCCGGCTCGGCCCGGACCTGGCCACGCTGTGCGGGTACCAGATGGGGCTGTGCGACGCGGACGGCGCGCCGGCCCCGCCCGGGGCGGCACCGGGCCCGGAGGGCCGCGCCCCGGAGGGCGGGGACTCCTCCGGGCGTTCCGGGGGCGGCAAGCTCGTGCGTCCCGCTCTCGCGCTGGCCACCGCCGCCGCTGCCGGGGCGGAGCCCAAGGAGGCGTTACCGGCCGCGCTCGCCGCCGAACTCGTCCACAACTTCACGCTGTTGCACGACGATGTGATGGACGGCGACCGCGTGCGGCGCCACCGGCCCGCCGCCTGGGTGCGCTTCGGCACCCCGCTGGCCATCCTCGCCGGTGACGGTCTGCTGGCCCTCGCGTTCGAGGTGCTCTCCTCGCACCCGGCGCCCGGCGGCACCGATGTGACCGGCGATCTCGCCCGCGCCCTGCGGCAGTTGTGCCTCGGCCAGGGCCGCGACCTGCTGGCCGCGTCGCTCCCGCCCGCGACGGGAAGCACGCCTCCCGGCACCCCCGGAGCCCCGGGGACGGAGGACACGGCGGCCGGGGCCGTTCGGAAGATCAGTACCGAGGAATGCCTGCGCACGCTGGAGGCCAAGACGGGTGCGCTGCTGGGCTTCGCCTGCCGGGCGGGCGCGGCCTACGCGGGCGCGCCGCCCGCCGCGCAGGAGGCGTTCGAGCAGTTCGGGTCCCGGCTCGGACTGGCGTTCCAGCTCCAGGACGACGTCCTCGGCATCTGGGGACGCCCCGGCAGCACCGGCAAACCGGCTCTCTCCGATCTGCGGGCCCGCAAGCGGAGTGCGCCGGTGGTCGCCGCCCTGGCCTCCGGCAGGGCACCGGGCCGCCGGCTGGCGGAGCTCTACGCACGCCCGGGCCCGCTCGGCGAGGACGAACTCGCGCTCGCCGCCGAACTGGTGGAGGCGGCCGGAGGCCGCGACTGGACCCTGGCCAAGGCGGAACGGTGGCGGGAGGCGGCCTGGGAGAGCCTGCGCCCGCTGGAGCTGTCCGCAACGGGCCTCGCCGGTCTGCGGGAACTCACCGGCCGCCTCACCGACCGCTCCTCCTAGGCCGGGCCGGAGGGCCGCCCCGGTCCCTCCGCCCCGCGCAGGCGCCCCACCCCGGCGTCCCCGCCCCGGCCCTGCCGCCGACCGCCGCCCCCTCCCCCGGGGGCCGGCCGTCACCGCCCCGTCAAGCCCACTCCGTCGTTCCCGCCACCCCGCACCCCGCCCCGCCTCCCACCGACAGAAAGGGTGAGTGGCCTTGCCCCCACGTCCCTCCCCACGTCCCTCCCCGCAGCCCGCCCCCGACCCCGCCGCGGCCACCGGCCCGCAATCGTCACGGGCCCCGGCCACCGCCGCGGCGGACGAACCGGGCGCTTACCGCGCCATACCCGTCGCCCGCCCGGTGAAGGGCCCCGACGGCAGCCGCCCCCGCTTCAGCAGCGACCAGATCGGCTTCCTGGAGCGGGCCGCGGCGGAGTACGGGGACATCTTCCGGTTCCGGCTGTTCGGGATGCCCGTCATCGTCCTGAACAACCCGGACCACATCCACCAGGTGCTCGTCGGCAGCCGGCACAAGTACGACAAGGAGGTGCTGCTCTACAAGCTCGTCCGTCCGGTGCTGCGCAACGGGCTCATCACCAACCCCGGCGGTGAGCTCTACATGCGCCAGCGCCGCATGATGCAGCCCGCGTTCCGCCCTGCCGTGGTGGCCCGGTTCGCCGACGGCATGACGGACGAGACGAACAGCATGCTCGACCGCTGGGGGGACCGGTACCGCCCGGGTCAGGTGGCGGACCTCAGCGCGGAGTTCAGCGAGCTGACCCTGCACATCGTCACCCGCACGCTGTTCAGCGCCCAGGTCGGCGAGACGGCACGCCGCTTCGCCGAGGCCTTCACCGAGACCAACGACATCCTGGGCCGCTTCTTCCGCTTCCCGTTCCCCCCGCTCTCCGTGCCGACCCCGGCGCACCGGCGGCTGCGCCGGGCGATCCGGCGCATGGACGACTGCGTGTCCGCCTTCATCGAACGCAGCAGCACCCCCGCGAACGCGGCGAACTCCGCGGGCCCGGACGCCGGCGCCGGGAAAGCCGGCCACGGCATCGATCTGCTGCACCTGCTGATGAACGCCGTCGACGAGGAGGACGGCGGCGGCATGGACTTCGAACAGCTGCACCACGAGGTGCTCAACATCGTCGTCGGCGCCTATGAGACGACCACCAACGCCATGGCCTGGGCCTTCCAGGTCCTCGCGGAACGCCCGGACATCGAGGCCCGGCTGCACGAGGAGATCGACACGGTGCTGGACGGCCGGCCGCCCGGCATGGACGATCTGCGCCGCACCCCGTATGCCCGCAGGGTCGTCGAGGAGACACTGCGCATGTACTCGCCCGCCTGGCAGTTCATGCGGCGGGCCCGCGAGGAGGACGTGCTCGGCGGCCACCGCATCCCGGCCGGGTCGAACATCTATATCAACAGCTACATCCTGCACCGCCGCCCCGAGTACTGGGAGGACCCGGACGTCTTCGACCCGGACCGCTTCACCCCCGAGCGGTCGAAGGACCGGAACCGGCACGCGTACATGCCGTTCGGCGCGGGGGAACGCATCTGCATCGGGCAGCACTTCGCGCTGGTGGAGCTGCACCTTGTGCTGCTGGCCATCGCCCAGCGCTACCGCTTCACGCTGCCGCCGGGCCAACCGCCCGTCCGGCCGCGGCCGCTGACCACCCTGCACCCGGGCGGCGGCGTCCACCTGGAGGTCCGGCCGCGGTCCGGCGCCGCCGGCGGCACTCCCCCGGCGCACGACGGCGGTGAGGGACGGGACGGCGGCGACGGCGACGGCGGCGGCGGCGGCGAGGCACAGGACGGCCGGCCCGGCCCGGCCGCGGACCCGCGGAGCGCCTCATGACCACCACCGAAACCGGCTCCGCCCCCGGCCCGGGCAGCGGGACCGGCAGCGGCACCGGCACACACCCGCCCACCGGCACCCCCGCGGCATCCGCCACCGAGGGCCGCCGACTCGGCCGCCGCCTCCGCCGTCTCTGCACCCTCCTCGGCCCGATGTACGTCAAGTTCGGGCAGATCCTCTCCACCCGCTCCGACCTCCTCCCGCCGGGAGCCGTCGAGGAGTTGCGCGTCCTGCGGGACAACGGGCGCGCGATGGGCCCGCGGCGCGTCGTACGGACCCTGGAGAAGGAGTACGGCAAACCGCTCGGCCAGGTCTTCGCCTCCTTCGACCCCGTCCCGGTCGCGAGCGCCTCCATCGCCCAGGTGCACCACGCGACGCTCAGGGACGGCGACGGCGGGACGGAGGCGCGGAAGGCCGGAAACAGGTCCGGAAAAAGGTCCGGAAACGGGGACGGCACCGGGACCCGCGTCGCGGTCAAGGTGGTCAAGCGCGGCGTGCCGGCCTCCATGCGGCTGCACCTGGCGCTGCTCCGCGGCCTCGTCCGGACCGCCCACGCCCTGCTGCCGCCGATCCGCACGCTGCGGATGCCGCAGCGCGTCGCCGAGATCGGCCGGCTGCTCGCCGAGCAGCTCAGCATGGAGACCGAACGCGCCAACATGACGGCCGTCGCCGAGAATTTCGCGGGCCATCCCTTCGTCCGCGTCCCCCGCTCCCACCCGGAGCTCTCCACCGACCGGGTGCTGGTCATGGAGTACGTGGAGGGGATCAGGGGCAGCGATTTCGCAGAGGTGGACGTCCCGCCGAGGGAGCTCGCCCGCCGGCTCCAGGACATCCTGCTGACGATGCTGTACCTCGACGGCACCTGCCACGGCGACATGCATCCGGGCAACATCCTCCTCACCCGCGACGGCCGCTTCACCCTGATCGACTTCGGCATCACCGCCTACTACACCGAGGCCGAGAAATGGGGGCTGGTCTCCTTCAACAACGCGGCGATCCACCACCGCTGGGATCTGGCGGTCCGCCGCTTCACGGAGTACTTCGTGGAGACGGACGCCCGCCCGAAGAAGCGGAGAAGGACGAGAGGGAAGGCGCGGACCGAAGCGGCGGCCCCCGCGGAGGCCCTGCTGGCCGACGAGTCCTACACCACCGCCCTCAAGGAGGTCTTCGTCCACCATTTCGAGACGGCCTCCGGCCGCTGGTCGGGCACGGACTTCTTCCGCGACGTCAGCGAGGTGCTGCGCCGCCACGGCGTCTCGTACACGGCCGCCTACACCAAGGGCGAGCTGGCGATGCTCTCCTGCGAGGGCTTCATGGCCCAGATCGACCCGGAGCTCGACATCTGGGAGAACACGCGCCGCTTCGCCGACCGCTACTCGACCTCCCTCAGCGGCGCGGTCAAGGAGCGCTTCGACGCCTACTTCGCGGTGGCCACGCCCAAGTCGCTCGCGATGCGCGACCGCGCCCGGCGGTCCCTGGTGGCCCCGACCCATCTCGACCGCTACTTCTTCCCCAGCGCGTACCCCCTGTTCATCGCCGGGGGCAGCGGGGCGCGGCTGACCGACCTCGACGGCAACGAGTACATCGACCTGGGAGGCGGTGGCGGACCGGCCGTCCTGGGCCGCGGCCACCCCGTGGTCCGGGAGGCGCTGCGCTCGGCGGCCGCCACCTGCAACATCAACGCGCTCGGCCACGAGCCCGAGGTGGCCCTGGCCGAACTCCTGACCGACGCCTTCCCGGGCGCGGACCGGGCGGTGTTCTCGAACTCCGGTACGGAGTCCGCTCTGCACGCCATCCGGCTGTGCCGGGTGCGCCGCCCGGGGGCGCGCCGGATCGCCAAGTTCGAGGGGCACTTCCACGGCTTCTCGGACCAGGCGATGGTGAGCTCCTGGTTCCGGGTGGCGGGGCCGAGGGACGCGCCGGAGGCGGTCGCCGGCTGCCCGGGCACACCCGGCGGGGCGGTCCGCGACACCCTCGTCCTCCAGTTCGGCCACCCGCGCAGCCTGGACATCCTGCGCCGCAACGCCTCCGACGTGGCCGGGGTGCTGGTCGAACCGCTGCCGACGACGGCGGGCGGCATCGACCGGAACTATCTGGCCGCGCTCCGCGCGCTCTGCACCGAACTGGACATTCCCCTGGTGTTCGACGAGGTGGTCTCCGGTTTCCGGGTGGCGTACGGCGGGGTGCAGACGCTCACCGGCATCACCCCGGACCTCACCGTGCTCGGGAAGATCATCGGCGGCGGGCTGCCGTGCGGCGCGCTGGTGGGCACGGCGGAGATGATCGAGTACGGCCGCACGACCGGCGATCCGTTCCGCGACGCCGAGGAACGCGGCTTCCTGGGCGGCACGATGAGCGGCAACCACCTGTCCTGCAGCACGGGCCTCGCGGCCCTGACCCATCTGCGGGACAACCCGGGTGTCTACGCGGACCTGGAACGCCGGACGGAGCTGCTGGCCGACGGCATGCGGGCGGTCGCGGAGGAGCACGGCGTGCCGATGCGGCTGAGGGCCCGCCACTCCGTCTTCTCCCTCGCCTTCACCCACAAGGATTTGCCGTACTTCCGGGACAGCCTCCACGGCGTCAACTTCCGCGCCACCACAGCCCTCGCGTACTGGATGCGGATGTACGGCGTCTACCTGCCGGAACTGCACGCGTTCCTGATCTCCGCCGCCCACACGGACGAGGACGTGGCGAGCGTGCTGCGGAGCTTCGACCGCTCGGTCGGCGAGATGAGGGCCGCGGGACTGTTCGTCACCTGAGTTCCCCTCCGGCTCCTCCGGCTCCTCCGGCTCCGCCCCCTTCTCTCCCTCCCCGGGAAGAGAAGGGGGCAGGAACGCCCACCGAGCCGCCGGGCCCCGCCGGGGCCGTGCTCAGGTCAACGGCCGCCGCGCGACGAGCAGGACGTAGCCGATCTCCGGCAGGTCCCCGAACCGGGGCAGGGCGTCCGCGGAGCCGAGGAACTCGTTTCCGTCGTCCTCCGCGGCTTCCCCGCCGTTCCCGCCATTCCCTCCCGTCCCGCCGTCTCCTCCCGTCCCGCCGTCCCCGCCGTGGCCCCCGTGGCCGTCGGCTTCCGCCAGGATCCGCGCGAAGGCCCGGTAGGTGCGGCGGACGTTCTCCCCGATGTCCGTGAACTCCAGCAGTTCCAGCCCGGCCCGCCGCACGGCGTCCTGGTACTCGTCCGGCCCGGGCAGCCCGGGGGCCTGGAACGCCTGGCACATCTGCTCGACGAACTCCGCGGTCTCCCCGTGGACCGGCCGCCGCAGCAGCACGTCGGCGACCACCAGCCGCCCGCCGGGCCGCAGCGTCCGGGCGGCGCCGGCGAGGGCCCCGGCCCGGTCGGACATGTGCATCAGCGACTCGATCGCCCATGCCCCGTCGAAGGACTCCGCCGCGAAGGGTTCCGTCCCGACCGGCAGCGCCATGGCGTCCGCGTACTGGAACGACACCCGGCCGGTGAGCCCGGACTCCGCCGCCCGGGCCCGGGCGAGCGCGATCTCCTCCTGGCTGACGGAGATCCCGACCACCTTCGCCTCGTCGCGGGCGGCGACGCGTAACGCGGGGCTGCCCGTGCCGCATCCGATGTCGAGCAGCCGCTGCCCCGGTTCCACGGCGAGTCGGCCGGTGACCAGGTCGGTGAGCCGGTCCGTCGCCTCGTCCAGGGAGCTGCGGTCGTCGTCGCTCTCCCAGTATCCGGAGTGGATGTTGCCGCCCGCCGCGCCGTCGACGACGTCCGTGTTCTCGTCGTAGAGCCGGCCGACGTCCTCGGACGACGGAACGGCCTTCCCGGCCGGGCTTTCCTCGTGCATGCGGAACTCCTCATCGCGGCGCGCGGAGCGCGCGGGACGCAGTGGACTGGAACGGTCGGCGGCGGGCCGGCGGCACCACCGCGAGTCCGCCGGGGAGGGCCCTCCCCGGCGGACGGGATCCACGGATGCGGAAGATCCTCCACCAGGGCGCGCCACCGGGCCCATGGGCGCGTGGGCAGCATCGGGTGCCGGGGGTGCCGACCCTTCTGCCCTCTCCCGCCCGTCCCGCCGTCCCGGCTCGCTCCGGCCCGGCATCTGCCGTCTGGGCACGATGACGGTCTGCCAAGGCCCGTGTGCGGCACGGCTGTTGACGTGCGTGTCATGTACGGGCAATCTCATTGCAACGGCTTGCAGCAACTTCCATCGCGCTGCGGGCCGTCGAGCAGTGCTCGCCAGAACCCGGAGGCGCGTCAGGGATTCCCGGCGAAGTCGCGCGGACGCCGCACCCCTCGGCGTCCGTGCCCGTCAGTCGGTCGACCGCGGCCACCCCGGGCCGCGGCAGCCCTCCGCCCCCTGGAGCACGCATGAAACCCACCCCGCACCGGCCGCTCACGCGCGCCCTCGCGGCAGTCGCGGCGGCCTCCGTGCTGCCCGCCCTCCTCGCCGCCACCCCGGCGACCGGGAACACCCCGGCCCGCGCGCCGTCCTCGGCCACCTCCACGACAACCGGCGCCACCACCAACACGGAGGAGAACACCGCGACGGTCTTCTACTCCACCAGGACCAGGAACTGGCAGGCGTACCACCTCCATTACGCCCCGGACGGCGGCTCCTGGACGACCGCCCCGGGTGAGGCAATGGAGGAAGCCTGTACGGACTGGGTCAAGAAGACCGTCGACCTGGGCGGCGCCTCCGGCCTCCGGGCCGCCTTCACCGACGGTTCCGGCACCTGGGACAACAACGCGGGCGAGGACTACGACCTGGGCACCGGCGCCATCACGGTCAAGGACGGGACGGTGGCCCACAGCGACCCGTGCGCCGGCACGGGCCCGGATCCGGAACCGGTACCCGGCGACGACAGCGGCAGCGGTGGCGCCGAGGACACCGGCGGCACGGCCGGCACCGCCACCGTCTACTACGCCACCTCCACCGTCGGCTGGACCACGGCGAACCTCCACTACCAGCCGGACGGAGGCGCCTGGACCACCGTCCCGGGCGTCGGCATGGAACCGGCCTGCACCGGATGGATGCGCAAGTCCGTCGATCTCGGCGGCGCCACGAAGCTGCGGGCCGCCTTCAACAACGGCAACGGCATCTGGGACAACAACGACGGCGCCGACTACACCATCCCGTCCGGCCGCAGCACCGTCGAGAACGGCACCGTCACGGGCGGCGCCGAGGACCCGTGCGCCGCCGAGGCCCCGGACACCGAGGCGCCCACGGCCCCGTCCGGCGTCACCGCCGGCGCCGACGGCACCTCGGTCGTCCTCACCTGGGAGCCGTCCACCGACGACCGCGCGGTCACCCGCTACCAGGTGACCCGCACCGGCGGCAGCAGAGGCACCCTCGTCGCCGACACCGGCTCCACCGTCTTCTCCGATACGGACCTCGAGGAGCAGACCGCGTACTCCTACACCGTCCGGGCCGCGGACGCGGCCGGCAACGTCTCCGCCGCCTCGTCCCCGGCCGCCGCCACCACCGGCGCGAAGCCTACGGCCCCCGCCACCGGGCAGCCGCTGGGCACCGATCCGCGCAAGGACCCGATCTACTTCGTCCTCACGGCCCGCTTCAACGACGGCGACCCGGCGAACAACCGGGGCGGCAGCCAACACGAGAAGTCCGGCAACGCGGCCCACGACGACCCCATGTTCCGGGGCGACTTCAAAGGCCTCGTCGACAAGCTCGACTACATCAAGGGGCTCGGCTTCTCCGCCGTATGGATCACCCCGGTGGTGCTGAACCGCTCCGACTACGACTACCACGGCTACCACGGCTGGGACTTCCACCGGGTCGACCCCCGCCTGGAGTCCGCCGGGGCCTCGTACCAGGACCTGATCGACGCGGCCCACGCCAAGGGCATGAAGATCTACCAGGATGTCGTGTACAACCACAGCTCTCGCTGGGGCGCCAAGGGCCTGTTCACCCCGACCGTTTACGGAGTCCGCGACACCGACTGGAGCTGGTACTACGACGAGCCGAACGACGGCTTCGCGTATGACGGCCTGACCGTCGAGCCGAAGTCCGGGAAGTCGTACTACAACGGCGACCTGTGGTCCACCGCGGAGCCCTCCGGCAACACCTGCCTCAACTGGGGCAAGCCGACCGGCGGCACCTCCCCCGAGGGCTACAGGCTCTACGACTGCCAGTGGCCGAGCCCGACTTCGGGCATGTTCCCGAAGACGTACTACCACAACTGCTGGATCGGGAACTGGGAGGGCGAGGACTCCCGCTCCTGCTGGCTGCACGACGACCTCGCCGACTTCAACACCGAGAACGCGCAGGTGCAGAACTACCTGATCGGCGCCTACGACAAGTACATCGACATGGGCGTGGACGGCTTCCGCGTCGACACCGCCGTGCACATCCCCCGCACCACCTGGAACCGCCGCTTCCTCCCCGCCATCCAGGAGCGGGTGACGGCGAAGCACGGCGCCGGGGCGGCCCGCAACTTCTTCGTCTTCGGCGAGGTGGCCGCGTTCGTCAACGACAAGTGGAACCGCGGCTCGGTCAACCACTCGGCGCAGTTCTACACCTGGAAGGAGCGCAAGGAGTACAGCGCGGACGACGCCGCGGCGGCCCTGGAGATGTACGACTGGGAGCAGGCGCAGGGACCGTCGAACCAGCCGACGTCACAGAACGCCTTCCTCGACGGCAACACATACCGCACCCCGGACCACAGCCGGTTCTCCGGCATGAACGTCATCGACATGCGCATGCACATGAACTTCGGTGACGCCCGCAACGCCTTCCACAACGGCAAGGACTCCGACGACAGTTACAACGACGCCACGTACAACGTCGTCTACGTCGACAGCCACGACTACGGCCCCAACAAGAGCAGCGACCGCTACGCGGGCGGCACCGACGCCTGGGCCGAGAACATGTCGCTGATGTGGACCTTCCGCGGCATCCCGACGCTCTACTACGGCTCGGAGATCGAGTTCAGGAAGGGCGAGAAGATCGACTGCGGCCCGTCCTGTCCGCTGGCGGACACCGGCCGCGCGTACTTCGGCGGCCATCTGGCCGGCGAGGTGAAGGCGTCCGGCTTCGGCACGGTGGAATCGGCGAGCGGAGAGGTCGCGGACACCCTCGCCCAGCCGCTCGCCCGGCATGTGCGGCGCCTCAACCTGATCCGCCGGGCCGTCCCCGCCCTGCAGACGGGCCAGTACTCCACCGAGGGCGTCAGCGGCGGCATGGCGTACAAGCGCCGGTACACCGGCGGCGGCACGGACAGCTTCGCGCTGGTCACGGTCACGGACGGGGCCACCTTCAGTGGCATCCCGAACGGCACGTACACCGACGCCGTCACCGGCGACTCGCGGCAGGTCACCGACGGGGAACTGGCGGTCGGCGCGCCCGGGAAGGGCAATCTGCGCGTCTACGTCCTGGACCTCGGTGGCACGAACGCGGCCCCCGGCAAGGTCGGCACCGACGGGCCGTATCTGAAGTAGGCGCGGGGCCGGGGCCGGACGGCGTCCACCACCGCCCGGCCCCAAGGCCCCGTTCCCCCAACCGAGTTACCGGCCCCGTGTCACCGGCCGCACCCACGGCCCACCGGGCGGACACAGTGCACCATCTTGCGCGAAAGCGACCAGAAGGAGCACTGATGTACCGCACGCACGGCATGTGCCACAGCACCGGCCTCCGCCGGGCGGCCCTGACCGGCGCCGCCGCCCTGACCGCCCTCGCCCTGACGGCGGGCACCGCGTCGGCCCTGCCCGCCGCCCCGGAGGACTCCCGGAGCCCCCGGGACGCACAGGCGACCCGGGCCACGCAGAACCCGCAAGGCGCGGAGGCCTCGCGGAACCCGCAGAGCACTCGGGCGGCGCGGGGCCGGACGGTGTCGTTCCGCACCCACCGCGCGGGCGCGTACTTCTACCACTTCCGCGAGAAGCTGGTGGTCTCCGACTACAAGGCCGACGGCTACGGCGCCCGCGCCTATCTGACCTGGGGCTCCCGCCGTGCCTCCGTCTACGCCGGCGGGGGCAGGAACTCCACCGACGAGAAGGATCTGCGCATCAAGGAGGGCACCCCGGTGTGGCTCCAGCTCTGCACCACGAAGCGCGGCAAGAACCTCCGCTGCACCAAGACCCGCAAGGGCTACGCCTGACCGCGCCCCGCCCCCCGGCCGTCCGCCGGACCCACCACCCGCCCTCCCCACCGGGGGCCGCTATCGGCCATAGAGCTTCAGTCCCACATGGTCGACGATCCACCGGTACGACTCGCTGTCGATCGCGAAGTAGATGCGACCGACACGGTCGGGGGTGGTGTGGTCGTCCAGCTTGATGTGCGGCTGCCGGTCGTAGGGCTTCCTCCTCCCCTCGAACGTGAACTCGTGGAGCCGCGCCCTGCGGAGCCCTTCGTCCAGGGGCGCGTACATCAGGGGGGTCCGGTCACCGATCCAGGACACCAGGGAGCGGCCCAGGCTCCCCCGCCGCGTCCGCCATTCCCTGGCCAGCTCGGCCAGGGTCTCCAGCGCCTCCCACATGCGGTCGGGATACGGATACGCACACCGGCTCCATTCGTCCTTCGCGTTGGCGGTGAACACCAGTGCCCCACCGGACACCTCGGTCCACCGCGCCCAGTCGGATCCGAAGTCCCTCGGCTCGCCCGGCGGCCGTTCCCGTACCTCCTCGGGCTCGGCGGCGGGCGTGGACAGCGCTCCCAACTGCGCGGTGAGGTTGGCGATCTCGATCTGCAGCCGGGCGACCTGATTCTCCAGTTCCTCGTTCCGCACCAGGAGTTCGACCGACTGCGCCCGCTCGTCGTCCAGGGCCTTCAGCAGACCGCCGACCTGTTCGCTCTCGGTGTCCGCGAGATCGTCGAGCAGGGCGTCGGTCTCCGCCGCGCGGACGGAGTCCCAGAGCCTGTCCCGCCCCCGGGCCACCACGCTGAGCGGGGAGAGGAGACGGGTGAGCCTGCCCAGAAGGGCGTCGTGATCACCGTGGAGGTCGCCCGCCTCCCACCACGGCGGGCGTGCCTCCATACCGGGCCAGTACAGCCGGGCGCCGTCGAGCGGCAGCAGATGCGGGCCGACGTCCGAGTTGAAGGCGTGGAAGGCCAGCCAGCCGGAGACGACCACCACATGGGCCAGACCGGCGAGGCGGGAGGCGGCCTTCCGGGCGAAGTCCGCGGGCGGCCCCACGGTGCGGACCGAGGAGACGACGAGCACCGGGAGACGGCGCCCGGGATCCCGGAGCTGCGCGCGGACGACCGGGATCTGCGCGGTGAGCGCCGGCAGCACGACGGCCGTGATCCGGTCGCCCCCGTCCGTGCAGCGGAGCGAGCCGTCTCTCATGACCGCCTTGAGCGCCCGGGGCGGTTTCAGATCCTCCACCCGGGCCGGCGCGAGCAGCCCCTCGTTCTTCCGTCCCATCACCACGCGGAAACCGGTGGTTTCCCCGTACTGGGAGGCCGTCAGCCGGCAGAGGAACCGGCCTCCTCCCCCGGGCAGGTCCTGCTCGATCTCCATCCGCAGCGCCCGGACGTCCGCCGCCACGGTGACGGGGCTCCAGCTCACCCGCTGGTCGGGGCGGCCCTGCCACAGCGCCGCGATGTCGACCGATCCCTTCGCAGCCATCAGCGCGGCACCGGTCAGACCCGTCGTCCTCGGCTCGACATGCTGTTCCATATGCGTCAGCAGGCGCTCGAAGACCCCGGGCCCGCCGCGGGCCTCCGCCGGCGGCACCTCTGACGCCCCTGACGCCCCTGACGCCCCTGACACCTCTGACACCTCGAACCCGACGACGTACAACTGCTGCATGCGCCTCCCCCTCTTCCCACCCGGTTCGTCCGTGCACGGCCGCGACCCGCAGACCGGTGACAACGGGGCGGCGACGGCGGCTGCCGGAGCCACCGGCCACTCATCTCCCTTGCGCACGGGGCGAGTTCCACCCTCGCGGCCAGGGCGCCCGGCGGCGTTCCACAGAGGCCGCGTTCACCCGAGTGAGTGAACGCAGGGCTTCCGGACCGGGCGGCTCCGGGCCCGAGTCCCGTGGCCCGCGGTGGAGTTGAGAAGGCCGAACGGGTAGTTTCGTGCGGGGCCGGGCCACCGGCGGCGGCCGCGAGATCGGCCACGCCCAGCGGCCCCGCACGGGGGACAAGGCTGCGCCGACGGGGGAATGACAGCATGCCGACCTACCACGAAGTGGTCTCCACCGGCCCGCCCATCCTCGGCCCCGGGCGGCACGCAGGGATCCGGCTGGCGTGGGCAGCCGGCTCAGTGCTGCTGCTGACGGCCTGTGGTGTCAGTGCCGACGGGAACGAGGCCCGGGCCCTGACCGGCGACGACATACAGGCGGTACTCCCGGACCGTGAGGCCCTTCCGGGCTGGCAGGAGTTCGGCGAGCCACTCGTCCTGGAGGACCGGGCGCAGTACAAGCACCGGGCGTGTCCCACCGAGGGCTTCCGAGGGTGCGAGGGCTCCCGCTCCTTCGGTCTCGTACAGTTCCGGAGCGGCGACGACCGGAAAACGCTCGTCGGCTACCGGATCACCGCCTACCGGGACGAGCAGACCGCCGCCACGGCGTACGACGTCCTCTGGAAGGGCCACTACCGCAGGGCGGGCGGCCCGGGCGCCCGGAAGCTCGATGTCGGCAAGCCCGGGGACGAGAGGAATGCCCGCCTCGGCACCGCCGGCTCCGGAGGACCGGGCGCGCTGGTGCAGGTGCGGGTCGGCACCGCGCTGGTGGTCGTCGACGTGTCCGGCATCCGCGGGGGCGACCTCGGCGCTTCTCTCGTCAAGGACCTCACCGGCGTGATCAGCGAGCGCGCCCAGCAGGCCCTGAACGGCGAGGACCCGGCCGGCCGGCTCGACGAGTAACGCGCGCGCCCGGCCGGTCGGCTCGGCACGCGCGGAAACAGGCGGCCCCGTGCTCGTCAGCCATCCGCCGCCGCGGAGCACCCGGCAGGGGCCGACGCCTCGCGGCCGTAGAGCCGTAGAGGTGTGCGGCCCGGTGGGACCGCCCGGTGGGACCGCCCGCCGGGCCGCGCGCCTCCTGGTCCGCGGTCGTTCAGCAGCCGCCGCAGCTGTAGAAGGTGACGTCCCAGTGGTTGCTCTCCCGGGCGTAGATGTTGCCCGAGGCGGCCTTGTACTGGGCGGCGCCGTCGGCGCGCTCCCCGATGTAGGTGAAGGTGCCGGTGATGTAGCCGGACAGGCAGGTGGTCGGGTTGAAGTCGAGCTTGTAGCCGTTCCAGTGGCTGTACGTGCCCGAGGCGTGGCCGGTCTCCGTGCCGCCCGTGATCGTCACGGCGCAGCCGCTCGCCGACTTGAGGGTCTCGGCGCCCTGGATCGTCGCCAGGTTGACCTGTTCGAAGGAGGTGCAGGTCGGGTTGTTGCGGTCGCTGCAGTTGCCGCTCGACCGCCAGGAGATCCCGGCGGCGGAGAGCCGCGCGGTGGCCTGGGCGTGGGTGATCTTGGTGACGGCGGCGCCGGACTCCACAGCCGGCGCGGAGGCGGGTCCGGGTGCGGAAGCGGGTGCCGGGAACGGGGCGGCGGTCGCGGCGCCCTGTGTTCCGAGGAGCGTCACCAGAGCGAGTACGGACGCGGCCGTGCCGAACAGTACGGGCCTCTTCACTTTCACTGCCTCCCTGTGGGGGTCGGGGGGCCGGCTCCGGGGTCGGGGGTCCGGCAC
Organism: Streptomyces sp. S07_1.15; assembly: GCF_020739505.1. Lineage (NCBI taxonomy): Bacteria > Bacillati > Actinomycetota > Actinomycetes > Kitasatosporales > Streptomycetaceae > Streptomyces > Streptomyces sp. S07_1.15. The sequence goes on from NZ_JAJBZK010000001.1 coordinate 1,193,058, forward strand.
CCCCGCATGGTGCCGCACTTGACGGTCCACGGACAGATGCCCCGGCGGATCGCCCGGCGGCAGGGCAGGGGGCAGGTCCCCGCCGTGGTGTTCCGATATCCCTTCCGGCGCGTGTCCGCCGACGCACGGGCCCTGACGGGACAGCAGCTCCGCCGGATCCGGCCCACCACCGTGAACTCCCCCTGCCGCGGCGGCAGCGGCCGCTTCAGCCCAGGTGCTGCTCGGCGAACGCCCGGAAGCCGCGGGGCGGGCGGCCCGTGACACGTTCGACGGTGTCCGTGGTGCGGTCCTCGGACCCGCCGGCGATGGCCGCGTCCATACCGGCCAGCAGAGCGGCGAACTCCTCGGGCATGAGGGCCGCCAGGCGCTCGCGCATCCGGTCGGGGGTGATCGGCCGGTGGGTGACGGTCCTGCCCGTGACCTCGCCGAGGACGGCCGCGATGTCGGCGTAGCTCAGCGCCTCGGGGCCGGTGAGCAGCAGGTCGGTGGTGGGCACGGTGTCGTCCGTGAGGGCGCGTACGGCGACCGCCGCGATGTCGTCGGCGTCGATGAAGCCGACCCGGCCCGTCCCGGTGGCGGTCATGATGACGCCGTGACGTCTGATGCTGTCCGCGTGCGGGTGCCGGCCGGTGAAGTTCTGCATGAACCAGGACGGTCGCAGGACGGCCCACTCCTCGAAGATGCCGGGAAGCGCCGTGTGCACCCGGCCGGCGCCCGGCCCTCCGGCGGGGATGGCCGAGGAGCTGAGCAGGACGACGCGGCGCACGCCGGCCGCGCGGGCCCGCTCCAGGAAGGGCAGCATGACGGCGCCCGGGTCCGGGTCGCCCACGGGTGGGACGAGATAGGCGCGGTCCACGCCGTGCAGGGCGCCGTCGTGGGTGGCGGGGTCGTACCAGTCGAAGCGGACGGCTCGGCCGCTTTCGAGGGCTTCCGCGGTGGCGTGGCGGGCCGCGGCTCTCACCGGCCGCCCGTACGGGGCGAGTTGGGACAGGACGCGGCTGCCCGTGTTGCCGGTGGCTCCGGTGACCAAGACAGCGCGGTCGGCGCTCATCGCGTCTCCCCCGGCCCGGCCGGGAGGAACGCCGCGTCGCCCGGGGAGCCCGGGATCGCCGCCGGGTTCCCGTAGTCGCGGTCGTGCGTCATGCGGCCGTCGCGGACCTTCGCCACGGCGACGTACGGCATGTCGTAGGCGGCGCCGGAGGACACCATCCGGCCGGTACCGCGCCATTCGGCGACGATGGTGCCCGGCTCGCGGGTTGCGTGGACCTCCGGCCGGGGGGTCTCGCGGAGGTCGACGTACTCGGGGTGGCCGCGCCTGGAGGCGGCGAGGGCCGCGCCGCCCTCCAGCTTCGCGGGGAAGCCGTCCGGGGCATAGGGGAACTCGGCCACGATGTGCTCGTCGGAGAGGGCGAGCCGGCCGTCGATGTCCTTCTCCAGCAGCAGGGTGAGACTGTGGCGGTACAGGTCCGCAGGCGTCAGGGATGGAGTCATGGGAAGTCCCGTCCTCTAGAATACGGACCGGCGGTCCGCTTCACTGAATATACGGACCGCCGGTCCGCTTTGGCAAGGAGAGGCCGTGACCCGGTGACCCCGCGCAAGGAACGCGCAGACGCCCTGCGCAACCGTGAGGCCGTCCTGACGGCGGCCGACGAACTCTTCAGCCGCAGCGAGAGCCCCCGCGGCGTCTCGATGGACGACATCGCAGCGGCGGCCGGCGTGGGGAAGGGCACCCTCTTCCGCCGCTTCGGAGATCGCTCCGGCCTGATCCGGGCCCTGTTCGCGGCGCGCGTCGAACCCCTGCGCCACGCCGTGGAGGCCGGACCGGCTCCGCTCGGCCCCTCGACGCCTCCCCGGGAGCGCGTGCCGGCGCTGCTCGTGGCCATCCTGCGGTTCAAGACCGACCACCGGCATCTCGCACTGGCCCTGGAGGAGGACGGCGGCAACAGCCCTTACCCGGGCGACCACTACACCTGGTGGCACACCGTCCTGAAGGACACCCTCAACCGGCTGCCCGACGCCACCGACGACGACAGCGACTTCACCGCACACGCCCTGCTGGCCGCCACCCGCGCCGACCTCGTCGAATACCTCATCGGCCGGCAGGGCATGCCACCCGAGCGCATCACGGCCCGGCTGACGGCTTTTGCCACCAAGGTGCTGGGCCCGTAGCCCGCACCGGCCGGCCCGTGCGGCCGTGTGCCGCAACGCGGCGGGGCAGGACCCGCGGAACTGATCGCGGACCCCGCCCCCCCCAACGGGCTGTCACTGCCGGAGCGGCAGCCGGATCAGAGGATCCGCAGCCGCGTGATCGTGTGCGGCGTACCGTCGACGATCCTCTTGGAGGCCCACTTCTCCATGCTGTGGGTCTCGCCGTTGGAGACGAACCGGAGGCGGTTGTTGCCCGACGTCACCCGGATCACGCCGCTGTAGTGGACGTTGACGGCACCCGCGTTGGCGAAGCAGACGCTCGAGGATCCGTTGTTGTAGGTGATCTTGACGAGATCCGTCCGGTCCCCGCAGCCCGTCTGATTGATCGCCATGGCGGTGCTCAGGGGAAGGGCCGCCGTCAGGGCTCCGGTCGCGGCGGCTGTCACCAGCACTCGCTTGAGCGAGCGATTCATGCGCTGTACCTCGTTCGGTGTCGTACGTCAGGTCGTTCTGCCGTTCGCCGGAGGCTGTCTGCCTGGCGTCCGGGACGGCCGGGGGTCGCCCCCCGCGCAACCGTCATGACGTGCGGCGCGACAGGCCAGGTTGACACCGGGCCCGTGGACTGCCCCTTCGTCCCTCGGGCGCGCACACCTGGACGCCGGGCGGGCAGTTCCGAGGCGTATACACGGGCCGCCCCGAGCGCGTAGGCCACCCCGGCCACCGTCCGCATACGGGATTCGAAGAACAGACAGGGCCCCGTACTCGGCGTCTCCACCGGGGCGTGGTCGGCGTTCGTGACATTCGCCGGCGGCCGTCCGCGGCCGGAGCTGTGAGATCCACCCGACATCGGACGTGCCCCGCCACCGCTCTTCCCGGTGCCGGGGCACGTCCGTCCGGGACCGGCCGCCCACCGGCCGGGCAACCCGTTGAACGGGCTCCTGGGCGCGCCGGGCGGTCAGGTGTCGAACTCTCCAACCCAGGTGCGCTCGATCAGATGCTTCGGGAGGTACTCCGACTCCACCTCGATGGGGAAACCGGCGTCATGGGCCAGGCAGGTGATGGCGAGCGGACCGAGAGCGACCGCGCCGGAGGTGTCCGACAGCCGTTCCTCATCCGCCGTCCAGTACTCCTTGTGCCACTCCAGCGCCTTGGCCAGCTCGGTGTTGAACGCTTCGTAGTCCTGCCGGAGATAGCGGTAGAAGAGGTTCAGCGGCGGATAGAGAATCTTGAGCATCAGCTCACGGTCGGCGACCCGAAGGCGTTCGGGATCCGTCCCGTTGATCGCCGCGACGAGCTTGTCGTCCATGCCGGGCCGCTGAAGCCACCCCGTCTGCAGCGTGTCCACCCAGTCATAGATGTACTCGTCGAACACCGCGCCGGAATCCCGGAGAACGGTGATCGGCACATGGCACAGCGCCGTCATCCGCTCCGTGTCACGGCCGATGACGGCCAGCCAATAGGCCGTGATCCAGGTACCGGCGTCTGTGAAGTACTGCGCACCCGTCGCCGGAATGGCGCGCACCTTGTGCACGATCCGGCATTCCACCACCGCATCGGGCTCGGCAGTGGCGGCCGCGAACAACGCGGAACCCACCTGCATGGCAGCGACCCAGGATTCCCAGGTCTCCAGCTTGGCCGCGCGCGGATCGAGAAGGCAATGCGCTTCGGCCGAGGTGACAGCAAGACTCATTGCCCGGTTGAATCCCCTCGGGTCTCCCTCCAGCCCGTCGATGCGCTCCTCGGTCCGCCGGCGCATCGCAGCGACACCCGCTTCGGCATGGGCCCCCGGAACGGTGTGACGGGACACGCTCGCGCCCACCTGTCTCACTCCCACGGGTCCGGTCCAGCGCGCTGCCGAGCAATGCTCGGAGCACGCCTGACCTGCTCACGGATTATTTCGTCACCGCCCCACAGCCATCAGATACTCGCCGGAACCAAGCACGGCACCTGGCCGTAGTGGCGGGGCTCAGGTGTCGAACTCTCCGACCCAGGTGCGCTCGATCAGATGCTTGGGGAGGTACTCCGACTCCACCTCGATGGGGAAACCGGCGTCATAGGCGAGGCAGGTGATGGCCAGCGGACCGACCGCCACGAACCCCTCGATGTTCGCCGACCGGTCCTCATCGGCCGTCCAGTACTCCTTGTGCCACTCCAGCGCCTTGGCCAGCTCGGCGTTGAACGCGTCGTAGTCCTGCCGCAGATAGCGGTAGAAGAGATTGATCGGCGGATACAGAATCTTGAGCGTCAACTCGCGGTCGCCCACGACCAAGTGCTCGGGGTCCGTCCCCTGCATCGCCGCGACGAGCTTCTCCTGCATTCCCGGACGCTGAAGCCAGCCCGTCTGCAGCGTGTCCACCCAGTGGTAGATGTACTCGTCGAACTGGACCTCCGGGCGCCGCAGAAGACCGAGCGGAACATTACAGAGCGCCGTCACCCGCTCCTGGTCCCGGCCGATGACCGCCAGCCAGTAAGCGGCGATCCAGTTCCCCGGATGCGTGTAGTACCGCGGACCCGTCGCGGGAATCGCACGCATCTTGTGCGCGATACGGCACTCCACCGAAGAACCCTCGGGAGCGACAGCGGCCGCGAACATCGCGGACCCCACCTGCATCGCCGCAGTCCACGCCTCCCACGTCTCCAACTTCGCGGCACGCGGATCGACGCCGCAACGCACCTGAGCGGTCGTCATTGCCGAACTCAGCGCATTGTTGAACTCCGACGGAGCTTCCTCCAGATCCGCGATCGCCTCCTCGGCGTCCTCGGTCAGCACCTCGACGGCACGGGCCAGGTTGGCGCTGGGAAAGTCATGGCGCGGCACAGTCACAGCCACCGGTCGTGCTCCTCAGGGTCGCAGATCGAAGTGCTTCATCTGATAGCCAGCATACGTACCGTCAACGACGTTGGCCTTGACCAGGACGTAATCAACCTTTCCTTGCTTCAAAGCCGCCCGGAGCTCCTTTCCGAGTGCCGCTTCCTCCGGGAATTTCGCAGAATTCTTCTTCATCTGGTCGAGGATGGTTTCGAAGTACCCTCGGGTGCCCTGCATGACCCGGCCACCACTGCTGCCCCAGCGGCTGCCGAGCTGAGCGGTCAGGCTGCCCTTGGCCTCCACCACGACGAAGCCGCCGTCGGGGCGCCGCCATATCTGGTCGAAGCGGTTGGCACCGCCCGGGCCGTCCAGCCCGCCGAACTCCAGCCTGGCGCCCTCGAAGTTCTCCGGGATGGCATGGTGCTGGGCAGCCGCCTCCCCCATGTCCTCCGCGGCTCTCAGCATGTCGCCGTGGAGCGGGCTGTGTGCGTCGTCCGCGGCCGTGACGGCCTGCTGGGTCTCCGGCGTGGAGTCTGCCGTGTCTGCGGCCTTCGCGTTCGCCAGTGCCTGTTCGGCGGTCTGGTCCCTTGCGACCGCCTCGTCCCGGGCGCGGGCCATGTCGTCGAGAGGACCGATGAGCTCCGGGCTGACAGTGCCCCGCCGGCCCGGGACCGGATCGCCCAGGTAGTTCGGAGGCATCGCCGGAGGGACGTTGTCGGCGGCGATCCACTTCGGGTTCGCCGGGTCGCTGGTGTCCCACCGGAGCTTCGGCACCGGCTGTCCGTCCACAAGACGCTCGACGTCCTTGCGGTGGCCGTTGGACTTGTAGTGGTCGTCGAAGAAGGTGTCGTTCGGGTCGTTGACCCGGTCGATGTGGTTCCGCATGACCTCTTCGGGCGTCCGCGGCGGCGTGCCGTCGCCGGGGGTGCCGCCACCGGGCGTGGCCGCGTTGTCCGGTACGGCGGTGCCGGGCGGTATCGCGTCGGCGGGGCCGGAACCCGGGGTGCCCTCGGGCAGGTTGGTGTCACCGAGTTGGGGACCGGCGCCCGGGCCCTCGGGCAGGTCGCGTCCGCCGGGAGGCAACGTGTCGGTGGCTCCGGCGGCGTTGTCGCCCAGCGACATGGAGGGGCCGTCGTACGGGCCTCCGGGCGTTCCGCCGCCCGGGGCGTCGCCGGCGCGGCCGGCCGCGCCGGGCAGGTTGTCGCCGAAGCCGCCGGGACCGCCTGGGAGGCCGGGCCCGGGACCGCCCGGGTTCGCCGTGCCGCCGGGGAGGTTGTCGCCGGTGCGGGCGGTGCCGCCCAGGGCGGTGTCGCCCGCGTTCGCGCCGACCTGGGCCGGGGTGCCGCCACCGACGGTGTTGTCGGCGACGGCGGAGGGGTTGCCCGCGTCCCCGACCTGGGCGACGGCGCCGGGCGGGTTGCTGCGGGCGCCGGCCCCGACCAGTTCCTGCTCCGGTACCCGCACGGCAGCCCGGTCCGGATTGGCCAGGTCCGCCTTGTGCGGCTCCACGGGGACATCCGCCGTGCTCGTGGAGCCGTCGGGAAGCTGGAGCTTGCCGTCGGGGTGCAGGACAGAGCCGTCCGGCATGAGGACCGCCCCACTGGGCAGTTCCGACGGCACCCTGGGCGCGGTGCCTTCCGGTACATGGACCGTGCCGTCCGCGAGCTGCAACGGGGTGTCGGGGACCCTGACCGTGCCGTCCGGCAGCTCCAGGCGCCCGTCCGGCAGCAGCGTCGCACCGTCCGGGATCGCCGGAATCTCGATCTTGCCGAGGTTGAGGTTCTTCAGCCCCGCCAGCACATCGCCGATCTTCATCGCCTGCCCGGCCTTGCCCACCACCGAGGAGATGTGCGTCATCGGGTCCAGGAACTTCCCCGCCTTACCCGCCACCGAGGCCACCTTGGCCACCGTGCCGCCCTTGGCGATGTTCCCCGCACCCGTGATCGACGTCAGCACATTGAACGTGACCGCACCCGCCGCGCGGGCCGGGTTCTCACTCCAGGTGTCCCACGCCAGCAGCGCCTTGCCCGTCTGCTTCGCGACCTCCTTGGAGTCCTTCATCCACTGCGGCAACGCCGAATCCGGGATCGCGTAGGCGAGCGGTGAGGTGTACAGGGCGGTGCCCACGACCAGCATGCCCAGACCCTTCCAGGCATCCTTCATCGCATCCCAGCCATCGAAGCCGACCAGGGTCCCGAGGCCCTTGATGGTGCCCCACACCCCGTCGACGATCAGGCCGTCCCACACAAAGCTCTTGATGTGCTGGTGAACCTCATACCAGTGGTACTTCTCGTTCTCCGCCGTCCCCCACGGAACCTCGGCGTCCTTCATGTCATCGGCCGAGAACCCGTACATGTTCTTGCCGTCCGAGCCGTCATTCGCCCGGTACTGGGTGCCCCCGACCAGCGCGGTGATCTTGTTCGCGGCCGTGCGCTCCGCCTCCCAGAACGCCGCGACGGTGGCCGTCACATCGGACTGGAGCGCGTTGTGCTCATCGATCTTGTCGCCGTCGTACTTCCACTCGTCATCGTCCTCCACACTGGCGACGAACGCGGCGGCATCGGCCTTGAGCTGCTTCAGCTTCGCCACCAGGGGACGCACCTCGGACGCGTACTCGTCCAACGCCGACTTGACCTTCTCCAGATCATCGGCGAACTCATCCGCCCGGTCCTGCACCGGCTTCGTCGACGCGAACAACGCCTCCGCCTCCGGCGCCGTATAGAACGCCGACAAACCCTGGAACTGGGTATGGACGCCCTTGCCCGTCTCCCGGATGTCGTCAGCGTCATTGCCCAGGCCGGTGGCGTCCTTCTCCAACTGCTCCAAATCACCGGTGAACTGGGGTATCGCCTCAGGCTTGATCACGTCTACTCTCCCCCGTCATGCCCTGGCCGACCCGCGTGCCGTCGTCCGCCTCAACGGCTCTGGCGGAAACCGCGGTTCGTCCCGCGCGGTGGCGCAGCAGCCGGCTTCCCGGCGGTCCTGCGCACGCACCGCCCGCACTCCCCCGCGCCTGACTCAGGTTCAGGTATACCAACACGCTGATGACATGCCAACGTCTACTCAGACGCCGCCCGGGCAAGCGCCGGTTCCCGGAGCCCAGGGGAGGAACGGCCCGCCCCCTGCTCTCGCTACTCGATCTCGCCCGCGCTCTTCGGCCATGACTGCCCGTCAAGGCCCGGCGGGGCGGTCGGGGCAGTCCACCAAGCGGACGGGCCACCGGTACCGGCCCGAACGCTCAGTGCGCCTGGACGGAGGCGGGCCGACGGTCAGACCGTGTGCCCCAGGTACCGCAGGTAGCCGTGCAGCGCTGCGGAGGCGGCGAGACGGCGAAGGCTGGTGCGGTGGAGGTCCCGCATCCGGTGGGTGAGCTCGCGCAGGACGCGGTCGGGGCTGCCGGTCTCGCGCAGTTCGTCCAGCACCGCGCCGATGGCCGGCAGCGGGTGACTCCCCCGCCGCAGAAGCGCGATGACGTGTGCCGTGCGCAGCTCCGAGCTGTCGTAGAGACGGTAGCCCGTGGAGGGTTCACGCTCGGGCCGCAGCAGGCCGTGGGCCTCCCAGAGACGCAGCACGGGCGGGCTCACGCCCACGGCGCGGGCCACCTCGCCGATGCGCAAACCGTGACGCGCGGCGTCCCGCCGGGCCGCGTGCGCCGTACCGCCTCCCGGGCACGCGTCACCGGATCGCTCAGCACGGCCCGGCGGGTTCACGCGGCCCGAGCGGCCCGAGCGTCCCGAGCGTCCCGTCAGGAGAGTCTCCAGAGCCTCGCGCACGGCGGCCAGTTCGCCGCGTTCCCGGTCGAGACGGGCATGGCTCGCGTCAACGGCGGCAAGTGCCGCGGCCAGGTCGCCGTCGTGGACCGCGCGCATGACGACGCGGGTGGTGGCCCAGCCGTGGCCGACGGCGAGCTCCCGCGCCACGGTGAGCGCTTCGGCATGGGCGCCGGTGAAGACCCGGTGGCCGCCGGCGGTGCGCTCCACCGCCGGGAGGACGCCCGTCTCCGCATAGGTGCGGATCTGCTGCACCGAGAGGCCCGCCGACCGTGCGAGGTCGCGGGCGCGCAGCCGGTCCCCCATCCGCCCTGCTCCCCTCCGCCGACCGCCGACCGCCGACCGCGCCCCGCGCAGCCGCTGCCGCTCACCTCACGGCCTCGGACCCGGTTGAGACTTTTCCGGCGAATCAACAAGCTCACCACCGGAGTTGAGGTCGGAAACCCTCATCCGGCTTCAATGAAACACTTGATACCGGGTCCGGCTCAAGCAGGGCACCGAAGTCAGGACAACCCCATGCCGGGAGGCGGCCACCATGAAGTTCCTTCTCGAAATCGACATCAGCAGCGACCGGCTCACCGAGAACACCGCGCCGGAGCTGGGCCGCATCCTGCGGTACTGGGCCGGGAACCTCCACCACTACGCCCTGAGGCCCGGCGACGGCTCGGCCGTCTACGACTCGGGGTACGAAGAGGTGGGCCGGTGGCGCATGGTCGCGCCGGCCGAGGAGTGAACCAGCCGGTCCGGCTCCGGCGCGGCTCCCGGCGCGGGTGCCCGAACCCGCCGGGAGCCGGGCCCGGCCCACTCAGCCAAGGCCGGCGAGCCCCGACCGAACCGCCGCCGCCGTCTCGTCGAGCAGGCGGCGTTCGCGCACCTGCCAGTCGGCCTCGATGCGGAACGGATCTCCCGTGAAGCGGGGGAAGACGTGCAGGTGGACCCCGTGATCGGCTCCGTCTCCGGCCGGTGGACCGGACACCGGCACTGCGCCCTTTCCAGTCTCATGCCGAACCGCTGGCCAGGGGCTTCACCATGTCGTCATCCCAGCCGGTGGGCTGAGGCAACAGGTGGGAGAAGGCTCACTGTCGGTGCCTGCTGCTATTGATGAGCCGTGATCGCATTCCGTGACGTCAACTTCAAGCTCCTTGTCGTCGAGCAGCTCATGTACGGGGACAAGACGCTCACCCCGGCCTTCGACATGAGGGAGCACATGCGGGCGCGCGGTGTCGAGGACCTGCACACCTACATCGAGCAGAACGCCTTGGAGCACACCGTCCTCGACGAGGCGCGCGCCTACTTCGAGGCGCTGGAGATCCCGGCGGGACTGCTCACCACCGTGGAGGAGCTCACTTTCGACGGCGGCCTCCAGGTCTTCATGGAGTGCGCTCCGATCTGGGACGGCGAGGACGATCTCTTCGACCTGCACAGCCTCGACGATCTCGATCTGCTGCCCAACCTCAAGCTCTTCAGCGGGGCAGAGATGCTGGAGCTCATGCTCCCCGACGGGCTGGAGATCCTGGCGGCGCGGGGTATCGCCGTGCGCTGAACGACGTCTCGAACGAGTTTGCCCCACGGAGATCGCCGGAGCGGCGGAGCCGTGAGCGAACTGCGACCGGGGTATCGCTACCGCGGTCGCAGTTCGCCATCACAGTTGATCCGTTCCGTCCGGTGTACTGCGGACGGGGACCTCTCAGTTCGTGGTCATGTTGCGGCGCCTGTTGTGGATCAGAAGGACCAGTCCTCCGAGAACGAGGACCCCTCCGGCCACAGCCGGCCACAGGTCCGCGCCGGTGCTGGCCAGGCTGCCCGTGCCCGCTTGCGGTTGGGGCTGCGTCTCCTCGGACTGAGCTTCCACGCCGGTGTCCGACGTCTCTGCGGGGCTGGTCGTCCGCGCCTTCGTTTCGCCGCCGCGGGCGTCGTCCGGGGCCCCGGCCTCCTGCGTGCGCGTGGCTGCGTCACTGGGGGCGGACGAGGCTTCCGAGGGGGCGTCGGGGGCCTCACCGGGCTTCTTCGCCCGGTCCTTGTCGGCGTCGGCGGACGAGGCCTCGGGCGCCGGCTCCGGCTCGTCCTGTGGCTCCTGCGGCGCCTGCGGCGCCGGCTTGTCCTTGGGCTCCTTCGGTTCCTGCGGCTGCTCCGGCTGCTCCGGTTCCTGCGGCTGCTCCGGCTGCTCCGGCTGCTTCGGCTCTTGCGGCTCCTCCGGCTGCTGCGGCTCCTGCGGCTCCTGCGGCTGCTGGGGCTCCTCCGGCTGCTTCGGCTCCTCCGGCTTCTGGGGCTCCTGCGGCTGCTCACCGGCGCCGGCTCCGCACTGCCGCCCGGCGTTGACACACTCGACGACCTCGTCCATCAGGTCCTCGTCCATGACGTTGATGAAGTCGTCGTGGTCGGTGATCGGCTTGTGCAGCTGCTCCGGGAAGCCGTCCACCGCGTACGGGTTCTTCACCTGGCCGTTCTCGATGACCGGCGCCGGAACGTCGTACACCAGGCGCATCGTCAGCTGGGGGATCGCCTTGAAGCCGTTGCCGCAATTGCCCTCGGCGTCGGCGAAGGCCACATGCGCGCGGTGGTTGGCGCTGTCGATGTTCTGACCGTCCCAGCAGCTCTGGAAGGCGAAGGACCGCACCACGCTGCTGCCCTGCGGGCAGATCGGGTACTTGTCCGCCAGCTGCACCTTGTCCTCGAAGCCGGTGCAGCTCCAGTTGGCATTGGCGTTCGCCGTGCCGTTGGTGAAGGCCTTGGCGTCACCGGTGATGATCCGCAGGAACTTCGGCATCGCCACAACCTTGCCGGCCGGGCTGCCGATGTACGTGATCTCGGCCTCCTTGGCCTGCAGGATCTTGCCGACGTTGCCCTCCAGGCCGCCGCCCTGCTGCTCGGCGTCGAACTCCTTGGTGCCGTCCTGCAGGCGCAGGACCGGCCAGTAGTACGAGGACTTGTCGCCCTGCTCCGAGCAACTGGTCTTGGCGTTCGCCAGATCGTCGTTGGAGGCGAAGGCGTCGACACCCTGGTTGCCCACGTAGTCGTGGGTGTGGTGAGCGCCGTTGTCCACGCCGGGCGCGACGATCAGGTTGTCGGTGTTGAACACCTTGTTCTCATTGACGCCGCACTGGACGCTGAACGTACCGGTCGAGGCGTCGCCGGTCCTGCGGGGCTCCGCCTTGACGTTCGGCTGAACCTTCGTGATGTCGACGAAGTCCGCGGCGAAGGGCCCGGCCGCACCGTTGCCGTTGCCGTCCTGCTGCTCACCGCCCTGGCCGCCGTCGTCCTGACCGGTGCCGGGGTTGGCGGTGTCGGCGTCGCCGTCCTGGTTGTCGCCGTCCCCGCCGCCGTCGTTCTTCTGGGCCTGGGCGGGGCTGATCTCGGTACAGGCGGCGAGACCGTCCAACGCCTCCGGGGCCGTGCCGCCCGCCCGCTTCACGTCGATCTTGATCTGTCCGATGACCTGGGTGCGCTTCTCGCTCAGCGGCCCGAGGATCGAGTCCCGGACGAAGTTCCCGTCCTGCGCCTGCTCCTGGCGTGTCGAGGTCAGCCGGTCGTACGCCTCGGTGATCTGCTGGTCGAGGTTGGCCAGCGCCTTGTCGACATCTGCGCGTGCCTCCCCCGGCACGTCGGTGAGTTGCTGCCCGACGTCCGGACAGGAGATCGTGGCCGCCTGGTCGCCACCGCTCTGATCCTGGACCCGGCCGCCCGAGTCGCCTTCTCCCGCGGAGGCGTAGGTGTTCGCGGCTACCAGTCCCCCTCCGCCCAATATCAGCGCGACCGCTGCAAAGGTCCGGCGCCGTGCGCCGGTGGGGCGTCTGCGCGTGTTGCGTCTCACGGAAGTACTCCTAGGCGTCGTGACAGGCCCGGCATGGTGCTGTTCCTCCTGTACGCGGCGGAGCCCGGCTGTGTTCAAACGCCGCACGGATTTACAGCGGGGCGCGTGCGAGCGGGCCCGTCGGACGCACCCACTGGGTACGGCTCGTAGCAGCCCGGGACTGGAACTCAAAGAGCGCGTCGGTGGGGTCGGGGATGTCGCGCACGGCGGCGCTGACGCGACGGCAGCTGCTGCCTACGACGAGGGCTTCCGTTCACCGGCCGTGAGACCTCGGAGTGTCCACAGTCCGTACAGAGCCAGCAGCGGTTTGACGACGATCCACTCACCTGGGCGGTAGTCGTCCGCGCGGACGAGCCTCTCCGCAAGATCCGGGCGCTGCCGCCGCAGGTACGCGCGGGCCTTGAGCGCGTGAGCCGGCTGGGAGGCGATCTTGATGCGGTCGACGTCCTCCAGCAGGGGGATCACGTTCGTGATGTTCTCCCATGTCGTCCCGCTCCGGTCCTCGAGGAGCACGGTGCCGTCGAACCCGAGCACCGACGTCGCGTAGTCGGCCATCACCTGGGCCTCCGCGGCGCCGCCGCTGGTCGCGCCGCCGCTGAAGATCAGGCGAGTGCCCCGCGCACGGCCGGCGGTGAGGGAGCGGATACCGGCCCGTACCCGCCAGCGGTTGATCACGTTCGCCCCCGCTTGGGGGTTCCGGTAACCCAGCACGACCACCGCTTCGGCACCGCCCCCTCCGTTGCCCACGAGCGCGCGAGACCAGCGCCAGTTCAACCACTCGCCCCAGGCCAGGGTCGCGGACCCGGCTATCGCCAGTCCCGTCCTCCGTCGCATGCGGTGACTCTAGGCCACCTCGGGACAGGACAGGACAGGGCAGGACGGGACAGGCACCAACCGCCCGGCAGACGACGCATGGTGTGAGGACCTCTGAGCCGGGCGGTTCCGGCGCGGGGCCGGAAGCATCCGGCAGTCCGCCCGGGTGCCGAACGACGGCGGTGCGCCGCTGTCGTTTCATCAGCTCTTTCCGGATCGCCGGTTTTGATTTGCTTTGCGACCTATTCTGATGCCGTGTCCGAGGACGCCGGATGGGCCAGGGAGAGGAATTACCGGGCTTGCAGGGGGCCGTTCAGGCCGGAGGCCCGCCGGGGTGCGGTGTTCTGCCCGTCGGCAAGTCGTGCCGGGCAGTGGCGGAATGAGAGCCGGCTGCGGAAGCGGCTCGCCGCGGTGCGGGACATGGCGCCGGAGGGCCGCGAACGCGAGGTGAAACGGGTCCTCGGCTGTGAAGCGCCGGGGCCGTGTCATCCAAGGGAATGGGAGACGTGATGAGAAAGACTCCGCGCACGCTGGTGGGGATGTGCATGGCGGTTGCGGCGGTCGTCATGACCGCGTCCCCGGCACACGCCAGCTACAGCAACGTGGTGTACGTGGCAACCGGTCTCGAACCTGCCCCCGGAAAGGGCACATTCAGCGCCGATCCGCATGGGAGGATTCCGGGCGACGCCATTCGGGCCTGTGACGTCACCAGGGATGGCTGGGGCGTCAAGGCGTGGCTGTATGTGAACCACAGAGTCATTCGCACGGCCAGCACCCTGGGACACCGTGCCATGTACTGCACGCGCTGGAAGACAGGAAACCTGAAGGAAGAGCAACTGGTGACCCTCAGGGTGTGCCTGGTCAAGAAGGGGCGCGAACCCTACAGGTGCGCCCACGGTCGGGCCAGAAGCTGAGGTTGCGCCTCGCCTGTCCGCGCTGCTCGCAGAATGCCGGCCGATCTGGCGGGCATCCAACGACGCGGCCTCACCGGCTGGGCCACCCCGAACCGGCGCGGTACCCGAGCCGGGACCACCTGCGAATCACCGGACCAAACGCTCAGCCGGAGTCCGCGGATTCCGCGTCCCGCCTAGGTGGCCGGGGGCCGCGTTCCGGTCCCGGCTCGGAGCCGTACCGCCGGCCGGCGGCCGCCTGCGCGGATGCCCGGAGACCCCACTCGGATTCGTTACTCTTTCTTTCGCGCCAGCTTTTCCAGATACTCCCAGTGCATCCTGAGATGCACGACGAGGACTGCGGCATATTGCTCGGGAAAGTACTGCGAGCCCTTTTTGTACGGAATGTGCTGATCGGGCGGAACCCTGGGGAGATTCAGGAGGATGGTCTCCTGCGCGGCCTTGAGATCGGCAACGATCTGGCCATTGGCGTACGGTTCATAATCAATCTGGGATTGCGAATTGATCACTTTCAGCGTCCGCTTCTCGACCCGAGGCTTGCGAAGTTCGGCCACATCGGTCACGACATCCGCGTAGTAGGGGTACCAGAAGCGCATGTGCTTCAAGTCGATCCGCCTCTCCTCCCCGGAAAGCTCGGGATCGAGAACCGCGTGCACATACCTGTCGAAACCACTTCTCAATGCGGACAGATCAAGAGCCACACACAAACCGTACACCCGGTGATCAAAAGACTGAGCGCTCACCGTCGGTGCCTGCTGCCGACAAGGAGCCGTGACCGCATTCCGTGACTTCACCTTCAACTGCCCCTGCCAGGCGGTCTCGGCGATCAGGCCCCTGCGGGCAGGCTTCTGGCGCGTTCGAACCCGCCGCATTGAACTTTCAAGTGACCTGCTGCAAGGCTGTGTTCGCCGATTGTCATACCGCCTCCGCGTCCGTCAGCGGCCTTGTCCTCCTTGGAGTCACCATGCCCGCAGTTCGCCGGACAGCCGCCACCCGACGGGGCCCGCTTCTGGTGGTGGGCGGCGTCCTGCTCGCCGCCGTACTGTCCTCCCTGGTCAACGCCGTGATCGCCTTACTGGCGCGCGCGGTTGGCGCCCCGGACGACTTCGAGCCACTCGACCCCGGCTCGTACATCTTCCTGACCACGGTCGGCGTGACAGCGGGCGCGATCGGCTGGGGGATCGTCCGCAAGGCGTCCCGGAACGCCGAGGGTGTGCTGCGGTGGCTCGTCCCGGCCGTCGTCGTGGTGTCGTTCGTGCCCGACTTCTTCCTCTTCGGCGCCGGTGGCGTGACCGGCGTCGCCGCCCTGCTCCTGATGCACGTCGCGGTCGCGGTGATCGCGGTGGCCACATTCCGCAAGGTCCTGCCGCTGAGCCAGTACGGCAACGGGTGACGGCCCCGCAGGGCCACGCGCGCGTGCCGGAGCGTCGTCAGGGCGCCGTGTGAGGACGGGGCGTCAGGAGGGGGCGAGGACGCAGAACTCGTGGCCCTCCGGGTCGGCCAGGCACGTCCACGGGACATCGCCCTGGCCCAGGTCGAGGTCGGTGGCACCGAGGGCCCGCAGCCGGGCCGCCTCCGCCGCTTTGTCGTCACCGGGGTACGGCAGCAGGTCGAGATGGACGCGGTCCGGCACGGTCTTCGCGCCGGGCGTGCGGAGGAACTCGAGATATGGGCCGGTCCCCTTGGCGGAGCGGAACACCGCTTGGTCGTCGGTCACCTCGTGCAGGGTCCAGTCCACCGCCTCACCCCAGAACCGGGCCATGGCCCGCGGATCCGCGCAGTCGACCACCACCGCGGCGATCGGCCCGGTGTCCCGGTAGATCTCCCGGGGCTCCAGCACGCAGAACTCGTTGCCCTCCGGGTCGGTGAGGACCGTCCACGGCACGTCGCCCTGGCCGATGTGGGCGGGCGTCGCCCCGAGCGCCTGGAGGCGTGCGACCAGATCGGCCTGATGGGCCGTGGAGGTGGTGGCGAGATCGAGGTGCAGGCGGTTCTTCGCCGTCGTCTTGGGTTCCGGGACGGGAACGATGTCGATGCCGAGGGTGACCGGGTCCGGCCAGACGAAGCCGTCGTCGGGTCCGCCGGCGGGTCCGACGTAGGTGGTCACGCCGGGGCTGTAGGCACTCCAGCCGAGCGCCTCGGCCCAGAACCGGCCGACCGCCGAGGCGTCAAGAGCCTTGATGTTCACCTGCACGGGTCGCAGTGCCATGCCGGCGATCCTATGCGCCCGCTCCGCGACGACGTCCGCAGCCGCCGGCGCAGGGCGCCGAGGCGGTCACGCCCGGCCCGTCGCGCTGCGGCGGCTCTGCGTCGGCACTCGGTAGGGTGCGCTGGTTGCACCATGGGGAACGTTGTGGCAGCGCTCAGGAGAGGGGCCGGGCGACGATGCAGGCGTCGGAGATCCCGCGTGCGGTGGCCGCGGCCATGTCGATCGCCTCGTCCCTCGGTCTGACGGCCGATGACGCGATCGTTCTCCATGACTCGAACAAGCTCACTCTGCGGCTGCTGCCCTGTGACGTCCTGGCCCGGGTGGCACCCGCAGCGCAGCAGGTCGCACAGTTCGAAGTGGAGCTGGCTCAGCGGCTCGCCGCGTCCGGATGCCCCGTGGCGGCTCTCGATCCACGAGTGGAGCCACGTGTTCATGAGCGTGAGGGCTTCGTGGTCACGCTGTGGACCTACTACGAACCCGTGTCACCTGGAGACGTCTCACCAGCCGATTACGCCGGGGCGCTCGCGCGGCTGCATGCCGGCATGCGCGGGCTGGATGTCCCGACGCCGCACTTCACGGACCGGGTCGGGCAGGCTCAGCGTCTCGTGGCGGACCGCGACCGGACTCCGGCGCTCGCCGACGCGGACCGGGAGCTGCTCGGCGACACGCTGCGGCGCCTGAGCCGCGTGATCGTCGAGCGCGGCACCGCCGAGCAGGTGCTGCACGGCGAGCCGCACCCGGGCAACGTCCTCGCCACGGAGAACGGCCTGCTGTTCATCGACCTGGAGACCTGCTGCCGTGGGCCCGTCGAATTCGACCTCGCCCATGCGCCCGAAGAAGTCGGCGAGCACTATCCGGGAGTCCGTCAGGACGTGCTGCGCGACTGCCGGATCCTCGTACTGGCGATGATCACGGCATGGCGCTGGGACCGGGACGACCAACTCCCGGACGGGCGCCGGCTGGGCACGGAGTGGCTCGGCCGGATCCGGGCAGCGCTCGATCGCGACGGCCGGGACACGCATGGCTGACCGCGGCCCGTCGGGGCTGTGGCCGGCCGGCTGACCGGCTGACCGGCTGACCGGCTGACCGGCTGACCGGCTGACTGGTCCCGGAGGCCCGGCACTCTCCCGTTGGTCCGCGCGTCGTGCTGCCGTTCCGGGCACGGCCCGTTGGGGTCCGGGCCGGCCCGTAGTGCACAGGCACCAGGACGCGTGCGTGGCTGGTCCCGGTGCACCAGGAGGAGACGGCGGCGGGGAACGATGCCCGGCCGGGCGCCGGAGGGAAGTGTGGGGAGCGCGCGGATCCCACGCGTTTCCCTGTGCCCGACGGTGTCTGGAGTGATCAACGGTGGCGACGTTTCTCTACCGGATAGGGCGGTGGGCCTTCCGCCGGCGCCGGTTCGTCAGTGGTGTGTGGCTGGCTGTCCTGGTGCTGGCCGGGGTCGCCGCCGCCATGGCGCCGGCCGGGGAGGAGGAGGACTTCTCCATGCCCGGCACCGAGTCGCAGAAGGCGTTCGACCTGCTGGACGAGCGCTTCCCGCAGGGCAACTCCCAGGGTGCCGAGGCCCGGCTGGTGTTCCGGGCCCCGGACGGGCAGCGGGTGACGGCCCGGGAGAACAGGGCGGCCGTCGAGGACGCGCTCGGCTCGCTGGACGGGGACGTGCAGGTCGCGTCGGCCACCGACCCCTATGAGACCGGCGCCGTCAGCCGGGACGGCACCATCGCCTACTCCACGATCACCTACAGCGCGGACGCCGTCGACCTGACCGAGGCGACGAAGACCGCCCTGGAGGACGCCGCGAGCCGGGCCCGGGACGCGGGGCTGACCGTGGAGACCGGCGGTTCGGCCCTGGACGTGGAGGAGGAACCGGGCGGCACGACGGAGCTCATCGGTGTCTCGGTGGCGGCGGTGGTGCTCGTCATCGCCCTGGGGTCGCTGGTCGCGGCCGGACTGTCACTGCTGACCGCCTTCCTGGGCGTGGCCGTCGCCTTCTGCCTGGTCTCCGCGCTGGCCGCTCCGCTCGGCCTGACATCCACCGTCGCCATCCTGGCGCTGATGCTGGGACTGGCGGTCGGCATCGACTACGCGCTCTTCATCGTCTCCCGCTTCCGCGACGAGCGGGCGCAGGGCAGCGAGCCGGAGGACGCCGCCGGCCGTTCGGTGGGCACGGCCGGATCCGCCGTCGTCTTCGCCGGCGCGACCGTCTTCATTGCCCTGGCCGGTCTCGGGGTCGTCGGCGTTCCGGAGCTCACCAAGATGGGCCTGGGCGGCGGGGGCGCCGTGGCGCTTGCCGTACTCGTCGCGCTGACCCTGGTCCCCGCGCTGCTCGGCTTCTCCGGCGGGCGGGTGCTGTCCCGCTCCGTCCGCAAGGCCACCGCGCCGGGAGGCGAGCGTCCGCACCGGGCGTCCACCGCGGCCGGCCGGCCGGGGCTCGGCTCCCGCTGGGCGCGGTTCGTCCTGCGCCGGCCGGCGGCCGTGCTGCTGACCGCCGGGCTCGGTCTCGGGGCCGTCGCCGTGCCGGCGCTGAGCCTCGAACTCGGGCTGCCCGGGGACGAGTCCAGGTCGGTGGAGACCACCCAGCGGCGTGCCTACGACCTGCTGTCGGAAGGCTTCGGGCCCGGCTTCAACGGCCCGTTGACCGTGGTGGTGGACCTGGCGGAGTCCCCGGACACCCCGGCCACCACGGACCTGGTCGTCAAGACCGTGCGGGACGTGGACGGGGTCGCGTCGGTCGGTGATCCGGTTCTCAGCCGGGCCGGGGACACGGCCGTCCTCACCGCCGTCCCGGAGACCGCGCCGAGCAGCGGCGAGACCAAGGACCTGGTGCACACGCTCCGGGACGCCGTATCCGCCATCGAGGCGGACACCGGCGCCGACGTCCTGGTGACCGGCAGGACCGCGCTGAACATCGACATCGCCGAAGCCATGTCCGGCGCCCTCGTCCCCTATCTGACCGTCGTCATCGGCCTGGCGGTCCTCCTGCTGACGGTGGTCTTCCGCTCGCTCCTGGTCCCGGTCAAGGCCGCGCTCGGCTTCCTGCTGTCGGTGGGTGCCGCCTTCGGGGTCCTCGTCGCCGTCTTCCAGTGGGGCTGGGCGGCGGACCTGCTCGGCATCGAGCAGACCGGACCGGTCATGGCGCTGATGCCGATCCTCATCATCGGCATCGTGTTCGGCCTCGCCATGGACTACGAGGTCTTCCTCCTCACCCGGATGCGGGAGGCGTACGTCCACGGCGCGTCCCCCGGCGAGGCGGTCGTCAGTGGTTTCCGGTACAGCGGACGGGTGGTGGCCGCGGCGGCGATCATCATGACCAGCGTGTTCGCCGGATTCATCGGGATGAGCAGCACGACCATCCAGACGATGGGTGTCGGCCTGGCCTCGGCCGTCGCCTTCGACGCCTTCGTGGTGCGGATGGCGATCGCACCCGCGGTCCTTGCGCTGCTCGGCCACCGGGCCTGGTGGCTGCCCCCTATCCTGGACCGCGTGCTGCCGCGGGTGGATATCGAGGGCGAGGCGCTGAGCGGGCGTGTCCCGGCCCCCGCGCCCGGGTCCGGCGAGACAGCGGTGCCGCGGCTCCCCGCCGGCCGGAGCTGAGCGGGCGTGACGACAGCGGGGGGCGGTGGCCCGCGGCCACGCGGCACGGGCCGGCGGGAGGGAGCGGTCACGGCGGCGGCGTTCGCGCTCTGCCTGCTCGGCGGTGTGGTGCGGGTCGACGACACACTGTCAGCGCCGCCCGCCGCCGCCTATGTCGTCGCCGTGGTGTCCTGCGCCGTGCTGCCGCTGCGGCACCGGGCGCCCCTGGCCGTCCTGGCGGCCACGACCGCGGTCGGCCTGCTGGTGCCGCCCCTGGGCCTCCTGCTCACCCCGCTGATCGTGGTCCCCGCCCTGATCAGCGCCTACTCGTACACGCTGGCCGCGCGCACCGAACTGCGCGCGGCCAGCGCGGTGTCGCTCACGTCCGTGGCGCTGGCCGCCTCCGTCCCGCTGTTCGGGGACTTCTCGTGGAAGGACGCGAGCAGGATGGTGGTGATGGCGGTGTTCCCGCTGCTGGCCGGTGTGCTCGGCCGCTCGGTACGGGACCGGCGGGCCTATCTGGCGGCCGTGGAGGAGCGGGCCCGGCGGGCCGAGGAGAGCCGGGATCGGGAGGCGCGCCGGAGGGTGGCCGAGGAACGGGTGCGCATCGCCCGGGAGTTGCACGACCTCGTGGCCCATCAGATCACCCTGGCCAACGCGCAGGCCACGGTCGCGGCCCATCTCTTCGACACCCGCCCGGAGCAGACCCGCAAGAGCCTCGGGGAGCTCGTCGAGACCACCGGTCACGCGCTCGACGAACTGCGGGCCACTGTCGGCCTGTTGCGGCAGTCCGGGGACACATCCGGGCCCGCCGAACCGGCGCCCGGGCTGTCCCGGCTTCCGGAGCTCCTCGCGTCCTTCCGCCGCGCGGGGCTGGAGGTGACGGTGCATCAGGACGGCACGGCCAGACCGCTGCCGCCGGGGGTGGACCTCACCGCCTACCGCATCGTCCAGGAAGCCCTGACCAACGTGGCCAAGCACGCCGGTACCGCCCGCGCCCGGGTGCACCTCGGCTGGGACCGCGAGCGCGTGACCGTCACCGTCACCGACGACGGACCGGTCCCCTCCACGGGACCGGGACCGGCCGGGTCCGCGGGGCCGAGGGCGTCCGCGGTGCGGGACCGTCCCCCGGGTTACGGTCTGATCGGGATGCGGGAACGGGCCACCGCCGTCGGGGGGCGCCTCTCCGCGGGCAGGCGCCCGGAGGGTGGCTTCCTCGTCTCCACCCAACTGCCCCTCCCGACCGTCAGGGACACGACGGGGACGACTGACGGAGCGACAACCACCCAGGAGGAGCGGATGGCCGGCGGGCCGACGAACGGCGGACGGACGGACGACGCGCGGACGGACGGCGGAGAGGCCGGGGACGCGCCGTGACGCTCCGGGTGCTGCTCGCCGACGATCAGGCGCTGCTGCGCGGTGCGTTCCGGCTGCTTCTCGACACCGCCGACGACATCACCGTGGTCGGCGAGGCCGGCGACGGCAGGGAGGCCGTGAGACTCACCCGGGAGCTGCGCCCGGACGTCGTGATCATGGACATCCGTATGCCCGGGGTGGACGGCCTCACCGCCACGTCGGAGATCTGCGCGGACCCGGAACTGGCCGGCACCCGCGTCCTGATCCTCACCACGTACGAGACCGACGAGTACGTCGCCCGGGCGCTGCGCGCGGGGGCCGGCGGTTTCATCGGCAAGGGCATCGGGGCCGAGGAGCTGGCGGACGCGGTGCGGACGATCGCCGGCGGGGACACTCTTCTGTCCCCCGCCGCGATCCGTTCCCTGGTCGCCCGTTTCCTGGCCACACCGGACACCGCCCCCTCGCGCCACTCGGAGCAACTCGCCGTGCTCACCCCGCGCGAACGGGAGATGGTGGCTCTGGTCGCGACCGGCCTGTCCAACCAGGAGATCGCCGAGCGGCTGTTCCTCAGCCCCTTCACCGTCCGCGCCCACGTGCAGCGCGCCATGACCAAGCTGGAGGCCCGCGACCGGGCCCAACTCGTGGTCATCGCCTACCGGACGGGCCTGGTACACGCCGGCCCCGACGGCGGCACCGACCGGTCGCCGTAGTCCGGTCCGCTGCCGGGGCCTTGCGGCATGGGGCCCTTACGGCATCGGCGCGAACTCGGGCAGCGTCAGGGCCGAGTGGGCCGGTGGCGCCGCCGGTGCGGAGGGCAGGGTGACGAGTTCGCGCAGCATGGTGTTGCGCTGCTCCAGGGCCCGCGCAGTGGTGGGGAAGAGCCTGGTCGCGCCCTTGCCGGCCAGGGCCTGGTTCATGGCGGCGAACTCGCGGAGACCGCGTTCGTAGGCGGCGAACGCCGCGGTGTGGTCCCGGTGCGTGGCCAGTGCGTGGGCGAGCATGTAGGCACCGGCCAGCGCGAGGCTCGTGCCCTGTCCGGTGAGGAACGAGGGCGCGTAGGCGGCGTCGCCGACCAGTACGACGCGCCCGCTGGACCAGCGGGGCATACGGATCTGGCCGGCCGTGTCGAAGAACAGGTCGTCCGCGTCGCGCATGGCCCCGACCATGCCGGGGACCTCCCATCCCGCGCCCGCGTAGACCGTGGCGACCAGGTCCCGTTGGGCGCCCGGGTCGCGGAGTGCTCCGGGCGGCGCTTCCGATTGGTGGAAGTTCAGGAAGGCGTGCAGTTCGCCGTCGTCGTCCCCGACGGCGTAGAGGGCCGCGGCCTTCCCGGGGGTGTTCCACATCACGAGTTCGCGGGAGAGCCCGAAGGTGTTCGGCATGGTGAAGACGGCGAAGCAGTAGCCGAGGTAGCGGTGGAATTGTTCTTCGGAGCCGAACAGGGAGTCCCGGGTCTGCGAGTGCATACCGTCGGCACCGACCACCAGGTCGAACGTGCGCTGCCGCCCGCTGCGGAACGTGACGTCGACCCCTTGTCCGTGCTGGTCGAGGGTGTCGGCGGAGTCGCCGAACAGGAACTCCACGTCGTCGCGCACCAAGGCGTGGAGGAGGGCGGCCAGATCCCCGCGGCGCACCTCCAAGTCCTGTCCCCCGGCACCGCCAGCGAGGGCGCGCGGGTCGACCAAGGCGACTTCACCGCCGTCGGCGTTGAGGAACGTGCAGCGGCGCGAGTCGATGTGCGCGTCCCGCAGGTGCGGCAGTATCCCCATCCGCCGGACCACCTCTGTCGCGGTGCCGCGGATGTCGATCGGATACCCGCCGTCGCGCGGCCCTCCCGCCTTCTCGACCACGGTGACGGCACATCCGGCTCGGTGCAGCCAGTACGCCAGCGCGGGTCCGGAGATACCGGCCCCGGAGATCAGGATCTTGCGCTTCGCGGTCGTACGCACGTCCGTCGACAGACCGGTGGGTGTCATGCCGTTCATGCCCGGACTCCCTTCTTGCTGACACGGACGACGAGCAGGGACAACGCGGCGACGAGACCGGCCGTGACGAACCCCGTGACGAAGGCCGGTTCGCCCGGCAGGCCCGTCACCGGGTCGGTCCCGGCGGCGAGGATCGCGCCGCTGATCTGGACGCCCAGGGCGAAGCCGATGACGCGGGTCACCACGAGCAGGCTGGTGACGATGCCGGTGTCCCCGGTCGCGACGGCGGTGGCGGTGCCGGCGAGCAGCGCCGTGGTGGCGACGCCCGCGGCGAACGCGGTCAGCACCTTCGCGAGGACGAGCTGCCATGCCGCGCTGTGCAGCGATGCCAGGGCGATCATCGTGCCCGTCGTGACGACGGTGCCCGCGACGACCACGGCACGCGGACCGAAACGCCGCGCCGCGATCCCGCCGACCGAATCGCTGACCGCCCCGGCGATGGCGCCGGGCAGCAGGAACAGGCCGATCTGGGTGGTGCCGGCTGCGAAGCCGTACCCGTCGGCCGGCGCCGCGAACAGCTGCGGGAGCAGAAAGAGCACCATCCCCGCGCTGGTGGTGATGACGAGGGTGAGCACGCAGGCGCTCCACATCGCGGGCTTCGCCAGCATCCGCAGATCGACCATCGGCGAGACCGCCCGGCGTTCGACGGCGACCCATCCGGTGGCGAGGGCGGCCACGGCCACCGCGATGGCACCGACCGCGAGTGGCGGCAGGCCGGCGCTCGTCACCGTCACCAGCCCGAGCATGAACGCGAGCAAGGTGCCGCTCAGCAGAACCACGCCGGCCCAGTCGATCCGCTCGTCCGACCGGACCGGCGGATCGTGCGGCATCAGCCGCGTGACGACCGCAGTCGACGCGATGATCGCGATCGTCGGCAGCAGGAACATCCCGTGCCAGGACAGTCCTTCAGCGATCGGCCCGGCGACCAGCGTGCCCACGATGCTGCCGCCCGTGAACAGCGCGATGACGATCCCGATCGCCGCCTGCGCCTCTCCTGCCGTGAGGTGCTTGCGGACCAGGATGAAGGAGAGGGGCAGCACGCCCACCATGACGCCCTGCAGCACCTGACCGAGCAGCAGCACCGGCAGGTTCGGCGCCAGTCCGGCCAGCAGGCCACCGGCGGACACCACGGCCATCAGCCGGACCAGAACCCGCCGTCCGCCGTAGCGGTCGCCGAGTTTGCCGGCGACGGGCGTGACGACCGCGCCGGTGACGAGTAACGCGTTGCCGACCAGGGCCCCTTCGGCGGGACTGACCCCCAGCTCGCGCTGGAGCAGCGGCAGCGCGGGCTCGACCACGGACTGCAGGGTGCCGAGGGCGAGCGCCAGGATGCCGAGGGCAGCGATCGCCGGCCTCCCGACGCGGACCCGGGAAGGGGAAGGGGATGGGGAAAGGGATAACGCCACTTGTCGATCACTCCAGACGCCGTTGGGCAGTGGGGAATGCGCGAGATCCGCGCGCCTCCCACACTTCCCTCCGGCGCCCCGCCGGGCATCGTCCTCCGCCGCCGTCGTCCCCTGGTGCGAGCGGACCAGCCACTCCCCCGCCCTGGTGCCGGCGCACTACGGGCCGTGCCGCCGCAGCGAAGTCAACGGAGCGGTGGGCCCAGGGGGGCGGCGGGCGCCCCGGCCGCTATCTGCCGGGGGCGACGAGCCCCGATTCGTACGCCGCCACTACGGCTTGTGCCCTGCTGTCCAGGTTGAGCTTGGTCATCGTGCGGTTGAGGTGGGTCTTGACGGTTGCCTCGCTGATGTAGAGGCGGTCGGCGATCTCCAGGTTGGACAGACCACCCGCGATCAGTCTCAGGACCTCCCGTTCGCGGGAGGTCAGTGCCTGCAGATCGGGCGGCTGTTCGCACGCGGTCCGGCGGGCGTACGCCTCGACCAGGCGGCGGGTGACGCTGGGCGCGAAGAGCGCGTCCCCACCGGCGACCACGGTCACCGCGGCGAGCAGCCGTTCGGGGCCGGAGTCCTTGAGCAGAAAACCGGAGGCTCCGGCGCGCAGCGCCCCGTACACGTATTCGTCGAGGTCGAAGGTGGTCAGGATCAGGATCCGGGGCACGGGGTCGGCGGCCCGGGCGAGGATGCGTTCGGTGGCCTCGATGCCGTTCATGCCGGGCATGCGGATGTCCATCAGGATCACCTCGGGGGCGGCCTCGGCAGCGAGCGCCACGGCCTCCTCGCCGCTGCTGGCCTCGCCGACCACGTCGATGCCGGGTGCGGCGTGCAGCAGGCCCACCAGGCCGGCCCGTATGAGGTACTGGTCGTCCACAACGAGCACGGTTGTCATGTGGTCGTGCCGTCCCCCCGCCTCGCGGCCCGCGCGGAGGTCGGCAGGGTCAGCCGCACGGCGAAACCCCCTTGCTCCTGCGGGCCGATGCTGATCTGCCCACCGTAGAGCTTGGCCCGCTCGCGCATGCCCAGCAAGCCGTGCCCGCCGCCGCTCCGGACTCTGTCCGGAATCACCCCCTCTCCGTCGTCCGCCACCGAAACGGTCACCTGGTGCGGCTCGTAGGTGAGCCGTACCTCCGCACGCGCGCCCGGGGCGTGTTTCACCACATTGGTGAGCGCCTCCTGCACCACCCGGTAGGCGCACAGCTCCAGACCCGGGGCGAGCGGGCGCGGAGTGCCCTCGACGGTCACGGTGACGGGCACCCCGCCGGCGCGGATGCGTTCGGCCATCTCTTCGAGGCGGGCCAGGCCCGGCATCGGGGCGGAGGGGGCGCCGTCGTCAGCGGCGCGCAGCACCATGAGCATGCGGCGCAGCTCGTCGAGAGCCTCCTTGCCGGTGGCGTCGATGGTGTCGAGTGCGGCACGGGCGGTCCGCCGGTCGGTGTCGAAGACGAACCGGGCGAGACCGGTCTGCACGGAGATCACGGACATGTGGTGGGCGACCACATCGTGCAGTTCGCGGGCGATCCGGCCGCGTTCCTCGGCCACTTCTCGACGGGCCCGCTCGGCCTGTTCCCGGCGCAGCTGCCGGGTCAGCTCGGCCGAGCGGCGGGCGACGACGCCGAACCGCCACAGCACCGCCGGATAGACCAGGGCCTGCCCGACGACGGACGGCCAGGAGTCGGTGTGGCTGACGGCGCCCGCGTAGATCCAGACCCCGCCCAGCAGCGTCGCGCAGGGGAGGGAGAAGTACACCGCTCGCAGGGAGGCGACGGTGTAGACGGCGAGCAGGGGGCCGAAGCTGCACACCACGGCCCAGTAGCCGGCGGTGATGTACACCAGCCAGGTCGCGTGCACGAGGCCGCAGACCACGACCGGGGCCCGCCCGCGCAGCACCAGCGGCAAATGGACGAGGACCACCAGGGCGTAGGCGGTCGCGTCGAGCGGCTTCTGCCCCTGGCGCGCGGCCTCCTGTCCCAGCAGCAGGGCCACGCCGGCCAGCGCCGCCGCGATCAGCGCGTCGACGGCGAGGGAGCGGATCCGCATCGCAGCAGCGTAAGGCCGGTATCGGCGATGGGCGTCAAACCAGCGCGGTACAGCGCCGGTTGGAGATGGCCGAACGGCTACCGCACTGGTCCGCCCGGGAGTTCAACCGTGCGCGGGACGCGGCCCGCGCGCGGCGGACCGTACGTTCACATCACCGGCCGGCGGGGCTCGTGCCCCGGCACGGGGGCGCCATGGGGGTATCGCCCCGCCGGCCGGCGGCCCCTGGCATGCGCCGGGCCGGGCCGGGGCCGTTCCGCACATGCACGCAAGCAGGCACACACATCAGCAGTCAGCAACCAAAGGGGAAAATCATGCGTATCCCGCGTACCCGCACACGCCCTGCGGCACTGGGCGTCGCCCTTGCCGCGACGGCAACACTGTTCGCCGGCGGCACGGTTCAGGCCGCCCCCGCTCCGGCCCCTCGGTCGGACGTGTCCGTGCAGGGATACATTCCCGGCAAGGACGTGGTGGTCGGGCAGTGCAAGGGGTGGCTGAACAAGAGGGCCTCGGACGGATACGTCCAGGCCCTCGGCCAGTCCTGGAACAACCACGAGTGCGTCTTCGTGCTGCAGCGCAAGCGGGTGGGATCCGGCGGCTACAACTGGACGGCCGTCTCGAACGGCTACTGGATCCTGAACGGCAAGAAGTCGACCGGATACCACTGGAACGGCAAGAACGCGGGCTCTCGCGTCTGCCTGTGGAACTACACGACCGGCGTTTCACGCTGCGGCGAGGGCGCCTGGTAGAAGCGGGGCACGGACGACAACCCGCCTGCGGCCGTACCCCGGGCCCTTGAGAGGTCGGATCCGGGGCCTGTATGAGCATGGGGTACATCCCGCACCGCGCAGTCGGCGAGGGGTCTCACAGCCGGGCCCCACCGGCTGCGCCACCCCTCGTTGCCGTTCTCCGGCGCCAGGCGCGGGTGGGCGCGGCGGGCACTGCACTCCGTCGGGGGCCCCGGACCGGCCGCACCCGGTGCGGGCCCCCTCCCAGGTCGGCCGCGCGGCGCGTCCGCCCCCTTTCGGCCCACTGGGACCTGCGGAGGAGGGGTGTGGCGCGGCTTCTCAGAGTCCGCGGATCCTCCGCCCGGCCTCCGTGGCCGGGTAGAGGATCGCGTCGGCGACGCGGCCGCCGGAGTCCTTGACGCCGCCGCTGAAGTTGAGGCGGCCGGAGGCGCCGGTCTTGGCGGCGACGCCGTCCCAGTACGCCGCCTCCCGCTCCCAGCGGATGCCACCGAGCAGGCGGTCCAGGTCTTCGGGGCCGATGCGGGAGGCCGCCTCGCTCCACGGCGTGGTGTGGTGGGCGGCGATCCCCACCCCGGCGAGAACGGCCGGAGCGGTGAGCGCGCTGCGGCTCGCGAAGTCGGGGAAGCGCTCGGAGATCAGCCGTGCCAGCAGCGGCACGACGAAGCCCTCGACCTCCTCGGGCCGGGTACCGGCGGGCAGTTCGTCCTCGTGCACCGACTCGGCGGAGCGCGTGAGGCCGCTCCGCCCGTAGATGGCGGTGACGACGAGGGCGCGCAGCGCGGACAGCGTGACGACCTCGCGGTCAGCGGCCGAGGTCTGCCGCTTGCCGGCATTGACCAGCCGCCCGAAGGGCACCGGCTGCCCGTCGATGTCGACCTTGACCGAGTCGGCGACCCGGTGCGCGAGCCGGGTGCCGAAGTCCCGCTGGTCCATCGACATGGCCAGGTTCTTGGCGACAACCACGCCCCGCACGTTGCGGTCGTAGAAGATCTGCCGCGCGTCGGCCGGGGCAAGACCCACGTACAGCTCGAACGGGAGGCGCACGCGGGCGAGTTCGGGGTACGTCAGGCCGTAGGGCTCGGGGTCGTCGTAGAGGTCGTGCCAGGCGGCGGTCTGGGTCTCGCCGTCGATGGCGACGACCATGGTGCCCGGCGCGATGGTGAGAGTGCGCAGGCCGCTGCCCGGCACGAGTTCGTCGCTGATGGCGGCGAGCGGCCCGGCGTGCCAGAGGGTGATGGGCGGGGTGGACCAGGCGGCGCCGAGCTCGCCCTTGAGCCCGGCGGCGATGTACTCGGCGTACGGCCGGACGTTCTTGCCCTTCTGGGACGACTTCAGCGTTCGCTGCACGGTCGCCCGCAGTTCGGCGTGGCGGCGCACCAGGCCGGAGGCGGTCTTCAGCTTCCTCGGGTCCTCCTCGGCGCGCGGTGACGGCACGAGCTGGACGAGCGCGGGCACGGACAGCGTCCCGACGACGGCGTCGTCACGGAACGGCATGACGGTGAGCTGGGTTCCCTCGACGACGCCGGTCGGCATGGTGAGAAGCATGGTGAATCCCCCGGAGTGTGTGGTGCGCGGGCCCGGGCCGGGCCCCGCGGTGATGCCCCCGCGCGCCTTTCGGCGCGGGACGGCGACTGCTTCCACCCCTTCCCGGCGGAAGCACTCACAGGTAAGCATGGCACTGAAAGCACCGTCAAACGGCTTGACAGGCATGGGCAGCGCTATAGGGTGTTGACGTTCCCTCCCGAGAGGCTCAGGACTCCGCCCATGCCGCCGCCCACACCGTCATCCGCGCAGGTGACCGCCGCCGAGATCTCCCGTATCGCGGGCGTCACGCGCGCCACGGTCAGCAACTGGCGCCGCCGACACGGGGACTTCCCGGCGCCGGCCGGGGGTACGGACAGCAGCCCGCTGTACGACCTGGAGTCCGTGCGCGCCTGGCTCGCCTCGCGCGGCCACGCCTCGGCGGCGAGCCCGCCGGAAGAACTGCGGACAGCGCTTCGTCTGCGCCCGTCCGCCACCGGCGGCGGCACACCGGACCTGCTGCTGCTCGTCCTCGCCGCGGCGCGCCGCTCACCGGACGAGCTGACGGCCGCCCTCCGACTGCCGGACGCGGACCTCGCCGCCCGCGCGCAGCACGACGCGGCTTCCGCGGCCGACGACTCCGTGCCGACTGCCGCCGACTCCGGCGCCGGCTCCGACTCCGGCCCCGTCCGCTTCGCGCCGGGCGACGCCGCGGTGCTGCGCGCCCTGTACACCTGCGTACGCGACGAGGGCGGCCAGGCCGCCCTGGAGGTGCTCGCCGAGCGGGAGTTGGAGGACAGCGCCGCCTCCGGCGCCTACCGCACCCCCGAACCACTCGCCGACCTGCTGGCCCGCCTGCTCCCCGGCGCCTCGGCCCGCGTCCTCGACCCGGCCTGCGGCAGCGGCACCCTCCTCGCCGCCGCCGCCCGCCAAGGCGCCCGCGAGCTGTACGGCCAGGACACGCTGCCCGTGCAGGCCTGGCGCAGCGCCGTGAGCCTCCGGCTGACGGCACCGGAGGCCGAGGTCACCGTGCGCGCCGAGGACAGCCTCCGCGCGGACGCCTTCCCCGGCCTCACCGCCGACACGGTGCTGTGCAACCCGCCCTACGGCGACCGGGACTGGGGCCACGACGAGCTCGCGTACGACCCGCGCTGGGCGTACGGCGTGCCGCCCCGCGCCGAACCGGAGCTGGCCTGGGTGCAGCACGCACTTGCCCACCTGGCGCCCGGCGGCCACGCCGCCCTGCTCCTGCCGCCCGCCGTGGCCGGCCGCGCCTCGGGCCGCCGCGTGCGGGCCGAGCTGGTGCGCGGCGGGGCGCTGCGCGCGGTGATCGCGCTGCCGCCCGGGGCGTCGGTGCCGCTGCACGTCGGCCTGCACATCTGGGTGCTGCAACGGCCCGAACCGGGCGGCCCGGAGCGCAAGTCGGTGCTGTTCGTGGACACGGCGTCCGGCGCTGCGACGGGCACAGGCACAGGCACGGCGACGGGTACGACCACCGGCACGGCACCCGGCACCGCCACGGCGGCCGGACGCGGTGGAGCGGCGCCGGCCTCACGCACGCGGGGCGGGAGCCGCTCCGCCACCGTGGACTGGGCCCGGATCACGGAGCGGGCCCTCGGCGCCTGGCGGGCGTTCACGGAGAGCCCGGACACCTTCGAGGGCGAACCCGGCGTCGCGCACTCAGCCGGTGTGGTGGACCTGCTGGACGACGTGGTCGACCTGACCCCGGCCCGGCTCGTCCGGGCGTCACGGTCCGAGGCCGATCCGGCGGCGCTGTCGGCGGAGACCGACGCCGCCCGCCGCGACCTCGTCAAGGCCGCCAAGTCCCTTGCACGGACGGCCGGCCGGGAGGACTGGAGCACCGCGGGCGCCACGGCCCGCGAGTGGCGGACGGCGACGGCCTCCGACCTCGCGCGCGGCGGGGCGCTCACCCTCCTCCGCACCGCCCCGGACGCCGCGCGGGGCCGCGCGGACACCGGAACCGACAGCAGCGGCGGCAGCAGCGGCGAGCCGGAAGCCCGCCCGGTCCTCACCGGCGCGGACATCGCGACCGGCTCCGGCCCCACCGGCGACCCGGCGGAGCTGCGCGGCAGCGGCACGGCCCCCGTGATCGCCGCCGGGGACGTCCTCGTACGAGCCGTCGCGGGCGGGGGCGGCCCGATGGCCCGGGTCGCGGGCGAGGAGGACGCCGGAGCGCTGCTCGGCCCCCACGTCCACCTCTTCCGCCCGGACCCGGCCCGCCTGGACGCCTGGTTCCTCGCCGGGTTCCTCGGCGCGGAGGAGAACATCGCGGGCGCCTCGACGGGCAGCACCGTCCTGACGGTCAGCCCGGGCCGGCTGCGCGTGCCCCTGCTGCCGCTGGAGGAGCAGCGGCAGTACGGGGAGGCGTTCCGGCACGCACACGAACTCCGGGCGGAGGCACGGCGGGCGAACCAACTCGCGGAGGAGACGGCACGGCTGCTGTCGGGCGGCCTGACCGGAGGGCAACTGCTCCCGGGCGGGGGCCCGAGCCGGGGCCGGGACAGCACGGCGGGCGACAACCCGCACGAGGCGCGCTCACGGGGCGGCCAATCCCCCCGTTAGCCATACGGACCTTCGTCCGCATAGACCACACTTGTCAGCATCCGCGCCGGCCGCCCACCCGGCGGCGCGGTGGGGCGGGACAGCGGGACAGAACATTCGGGAAGGAACTCGGGATCCAGGTGAACAGCAGTAAGCACACGGAGATGGCGAACCACGCGTGGTCCGTCGCCGACCTCCTGCGGGGGGACTACAAGCAGTCCGACTACGGCAAGGTCATCCTGCCGTTCACGGTGCTGCGGCGCCTGGAGTGCGTGCTGGAGCCCACACGCGAGAAGGTCGCGGAGCTGGCGGAGCAGTACAAGGACACCGACATCGACCCGGACCGCTTCCTGCGCCGGGCCGCGGGCCACTCCTTCTACAACCGGTCCGGCCTCACCCTGAAGAAGATCGCGGCCGACCCGCAGAACGCGGCGAAGAACCTCCAGGTGTACGTGGCGGAGTACTCCGACAACGCGCGGGGCGTGCTGGAGCGCTTCGAGTTCGCCCAGCAGATCAAGCGCCTGGACAGCGCGGGACTCCTCTACCAGGTCATCGGCAAGTTCACGGACCTGGACCTGCGCCCGGAGATCGTGCCCAACCACAACATGGGCTACATCTTCGAGGAGCTGATCCGCCGCTTCGCCGAGCAGTCGAACGAGACGGCCGGTGAGCACTTCACCCCGCGCGAGGTCATCCAGCTCATGGTGCGGCTGCTCGTCGCCCCGGACGGCGACGGCCTCCAACTCCCCGGCGCCGTCCGCACGGTGCTCGACCCGGCCTGCGGCACGGGCGGCATGCTGTCCGCGATGGACGACCTCATCAAGGAGCTCAACCCGGACGCCACGGTGGAGGTGTACGGGCAGGAGCTCAACCCCGAGTCGTGGGCGATCTGCCGGTCCGACCTCATGATCAAGGGCCAGGACCCGGAGAACATCGCCTTCGGCAACTCCTTCTCCGACGACGGCCACGCCCGCCGGACCTTCGACTACATGCTGGCCAACCCGCCGTTCGGCGTGGAGTGGAAGAAGGTCAAGGAGGAGGTCGAGGCCGAGCACAAGTCGCTCGGCGAGGCCGGCCGCTTCGGCGCGGGACTCCCGCGCATCAACGACGGCTCGCTGCTGTTTCTCCAGCACATGATCTCCAAGATGAAGCCGGTGGACATGAACGGCGGGGGCGGCTCGCGCCTGGCGATCGTCTTCAATGGCTCGCCGCTGTTCACGGGCGCGGCGGGCTCGGGCGAGTCGGAGATCCGCCGCTGGATCCTGGAGAACGACTGGCTGGAGGGCATCGTCGCTCTGCCGGACCAGCTCTTCTACAACACCGGCATCTCCACGTACTTCTGGATCCTGACCAACCGCAAGAGCCCGGACCACAAGGGCAAGGTCGTGCTGCTGGACGCCCGCGACCAGTGGCAGAAGATGCGCAAGTCGCTCGGCGACAAGCGCAAGCAACTGGGCAAGGACCACATCGCGACGGTGGTCAAGCTGTACGGCGAGGCCCTGGCCGTACGGGACGACCCGGAACACCCGCTGCACGGCAAGGTGAAGGTCTTCGCGAACGAGGACTTCGGCTACCAGCGGATCACGGTGGAACGCCCGCTGAAGCTGCGGTTCGAGGTGACGGAGGAGACGCTGGCGGCGCTGGTGGCGTCCAAGCCGATCCAGAAACTGCCGCAGGCGGCGGCCCTGGCGGACGCCTTCAAGTCCCTGATGGGCACGGGCTGGAGCACGAAGCAGGAGGCTTGGCTCGCGCTGAAGGACGCGGTGGTCCAGGCCGGCGGGACGTGGCCCACGGGCGCACCGTTCAACAAGGCACTGCGGGAGGTCATCGGCGTCCGGGACCCGGAGGGCGAGGTCCAGCTCGTCAAGGGCCAGCCGGAACCGGACGCGGAGCTTCGGGACTACGAGAACGTGCCTCTGGGCGAGGACGTCGAAGGGTACCTGAAGGAGGTCCACCGGCACGTGCCGGACGCGTGGATCGACCGCAGCAAGACGAAGATCGGGTACGAGATTCCGTTCACCCGGTATTTCTATGTGTACAAGCCGCCGCGGCCGTTGGCGGAGATCGATGCGGAGTTGAAGGCGCTGGAGGCTGAGATTCAGTCGCTACTTGGGGAGGTTTCTCAGTGACTGGAAAGGCGCAGCAGGAGGTTGCACTCAAATGGGTACTGAACCTCCGCAGCGGAACCTCCTGTGAGAATCGGGTAGATGAAGGACCGATTCCCGTCATGGGCGCCGCCGGGCGGATCGGCTGGACGGTGAGGCCGAATACTACGGCGGGCTCGGTAATCATCGGCCGAGTCGGCACGGTGGGTGCAGTCAACCTCGCACAATCAGAATGCTGGGCATCCGACAACACCATCGTGGCGACTCCCGGGCCATCTCTCCACCCGTTGTACATGTACTACCTGCTTTTGAGTGCACGTCTGCCCGAATTGGCGTCCAAAACTGCGCAACCGCTACTGACCGCGACGGCGATCGGCAACCACCATTCTCGACTCCCCGACCTGGCGGAGCAGCGCCGCATCGCCGACTTTCTCGACAGCGAGACTTCCCGGATCGACCAGCTGACTTACCTTTACGGACGGCGTAGCAAGCTAACTATCGAGCGGTCCCAGAAAGTGCTGGACGAGGCGATCGGACAGTGCAAGGAATTTGTACCGCTGCGTTACATCGTTCGCTTCCGCGAGGGCCCGGGCATCATGGCTGCGGATTTCCACCCCGACGGGGTCCCACTCATCCGCATCGCTGGCCTGAAGCGGGGTGAAGTGACGCTCAGCGGCTGCAACTTCCTGGACCCAGGCAAAGTAGCTCGACAGTGGTCACACTTCCGCCTCCGCATGGGCGACCGATTGATCAGCGGGAGCGCAACGATGGGCGGGGTATCTATGGTCAGAGACCCCGCCGTCGTCGGGGCTGTCCCATATACCGGATTGATCATTTTGCGTCCAGCGCAGGCGAACATCGAGATGGAATATGTGGAGGCGTTCCTACGGTCTTCCCTGTTCTCCCGGCAGATTGATCTGCTGAAGACAGGTGCCACCATGCAGCACTTCGGCCCCACCCACCTCTCACAAGTGACGGCGCCTTTGCCTTCACTTGACCAACAGCGTCACACCTCCGCGACCGCCCGTGAGGCATTGGACCACGCCGAGCGCTTTGATGACCTGACGGCCCGCCAGGTCGGTCTTCTCCACGAACGCCGCCAAGCCCTCATCACCGCTGCCGTAACCGGCCAGTTCGACGTCTCCACCGCCAGCGGCCGCAACGTGACCGACAACCTGCCCGAACCCGAAGGGGTGACCCCATGAGCCCCGTGCACGACGAGTCCTCCTTCGGCTCCGCCATCGTCGCCGCCCTCCGCGAGCGCGGCTGGCGCGAGGCGAACGCCGAGGACTACCGGCCCGACCTCGGGTTCGACACCAACGAGCTGTTCACCTTCATCGGCGCAACGCAGCCCGACGAGTGGAACGAACTGCTCACCGTCTACGGCGGCAACCCCAACGAGGCCCAGCGCGGCTTCGCCCAGCGCCTTGACCGGGCCATCGCCGACGACGGGCTCCTCCACGTCCTCCGGAACGGCGTCAAGGACCGGGGCGTCCGGCTCCGCGTCGCCTACTTCAAGCCCAACCTCATCTCCGCCGACTCCGTGCTCGACGGCTACCGGGCCAACCGCCTCACCGTCGTCCGCGAACTCCCTTACGCCACCAAGCAGGCCGACTGGGGCCACCGCCTCGACCTGACCCTCTTCCTCAACGGAATCCCGGTCGCCACCGCCGAGTTGAAGAACCCGCTCACCGGCCAGGGTGTCGAGCAGGCCAAGGAGCAGTACCGGACCGACCGCGACCCGACCGAGCTGATCTTCACCCGGCGCGTGATCGCGAACTTCGCCGTCGACCCGGACCTGGTGTTCGCCACCACCCAACTGCGCGGCAAGAGCACCCGGTTCTTGCCCTTCAACACCGGCTCCAACGGCCCCGGCCTCCCCGGCGGGGCCGGGAACCCGGCGCCCACCGCTCACGGCACGTACGCCACGTTCTACCTCTGGGAGCAGGTCTGGCAGCGGGACAACTGGCTCGACCTCCTCCAGCGCTTCGTCCACCAGCAGAAGCACAAGACACCGGGCGGCTCCACCACCAAGTCGACGATCTTCCCCCGCTTCCACCAGTGGGACGTGGTCCGCAAGCTCACCGCCCACGCGGCCACCCACGGCGCCGGGGAGAACTACCTGGTCATGGCCTCCGCCGGCTCCGGCAAGTCGAACACCATCGGCTGGCTGGCCCACCGTCTCAGCGATCTCCACGCCGACAACGACCCGACCGCCCTCGACGCCGAGGCCGTCGCCGCCCACCGCATCAAGGCGGGTGAGCCGGTCTTCGACAAGGTCATCGTCATCACCGACCGCCGCAACCTGGACGCCCAGCTCCGCGAAACGGTCGGCGGCTTCTCGCAGACGGACGGCCTGGTCGTCAAGGTCGACGAGAAGCACGGCGCCAAGAGCGAGCAGCTCGCCCGCGCCCTCTCCCGGGACACCGGGAAGATCGTCACCGTCACCCTGCACTCGTTCCCGGCGCTGCTGGACTACATCAAGCGCAACCCCACCGAGATCAAGGGCACCCGCTTCGCGGTCATCGTGGACGAGGCGCACTCCTCCCAGTCCGGTGACGCCGCCACCGCCGTGAAGTCCGCCCTGCGCGACCTCGGCCTGGACTCCGACTCGGACGACCAGGGCGCGACTACCGTCACCGTGGACGAGAAGCTGAAGTCGAAGGCCGTGGCGCGCTCCCGCGCCGCCAATCTCTCCTACTTCGCCTTCACCGCCACCCCCAAGGCGAAGACCCTCGAACTTTTCGGCACGGGGGGCGTGGAGAACGGCAAGACCGTCTACCGGCCCTTCCACACCTACTCGATGCGCCAGGCCATCGAGGAGGGCTTCATCCTCGACCCGCTGCGCAACTACGTCACGTACAACACCTACTGGAAGCTGGCGAACCTCAACCGCGACGAGAAGGAGGTCGATCCCTCCAAGGCGAACAGCCTGCTCGCCCGGTTCGCGCTGATGCACGAGCACACGGTGTCGCAGCACGCCCAGGTGATCGTCGAGCACTTCGTCGCCCACACCCGCGGCCGGCTCGGGGGGCGGGCCAAGGCGATGGTGGTCACGGCCTCCCGGCAGTCCGCCGTGGAGATGGCCCGCGCCATCCGCAGCTACATCCGGGACCGCGACTACGACACCAAGTACCCGGACCTGGGCGTCCTGACGGCCTTCTCCGGCTCCCTCACCATCGACGGCGAGGAGACCACCGAGAGCAAGGAGAACGGCGGCCTGTCGGAGAGCGCGCTGCCGAAGGCGTTCGCCTACACCCGCCCCGACGACAAGGCCGCGAAGGCCGGCGGCAAGGGGCAGCAGGAGTACCGCATCCTCGTCGTCGCCGAGAAGTTCCAGACCGGCTTCGACCAGCCGCTCCTCACCACGATGTACGTCAACAAGACGCTGACCGGCATCGCCGCCGTGCAGACCCTCTCCCGCCTCAACCGCACCCACGACCGCAAGTCGCAGGCCGACCTCGCCGTCCTGGACTTCGTCAACGAGGCCGAGGACATCCAGGACGCCTTCCGCCCGTACTTCGAGGAGGCGCACACCCTGCCCTCCGACCCGAACCTCCTCTACTCGGCGCAGAGCCGGGTCATGTCCGCCCCGGTCATCTCCGAGCAGGACATGGACGCGTTCGTGGCCGCGTACTTCGCGGCGCAGGAGAAGGCGGCCGGCTCCCAGGCGAAGTGGGAGAAGCTGCACGCCGAGCTGTACCGACTCCTCTCCCCCGCCGTCACCCGCTTCACGCAGCTCCTGGAGAGCGACGAGGAGGACGACACCGAGACGGCCGAGGACTTCCGCGCCAACCTCAACGACTACGTCCGGAAGTACGGCTTCCTCGCGCAGATCGTCCCGTACCAGGACGCCGAGCTGGAGCGCCTGTACCTCTACGGGCGCTACCTCCTCAACCGCCTCCCCCGCCTCGCGGACGGCGGCGTCGACATAGGCGAGGTGGACCTGAGCCACCTGCGGGTGGAGAAGACCGGCGAGCACGACGTGTCCCTCAACCCCGAGGGCGCGGCCGAACTCATGGGCTTTGGCGACGGGGTGGGCGGCTCCAAGGACGCCGAGAAGTCACTGCTGTCCGAGCTGATCGACAGGTTCAACGCCAAGTTCGGCACGGAGTTCACCAAGGAGGACGTCCTCCCGGCCTTCAACGCCACCAAGGAGGACCCGAAGGTCCGGGCCGCAGCCCTCGTCAACGACGAGCAGAACTTCGGCATCGTCTTCGACAAGAAGTTCGAGGAGAACATGATGGACCACGTCTCCACCATCGACACCCTCGGCAAGCGCTACTTCGGCACCGACCGCGACTTCAAGTCCACCCTCGACCGCAGCGCCCGCCGCGCGGCCTGGCGCATGATCCGCCGCGAGGAGGGCCTGGACGAAATCTGACGGGCGGCGCCGGGCGCCCGGCTCGGGGTATGAGGCGCCGGGCGCCCCGCCCGCGGCCCGGCCCGGCAGCGTTTGCCCTGTGGCCGGCGGCCCGAGCGCAGGCGCCGGATTGATTCGCCCATCTCGCGCGGAAGCACGCGCCGCTCATCGCCTGTACACACGACGAACGGCCCCAGAGCCCGGGAGTGATCCCGAGCTGTCTGGGGCCGTTCCGTGCGTTCGGTGGTCCTTATTCAGCGGTATAGCGCAGTGCGTCCCCGACTCGCTGTCGCAGCGAACCGGTCAACGGCCCATCGAGAGGCAGTGGGTTGCTCGGCAACCGCTCACCGCGCGACTTGGCGACCCGCAGAACGTCCGTCAAGCACTCGGCGAGCCGCCGCGCCACATAGGCCAGTTCGTCGCTGCCGAGCTTCCCGCTGTCCAGCACGCCCAGCGCGAGCCCGAGCACAGTGTCGGCCGCGTCGACTTGCTGAGCTTCGATGAAGTCGGCGAGTCGGGACAACGGCCCATCCGGGTTGCCGTCCGGGACCATGGCGGGCTTGCCTTCCGGCCCGTCCCACGGAAGCCGCCGCAGCCGTTCGCCGCTCACGCCTCCACCTCCGCGTAGTCGGCTCCGGCCGTGGCGCGGAAACAAGCCAGCGCGTAGGGGCAGACCAGTTCGATCTCTTCCCCGTCCAGTGGTTCCGGCGCGGGCAGCGGCACCACCGGCCGCGTCCTCGGTCGCTGCTGCGCTTGCCGCGCCCGTCGCTTGCCGCGCGGGGGCAGGAAGATCGCCACTAGCCATTCGAGTATCGTTCGCAATGTCGTTCGCTCCATTCCAGCGTTCGGCCACGCCCCGGGACAGTTCGCCGCTGCCGCCGGGGTCCTTCTCGGCGATACCACGGTACGCCATGGATAGCCACGGTGCACCACGGTCTGCCGATGCGAACCCGGGTGTACCGCGCGAAGGTGTTCGTATGGCTGAGTACGAGTGGCAGCGGGTGGCGCGGGAGATCAGCGCGGATATCGATTCTGGGCGCATCCCGCCGGGCGGAGCGTTGCCCAGCATCGTGCGTCTCGCTGAGCAATACGGGGTTGCCGATCACACGATCCGGCGCGCACTGAGGGAGCTGCGGGAACGCGGGTTGATCGAGACACTGCCGCACAAGGGCTCGTACGTGCTTGGCGACGAATCCCCAGGTCAAGACATGTAGTCCTTCGCCGGCCGGTCCATGAGGTCCTTCGGGGTGCCGGCCCGGCTGTTCGACCCGCCGTAAGAGCCCGGTCACGACCTGCTCAACACCGGACCCACTCCCGGTTCCATCTGCGTCCTGCGCGAACTCGACGGCCTCCGGCGCCTTCTGGAGCGCCACAAGGCGTACGGGCCGGTGCGTGAGTACCTGGTGCGCTTCGACGACGCCCGACGCGCCAGAATGCTTCTGCTGGCCGACATCATTCCGTCGTCACCGGGAGGCACTTCCGTATGACGCCCGCCGCAGACACTCCCACGCCTGCCGACCCGGAAGCCTGGAACGCCTATCTTGCGGAAGGCAACGCCAAGCAGGCCCGCAAGCGGGTCGCCGCGGACATCCTGCTGCGGGACCCCTCTGGGCACGTCCTTCTGGTGAACCCCACCTACAAACCGGACTGGGACCTGCCCGGAGGGATGGCGGAGGACAACGAGCCACCGGAGCGGACCGTTGAGCGGGAGCTGGTGGAAGAGCTCGGCCTGCGGGTGACCGTGCGCGGACTGCTGGTGGTCGACTGGGTTGCGCCGCACGGGCCTTGGGACGACCAGCTCGCGTTCGTCTTCGACGGCGGCACGATCGGCCGGGACCAGGCCGGCCGGCTGAGACCACAGGACGGAGAGCTCTCGGAGATCGCCTTCGTCCCGCCGGCTCAGACCCCGCGGCTGCTGGGAGCCCGCACGGGCCGCCGCCTCACCGCCGCGCTGGACGCCCTCGCTGCCGGCCGAGCACGGTACCTGCGGGACGGGATACCGGTGGGGTAGCGTCCGGCCCCGCTGCGGCCCACCAAGCGCTCGACGACGCAGCCCGCGTCGACTCCACCCTCGTCGTGTCCCGGCTCAACACGCTGCTGGACGCGGCCCGCCCCTACGAGACCGCCGCGATCGACGACGTACGGACCCGGGCAAAGGAACTGGCCGCTGCCCGGCCGACCACGATCGCGGCCTGAGAGCATCGAGCGCATGGGCAAGCACCGCCGACCCGGACCGTCGAACCAACCGTCGCGCGCTGTGCCGCGCGTGGACGCCGACGACCCACTCGCCGCCTACAACAAACGGCGCCGCCCTCCGATGGACCTCTACCGCCGTCACCGGCCCGTGCACGGCGGCGCCGGCCACCTCCGGCCCGACGAGCCGCGCGTCCTGGAGGAGTGGACCGGGTTCATGTATGAGGTGGTCGGCACTGCTCCCAGCCTCGCGGCCGCCCAGGAATGGGGGAACGAACTCCAGATCGGCGGCGACAGCGCAACTTGATGCCCCGTGACGAGAAGCATCCCGGCCCACGGCCGGTGCGATGGCCTATTGAACGCAGCCACCGCAGCCTCGACCGGACACCCGCCGGACATGTCCGGCACGCGAAGCGCCTGGTCAAGCCAGCTTGTCGCGAGAGGCGGTCGGAAAACTGGAGATCACCGGTCAGTGTCAGCTCACGTATCCCGTAGGCCGCGAGTGTGCCCCCGCTGCGTGCCACTGCGTGCCCGCCCGACGATTCGGGCGACTGTGACCCCGCCAACACGGAAGCCTGTGACCCCGCGTACTGACCTGAAAGGCTCGCCACCATGGATTGGGAGAGCAAGGCAAGCATCCTCGCGGACCAGGTGACCGACCCGGATTCACGGTGGCTCGCCCCTGTGGCACGTGTCGCCCGTCATGAGTTGGTGCCCCGCTGGTGGGACGTGGACGACTCGGGCCGGTGGGTACTGCGCGACGGACCGAGCGACCCGGAAGCGTGGATGGACGCCGCGTATGCGGACCGGTCCCTGATCACCAGGGTTGGCACGCTGCACGCCGACCACGCTGAACCCGGAGACCAGCCCGAGGGACTGCCGACATCATCCGCGACCATGCCGAGCCTGGTGGTGCGGATGCTGCAACACGGGCGACTCGGGGACGGGCTGTCCCTGCTGGACTTGGGCACCGGAGCCGGCGGGCTCACCGCCTACGCCTGTCACCGACTCGGGGACAACCACGTGACGAGTCTGGACGTGGACCCGTACCTGGTCAGTGCAGCCCGGGACCGGCTCGCCGACATGGAGTACCGCCCGAAGATGATCTCGTCGGACGCCACCAAGAACGTGCCCGGCTCGTATGACCGCATCGTGTGCACGGTCGCCCTAGCGCCCGGTCCGGGACTCCGCGCGGTGCTCGCCGCGCTGGAACCCGGCGGACGCATTGCGACGACCCTGGCGCGCACGTCCCTGATCATCACCGGGTGGAAAGACCGGAACGGGGACGTGGTGGGCACGGTCGCGCGGGACATGGCGGGCTTCATGCTCACCCGGTCCGGCGACGACTACCCGCCCGCCCTGGCCGAGCTGTTCGCCCTCGCCCGTGAGGCAGACGGGGATGAGACCAGCACGGGTCGCTATCCCGTAGTGGACGTGGCGAACGCATGGGAACTCCGGTCCATGCTGGAAATCACGGCACCGGGTACGGAACTCGGATACGAGACCAGCGGGCGGACGCGAACCGCCTATCTGGTGCACCCGGACGGATCATGGGCACGCGCGTCCGCAGAGTGGACCGACCCGCCGACCGTGCACGAGGGCGGACCGCAGCAGCTCTGGTCCGCGCTCGAACGCATCCGCAACCGGCTGAACGCGGAGGGCTCGTTGCCGTTGCTCGGTGCGCGCGTGCGCATCACGCCCGATGGGGTGTGCCACCTGTCCCGGGGGCGGTGGCGCGCATCCATGGGGGCGCGATAGCCCCCGGGACCGCGAGCCCTCCTGACAGTCCACGTGCCGGTCCCCGGCACCTGATCCGACTCCGCCACCCCCGAAGCGGTGAGGGCGCCACCCCGGCCCCGTCCATGTGCCGCCCCTGTGGCGCATGGGCGGGGCTCGGACGGCGGTGAGTGCGTCGAGGTCGCTGACGGCTTGGTCGCCGCCGTTCCCGTACGCGACAGCAAGAACCCGCACGGCCCGGTGATCACGTTCCCGGCGGAGGGCTGGGACACGTTCATAGCGGCCGTGAGGCGCGGCGACCTGGGCGCCTGATCCGGGCACGGCAGGCGCCGAAACGCGGCCGGCGCCCCCTCGCCCGCCGACCGGGCGGGCGAGGGGCCGTCGTCGTGCTCGGTCAGGAGTTGCTCCAGTCCATGGCGTAGTCGCCGACCGGTTCCCTGATGATGACCAGGCGCTGGGCGTCCGGGTCCCAGATGCCCACGGCGCCCGTCTGGTTGTCCACGTACGTCA
The DNA here is from genome assembly GCF_020739505.1 of Streptomyces sp. S07_1.15. NCBI lineage: Bacteria > Bacillati > Actinomycetota > Actinomycetes > Kitasatosporales > Streptomycetaceae > Streptomyces > Streptomyces sp. S07_1.15. Next base: position 1,235,617 of record NZ_JAJBZK010000001.1, read on the forward strand.
CCTGCCCGATGCGGTCCATCTGGCGTGTGTAACCGGGGACTTCGGGGTACTGCGCCTGTCCCGTGGAGGACCCCACGTCCGGCATGGTGTATCCGTAACCACTGCCCGCGGGGACCGGGGCCATGGGGTAGGTGTACTGCGATGCTTCGTATGCGTCCTCGTATTCCGTTCCGCCCATCGGGGCGTCTTCCATTCCGCCCATCGCTTCGTCGCTTTCGTAGCCCGGCTCCGCCACCTCGCCGCCCGGCACATGGGCCGCTTCCACCTCACTGGTGAGGCGCCTGAGCGACCTCTCAGCCATGTGCAGCATGCGGGCCATCGACGACACGGTGTACTCCGCGCTGAGCGCGGCCACGGTCTGAGCCAGGGCGGCGGACATGCTGCTGGGCTCGACGTGGGACGTCGTCTTGCCCTTCTCCCGGCGGCGCCACTCGGAGTGGAAGTGGTCGTCGGCCTCCATCTGCGCCTTGATCGTGGCCCAGCCGCTGGATTTGTCGTTCATGGATTTGCGCTTCGGCTTGGACTCCTTCTTCTTCTTGCCCGACTCCGACTTCTTCTCGGCGTATTTGCCCTTGTCCGGCCTGCGGGTGACGGGCTCACCGGCTTGGCGGCCGTCGCGGGCCTCGTGACCGGTCTTGTCCTTCACGTAGCGGTAGATGGCGGACTTGATGCCCTCCATGGTCCGATTGCCGTCCACCTCGCTGATGATCTCGGCGAGCTCGGGGCGGCTCGCCCTCCCGACCTCCTCCCAGTATTTGAAGAGGTCCCTTTTCTCGTCCGACGTTCCGTTGAGCCAGGTCTCCTGGATCTGCCGCCGGTGTTCGGGATCGGTGATGATCCGGTCGGCGCGGAGTCTGGACTTGATCTGGTCCGACCCCTTACCGACGCGGGCGGACCCCGCCTGCGTGGCCCCGATGTCCTGCTTGCGGTCGTACGAGGAGAACACCGGATTGCCGCTGTCGTCGTAGTCCATCTCGATGTCACTCAGGGACGGGGTGCGGTAGTTCCGCCGTGCGGCGAGCCCGGCCTCCACGATGCTCTCGGGGCCGTTGTTCTCGTACGCGTCGGCGGGCGGCTCCATGCGTGACAGGGCGGGAGTGGCCGGCAGTTGCGAGGCCAACTCCATCATGTAGTCCTTGAAATCCGGGTCGTTGACGACGTGAGCCTGGTGCCTGTAGAGGTTCTCGAGCGATTCCCAGTAGTAGAAGCCCGGGTTCGGGTCGTAGTCGAGGGCGCTGAATCCCGCCTTGCTCCGGTAGTACTCCAGGGCCGCGGTGCAGCAGAGACACCCCCGGTACCTGCCCATGATGGCGTGCTGCCCCCGGACCTCCTTGGGTTTGATCCCGGATCTGTGCAGGGCCAGGAGCAGCTTCTGTTCCGCGTGCAGCAGCCCCTTCTCCTCCTTGAAGGTGATCAGGAAGATCGAGCCCTCATACTTCTCATCGGTCAGCAGCTTGTGCAGTTGCGGATGACTGATGTCCACGAGGGCCACCGGCTTGCCGTGGCGCTCCCGCAGCGCCTCGGCTGTCGCGTCGTCCTCGTCACCGCGCTGACCTGCCATGACGGCCTGGGTCTTGACGTCGGCCCGGTTCACGCGGTCGGAGTACTCCCTCGCGTCCGGCCCTGCCATCCCCCGCTCCCGGCCCGCCTGGCTCTGGTGGGTCGACACCAGCGCCGCGTATCCGTCCTCGCTGCCGTCGGTCGTGTATGCCTGGAGCGCGTCCATCGACTCATTGAAGTTCGAGGCGAAGAGCAGCCGGTTGTTGATCAGCATGCCCTGGACCTCGCGCTCGCGGTTGTCCCTGGCCCCCTGGGCCTCCTGAACGGCCGCTATGGCGTCGTAGACCAGGAAGCCCTGGTGCGACAGGGTCTGGGAGGTGGCGTCATCCTCCATGGAACGCGCGTACCGCCTCCGGACCTCGTCGGGGCCCTGACCGTGCCGTCCGCCTCCGTAAGCCTTCGTCCACTTCTCCTTGACGCCCGCTTCGATCTCCTTCGCGTTCTGCCGGGCCGACTTCGGCTTCTCCTTCTTCTTGTCGTCCCTGCCGCCCATGCGCTGGACGGGAGCCGGACCGGGGGCGAGGAGCCGGGCGACGGCGCTGTTGCCGGCCGAGCCCTGCAGGGAGCGCATCCGCGCGGCGACCGCGTCACCGACCGACCGCTGCACGGCCGGGGCCGGGGCCGACGCCGTTCCGTCGTGCCGGCCGCCGACGGAGGGCGCTGTTTCGGCCCCCGCCGCGAACGCGGCGCCATCGGCCGCCGCCGTCCGTTCGGAGTCCTGGTGCGGGTTGGTCACGCTGACCCCGGCGCCGTTGTCGCTCCCCGTCTCGCGCACGCCTCTGAGGTTCTTGTCGACGTGCCCGAGCTCGTGGCCGATGACCTCCGTGTTGCCGGTCGCCCCCGGGCCCAGGAAGACATGGGCCCCCACCGTCATCGCCTGGGCGCCCAGTGCCTCCGTCGCGCGCTGCGCCACCTGGTTGTCGTGGATGCGGGCGCCGGAGAAGTCGTTCCGGTAGAAGGCGTCCGCCTCGGCGCGCAGGGCCCCGGGAAGCGGCCGGCCCGATGAGGCCATGGCGGACTGCAACAGCGCGCTCTGCGTGGCCGGATCGGCGCCGCCGCCTCCGCCGCCGTCGTGGCCGCAGCCGGCGCCGTGGACGTGCTGGTCCTCGTCCGGAGTGCGGGCGACGATCCCGGGACCGGCCAGGCGCTGGATCAACGTGATCTCCGCGGAGGTCAGCGGACCGTGCGCAGACGTGCCGGGGCCGGAGGCCGCATGCCGCGGACTCTGTCCGCCGCCGGCATCCCTGTCCGACTGTTCCGACCGCGAGCGCATGCGTGCCACCTTCGTTCACCGGATGAGGTTGCTGCATCCTTCATCGTGCACACGTGGTGACGCGACACCAGAGGCCACCGCGTGCGCACACGGGCAGATCCGACTGCCCCGAAGGGCGATGCGGTGCGTCGGGCCGCTTTTCGGAAACGGCCACCGCGCCTGCTCCGTCACCCGGTACGGGTCCCGGCTGGACGCCCCGGCCCCGCACCGGCGAAACTGATGGCCCATCACATACGGAGACGACTGCGGACGCCCGGCGGGGCGAAGGGCGGGAGCCAGGTGCCGGAGCCACAGCCACAGCCACAGCCACAGCCACAGCCACAGCCACAGCGGATCGCGGGGCGCTACGAGCTGCTGGAGCAGTTCGGGCACGGCGGCATGGGGGACGTGTGGCGGGGCTATGACGCCGTCCTCGACCGGCCCGTCGCCGTGAAGCTCATCCGGCCGCAGGCCGTGGCCTCGCCCTCGGTGGCGGAGGAGTTCGAGAAGCGGTTCCGGCGCGAGGCGCGGATCACCGCGCGGATCCAGCACCCGGGCGTGCCGCAGGTGTACGACGCGGTGCTCGACGAGTCGTACGAGCAGCTGTTCCTGGTGATGGAGCTGGTCGACGGCGTGCCGCTCACCGCGTACGTGCACCCGCACCGGCCGCTCCCCGTGAGCTGGGCGGTGGCCGTGGCGGCGCAGGTGGCGACCGTGCTGTCGTACGCCCACGACGTTCCCGTGGTGCACCGCGACCTCAAGCCCGGCAACATCCTCGTCGCCCGCGACGGCACGGTGAAGGTGCTGGACTTCGGCATCGCGGCGATCCTGCGGACGGACGTCACCAAGCTGACCGCGACCGGCAGCCCCGTCGGGACGCACCAGTACATGGCGCCGGAGCAGGTGCGCGGCGCCCGGGTCACACCGCGCACCGACCTGTACGCGCTGGGCTGCGTGCTGCACGAACTGCTGTGCGGCTGGCCGCTGTTCACCGGGGAGAGCGAGTGGCAGCTGATGACGCAGCACGCCACCGCGGCACCGATCCCCCTCCGCGAGCTGCGGGAGGACGTACCGGAGGCCCTGGAGGAGCTGGTCCTGCACCTGCTCCGCAAGGCCCCCGAGGCGCGCCCCGCGGATGTGCAGGAGGTGTACGAGCGGCTGCGGCCGTTCCTGCCGCCGCCCGGGGAGGAGTCCGCGCCGGAGGAGGCGGGGCCCGCCGGGACGCCCGACCCGACCGGGATCTTCCGCCGCCCCTACTCGCCCCGCGCCCGTACAGGCACCGGTGCGGGCGGTGCCCGGCCGACCGAGCCCGCCGCCGGCCCGGACGTGCCGCCCGCGCTGCCCGCGGCCGAGCGGGAGGCGCTGCGGGAGCGTATCCGCGAGGTCCACGCGCACTACGTCGCCCTGATGGAAGAGGAGCGGTACGCGCAGGCCACCGAGGTGGTCGGCGAGATGGTCGAGCCGGCCGGGCGCGCCCTGGGCGCGGAGAGCAAGGCGGTCCTGGGGCTGCGGATGCGCCGGGCGGTCAGCCGTCAGCTCGCGGGCGACCACCGGGCCGCGCTGCCCGAGTTCGAAGCGCTCGCCGAGGCGTACGCGCGCGTGAGCGGGCCCGGCAGCGCGGAGGTGCTGGACAGCCGGGCGCAGGCGGCGCGCTGCCGCGGCGAACTCGGCCAGGTGACGGAGGCGCTGGCCGGGCTGCGCGGTGTCCTCGACGCCGTCCGCTCCGTCGACGGCGACGTGAGCGAGACCGCCGTGGAACTGCGCCGCGACATCGGCATGCTGCTCCTCGCGCAAGGGCGGGCGGCGGACGCCTTCGCCGTCCTGGAGCCGCTGCACGCGGACCTGTGCGTGGTGTTCGGCCCGGACGACGAACTCGCCGCCGAGGTGGACGGGACCCTGGCCGTGATCCGGCTGGATCTCGACGGGGACGCCCCCGGCTCGCCTTCCTGACCTGCCGGCGGGCCCGTCCCGGCCCGCCGGTTCCCCGTCCCGAACCGCCGGTTCCACCTGCCTCGCGGCCCGCCCGGCCCCTAGGATCCCGTCATGCCGCAGCTCGCGTTCGACATCGGCTTCTTCGCCGAACTCCCCAAGCTCCAGCCGCCCGTGCGGAAGGGCGTCCTCGACGCCTGGGAGAAGTTCGGCCGGCTCACCCTCGACCAGCTCTTCAGGGATCCGGGGCTGAAGCTGGAGAGCCTGACGCACGCGAAGGACCAGCAGATCCGGACGATCCGCATCGACCAGTTCTGGCGCGGTGTCGTCCTCGCCCCGCCCTCCGGGGACACCTTCGTGCTGCTGCGGGTCATGCAGCACGACAAGGCCATCGCGTGGGCGAAGAAGCAGAAATCCAGCATCAACGAGGTGACCCGGGCCGTCGAGATCCGGGACGCGGCCACCCTGGACGAGATCACCCCGGCCTACGAGCGGGTGGCGGAGTCCTCGCCGAAGCAGCGGCTGTTCGCCAAGTTCTCCGACGGCGACCTGACCGCGCTGGGCATCGACGCCGAGACGCTGCGGCAGGCCCGGACGCTCGTCGACAAGGAGCAGCTGGAGGTCTTCGCGCCGCTGCTGCCGCAGGACCAGCGGGAGGTACTGCAGTACCTCGCGGCGGGCTGCACGGTCGAGGAGGTGTGGCAGGACATCGTGGCGCCCGCGCTGCAGGCGCAGGCGTCGGAGCAGCCGGTGGACGCCGGGGACTACGAGACCGCGATCCGGCACAGCGGGGCCCGTATCGCGCTGGTCACGGCCTCCGAGGAGCTGCGGGACATCCTCGACAAGCCCTTCGCGGCCTGGCGGGTGTTTCTGCATCCCTCGCAGCGGAAGGTGGCGTACCGGGCCTCGTACTCGGGGCCCGCCCAGGTCAGCGGCGGGCCGGGGACCGGCAAGACCGTCGTGGCGCTGCACCGGGTCAAGCACCTGCTCGGGTATCTGCGCGACGGCGAGCGCATCCTGCTCACGACGTACACCAACGCGCTGGTCAACGCGCTCCGTTCGGGCCTGGAGTCCCTTGTGGAGGACCCGGAGCTGCGCGGGCGCGTGGACATCTCGACGGTGGACGGCTTCGCCAGCCGTGTCGTCGCCGAGGAAACGGGCGCGGTCGCGCTGCGGCCGCTGACGCACCAGGAGGAGGAGAGCCGCTGGGGCGACGCCGCCGAGGCGACGGGCTTCACCGGCAGCGCGCAGTTCCTCGCCCAGGAGTACCGGCACGTCGTCCTGGCCCAGGACATCAGAACCCCGGCCGCGTACGAGGCGGCGGACCGGCGCGGCCGGGGCAGCCGGCTGACGGCGGCCGAGCGGCCCCTGGTGTGGGAGACCGTAGAGCGGTTCACGGCCGGCCTGGCCGCGGACGGGGCCCGCACCTGGCTGCAGACGTGCGCGGAGGCGGCGCGGCTGCTGAAGGAGAAGGGGCCGCGGTACCGGCATGTGGTGGTGGACGAGGCGCAGGACCTGCACCCGGCGCAGTGGCGTCTGCTGCGCGCGGCCGTCCCCGCCCGTCCGGACGACCTGTTCATCGCCGGTGACCCGCATCAGCGCATCTACGACGCGAAGGTGTCCCTGAAGTCGCTCGGCATCAAGGTGACCGGGCGGTCGGTGAAGCTGCGCAAGAACTACCGCAGCACGCAGGAGATCCTGCGCTGGTCCACGGCGCTGCTCGTCGGCCGCCCGATCGCCGAGCTGGAGGACGAGAACCGCCCCGACACGCTGCTCGGCTACCGCTCCGCCCTGCACGGCGACGGACCCGGCCTGCACGCGGCAGCGGACGAAGAGGCCGAACTGGACGCGCTGGCGGCCCGGGTGCGGGCGTGGCTGGAGGCGGGCGTCGGCGCCGGGGAGATCGGGGTGAGCACGCGCTTCAACAAGACGTGCGCGAAGGCTGTGGCACACCTGAAGGCCGCCGGCATCCCCGCCGCACCGCTGCGGGCCGCCGACGCCTCGGGGGAGGCGGCGGCCGTCCGCGTCGGAACGATGCACTCGTTCAAGGGACTCGAGTTCCGCTGCGTCGCGGTCATCGGCGTGAACGAGGGCGCTCTGCCCTTCCCCCGGGCCGTCACACCGCCCGAAGTGGACGCCAAGCAGCACGACACGGACCTGATGGCGGAGCGCTGCCTGCTGTTCGTCGCCTGCACCAGGGCGCGGGACAGCCTGTACGTCTCCTGGTCGGGCGAGCCGAGCCCGTTCCTGGTGGAGGCCGGGGGTGTGAAGTGAGGGGGACGAGGCCGCACGCACAGCTACGGATGCCGCTCTACGTCATCTCCGAGGAGCACAACCGCATCGTCCGCGACTCCTGACACCGTGATCACAGCTTCCGCCCCCTGGCAAGGGCACGACTTCACCGTGCTGTTCCCCCTACTGATCAGTGGAGCGGCGACCCTGGTGGCCAACACGGTGTACCTGTGCTCACAGCTCACACGGCAGGCCCGCCTGCGGTTCACGCCGTCCCGCACTTGCCGGGATGTGTCCCTGGCGGCCGTCGCCAGGAATCGCCCTTTATCTGTGGGGATGCCTCCATCTTCTGTTCCTGGAAGACCAGGAACAGGCCGAGGAATGTGAGCGCCGGCGCCCCGAAGGAGCGCCGACCCTGGTCGGGCACAGAGGAGATTTTATCCCGCTGCGTCTGATCTGCGAGTCCTCGAACGGCCGTGATTACTCCGTCATCATCCCCGACTACGTCAATCCGTCCATCGCCGTCCTGATGCTGCTGGCACTGCTCAGCGCCGCTGCCTCCGGCATCTTCCGGCGCAGGCGGCGCACGTCACAACGGGCGAAGGGCTGATCTGTTGAGCCCCACCGGCATCACCCGAAGAACGCTCTCATCGCTGCGGCCGGCTCCACCGCCGTGATCCCCGCCTCCACCGGCTTCCTCTCCTCCCCTGCCGCGGCAGCACGCGCCGCCTCAAGAACGACAAGCTGAAGAGGGTGCTGCGACGGGCCGAAGCCCTGGCCACCGCCGCGCCTGAACCACAGGATGAGAAGCGTTCGCTGAACACTGGTGAAGTACACGATCAGGCCACCAGCCGAGCCGTGATGGGGAATCATGGCGGCATGGACAGGGGAGCCGACGTGGCGGAGAAAGCCAAAGCCTTTGGCCGAGAAGCTCTGGCCAACGCAGTCGCAAGAGCCGGCGAGGACCGTCAGCGGGCGCTCACCGAGTTCCCTCGCGAGGACTGGCCCACCCTCCCGGTGGAACGATACGCACTCGGCGCGCAACAATACGGTGAAACCACCCGCTCGTTCTGCTGGCTCATGGAGTACGGAACCGAGGCGTTCGGCAGCATCCGGGGCGGGAGCGCCGCCAAGCACATCATCTATCGCCATCGCAGCGGCGAATGGCGGCTCCCGGCTCCACTGCGCAAGCTCGATCACCTGGAGGCGTGGAACACGGTCCGCCAGGAATTCGTCGAAGCCTTCAACGCCGTGGAGAGCGGCGACTTCAACCGCATCAACGACCTGAGCACACTGGTGTACGGGCAAGCACTAGTGACCAAAACACTGGCGCTCTACTTCCCCGACGAGTTCCTGCCGATTTTCTCCGCTGCCCACGTACGGCACTTCAGCGAACTCCTCGGCGGCAAGCCCTACCAAACCTACGGAGGCGTCCGCACCTGGCAGGCCAACCGGAACCTGCTCGCCCTCGTCCGGGACCGGACGACGTTCGACGGGTGGCATCCGCAGGAAGTGATGCGCTTCCTGTATCAGCATTACGACCCGCGTCCGCGCCAGCGCGCGGTGTGGAAGATCGCACCGGGCGAGCGTGGCCGGCTGTGGGATGAATGCCGCGAGGGGCAGTACATCTGCGTCGGGTGGGACGAGATCGGAGACCTCGGCCAGTACGAAAGCGACACGGAACTCAAAAGCGCCCTGGACGCCGAGTGGCCGCAGTCGACTGGCGGCAACCTGCGCTTGGCCCGGCATCTGTTGGCCTTCCGCGATCTGGAGGACGGTGACCTGGTCGTCGCCAACCGTGGCACGACCGAAGTGCTCGCGCTGGGAAGTGTCACCGGAGGCTATGCCTTCGATGAGAAGCGCACGGAGTACCGGCACACGGTCCGAGTGCGGTGGGATGAGTCCTACGCGCAGACCTTCGATGCGCCGGAGAATGCCTGGCGGCAGACGTTCGCCAAGGTTCCCGAGAAACTCATGCGGCGCATCGGGGAAGGGCGTAGGACAGCACCGCCCACCGGCACCGCGCTCGATCCGGCTCTGACCGAGCTTCCGGCCTCCATCAAATACGCTATGGACGTCCTCGAGCGCAAGGGGCAGATCATCGTCCACGGCCCACCTGGCACGGGAAAGACCCGGCTGGCGCTCAGCGTGGCCCTGGCGATGGCTGACCGGGCTGACGCGATCGAAGCGCCGGCCGTGGATCGCTCGGCGGCGGTAACCGACCTGCTCGGCAATTCCCGCGGCAGCGACATGCCGACAGTCACCATGGTGACCTTTCATCCCTCCTACGGCTACGAGGACTTCGTGGAGGGTTTCAAACCCGCCCCTGCGGAGAACGGCCCGGGGCTGAACCTCCAGTTGCAGGACGGGCTCTTCCTGCAAATCTGCAAGGCGGCCGCGGAGGCGCCGGACCGGAGATTCCTCCTCATCATCGACGAGATCAACCGTGGTGACCTGGCGCGTGTCCTCGGTGAACTCGTCACCTTGCTTGAGATGGACAAGCGGGGTATCCCGGTCAGGCTGCCGACGAGCGGGAGATGGGCCGTGGTCCCGCATAACGTCCGAGTCGTCGGCACCATGAACACGGCGGACCGGAGCATCGGGCATCTTGATGTGGCGATCCGCCGCCGCTTCGGGTTCATTGAGGTCCCCCCGGAACCCGACGCACTCGACGGATCGATCGGACCACTCGACCTCGGTGTCTTCCTCTCCGTGCTGAACGACCGCCTGGTCGCCGAATTCGGCCCGGATCACCGCATCGGTCATGCGTGTCTACTGCGGAATGACCGGCCGCTGACCACCGAAGAGGAACTCGCAACGGTCTTCTGCCACGAGATCGTCCCCCAGATCGAGGACTATGCCCTTGGCCGGCCCGAGCCGCTGCGAGCGGTGCTCGGCGAACTGGTCGATCCAGCCTCTGGACGGGTTGCCAGAATGGGTGCCCAGGATCTCGCCGCCAAACTGGCCAATGAGTTCGCAGAGACCGACGATGCCCTCGATGACTGACCACCAGACCAAGCGAACCACCCGGACTCCGCTCGTCGTCCAAGAGCACCGGTCCCTCCGACTGCACCGCGACCAGCTCACCGAGGCCGACCTTCACACGCTGACCCTCCTCCGGGACAACAGAAAAATCGGCCTGCGAGAGACCCGCGAAGGCTGGACCCTGACGGCTCGCTCCACAGTCGGCGTACTGGCACTCGACCGGGTACGGCTAGCCCTCAGCCCAAAGCTCGACATACCGGGAAACCAACTGATCACATGGCTCTGCTATGCCCAGAGCACCCCTGTACCCCACGAGCCGACCGTTCGCAGATGGCTGATCGGTGAATCCGGCTATGCCGACATTGCGCTGTCCGCTCTCCTGGCCGAGTGCTTACACCTTCTGCACCACGGGCTGCGACGCGACTACCAGCGAACCGACCGGGTCGAGCCGGTGTTGCGAGGACGGCTCGATGTACGCGCCCAGGCGACCCGCCGCTACGGCGCCGTCGACCAACTTCACGTCCAGACCTTCGAACGTGATGTACACATCTGGGAGAACCTGGTCTGCGGGGCCGCGCTGTCCGCAGCGGCGGACCTGGCCTCCGACCCCGCACTCGCCCGCGCTCTGAAGGACACAGCAGCGCGCTTTCCTCGCCCCACCCACCCCGGCGACGCGCCCCGCATGCTCGCACGAGCCCGATACACGCGGCTGAACGAGCACTACGGGCTCGCCCATACCTGGGCCCGTCTCGTTCTCGTCACAGATCGAGGAGGGGTCACCGACCTCCTGACCGAACGAGGCCTGCGGGCCGACAGCATGCTCCTCAACATGGACGTGTTGTGGGAGCGGGTCGTCCGCCAAATGGCTCACAATATCGCCACCGAGTTCGGCGGCCGTCATGTGAGCAGCGTCGGCAAACTCGGCATCAGGACGGCCGGCGATATGAGCAAGACTGAAAAGTCTTTCACCCCCGACGTGTTGCTGTGTTTTCCCGCATCGCAGCCCCGCTTCCTGCCCATTGATGCCAAGTACAAGACGTACGCCAAGAAGACCGTGAGCTCCGAGGACCGGCACCAGCTCCTCACGTACATCGCCGGCTACGCCATGCCTGGTGCCCCCCTTGCGGCCATCGTCCACCCCGGCCCTCAGGGTGCGACCCGCCGCACCCTGACCATCACCGGTCCGCGGGGAACCCTTGGCGTGATCAAAGTTCTGGGCCTGGACACCCGCCTACCACCCCACCAAGCGGCTGAACCGTTACGAGAACTCATGGAGGCCTTCTCAGCTAAATGATCTACGCGAAGCCGGGCGGGCCTTCGTTGCCGGGGCGGTACCGGACAGCCCTGCCCCGGTAGCGGGCAGACGTAAAGCCCCTGGCAGGACGGTTCTCTCCACAAGATCGTCCGCTGCGTCACCAGAGGCGAAGAACCGCCTGTACCGCGAGCTCGGGCTGCGCATGTCCTACGAGCCCGGAAAACGCAGAGTGCGGGTCGAGATTGCTCCCGACCCGCACTCCGTTGATGCATGCTCTGTGTCCGAGGGGGGACTTGAACCCCCACGCCCGATAAAGGGCACTAGCACCTCAAGCTAGCGCGTCTGCCATTCCGCCACCCGGACAAGGTGAGCGCCTCGGTTTCCCGCGGCGACGACACCAACGATACCAGGGGTTCCGGGTGTGTTTCACCTTCGTATGCCGAGCGGGCGGAGGGCCGGCAGAGGGCCCTCGCGCTGGCCGTGACCTGCCGCTATGACGGTGAGTGGCCAGTCCCGGACCTGCGGTCCGCAGAGCCGGTCGACCGGCCCTTGGCGTACCGCGTCCGTCACTCCGCGTGATGACGGGATGTCCTGGTGTGCCGCCCGCGGGTCCCGGGACGGTCGGCGGAAGCACGGCCTCGGGCGGCCAGGGGCCGGCCCCACAGCCCAGGGCTCCCCGAGGGAGCCGACGGGGGCATCCCGGGGTGGATGTCCGGGGTGTCCCGGTGCCGGTGGGGCGGTGGCTTGCCGAGCATGGGGACCGACCATCTCCCCCAGCTCCGAACGGAGACGCCCGTGTCCTCATCACCGCCCCGCCGCCGTATCCTCCGCACGGCCGCCGCGGCCGCCGTGTCCGGACTGACGGCACCGCCGCTGCTCGGCGCCGCCGGGCCCGCACGGGTCGACGCCCGGCCGGCCGCCCGTCCGGATCTCGCTCCCGGCTCTGCCCCGGGATCCGCTTCCTCAGCCGTCGGCGGACGGTCCGGTCCGGCTACCGGCGGCGGCGCGCGGGTCGTCCGGGAGCGGCGGGCCGGGGAGCGGATCGTCGATCTGACCGTCCGCTCCCCAGCCCTGGGCGGCACCGCCGAGGTGCGGCTGCTCGTCCCCGACGGGTGGGACGAGCGCCGCCCCCGGGACCACTGGCCCGTGCTGTGGCTGCTGCCCGGCGGCAACGCGGAGCATCTGTCCTTCACCGACGACTACGGCCTCCAGCACGAGCCCTCCGTGCGGAAGGTGCTTGTCGTGATGCCGTCGATGCCCTTCTACGGCTTCTACACCGACTGGTGGAACGGCGGCACCGGCGGCCCCCCGGCCGTGGAGACCTTCCATCTGCGGGAGCTGCGGCCGTTGCTGGAACGGGACTACGGGGCCGGCGGGCGCCGTGCCGTGGCCGGGGAGTCGCAGGGCGGGTACGGGGCGGTGAAGTACGCGGCGCGCCACCCGGGGATGTTCCGCGCCGCGGCCAGCTGGAGCGGGTTTCTGCATCCGCTGATGTATCCGGACGCGGTCGTGCGCGGGGCGGAGTACCTGGGTGTCGAGTGGCGGCGGATCTGGGGCGACCCGGTGCGGCAGCGGCACATCTGGGAGGCCAACGACCCGTACCACCTGGCGCGGCGGCTCAGGGGTGTCCGGGTCCACATCGCCGCCGGTGACGGGACTCCGGGCCGTCTCGACCCGCCGGACGTCGAACCGGACGAGGACATCCCGGGGTTCGAGGAGCTGGCGCGGCTCTTTCCCCGGGAGGTGATCTCCCTGTCCGAGTCGATCATGGGCGACGAGTCCCGGGCGGTGGCGTACCGGCTTCAGCAGGAAGGGGTGCGGATCAGCACGCACTTCTTCCGCGGTACGCACGCCCCGGCCTACTGGGAGCGGGAGTTGTACGCCACCCTGCCGATGCTGCTCGGGGCGTTGCGGGACCGGTGACCACGGCGTGCCCGTCGCCGCCCCGCCCGGCGGACCGCCCGGACCGGCGGGGCGGCGGGCGAGGCGGCGGGCAGGACAGCCGGGCCTCAGCAGTCCCGTTTCGCGCGCAGGGAGTGCAGATGGTCCGCCGAGCGGCGGGCGAAGGAGAGGGAGTCGGCCGGGTTGTCGTGTTCGGCGATCCAGTGGTGCGAGCGGTGGCGGGAGAGGCGTTCGACGCCGCCGATGAAGCGCTGGTAGTCGATGTCGCCGTCGCCGACGTCCGTCATGCGGTAGCCGTCGCGGGTGGACGGGTCGTGTTCGCCGTCCTTGACGTGGAAGAGCGGATAGCGGTGCGGCTGCTTCAGGACGTAGTCGATCGGGTCGAACGGCGCGGGGGTGCCGTCCGGGCGGACGCTGAAGCGGAACTGGGCGCAGTAGGCCCAGTAGATGTCCATTTCGAGGGAGACCAGGTGGGGGTCGGTCTCGGCGAGCAGCACGTCGTAGAGGCGGACGTCGGGGCGGTCGCTCGCGAAGGAGAACTCCTCGGCGTGGTTGTGCTGGTAGAAGGTGATGCCGCGCTCCCTGGCGGCGGCGCCGTAGGTGTTGAAGTCCTCGGCGGCGCGCTTCCAGGCGTCGACCGTGTCGCCGTACCGGAAGGGCCCGCTGGCCGTGCCGATGTGCTTGAGGCCCAGCTCGGCGGCGTCGTCCAGGACCCGGTCGAGGCTGGTGGCGAAGGTGTACGCGGCGGGGTCGTCGGAGTAGTAGCCGACGTGGCTGCCGACGGCCCGGAGGCCGTTGTCGCGGACCAGGCGGCGGAGTTGGGGGAGGGTGATCGGGCCCGCCGTGCCCTGGGTGTAGCCGGCGAACTCGATCTCGTCGTAGCCGTACTCCTTCAGTTCCGCGAAGACGCGGGCGAAGCCGGCCGTGGAGACCTGGTCGCGGAGGCTGTAGAGCTGCACGCCGAGCCGGCCGGGCGGCAGCAGCGGCCTGCCCCGTCCGCCGCGGGCGGAGGCCCCGGCGGGGGTGCCGGCCTCCGCGGCGCGGGCCGTTCCGGCGCCCGCCGTGCCGAGGAGGGCGGCGGCGGTGGTGCCGGCGGCGACGCCGAGGAATCCGCGGCGGCGGAGGCGCTGGGCGAGTGCGGAGTCGTTCTTCACGGTGACGCTCCTGTCGGGAAGAGGGTGGGGCGAGGGGCGCGGTGCCGGGTCGGGGCGCCGTCGCGCGGGGCGGTGCCGGTCAGGTCAGGCCGGCCAGGCGGAGGAGGAGGGGTTTGACGGCGGTGGCCTCGACGGGACCGCCGTCGGCGCGGAGCGCGCCCGGGCGGGAGCAGATCAGCACCGGGCCGTCCTCCTCCCGGTCCGGCAGGCGGCCGTGGCTGCCGCGCACCGGTGACGGGTCCAGGGGGACGACGGCCATGCGGTACCGCATCCCCAGCTTCTTGCGGGCCAGCGCGGCCCCGGCGCGCAGCCGCACGTAGGGGTCCTCCGGGTCCATGAACAGCTCGGCCGGGTCGTAGCCGGGTTTGCGGTGGATCTCGACGAGGCGGGCGAAGTCGGGGGCGCGGGCGTCGTCCAGCCAGTAGTAGTACGTGAACCAGGCGTCGGGTTCGGCGACGGCGACCAGTTCGCCGGAGCGCGGGTGGTCCAGGCCGTGGGCCTTCTTGCCCTCGTCGTCGAGGAGTTCGGCGATGCCGGGGAGGCCGGCGAGGACTTCGCGGACGGCGGCCGTCTCCCCCGGGTCGCCGGGGCGGCGGATGTAGACGTGCGCCAGTTGGTGGTCGGCCACGGCGAAGGCGCGGGAGGTCCAGGGGTCGAGGTACTCCATGCCGTCCTGGGTGTACACCTCCAGCAGGCCGGCGCGGCGCAGGGCGCGGTTGATGTCGACGGTGCGGCTGACGCGGGTGATGCCGTACTCGGAGAGCGCGACGATCGTCGCCCCGGCGGCCCGGGCCTCGTCGAGGAGCGGGACGAGGGCGGTGTCGAGGGCGGTGGCGGCCGCGTGGGAGCGGGGGTCGTCGGGGCCGTACCGCTGCAGGTCGTAGTCGAGGTGCGGGAGGTAGCAGAGGGTGAGGTCGGTGGGGCGGGTGCGCATGAGGTGGCGGGTGGCGTCGATGATCCACCGGCTGGAGCTGAGACCGGCGCCGGGGCCCCAGAAGTGGAAGAGCGGGAACGTCCCGAATTCCCCGGTGAGTTCGTCGCGGAGGTCGGTGGGGCGTGTGTAGCAGTCCGGCTCCTTGCGTCCGTCGGCGTAGTAGACGGGGCGCGGGGTGACGGTGATGTCGGTGTCGGCGCCCATCGCGTACCACCAGCAGACGTTGGTGACGGTGTAGCCGGGATGCACGCGGCGGGCCGCGTCCCAGAGCTTGTCGCCGCCGACGAGACCGTTGTGCTGCCGCCACAGCAGCACCTCGCCCTGCTCGCGGAAGTACCAGCCGTTGCCGACGATGCCGTGCTCGGCGGGCAGGGCGCCGGTCAGGAACGTCGACTGGGCGGCGCAGGTGACCGCCGGGAGGACGGTCCTCAGGGGGGCGCGGTCGCCGGTCTCGGCCAGCTCGCGGAGGTTGGGCATATGGGCGAGCAGCCGGGGGGTGAGGCCGACGACGTCGAGGACGAGCAGGCGGCGGGGGGCGAGGCGGCCCGTGTCGTCGGGGATGCCGTGGGCGGAGCCCGGGGTACCGGCGGGGGTCACGGCAGCTCCTTGAGGCCGAGGTCGGTCAGCAGGTCGCGGACGAGGCAGAGTTCGGCGGCGATGCCCTCGGCGAGCCGGGCCCGGGAGCGGGGGCGCAGCTCGGGCGGCAGGGCCTGCCAGGTGTAGGTCTCCACCTCCAGATGGCGGGTGAGGGGCGCCGGGCCGCCGACGAGCCGGGTGAGGGTGTCGCGGAGGACGGGGAGGGTCGAGGTCAGCGGGGGCAGCGGTGCGGCGTGCAGGGGGACGTGGAGGTGGACCCGCCAGGGGCCGGTGGTGGGGAGAGCCGGGGTGGGGACCGGGGTGGGGAGGGCCGGGGCGGGGCTGCCGGCTCCCTCGCTCCGGGCGGGCGGTTCGGCGGGCAGTCCCAGGGCCTCGTCCAGGTCGTCGGTGCCGGTGACCTCCCCCGCCCGGGTGCGGGTGCGGGTCTGGTGGAGGAAGCGCGGTTCGGCGAAGGCCGCCAGGGCGGCCCGTACGTCCTCCCGTCCGGGGTTCTCGGCGTGCAGCGCCGCCGACAGCTGGGCCTTGACGACGGGGATGCCCGCCCCCGTGAGCGCGTCCAGGGCCGGGCCCGGTTCCTCGAACTCGGTGGCGAGGTGGCAGGTGTCCAGGCAGACGCCGATGCGGTGGGACGGCGGGCGTCCCCGGCCGCCGAGCGCGGTCACCGCGTCGGCGGTGGTGGCGACGGTGCAGCCGGGTTCCGGTTCGAGGCCGATGCGGATGGAGGTGCCGGTGAGGTCCTGGAGGGCGTCGAGCCGCTGGGCGAGCAGGGTGAGGGCCCGGCGGGCGGTGCGCTCCGAGGCGGCGTTGTAGGGGGTGCGCCAGGCGAGGGGCAGGGTGGAGATGGTGCCCTCGGGCTCGTCGTCGGGGAGCAGTCCGGCGAGGAGGCGGGCGAGGTCGGTGGTGTGGCCGAGGCGTTCCGGTTCGGTCCAGTCGGGGCGGTACACGCGGTACTTGACCCGTTCGGCGCCGAAGCCCGCGTACGGGAAGCCGTTGAGGGTGACGACCTCCAGGCCCCGGCGGTCGAGCTCGGAGCGGAGGGTGCGCAGCGCGGCCGGGTCGGCGACGAGCGCGCGGGCGGCGTCGCGGGCCAGCCAGAGGCCGATGCCGAGCCGGTCCCGGCCGAGGCGGCGGCGTACGGGTTCGCAGTGCTCGCGGAGCTGGCGGAGCACGCCGTCGAGGGTCTCCGCCGGGTGGACGTTGGTGCAGTACGCGAGGTGGACGGTCGAGCCGTCGGGATGCCGGAAGCGCACGGGTCAGGAGCCTCCCCGGAGTATGGAGTTGCCCTCGTGGGTGGCGGCGCCCGCGGCCGGGTCGGGGGCCGCCGTGTCGAGCCGGCCGCTCTGGCCGTAGAAGGCCACGGGGTTGCGCCACAGGACCTGGTCGGTCTCGTCCTCGGTGAATCCGGCGGCGAGCATCGCGTCGCCGGCCTGCCGGGTCGTCAGCGGGTCGCTGCGGCCCCAGTCGGCGGCGGAGTTGACGAGCATGCGTTCGGTGCCGTGGGAGCGGAGGATCGCGACCATGCGGGCCGGGTCCATCTTGGTGTCGGGGTAGAGGGAGAAGCCGAGCCAGCAGCCGCTGTCACGGGCCTCGTCGACGGTCGTCTCGTTGAGGTGGTCGAGCAGGACGAGTCCGGGGTCCAGGTCCGAGCGGCGGACGGCGTCGAGGGTGCGGCGCAGGCCGGCGGCCTTGTCGCGGTGCGGGGTGTGGACCAGGGCGGGCAGTTCGTGGTCGGCGGCCAGCTGGAGCTGCGCCTCCAGGGCGGCGTCCTCGGCGGGCGTCATCGAGTCGTAGCCGATCTCCCCGACGGCGACGACCGAGTCCTTGACGAGATAGCGCGGCAGCTCGTCCAGGACGGGGGCGCAGCGCGGGTCGTTCGCCTCCTTCGGGTTGAGGGCGATCGTGCAGTGGTGCGCGATGCCGTACTGGGCGGCGCGGAACGGCTCCCAGCCGAGGAGCGCGTCGAAGTAGTCGAAGAAGCTGGCGGGTGCGGTGCGGGGCTGGCCGAGCCAGAACGACGGCTCGACGACGGCGCGGACGCCCGCCGCGTACATGGCCTCGTAGTCGTCGGTGGTGCGCGAGGTCATATGGATGTGCGGGTCGAAGATACGCATCGCTGGGTCAGGGCTCCTCTGTCGCGGCGGGCTCCGTGCGGGACGGCTCGGTCGCGGCCGGCTCCATGGCGGGAGGGCCGGTGACGGGCGATTCGGCCGCCGCCGGCTCCGGCTCCGTCCCCGGCTCCGTCCCCGCTGCCGTCAGGGCCAGGACGTGGTGGAGATCCGGAGGGACGGGGCGGCCGGCCGCGGTGCGCTCGCGGGCGTAGTCGGTGAGCATCCGGGCCAGCTCGGCATCGCCGCGGGCCCGGCCCGCGAGACCGGCCACGGCGGCGACCGGCACCTCGGTGAACAGGCACTTCAGTACGGCGTGCCGCCAGGCGTGCGGGCCGAGGTGCCGCGCCGCGTACGGGCCGACGGCGGCGGCGATCAGCCGGGTGTCGTTCGCCCGGAGCGCGTCCTCGATCAGGGGGACGGCCGCGGGCCCGATGCCCGGGAGATACGGCAGAGCCAGCAGGACGGCACGGCGCTCGGCGGCGGTGCCCTGGTGGTAGAGGCGGTCCAGCGTGCCGGGGGTGGCGCGGGCCGCGCGGAGGAGCAGGACGCGGGCGATGTCCGTGGGGTCGGTGAGGCCCGTGGGGTCGGTGAAGCCGGTGAGGCCGGCTGCCCCGGACAGGCCGGTGACGCCGGCGGAGTCGGGCGGACCGGTGGGATCCGCGGGGGCGCCCCGGCGGGGGGTGGCCGCACCGGGGGCGGTGGCCGGGCCGGGACGGGTATCGGCGTCGGGGCGGATGACGAGGTCGCCGCGGCCTGCGGAGCCGGTGTGGGCGTCCGGGCCGGAGGCCGGGGCCGGTCCGGGGCGGGCGCGGGCGCCGGAGTCGCGGCCGATGTGGCGTCCGGCGGCGGCGAACCGGAGTTCCCAGGCCGGGAGCCGGGTCCGGGCCGGGGGTGCCGGGGCTTCTCCGGCCACGGATCCCGGCGTCGGCTGTGAGGGGGCACGTCCGGCGACCGCGGTCTCCGCCGCCGCCTCCGCCGCGGCAAGAGCCCCGTCCAGCCATGTCCGTGCCGGGGCGGACAGACGGGTGCGGAGACGCTCGCGCAGCTCGGCGAGGCCGGGGGCGGCGGATTCGGCGCCGGCTGACCCGGGGTGGGCGGGCGCGGGGTTGGTGGATCCGGCATCGGCTGACGCGGGGCCGGCGGCTCCGGCATCGGCTGATCCGGGGGTCGCGGGCTCGGGGGCGCCGGATACGGCGTGGGCGTCGGCGGGGTCGGCGGTGCCCGGGCCGGCGGAACCTGGGGCGCTGTCACCGGAGTTGCTGACGGGCGCGTCGGCGGCACCCGGACCGCCGGTGCCGGTGCCGGCTTCTCTGCCGGTGCCGGTGCCGGCTTCTCTGCCGGTGCCGGTGCCGGTGCCGGTGCCGGCTTCGGGTGCGGCTTCGGGTGCGGCTTCGGGTGCCGTCTCGGTCGCGGTGGGACGGCCCGGGGTGGAGCCGGATGGCATCAGCGTCCTCCTCCTGTCGCGGAGCCGGAGAGCCGGGAGGGGCGGCCGGGGAGCGAACGCGGTCCCGCGTGCCGCCCGGGGATGCGGCCGGCCGGGTGCGGGGCGCGGCGGGCGGGTCCGGCGGCCCGGTCCGCAGGGGCGGCGGGTGCGGTATCCGCCGGGCCGGCGTGGCGTGCCCGGGCCTCGGCGTCCGCCCGTACGAGGAAGTCGTAGGAGGAGCGGGCCAGTTCGGGGCCCCGGTGGGAGTCGCGGGGCAGTTCGACGCCGACCAGCCCTCCGTACCCCACCGCGCGCAGCGCCGCGAGCACCGGCGGGAAGTCGATCTCGCCCTCCCCGAAGGGAAGGTGCTCGTGCACCCCGCGCCGCATGTCCTCGATCTGGACGTGCCGCAGCCAGGGCGCGACCGCCCGTACACAGGCGGCGGGCGGCTCGGGTTCGAGGCACTGGCAGTGGCCGATGTCCAGGGTGATGCCGAGGGCGTCCGGGGCGCCGAGTGCCGTGCGCAGCCGGTGGAATCCGGCGATGCCGGAGAGGAGATGGCCGGGTTCGGGCTCGACGGCGAGCGGGGTTCCGGCGGCCGCGGCGGCGTCCACGACCGGGGCCATCGACTCGGCGAGGCGCTGCCAGGCGGTGTCCTCGGACACCCCCGGCGGCACGACGCCGCTGAAGCAGTGCACGGCGTGCGCGCCGAGGTCCGCCCCGGCCCGGACCGCCTTGAGCAGCAGGGCGATACGGGCGCCCCGCGCCTCGGGGTCCGGGTCCAGCAGGGTGGGGTGGTGCTTGCGGCGAGGGTCGAGGACGTACCGGGCACCGGTTTCGACGGTGACCGACAGGCCGAGCCGGTCGAGGCGGCGGGCCACCCGGCGGGTGCGCGCGGCCAGGTCGGGCGCGAGCGGGTCGAGGTGCATGTGGTCGAGCGTCAGCCCGACGCCCTGGTAGCCGAGATCGGCGAGGAGCCCGAGGGCGTCGTCGAGACGGAGATCGGTAAGGCCGTTGGTGCCGTAGGCGAAGCGCGGTGCCGTTTCGTCCGCGGCGGCCGGGTTCCGCGCCCCCGCGGTCCCGGTGGCTCCGGGGTCTCCGGAGGATCCGGCGGATCGGCGGGGAACGGGGGCTCCACCGGCCGCACCGGCCGCACCGGTTCGGTCGGCTCGGCCGGCCCCGGTGTTCCCGGCAGCTCGGCCGGTCGCGGCAGCTTGTCCCGCCCGGCCGGCCCCGGCGGCCTCCGCATCCCCGCCGGCCCGGCCGGCCCCGGAGGTCCCCGGATTCCCGCCGGCTCGGCCGGTCCCGGGGTGGTGTGCGGACGGGTCGGGCGTGGGGGTCACGTGGGGCTCACCTTCCGGGACAGCCGACGGGCCAGCGGCACCAGCGCGAGCAGGGCGGTGGCGGTTCCGGTCCGCCCCGCGCGGGCCGCGAGCGACGCCTGGAGCGGGATCATGGCGCGGATGCCGCCGCCCACGGCCCGCTGGTAGAAGTGCGGCGAGGGGTTCAGCGCGGCGTGGAGGAGCGGGCGCGCTGCCGTGGCGCCGTACAGGGCGGCGAACGCGGCACCGGCCGCCGGGCGGTCACCGCCCGGCGCGGGACGGGCCGCGGTCCGGCGGCGCGTGGGCGGTGGGGCTGGGCGGCCCGGGGGCGGCGGGGTCCGGCGGACGCCCCGGGAGCCCCGGCGGCGCGGCGCATCGGGCCAACTCGCCCTGTCAGGGGCGGGGTTGCGACCGGCGGAGCGGGCGATACCGCCCACGGCGGCCAGTGCGGCGAGCGGCAGCGCCGTCGAACCGCCCGTCGTCTCGCGCCGGGAGACGAGGGTGACGCCGTAGGTGTGCGCGGCGAGCAGCGCGGCGGAGGGCAGCGCCCGGCGCGCCTCCCGCCCGGCACCGGTCCCCGGTGCGGGCCGGCGGGTCCGTACGGCTGCGTGGGGTAGCCGTCCACGGGACGGGCGCGGGGCGGCGACATCGGCACGGGCGGCTGCCGTGGCCGTGGCGGCGGTGCCGAGGAGCAGGTCCAGGCCCCGGGCCGCGGCCATGGCGGCCGGTCCCGCCGGGGTGTTCTTCAGCCACAGGTCGTATGCCCAGACGGTGCCCGCCAAGGTGGTGGCGGTGGCCAGGGCGGGGCGGCCCGCCGCCGCGGCGAGGCCCAGCCCCGCCGCCGTCAGTCCGGCCGCCGTACCCAAGGCGGCCCCGGGCGCGATCCGGCCGGACGGGATCGGGCGGTGCGGGCGTTCCCCGGCGTCGAGGGTGCGGTCGGCCCAGTCGTTGAGTGCCATGCCCGCCTCGTAGAGGCAGAGGGAGGCGCAGACGGCCAGGGCGGTGCCCCGGTTCGCGCGGTGCCCGGCGGCCGCCGCGCCCGCGAGGGCGTCCCCGGGCACGCTGAACACGGCCGGGACGCGCAGGAGTTCGGCCCAGGCCCGGCCCCGGTTCGGGCTGCCGTGCGAGCCCCGGTCCGACGGCCGGTTCCGGTCCTCGTTCCGGTCCTCGTTCGGGTCCCGGTTCGGGCTCGGCGAGGCGGCGTCCGATGCCGCCGCCGACGCGGACCCTGTCGCCCGGGCGCCGGAGGTGCCGGTGTCCGCCGCGGCTGCGGCACCACCGGCCGCGGCCCGTACGGCACCGTCCGCGGAGGAGTCGGTTCCGCCGGTCTCCCGCTCGGGGGGACCCTGCCCGGGCGGAGCGTGGCCTTGCCGGTCCTGCCCGTGTGCCGCGCCGTCCTCGGCCGGACCGGAGTCCGCTCCGTGCCCGGGCTCCGGGGCGGGGCTTGACTCCGGGGCCGGACCGGGCTCCGGCCGGCCCGGGGCGATGGGCCGGTCCGGGTGGCCGGGCCGGTCCGTAGGTCTGCTCAGTTCCGTCATGTGCGGGGTACGGCCCGCCGGGGCGCGGCCGTTGGCGCGCCCCGGGAAGCGGCCCGGATCCGTCATCCGTCCGCCCCCAGCCGCTCGGCGAGGGTCAGCAGGTCACGCCACTGCTCGGAGAGGCCGGACGGGCCCCCGTCCGGGTCCTTGAAGTAGAAGCCGAGGCCGGGCACCGGGCCGGACATCCCGGCGGCGTGCGCGGCGGCCGCCAGCCGGGCCAGGTCGAGGACGAGCGGGGCGGCCAGCGCCGAGTCGCAGCCCTGCCAGATGGTCTGGAGGATCATCCGGGAGCCGAGGAAGCCGTCGAAGGCGATGTGGTCCCAGGCGGTCTTCCAGTCGCCGAGCGCCGGTACGTCGTCGATGTGCACCTCGCCCTCGGGAACCGTGCCGAGCGTGTCGGCCAGGACCCGTTCCTTGCCCGCGTTCTTGGCAGCCGCGGCGGCCGGGTCGGCCAGGGCCGCGCCGTCGCCGCCGCCGAGCAGATTGCTGCCGGACCAGGCCCGTACGGTCAGGGCGCGCTGCAGGAACATCGGCGCCAGGACGGAACGGAGGAGGGTCTGGCCGGTCTTGCCGTCCCGGCCCGCGTACGGCAGTCCGGACGCGGCCGCGAGCCCGGCGAGGGCCGGGTGGTGCAGCCCCGTGGACGGCGTGAAGTTGACGTACGGGCAGCCGGCGCGCAGCGCGGCGGCGGCGTAGAGGGAGCTGGGCGGCAGCCGGTCGTCGCCGGGGCCGGGCGCGGGCTCGGTAGAGGCGACGTTGACGACGACGGCGCGGGCGAGGCCGTGCTCCCCGACGAACGCGGTGAGGTCGGCCGCGAAGTCCGCGATCAGTTCCTCGTCGCTCCGGGTGTCGCCGGACTGCGGGCCGCCGGGGCGGATCGCCGCGTCGGCGGCGGCGAGTTCGGCGCGGACGGCGGCGGGCAGGCCGTGCGGCAGCACACCGCCCTCGGCGAGCGCCTCGGCCCGCTTCGGGAGGGGGCAGGCGTGGGTGTCGTGCCCGCCGAACACCAGGCCGTCGAGCGGGGGGAGGCCGCTGCCGGCGAAGGGCGGGGTCTCGGTGACCATGCCGGTCGGCGGGTGCAGTCCGGCGGCGAGCGCGGCGGCGCCGGCGACGGTCGTGGTGGCGACGGACCCCCGCGCCCCGATCAGCCACACGCCGGTACGGGGCCGGTACGGGCCGTCGCCCCGGCCCGGACCGGCGTCCCGGCGCGGTGTCCGCCGCTCCCCCGGTAGCCGGGTGGATGCGCCGCCGCCCGCCGCCGGGACGGCCGGGCCGTGCTCGGGGTGACCGTCCCGGCTGCCGCCCTCGCCGTCGGGGGCGGGGCGGCCGCCGTGGCCGGGGCCGGAGGGGGTCGGGCTGTTCGTCACTGGCTGCCTCCCAGGGAACGGGCGCTGTGCGGCGCGCGGCATGCGCTGTGCGGCCGGCGGGCACGGGTGCGGCGGTGCGGCGGTGCGGCGGTGCGGCGGTGCGGCGGTGCGGCGGTGCGGCGGTGCGGCGGTGCGGCGGTGCGGCGGTGCGGCGGTGCGGAACGAGCCGGGCGGGCTGGTGGACTCGGTGAACCGTGAGTCCGGTGAACGCGTGAGGCGGCGGACTCCTCAAGGGTGGACCGGTGAACCGGCCCGGTGGAACGGGCTGTTACCAGCGGACGGGGTGGCTCGGGATCACTCCCTTGGCTCCCCGGCCCCATGGCCCCTTGGCCGGGCCCCGGTCCTGATCCCGGTCCCGGTCCGGGTCCGGGTCCAGGTCCCGGTCCGGGGCCCGGACCCGGCGGGTGCGCCGGGCCGGGGCGGAGCGGTGGCCCGGCCGTCCCGGGCCACCGTGGGATTACTGCCCACCTCCGTCCGGGAGTTCGCTGATCCGGATGTTCCGGAACGACACCTCGTCGCCGTCGCCGTGGTTCTGGAGGCCGATGTGGCCCTCGCGGAGACTGCGCGCCGGGTCGGTGTTGGTGAAGTCGTTGACGAGCACGCCGTTCAGCCATACCCGCAGCCGTTCGCCCTCGACCCGGATCTCGAAGGTGTTCCACTCCCCCGGCGGGTTGAGCGCCCCGTCCCGGGCCTCGATGTCGGCGGACTGGACTCCGTAGACGGCGCCCGTGGTCCGGTCGGGTGCGTCGCTGGCGTCAATCTGGATCTCGTAACCCTGCTCCACGGCCGTCCAGGGGTCGTCGGAGGCCGGGAAGCCGACGAAGACACCGGAGTTGTCGTCGCCGGACATGCGCCAGTCGAGCTTGAGCGAGTACGCGGCGAACTCCCGCTCCCCGTACCAGAGGAGGCCCATGCCGCCGGAGGAGGTGAGGGTGGAGCCGTCGGTCTCGTCGGGGGTGAAGGAGCCCGGGCCGGCCTGGCGCCAGGCGTCGAGGCCGGCGCCGGCGCCGTCGAAGAGCGGGGTGTAGCCGGTCTCGGGCCGGCAGTCGGCCGCCGCGTCGCCGGCGGCGTAGCGGATGCCGCCGAGGAGGTGGGCGAGGAAGGCCGGTTCGGCGTAGGACTCCCTGGTGTGGCCGAGGCCGGTGTAGAAGGCGCGGCCGCCCTCGTACTCCTGGCACCAGGCGATGGGGTGGTCCCCGTCCATGGTGCCGCCGCGGTAGGAGGACTCGTCCAGGCTTGCCAGCACCCGGGCGGTGTCGCGGGGGTTGGTGCGGTAGTTGTACCACTCGTCGGTGCGGTCCCAGGTGGGCCCGAGGTGCGCGGTGGCGGCGTGGGCCCGGTCCTCGACGAGGACGGTGGCGGGCTGGATCTCCGGATGGCTCTCGAAGTAGGCGCCGGCCAGACCGCCGTAGAAGGGCCAGTCGTACTCGGTGTCGGCGGCCGCGTGGACGCCGGCGTAGCCGCCGCCGCTGCCGATGTAGCCCTCGAACGCCCGCTGCTGCTCCGCGTCGAGGACGTCCCCGGTGGTGGAGAGGAAGACGACGGCGTCGTAGCGGCCGAGGTTCTCGCGGGTGAAGGCGGCGGCGTCCTCGGTGGCGTCGACGAGGAAGCCGTTCTGCGCGCCGAGGTCCTGGACGGCGGCGATGCCGTCGGGGATGGAGTCGTGGCGGAAGCCGGCCGTCTTGGAGAAGACCAGGATCCGCGTGCTGTCGTCGTCGGCGGCACGCTGCGGCGCCGCGCTGCCGGGAAGAGCCATGGCGCCGAGCATAAGCACGGCGGAGAGCAGCAGCGCGGCCCAGCGGCCGGGGGTGTTGCGGAGGGCCGGTGGCAGGGCGGTCCGGTGGGTGGCCGCCTGACGGCGGGCAGGGGTGAGCGGGGACGGGCGCCGGGTGCGGGGGGTGCGCATGGGGGGTGCTCCTTCCTCCGGGCGGCGAGGGCGGGGGCCGGCCCCGGCCCGGGGTGGTCCCGGGGCGGTGGCCGGGCCGTCCGCCCGGGGCGCGGGGTCGGCCGGTGGTGCGGTCGGCGGCCCGCCGCCGGAGGGCGGCGGGCCGGGTCGGGCGGTGCGTCCTGCGTGGTGCGGCGGTGCGGTGCTGCGTGCTGCGGGGTGCCGGGGGTGCGGGGTGCTCCTGGCGTGGCGGGCGGGCCTCACGGGCCGCCCCGCCGTTCGGTGCGGGCCCCGGCCGGGCCGGCTCATCGCCGTCCCGGCCGGTCAGGAACCGGTGGGGCCCGGGTCCCGGCCCCGGCCCCGGCCCGTTCAGCCGGTGCTGAAGGTGAAGTCGTCCACCTCGAACAGTGATCCGTCACCGGAGCCCTTGGCGACCAGATAGAGCGTCGTGGTCTCCCCGGGCGCCCCCGTCAGTCCGGCGGTGACGTCCTCGTAGCTCTCCCAGCCGCCGGTCGCCGGGACCTCCGCCGAGCCGAGGAGGGTGCCGGCGGGTGAACCGCTGCGGATCTCCAGCGTGCCGCCCGCGCCGCCGGAGGCGACCCGCGCGGTGAGACCGGTGGCGTCCGCGAGCAGATACGGCTCAAAGGCGATCCAGTCACCGTCGTCCAGGGAACCGGCCACCCGGCCGCCGTGGGCTCCCTCGCGCTCGGTGGTCTCGGCGCCCTGCGTGTCGCCGTAGTGCTCGGCCTGGCGGTTCTTCGGCTGGACCACGTTGCGGTCGTTACCGGTGAGCGCGGGCTGGCCGCCCCCGCCGTTGTCCGTGTACGCGGCGTCGAAGACCCCGAAGATGTTGGCGTTGGGGTCGTGCTCGCCGTCCGCCGAGGTCTTCAGGGTGCCGGAGCAGCCCTTGGCCGAGGTGACGGGGTGGCCGTGGCTGTCGTGGCCGAGGATGTGCGTGACCTCGACCTTCGAGCAGTCGATCTCGCCGTCCTCCGGGTCGGTCACCGTCACCTTGAACGGGATCTCGTCGCCGAAGGTGAACAGCTGGCCGTCGCCCGGGAGTTCGAGGGTGACGGTCGGGGCGGTGTTGCCGACGGTGAGGTGGACGCTCGCGGAGCCCGAGCGCCCCGAGGGGTCGGTCGCCGTGACGGTGGCGGTGTAGGTGCCGTTCTCGCGGTAGGTGTGGGTGGGGTCGGCGTACTCCGAGGTGCCGCCGTCGCCGAAGTCCCAGTGGTAGGTCAGCTCGTCGCCGTCGGCGTCTTTGGTGCCCTCGGCGGAGAACGTCACCTTCAGCGGGGCCTGGCCGGAGGTGCGGTCGGCCGCGGCCTCGGCGACCGGCGAGTTGCCGCCGGTGGCGTTCTCGATGCGGTAGAGGGCGGAGTTCTCGTCGCCGCCGAACCAGGAGAGGCCGTAGTCGAGGACGTACAGGGCCCCGTCCGGGCCGAAGGCCATGTCCATGATCTGGGTGCCGGACCAGGGGACGTCGTTGATGGACTCGACCGTCCCGTCCGCGCCGTGTTCGATGCGCTTGATCCACTGGCGGCCGAACTCCCCGGCGAAGAAGTCCCCGTCGTAGGCCTCCGGGAACTTGACCGGCGAGTCGAGGTCCGCGTCGTAGCGGTAGACGGGTCCGCCCATCGGGGACTCGGAGCCGGTGCCGAACTCGGGCAGGGAGCCGCCGTCGTACGGGATCCAGGCCGGCTGGGCGGCGGGCAGCTCGGTGAGGCCCGTGTTGTGCCGGGAGGTGTTGCGGGGTCCGGAGCAGTCGAAGGTCTCGCCGGGGGTGCCGGTGGCGAAGTCGTAGTCCCGGTAGGGCTCGTTGTCGCCGACGCAGTACGGCCAGCCGAAGTTGCCGGGGGCGGTGACGCGGGTGAACTCGACCATGCCGGCCGGGCCGCGGTCCGGGTCGGCGGCGCCCGCGTCGGGGCCGTAGTCACCGACGTAGACGATGCCGGTGGGCCGGTCGACGCTCATCCGGAAGGGGTTGCGGAAGCCCATCGCGTAGATCTCGGGGCGGGTCTTCTCGGTGCCCGGGGCGAAGAGGTTGCCGTCCGGGATCGTGTACGAACCGTCGTCCGCGACCTTGATCCGCAGGATCTTGCCCCGCAGATCGTTGGTGTTGCCGGAGGTGCGGCGGGCGTCGTAGGCCGGGTTGCGGTCCGCGCGGTCGTCGAGGGGCGCGTAGCCGTCGGAGGCGAAGGGGTTGGAGTCGTCGCCGGTGGAGAGGTAGAGGTTCCCCTCGGCGTCGAAGTCGATGTCGCCGCCGACGTGGCAGCAGATGCCGCGGGTGGCGGGGACGTCGAGGACCTTCTTCTCGCTGGCGGTGTCCAGCGTGCCGTCCTCGTTCAGGACGAAGCGGGAGAGCCGGTTGACGCCCTGGTACGGGGCGAAGTCCTCCGCACTGCCGTTGTCCGGGGCGTCGCCGCCGGGGGTGTCGAGCTTGGGCGCGTAGTAGAGGTAGACCGCGCGGTTGTCGCTGAAGTCCGGGTCGACCGCGACGCCTTGGAGACCTTCCTCGTCGTGCGAGTAGACGGGGAGCTTCCCGGAGACCTCGGTGTTCCCGGCGGCGTCGGTGATGCGTAAGGTGCCGTCGCGCGAGGTGTGCAGGACCGAGCGGTCGGGCAGCACGGCGAGGGTCATGGGCTCGCCGGTCTCGGCCACGCCCTTGGCGAGGGTGACCTGCTGGAAGTCCTCCGCCGCGGGGGCCGCCTGCCCGGCGCGTTCGCCGGAGGCGGGAGCGGGGGCGGCGCCCGAGGGCGGGGCGGTGAGGGCGAGGGTGGCTCCGGCGAGCAGTGAACTCGTCAGCAGCGCGAGGGACTTGCGGAGTCTGAGCCGTTTCCTGTGCACGGATGTCCTCCGGAGGATGACGGTGTGTGACAGGCGCGCGCCGTCGCGCCGTGGGGGGTGCGGATAGCGGGGCAGGTGCGGGACGGTAGGGCGGGGTACCGGCCCGGCGGGTACGTCGTACCACCGGGATCACCGTGACCAGTACATCTCAAGGACCGTAGCTTTGTTCGTCCTTTTCGGAAACCCCTTTGACACACATCGGTCACGGCTTCTTCCTGACGCTGGACAAAGGGCGAGGAGGGGCGGACGGGGCCCGGCGCACCATCAGAATGTTCGCGAGGCGGAACATGAGCCGGCCCACGAGGAGTTCGTCCGCGTCATCGAGGAAGGAGAGGTGGAGCAATGAGCCACAGCCGCTGGAAGGCCCTGCGTGAGCGCAAGCTTGCCGAGGGCTTCACCGAGCCGGAGGACGTGGCCGAGGCCCGTCGCGAGATCCGGCTGTCCATGGCCCTCGCACAGGCCGTGTACGACCGGCGCACCGAACTCGGGCTCACCCAGACCGAACTGGCCGCCCGCGCGGGCCTCACCCAGGCGAAGATCTCCCGGATCGAAGGCTCCGACACCGTCCCCACGCTGCCGCTCCTCGCCAAGCTCGCCAAGGCCCTGGACGCGACCCTCAACATCGCCCTCGACAACGACGACACCCAAGTGAGCTTCACCGGGCACCGCACCGACGCGGCCTGAGCCGGCCGGGCACCTTCCTCTGCGTCATCCGTCGGCCTCGCTCCCCTTCCGGTCGTGCTGTCCTCGGACCTGGAGTGCAGCGGAGCCGAGGGCGACAGCCCGCCCGGCGGCCGTGGGGGTGGTCGCCGGACGGGCCGCGCCCTGCCGGCGGCGGTGCCGCCGTGGACCGGGGCCCGCGCCGAGGGCGCGGTGCGGGCCGGGCCCGGTCGGCGCCGCTCGGGAGCGACCGGGCCCGGCGGGCGGGCTGTCGTGGTGCCGGGCTGCCGGGGCGCCGTGCCGTTCAGTCGTCCCCGCCGCCGAAGGCCGCGTCGAAGCTCGCGGACGGCGGGTCGAAGTCGTACGCCTTGAGGTGGCGCAGGGCCTCGGGGGCGCCGGTGAGGCGGTCCATGCCGGCGTCCTCCCATTCGACCGATACCGGGCCGTCGTAGCCGATGGAGCGGAGCATCCGGAAGACGTCCTCCCAGGGCACGTCGCCGTGGCCGGCGGAGACGAAGTCCCAGCCGCGGCGGGGGTCGCCCCAGGGGAGGTGGGAGCCGAGGCGGCCGTTGCGGCCGTCGAGGCGCTTGCGGGCCTCCTTGCAGTCGACGTGGTAGATCCGGTCGCGGAAGTCCCAGAGGAAGCCGACCGGGTCGAGGTCCTGCCAGACGAAGTGGCTGGGGTCGAAGTTGAGGCCGAAGGCGGGGCGGTGGTCCACGGCCTCCAGGGCGCGGTGGGTGGTCCAGTAGTCGTAGGCGATCTCGCCGGGGTGGACCTCGTGGGCGAAGCGGACGCCCTCCGCGTCGTAGACGTCGAGGACGGGGTTCCAGCGTTCCGCGAAGTCCTCGTAGCCGCGTTCGATCATCTGCGGCGGGGCGGGCGGGAACATCGCCACAAGGTGCCAGATGGCGGAGCCGGTGAAGCCGATGACGGTGCGGACGCCGAAGGCGGCGGCGGCCCGGGCGGTGTCGGCCATCTCGGCGGCGGCGCGCCGCCGTACGCCCTCCGGTTCGCCGTCGCCCCAGATGCGGCCGGGGAGGATGGCCCGGTGGCGCTCGTCGATGATGGCGTCGCAGACGGCCTGGCCGACGAGGTGGTTGGAGATCGCGTGGCAGGTGAGGCCGTACTTCTCCAGCAGGGCGTGGCGGCTGGCGAGGTAGTCCGGCTCGGCCAGCGCCCGGTCGACCTCGAAGTGGTCGCCCCAGCAGGCCAGTTCGAGGCCGTCGTAGCCGAAGTCGCGGGCGTGCCGGCAGACCTCCTCCAGGGGCAGGTCGGCCCACTGGCCGGTGAAGAGGGTGAACGGTCGGGTCATCGGGGGCCTCCTCAGGCGAGGGCGGGGAGGACGGGTGCGGGCTCGACGGGTGTGTAGCGGCTGTCGTGCTCGGCGCTCTCCTCGACGGCGGCGAGGACCCGCTGCACCTGCAGCCCGTCGGCGAACGACGGCCGGGGGCCGGTGCCCGCGGCGATGGCGTGCACCAGGTCGCGGGCCTGGTGGACGAAGGTGTGCTCGTAGCCGAGGCCGTGGCCGGGCGGCCACCACGCCTCCAGATACGGGTGTTCGGGTTCGGTGACGAGGATGCGGCGGAAGCCGGAGACCGCGGCCTCCTCCGTGTGGTCGTGGAAGCACAGCTCGTTGAGGCGTTCGAGGTCGAAGAAGAGTGAGCCGAGGGTGCCGTTGAGTTCGATGCGCAGGGCGTTCTTGCGCCCGGCGGCGACCCGGGTGACCTCGAAGGAGGCCAGCGCCCCGGAGGCCAGCCTGCCGGTGAAGAGGGCCGCGTCGTCCACGGTGACCGGGCCGCGCCCCGCGCCGTCCGCCGCCGCGGACAGGCCGTGCGCGGCGCCCGGCAGCGGCCGCTCCTTCACGAAGGTCTCGGTGAGCGCGGAGACCCCGGCCAGGTGTTCGCCCGTCAGATGCTGCGCGAGGTCGACGATGTGCGCGCCGAGGTCACCGAGCGCGCCGGAACCCGCGCGCTCCTTCCGCAGCCGCCAGACGAGGGGGAACTCCGGGTCGGTGATCCAGTCCTGGAGGTAGGTGACGCGGACGTGGCGCAGGGTGCCCAGCCGGCCCGACGCGACCAGCCGCCGGGCGAGCGCCAGGGCGGGCACCCGGCGGTAGTTGAAGCCGACCATGGCGAGTTGGCCGCGCTCCCGGGCCCGGTCGGCCGCCTCCACCATGGCCTCGGCCTCGGCGACCGTGTTGGCGAGCGGCTTCTCGCACAGCACGTGCTTGCCGGCCTCCAGGGCCGCGATGGCGATCTCCGCGTGGCTGTCGCCCGGGGTGCAGATGTCGACGAGCTGGACGTCGTCGCGGGCGATCAGCGCACGCCAGTCCGTCTCGGCGGCGGCCCAGCCGTGCCGGCGGGCCGCCGCCCGCACGGCGGCCGGGTCGCGCCCGCAGACGGCGGCCATCACCGGCGTCAGCGGGAGGTCGAAGACCCGGCCCGCGGTGCGCCACCCCTGGGAGTGGGCGGCGCCCATGAAGGCGTAGCCGACCATGCCCACCCCGAGGGTGGCCGGTGGGGTGTCCGGTGTGTGGGGGCCGGTGTGCGTGTCCGTGCCGGTGCCGGTCTCGTCCATCGGTGCCTCTCCTCGTCGTCATCTCGCTGCTGGCGGGGCGCTCTCCCCGGGCGTGCGGGGCGGGGCGTCAGCTGAAGCCGGTCGGCAGGTACTCGTCGACGTTCTCCTTGGTGACGACGGCCGAGTAGAGGGTGAGCGAGGCGGGGATCTCCTGTTCGGCGAGCCCGCCGACGCCCTTGCCCTGGCCGAGGGCGCGCGCGAGGTCGATCGCGGAGGCGGCCATGGTCGGCGGGTAGAGGACGGTGGCCTTGAGGACGGTGTTGTCCGCCTTGATGGCGTCCATGGCGTGCTTCGCACCGGCGCCGCCGACCATCAGGAACTCGTCGCGTCCGGCCTGCTTGATGGCGCGTTCGGCGCCGACGCCCTGGTCGTCGTCGTGGTTCCAGAGCGCGTCGAAGGAGGACTGGGCCTGGAGCAGCTGCGCCATCTTGGCCTGTCCGGACTCAACGGTGAACTCGGCGGCCTGCCGGGCCACCTTCTTGATGTTCGGGTAGTTCTTGAGGGCGTCGTCGAAGCCCTTGGTGCGCTGCCGGGTGAGCTCCAGGTTGTCCAGGCCGGCGAGTTCGACGACCTTGGCGTTGCGCTTGTCCTTGAGCTGCTCGCCGATGTAGCGGCCGGCGTTGAGGCCCATGCCGTAGTTGTCGCCGCCGATCCAGCAGCGGTACGCCTGCTGGGAGTCGAAGATCCGGTCGAGGTTGACGACGGGGATGCCGGCCCGCATCGCCTTCAGCCCGACCTGGGTGAGGGCCTTGCCGTCGGCCGGCAGGATCACCAGCACGTCGACCTTCTTGTTGATCAGGGTCTCGATCTGGCCGATCTGCTGGGCGGTGTCGTTGGAGCCCTCGGTGGTCTCCAGCGTCACGTCCTCGTACGTCTTGGCGCGGGACGTCGCCTGCTCGTTGATGGCGTTGAGCCAGCCGTGGTCGGCCTGCGGGCCGGCGAAGCCGATGGTGACGGCCTTGCCGGGCTTGTCGTCGGTACCGCCGGCGGGATCCTGCGCGCCGCCCTTCTCATTGCTCTCGTTGCTGGTGCAGCCGGTGAGGAACGCGCCGGCGGAGACGGCGGCGGTGCCGAAGAGGAGACCTCTGCGGCTGGGGACCGGTGGTGTCATGACGGGGAACCTCCACTGTGAGCGGACGCCGGACGCGGCCGGTGGTGCGCGGATGGGCGGTGCGGTGGGGCGGGGGGTGCGGTGGATCGGTGGATCGGGGGTGCGGCGGTGCGGTGGCTCGGCGGTGCGCGGGGCGGCCGTGCGGACGGCCGAGGGGGGCGGCTGGCTGCGGCTTGCGCGCGGGTGTGCGTGCGAGTGTGCGCGCCTCTGCGAGCTCCGCTAAGAGCTCCCGCTGCGCGCCGTGCGGTGCTGGACCAGGACGGCGGCGACGATGATCGCGCCCTTCGCGATCTGCTGGACGTCGCTCTGCAGGTTGTTGAGCGCGAACAGATTGGTGATCGTGGTGAAGACGAGGACGCCGAGCACCGAGCCGGTGATGGTGCCCCGGCCGCCGCTGAGCAGGGTGCCGCCGATGATCGCGGCGGCGATGGCGTCGAGTTCGTAGAGGTTGCCGTTGGTGTTCTGGCCGGATCCGGTGAGGACGATCAGCAGGAACGCGGCGATGCCGCAGCACAGCCCGGAGAGCAGATAGAGCATCAGCCGCTGCCGCCGCACGTCGATGCCGGCCAGGCGGGCGGCCTCCGCGTTGCCGCCGACGGCCACGGTGCGGCGGCCGAAGGTGGTGCGGTTGAGCACCAGCCAGCCGACGACGGTGACGGCGGCGAACACCAGCACGAGCGGCGGTATGCCCAGCACATAGGCGTCGGGCAGGCCGAGTTCGAGCACCGGGTCGACGGTGACGACCTGCGTCCTGCCGTCGCTGATCTGGAGCGCCAGCCCGCGGGCGGAGGCGAGCATCGCCAGGGTGGCGATGAACGGCACCATGCCGCCGTAGGCGATGAGCGCCCCGTTGACCAGCCCGCAGCCCAGGCCCACCAGGACCGCGCAGAGCAGCATGCCGCCCAGCCCGTACTCCTGGGTGGCGAGGGTCGTCGCCCACACCGAGGCGAGCGCGACGATCGCCCCGACGGACAGGTCGATGCCGCCGCCGATGATGACGAGGGTGACGCCGACGGTCACGACCCCGATCACCGACGCCTGGGTGAGGACGAGCTGGAGGTTGTCCCCGGAGAGGAACTGCTCGGGCCGGGTGATCGCGCCGACGACCACCAGCGCCGCCAGCACCCCCAGCAGGGAGAGGTTGCGCAGATCGGCGAAGGCGGCCGGGACGGCCCGGCGCCCGGGCCCCCCGCGCGCTCCGCGCGGCGCGGACGGCTCCTTGCCGGGCGGCGGCCCCTGCGTTCCCGGGCCGTGACCCGCCGGGGAGGCGGTGGACGGCGCCGGGGACGGCGGGGGCACGGCGGGCCCGGGGGTGGCACCCGTGGTCATCGCGACGGGCTCCCTTCCATGACGAGGTCGAGGACACGGTGCTCGTCCAGCTCCCGGGCGGGCGCCGTGTGCACGACGCGGCCCTCCCGGAGGACGAGCACCCGGTCGGCGAGGCCCAGCACTTCGGGCACCTCGCTGGAGACCAGGAGGACGGCCACGCCGTCGTCGGCGAGCCGCCGGATCAGGGCGTACAGCTCGGCCCGCGCGCCGACGTCCACGCCCCGGGTCGGCTCGTCCAGCAGCAGCACCTTGCAGCCGCGCAGCAGCCAGCGGGCGAGAACCACCTTCTGCTGGTTGCCGCCGGAGAGGGTGCGGACGGGGACGGACGGGTCGTCCGGGCGCAGCGACAGCTCGCGGGTGGAGCGGTGCGCGGCGGCCCGCTCACGGGCCCGGTCGAGCCAGCCGCCGCGCGAGAAGCGGGCGAGGGAGGAGACCGAGACGTTGCGGACGACGGACTCCAGCATCAGCAGCCCCTGCGCCTTGCGCTCCTCCGGGGCCAGGCCGATCCCGGCTCGTACGGCGGCGCGGACGCTGCCCGGCGGAAGCGGGCGGCCGTCGACCAGTACCCGGCCGGCATCGGGCTTCCGCGCGCCGAAGACCGTCTCCAGGATCTCGGAGCGCCCGGAGCCGACCAGTCCGGCCAGGCCGGCGATCTCGCCGGGGCGCAGCTCCAGGTCCACCGGCTCGAACTCGCCCGTCCGCGCGAGCCCTTCGACCTTCAGGACGGGGGCCGGGACGGCGGGCCCGGCGGGCTCCGGCGGCGCGGGCCGCTCCGGGAACACGTACTCGACGTCGCGTCCGGTCATCAGCGCCACAACCTCCCGGGTGGGGGTGGTGCGCGCCGGCAGGCCGCGGGCGGCGGCACGGCCGTCCTTGAGGACGGTGACCCGGTCGCCGATGCGGCGGATCTCCTCCAGCCGGTGGGAGATGTAGACGACGGCGACCCCGGCGGCGGTGAGATCGCCGACGATGCGGAAGAGGTTGTCCACCTCGTCCGGGTCGAGGACGGCCGAGGGCTCGTCCATGACGATCAGCCGCACATCGTGCGAGAGGGCGCGGGCCATGGAGACGATCTGCCGGCCGGCCGCGGAGAGATCGCGCACCAGGGTGTCCGGGTCGATCTCGGGGTGGCCGAGCCGGGCCAGCAGGGCGGCGGTGGCGGAGCGGGCGGCGCGGGAGCGGACGAAGCCGGCGGTGGCCGGCTCATGGCCGAGATGGACGTTCTCGGTGACCGACAGGCCGTCGACCAGGTCGAGTTCCTGGTAGATGGTGGCGATGCCGAGGTTCATGGCGGCGGTGGGCGAGGTGAGGTGGACGTGTTCGCCGCGCCAGCGGATCTCCCCCGCGTCGGGGCGGTGGGCTCCGGAGAGCACCTTGATGAGGGTGGACTTCCCGGCCCCGTTCTGGCCGAGGAGGCAGTGCACCTCGCCCGGCAGGACGTCGAGATCGACCCCGTCGAGGGCCCGTACGCCCGGGAAGGACTTGGTGATGCCGGTCATGGTGAGCAGCGGGCCGCCGTCCGGCGCGGACCGGCCGGCCGCCGGTGCCGCGGACGGTTTCGCGGACGATGTCGCGGACGGGGCGGGTGACGGCGAGGGGTCCGGCAGCGGGTCCGGCGACGGGTCCGGTGACGGCGGCGGGTGATCGGGCACGGGTGCCATGGCAGGGCCTCCTCGGCGGGTGCGCCGGCGGGCGGGCAGGGCGCGGCTGCGGTACGGGCGTGCGGAGTTCGCGGCGGAGCCGCGGTGCGGGCGGCTGCGGTGCGGTGGTGCGGCTCGTTCAGCGGTGCGGCTCGGTGGTACGGCGGCGCGGTTCGGCGGTACGAGGTGCGGCGGTACTGAGGTGCGGCGGTACTGAGGTGCGGCGGTACTGAGGTGCGGCGGTACTGAGGCGTCCCCCGGGCCGGTCGCCCGGCCCGGGGCGGCAGGGGTCAGGCGGGTGAGAACAAGTGGTCGCTGATCAGGCGGGCCGCGCCGATCACACCGGCGACGGCGCCGAGTTCGCCCAGGACGATCGGGAGGTTCCCGGTCGCCAGGGGCAGGGACTGGCGGTAGACCTGGGTGCGGATGGCGGCGAGCAGGGTGTGGCCGAGGCCGGTCACCCCGCCGCCGATCACCACCAGGCCCGGGTTGAAGAAGCTGACGAGCCCGGCGATGACCTGGCCGGTGCGCTCGCCGCCCTCACGGATCAGGTCGAGGGCGGCCCCGTCACCCGCGGCCGCCGCGGCGGCGACATCGGCGCCGGTTAGCCGGCCCGCCGTCTCCAGCCGGGCGGCGAGTTCGGCGGAACTGCCGTCGCGGGCGACGGCCTCGGCGTCCCGGGCGAGCGCGGAGCCGCTGAAGTACGCCTCCAGACAGCCCCGGTTGCCGCAGGCGCAGGGACGGCCGTCGGGTTCGACCCGGATGTGGCCGATGTCGCCCGCGCTGCCGGTCGTCCCCCGGTGGACCTCTCCCCCGGCGACGATGCCGCAGCCGATGCCGGTGCCGATCTTGACGCAGAGGAAGTCCTGGACGGAGTTGGCGACCCCGGCGTGCTGCTCCCCCATGGCCATCAGGTTCACGTCGTTGTCGACCATGACGGGGCAGCCGAGCTCCTGGCTCAGCACCTCGCGGACGGGGAAGCCGTCCCAGCCCGGCATGATCGGCGGTGCGACGGGGACGCCCTCGGGGAAGCGGACCGGTCCGGGGACGCCGACGCCCGCGCCGTCGAAGCCGTCCGGCGCGACGCCGGTGGCCCGCAGCTTGCCGGTCATGGCGAGGACCTGCTCGAAGACGGCCACCGGTCCGTCGCGCACGTCCAGCGGCTGGTTGAGGTGGCCGAGGATCTCCAGTTCGGCGTTGGTGACGGCCACATCGACCGAGGTGGCGCCGATGTCCACCCCGAGGAAGCGGAGCGCGGGCGCGAGCCGGATGTTGTGCGAGCGGCGCCCGCCGCGCGAGGCGGCCAGCCCGTCGGCGACGATCAGCCCGGTCTCCAGCAGCCGGTCGACCTCGACGGCGAGCTTGGACCGGGACAGATCCACCCGGTCGCCGAGCTGCGCGCGGGAGTGGGGGCCGTCGTCGCGCAGCAGCCGGAGCAGCCGCGCCTGGTGCGCGTTCGCGGGTCGTGCTGTCATGCGCCTCACGCCACCCCAACCTCCCCCCGCCCACGGCATGGGAAGACACTGGAAGACACTGTCTTCGCCGGTCATCGGCCTCGCCCGGCGGTCCGTCTCCGGCTCGCCGGGCTTTAACGGGGAAGTTAGCAGCGGTCGTTGGGACTGGGAAGAAGTTTGGCAGGAATCATCGGTAACTTTCTCCTGACCGTGGACAAAGGATCGGCCGGAGACGCGGACGAAGCGGACAGCGGACAGCCGCTCCGGGAAGGCCGTCCGGCGGGCCCCCGTCCGGCCCCACCGGTAACGGCATCCGTGCCGGACACCGCAGTGCCCCTCCGCCCCGGGACATGACTGTCACGAAGCTGCAGCCCTCGTGCAGCAAGCTGACACCCATCCATCTGTTCGAGCCCCCGAACGGCTGGGATCGTCTTGTCCACCGCAGAGATCAGCAGAGATCAGCAGGGCACAGCTCGTCCCAGGGGGAAGCCATGTACAGGAATTGCCGTGAGAGAACGATGCCCGTCCGCCGGCGGAGGACCACCGCCGTGATCGGGCTGGCCCTGGTGCTCTCGCTTCCGGCCGGAGTGGCCGCCGCCGCTTCCCCCCAGAGTTCCCCCCGGAACCCCATCCCGG
The DNA here is from genome assembly GCF_020739505.1 of Streptomyces sp. S07_1.15. Classification (NCBI taxonomy): domain Bacteria; kingdom Bacillati; phylum Actinomycetota; class Actinomycetes; order Kitasatosporales; family Streptomycetaceae; genus Streptomyces; species Streptomyces sp. S07_1.15. Next base: position 1,273,314 of record NZ_JAJBZK010000001.1, read on the forward strand.
CCGTCCGGAGCGGTCCGGCGGCCCCGGACGCCGGCGCCCCCGGCCTCGGCGGGCTGCCGTCCGCCGTGGTGGGCACCGTCTGCGCCCAGTGGGACCGGCTCGCCGCCGCGGTGCCCGTCCCCGTGGAACCACCGCAGGTGTGCAAGCTGGTCAACGGCTGGGACTAGGCGGCCCGGTGCGGTTTCAGCTGCTCGGGCCGCTGAGTGTCACCGACGGGGCCGACGCCGTCGTCCTCCCTCCCTCCAAGCCGACGATTCTCCTGGCCGTGCTGCTGCTGCACGCCAACTCCGTGGTGTCCGCCGAGCACCTCCAGCGGGCCGTCTGGGGTGAGGCGCGGCCCGCCACCGCGAAGGCCGCGCTGCAGACCTGCGTGCTGCGGCTGCGGCGGCTGCTGCCCCGGCACGGGGTCACCGAGACGCCCATCGAGGCGGTCCCCGGCGGCTACCGGATCACCGCCGGGCCGAAGACCCTCGATCTGCTCGGTTTCCGGGACGCCGTGCGCCATGCCGCCGCCTCCGCGCACGCCCCGGAAGCCGAGCTCTCCACCCTGAAGGAGGGGTTGTCGCTGTGGCAGGGCCCGCTGCTGGCCAACGTGCGGTCCGACACGCTGCACCGGGACGAGGTGCCGCGGCTGGCGGAGGAGCGGCTGCGCGCCGTGGAGCGGGTCTGCGACCTCGAACTGGCCCTCGGGCGGTGCGGGGAGGCGCTGGCCGAGCTGTGGGCGGTGACCCGTGCGCACCCCGGGCACGAGCGGTTCCACGAGCAGCTGATGGAGGCCCTGTACCGCACGGGGCGGCAGGCGGAGGCGCTGGCCGAGTACCGGCGCGTCAAGGAGTACCTGCGGGAGGAGCTGGGCGTGGACCCGTCCCCGACGCTCCGCCGGCTGGAGCTGGCCATCCTGCGCGGTGAGGAGCTGGCCCCGGCGGCGGACGGGGCCGGCCGGGGGCACCCGCGGTCCGGGCCGGTGATCCGCGTCGACCGGGAGCCCGCGGGAGGCGGAACCCCGGGGAGGACAAAGGGACTTGACACCACCGCGCCGGCGGCCGCCCTGGCCGCCGCGCCTCCCCCACCGGCCGCGCTCCCCGCGCGGCCCGCGGACCGGCGGCCGGCCCCGGCCGCCGCGGCCTCGGAGCCGCCCGGCACCCCCGCCGTGCCGTCGTTCACGGGCCGGGCGGCCGAGGTCGGAACCATGGCGGAGAGCCTGGCCCGTTACGCGGAGCACGGCGGCGAACCCCCGCTGATCCTGCTGTGCGGCGCCCCCGGCATCGGCAAGTCGGCGCTGGCCCGGCACGTCGCGCAGCTCGTACGGGCCGCCTTCCCGGGCGGGCCGCTGCTGGTGCCGATGACGGGCCCGGACGGCGCGCCGCGCGAACCGGCCGATGCCGCGGCCGCGTTGACGGCCGGTCTCCGGGAGCGCGGGGACCGCGAGCGGACCCTGCTGATCCTCGACGACGTGGCGGACGCCGCCCAGGTGCGCCCGCTGCTGCCGGCCGGGGCGGGCGGCGCGGCCGTCGTCACCAGCCGGATGGGACTCGCGGGCCTCGTGGCGACGCACGGCGGGCGGGTGCACCGGCTCTCCGTCTTCGGCGAGGACGAGTCGTACCGGCTGCTGTGCGCGGTGCTGGGCGCCGAGCGGGTGGAGGCCGAGCCGGAGGCGGCCCGTCGGCTGGCGGACGTCTGCGGTCACCATCCGCTCGCGCTGCGGATCATGACGGCCCGTCTGCTGACCCGCCCCGGGCTGCGGCTGGCCGACGCCGCCGGCTGGCTGGCCGGCGACCCGATCGGCCGGCTCTCCCTGGCCGATTCCCCCGGTATGTCCGTTCCGGAGGTGTTCGGTGGCGCCCTCGGACGGCTCGACCCCCGGCTCGCCGAGGCCTTCCTGCGGCTCGGGTCACTGCCCGGTGGGACCTTCCGGGCCGGGGACGGCGCCCCGGCGCTCGGCATGACCGGCGCCGAGGCGGAGGCCGTCCTGGAACGGCTGGCCGACGCCGGGCTCCTGGAGGAGGGGCCGCCCGGCCCGTACCGGATGCATCCGCTGCTCCATCTCTTCGCGCGCGAAGCCGCGACCCGAACCCGCCCCACAGAGAAGGTGTGACCGATGACAGCAGACGTGACCGGCACCGCGCCCACCACCGCGAACGGCACCTTCGAGGCGCTCGCCGGCACTCGGCCGCGGGTACGGCGGGACGTGCTCTTCACCGAGACCCCGGGCGGGGTGCTCTTCCACAACGCCGACGGCGGGTTCCACCTCACCGGCCGCGCCGCCTACCGCTTCGCCGCGCTGATGGTGCCGCACCTGGCCGGGCGCAACCGGCTCGGCGAGATCTGCGAGGGCTTCGGACCGGCCCAGCGCGCCATGGCCGGCGAGCTGGTCAAGACGCTGTACGAGCGCGGCTTCGCCCGCGACGTACCCGACGCCGACACGGACGGCCCGGAACCCGGCGACGTCTCCCGCCGGTTCGCCGCCCAGATCGCCTACGTCGACCACTACACCGACGGCGCGCCCCGCCGCTTCGCCCGCTTCCGGGACACCCGCGTCGCCGTGCTGGGCGAGGACGAGACGGCCCGCTGGTGCGCACTGAGCCTGGTCCGCAACGGCTGCGGCCACATCGCGACCACCGCCGCCTTTCCCGAGGTGGACGCGGAGGCGGCCGAGTCCGCCTCCGACGGCTGCCCGGTGCGGGCCGACCGCCTAGACCCCGGCGAGACCACGGGCTGGGCCGCGCTCGACGGCTACGACGTCGTGGTCGTCACCGGCCCCGGGGCCGAGGCCCGCGCCCACCGGCTGCTGTGCGAGGGCGTACCCGAGGGCCGCACCCTGATCCCCGCCTGGACCTTCGGCGGCCGCGCCGTCACCGGTCCGCTGTCCACCGCCACGTCCACCGGCTGCCTGCACTGCGCCCTGCTGCGGCTCGGCGGCACCACGGACGCCGCTGCCGCGGCGGAGATCTGGAGCGGCCTGGCGGGCGGTTCCGCCGCGCCGGCACCCGGCGCCGGCGGACCGCTCGCCGGCCCCGTCGCCGCCATGTCCGGCAATCTGCTGGGCTACGAGATCTTCCGGCTGCGCACCGGGGCGCTGCCCGCCGAGACCGCCGGCCAGGTGCTGGTCCAGGACCTGGAGTCGCTGGACGTCATGGCCGAGCCCGTGCACCCCCATCCGCGCTGCCGCCGCTGCGCCGCAGCGTCTGGTGCGGCGTCCGGCGCGGCGGAGCCGCCCGAGGTGCCGGACCGGCTGGTGCTCCCCGTCACCCCGACCGTGGAGACCGCCCGGGAGGCGGAGGACCTGGTCGAGGAGCTCAACCGGATCAGCGACGCGCTCGTCCGCCCGTACACCGGGGTCTTCCGCCGGTACGACGACGAGGAGCTGACCCAGACCCCGCTGAAGATCAGCCGGGTGGAGGTTCCGCTCGGCCACGGCGTGCGGCGCGAGATCGCCGCGTTCGACGTGCACCATCTCGCGGGTGCGCGCCTGCGGGCCCTGTACGCGGCGGCCGAGGCCTACGTCGAGCACGTGGTCCCCGCCGTGCCCGCCCCCGCCGTGCCCGCCCCCGCCGGAGCCGCCGCCCCCGCCGGAGCCGCCGTCCCCGCCGGAGCCGGCTCCGGGGCCGCGCCGCTGCCGGCCCTGGCCCCCGACGCGCTGACGACGGGCGGCGGCACCGGCCGGGAGGCGGCCGAGGTCACCGCGTGGGTGACCGCCGTGTCGCTGCTCACCCGGGAACCGGTCCGGGTGCCGGCGGCGGCGGTGCGGCCCTTCGGCCCGTACAACCGGGACCGGCTGCACCAGGCGAGCAGCGCGGGAGCCGGGGCGGGCGGCGGATCCGGGGAAGCCGCCGGGCGCGGACTGCTGTCGGCGCTGGCGCACGACGCGCTGCTGCGGGCGGTGCGCGGCACGACGGAGGTGACCCCGCTCGGGGACGCCGTGGGCGATCCGGAGCTGGTCTTCCTGCGGAAATCGGCGGGCAACCTGGATCTGCCGGTGGAGCTGCTCGATCTCGGGGAGGACGCCCGCTCCTCGGCACGCGTGGTGCTGGCGCGGGAGCCGGGGGGCCGCTGGGCGGCCGCCGCCGGCCTGTCGCGCTCCGCGGCGGCCTGCGCGGCGCTGCGGGACCTGCTGGGGCAGGCCCAACTCGCCGCCGAGGAGCCGGAGAGGACCGTCGACCAGGGCGACCCGCTGCTCACCGACCTGGCCCCCGCGGCCATCGCGGTGACGGGCGGCGGCGCGGCGGACGCCGGGACCGGGACGGTGGCACCGGACGCGGAGGCCACGACGTTCGAGACGGTGCTGGACCGGCTCCGCGCGGCCGGACGGGACGTCCTGTACGTCGACACCACGCCGCCCGACCTGCCCGCGGGCGGCATCCGCACCGCCCGGGTCCTGCTCACCACCGGCGCGGCCGGCGGCTCCGGCGCGGACTCCGCGACCGGCACCGGCGCCCGGACCGGCACCTCCACCGCTGCCCGTTCCGGCTCGGACGGCGGCGCCGATGGCCACTGAGACCCCCACCGGGACCACCGACCGGACCACCGACCGGACCACCACCGTGGCCGGGGCCGCCGCGGCCGGGACCACCGGCCGGACAACCCCCGCAACCGCCGCACCGGCCGGGCCGGTCGCACCGGCCGCTGCCCCGGAGGGCGCGGGCGGAGCTTCCCCCGCCGCCCCCGGGGCCGAAGCGCCGGCCCCGGGGGCGCGGCCCCCGGGTACCTCCCCCGGCGCGGCGGCCACCGGACCCGGAGCGCCCTGGGAGCGGTCCCGCCGCGAGCTGGCCGCGCTGCTGCACCGCGGCCTCGCTGCGCACGGAACCCCGGCCCCGCTGGATGTCGCCGCGCTGGGCGTCACCGACGCCTTCACCGCACCGGAGCCCCGGCCGTCCGGGGAGCCCGGCCCGGCCCGTCCCTCCGGCTCCGCCAACCAGCCACATACGCACGGCGGTTCGGGGGCAACGGTGAAGGCCGCTGCCGCACACGGCCCCGCCGGGGCCACCGCACCGGCCGCCCCTTCCGCGCCGGGCACCCCCGCCGTGCCGACCGGTATCCCGGGCACCGGCGGCACCGGCACGGGCACCGGCAGTACGGGCGACGCGGCCGGTACGGCCGGCACAGCCGCACCGGCCGCCCCGGAGGCCGCGCCCCGCGTACCCGGCCCGGCGTCAACTCCCGTGCCGGCCATACCCGGTGGGGCGAACGCCCCCGCCGGGCCCGTCCCCGTACGGTTCTACGGGCATCTCGCCGTCGTCGGCCCCCTCCCCCCGGGGGCCGGCGACTCCCCGCACGCGCCCGGGCCGGCGGGCCCCTGCGCCCGCTGCCTCGACCGCCGGTGGCAGGCCGTGCGCTCCGTCGCGCTGCGCGAGGCGCTGGAGCTGGGCTCCGGTACCCGGGCCGCCGGGGCGTGGCCGTATCTCACCCCGTTCACGGCGGACGCGCTGGCCGCGCTGGTGGCCGCGCGGCTCGGCGGGGCGGGGCCGCGCGGCGGCGCGTTCCCGGCCGTCCATCTGGTCGATCTGCGCACGCTGGCCGTCCGGCACCACCCGCTGGTACCGGACCCGGAGTGCCCGCGCTGCGGCCGCGCCGAGGAGGACACCCCCGAGGCGGCCGTGCTCACCTTCCGCCCCGCGCCCAAGCACCGGCCCGGTTCCTTCCGCGTCCGCGACATCGGCGACTACGAGCTGCCGGCCGAGCCGTACACCAACCCGGTGTGCGGGTCGCTGGGCCCGGCCGTGGTGCACGACATCGCGTCTCCCTCCACCTCCGCGACCATCGGCTGCTTCTCGATGCGCTCCGGGGAGTACCTCCGCGAGACGTTCTGGGGCGGCCATGCCGACAGCTACGCGCAGAGTGTGCGGATCGGCGTCCTGGAGGGGCTGGAGCGGTACGCCGGGATGCGGTCGCGCGCCAAGCCGGCGCAGCTGAGGGACTCCCTGGACGGGCTGCGGGCGCGCGGTGTCCGCGCGCTGGACCCGCGCACCTGCGGCCTGTACTCCGAGGAGTTCCACCGCGCCAATCCGCGGGTCACGCCCTTCTCCCCCGGCCGGGAGATCCCCTGGGTGTGGGGGTACTCGCTGCGCGAGGGCGAGCCCGTCCTCGTCCCCGAGGTGCTGACGTACTACCACGCGCCGGGCCTGGAGAACCGCTTCGTGCAGGAGAGCTCCAACGGCTGCGCGTCCGGCGGCTGTCTGGAGGAGGCGGTCTACTGCGGGCTGATGGAGGTCGTCGAGCGCGACGCCTTCCTGCTCACCTGGTACGGGCGGGCCGCCCTCCCGGAGATCGACCCGCGCACCAGCGCCCGCGCCGCCACCCGGCAGATGGTGGACCGGCTGGAGATGTACGGCTACGAGGCCCGCTTCTTCGACACCCGGATCAGCTTCCCCGTCCCCGTGGTGACCGGGGTCGCCGTCCGCCCCGACGGCGGGATCGGCCGGATGTGCTTCGGCGCGGGCGCCGGTCTCGACCCGGAGGCGGCACTGGCCGGCGCCCTCTGCGAGATCGCCACCGACGCGGTCAACCTCCAGGGGCGCACCGAGCGCGACTGGGAGCGGCTGAGCGCCATGGCACACGACTTCGCGAAGGTCGAGGCGCTGCACGACCATCCGCTGGCCTACGGCGTCCCGGAGATGGGCGACCACGCCCACTTCCTCCTCGGCGAACCGGGCGCGCCCCGCCCGCCGATGCGTTCGCTGGCGGATCTGCGGCGGGAGGTGCCCCCGGTCTCCGGCGATCTCCTGGACGATCTGCGGACCTGCGTGGACGCGGTGACGGGCGCGGGCTTCGACGTGATCGTGGTCGACCAGACCATGCCCGAGCAGCGGGGCCTGGGACTGACGACGGTCTCCGTCCTCGTGCCGGGGCTGCTGCCGATCGACTTCGGCTGGACCCGGCAGCGGGCCCTGGGGATGCCCCGGCTGCGCACCGCCCTGCGGGAGGCGGGGCTGCGCGAGCGCGATCTCGTACCCGACGACGTCAACCCGGCGCCGCACCCGTTCCCCTGACCGCCACCGCCGGCCACGACCGACCACGACCGCTACCACGACGCACCACGGCGCACCACGACCGGCAGACGACCGGCCACGCCCGCGCACGGCCCGGCGGGCCGGCCGGGCCCGACAGCTTCAGAGGCAGCAGGAAAGGCAGGGCACACCGTGGGATACGCCCAGGAGTACGCCACCGCGATCATGCACCGCGGGCGGGTCCCGATGGATCCCGCCGACTTCGTCCCCGACTGGGCCGACGGCCCGCGCAAGGCCAAGTTCTACCCGGGTGCGGACAGCCTGCCGCTGCCCGCTTCCGGCTATCCGGCGGCGGCCGGCCTGGACCGGGGCCTCGCCGCTCTCGGCGGGGCGCTGCCGGCGCTCGCGGAGCGGGACGAGGCGGACGGCCCGGACAGCCCGAACGGCGGGACCGGCCAGGACGGCGAGGCCGGCGAGGCCGGGGAGGCCGGCGAGGCCGGGGAGGCGGGCGCCGGGCGGCCGTTCGACCTCGCCGCCCTGTCGGGCATGCTGCGCGACTCCTACGGGCTGACCGGCCGCCGCCTCGGCGTCCAGGCCAACACGGACCTCGGCGCGCTGCCGTACTACCCGCTCGCCAACTGGTCGCGCGGCTCGGCCTCCGGCGGCGGCCTCTACCCGGTCAGCGTCTACTGGGTCTCCGGGCGGAGCGGCCCGGTGCCGCCCGGGGTGCACTACTACTCCACCCGCCACCACGCCATGCAGCGGCTGCTCACCGGCGACGTCTCGGGCGAGGTGCGGGCCGCGCTGGGCGGCGGCGCGCCCGGACCGGCCACCGACCAGTACCTCGTCCTCGGCGTCAAGTACTGGCAGAACGCCTTCAAGTACAACAGCTTCTCCTTCCACGCCGTGTCCATGGACCTGGGCGCCGCCGTACAGACCTGGCGGCTGTGGGCCGGGGCGCGCGGACTCGCCGTCGAGCCCGCGTTCTGGTTCGACGAGGAGCGGCTGGCCCGGCTGCTCGGGGTGCGCACCGAGGAGGAGGGCATCTTCGCCGTCGTCCCGCTGCGGTGGGAGGGCGCCGCGCCCGGTCCGGCGGCCGGCCGGGCCCCGGCCACGGCCGGCCCAATCTCCGTGCGCCGGCGGGACGTCGAGCGGTCCCGCACCGTGCTGACCTTCGACGCCCTGCTGCGGATGCAGGCCGCCACCGCCGAACACGCCGCCGACCGGCCCGCGCCGGGTGCGCTCGCCCCGGCCGCCGCGCCGCCCCCGGACCCGGACCGGCCCGTCCGCCCGCTGCCCCCACCACGGCCGCTCGCCGCCGACGTGCGCGCGGCGCTCCGCGCGCGGCGCAGCAGCTTCGGCCGCTTCGACGCGCAGCGGCCGGTGGCGGCGGACCAGTTCGCCGCCTGTCTGGCCGCCGCCTCCGCCGGTTCCGTGCTCGGCGGGGACACCGGCACCGGAAAGACCCCGCTCACCAAGCTCTACGCCTTCGTCAACCATGTGGACGGCCTGGAGCCGGGGGCGTACGAGTACGATCCGGCCGGGCGGGCGCTGCGGCTGGTCAAGCCCGGCCGGCCCGGGGAGTTCCTGCAGAAGAACTACTTCCTGGCGAACTACAACCTGGAGCAGTCCGGCGCGGTCCTGGTGCCCGCGGTCCGCACCGCGGCCGTGCTCGACGCGGTCGGCGACCGCGGCTACCGCCTGGTCAACGCCGCCGTCGGGGCGGTCGCGCAGACGCTCTACACCGCCTGCGCCGCGCTCGGCCTCGGCTGCGGGGTCGCGCTGGGCTTCGACAACATCTCGTACATCGAGGAACTCGGCCTGGCGGAGACGGGCGAGTCCCCGCTGCTGATCATGATGATCGGTCATGAACGGCCCGCCCCGGCCGACTTCCGGTACGAGATCGCCTGAGCGCGGCATGAACACCGGACGAGAGACCACCGGACGAGAGACCACCGCCCTGCCGGACCCCGCCCCGGCAGCCGGCGAACCCGCCGAACCCGGCCGCGCGGACGGCCCGTTCGTCCTGCGCATCGCGGGACTGCCCGTGGAGACCCTGCGGGAGCTGCGCTGCCCCGGCAGCCGCCGCTGGGCCGACAGCGTGCTGTGCGAGACGGAGCGGCTGCGCGCCGAGGGCGAGGCCGTCGGCGACCGGCTGCACGACCTCGTCGGCGGCCACCCGGCCACGGAGAGCGGCACCGTGCGCCGCGGGCTGCTGAAGCTGCGCCGCGAGGTCTACAACAACCGGCTGCCCCGGGACGGCGACGCCGCCCTCGCCCTGGTCGCCGGGGTGGACGGGGCCGCCGGGGAGGCGCTCGCCGGCTGGCTGCGCGACCGGCGCCGGCTGGAGGAGCAGCGCACCGGGGGCGCGGCCCTGCTCGCCGGGGAGACCGCGCGGAGCCGGGCCGCGCTGCGCCGGCTGGCGCAGGAGGAGCGGCTGCGCAAGGGCCTGCTGCTGGCCTCCCCCGCCCTCGACGGGCAGCTCGACGGCCTGCTGCGGGCGGCGGACGGCGGTACCGCCGGCGATTCCCCCGGCGGTCCCCCCGGCAAGAAGCAGCGGAAGATCGAGCGTTCGCTGCTGTCGTACCTCTACCGGACGGTCTGCAAGACCAGTCCGTTCTCGACCTTCACCGGGGTCGCCCTCGGCGAACTGGCCGAGGGGGACGGGCGGCACGGCGGGGACAGCGCGCTCACCGTGCACGCCGGCGCCCCCTGGACCGGCCACGCCCGGCTCAACGTCGTCGCCCTCGGGCGGCTGGCCGAGACCGTGCTCGCCGACCCGGCCCGCCGCGCCGATCTGCCCGTCTCCCCCGCCTCCGGCTGGGGCCGCGAGGCGGACCGGGTCCGCTATGTGCGCCGCTGGGTGACCGAGGGCGACGAGGACACGGCCGTCACCTTCGACGCCGTGAAGGACCGGCTGTTCTTCCTGCGCCGCACCGGCACCCTGGAGCGGCTGCTCGGCCTCTTCGAGGAGCGCGGCACCGTCCGCTACGGCGAGCTGTCGGCGTGGCTGGCCGCCGACCGGGGGGCCTCGGCGGAGGAGTGCGACCGGTATCTGGAGGCGCTGCTGCGGATCGGCATGGTGCAGGTGCCGTGCCTGCGCACGGAGGTGCACGACACCGACCCGCTGCGGGCGTTCCAGCGGTCCCTGCGGGGCCTGGACCGGCCGTGGGCGGCGCGGCTCGCGGACCGGCTCGGCGGGCCCGTCTCCCTCGTCGACCGCTTCGCCGCCGCGGAACCCGCCGCGCGCCGCGCCCTCCTCACCGAGCTGCGCCGCGAACTGGTCGCCGTACAGGAGGAGTTGGGTTCCGAGCGGGCCAAGGTGCCGCAGACGCTGCTCTACGAGGACGCGGCGGCGGACCGGAGCACCACCCTGGACGCGGCCGCCTGGACGGAGCTGGCCGCCGGGCCGCTGGGCGCGGTGGAGAGGATCCTGCCCGCGTTCGACCTCACCCTGCCGCAGCGGATCACCTTCAGGGGCTTCTTCCTCGCCCGCTTCGGGCAGGGCGGCCGCTGCGACGACCTGCTGAAGCTCGTCCACGACTTCCACGAGGACTTCTTCGACCAGTACATGACCTTCACCGCCGGCCACACCTCGTACGACGCGGACGGCCGCTATGTACCGGAGGTCAACTGGCTGGGGCTGCCCCAGCTGAAGGCCCTGGACACGGCCCGGCAGACCTTCACCGAGCGGATGCGGGGCCTGTGGGAGGCCCGGGACGGGGCCGGGGGCCGGGACGGAGCGGCGGCGGCCGGGGGCGAGATCGTCCTCGGCGAGGCCCTCATCGACGAGATCGCCGCCGAACTGGCGCCGGTGGCACCGGACTTCGCCCCGATGAGCCACCACGTCCAGATCGCCGACCGCCCGGCGGACGCCGGCGGCCCCCTCCTCGTCCTGAACCGCTCCTACGGCGGGCTGTCCTTCCCGTTCAGCCGCTTCACCCACTGCTTCGACGGACTGGAGCAGCGGCTGCTGCGCGCCGCCGGGGAGGTCTGCCCGGAGGGCGCGGTGTTCGCGGAGGTCACCGGCGGCCCGGTGACCAGCAATCTCAATCTGCACGGGCGGCTCACCGAGTACGAGATCGTCTGCCCCGGCGAGACCGGCACCCTGCCGGAGGAGTTCCGGCTCGGCCTGGACGACCTGTCCGTCGAGCACGACGAGAGCGCCGACCGGCTCGTGCTGCGCTCGGCGCGGCTCGGCCGCGAGGTGATCCCGGTCTACCTCGGCTATCTGGTGCCGCTGGCGCTGCCGGAACTCCCGCGCACCCTGCTGCTGCTGTCGCCGACCTCCATGGCCCCGCTCAACGTCTGGGGCGGCGTACCGGAGAGCGAGCCGGTGGACGGCGTGACCGCGCGGCCCCGGGTGCGGCACGGCGGTGTCGTGCTCAGCCGGCGCAGCTGGAGCGCCCCCGCCTCCGCCCTGCCGGAGCGCCCGCCGGGCCAGTCCGAGGCGGACCGCTTCCTGGAGTGGCACCGCTTCCGCCGCGCGCACGGGCTGCCGGACCGGGTGTTCGCCACCGTCTCCGACAGTGGGGCGCGCGGTGCGACCGGCGCGAAGCCGCAGTACCTGGACTTCGACAGCCCGCTGTCCCTGGCGGCGTTCGAGGCGCTGGTGAAGTCCCCCGAGGCACGGGTGGTGTTCCGGGAGGCGCTGCCCGGCGAGGACGAACTGCACGCCGTCTCCGGGCGGGGCCGCCATGTCGCCGAGCTGGCCGTGGAGACGGCCGTCGCGCCCGCCCGAACCCGACCGAGGAGCAATACCCGATGACGGCCACCACGACCACCACGACCACCACACCCTCCGCGGCCTCCGCAGCCTCCGCGGCCGGCGGCGGCGACGCCGGGGCGGGCGCCTGGCAGGCGACGCACATCTTCTACGCCGCCAACCCGCGTCCCCTGCTGCTGCAGTGCGTCCGCCCGCTGGTGGACGAGCTGGCGGCGGACGGGCTCCTGGCGAACTGGTTCTTCATCAACTACTGGCTGGAGGGCCCGCACGTCCGCCTCCGCATCAAGCCGTCCTCACCGGAGGCGGCGGAGGAGGTGCGGCGCCGCACCGGGGCGGCCATCGACGCCTTCCTCGCCGAGCGGCCCGCGCTCTACGAGGTGGACTCCGGTTTCCTCAACGACTTCTACAACACCCTCTTCGAGATCGAGTTCCCCGGCGGGGAGCGCGCCCCGTATCTCGACGGCGACGGCCGGATGCGGCTGCGGCCCAACAACTCCCGGCACGCGGAGCCCTACGAGCCGGAGGACGGCAAATACGGCGGCCCGGCCGGGATCGAGCTGGCCGAGTGGCACTTCCGGCACTCCAGCGAGCTGGTCGCCGACGCCTTCCGCACCAAGAACCTGCATCTGCGGACCGTGCTGCTCGGCACCTCGGCGCAGCTGATGATGGTGATGTCCGGCTGTTTCCTCCCCGGCGACCGGGAGCTGGCCGGCTACCTGGACAGCTACTACGAGTTCTGGCACCGGGCCTTCCCCGGCACCGGCTTCATCGGCACCGAGGAGTACGACCGCAACTACGCGGCGACGGCACCCGCCCTGGCCGCGCAGTTCGCGCGCATCCGCGCCGCCGTCGCCGGGGACGGGACGGCGGCAGCGGGGTCCGCGGACTCCGCGGACCCCGGGGCGGGCACGGGCGCCCCGCGGCTGCCCGCCTTCCTCGCCGGCTGGGCCGAGCACTGCGCCGAACTGCGCGATCGGGCGGTGCGGCTGGCCACGGACGGCGAGCTGGTGTTCCGGTCCTGGGACGGCGAGCGGGACGAACAGGTGACCGACCCGGCGGTGGCTCTGCCGCTGCTGCTCTCCCCGTATATGCACATGACCAACAACCGTCTGCACGTGACCATCCGGGACGAGGCGTACCTCTCGCACGTCCTGGGCCGCTGCCTGCGCGAGTCCCGTCCCGGAACGGCGGAGGCCGGGGCATGACCGCCCCGGCGGCCGTCCCGCGCCGCTACCGGCCCGAGCTGCGGGCCGGAGTGCTGGTGGGCGGCGCCCTGCTGCACGGGCCGGCGACCGTCCATCTGATCAAGAACACCGAGAGCGGCCTGTCCTTCAAGGTCGGGGAGAAGGAGCACTTCCTGATCTCCCGGATGGACGGCTCGCGCAGCCTGGAGGAGCTGGGCGCGGAGTACGCGGCCCGGTACGGGCGCCGGCTGGCCGACGCCAACTGGCAGCAGCTGCTGGGCATGCTGGGCACCCGGGGGCTGCTGGCCGGGGCGCCCGCCGGCTCCGGCGGCGGCCCGGGGGCGCGGCCCGGCCCCGGGCCCGGCCCGGAGGCGGGCCCGGATGCGCAGCGGGCAGCCGGCCCGCAGGCGCCCCCGGAGCGGAAGCTGCTGAGCGGCAGCATCCGGCTCGTCGCCGACGCGGACGCCACCACCGGCCGCCTGCACCGCGCCGTGGGCTTTCTGCTGTCGCCGCCGTGGATGGTGCCGCTGCTGTGCCTGGCCGTCGTCATGGAGGCCGTCCTCGCCACCCGTCTCGGCGAACTGGTGCTCGGCGCGCGGGCGTTGTTCCTCCACCCGGTGCTGCTGACGGCCGCGGGCACTCTGCTGTGGCTGAGCACCGCCCTGCACGAGCTGGCCCACGGCGTGGTCGCGCGCCACTACGGCGGCCGGGTCTCCGAGATCGGGCTGCGCTGGCGGCTCCCCGTGGTGATCATGTACTGCACGGTGGACGACTACCTCCATCTGGGCACCCGGGCGGCCCGGATCGCCACCGCCGCGGCCGGCGCGGTGATGAACCTGCTGTTCCTGCTGCCCTTCTGGGCGGTGTGGATGCTGGCCCCGGTGGACGACGCCACCGGGGACGCGCTCGCGGGGCTGCTGTTCCTGGGCAGCGTCCAGGCGCTGGCCATGCTGATCCCCCTCCCGCCCCTCGACGGCTACAAGATCGCGAGCCAGCTGCTGGGCGCCACCGGGCTGGCCGCCTCCAGCAAGGAGTACCTGCGGCTCGCCGTGCGCCGGGACCCGGCCGCGGCGGCCTATCCGCGCCGGGCCAGAACCGCCTATCTTCTCTACGGCCTGGGCGCGCCGCTCGTCCTGGCGGCGCTCGCCGCGGCCCTCGCCGTCCTCGTCCACTTCCTGCTGACGGCACCGTGAGCGCCCGGTGAGCCGCAGCCGCCCCCCGACCCCCGCGCCGTCCGCCGCGTATTCCGCGGCGTCCGCGCCGGCACCACCCGCTACCAAGGAGCACCCCATGCCCCCCATTCCCTCCCCGGACGGCCCGGCCGTCGTCCTCGACGAGGTGCACAAGTCGTACGGCGCCACCCGGGCCGTCGACGGCATCTCGCTGACCGTGGCACGCGGGGAGTTCTTCGGGCTGCTCGGGCCCAACGGCGCGGGCAAGACCACTCTCATCGAGATCATGGAGGGGCAGCGGCGGGCGGACTCCGGCACCGTCACCGTCCTCGGCGAGCACCCCTGGCCGCGCAACACGGCGCTGCTGCCCAAGCTGGGCGTGCAGACGCAGACCTCGGCGTTCTTCGTCCGGCTGACGGCCCGTGAACACCTGGAGACCATGGCCGCCCTCTACGGCGCCGGCCCGGACGCCGCCGAACGCGCCCTGGCCACCGTCGGGCTGACCGACGACGGCGGCACGCGCGTCGACGACCTCTCCGGCGGCCGGCGGCAGCGGCTGGCCATCGCCTCCGCCCTCGTCCACGACCCCGAACTGATCTTCCTGGACGAGCCGACCGCCGCCCTCGACCCGCAGGCGCGCCGCGACCTGTGGCAGGTGCTGCGCGACCTCAAGAGCGCCGGGCGCACCATCGTCTACACCACCCACCACCTCGACGAGGCGGAGGCGCTGTGCGACCGGGTGGCGATCGTCGTCAAGGGGCGGATCAGCGCCCTGGACTCCCCCGGCCGCCTCATCGCCGCGGGCAGCCCCGTCACCCGCCTGGTGGTCCCGGCGGGCCGGCTGACCCCGGAGGCGGCGCGGGCCATCCCCGGCGTCGACCGGGTCGGCGAGGAGGGGGACGGCCTGGTGCTGGAGACGCTGGACTCCGGTCCCGTGCTGGCCGCGATCGCCGAACTCGCCGGGCTCCAGGGGGTGCAGACGCGCACCGCGAGCCTGGAGGACGTCTACCTCGAACTGACCGGCACCGGCACCCCGCGGCCGTGAACACCGAAGCCGCGAACACCGCGGCCGTGAGACCGCACCGCCCGCCCGGCGGCGCACGCCTGGCACCGCACCGGATACGGAGAACACCTTCCACATGAGCGCCTACGCCGCACTGAGCAGGGCGGGCTACCGGGCCTACGTCCGCGACAAGACCACCCTGTTCTTCACCTTCGCCTTCCCGCTGCTCTTCCTCGTCGTCTTCGGGCTGATCTTCCACGGCAAGTCCGTGGAGGAGAGCGGCAAGCCGTACATCAACTACATCGCCCCGGGCGTGCTGTCCTGGGGCGTCGCCAACGCCGCCGTCTTCGGGGTCGGCTTCGTGCTGATGCAGTGGCGCCGCGACGACATCCTGCGGCTGATCCGGATGACGCCGGCCCGGCTGCCGGCCGTACTGGGTTCCCGCTACGTGCTGGCCATCGGCATCGGCATCGTGCAGGCGGTGCTGTTCGTCGCGGTGGCGCTGCTGCCGTCCTTCGGGCTGAGCCTGGCCGGCGGCTGGCCGCTCGCGCTGCCCGTCCTGGTGCTCGGGATCACGGCGTTCCTGGCGATCGGCGTGATCGTCGGCTCGTACGCCCGGACGCCGGAGGCGGTCGCCGCCGTGGCCAACTGCCTGATGATCCCGATGGCCTTCCTCTCCGGTTCCTTCTTCCCGCTGGACGCCATGCCGGAGTGGATGCGCTCGCTGTCGCTGGTGCTGCCGCTGCGCTACCTCAACGACGGGGTGTCCGCCGCGCTCACCGGCTCCGGGCCCGCCGGGGACATCGTCACCGCCTGCGCTGTACTCGCCGGATTCGCCCTTGTCTTCGGCGCCGTGGCCCTGAAGACCTTCCGCTGGAGCGACCGCACATGACGACGACCGCACCCCCGGCGCCGGATGTCCCGGCGGCGCCCCTGGAGACGGGCCGGGACCTGCTGCAGCGCGCACTCACCGAACGCTACGAGCGCGACGAGCGGTACGAACACGATGAGCGGCACGCGCGCGCGGCGCGCGCCGCGCGCGAGCAGCGGGCCCCCGCGGGAGCCGCCGGGGCCGGGCGGCCGCTGCCCGCGCCGCTGGTGGTGCCGCTCGGCGCCGCCGACACCCTCGGCTTCGGCCGGCCGGACCCGTACGGCCTGCTGCGCCCCCGCGCCACCGTGCAGCTCACCGCGCGGGCCGCGCTGATCGGCCCCTGGGGCGGCGAGGGGACGGCCGCCTGCGGGCAGTGCCTGGCCATGCGCTGGCAGCGGCTGCGCAGCCGCTCCGAACGCGAGGCGCTCGAACTGGGCCACGCACCGCACGGCGCCACCGGCTGGCCCGTCCTCACCGGCTACGCCCTCGACGCGGTGTGGTCCGTCTACCGGGCCGTCATGCCCGGCGGGCGCGCAGCCCCGTCGGCGGTGCCGGCCGACCGCGTGCTGCCGCAGGTGACCCGGGTCGATCTGGGCACGCTCGCCACCGCGACCTTCCCGCTGCTGCCGGAACCGCTCTGCCCGGCCTGCGTGCCGCTGCGGCCCGACACCGCGGAGGACGCCCGGATGGTCCTCGGGCCGGTGCCCAAGCCGGACCCGGACGGCTACCGCTCGCGGTCCCTGGACGCGTATCCGCTGCCGGAGTCCGCGCTCGCCAACCCCGTGTGCGGCGCGCTGGGTTCGGACACCTGGATCAACCCGGTCTCCACCACGACCGCGCCGGTGGCCGGCACCCACTTCGTGCGCGGCTACGCCGGGCTCAACGACGTCACCTGGAGCGGGCAGGCCGACGCCTACGGCACCAGCCGCCGGCTGGCGTTCCTGGAGGGCCTGGAGCGGTACGCGGGGACGCACCGGCGGCGCGGCACCTCGCCCGTCACCGCCTCGTACCACCGGCTCCTGGCGCGCGGGGAGCCGGTCCTGGACCCGGCCGCGTGCGGCTTCTACGCGCCGGAGACCTACGAACGGGACCATCTCGTCAGCCCGTTCGACCCCGACCGGGACATCCCCTGGGTGTGGGGCCACTCGCTCCGCGACGACCGGCCCGTCCTGGTACCGGCCCGGCTCGCGCACTACAGCGCGGGCGTGGACGCCGACAACTTTGTGTTCGAGTGCTCCAACGGCTGTGCCACCGGCGGCACTCCGGAGGAGGCGATCCTCTTCGGGCTGCTGGAGCTCGTCGAGCGGGACGCCTTCCTGCTCGCCTGGTACGGACGGGCCCGGCTGACCGAGATCGACCTCGGCTCCTGCCGGGGCGGCGCCACCCGCACCCTGCTCGACCGGGCCGCGCTGCACGGCTACGACGTCCGGGCGTTCGACACCCGGATGGACACCGCGGTGCCCGTGGTGACCGCCCTGGCGGTGCGCCGCGACGGCGGCCTCGGCACGCTCTCCTTCAGCGCCGCAGCGGGGTTCGGCCCGGAGGGCACCGTCGACGCCGCGCTGTCGGAGGTGCTGACGTACATCCCGCACCTGCCGTACCAGGTCGCCGAGCGGCGCGCCGAACTGGAGGCCATGGCGCGGGACTACGGCAAGGTGCTGCACCTGAAGGACCACGCCCAGCTCTACGGGCTGCCGGAGATGGCCGGGCACGCCCGGGAGTATCTGGAGCCCGAGGCCGTCGTGCCGCTCGGCGAGGCGTTCCCCGGCTGGCGGGAACGGAGACCGCGCACCGGCGATCTGCTGGACGACCTGCGGCTGCTCCGCGACGAGTTGGTGCGCACCGGGCACGACGTCATCGCCGTGGACCAGACGACGCCGGAGCAGCGCGCCATGGGCCTGCACACGGTCGGCACCATCGTGCCCGGGCTGCTGCCGCTGGACTTCGGCTGGAGCCGGCAGCGCGCGCTGCTGATGCCGCGGCTGCGCACCGGCCTCAGGGCGGCGGGACGGCGGGACACCGACCTGGGCGAGGCGGAGATCAGGGCCGTGCCGCACCCGTTCCCGTGAGCGCCGTCCGGTGAACAGGCGCGCCGGTGCGGCGCCCGGCGGCATCCGGCAGCCCCCTCCGGTACGGGAGATCCCGCTCCGGAGGGGGCTGCCGGGCCCGGGGCGCCGTGGATCAGGCGCTGCAGGAGGTGGTGGAGGTGGTGCTGGAGCAGGTGGACGTCGAGGAGGAAGACGTCGAACCCGCGAGCACGACCTCGACGGCGTCCGAGTAGTCGGAGATCTCGAAGGTCTCCGACTCCAGCTCCAGGATGTCGTTGGCGAGGGTGGCGAGCTCGGTCTTGGCGTCCATGTGGTTCTCCCTTGGCCTGCCGGGGCCCGCCGGCGGATCCGGCGGCGCTCCCGTGCGCTGGTCCCATTGGAGCGCGGGCCGCTGTCGGATCGGCCCGGCTTCCGCTGTCAGATCGCTGACACCCCGTGAGAGCGGGGGGTGGAGCACCTGACGCGGCGGAACCGCACACTGGCGGGCGGCGGGCGGCCCGCGGGCCCGGAGGCCGCGGAATCCGGAAGTCCGGGCGTCCGGGATTCCGTTCGGCCGGCGGATGACGGGGAACGCGCGAGAACCCGGGGCCCGGCGGCCACCGCGGCGCCGGGGACACCGGGGCACCGGGGCACCGGTGGTCCGGGACGCACGGAACGGAGAGCAGGCACCGCACACCGGGACGCACGGGAGAACGGCGCCGTCCGGGGCAACGGTGACGCCCGGGGCGTGCCGTCCGCTGGATGGACAGACGGGGCTCGTCCGGAGGCGGGGGGTCCGCGCACACCGGGGGGACGGGCCGGGGGCCTGCCCGGGACCGGCACCGTCGCGGCCGTCCGGCCGGCGGCCGCCGGGGGAAGCGGAAGGCCGGCGGCAACGAGGGCGAGGGGAGAGGTGATCCATTGACCGGGACAGCGCGGGCCGTACCGGAGAACGGACCGCAAGCCGGGCCGCGGGCCGGGCAGCAGGCCGCGTCGCCGGCCGCAGCGCCGCCCGCCGGGCCGCAGGGGGTGCCGCTCGGCATCCTGCGTCCCGCCGTCGAGCTGTACGTCGATCTGCACGCCCATCCCGAGCTCTCCGGTGCCGAGGTGCGCACCGCCGGCCGGTTCGCCGCCGCGCTGGAGCGGCACGGCGCCGCGGTCACCCGCGGTGTGGGCGGGCACGGTGTGGTCGGGGTGCTGGCCAACGGCCCCGGGCCGGTGGTCCTGCTGCGCGCCGAGCTCGACGCCCTCCCGGTCACCGAGCGCACCGGTCTGCCGTACGCCAGTACCGCCGCGGGCGTGATGCACGCCTGCGGGCACGACCTCCATCTGGCCGCCGCGTCCGGGGCGCTGGCGCTGCTGGCGCGGTCCCGGGAGACCTGGCGCGGCACCGTCCTGGTCGTCGGCCAGCCCGCCGAGGAGACCCTGGAGGGGGCACGGGCGATGCTGGCGGACGGTCTGTACGAGCGCTTCGGCACCCCGGACGCGGTCCTCGCCCAGCACGCGGCCCCGCTGCCGGCCGGCACCGTGGCCCACGGCCGGGGCGGCCCGCTGATGGCGGGCAGCGCGGCACTGGACGTGGTGATCCACGGGCGGGGCGGCCACGCGGGCGCGCCCCAGCTCGCCGTCGACCCGGTGCTGACGGCCGCCGCCACCGTGCTGCGGCTCCAGTCCGTCGTGGCGCGCGAGACCGCCCCCTCGGAGCAGGTGGTGCTGACGGTCGGTTCGCTGCACGCGGGCGAACGCGGCAACGTCATCCCGGACCGGGCCGAACTGAGCCTGTCCGTACGGGCGTTCAGCGATGCCGCGCTGGACCGCGTGACGGCCGCCGTGGAGCGGATCGTGCGGGCCGAGTGCGCGGCCTCCGGCTGCCCGGACGAGCCGGAGTTCACCCTCGTCTCGCGGTCCCCGGCTCTGCTGCCCGATCCGGACACCGCGGCCGCCGTGCGCCGGGTGCACGAGGGGCTGTTCGGGCCGCACCGGGTGACCGACTGGCCGCCCGCCACCGCCACCGAGGACTTCCCGCGCTACGGCGCCGCCGACGCCGGGATCCGCACGGTGTACTGGATGCTGGGAGTGACCGGTGCCCGGCAGTGGCGGGCCGCGCGCGAGGGCGCCGTGCCGCCCCCGGCCAACCACGCGCCGGACTTCGCCCCGGACGTCCGGACGGCCCTGCCGGCCGGCATCACGGCGATGGCCGGCGCCGCCCTGCACATCCTGCCCGCCGCCGAGGAGGAAGCGCGTTGACGGACGACGACACCCCCGGCCGGGACCATCTGCTCGTCACCGTCCGCCGGAAAGGCCGGGGGGCCGCGGCGGCGACGACGGTGGTGCGCCTTCTGGGCCTGCTCCCGGCGGACCGGGTCTGCACGGCGGAGCCGGCGCAGGACACCATCCGGCTCCGGATGGAACTGGACGGCACGGACGCCGACCGTGCCGCGGCGCACGGCGCCGTACGGCGGGTCCTGGCCGACCGGGCGCTGGACGGCTGGGCGCTGGACGGCCGGGCTGAGGACGGCCGGGCGGAGGAGAACTGAGCCGGCGGTGCGGAGCGGCCGGCACCCGCGGCCCGCGGCGGCCCGCGCATCCGGTGGCGGCCCGGCACCCGGGCGCGGCGACCCGGCGGGGCCGGTCAGATCCAGCCGCGCTCGCGGGCCAGCAGCGCCGCCTGCGCCCGGCTGGCCGCGCCGAGCGTCTGCAGCAGATCGGCGACGTACCGCCGGTAGGTGCGGACCGAGACGCCCAGCTCCCGGGCCCCCGCCTCGTCCTTCCCGACGGAGCACATCGACACCAGCACCCGGCGCTCGAAGTCGGGGAGCGCTTCCCCGGTCTCCTCGCCGCCCTCCTCCCCCGGGCCGGTGAACTCCTCGGCCTGCTGCCAGATCTTCTCGAAGAGGGCGACGATGTTGGCGACGAGCCCGCTCTTGCGGGCGAGCAGCGCGCCCCGCGCCGTGTTGGCCGGGTCCAGCGGCACCAGGGCGGCCCGCCGGTCGTAGACGAGCATGCGTTCGGTGATGTCGCGGGCCACGCGGATCCTGGCCCCGTGGGCGACCAGTTCCCGCAGATAGTCCGCGGTCGGGGTGTCGTCCAGGGCACGGCGCAGGACCACGCTGCGGATCTCGACGCCGCGGCGCAGACAGCGGTGGTCGAGCGGGCGGGAGCGGGCGATGTTCTCCGGCGACAGCCGGGTGTACGGTTCCACGGACAAGATCTCGTCGCGGGCGAAGAAGGCCAGGTCGTCGATCCGGTCCCGGATCTGTTCCAGCCCCTCCAACTGCTCGATGCCCGTGCCGGCCTGGGCCCGGGGTCCCTGCTCCGCGCGTAGACCGTCGACGACGTGGCGTGACTGGGTGACCTGACGCAGCTCCTGGTGGAGTGCCCGCAGCCGGATGTCCGTCAGCCGGGCCAGAGCGATCTCGGGGTCCGCCGGGTTGATCAGCTTGTCGTCCCCCATGGGGTGGAGCAGCCCGAGTCCGCGCAGCCGGTCGAGGGAGCACCGGACGCGTTCGCGCTCGGTGTGGAGCAGGAGGTGGATGTCGTCCGGGGAGGTCCCCGGGTTCCGCAGGAAATGCCGGTAGATCTCCTCCTCCAGAGGAGAGACCCCGAACACGGACATCTCGTTTCCAGCCAACTGCGCCCCCATGCCGCCGGTCCACCACCGGCCGTTGCCCACGGCGGGTCGAGCCCATGGCTGCCGGAGTGGTTCGGCACACAGTAAACGGCGGAAGTGACGTCCCTGGAAAGGGATGAGAGCGACCAGCAGGCCGAATGCGGGATTTTGTGGTATTACGCCCTGCCGATTGACATCGGGTCAATAAGCATACGCCCCTCAACGCGCCATCCACAGCCGTTGGTTGAGGGAACGGCCAATCCCCCGCCCCCTCCCGGCAGGACCGCCACATCACCGCCACATCACCGCCACGGCCCCGTCCGCGCCCCCTTCGGGGCCCTCGCCCGGCTCCACCCGCCACCGCCCGCCGCCACCCGCACGGAGCAGCCGTCCGGCCCGGCCGTCCACCCGGACGGAGCGCCGCCCACCCCACGCCGCACGGCCGTATACCGGTAGAAAGATAATTAAAGCGGTAGAAGTGCGCTAATCTGCGCTCATCCCTTGGTTCTCCCCGCGGGCCGCGGCACCGCTCCCGGGGACGCGCCCAAGCCCACCCGGCCTCGCAGGTGAGGACATGTTCAATCCGAGCGCACCGGTCGTGACCGTGTTCGCGGTCTATCTGGTCGCCGTGATCGGCGTGGGTGTCTGGGCCTACCCCCGCATCCGCACCTTCGCCGACTTCGCCCTGGGCGGCCGCCGCCTCCCGCCGCTGGTCGCCGCCCTGTCCGCCGGGGCCAGCGACATGTCCGGCTGGCTCTTCCTGGCCCTGCCCGGAGCCGTGTACGCGGCCGGGATCGGCGCCACCTGGATCGCCGTCGGCCTGGCGGTCGGCACCTACCTCAACTGGCTGTTCGTCGCGCCGCGGCTGCGGACCTACACCGAGCGCGCCGGCAACGCCGTGAGTCTGTCGGCCTATCTGGAGGAACGCTTCGAGGACCGCACCCGGCTGCTCCGGATCGTCACGGCCGCCGTCACCATCGTGTTCTTCACCCTCTACGTGGCCGGCGGACTGGTCGCCGGGGGGCTCCTCTTCGAGCAGGTCTTCGATGCCGCCTTCGGGCTCGGGGTCGTCCTGACCGCGCTGGTGATCGTCGTCTACTCGTGTCTGGGCGGCTTCCTCGCGGTGAGCCTGACGCACGTGGTGCAGGGCACGCTGATGTTCCTGGCCCTGGTCGTCCTGCCGGTGACCGGCCTCGTGATGCTCGGCGGGTTCGGGACGCTGAGCGAGGAACTCGGCCGCGAGACGGGCTCCCTCCTGGAGATGGGCTCCCAGGCCGACTACTCCGGCGGCGAGTGGTCCGCGGGCCGGCCGCTCGGTGCCGTCGCGGTCGTCTCCCTGCTCGCCTGGGGCCTCGGCTACTTCGGCCAGCCGCACATCCTCGCCCGCTTCATGGGCATCCGCAGCATCCGCGCCGTCCCGGCGGCCCGGCGCATCGGCACGTTCTGGGTGCTCGTCGTGCTCACCGGCGCGTCGCTCACCGGCCTGGCGGGCATCGCCCTGCTCGACGAGCCGCTCGCCAACCCCGAGACCGTGTTCATCGCCCTGTCGGAGACCCTGCTCACCCCGTGGATCGCGGGCTTCATGCTGATCGCCGTCCTGGCCGCGATCCTGTCGACCGCGGACAGCCAGCTGCTGGTGTCCTCGGTCGCCCTCACCGAGGACGTCTACCACGCGTTCCTCAGCCGCCACGCCTCGGACCGGGTCCTGGTGTGGGCCGGCCGCCTCGCCGTGGTGGTGGTGACGCTGACCGCCACCGTCATCGCGCTGGAGGGCGGCGGCGTGCTGGACATCGTGGCCCACGCCTGGGCGGGCTTCGGCGCCTCCTTCGGCCCCGTCGTCCTCCTCTCGCTCCACTGGCCGCGCATGACCTGGGCCGGGGCCATGGCCGGCATCGTGACGGGCGCGGGTGTCGTCCTCTTCTGGGAGCGGATCAATCCGCTCCTCGGGCCGCTGGAGTCCGGGATCTACGAGATGGTCCCGGGCGTGCTGGCCGCCACCGCCGCCACCCTGCTCTTCGGCCGCTGGGCCGGCCGCCCCCCGCAGCGCGCCTTCTGGCGGCTGCCGGGAGGCGGGGTGAACCAGCTGATGCTGGAGCCGTCCCTCGGCCAGGCGCCGATCGGCATGGCCATGGTCGACAGCGATCTGCGGTACGTCTGGGTGAACAAGGTGCTGGAACGCATGGCCCCGCTGGAGCAGCGGCTGGGACGGCGGGTGACGGACATCCTCCCGCGCCGGCAGGCGGAAGCGCTGGAGGAGCGCATGCGGTCCGTGCTGGACACCGGCGAGCCGGTGCTGGACTACGAGTTCGGCGGCCCCGGTTTCACGGACCCGCACCAGGACCGGGCGTACTCGGTCTCCATCTTCGGGATGGAGGACCGCCACGGGCAGCGCGTCGGGATCTGGTACATGGTCCTCGACGTCACGGACCGCTGGAAGGCCCGGCAGCGCCTGGCCCTGCTGAACGACGCCAGCGCCCGGATCGGCAGCACCCTGGACGTGATGCTGACCGCGCAGGAACTGGCCGACGACACCGTCCCCTCCCTCGCCGACTTCGCCGCCGTCGAGCTGCTGGACTCGGTGGTGCGGGGCGAGGAGCCCGCCGCCGGCCCGCTCGCCACCACCCCCGCCCTGCGGCGGGCGGGACAGAAGCCGGCGGCCGAGCCGGCGGCCCCCGGCGGGGAGGCCGGACCGGCCGCCGGGCAGCCGGCCCGCACCGTGCCCGGCTCCCCGGCGGCACGCTGCCTGCTCCGGGGCGAGACCCTGCTGGAGACGGGTCCCGGTCTCACCGGGCAGTCCTGGGTGACGGACGATCCGGCCCTGGAGGCCTTCGCCGGCGCGCCCGGGTTCCACGCGGTGATGGCGGTGCCGATGCGGGCCCGCGGAGTCTTCCTGGGCGCGGCCGTCTTCCTCCGCTCCCGGCGCCTGGGCGCCTTCGAGGAGGACGACGTCCGCCTCGCCGAGGAGCTGGTCTCCCGTGCCGCCGTGAGCATCGACAACGCCCGCCGCTACGCCCGCGAGCGCACCGCGGCCCAGACCATGCAGCGCTCCCTGCTGCCGCACGGCCTGACCGGGGGTTCCGCCCTGGAGGTGGCCTCCTGGTACCTCCCGGCCGACGCGCCGAGCGGCGTCGGCGGCGACTGGTTCGACGTGATCCCGCTCTCCGGGGCGCGGGTCGCGCTGACCGTCGGGGACGTGGTCGGCCACGGCATCAACGCCGCCACCACGATGGGGCGGCTCCGCACGGCCGTCCGCACGCTCGCCAACCTGGACTACCCCCCGGACGAACTCCTCGCCCATCTGGACGACCTGGTCATCGACCTCATGGGGCCGGACCCGGACCGCGAGGAGGGGCCGTCGGCCGCGGCGAACGAGAGCGTGGCCGCCACGTTCCTCGGCGCCACCTGCCTCTACGCCGTGTACGACCCGGTCAGCGGGCTGTGCACGCTGGCCCGGGCCGGTCACCTCCCGCCCGTGGTCGTCCGCCCCGACGGCTCCGTCGAGGTGCTGGAGCTGCCCGCCGGGCCGCCGCTGGGCCTGGGGGCCCTGCCGTTCGAGTCCGCCGACTTCACGCTGGAGGAGGGCAGCCTTCTCGCCCTCTACACCGACGGCCTCATCCAGGCGTACGACCTGGACCTCGACGTCGGGCTGTCCCGGCTGAGCCGGGTCCTCGCCGCCCCCCGCCCGGGCCTGGAGGAGACGGGCGACCAGGTGATGGAGGCCCTGCTGGCCGGCCCGCCCTCCGACGACGCCGCCCTGCTCCTCGCCCGGACCCGGGTCCTGGACTCCACCCGGGTCGCCTCCCTCGAACTGCCGGGGGATCCGGCCGTCGTCTCCGAGGCCCGCGCCTTCGTCACCCGGCAGCTGTCGGAGTGGGACATGGACGAGCTGCTCTTCACCACGGAACTCATCGTCAGCGAGCTGGTCACCAACGCCATCCGTCACGGGGCCGGGCCGATCACGCTGCGCCTGATCCGGGAGCGGGCACTGATCTGCGAGGTGTCCGACACCAGCAGCACCTCGCCCCGGCTGCGCCACGCGCGGACCACGGACGAGGGCGGCCGGGGCCTGCTGATCGTCGCGCAGCTCGCCCGGCGGTGGGGCACCCGCTACACGGCGGAGGGCAAGATCATCTGGGCGGAACAGGGCGTGCCCTCCGACGACGCCCCGGACGGCGCCACCGTTCCCGGGGTGTGACCCGGCGGTCGCGGCGCCCCTTCTCGGGGTGCGAGTCTCGGGTGTGAGTCGCAGGTGCGAGTCTCAGGGTGCGAGCCGGCCCTCCGGCGTCCAGACGCTCAGCGCCCACAGGACGACCAGGTCGATCCCGATCATGACGATCGCCCAGACCGGGTAGTACGGCAGCCAGAGGAAGTTGGCGACCAGATGGAGCGCGACCAGCACGATGGCGGTATAGCGCGCCCAGGACGCTCCCTGCACGACGCCGTAACCGGTGAACGCGACCAGGGCGCCGAGCACCAGGTGGAGCCAGCCCCAGCCGGTCAGGTCGACTTCGAAGACGTAGTCGCCGACCTCGGCGAAGACGTCGTCGTTGGCGATGGCGGCGATCCCCTGCAGGACGCCGAGGACCCCGGCGATCAGCAGGACGGCGCCCGCGAAGACGGCGGTCCCGCCGGGTCCCGTGGTGCTGCGGGTCGAGGACCGGTGAGCACTCGCCGTGGTGTGTGAAGCCTGGTTCATGACTGCCTCCAGGACATGAGCCGCGTTGCGCGGCGGCGCGGCGCCCGGGCCGGCGGGCCGCCGGCGGGATGGGCCGCGCCTCCTTCAGGCTAGGCAGAGGCGTCTCCGCCCCGCATCCGGAGGCGGGGCCCGCCGGAGGCGGGCGGCGGTGACGGGGGTGACGGTGCTCACCCGTCACGGCCCGGGAATCCGCTGTGCCGAGGGGGCCGCCCTCCGCAGAATGGGCGGTGTCCACTCCGGGTGGCCGTCCCGTCCCGGCCGTCCCGGCCGTCCCGTCCGCCGTCACAGCAGTCACACCAGTCACAGCAGGGAGCAGCCCGTTGCAGCGTCTCGACCCCGCCGAGGTGAAAGCGGCCGCCGGCCGGACCGCCGGGCACGTCCGGCCGGTGAGCGTGGTCCCCGTCGAGCCGGGCGGCGTCCTCACCGCCCGCGGCGGAACGGGCCCGGAGCAGGAGGGGCCGGAGCCGTACCGGCTGTGGCTGGCGCTGGAGCAGCTGCAGCACACCGGTTCCTACAAGGCGCGCGGCGCCTGGAACTTCGTCGCCGCCCACCGCGACGCCGGGACCCTCCCGGCCGCCGGGGTGACCATCGCCTCCGGTGGCAACGCCGGGCTGGCCTGTGCCTGGGCCGCCCGGCGGTGCGGGGCGCGGGCGACGGTCTTCCTCCCGGCCACCGCCCCGGAGGTCAAGGTCGAACGGCTGCGCGGTTACGGCGCCGAGGTGCGGCTGACCGGCTCTTCCTACGCGGAGGCGCTCGCCGCCTGCGAGGAGTTCGCGGCCTCCAGCGGCGCGCTGCGCTCCCACGCCTACGACCATCCGCTGATCGCGGCCGGGGCGGGGACGCTGGCGGAGGAGATCCGGCAGCGGGTTCCCGAGGCGGACACCGTCGTGGTCGCCGTCGGCGGCGGCGGGCTCTTCGCCGGAGTGGCCACCGCCGCCGGCCGGCACGGCCTGCGGACCGTCGCCGTCGAACCCGAGCACTGCCGGGCGCTCAACGCCGCCGTGGAGGCGGGCCGGATCGTGGACGTCACCGTGGACTCGGTCGCCGCCGACTCCCTGGGCGCCCCCCGCACCTCCGAGATGGCGCTGTCGGCGGCGCTCGGCGGCGACGCGCGGTCGGTGCTGGTGCCGGACGCGGAGATCGTCCGGGCCCGCCGGGCGCTGTGGGAGGACCGGCGGCTGGTGGTGGAGACCGGCGCCGCGAGCGCCCTCGCGGCCCTGACGGCCGGCGAGCCGTACGGGTACCGGCCCTCCCCCGGGGAGAACGTCGTCGTGGTGCTGTGCGGGGCCAACACCGATCCGGGCGACCTGGTGGACCGGGACTGACGCCCCCGGAACCGGCCGCGGCGGGGATCAGCCGTCCCGTCCCGTGCGCGGCGCCGCCGATCCGGGGCATACGGTGGCCGTCGGGACGGACACGCAGGCGGGAGACAGCACATGGGCCGGGTCACCGAGCGGCGGCGGGTCGTACGGATCCGGGACGGCGCGGTGAGCACGCGTCCGGACACGCTCGTCGCGGAGGAGCCCCTGGAGATCCGGCTGGGCGGCAAGCCGCTCGCGATCACCATGCGCACCCCCGGTGACGACTTCGCGCTCGCCGCCGGGTTCCTGGTGAGCGAGGGCGTTCTGGGGCGGGCGGAGGAGCTGACCGGCATCGCCTACTGCGCCGGGGCCACGGCCGACGGGGGCAACACGTACAACGTGGTGGACGTCCGGCTCGCCCCGGGGGTGCCGGTGCCCTCCATCACCCTGGAGCGCAACGTCTACACGACCTCCTCCTGCGGGCTCTGCGGCAAGGCCAGCCTCGACGCCGTGCGTACCACGGCCCGCTGGGCGATCGCCGACGAGCCGCCGGTCCGCGTCACGCCCGGGGTGCTGGCCGGGCTGCCGGAGCGGCTGCGCGCCGCCCAGCGGGTGTTCGACCGGACGGGCGGGCTGCACGCGGCCGGACTGTTCTCGCCCGAGGGCGAGTTGCTGGACCTGCGGGAGGACGTCGGCCGGCACAACGCGGTCGACAAGCTGGTGGGGCGGGCGCTGCAGGACGGGCGGCTGCCGCTGTCGCGGTGCGTGCTGCTGGTCTCCGGGCGGGCCTCGTTCGAGCTGGCGCAGAAGGCGGTGATGGCCGGAATCCCGGTCCTGGCGGCCGTCTCCGCGCCGTCCTCGCTCGCGGTGGACCTCGCCGATGAGGCCGGGCTGACCCTCGTCGGCTTCCTCCGCGGCGCGTCGATGAACGTCTACGCGGGCGCGGAGCGCGTCACGGTGTGAGAAGCCGGGGCCGGCTCCGGACCGGGCACGGAGCGCCGCCGGGAGCGCCGCGCCCCCGCCGGGGCGGACTCCCCGTGCGGCGGCGCCCCGTGAAGCACCGGTGCCCGTCCGGCGGGGATCGCGTGGAGACGGTGAAAGGCGAACTGACTCCCCGGTCAGGTATCGGCCGAGGTCAGCGCCCCGCTCCGCCATTTCCCCACCTGACCTGCACATTTACCGCACTCTACGGTTGCGGTGCGAACCTCACGCCGATCAGGATCCATCGGGTACCGTCACCGCGCTGTGCGAAGTTCCGAGGAGCGATGCGTTGCGCGACATCTCCACCCCCGCTGTCACGGCGGCGCCCCGGGCCGGCGGCCTGGCCGACGCCGTCTTCGACCGCGCCGCCCGGGAGCCGGACAAGGTCGTCCTGGGCCGCAAGTCGGACGGCGTGTGGCGGGACGTGACCGCGGCGGAGTTCCGGGACGAGGTGATGGCGCTCGCCAAGGGACTGATAGCCCAGGGCGTCCGCTTCGCCGACCGCGTCGCCATCATGTCCCGGACCCGCTACGAGTGGACCCTCTTCGACTTCGCCCTGTGGAGCATCGGCGCCCAGCCCATCCCGATCTACCCGACCTCCTCCGCCGAGCAGGTCCTGTGGATCCTCCACGACGCGGACGTCTCGGCCTGCCTCGTCGAGCACGAGGACCACGCCATGACGGTCGGCTCGGTGATCGACCGGCTGCCGCGGATGGGCCGGCTGTGGCAGCTCAACGCCGACGCGGTCGGGCAGCTCACCGCCGCCGGGGCGCACATCGAGGACGATGTGGTGCACCGCCACCGGCGCGCCGTGACCCCTGACTCGACCGCCACGGTGATCTACACCTCGGGCACCACCGGCCGCCCCAAGGGCTGCGTGCTGACCCACGCCAACTTCCTCTTCGAGACCGACACGATGGCCACCCGCTGGGAGCCGGTCTTCCACTCCCGGCCCGGTGACGAGCCGTCCACCCTGCTCTTCCTGCCGATCTCCCACGTCTTCGGCCGGATGGTGGAGGTCGCGGCGGTCCGCCACGGCGTCAAACTCGGCCACCAGCCGAACCTCGCCGCGAGCGAACTCCTCCCGGATCTGGCCGTGTTCCAGCCCACCTTCGTCCTCGCCGTGCCGCACGTCTTCGAGAAGATCTTCCACGCGGCCCGGCGGAAGGCGGAGGCCGAGGGCAGGGTCAAGCCCTTCGACCGGGCGGTGGAGGTGGCGGTGCGCTACGCCGAGGCGCTGGAGGACCGGGCCTTCGGGGCCGGCTCCGGGCCCGGCCCCGGGCTGCGGATGCAGCACCAGCTCTTCGACAAGCTCGTCTACGGCAAGCTGCGCGCGGCCATGGGCGGCCGCATCCGGCACGCCATGTCGGGCGGTTCGGCGATGGAACGCCGGCTCGGACTGTTCTTCGCGGGCGCCGGCGTCACCGTCTACGAGGGCTACGGACTGACCGAGTCGACCGCCGCCGCCACCGCCAACCCCCCGGAGCGCACCCGCTACGGCACCGTCGGCCTGCCCATCCCCGGCACCTCGGTGCACATCGCGGAGGACGGCGAGATCTGGCTGAGCGGCGGGAACGTCTTCGGCGGCTACCTCAACGAGCCCAAGGCCACCCACGAGACCCTGCGCGACGGCTGGCTGGCCACCGGGGACCTCGGCTCGCTCGACGAGGACGGCTATCTCACCATCACCGGGCGGAAGAAGGAGATCCTGGTGACCTCCAGCGGAAAGAGCGTCTCCCCGGGCCCGCTGGAGGAGCGGGTGCGGCTGCATCCGCTGGTCGCCCAGTGCATCGTCGTCGGCAACGACCGGCCCTATGTCGCCGCGCTGGTCACCCTGGACCCGGAGGCCGTGGACCACTGGCTGCGGATGCGCGGCAAGCCGCGGCTCAAGGCCTCGGAGCTGGTGCGGGACAAGGAGCTGGAGACGGAGATCCGCCGCGCGGTCGTAGCCGCCAACACCATGGTGTCCAAGGCCGAGTCGATCCGCACCTTCCGCATCCTCTCCGCCCAGTTCTCCGAGGAGCAGGGGCTGCTCACCCCCTCGCTGAAGCTCAAGCGCAAGGCCATCGAGTCCGCGTACGCCGGCGAGGTCGAGGCTCTGTACCGCGGCTGAACGGGCGGCCCCGCCGGCACCGCCGGCCACGGAGGCAACCGCCGGGCTCCGGCATCCCCCGGGAACGGTGTCACGCGGAATACGCTTACCGGAACGCGGAATACGCGGGCCGTCATTGATCGTCCGATCAGGGGCAGGAGCCGCGGGAGTGCCGCGGTTCCCGAGTGACCGCGCACGACGACTTCCGAGTGACCGCACGAGACGCAAAGGACCGACCGCCTGTGAGCCACGTCCCCACAGTCACCCTCAACAACGGTGCCCGCATGCCGCAACTCGGCTTCGGCGTCTGGCAGATCCCGGACGACGAGGCCGCCGCGGCCGTGGCGGCCGCGCTGGAAGCGGGCTACCGCAGCATCGACACCGCCGCCGTCTACGGCAACGAGACCGGCACCGGCGCGGGCATCGCCCGCTCCGGCGTCCCCCGCGAGGACGTCTTCGTCACCACGAAGGTCTGGAACAGCGACCACGGTTACGACGCCACGCTGCGCGCCTTCGACACCTCGCTGGAGAAGCTCGGCCTGGACTACGTGGACCTGTACCTCATCCACTGGCCGCTGCCGAAACGCGACCGCTACGTCGAGACCTACCGCGCCCTGGAGAAGATCAAGGAGGACGGCCGCGCCCGGGCGATCGGCGTCTCCAACTTCCTGCCCGGGCATCTGACCCGCCTGCTGGACGAGACGTCCGTCGTGCCCGCCGTCAACCAGATCGAGCTGCACCCCTGGTTCCAGCAGGCCGGCTCCCGCGCCTTCCACGCCGAGCACGGCATCGCCACCGAGGCGTGGTCCCCGCTCGGCCAGGGCAAGGGCCTGCTCGACGATCCCGTCATCGCCCGGCTCGCCGCGCGGCACGACCGCACCCCCGCGCAGATCGTGCTCCGCTGGCATCTGCAGCTCGGCAATGTGGCGATCCCCAAGTCCGCGACCCCGGCCCGGATCAGGGAGAACTTCGACGTCTTCGGGTTCGAGCTGGGCGAGGACGACATGGCGGCGCTCGCCACCCTGGACTCCACCCGGCGTCTGGGCGCCGACCCGGCCACGGCCGACTTCAGCTGATCCCCGGCCCGGCGGCCCCCCGCGCCCCCGCGCCCCGGCCCGCCGGGGCGCGGGGCGGCGGCCGTCCGGCGGAACCCCCGCGTCCGCGGCCGGCGGCGGCCCGCCCCCGTAAAAAAGGCGTTGACCTCACGTTCGCTTGAGCTCCTACGGTGGCGGCCATGGATATGGAAGTCACCGCGTGGACCTCGCTCCACCATGCCGCGAACGCCACCCGCAAGGACGACGGGCGGCCCTTCTCGCGGGAGACGCTCCGCCGCATCGGCGCCTTCGCCCGCCCCCACCGCACCCGGCTGAGCTGGTTCCTGCTGCTGAGCGTCGTCACGGCGGCCCTGGCCGTCGCCACCCCCGTGCTCGCCGGGCGCGTCGTCGACTCCATCGTGAAGAGCGCACCCGCGGCCACCGTCACCTCGCTGGCCGTGCTCATCGCCGTCATCGCGGTGGCCGAGGCCGGGCTCGGGCTGCTGGCCCGCCGGCTCTCCGCCGGCATCGGCGAGGGGCTCATCCTCGATCTGCGCACCGCCGTCTTCGACCATGTGCAGCGGATGCCCGTCGCCTTCTTCACCCGGACCCGCACCGGCGCCCTGGTCAGCCGGCTCAACAACGACGTCATCGGCGCGCAGCGGGCGTTCAGCGACACCCTCTCCGGGGTCGTCGGCAACCTCGTCACGCTGGCGCTCACCCTGGTCGTGATGGTCAGCCTCTCCTGGCGGATCACCCTGCTGGCGCTGCTCCTGCTGCCGGTGTTCGTGCTGCCCGCGCGCCGGATGGGCGCCCGGCTGGCCCGGCTGCGGCGGGAGGCCGCGCGCTACAACTCCGAGATGTCCACCCAGATGACGGAGCGCTTCTCCGCGCCCGGCGCGACCCTCGTGAAGCTCTTCGGGCGGCCCGCGGAGGAGTCGGCCGAGTTCGCCGCCCGCGCCCGGCGGGTGCGCGACATCGGCGTCCGCACCGCGATGACGCAGACGGTCTTCATCACCGCCCTGACCCTGGTCTCCGCCCTCGCCCTGGCCCTCGTCTACGGCCTCGGCGGCTTCTACGCGCTGCGCGGCAGCCTGGAGCCGGGCGCCGTCGTCGCGCTGGCCCTGCTGCTCACCCGGCTCTACGCACCGCTGACCGCCCTGGCCGGGGCCCGGGTCGAGGTGATGAGCGCCATGGTCAGCTTCGAGCGGGTCTTCGAGGTGCTGGACCTGAAGCCGCTGATCGGGGAGAAGCCGGACGCGGTGCGCGTACCGGAGGGCCCGGTGTCCGTGGAGTTCGACCGGGTGTCCTTCGGCTACCCGCCGGCGGACAAGGTGTCCCTGGCCTCCCTGGAGGAGGTCGCCGTGCTCGACACCCGGGGCGGCACCGAGGTGCTGCACGAGGTGTCGTTCCGCGTCGAACCCGGCCGCATGGTCGCGCTCGTCGGCTCCTCGGGCGCCGGCAAGTCCACCATCGCGCAACTGCTGCCGCGGCTGTACGACGTGGACAGCGGGGCGGTCCGGCTCTCCGGCACGGACGTCCGGGAGCTGACGGCCGAGTCGGTGCGGGCGACGGTC
This sequence comes from Streptomyces sp. S07_1.15, assembly GCF_020739505.1. Classification (NCBI taxonomy): domain Bacteria; kingdom Bacillati; phylum Actinomycetota; class Actinomycetes; order Kitasatosporales; family Streptomycetaceae; genus Streptomyces; species Streptomyces sp. S07_1.15. The sequence goes on from NZ_JAJBZK010000001.1 coordinate 1,306,532, forward strand.
GGCCTGGTCACCCAGGACGGCCACCTCTTCCACGAGTCGGTGCGGGCCAACCTGCTGCTGGCTCGCCCGGAGGCCACGGAGGAGGAGCTGTGGGAGGTGCTGCGCCGGGCCCGGCTCGACGGGCTGATCGCCGAACTCCCCGACGGCCTCGACACCATCGTCGGCGAACGCGGCTACCGGCTCTCCGGCGGCGAGCGCCAGCGGCTGACCATCGCCCGGCTGCTGCTGGCCCGGCAGCGGGTGGTCGTCCTGGACGAGGCCACCGCGCATCTGGACTCCACCTCCGAGGCGGCGGTGCAGGAGGCTCTCGGCGAGGCGCTGTCCGGGCGGACGGCCGTGGTGATCGCCCACCGGCTGTCGACGGTACGGGCGGCGGACGAGATCCTCGTCGTCGAGGACGGGCGGATCGCCGAACGCGGCACCCACGGGGAACTGCTGGCCCGGGGCGGCCGCTACGAGGAGCTGTACCGCACCCAGTTCGACGAGCCCGGCGCGGAGCCGGACGCCCTCACCCCGGCGGGGACGGCATGAACGGCGCGGGATCCAACGGCACGGGGTCGAACGGCACGGGGGTGAACGGCGCGGACGGCGGACGGCTGGTGCCCGGCGCCGAGGTCACCGTACGGCTCGTCAAGGCCCCCCGCCCGGACAAGAGCTATCCGGCGGCCGTGGTCGGCGACGACGGGACACGGATCGTGGTGCGGGCGCCGTGGGCGGGGGGCACGGCGCGCGACTTCGGCTTCGTCCGGTTCGAGCCCGGCGACGTGTTCACCGAGCACTTCTGGCGCGACCGCTGGTACGCCGTCAAGGAGGTCCGGGCGGCGGACGGCACCCTCAAGGGCTGGTACTGCGATGTGACGCGGCCCGTGCGGGTGACGGACGAGGACGGCGGCACCCTCGTCGTCGCGGACCTCGACCTCGACCTGTGGCGGTCGGCCGACGGCCGGCTCGTCCTCCGCCTCGACGAGGACGAGTTCGCCGCGAGCGGCCTCGCCGGACGCGACCCGGACGCGGCGGCCCGCGCCGAGGCGGCCCTGGACGAACTCGAACGGCTCGCCCGGCACGACGGGTTCACCGCGCTGACCGGTTAGGACCGACAGGACCCGACCGCGCTCCGCGCTCCCGCCCGGCCGGCGGCGGGAGCGCGGAGGGGAGCATGCCGAACACGGCGATCTTCCGTACCGCGACCAGGGCGGCCACCAGCAGGATGCCGTCCCAGGTGGGGTCGTGCGACAGCCGCAGCAGGCCGGCGCCCGTGAGGAAGTCCAGCAGCACCCGCAGGGCGAGACGCGGCCGGCGGGTGCCCGCGAGGGTGGCGAGAGCGGAGAGCAGACCGGCCGCGGTGACGAGCAGCGCGGCCGTCTCCAGCAGGGAGTTCACCGCCCCGGTTCCCCGGCGGCACGCGGATGACCGGTCTTCTCCGTGCCCACGGGCGGGTCGTCCCCGCGTTCGAGTTCGGCGCGCTCATGGGCGATCTCCCGGGCGAGGAAGAAGTTGAGCGCGGTCCGGATGGCGGCGATCGCCGCGAGCTGCCCGATCTCGGTGAAGCTGGGCGCCACCGCCGTGCGCAGCACGTCACCGGCGAGCTGGAACTCCAGCCCCAGCGCGAGGAACCGGCCCAGGGTCAGGCGGATCCTGTTGAACCCCCGGGCCCGCCCGCCGGCCCGGACCAGAGCCGTCAGGAAACGGGCGAAGGCCCATACGGCGCCGATGAAGATGATCAGGGCGCCGGCCGCCTCCACGAGACGGACCAGCAGCCCGACGGCATCGCGCAGCCATGACTCCGGCAGAAGCTCAACAGAAAGGATCACGCCCACGCGGTTACCCGCCGGCCGGACGTCCTACCGCCGCGGCTGCCCCGCCGGCGCCTCTTCGACCCGAACAGCGGGTGCCGCCCGGCCACGCCCTCCCCCGGCGGGCGCCGCCCGCGCCCGGGCCGCGCGGCCGCTCCGCGGCCCGATCGAGGACCGGGGAGTGCGGTTCCGTTCCCCGTCCGCCTTCTGTTCGGCACCGGACCGAGTGCTTCCCCGTCCGTCTGCGTACTGTCCTGCGTGCTGTGTTCGTGCCGGGTCATGAGACCCCTGCCCCCGTCCGGGATGTCCGGTGGCCGCCCGGGGCTCCTCGGCGGCTCCCCGGACGGGCCGGGCGGCGCCGGGGGCCGGCCCGGGCGGCGCGCGATCCCGCCGTTCCGGCAGGCCTCCCGCCCCCGGACCCATCCGTACGGCGCACGGCTCCGAATACGGGGTGGGCCGGTCCTCGGGGCCGGCCGTCCCCCGTGCACGACGGCACGACGGCCGGTTCTTCCGCCGGCCGCCCCCTGCTTCCTGGAGGACGACATGAGGTCAGCCCGCACCGGCCGGCCCGGGCACGGCGCTCCGCCGCCACCCGGGTCCCGGCGTCGGAGAGCCGGAGGTGCCGCGGCGTGAGAGAAGCCGTCTTCTTGGGCGAGGTATCGGCTCCCGGCCCCGATCTGGGGGCTCTGCTGGGCAGGGTCGCGCGCGGCGACCAGGAGGCGTTCGGAGCGGTGTACGACATGGTGGCCGGACCGGTGCACGGTCTGGTGCGCCGTGTGCTGCGCGACCCCGCGCAGTCCGAGGAGGTCACCCAGGAGGTGCTGGTGGAGATATGGCGCGGCGCGGCCCGCTTCCGGCCGGACCGGGGCAGTGCCATGGCCTGGGTGATGACCCTCGCGCACCGGCGCGCGGTGGACCGGGTGCGGTCGGTGCAGGCCGGCTCCGACCGGGAGCACCGGGCGGCGCTGCTGGACCGGACCCCGGCGTTCGACGAGGTGACCGAGCAGGTGGAGGCCCGGCTGGAGCGCGAGCAGGTGCGGCGCTGCCTGCGCGGCCTGACCGAGCTGCAGCGGCACGCGGTGACGCTCGCCTACTACCGCGGCCTCACCTACCGTGAGGTCGCCGAACTGCTGGGGGCCCCGCTGGGCACCGTGAAGACACGGTTGCGCGACGGGCTCATCCGGCTGCGCGACTGCCTGGGGGTGACGGCGTGAGCAGGCGCAGAGGGCGCGGGAACCACGGCAGGCCCGGACACGGCGGGCCGGGCGGCGGCACCGGCTGGTTCGACGGCCCCGACGGAGGCGGCCCCGGCGGGCTGCCCGGCGGACCGGCCGGACCGGGCGGGTTCGGCGGTCCTGCCGGCCCCGGTGGGTTCGACGGCCCATCCGGTCCCGGAGGATTCGGCGGGTCCGGCGGTCCCGGCCGGGACGACGGCCCCGGGGCCGGGGACGGCTCCGATGTGCACACCCTCACCGGCGCCTACGCCCTGCACGCGCTGCCGGCGGACGAACGGGCCCGGTTCGAGCGGCACTTGGCGGTCTGCGGGGCCTGCGAGCAGGAGGTCCTGGAGCTGTCCGCGACCGCCGGCCGGCTCGGCTCGGCCGAGTCGGTGGAGCCGCCGCCGGAGATGCGGGACCGGGTGCTGGCCCGGATCGCCTCCGTCCGGCAGGACCCTCCGGGGGTGCCCCGGCCCCGGCCGGAGGGCCCCCGGCCGCACGCCGCCCGGCCCGGCGGCGGCGGAGCGGAGAGGAACGGCCCCGGTGGCGGCCGTGCCGGTGCGGGCGGCGCCGGACGGCGCGGGACGCGCGGAAGGTCGTACTTCGTCCTGGCGGCGTGTCTGGCCGTCCTGGCCGGCGGGCTCGGCGGAGTGGCGGTGTGGCAGCGGCAGGAGGCACGGGACGCCCGGGCCGAGGCGCGGGCGGCGGAGCGGCGTTCCGGGGAGCTGGCCCGGGTGCTGACCGCGCCGGACGCCCGGACCGGTTCGGTCCCGCTGGGTGACGGCGCCAGCGGGACGGTCGTCGTCTCGCGTTCCGAGGACCGGGCGGCGTTCCTCGCCTCGGGACTGCCGGAGCCGGCGGGCGGCAAGGTGTACCAGCTGTGGTTCGACGACGGCGGGACGATGCGCTCCGCCGGTCTGCTCCCCCTCACGACCGGGCCGGACACGCGTGCCGCGGCGGGGGCGGTGCTGATGGAGGGCCGGGTCGGCGCGGCGGGCGGGGTCGGCATCACGGTCGAACCGGCGGGCGGTTCGCCACAGCCGACCACCGAGCCGCTGGGGCTGATGGAACTCCCGGCGTGAATCCGGGACCGCCGCCGGGAAGGGCCGGGCACCCCCGCGACCGGGCGCCCGGCCCGGAGGACTGCCCGGCCGCGCCCCGCACGGCCCTCCCGGCTGACCGGCTTCGCGGGGTGTGAGGCCGGGACCCGGTCGGGGGGTACGGCTCGGAGCGGGCCCGGGGCCGCCCGGCCGGGCCGGGGGCCGCCGGCGTCCCGGCTCGTCAGGCGACGCGGTGTTCCACCGCGATCTGCTCGATGCGGTGGGCCAGTTCGGTGTCCAGTTCGGTCACCTTGCCGCCCACGCTGTGGGTGTTCACCGACACCTTCAGCTTGTCGTAGGACAGCGTCAGATCGGCGTGGTGGTTCAGGCTCTCCTGCACCCGGGCGATCTCGGTGACGATCGCCGCCGCGGCCAGGTGCCCGGCGAAGGTGTACGTGCGCTCGATGCGGTCGCCGGTGGACGTCCAGCCCGGCAGCTCCGTGAGAGCGTCCTGGATCTCCTGGGGCGAGAGCGGTCGGGGTGCCATGGTTCTTCCCTCCGTCGGTCGTGCCTCGGCCTGCCACCGTGGCACGCCGGGTCCGCCGTGCGCCACGGCCCCGGGGCGGTGTCACTCTCCTCGGCTACCGTCGGGCGGCATGACGACGCATGCGGGGGACACGGGGACGGCCGCGCGGGGCGGAGCGGGGGCGCTGCTGCGGGGCTGGCGGGAGCTGCGCCGGATCAGCCAGCTGGAGCTGGCGCTGCGCGCGGGCTCCTCGGCACGGCACATCAGCTTCGTCGAGACGGGCCGGTCCCGGCCGAGCCGGGAGCTGCTGCTGCGGCTCGCGGGGCAGCTCGACGTCCCGGTGCGGGAGCGCAACGCCCTGCTGGTGGCGGCCGGTTACGCCCCGCACTTCCCCGAACGGCCGCTGGACGACCCGGCTCTGGAGCCCCTCCGCGCGGAGCTGGAGCGGCTCCTCGCGGGCTACGACCCGTATCCGGCGTTCGTGGTCGACGGCATGTACACGGTGGTCGCCGCCAATCGCGGATTGGCCGCGCTGCTGGCGGGCGTCGCCGCCCCGCTGCTGGAACCCCCGGTGAACGCGCTGCGGATCGCGCTCCACCCGGGGGGCCTGGCCCCGCGCATCCGGAATTTCGCCGAATGGCGCGGCCATCTGCTGGGCCGGCTGGAGCGGCAGCTGCCCCTGGTCCGTTCCGCGCCGCTGCGGGCGCTCTACGAGGAGCTGCGCGGCTACCCGGCACCGCCCGCGCCCCCGCCCGCCTCGGGCCCGGCGGACGCGTCCGCCTCCCCCGGCTTCCGCACCACAGGCTCCCCCGGCGCCGGTGAGCGGGAGCCGGTCGCGCTGCCGATGCGGCTGGAGCACGGCGGGCGGGTGCTCTCCTTCGTCTCGGCCATCGCCACCTTCAACACCCCCATGGATGTGACGGTGTCGGAGCTGGCCATCGAGACGCTGCTGCCCGCCGACCGCGAGACGGGCGAGTATCTGCGCGGGACGGCGCCCTGAGTCCCCCGCGGGACGGCACCCGCGCCGCCACCCCTCCGCCGTGCGGCGGACGGAAGTGAGACCCGTCTCCCCGGCCGCTCGGTCCCGGGCCGCGCGGTACGACCCCTTACGCCCCCTACGCCACCCCGGGGGCCCGCCCCCGTGCCGGCCCTCGGGCTGCCCGGATGGAAGTGGGGCCTCCGGATGCCGCACACTCGGCGGTATGACGACAAGCACCGAGGCCCCGGGCACAGCCCGGGCGGCCTCGGAAACGGTCCACCCTCCTCGTACCGCGGAATCCGGCAGTGATTTCGCCCGGCTGGCGAAACGGATCTCCCGCGCCGGCCTGCTGGAGCGCCGCCCCCGCTACTACGCGGTCCGGTTCTCCGTGGTCTCCGTCCTCTTCGCGGCCGGCTGGACGGCCTTCGCGCTGCTCGGTGACTCCTGGTGGCAGCCGGCCGTGGCCGCCTTCCTCGGGCTGGTCTTCGGGCAGATCGCGCTGCTGACCCACGACCTCGCCCACCGCCAGGTCTTCCGGCGCCGCCGGCCCAGCGAGACCGGCGGCCGGCTGTTCGGCAATCTCGGCATCGGGATGAGCTACGGCTGGTGGATGAACAAGCACACCCGGCACCACGCCAACCCCAACCACGAGGAGCTGGACCCGGACGTCACCCCCGACATCCTGGTCTGGTCCGGCGAGCAGGCGCGGAAGAGCCGGGGCCTGCCCCGGTTCATCGGCCGCCGGCAGGCGTATCTGTTCTTCCCGCTGCTCACCCTGGAGGGCTTCAACCTCCATGTGTCGAGCGTCCGGGCGCTCTTCGCCGGGGGGATGAAGCGGCGGATCCTGGAGGCCGTCCTGCTCTCCGCGCACACCGCGGTCTATCTGGGCGCGCTGTTCCTCGTCCTCTCCCCCGGCAAGGCGCTGCTGTTCCTCTTCGTCCACCAGGCCGTCTTCGGCGTCTACCTGGGGTCGACGTTCGCGCCCAACCACAAGGGGATGCCGACCTTCACCGGCGGGGACCGGCCCGACTTCCTGCGGCGCCAGGTGCTCACCTCCCGCAATGTGCGCGGCGGGCACCTGATGGACATCGCCCTGGGCGGGCTGAACTACCAGATCGAGCACCATCTCTTCCCCAGCATGGCCACCCCGCATCTGCGCCGGGCCCGGGCCATCGTCCGCGAGTACTGCGCGGAGCTGAACATCCCGTACCACGAGACCGGGCTGATCGCCTCGTACCGTGAGGCGCTGCGCCATCTGCACGCCGTCGGCGCGCCGCTCCGGCGGGGCGGACGGGACGCGGTTCCCGCCGCCTGAGCGGTACGGGCGGGCACCCCGCGGTCCCGGCGCCCCTCGACGGCCCGGCAGCCCAAGCCGCCCCCGGCAAAGCCCCGGCGGTCAGCCGACGCGTTCGCCGGGGCCGCCCGCCGGAGGCGACAGCGGGGCCCCGGGCGCCTCCGTCTCGGCCAGCCAGCGGCGGAACACCCGGTGCACCGCCTCCGCCCCGGTGAGGATCTCGCCCTCCGGCACCGGAGGCGACAGCTCGGCGGGGCGGAGCAGGAAGGCGTGGCCCTGGGACCCGCCGAGTCCGCCGTGCGAGCCGATCTGCGCCTCGAAGGCGTGCACCCGGCCGGTCGTCGGGTCGTACGCGGAGTTGACCATGATGTCCGCGGCGTGCGGGAAGGCCGCGGTGCGCCGGACCGCGTCCTCGGCCTCCGGGCCGAAGGGCGCCAGCGGGTCCGGGCCGATGACGACACGCTGGTCGAGCCGGTGCTCGCCGCCGTGCGGGCCCAGCACCACCGGCCCGTACTCCTCGCTGCGCACCAGGACGAACCCGATGCCGGGGTGCTCGGCCAGTGTGCCCAGCAGTGCGGGGTGGCGGCGCTCGATCTCCTCCCGGCTGACTCGGCCGGGCAGTTCGGGGAAGCTGATCAGCCCGAGGTTGCCGGAGCCCAGCACGACCGGCCCGGCGCCGCGGCCGCGCCGGGTCTCCTTCTCCTCCTCGTCGACGCGGTGCAGCGCCGCCCGGGCCACCGCCCGCGCCTCGGCGCCGGTCACCTCGCGGTCGGCGCGCCGACCGGCCAGCGGCCGGGAGCCGGACCGGCCGCCGCGGCAGCCGATGCGGACCAGTTCCTCCAGGGTGATCCCGTAGGCCTCGGCGAACGTCCGGCCGGGGCTCTGCCCGTGATCGGACAGCAGCACGATGCGGTAGGCGCGGGGCGCGTGGGCGGCGGCCTTCGCGATCAGCCGGACGCTGCGGTCGAGCCGGGCCAGCACCTGCTGGGCGTCCCGGCTGTGCGGGCCGGAGTGGTGGGCCACCTCGTCGTAGGCGACGAGGTCGGCGTAGACCACCGTGCGCCCGGCGAACAGGTCGCCGATGACGGCCGCGACGACCACGTCCCGGGAGACGACGGTCGCGAAGGCGCGGATGAACGGGTAGAGCCCGCCCCGCTTGACGCGCGGCTCGTCCCCGCGCATCCGGGCCCGCACGGCCTGCACGATCTCGCGGAACACCTCGGCGGTGAAGGACAGGGCGGTGCGGGTGGCGTTGGCCGGATCGGAGAAGTACGCGAAGTAGCCCGCCCGGGAGCGGATGCCCCGGCCGCGCCGGGCGGCCACGGAGAGCACCAGGGCGAGCTGCTGCGCGCCGCCGCTGAAGAGGTTGCCGCGGCTGGCGCCGTCCTCCGCCAGCAGCCCCCGGTCGCCGGTGCGCTCGACGGCGCGGCGCTGGAGTTCGGCGACGCTGCTCGGCGAGGAGCACACCAGGACGCGGCCGGTCTCCTTCTCGTACCAGCGGAAAGCGGGGACGTCGTGGTTGGTGCCGTGCAGAATGCCGAGCTGGCTGGCGCCGGTCTGGCTGGACCAGTCGGTGCGCCACATCGACAGGCGGTGGCCGCCGGACTCGATCCAGGAGGCGACGGTCTCCATCACGGGCGGCAGCACCCGGCCGGTACCGGGCAGGGTGCGGGGGCTGACGGCCTCGCTGAGGACGTCGAAGCCCACCCCGTCGAGCTGGAGGAAGAGGATGCCGGGCCGGGCGGGCAGACCGTCCTCGCCGGTGCGCCGGGGGCCGGGCCGGTGCCGGTGCGCGAGCCGGCGGAGCCGCCGCCGGTAGGCGCCGTCGTCACGGACGGCGAGAGCGGTGCTGGTCGCGGAGGCGACGGCCGACATGATGGCGGCCACCGCCACGGCCGTCTCCGGCCCGGCCTCGCTCCCGCCGTCGGGGACCAGCCGCAGGGCGAGCAGCAGCATCGAGCCGTTGAGGAAGAACACCAGGACGCCGAGGAAGAACGCCGGCACCAGCAACAGCGCGCGGACCAGCAGCGGCCAGACCAGCGCGCTCAGCAGACCGAAGGCGCCGGCGCCGATGGCGGCCGTGCGCGCGATGGTCGTCGGGCTGTCGCCGCTCGGGGACTGGATGCGGAAGTCCGGCAGCAGACCGGCGAGGATCAGCATCGTCAGCGTGCTGACCGCCCACACCGCGAGCACCCGGAACACCGCGCCGCCGACGGCCCGCCATCTGCCTCGTACCACGCACGTTCCCATCTCGCCGGTCCGCCCGCACCGTCCGCGGTACGGGCCGGCTCCAGACTGTCACAACGGGGCGCGGACCACGGCGGACCGCGTGGTCGTGAACCGTCCGGCCGGAGTGCGCCCGGCGCCCGGCCCGGGAGCGGGGACGACGGGGGCAGCCGGGTCCGGGAGCCGGGGCGTTCCCATACGGGTGCGGGGGCGTGAGGGGTGGAGGGGCGGAGTTCAGGACCGTCCGGTGCGGGACCGCAGTTCCGCGACGATCTCGGCGGTGAGCGGGGCCGGGAGGCCGTGGCGTTCGGCCGCGCGGAGCACCGAGCCGCCGATCGCGTCGAGTTCCAGGGGGCGGCCCGCCTCGGCGTCGCGCTGCATCGAGGACTTCATGGAGCCGGGGGCGCCCTCCAGGAAGCCGAGCACCTCGCCCGGTTCCACGGCGGCGCCCGCGGCGCGCGCGACGGCGCCGATCTCGTCGAGCAGGGCGAGCAGTTCGGGCCGCCGCTGCTCGCGGACCGCGCCGACCGTGGCCCCGTAGCGGGTGGTGAGCAGGGCCATCGGGGCGAGGAAGACCAGTTTGTCCCAGAGCAGGGCGGTCTCGTCGTCCCGTACGGTCGCGCCGAGCCCGGCCTCGCGCAGCAGTGCGGCGGTGTGGTCGAGGCGCTCGCGGGGCACGGTGCGGCCGGCGAGTTCGATGCCGGCGAAGGGGCTGGTGTGCTCGATGCGGCCGGGGGCGACGCGGGTCGACTCGACGCGGATCGTCGCGGCGGCCACCTGCTCCGCCGGATAGCGCTCGCGCAGCGGCCCGAGGTGGTCGGCCCCGTTGAGGAGCGGCAGCACCAGTCCGCCGCCGAGAGCCGCCGCCGGCACCCGCTCCAGGGCGTCGGCGAGCGCGGTCTCCTTGACGGTGACGAACAGCAGGCCGGCCGGCTCGCGCAGTTCGGTGTCCGCCTCGACCGGGACCCGGAACGTGCCGAAGCGCCCGCTGGTCACGTGCAGGCCGTCCGTCCGCAGCGTTCCGGCGGTCTCCGCTCCGGCGAGGCACACCACGCGGTGCCCCGCGCGGGCGAGCAGCGCGCCGACCAGTCCTCCGACGCCGCCCGGGCCCAGTACCGCCACTGTCGTCGGGGTCGGGGTTGGGGTTGGGGTTGGGGTTGGGGTCACGGTCACTCTCCTTGCCGCCGGTCTCGCCGCGTCCTGCCGTCCACCCCGCCACCCGGGGCGGCCCCACCGTACCGACCGGCGGGTACGAGGGCGGTCCCGGGGCAGACGGTGCGGGAGCGGCGCGGCCCCGCGGAGGCGGCCGGGGGTACGGCCCGGCCGCCGCAGACCCCGGCGCCGTACCCGGCCGTGCGGCTACGCTCGGCAGCAGGACGCCGCCGCCGCGGCGGAGACCAGGGAGGTGTGGCGGGTGCCGGTCGAGATCACATGGTGGGGCCATGCCACCGCGACCGTGACGGATTCCGGGGTGCGGGTGCTCACCGACCCCCTGCTCGTGCAGCGGCTGGCGCATCTGCGGCGCCGCCGGGGCGCGGTGCCCCCGCCCGAGGCCGCCGTCGCCGATGTCGTGCTGGTCTCCCATCTGCACGCCGACCATCTCCACCCGCGCTCGCTGGCCCGGCTGGAGCCGGGCACCCGGGTGCTCGTGCCGCGCGGGGCGCTCGCCGCGGTGCCCGCGCTGCGCCGGCTGGCCGCCGGGACGCTGCGCGTCACCGAGGTCGCGCCCGGTGACGAGACGAGGGTCGGCGATCTCACGGTGCGGGCCGTGCCCGCCGCGCACGACGGGCGCCGGCTGCCCTACGGGCCCCGCCGCTCTCCCGCCCTCGGCTATGTGCTGCGGGGCGAGTCGACCACCTACTTCGCGGGGGACACGGGCTTGTTCGACGAGATGGCGGATGTGGTGGGGCCCTGCGATGTGGCGCTGCTGCCGGTCGGCGGCTGGGGCCCGTATCTGGGCAGCGGCCATCTGGACGCCTCGCGCGCCGCCCGGGCGGCGGCCCGGCTGGCGCCGCGGTGCGCGGTGCCGGTGCACTACGGCACGTTCTGGCCGATCGGCCTGGACGCCGTGCGGCCGCACGAATTCCACTCCCCCGGCGAGGAGTTCGTCCGGCAGGCGACGGCGCTCGCCCCGGAGGTGGCCGTGCACCGGCTGGAGCACGGGCAGAGCGTGCGGCCCGAGGTCGCGCGGTGACCGACGGGGCCGTGCACCGGGCGCTGCCCGGCGCGGTCGGAGACCTCCTCAGCTGGGTGCCGGCGACGTCGCCGCAGACCTTCGTGGGCTACCCCTCGCTGTTCCTCCTGGTGGCGCTGGGGTCGCTGGTGCCGGTGGTGCCGACGGGCGCGTTGGTGAGTTCGGCGGCGGCCGTGGCCCTCCACCACCAGCTGCCCGGGCTCACCCTGCCGCTGGTGTTCGCGGTGGCGGCCCTGGCGGCCTTCGCCGGTGACGTCCTCCTCTACGGGCTCGGCCTGCGCGGCGTGCGCTCGGACAGCGGTTCCCGCTGGCTGCGGCGGCTGCGGGACCGGGCGGCTCCCGACCGGCTGGAGACGGCGCGGCGGAAGCTGGACGAGCGCGGGGTGACGGTGCTCGTCGTGTCCCGGCTGATGCCGGCCGGGCGGATTCCCGTGATGCTGGCGTGCCTGCTGGCGAAGATGCCGATGCGGGACTTCATCCGGGGTGACGCGCCGGCGAGCCTGGCGTGGGCCGGGGCCTATCTGCTGATCGGGATCACCGGCGGATCGCTCTTCCCCGAGCCCTGGCAGGGGGCGCTGGCGGCGGTGGCCCTCGCCCTGGCGATCAGCGCCGCCCCGGCCGGCTGGCGCCGGGTCCGGGACGCCGGCCGGCGCGATACGGCGAGCTGACCGGCGCGCCCCGCCCCCGTTGGGCCGGGCCGCCCCCGTTGGGCCGGGCGGGCCCCGGTCCCCCGGTCACTCCTCCGGGAGGATCCGGGAGCCGCCCACCGGGAGGTCCCAGAGCTGCCCGCGGGGGCGGCCGGTGCGCCGCCAGGCGGCGCGGACCCGGGTGAGCGGTTCCAGCGGGGGCTCGGCGGAGAGCAGGAACGTCGCCCAGTGCATCGGTGCCATGTGCCGCGCGCCCACGTCCAGACAGGCCTGCACGGCCTCCTCCGGGTCGGTGTGGACGTCGCGCAGCATGTCGGAGGGGTCGTAGGCGCCGATCGGCAGCAGGGCGAGGTCGATCCCGGGCAGCCGGGCACCGATCTCCGCGAACCAGTGGCCGTAGCCGGTGTCGCCCGCGAAGTACACGCGCCGGCCCGCCGGGCCGGTCAGGACCCAGCCGCCCCACAGCGAACGGCAGGTGTCGGTGAGGGTGCGCTTGCTCCAGTGGTGGGCCGGGACGAAGTCGAAGCGGACGGTGCCGCCGTCCCGGGCGGGCAGTTCCACCGCCTCCCACCAGTCGAGTTCGGTGACGCGGGTGAAGCGGCGGCGCCGGCACCAGGCGCCGAGCCCGGCCGGCACGAAGAGGTGGGTGTCGCGCGGGAGCCTGCGGAGCGTGGGGCCGTCGAGGTGGTCGTAGTGGTTGTGGCTGATGACGACGGCGTCCACCGGGGGCAGGTCCTTCCAGGGGACGCCGACGGGGGTGAGGCGGGAGGGGGTGCCGAGGATGCGGCGGGACCACACCGGGTCGGTCAGCACGGTGAGCCCGCCTATCCGCACCACCCAGCTCGCGTGGCCCGCCCAGGTCACGGCGACGGTGCCCGGCCCGGCCTCCGGCAGCGGGCCCGGCGCCACGGGCAGCTCGGAGACCTCCGCCAGGGCCTCGGCGGGGGGCCGCGACACCCCTTCGCGGGCCAGCCGCGCGAGGCCGGCCACCCCGGCGGGCAGCGGCGCGGTGAGCCGGTCGGCGAAGGACCGGGGCCAGGTGCGGGTCTCCCCCAGCGGACGGGGCTCGGGCAGCGGTCCGGTACGGGGGCGGGGGGCCGGGCCCGGAGCGGTGACCGTGGCGGTGCCGGGAGGCGCCGCGGCGGTGCCGGGACCGGTCCGGGTCTCCGTGCCGGCGCCGGTTCCGTAGCCGATACGGCCGCCGGTTCCGGTGCCGGTACCGATTCCGGTGAGGAAGCGCTCCTGCCGTTCCGTCATCGCTGCTCCCTTGGCTCTCCGCGGTGCCCTGCGGCCCGCTCGCTACCAGGCGTCACGCCTTGCCGTATGCCCCCTTCCGTTGACAACGTTCCTCCTTCTGTCCGGCTGCTCCGGCTGCCCGGACGGACAGAAGCCGTGCCCGTCCGGTGCCACGCCTCACCCGTCACGCCACCCGCTGCCGGAGCGCCGGAGCTGCCGGCACGGCGACGGTCGGAGCCGCAGCCACCACGACCGGACCGGCCGGCACCGGGCCGAACGGTGCCGGGCCGAACGGTGCCGGGCCGCCGGCCGGTCCGCGTCCGGCGGCGGCGGCGAGGGTCCCGTGCCCGTCCCGGTCCCGTCATCCGCCGCTCCACTCGTCGAGAGCCCCTGTCACCAGGGTCAGCGACCGGGCCGCGTGCGGCGAGTCCAGCGGGTCCGCGGCGGTGAGCGCCCGGAGGCGGCCGGGCCCGTCCGGGGCGAGCAGCGGCTCGGTGGTGAACCGGACGCGGAGCGCGTCGGGGGGATCGCCGAACCGGTGCCCGCCCGCCACGGGGAAGCCGAGCCGCCGGGTGAGGTGGACCTCCAGCTCCACGGAGTCACCGACCCCCCGGGCGGCCAGCGCGTCACCGAACGGGCCGAGGTCGGCGTAGACCCGGTCCCCCGCGCGCGGCGGGCGGCCGAGGGCGCCGTGGCGGACGACGGTGCGGTACAGGGCGGCGGCGAGGATGCCGTGCAGCCGGGCGGCGGCCCGGAGCCGCTCGGTGACGTCGGGCGGCTCGGTGAGGGCGTGGGCGACGGCGGCGGCCAGCGGCGCCCCCGGCCCGGTCCGTGTCCCGGCGAGTACCCCCAGTGCGGCGGCGCGCAGCCCGGCGCCCTCCCGGCCCGCCGGGAAGCGGGCGATCGCGGCGGGCCACCCGGGCGGCAGCAGCGTGGTCCCGAGCCCGGCGAGGACGACGACGTGTTCGGGCAGCATCTCCGCCGGGCTGACGAACACGGGCCGGCCCCGCCCGTCCCGCGCGGGATCGCCCGGCGGGGCCGCGGCGTCCGGGGTGCCCGGGGTGTCCGGGACCGACACGGGGGACGGGTGGAGCGCGTCGCGGTCCGTCTCGTCGCTGATGATCAACAGCCCCTCGCCGGCCGCCGCTTCGCACACCTCGTGCAGCAGTTCGGGGGGCGCGGTGGTGCCCGTCGGATCGTCGGCCGGCGACAGGACGAGCACGCGGGGGGCCCCGCCCTCGGCCCGCACCCGACGCACGGTCTCCAGCAGGGCGAACGGGTCGGGCACACCCCCGCACTCGGCGGGGACGGGCACGGGGTAGGCCGGGCGGCCGAGCACCAGCGGCTGCGCCGAGTGCCACGGGGCGCACGGCCGGGTGGTGAAGACGTCGCCGCCCGCCGCCGCGAGCAGCGCGAGCAGCAGGGGCTGCGGGCCCGCGGCGGCCAGCAGCCGCTCGGGGCCGGTGGCCAGTCCGCGCCGGGCCCAGTAGCCGCAGGCCGCGTCGAGCAGTTCCGGTCCCCCGCCCACGGGCTCGGGTGCGCCGCGGCCGGCCGACGCCGCCAGCCGTTCGGCGAGTCCGGGGAGGACGGGCAGGCCGGAGGGCTCCACCGGCGGCCCGAAGAGGGCCCGGCCACGCGGCTCCGCCGGCATCGGCTCCATCGGGTACCTCCGTCGGGCCTGGGCGGTGTGACGGCCCGCTCCTTCCACCTTCGCAGATCCCGCCCGGTCGGCAACGGCGGGCGGCCGTGCCCCGGCACCGCGACGGCGCGTGCGGCGGCGGCTACGGCCGGGAGCGCGGCCGTTCGCGGGGCCCGGCCGGGCGGCCGCCCGCGAGCCGGACGATCTCCGCCTCCGCGCCCCGGCCGCGGCTGCCGACCAGGGCGGCGGCCAGCTCGGACAGCTTCCGGTTGGTGCGCTGGGACATGGTGCGGAGCAGGCCGAAGGCCGTGTCGGCGTCGCAGCCCAGGACGTGCATGATGATCCCGCACGCCTGGTCCACCACGGGGCGGGCCCGCAGCGCGGTGCCGAGCTGGTCTATCTCGGCGCGCAGCCGGCGCTGTTCGATGCCGCGGACGATCTCGCTGGTGGCCAGGTCGCCGAGGAGGGCCGTCACCCCCCGCGCCGGGTCCACGAGCCGGCCCGGACGGAAGCCGTAGACGGTGAGGGTGACCAGCAGGTCCTCCCGGCGGAACGGCAGGGTCGTGCTGGAGCGCACCCCCGCCTCCAGGGCCCGTGCCCGGTAGCGGGGCCAGCGCTCGTCGTGCAGCAGGTCCTCCGAGACGGCCGGGCGGCCGGTCTCCAGAACGGCCGGCACGGGGCCCTCGCCGGTCTCCCACTGCACGGTCGCCAGCGGTGCGAGGTCGGGGTGGGTCACGGCCGTACGGAGCGGGGCTGCGGAGAACGCCGCGGCGGCGCCCCGCGCGCCGGAGAGCCCGGAGAGGGGAACGGCGGTCGCCCCGGCACCGCAGCACCAGGGATTGGACGCGGCGGCCTGCTCGGCGAGCCGCGCCAGGCTGGGCTCGGAGGTGTCGGGCACCGTCTCCGGCGCGGGATCCGGCTCACGTTCCTTGTGCTCGGGCATACCTGGGGACAGCCCTCCTTACGCTCCGAGGTCACCCATCCACGCCGGTGATCAGACTCTCACCGTCCTGAAGCCGTGTGGTTCCCCCGGTCTCCCCCCATCCGGCCGCCTGCCCGGGCCGGGACCGGCAAAACGGGCACGGGCGTCCTTCCGCCCGCCGGGGCCCCGGCGGCCCTCCGCCACCGCCCGCACCCCGGGTGGTGCCCGGCTTCCCGGCAGGCGATGCGGCTACCGTGGGCTCATGGGCGAGACCATCGATTTCGGTGCCGAGCTGGCGGATTTCCGCAGCCGGGTCGCGGAGTTGCAGTCCGCACGTTCGCTTCCCTCCGAGGAACGGGGAGCGGCCCTGGACACCGCGCTGTTCGAACTCCAGCACGTGGCGGAGATCCTGTGGCCGCGGTTCGAGAAGCTCTCGGCGGCGTCCGCACGCGACGGCACCCCCCGGGAGAATCCGGAACTGCGGCTGCTGCGCGGCCTCTTCCAGCGGCTGCCGCTTCCGGTGGTGCTCATGGACCGCACCACCGTCGTCCGGCGGCTCAACGTCGCCGCCGGTGAACTCTTCGCCCTGCGGGCCGGGTACGCCACCGGCCGGGCGCTGACCGGTGCCCTGGCGCACGACACCCGCGCGGCGTTCCGCTCCCAGGTGGCCGCCGTGGCGCGGGGCGAGGGCAGCCGCAGCCTGCTGGTCCGGCGGCTGCCGGAGCCCGCCCCGGAGGACGGGGAGCGGAGCGCGCTGCGCGCGACCCTCACCGCCCTGCGGCCGCCGGACGAGCAGCGGCCGGCCGTGCTCGCCGTCTTCCAGACCGTCCCCGCGGGAGAGGCGGAACGGGAGCCGCGCCGCGCTCCGGGGCGCGCGGCGGACCGCACCGGCTCCGCCCGGCTCCCCGCGCCGCCGCCGCGGCGGCCCCGGCCGGACCTCGCCGAGGTGTCCCGGAACGCCGAACTGATGGACCTGGTCGACGACATGGCCGCCGCCCTGCTCGCCGGCTCCCCCGGTTCCCCGGAGGACGTGCTGGGCCGGGCGGCCCGGCTGCTGCACGGCCGGTTCGCCGACTGGGTGATCGCCGACCTCGCCCCCGTCCCGCCCGGCGGCGGTACGCCCGGACCGCTGCGGCGGCTGGTGGTGCTGGGCCCGGACCCGCGGCCGGAGCCGGGCACGGGGCCGGCCGGCCAGGACCCCGCGGACTGCCCGCTGGTGCTGGACGCCGTACGGGACGGGGTGCCGGCGCTGCGGGTCCGCCCGGAGGACCCGGAGGCCTTCGGGCGGGACGCGTCGGGGGCCGCGGTGCTGGTGTCGGCGCGGGTGACCTCGCTGCTCTGTGTACCGCTGTGCCCGCCGCCCCGCGAGGGTCCGGCGCCGGCGCCGGGTACAGCCGCGCCGTGCGGGGCGCTGACCCTCTTCCGCACGGGCGGACGGCGCGCCTTCGAGATGGCCGAGGCGGGAGCGGTGCACCGGATGGCCCGGCATCTGTCGCTGGCCCTGGGCCGCTCGGCCGGGCGGGACGCCGCGCCCGCCGGTCCGGCCGCCTTCCCGGCGTGAGGCCCGTACGGCGCGGGGGCCGGGGCGGCCCGCGCCCCGTCCCGGCGGCGAACACCGGCAGAGAACAACCGCCCCGCCGTCCGGGAGTACCGGGGCGGAGCGGCCCGGGGAACCGAACCGCCGGGCGGCTGCTGCGGGCGGCCGCCCGGCCGGTTCAGTTCGCGTCGGCCATCACCTGGTCGCAGAGCGTGGCGCAGGTCCGGCTGATCAGCCGGGAGACGTGCATCTGGGAGATGCCGAGCTGCTCGGCGATCCGGCTCTGGGTCATGTCGCAGAAGAACCGCATGTAGAGGATCTGCCGCTCGCGTTCCGGGAGCCGGCTGAGCTTGGGCTTGATCGCCTCGCGGTCCACGATCCGGTCGAAGCCCGGCTCGGCCTTGCCCAGGGTGTCGACGAGTGCGTAGCCGTCCTCGGAACCGGGGAGTTCCGCGTCCAGCGACAGCGGGGTGAAGCTGTCGAGCGCCTCCATGCCGAGCAGCACGTCCTCCTCGGACATCCCGGTGTGCTCGGCGACCTCGCGGATGCTGGGGCCGCGTCCGTCGAGGGTGGTGGAGAGTTCGCGGTACGCCACCCGGACCCGGTTGCGCAGTTCCTGCACCCGGCGGGGTACGTGCAGGCCCCACATGTGGTCGCGGAAGTGCCGCTTGACCTCGCCGACGACCGTCGGCACGGCGAAGCTCTCGAAGGCCGTGCCGCGGTCCGGGTCGTACCGCATCACGGCTTTGACCAGGCCGAGCGCGGCCACCTGCTGGAGGTCCTCGATGGACTCGCCCCGGTTGCGGAACTGCCGGGCCAGCCGTTCGGCCATGGGTATCCAGGCGCTGACGACCCGCTGGCGCAGGGCGTCCTTCTCGGGGCCGTCGGGCATCCGGGAGAGCCTGCGGAAGTCCTCGGTGGTGTCGGGTGCGTCGTCGTGCGGGTGCCTCGAGCGAGGCCGCTTGGTGGTGTGAGCGCGTACGGTCGTCATGAGGATCTCGCTCCCAGGACGGTCGGACTGGTTCACCGTGGGAGCAGGCACGACATACGGGGCCGAGGCGCGCTCGGGGCCGCAGACAGAGCTGGTCCCACGGGCGTGCCTACGGTCCGAAGCACGGTTGTCGCTTGCCCCCGGGCCCGGGCCGCAAACACACGGCCTTCGAGCCCTTCCGGCAGCGGCGGGAGCCCGCTGGAACAGGTTCACTTCCATGCTCCACCAGGTCCGCCGGGTGCGCGACCGGAGGCATCGCCGGCCGTCTCCCCCAGCCCTGCGAGCGCCGCCCGCGTCTTGGAAAAACCGCAGGCGGAAACGGTGTTGACCGGGCCGGGGGCCCGCCCGCCGGGCCGCCGGGGGCGGACCGAAGCGGAACCTCCCGGCGGGGCCGCGGTACCTCCGGCACCCCGGGGTGGGCGGCCGGCGGTGCTTCCCCGGGACGGAAGCGCCCCGGCCGAAAGGCCGGGGCGTCGCCGTGGCGGCCCGGGGAGGTTCGGGCCGGCCCGCCGGCCGTCGCGGCCGACCGTCCGTCCGTCCGTCTGGCCGTCTGGCCGTCTGGCCGTCTGGCCGTCCGGACGCTGTCAGTCGTTCGTCGGCCAGCTCCCGGTCACCCGGCGGACGCCGTTGGCACCGCTCCGCTCCACCACGGCGCGGACCCCGCCCACGATGGCCCCCTTGACGATGGCGGGCGGCAGGATCTGCGCCCAGGTGTAGTCGGGGTCGGTGGGCTCGGGGGCCTCGTCCTTGTCCGAGACCCGCTTCCAGAGCTGCTTGAAGAGGGCGCCGGCGATGACACCGCCGAGGATGCCGAAGAGCGCGCTCAGAATCTTGTACACCGTGCTCACGTTCAGCCCTTGCCCTTCTCCGCGCGCTTGCCGCGTATCACCATCAGAACGAGGAGCAGGGCGACACCGCCCGCCACGGCGGCGAGCGGCGGGCCGCCCAGCCGTTCCGTGGCCTGCCCGGCCTGCTCCCGGACCTCCTCCTTGATCTCGGCGGCCCGGGCCCTGGCGCGGGACTTCACGTCCGCGCGGGCCGCGAGCCGCTCCACCGTGTCACCGAGCCGCTCCCGCGCCTGGATCACCTCTTGGCGCAGTTCCTCGGGAGTGCTCGTCATCGGTGCGCCCTCTCCTTGATCCGTTCGGCATCGGCCTTCATGCCGCTGATCGCCTCCTCGGGCATCAGCGGTGCCGCTTCCCGGGTCTGCTTGCGGCCGAGCGCCGCCAGGATCCCGGCGAAGGCGAAGAGCGCCGCCGCCCCGATCAGGGCGGCGGCCCACACCGGCAGGACCAGGGCGAGTGCGGCGATCCCCGCCGCCACCAGCGCCTGGAACGCCACGAAGGCCACGACGCCCGCGCCGCCGAACAGCCCGCCCCCGAGACCGGCCCGCTTGCCCTTGCGGGCCAGCTCGGCCTGGGCGAGCCGCATCTCACCTCGTACCAGGTCGGACAGTTGCTCGGCGGCCTGCTTGACGAGGTCGCCTGCCGACGGTTCGCCGGTGTCGCCCCCGGGCGGCCGTCGGTTCACGGTCGTGGTCACTGGTGTCTTCCTCCCTCATGAACATGACTTCCTCGTAGCGGCCCAGTGCCAGGACGAGGCCGAGCATGGCCATCGGTATGAGTACGGCGAATACCGCCATGGCCCTGGTCCTTCCCTGGGGAACAGTCACGCTCTGTGACGAACGTCACGGGCCTTGAAGGCGAGTGACCATTCCCTTTCGGGTCAAACCGGACTTTCCGCTGGTCTACGGGCTCGTTCCGCCACCGTTCCGTCACCGGGTAGGGCTCGGACCCGGGATCCCTGAATTCCCGGGCCCGAGCCTTCCTTTTCCCCACTCACGGCCACTCCGGCCGTGCACCGGGTCCCCCGGCCCGTATCCGCCAAACACCGCGGCGGGCCGGCGGGACCGGGACTCCGGGGCGGGGCCGCAGCCCCCGCCCCGGAGCGGCTCAGGGCTCGCGGGCCCGCGCCCCCTCCCGGGTGCGGGACGGCGTCACCTGCCGGCGCGGGTGGCGCCGCAGATACTCGCCCTCCAGTTCGGCCATCCGCGAGTTGTGGGCGTCCAGCGCGTCCGGCGCGCCGTGCAGCAGCGTCTCGTGCCGGGTCCGGTGGACCGACTCCAGCTCCTTCAGCAGCTGCCGCTCGTCCAGGTCGGCGGGGTCGACCCCGGCTCTCCGCCGTTCCGCGTCCGCCATGGCTCCACCTCTCTCGTCGTCTCTCGCCTCGCGGTCCCGCCCGCCGTGCGGCGGTCCCGGTCCGCTCGTGGCCCCGTCCGTGCGTGCCGCGTCCTCTCCCGTCGTCTTCTCCGTCACGGGCCGCGCAACCGCCCCGCGGCCGGGTTCCCACGGTTCCGGCGTTCCCCCGCGTCCGGCGGGGTCTCCCGGGAGACGGGTGCCGGTCGTGTTGCCGTGGATCCATCGGGTACCCGGTTCGCACCACCGATACAGACAGTTCGGAGGAAGCAATGGAACTCGCATTCCTCAACCCGGTCGTGGAGCGGCCCGGCCCCTGGGCGTCGGTCTACTTCGACACCTCCCGCGCGTCTCAGTACGCCTTCAAGGAGCAGGAGCTGGCGGCCCGCGAGGCCTGTGACGAACTGGCCGCGCAGGGCGCCGACGAGCGCACCTGCCGCACGCTGCGCGATGTGCTGAGCGAACTGCCCCGCACCGGCGCTCCCGGGCGGGCCCTCTTCGCCACCGGTGGGGAAGTCGTGCTGGACGTACCGCTCGGCGAGGCCCCGCAGGGCCGCTCGGAGGTCAGCTGGTCGCCGGTGCCGCACCTCGGTCCGCTGCTGGAGCACCGCAGCGAGAACCCGCGGTGCCTGATCGCGTACATCGACCGCAGGGGCGCGGACTTCCAGATCCGCGACGACTACGGACGCGAGAACGCGGGGCACCACGAGGGCCGGCAGTGGCCGATGCACCGCACCAAGTCCGGCGCCGACTGGTCCGTCCGGCACTGGGAGTTCTCCGTGGAGGACACCTGGGAGCACAACGCCGGGGAGATCGCCGAGGCCCTCGTGGAGACCTGGGAGGAGACCGGCGCCCGGATGCTGGTCCTCGCCGGGGACGTGCGCGAGCGCCGCGCCGTGCACGACCGGCTCCCCGAGCCGCTGAAGTCCGCCTGCACCGAGACGGAGTACGGCGGCCGGGCCGCCGGCGCCCGCCGGGAGCGGCTGGACGAGGCGGTGGACGAGGCCCGCGAGAAGTACGTCCGGCAGCACACGGCGGAGCTGCTGGACCGGTTCCGCTCCCGCCGCGCCCAGGTGCCCGGCGATGTGCGGCACGACGCGGCGGAGGGCGTGCCCGCGCTGGTCGAGGCGGCGCGCGAGCACCGCATCGGCTCACTCGTCATCCGGCCCGACGGACCCGACGTGCACCGCGAGGTGTGGGTGGGCCGCGAGCCGGACCAGATCGCCGTACGGCACACCGACATCCCGTACCTCGGCGACACCGAACCGGTCGCCGTCCGCGCCGACGACGCGCTGCTGCGCGCCGCGGCCGCGAGCGGCGCCGAGGCCGTCGTCGTGCACCGCCCGGAGGACGTCGACGGTGATCTGCCGTCCGGCGGGCTGGGCGCCCTGCTCCGCTGGCCCAGCGCCCGCGGCGAACGTCTGGAGGAATCGCTGTGACCCTCAGGAACCCCCTCCTCCGCAACCCCTTCCGCCGGAATCACCGCGCGGGCCGCCCGCCCGACCCGGCGGCGGGCCAACAGCAGCGCGGAACGAAGCAGCAGCGGGAGGACCACATGCAGCGAGGCAGCGACCGGCTCAACGTGCACCACGACGACGAGATGAAGCACCAGCTCCAGGGGATGCTCCGCTCCGGGCACTCCACCCGGGCGGAGGAGTGGCACGACCCCGAGCCCGGCGCCGAGGACGACCCCGACACGACGCTGCGCCCGGCCCCGACCCCCGGTGTCAGCGACGAGGCCGAGGCGGAGGCCCTCCGCTCCGAACTCGCCCGCTACTTCGGCCGCACCCCCTTCCCCGGCCGGCGCGAACAGCTCCTGGGCACGCTGCGCGAACGCAACGCCCCCGAACGGCTGGTGGAGCTGATCGACGGCCTGCCGGCGGACCAGGACTACCGCAATGTGCAGGACGTGATGGTGGCCCTCGGCCGCAAGCCCCGGTCCTGACCCGGGACGGCGGGCCGCGGTCCCGGCGCCGGCACCGGAGGGGTGAGTCCCCGGGTCCCCGAGGCCCGGACGCGCGGACGCACGGACACGTGTTCGCCCGCTCCGCGCCGCGCCGGCCGCCCCGCCCCGCCCTGTCCCCGTGATCCCCGCATACGCCGCGCCCCCGCGGGTACTCCGGGCCGGAGAACGAACCCCGCTCCCCGCCCTGAACCCGCGGGGACGGCGTGGGGACGGGGCCGCGACGGGCCCGCCGGGCCCCGCGCCCCGAGGAGGCGACGAAGCCATGGCACACGGACACGGACAGGCAGAACACGTACGCGACGTCATGACCCCCGCGGTGACGGCCGTGCGCCCCGACGCGTCACTGGTCGAGGCCGCCGAGCTGATGCGCACCCACGACATCGGCGATGTCGTGGTCGTCGAGGACAGCCGGCTCATCGGCATCCTCACCGACCGGGACATCACCCTCCGCGCGGTGGCCGAGGGCGTCGACCCGCTGACCGTCAGCGCGCTGTCCGTCTGCACCCCGCGCCCCGTCACGGTCGGCCCGGACGAATCGGTCGACGCCGCCGTGATGCTGATGCGGACCAACGCCGTCCGGCGGCTGCCCGTCGTCGAGGACGGCAGGCCGCTCGGCATGGTCAGCATCGGCGATCTCGCCCTGGCCCAGGACCCGGGCTCGGCCCTCGCCGACATCAGCCGCGCCGTCCCGGACACCTGGCCCGTCCAGGCGGTCTGACCCCGCCGGTCCCGCCGGCCCCGCCGGTCCCGGTGATCACCCGCCGGCGGCAGCGATGCCTCGGCCGGCAGCGGGTATGCGTCTGTCCATGACGGACGACACGAGGGGCCGCTGGCACCGATGGCTCAGCGAAGGGGACCGGGCGGTGTTCGCCCGGGTGGCCGCACACCACTGGCCCGCCGGGGACCGGTTCCTGCCGCGCCTCACCCACAGCGCCAACCACGGCCGGCTGTGGTTCGGCGTGGCCGCCGGACTGTGGGCGTTCGGCGGCGCGCGGGGCCGCCGCGCGGCCACCCGGGGGGTCGCCTCGCTGGCGCTCGCCTCGGCCACCGTGAACACCCTGGGCAAGCGGTCGGTGCGCCGCGACCGCCCGATCATCGATGCCGTGCCGCATCTCCGGCGCGCCAAGCGGCAGCCGACCACCACCTCCTTCCCCTCCGGGCACTCGGCCTCCGCCGCGGCCTTCGCCGTGGGCGTCGCGCTGGAGTCCCGGCCGTGGGGCACGCTGCTGGCCCCGGTCGCCGCCGCCGTCGCCTTCTCCCGCGTCTACACCGGCGTGCACTACCCCAGCGACGTCGTCGCGGGCGCCGCCCTCGGCGCCGGCGCGGCCTACGCCGTCCGGGGCCTCGTGCCCTCGCGGCACCAGCTGCCGCCGCCCGCCCGCCCGCGCGGCGACGCCCCCGCCCTTCCCGCCGGTGAGGGCCTGTTCGTCGTCGTCAACCCGCTCTCCGGCGCCATGCCCCACCGGACCGACCCGGTACGGCAGTTGCGGGCGGCGCTGCCCAAGGCGGAGATCGTGCGCCACGACCCGGACCGGGCCCCGCTGACGAGCACGCTGGAGACCGCTGCGCGCGACGCGGCCGAACGGGGCGGCGCGCTCGGCGTCGTCGGCGGCGACGGCACGGTCAGCGCGGCCGCGACGGTCGCGCTCCAGTACGGGGTGCCGCTCGCCGTGCTTCCGGGCGGCACCTTCAACCACTTCGCCTCCGACCTCGGCGTGGAGGACATCCAGGACGTCTGCGCCGCCGTGACGCGCGGCGAGGCCGTCCGGGTGGACGTGGGACGGCTGACCCCGAGCGAGGGCCCCGGCGCCCTGCGCGAACCGACCTACTTCCTCAACACCTTCAGCCTCGGCTCGTACCCGGAGCTGGTGCGGCTGCGCGGCCACTGGTCGCCGCGGATCGGCGGCCCCGCCGCGACCCTGCTCGGCGTGGCGCACGTCCTGCGCACCTCCCGCCCGGTGAAGGCCGTGGTCAACGGCGTGCCGCGCTCCATGTGGCTGCTCTTCGCGGGCAACGGCGCCTACCGCAGCGTGGGGCTGGCCCCGGTCCGCCGCTACGACCTGGCGGACGGCCTGCTGGACGTCCGGGTCGCGCACGGCGGACGCTTCGCCCGCACCCGGCTCGTCGCCGCGGCGCTCACGGGCGCGCTGGCCCGGTCCCCCGTCTACGCCGCCGCGCGTCCGCGCCGGCTGCGGGTCTCGGGACTGCCGACCGGCACCCACATGGCGTACGACGGCGAAGTGGCGCCCGCTCCCCCGGCCTTCGTCATCGACAAGGCGGAGGAGGCGCTGACCGTCTACCGGCCGGTCCCGGACTGAGGGCACACCGGCGGGCCGACCGGCCCTCGGGCGCACCGGCTCGCCGAGGCCCGCCGCCTCTCCGCACCTCCCCTCGCGTACCACATGGCGAGACGTCATTCTCGTGATGCGAGACGCCGGTCTAGACTGCGGCTCCCCGCACGCCTCGACCGGAAGGGGCCGCCATGCCCGACCGCACCGACGTACGAGACGAACCGGCCGCGCGGGCCGGAGCAAGGGAAGACCCGAACCCGGACGGGCCGGGGAAGGAGCACCCGGAGACCGGAGCCGCCGTCTACACCCACGGCCACCACGAGTCGGTGCTCCGCTCGCACACCTGGCGGACCGCCGCCAACTCCGCCGCCTATCTGCTGGACGAACTCCGCCCCGGCATGACGGTCCTGGACGTCGGCTGCGGGCCCGGCACCATCACCGCCGACCTGGCCCGGCTCGTGGCCCCCGGCCGGGTCACCGGGATCGACGCGGCCCCGGGGATCCTCGGCCGGGCCCGGTCGGTGGCCGCCGAACACGGTCTGGACACCGTCGGCTTCACCGTGGCCGACGTCTCGGAACTGCCCTTCCCCGACAACTCCTTCGACGTCGTCCACGCCCACCAGGTACTCCAGCACGTCGGCGACCCGGTCGGCGCCCTGCGCGAGATGCGCCGCGTCTGCCGGCCCGGCGGTGTGGTCGCCGCCCGCGACTCCGACTACGCGGCCATGACCTGGTATCCGGGCTCCCCGGCCCTCGACGGCTGGCTGGACCTCTACCGCCGGGTCGCCCGCGGCAACGGCGGCGAACCGGACGCCGGACGGCACTTGCTGTCCTGGGCGCGGCAGGCCGGCTTCACCGACGTCACGGCGTCCGCCTCCGCCTGGTGCTACGCCACCGAGAAGGAACGCGCCTGGTGGAGCGGCCTGTGGGCGGACCGCACCGTGGACTCGGCCTACGCGCGTCTCGCGGTGGACGGCGGCCACGCCGGGGAGGACGAGCTGCGCCGGATCGCCGGCGCCTGGCGGGAGTGGGGCGCGAGCCCGGACGGCTGGTTCGCAGTCCTGCACGGCGAGATCCTCTGCCGCGTCGTCAACTAGGCTCAACCGCCATGGAAATCCTGGGTACTTCACTCCGTGTCTGCGTGGACGACCTGGACGCCGCCGTCGGCGTCTACGAGCGGCTGACCGGCGAACGGGCGGTGCGCTCCCGGCGCGGCGGCGTCTCGGTCGCGGCGGTGGGAGCGTTTCTGCTGATGAGCGGGGACGAGGCCGAGCTCGAACTGCTGCGCAAGGTGACCGCCACCATCGCGGTGAAGGACGTGGACGAGGCGCACCGCACGCTCACCGAGGTGGGCGCGCGCATCCTCGCGGGACCGCTGCCCACCCCCGGGCGGAATCTGCTGGCCCTCCACCCGGACGGCTCGATCTTCGAGTACGTCGACGGCGGTGTGCCCGGGGCCCGGTGACGCCCGTGCCGCGGCGGCCCGGAGACCCGGCCGCCGCGGAGGGGTCTCCGGGCCACCCGGCTCCGGAGCGTGGGAACGGTCAGACGGTCAGGCCGTCAGACCGTCAAACCGTCAAACCGTCAGGACGATCTTGCCGCGGGTGCGTCCCTCCTGGCTGAGCCGGAACGCCTCCCCGGCCTGCTCCAGCGGCAGCTCCTTGTCCACGTTGACGGTGAGCTTCCCGGCGTCGGCCAGTTCACCGAGCGCGGTGAGATCGGCCGCGTCGGGCCGCACGAAGACGTAGCGGCCGCCGGACCCGGCGATCCCCGGGTCCACGACGGAGACCACGCGCGCCGCCGACTTCGCCAGGTCCAGTGAGGCCGGGATCGCGTCACCGCCCACGAAGTCGAGCGCCACATCGACGCCCTCGGGCGCCAGTTCCCGCACCCGGTCCGCCAGTCCGTCGCCGTAGGTCACCGGCTCGGCGCCGAGGGACCGCAGATAGTCGTGGTTGCGCTCGCTGGCGGTGCCGATGACCCGCGCGCCCTGCGCGGCCGCGATCTGCACCGCGAACGAGCCGACACCGCCGGCCGCCGCGTGCACCAGCACGGTGTCGCCCTTGGCCGCCCCCGCGGCGCGCAGCGCCTGGTAGGCGGTGAGCCCCGCCAGCGGAACCCCGGCCGCCTGCTGCCAGCTGAGGGAGGCGGGCTTGCGGGCCAGGGTGCGGACGGGGGCGGCGACGAGCTCGGCGTAGGTACCGAACTGCGCCACGTCCTGCCGGTTGTAGCCGATCACCTCGTCGCCCGGGGCGAACTCGGTGATCGCCGGTCCGACGGCTTCCACCACTCCGGCCACGTCCCAGCCGGGGATGAGGGGGAAGTTGGTCTGCAGGACCGGGTCGAGATAGCCGGCGGTGATCTTCCAGTCCACGGGGTTGACGCCGGCGGCCCTGACGCGGATCAGCACGCTGTCCGGCCCGACCTTCGGCTCGGGGACGTCGGTGAGCTTCGGCGTTTCGCCGTATGAGTTGATCGTCACTGCCTTCATAACGGACTCCAACAAGGCTGAGGGGGGAGGGAATTCCCGGTCACGGGCGTGATCGCCGTCATCGGGGGCGGTTTCCGGTGACAGACCGGGGCGGATTCGGTGACGGCCGGAGGCGGTCCTGCGACGGCCCGGGGGGCGGATGTGTGACAGCGGGGGAGGAACGGGCCCGGAGCGGGCCGGGCGCCCGGGGCGGCGGGGAGGACGGCGGGCGGCCGTCCGGTCAGGGCTGGGCCAGAACCGACTCCAGAAGACCGGCGAGAAGGACCGCGCCCTCGCCCTCCTGATCGAGGTCGGGATCGTAGACGGTGACGTTGAGCCCGGCGCAGCGCGGCGAGCGCACCAGGGGCCGCAGCACGTCGTGGGCCTCCTCGACGGTGAGGCCGTCCGGGTCGGGGCTGTCCACGGCGGGCATCACGGTGGGGTCGAGCACATCCGCGTCGAAGTGCACCCAGAAGCCGTTGAGGGCATGGGCTTCGAGGCTCGCGAGACAGCGGTGCGCCACCTCGCCGGCCCCCTGGCGCCGGATCTCCCCGACGGTGGTGACCGGGATCTTCAGCTCGGCCAGTTCGGCGCGGTCCTCGTCGTCGTCGCGGATGCCGATGACCCGCACGTCCTCGTCCCGCACATAGGGGCGCAGCCCTTCGAGGTCGGTCAGGTCCGGCTGCCCGCGCCCGGTGGCCAGGGCCAGCTCCTCCCCGGCGGCGGCCCCGACGCGGGGGGAGTTGCCGGGGTGGCGGAAGTCGGCACTGCCGTCGAGCGCGGCCACCCCGTAGCGGCCGACGCGGCGCAGGGCGAGCGCGGCGCCGAGCTGGATGCTGCAGTCGCCGCCGAGGACCACGGGAAAGTCCCCGGCCCGTACGTGCTTCTCGATCCGGTCCGCCAGCCGGGGGGTGTACCCGGCGATGGCGGCGGCGTTGAACACGCCGTCCCCGTCCCGCCACGGGCCCCGGTCGTACCGGGGCGGCACCACCACCCCGCCCTCCTGGGCGCCGAGCCGCTCCAGGAGCCGCTGCTCGCGCAGCGCGCCCGCGAGTTTGTAGCAGCCGGGAACCGTACCGGGGACCGGCGGACGCAGGCCGAGATTGGACGGGGCATCGATCAGCACAGTGCGGCGCATGTCCTCACTCTGGCACGACATGCACCGGGGCAGGAGGTCTTGCTCGGCGGATCGGAGCACGCGCGCGTCCGGGCGGGGGCGCCCATGCCGGGGCCGTCGCGGTTCTCGGCGCGCCGGTCGTCCGTCGGGGGCCGGGAGCGGGCACTCCGGGACGGGCGTCCGGCCATCCGGTGGGCCCGGTACGCCGCGGCACGCCCGGCGATTCCGGTGCGCCCGGCGCCTCGGCGGCCCCCGCTCCGGAGCACCGGCGTCAGTTCCGCGTCATCTCGGTGGTGATGGCCCAGCGCTCGTGGTCGCGCCAGGCGCCGTTGATGAAGAGGAAGTCCGGGGAGAGCCCCTCCCGGCGGAAGCCGAGCCGCCGTACGAGCCGCAGGGACGGTTCGTTGCCCGGCTGGACGTTCGCCTCGATCCGGTGCAGCCCCAGTTCGCCGAAGGCGTGGCACAGCAGGAGCCGCAGGCCCTCCGCCATCAGCCCGCGCCCGGCCGCGTGGACGAACGCCCCGTAGCCCAGCGCACCGGACTGGAAGGCGCCGCGGACGATGTTGTTGACGGCGGCTCCGCCGGCGATGTCGCCGGTGTCCCGCTCGCAGAGGACGAAACCCTCGCGGTCGGGTTCGTCGAAGCGCTGCCGGTAGGCGGTGAAGTCCTCGGGCCGGGCCGGGAGGGCGACCCAGGGGTGGTGGAACTCCGCGCTCTCCCGCGCCCGTTCCGTGAACTCCGCCATGTCCTCGTCCTGGAGGTGCCGCAGCCCCACCCGGGGTCCGGTCAGAAGATACGCATCGTCGGACACCGGACCATCGTAGATCGACGACGGCCCGCCCGCCCCGGCAGCCGGACGGCCGGCGGCCGCCGTCAGCCGCCGCCGTCAGCCGCCGTCAGCCGGGGCCGTGTCCCCCGGACGGCGCACGCGGCGGCGTACCCGGGGAGGGCGGGTATGTCGGTCAGGGCCCAGCCGGCGAGCCGCGCCGGGGAGGGGCCCGCGCCGACATAGGTCGCCGCCGGATCCTCCGACAGCCCGGTGCCGGTGCCCTTGAGGTAGGCCTCCTTCCGCGTCCAGCAGCGGGCGAAGGCGAAGGGCCGCCCGGCGGCCGGCAGCGCGGCCAGCTCGGCCCGCTCCCCCGGGTGCAGGGCCGACGCGACCTCGGTCACCGTCCTCTCCCCCGGGACCTCCTCCACATCGGCGCCCACCGGCACGGGGGCGAACGCCAGCAGCACGAGGTCTCCGGCGTGCGAGAGCGAGAAGTGCAGCGGGGCGCCCGGCACGGCGGGACGCCCGTGCGGGCCCCCGCAGCCGGGGCACGGCTCCCTCGTCAGCTCCACCGACCGCGGCTCGGTGGCCAGATAGCCGCCGAGGAGCCGGCGCAGCGCCACATGCGCCACCCGGTAGCGGTCACGGTCGGGGGTCCGTACGAAGGCGTCGGCGCGCCGCCTCTCCTCCGCGTCCAGCACGGCGCGCTCCGCCGCCGCGTACGCGGCGTGCTCGGGCACCCGCACGAACCAGACCTCGGTACCGCTGTCCGGGGACCACGGCCGGCCGGGAGACCGTCCCGCCGGGTCCAGCCACCGGGGAACGGGGGGCCCGGACGAGCCGGACCCCCCGGCCGGTCCCGGAGAGCGGGTGCGCCCGGGCTCCGGTCCGGTGTCCCGCGGAGCCGGGCCGCCCCGGGGCCGTCCGGAGGCTCCGTCCGGCGCGGTGCGATGTGTCATGCGCTTCCCCCTGTGGGCGGCGGCCCGTCGCCGTACCGCGCCCCGGTCCACTGTTCCCTGTTCCCTGTTTCCCTGTTCCGTCGAGCCGGTGATCCGTACCCGTGGCCGGGCACCACAGTGACCGGGCCCGTCCCCGCTCCGGCCCGGCCGGCCGCCGCTCACTCCGTGCGCAGTTCCAGCCTCGGCACATCCGGCGCGGCGATGCCGAACACCTGCGTATACAGGGCGAGTTCGGCCTCCAGCGCCCGGACCACGGTGTCCCTGCGGCGGAAGCCGTGGCCCTCGCCCTCGAAGGTGATGCAGGCGTGCGAGACACCGTGCTCCGCGGCCGCCCGCCGGAAGGTCTCGCACTGGGCGGGCGGGCAGATGACGTCGTCCAGGCCCTGCAGGATCAGAAAGGGCGCGGTGATCCGGCCGGCGCGGCGCAGCGGGGACCGGTTGCGGTAGCGGTCGGGGTGCTCGGCGAGGGTGCCGATCAGCCCGTCGAGGTAGTGGGACTCGAAGTCGTGGGTGCCGCCCTCGGCCCAACTCTCCAGGTCGAGCACCGGGTAGCGGAAGGTGCCGCAGGCGTACAGGCCGGTGCCGGCGAGGGAGGCTGCGGCCGTCCAGCCGCCGGCGCTGCCGCCGCGGATCGCGAGCCGGGCCCGGTCGGCGGTGCCCTCGGCGGCGAGGGTCTCGGCGACGGCGGCGCAGTCCTCCACGTCGACGACGCCCCACTGGCCGCGGAGCCGCTCGCGGTATTCCCGGCCGTAGCCGGTGGAACCGCCGTAGTTGACCTCGGCGACGCCGAAGCCGCGGGAGGTGAAGTAGGCGATGTCGAGGTCGAGGACGAGCGGGGCGTGGGCGGTGGGCCCGCCGTGCGCCCACACCACGAAGGGCGGGAGTTCGTCCCCCGGCACGGTGTGGTCGGGGTTGTAGGGCGGGTAGATGTGCGCGTGGATCTCCCGGCCCTCGGGGCCGGTGAACGTGCGGATCTGCGGTTCGGGGTAGTAGGCGGGGTCGACCGGATCGCGGTGCTCCGCGCCGACCACCCGGGCGTGGCCGGTGGCGGTGTCCAGCTCGACGACCTCGTACGCGCTGCGCGGGCTGGCGGCCACCCCGAAGACCCGAGTGTCCTGCACGGCCAGGGCCGGGTCCCACTCGGACCACGGGCCGGGGGCGTCGTAGAGGTCGCCGCTCTCCGGGTCCAGGACGCCGAGGGAGGTGGCGCCGCAGCCGTGCACCACGGCGATCAGGCCGGTGGGCAGCGGGGCGAACCAGCGGCTGCCGGTCTTCCACAGCGGGCCGCCGAACTCCTCCTCGCGGGGGCAGAGGGAGGTGACGGTCACCTCGCCGGCCGGCGAACCTGCGGCGCTGTCCCCGAGGCCCGTGCCGGGCCCGGGGCCGCCGGGGTCGGGCGGGCCGATCCCCGGGCCGGTGATCCGGTAGAGGTTCCACCAGCCGCTGCGGTCGGAGACGGCGAGCAGACCGCCGTCGGGGGCCCACTCGGCCTGCGGCACGGACTCCGCGGGGCCGCCGAGCACGGTGCGCGCCCGTTCGAAGGTTCCGTCCGGCGCCACCTCGGCGACCCGCAGTTCGGTGCCGTCCCAGGGCATGTTCGGGTGGTCCCAGGCGACCCAGGCCACGCGGCCCCCGTCCGGGGACAGCCGGGCCGCGGTGACGAACCGGTGTCTGTCGTCGCTGAGTTCGCGGACCGCCGCGCGGTCCTCCGCGGCCGAGCCGTCCAGCGGTACGGCGGCGATGACGCGCCGTACGTCGCCGGGGGCCTCACCGGTGTACTCCTCCAGGACGCACCACACCTCGCCGCGCTCCGGGTGCAGCCGCAGGTCGGCCCAGCGCAGCCCGCCGCCGATGGCGGAGAGCGGGGTCAGCGGGCGGGGCCCGGTGCCGCCGGCGGCACCGGCGGCACCGGAGTCATCGGGTTCGTAGGCGTAGAGCCGCTGGTCGGCGAAGTGGACGAAGACGACGAGCGGGCCGCGCCGCCCCCGCGCGGTTCCGGCCCAGGGGGTGCCGCCGTATTCCATGACGCGGCTGCGGACGTTCCACGGGGCGGGGAGGACGGCTTCCTCGGTTCCGTCGGGCCGGCGGCGGACCAGGGTGCGGCGGCCGCCCTCGGCCGGGCGGGGCGCGGTCCACCACACCTCGTCGCCCACGATGCCCGGATACTCCGGCCGCCCGTCGTGGACCGCGGCGAGCTCGGCATCGATGGGTGACTGCCATGTGCCGTACGGGGCCGTGGACACCATTTCCCAACGCCTCCTGCGTGCTGTCCTAGCTCAACTCCGCCGGGATGGTCACGCCCGGCGCCGGTACCCGTCCCCGAGCCCTGGCCCTCTCACCCCCGTGAGCACCCCCCGGTGCACCCGCCGACCGCCCGCACCGGCGCGGGCCCCGGCGGTCCGTCCGCCCCCCACTCCGGCCGGCCGCTCCTTCCGTTGCCTCCACCTCTTCACCACGGCGCGGTGGTTCAACCCACCCGGCCGCGCATTCCGCCGTTCCGCCGCTCCGCGCACGGACCCCGGCGCCCGGGATCCGCTCCGCCCCGGCGGCCGCGCCGGGAGGGCCCGCACCGCTCCACTACCCGGGGCGGGGCCGCTCACCCCACCCCACCCCGGGCCGCGGCCCGGGGCCGCTCACCCCGGTACCCCGGCCGGCCCGGACGATGCCGGTGCCGCCGCGCCCGTGTCCGGCCCGGCCCGCCCCGGGCTCCGCAGCAGGAACCGGTCGAGGACCCGGACGCCGAACCGCAGGGCCTCGACGGGGACGCGCTCGTCGACCCCGTGGAAGAGAGCCGCGTAGTCGAGGCCCTCGGGCAGCTTCAGCGGTGAGAAGCCGTAGCCGGTGATCCCGAGCCGGGAGAACTGCTTGGCGTCCGTGCCCCCCGACATGCAGTACGGCACGGCCCGGCCGCCCGGGTCGAACTGCTCGACGGCCTCCCTCATGGCACGGAAGGTCGGTGAGTCGACCGGTGCCCCGAGCGGGACCTCCCGGTGGTGGAACGCCCAGTCGACATCGGGACCGGTGAGCCGGTCGAGGGTCTCCCGGAACTCCTCCTCGCCGCCGGGCACCATCCGGCCGTCCACGAAGGCGGTGGCGCTGCCCGGGATGACGTTGACCTTGTAACCGGCGCTGAGCATGGTCGGGTTGCTGCTGTTGCGGAGGGTCGCCTCGACCAGCGCCGCGGCCCGGCCCAGCCGCTCCAGCAGCGGGCCGGGGTCGAATCCGGGGGCGTCCAGGTCGAGTTCGGGGGCGTCCGCCGGAACGCCGTACAGCGCGGCGATCTCGGTGAGGGCGGCCCGCACGGTCGGGGTGATGCGGAGCGGCCAGGCGTGCTCGCCGATGCGGCTGACGGCGGCGGCCAGCCGGCTGACGGCGTTGTCCCGGTTGACCTTGGAGCCGTGCCCGGCCCTGCCCCGCGCGGTGAGTTCGAGCCAGGCGGTGCCCCGCTCACCCGCCGCGATGGGGTAGAGCCGCATACCGGAGTCGGCGTGGAAGGTGAACGCCCCCGATTCGCTGACCCCTTCGGTGCAGCCCTCGAACAGCTCCGGGTGGGAGTCGGCGAGGAAGCCGGAGCCGTACTCGGCGCTGTCCTCCTCGTCGGCGGTGAAGGCCAGGACGAGATCGCGGCGCGGGCGGTGGCCGGTCCGTGCCCAGGAGCGCACGAGCGCGAGGACCATCGCGTCCGCGTTCTTCATGTCGACGGCGCCCCGGCCCCAGACGACGCCGTCCCGGATCTCGCCCGAGAAGGGATGCACGGTCCAGTCGGCGGGCTCGGCGGGCACCACGTCCAGATGGCCGTGGACGAGCAGGGCCTCCGCGTCCCGGTCGCTGCCCGGGATCCGGGCGACCACGTTCGTGCGGCCCGGCGCCTTCTCCAGCAGCACCGGTTCCAGGCCCGCCTCGGCGAGCCGCTCGGCCACGTACTCGGCGGCCGGGCGCTCGCAGCCGTCTCCGCGGCCGCGGTTGGTGGTGTCGATGCGGATCAGCTCGGAGGTGAAGGTCACCACCTCCTCCAGCGCCCGCTCGTCCACCCCGCCCGCCGGCGGCACCACCGCCGGCCCGGACGGGACCGGACCGGACGGGGCGGGGCCGTTCGCCAACCCGCCGCCCGTCACCGTTCCGTTCGACGCCGCGCCGGGCGCTTCCGTCCCCGGTCCGCCCGCGCCCGGGGTCCGTGGGGCGGTGCCGGGGGCCGCTGTGTCAGCCATACTGCTCCTCCACCGCTGCCGACACGACGGTCGTGACCGCCTTGAAGCAGCGGATTCCCTCGTACATGGTGTCGCTGGTATAGGCGGCCCGGCGCTCGCCGGTGCGCTCCACCCCGGGCACGACGGTCGCCGCGCCCACCAGATGATCCGCGTTGAATTCCATCTCGACGGTGAACGGGCCCGCGTCCCGCGCCGGCTCCTGCCGTATCGCGAGCACGGCCGCCTCCTTCGCCGCGGCCCTGATGTCCGCGGCCGTGCGGGCGGGCGGGCGGCAGACGGCGGCATAGCGCGAGACGCAGTCCTTGACGGCCACGGCGGGGGCCCCGGGGGCGTACCCCCGGGCGTCCTCACAGGTGCGGTCGTCGCCGGTGACCAGCACCACGGGCGTGCCGAACTCCGCCGCCACCCGGGAGTTGAGCAGTCCTTCGCTCGCCCGGACGCCGTTGAGCCAGACCCCGGTGAGGGAGTTGGCGAGGTAGGTGTGCGCGAGGACGCCCTCGGCACCCGCGCCGGTGTGGTAGCCGACGAAGGCGATTCCGTCCACATCGCCCCGCTGCACGCCCTCGACCATGCTCAGCTCCTTGTGCCGGCCGGTGAGCATCACCGCGCGCTCGTCGAGCCGCTCCAGGAGGAGGTTGCGCATGGTCCAGTGCGCCTCGTTGATGACGACCTCGTCCGCCCCGCCGTCGAAGAACCCGGCCACGGCGGCGTTGACGTCCGAGGTGAACATCCGGCGGCAGCGCTGCCACTGCTCATGGCCCGGCAGGACGTCGGCGGGCCAGGTGACGCCCGTCGCGCCCTCCATATCGGCGGAGATGAGGATCTTCATGCCCGAAACCGTACGCGGTGGCGCAGGGCCCTGCCATGCCTGTGGATAACCCGCCGTCACCCCGTCCCGGGCCGCCCGGCCGCCCCCTGCGCCACCGCGGAGGAACGGCCCGCCGCTTCCGGTGCGTTCACCCGGCCGGGTGAGATCGCGCGGGCGGCGGCAAGCCGGGAACCTCCCGGCGGCACGGCCCCGCCGCCCCTTCCGCTCCCCGGCGGCCGCCTACTGCTCGACGTCGGCCGCGAGCCGCGCCAGCACGGCGTCGTAGATCCTGCCGAGCCCCTTGGGCGCGAAGGTCCGCTCGAAGAAGCCGCCGACACCGCCCGCCCCGTCCCAGACGGTGGTCACCCGCACCGTGGACTTCCCCTCACCGGCCGGGGTCACCGTCCAGGTGGTCAGCATCGAGGAGTTGCGGTCCTTCTCGGCGAGCTGCCCGGCGGTCGGCTCGGTGACCTCCAGCAGGCAGTCGCGGACGCGCTTGCTGGTGGCCTGCAGCCGCCAGTGCACCAGCGTGCCCGCGCCGCGGCCGCCCTCGCGCACCTCGTACTCGCTGAACTGCTCGGGCAGCAGCCGGGCGCGGGTGCCGGAGTAGTCCGCGATCGCCTCGAACACCGCCTCGGGTGCCGCCGCGATGATCCGCTCCGTCGTGGCCTCGACCTGCGCCATGTTCCGTCCTCCAGTCGGTCGCCGGCCCACGCCGGCCGGTCGTCTTCCGCACAGCCAACCACCGGAGGGGGACACGCCCAAATCGGATCCCGCTGGCGTTATTCGAATGCGTGTTCTAACTTGTGGGAACAGGTACGGACGGAAGGAGCGTGGAAACATGCGCTGGGACGGCCTGAGCCATGACGACTCCTCCGGAGCCCCCGCCCTCTTCGGCACCGACGCCGTCACACGGACCTTCGACACCCCCGAGTTCCGGGGCATCACCTTCCACGAGATCCGCGCCCGCTCGATCCTCAACCGCGTGCCCGGGGCCTCCCGGATGCCGTTCGAATGGACCCTCAACCCGTACCGCGGCTGCTCCCACGCCTGCGTCTACTGCTTCGCCCGCAAGACGCACAGCTATCTGGACCTCGACACCGGCCTCGGCTTCGACTCGCAGATCGTCGTCAAGGTCAACGCCCCCGAGCTGCTCCGCCGCGAACTGGCGTCCCGCCGCTGGCAGGGCGAGCACATCGCGATGGGCACCAACGTCGACTGCTACCAGCGCGCGGAGGGCCGCTACCGGCTCATGCCCGGCATCCTCGCCGCGCTGCGCGACCACGCCAACCCGTTCTCGATCCTCACCAAGGGCACGCTGATCCTCCGCGACCTCGACCTGCTGCGGCAGGCGGCCGAGGTGACGGACGTCGGCACCTCCGTCTCCGTCGGCTTCACCGACCGCGAGCTGTGGCGGACCGTCGAGCCCGGCACCCCCTCCCCCGAACGCCGGCTGGAGGTCTGCCGCACCCTCACCGCGAACGGCATCCCCTGCTCCGTACTGATGGCCCCGGTCATCCCCTATCTCAGCGACTCACCGGAGCAGTTGCGGGAGACCGTGCGCGCCGTCGCCGCGGCGGGCGCCGGATCGGTGACCCCGCTGGTGCTCCATCTGCGGCCCGGCGCCCGCGAATGGTTCATGGAGTGGCTCGCCCGGCACCACCCCCGTCTGGTGCGGCGCTACGAGGTGCTGTACGCCGACGGCGCCTACGCGCCCACCTGGTACCAGCGCCGGATCACCCGGCGGGTGCACGAACTGGCGGACGAGTACGGCATCGGCCCCTCCCACCCCGGAGCCGCCCGCCGCCCCCGCGGGCCGGCGCCGGCGCCGGCGACGGAGCCCGCCGGGCCCCCGGCGCCCGGGCCCACCCAACTGACCCTCCTCTGACCGCACCCGGCCCCGCCGCCCCGTTCTTCCCCTCCCCCGCCTCCCGCCCGGCCGGGCCGCTGCCGCGGATGAGTCTCCCGGGGCCCGCGTCCGTACCACAGGGCGGCGGCGTGGCGGGCGCGCCGGCGAGGGAGCGAGGGAGGCCGACGTGGACAGCGGTGACGAGTCCGGGCAGCCGCGGCGGCGCCGGGTGGTCGAGCCGACGAGAGTGATCAGTTCGCGGCGGAGCAGCAGGCTGGAGGACCTCGAACTCTTCCGCCCGGAACCGGCCGCCGGAGACCCGTCCGGCGCCCCCGCCGGCGCCCCGGCGGACGACCCGCCGACCGAACAGCTGCCCGGATCCCCTCTCCCCGGGACCGGGACCGCGGCCAGCACCGGGTCCGCCGGAGCCACCGGAGCCACCGGGTCCGCCAGGTCCGCCGGGTCCGCGGCCGGTGTCGGAGCGTCCGGAAACGCCCCCGGCCCCGGCACCCCCGGCCACCCGCGGACCCAGGCCCTGCCCGGCATGTTCCCCCCGTCACCCGGCGCGGCGCCGCGGCTCCGCGGCCTCTTCGCCGGGCGGCGCCCCTCCACCCGTACGGCCGGCTTCCTCGCCGCGGGCGCGGGCGCGGCCGTGCTGGTGGTCCTGCTGCTCACCCGGGGCGGTGCGGAGACGACGGCGCCCGGGACGGCGGCTCCCCCGGCCCCTTCGGCCCCCTCGGCCGCCCCCGCCGAGCCCACGGCGATACCGCAGCCCCCGACCGGGGCGGAGCGGGAGGGCGGCGGCGTCCTCCAGCCGGGCGACAGCGGGCCGGCGGTCTCCGAACTCCAGGACCGGCTCTCCAGAATCCCGAACGTCTACACCGAGCGGGGGGCCGACGGCCAGTACGACGACGTGCTCACCGAGGCCGTGGCCCGGTTCCAGCTCTGGTACGGCATCCGCGGCGACGAAGAGGGGGTCTACGGCGACGACACCCGCCGCGACCTGGAGTCCCGCACCTGAGCCGGCCGCACGGCGTGTCAGGTCTTCCCCGCCGGTCCCGTCCTGGTGAGCCGCCCCAGTGCCGCGGAGGCCGCGGGCGCGAGCCGGGGATGCTCCCGGGCCGCGTTCAGCACCGGGATCGCCCGCCGGTCACCGAGCACCGCCAGCCCCTCGACGCAGGCCATCGCGATCTGCCCGTACCCGGCCGGCCCGCCGCGCCGCGAGGAGCCCACCAGCCGTTCCAGGGTGGTGATCAGGGCCGGTACGGACTCGGGGGCCCGCAGCGCCGTCAGCAGCCGCACCGGGTGCAGGGCGTAGGCGGTGCGCAGCGGGTTGGTGGCCAGCGCGGCGGCGGCCCGGGCGGTCCGGGGGTCGCCGAGGCGGGCGAGGGCGTGGGCCGCGGTGGCGCAGCGGCCCGGGTCGCGGTGGTTGAGGAGCAGGACCAGGGTCTCGAAGGCGCGCCGGTCGCCGCGGCAGCCGAGGGTGAAGGCGGCCAGTTCGCGGGCCCACAGGGGCTGTCCGGGGCGGGTGAGCACGGCGGCCAGTTCGTCCAGGGCGGCGGTCCCGCCCGCGCCGGAGAGTGTTCTGCGGGCGAGCGCGGCGAGGGTGCCGCAGGCCGCGGTCTCCCCGGCCCGGGCCGCTTCGCGGCTCACCCGTTCCA
The DNA here is from genome assembly GCF_020739505.1 of Streptomyces sp. S07_1.15. NCBI lineage: Bacteria > Bacillati > Actinomycetota > Actinomycetes > Kitasatosporales > Streptomycetaceae > Streptomyces > Streptomyces sp. S07_1.15. Next base: position 1,345,066 of record NZ_JAJBZK010000001.1, read on the forward strand.
GCAGCGTGCCGAGCGCCGCCCGGTCCTCGCGTCCCGCCGTATGGCCACCGGCCGCCATGCCCTTTCCCCCTCCCCACCACGGTGCCGGACGCCCCGGCACCGGACCGTCCCGCACGGGCGCGGCTCCCGGCACCGGCGGGTTTAACCTCTCTACCCGGCCCGGGCCCCGGGGTCACTTCCGGACCGGGGTGACCTTCCGCGTATCGCCGTACGGACGCCGGGCCGCCGGACCATCCGCCCCAGGTGTCCCGCCCGGCACCACCGCCCCGGCACCGGCCGCGGCGCCGCGGTCCCGTCGCGGTCCGTTCCGCCACCCCACCGCTCACTTGTGAGCGGTGCAGATCACATGGGCGCAGGGGTGGCGCGGAACGGACCGTCCGCCTACCCTCGTCGCAGGAGTCCGTACGCCGCCACAGCGGCCGGTGCGGACCCGTTTCCGGTGGCCTGGTGACGCAGCCGCCGGAGGCACCGCCGGTCCGGCCCGGTTTCTCCGCCGGCCCGGCAGCACGGCGCGGTCCCGGGGACAGGGCCCGCCGATGTCCCGCCGGGCGTCCGCGCCCGCCCGGGGCGAGTTCCGCAGTGCCCGACCATCCGCAGTGCCCGAACAGCGGTGCCCGTCTCGGGGCGCACGCCCGACTCCCCGGCCGCGCACGCCCGTTCGGCGCCCGCAGGCCCCGTCCTCCTCAGTCGTCACTCTCCCCGCCCGACATGTCCGGGGATTACCTTCTGGAGTCCGCGATGGACCGCAATCCCACTCCCGATTCCGCTGCTCCCGCCGTCACCCTTCCCGTCGTGGCCGTCGTCGGCCTCGGCACCATGGGGACCGGCATCGCCGAGGTCCTGGCCCGCGCCGGCCGTGAGGTCATCGGCATCGACATCAGTGAAGCCGCCGCCCGCGACGCCGTGGCGGCCCTGGAGCGCTCGACCGCGCACGCCGTGGCCCGCGAGCGGATCACCGAGCAGGAGCGGCAGGACATGCTCGCCCGCTTCCGCACCTTCTCCGACCTCCAGGCCGCGGCCGACGCCGACCTCGTCATCGAGGTGGTGCCGGAGGAGTACGAGACCAAGCGCGAGGTGTTCACCGCGCTCGACGGCATCGTCCGCCCCGATGCCGTCCTGGCCACCGGCACCAACGCGCTCTCCGTGACCCGGCTGGCCGCCGACTCGGCCCGCCCCGAGCGGGTGCTGGGCCTGCACTTCTTCAACCCGGCCCCGGCGATGAAGCTCGTCGAGGTGGTCTCCACGGTGCTGACCGCCCCGGCCGCCACGGCCTCGGTGACCGCGCTCGCCCGCGAGCTGGGCAAGGAGCCGGTGGCGGTCGGCGACCGTCCCGGCTTCCTCGCCGACGGCCTGCTGTTCGGCTACCTCAACCAGGCCGCGGCGATGTACGAGGCCAAGTACGCCACCCGCGAGGACATCGACGCCGCCATGCGGCTGGGCTGCGGCCTGCCGATGGGCCCGCTCGCGCTGCTGGACCTGATCGGCATCGACACCGCCCGCACCGTCCTGGAGGCCATGTACGCCGAGTCCGGCGACCGGCTCCACGCCCCGTCCCCGATCCTCAAGCAGCTGAGCGCCGCCGGGCTGACCGGCCGCAAGACGGGGCGCGGCTTCTACAGCTACGAGGCGCCGGGCAGCGGCACCGTCGTCCCGGACGAGCTGACCCCGGCCGCGGACGCGGCGGCCGTCGCGGGCCGCCCGGTGAGCAGTGTGGGCGTGGCCGGCTCCGGCACCATGGCGAGCGGTATCGCCGAGGTGTTCGCCAAGGCCGGTTACGACGTGGTGCTCGCCGCGCGCGGCCAGGAGAAGGCCGACAAGGCCAAGGCCCGCATCGCCAAGTCCCTGGGCCGGTCCGTGGACAAGGGCCGGATGACGGCCGAGGCACGGGACGAGACGCTGGCCCGGATCACCCCGGCCGGCTCGCTCGACGCCTTCGCCGACGTCGACCTGGCCGTGGAGGCCGTGGCCGAGGACCTCGCCGTCAAGCAGCAGCTCTTCGGCACCCTCGACAAGGTCTGCAAGCCGGGCGCGGTCCTCGCCACCACCACCTCCAGCCTGCCGGTCGTGGCCTGCGCCCGGGCGACCTCCCGCCCGGAGGACGTCATCGGGATGCACTTCTTCAACCCCGCCCCGGCGATGAAGCTGGTCGAGGTGGTGCGCACGGTGCTCACCGCCGACGACGTCCACGCGACGGTCCGCGAGGTCTGCGCCAAGGTCCGCAAGCACCCCGTGGACTGCGGCGACCGCGCCGGGTTCATCGTCAACGCGCTGCTGTTCCCGTACCTCAACAACGCGGTCAAGATGGTCCAGGAGCACTACGCGACGCTGGACGACATCGACGCCGCGATGAAGCTCGGCGGCGGCTACCCGATGGGCCCGTTCCAGCTGCTGGACGTGGTCGGCCTGGACGTCTCGCTGGCCATCCAGAAGGTGCTGCACAACGAGTTCCGGGAGCCGGGCCTGGCGCCGGCGCCGCTCCTGGAGCACCTGGTCGCGGCGGGCTGCCTGGGCCGCAAGACGGGGCGCGGCTTCCGCGAGTATGCGAGGGCCTGACCGGTCCCGGGGCTGGGGCGGACTGCTGGATCCCGGTGGCGGTCCGTCCCGGCGCGGCCCCGAGGAGGCGTGTTACGTTCCCCACATGTCCCATCCCGTGAAGTCCGCCCGCCCCCCGCGCACGGCCGTGAAAGGCCCGTCGAACCCGGACAGTTCGGACACGACCGGCAATCGCCGCGCCGCCGCCCAGCGGCTCACCATGCGGCGGAAGCTGGCGGCCGCGGCGATGGAGCTCTTCGCGACCAAGGGCTACGAGGCCACCACGGTGGACGAGATCGCCGCCGCGGCCGGGGTCGCCCGGCGCACCTTCTTCCGGCACTTCCGCTCCAAGGAAGAGGCGATCTTCCCGGACCACGACGACACCCTGGTCCGGGCGGAGGCGGCGCTGGCGGCGGCCCCGCCGGAGGAGCATCCGCTGGACACGGTCTGCCGGGGCATCAAGGAGGTCATGCGGATGTACGCGGCCTCCCCGGCCGTGTCCGTGGAGCGCTACCGCCTCACCCGCGAGGTGCCCACGCTGCGGGAGCGGGAGATCGCCTCGGTGGCCCGTTACGAGCGGCTGTTCACGCGCTATCTGCTGGGCCACTTCGACGAGCGGGCCCACCGGGACGGCGACGACGACCCGCTGCTCGCCGAGGTCGCCGCCTCGGCGGTGGTGACGGCCCACAACCACGTACTGCGGCGCTGGCTGCGGGCGGGCGGGGAGGGCGATGTGGAGGCGCAGCTGGACCGGGCCTTCGCGATCGTCCGGGAGACCTTCGGCAGCGGCATCGGCAGCGCGGTGCGGCCCGCGGCGGAGGAAACCGCGGACGGGCCGGCCACCGGGGAGTCCGCCGGGCGGGACCGGGCTCCGGCGGTGACGGCCTCGGCGACCGACGAGGTCCTGGTCACCGTGGCCCGTACGGACGCCCCGCTCAGCGAGGTCATACGCACCATCGAGCGGGCCCTCAAGAAGGACTGACCCCTCCCGGCCCCGCACTCCGGCAGAACGGCCGCCTCCCCGGGCGGCCGTTCTGCCGTTTCTCCCCGCCCTCACCCCGCCCGCGCCCCACACCTTTCCCACCCCCCTCACGCTCCCCGCTCATGTGCGCACCCTTCGCGACGGGTGAGAGAAATTCTTGGCACGCAGTGTCTTGTCGAGTGGCACGCCGTGCCATACGGTGGTGCTCGTCCGGGGCGCTGTCCCCACGGCTCCCGCCGTGTGCCCCGGCGCCTGCGTCACAGGCATCCCCGGACCCGTCCGGGACTACAAGAGCGCTCACCAGCGCCGCCACAGCACCACCCGTGCGGACCGCATGGCGAGCCGCACACCGTGCCGCCCCGGCGGCACAGTGACAAGACCCCAGCGTTCCCTCAAGCGTCCCCAAACGCTTCGCCGGAGGCCCCAACCGTGAATGAGATCCTGGACGCAATCGTCGCGGACGGTACGACGTCCGCCGACTTCGCCGCCCTGCAGCTGCCCGAGTCCTACCGGGCCGTGACCGTCCACAAGGACGAGCAGGAGATGTTCGCCGGCGTCGAGAGCCGCGACAAGGACCCCCGCAAGTCCCTGCACCTGGACGACGTGCCGGTGCCCGAGCTCGGCCCGGGCGAGGCCCTCGTCGCCGTCATGGCCAGCTCCGTCAACTACAACTCGGTCTGGACCTCGATCTTCGAGCCCGTCTCGACCTTCGGTTTCCTGGAGCGGTACGGCCGGCTCTCCCCGCTCACCAAGCGGCACGACCTGCCCTACCACATCATCGGCTCCGACCTCTCCGGCGTCGTGCTCCGCACCGGCCCCGGCGTCAACGCCTGGAAGCCCGGTGACGAGGTCGTCGCGCACTGCCTCTCCGTGGAGCTGGAGTCCGCCGACGGCCACAACGACACCATGCTCGACCCCGAGCAGCGCATCTGGGGCTTCGAGACCAACTTCGGCGGCCTCGCCGAGATCGCCCTGGTCAAGTCCAACCAGCTGATGCCGAAGCCCGGCCACCTCAGCTGGGAGGAGGCGGCGGCCCCCGGCCTGGTGAACTCCACCGCCTACCGCCAGCTCGTCTCCCGCAACGGCGCCGGCATGAAGCAGGGCGACAACGTCCTCATCTGGGGCGCCAGCGGCGGCCTCGGCTCCTACGCCACCCAGTTCGCGCTGGCCGGCGGCGCCAACCCGATCTGCGTCGTCTCCAGCGACCAGAAGGCGGACATCTGCCGTTCGATGGGCGCCGAGGCGATCATCGACCGCAACGCCGAGGGCTACAAGTTCTGGAAGGACGAGCACCACCAGGACCCGCGCGAGTGGAAGCGGTTCGGCAAGCGCATCCGCGAGCTCACCGGCGGCGAGGACGTGGACATCGTCTTCGAGCACCCGGGCCGCGAGACCTTCGGCGCCTCGGTCTACGTCACCCGCAAGGGCGGCACCATCGTCACCTGCGCCTCGACCTCCGGCTACAACCACGAGTACGACAACCGCTACCTGTGGATGTCGCTGAAGAAGATCGTCGGCTCCCACTTCGCCAACTACCGCGAGGCGTGGGAGGCCAACCGCCTGATCGCCAAGGGCAAGATCCACCCCACGCTGTCGAAGACGTACAGCCTGGAGGAGACCGGCCAGGCCGCGTACGACGTGCACCGCAACCTCCACCAGGGCAAGGTCGGCGTGCTCGCCCTCGCCCCCGAGGAGGGCATGGGCGTCCGCGACCACGAGATGCGCGCCAAGCACCTCGACGCCATCAACCGCTTCCGGAACGTCTGAGACGGGTCTTTCACCGATGACTGAGCGTCGCAAGGATCGTCCGTGGCTGATGCGGACCTACGCGGGGCATTCCACCGCGGAAGCCTCCAATGAGCTCTACCGGCGGAACCTCGCCAAGGGCCAGACCGGGCTGTCGGTCGCGTTCGACCTGCCGACGCAGACCGGCTACGACCCCGACCACGTCCTCGCCAAGGGCGAGGTCGGCCGGGTCGGGGTCCCGGTCTCCCACCTCGGCGACATGCGCCGGCTGTTCCAGGACATCCCCCTGGACCGGATGAACACCTCGATGACCATCAACGCCACGGCCATGTGGCTGCTGGCGATGTACCAGGTGGTCGCCGAGGAGCAGGGCGCGGACATCACCAAACTGTCCGGCACCACGCAGAACGACATCGTCAAGGAGTACCTCTCCCGGGGGACGCACGTCTTCCCGCCCGGGCCGAGCCTCCGGCTGACCACCGACATGATCACGTACACGGTGGCCAACATCCCCAAGTGGAACCCGATCAACATCTGCAGCTACCACCTGCAGGAGGCCGGCGCCACCCCGGTCCAGGAGATCTCGTACGCGATGTCCACGGCGATCGCCGTGCTCGACGCGGTGCGCGACTCCGGCCAGGTGCCGCCGGAGAAGTTCGGGGACGTCGTCGCCCGCATCTCCTTCTTCGTCAACGCGGGCGTCCGCTTCGTCGAGGAGATGTGCAAGATGCGCGCCTTCGGCCGCATCTGGGACCGGGTCACCCGCGAGCGGTACGGCGTCGAGAACGACAAGCAGCGCCGCTTCCGCTACGGCGTCCAGGTCAACTCCCTCGGCCTCACCGAGGCCCAGCCGGAGAACAACGTCCAGCGGATCGTGCTGGAGATGCTGGCCGTCACCCTCTCCAAGGACGCCCGCGCTCGCGCCGTCCAGCTCCCCGCCTGGAACGAGGCGCTGGGCCTGCCCCGGCCCTGGGACCAGCAGTGGTCGCTCCGCATCCAGCAGGTCCTCGCCCATGAGTCGGACCTGCTGGAGTACGAGGACATCTTCGCCGGGTCGCACGTCATCGAGGCCAAGGTCGACTCCCTCGTGGAGGAGTGCCTGGCCGAGATCGAGCGGATCCAGGAGATGGGCGGCGCCATGGCCGCCGTCGAGTCCGGCTACCTCAAGTCCCAGCTCGTCGCCTCGCACGCCGAACGCCGCGCGAAGATCGAGTCCGGCGAGGAGAAGATCGTCGGCGTCAACTGCTACGAGTCGACGGAGCCGAACCCGCTCACCGCGGACCTCGACACGGCCATCATGACGGTCGACCCGGAGAACGAGGCCCGGGTCGTCGAGGCCCTGCACCGCTGGCGCGACGACCGCGACGAGGCCCGCGCGCAGGACGCCCTGTCCGCCCTCAAGGCCGCCGCCGCGGGCGACACCAACCTCATGCCCGCCACCCTGGAGTGCGCCCGCGCGGGCGTCACCACCGGCGAGTGGGCCTGGGCGCTGCGGGACGTCTTCGGCGAGTTCCGCGCCCCCACCGGCGTCTCCAGCGCCCCGCTGGCCGTCGCGGCCGAGCGGGGCACCGCGCTCGCCGCCGTCCGGCAGAAGGTGGCCCGCACCGCCGAGGAGCTCGGCAGCGGCAAGCTGCGGCTGCTGGTGGGCAAGCCCGGCCTCGACGGGCACAGCAACGGCGCCGAGCAGATCGCCGTACGGGCCCGCGACGCGGGCTTCGAGGTGGTCTACCAGGGCATCCGGCTGACCCCCGAGCAGATCGTCTCCGCGGCCGTGGCCGAGGATGTGCACTGCGTCGGCCTGTCGATCCTGTCGGGCTCGCACGCCGAGCTCGTACCGGACGTCGTGGAACGGCTCCGCCGGGCCGGCGCCGCGGACCTGCCGGTGATCGTCGGCGGGATCATCCCGAGCGCCGACGCGCGGGCGCTCCGCGAAGCCGGGGTCGCCGCCGTCTTCACCCCGAAGGACTTCGGGATCACGGAGATCATCGGCCGTATCACCGACGAGATCCGGATCGCGAACAAGCTCGACCCTCTCGACCTCCAGGAGGACCACGCATGACCGCCCCCGCCCCCGCCGCCGGCGAGAACCGTCTCCGCCCGCGCCGCTCCTGCCTGGCCGTGCCCGGCAGCAACCCGCGCTTCCTGGAGAAGGCCCAGGGGCTCCCCGCCGACCAGGTCTTCCTGGACCTGGAGGACGCCTGCGCCCCGCTGGCGAAGGAAGGCGCCCGGCACACCATCGTCGACGCGCTGAACAACGGCGACTGGACGGGCAAGACCCGGGTCGTGCGGGTCAACGACTGGACCACCCACTGGACGTACCGCGACGTCGTCACGGTCGTCGAGGGCGCCGGCCCCAACCTCGACTGCATCATGCTGCCCAAGGTGCAGAGCGCCGACCAGGTGGTCGCCCTCGACCTGCTGCTCACGCAGATCGAGAAGACCATGGGCTTCGAGGTCGGCCGGATCGGCATCGAGGCGCAGATCGAGAACGCCGCGGGCCTGGTCAACGTGGACGCGATCGCCGCCTCCTCGCCGCGCATCGAGACCATCATCTTCGGTCCGGCCGACTTCATGGCCTCCATCAACATGAAGACCCTGGTCGTCGGCCAGCAGCCGCCCGGCTACCCGGCCGACGCCTACCACTACATCCTGATGCGCATCCTCATGGCCGCCCGCATGCACAATCTGCAGGCCATTGACGGACCGTTCCTGCAGATCCGCGACGTGGACGCCTTCCGCGAGGTCGCCGGCCGCTCCGCCGCCCTGGGCTTCGACGGCAAGTGGGTGCTCCACCCCGGCCAGGTCGAGGCGGCCAACGAGATCTACTCCCCCTCCCAGGAGGACTACGACCACGCGGAGATGATCCTCGACGCCTACGAGTGGTGCACCTCCGAGGCGGGCGGCAAGAAGGGCTCCGCCATGCTCGGCGACGAGATGATCGACGAGGCCAGCCGCAAGATGGCGCTCGTCGTCTCCGGCAAGGGCCGCGCCGCCGGCATGACCCGTACCACCACGTTCACCCCGCCGGAGGCCTGATCCCATGCAGTTCGGACGCACCTACGAAGAGTTCGAGGTCGGCGCGGTCTACAAGCACTGGCCCGGGAAGACGGTCACCGAGTACGACGACCACCTCTTCTGTCTGCTCACCATGAACCACCACCCGCTCCACATGGACGTCAACTACGCCGAGAAGACGACGGACTTCGGCAAGAACGTCGTGGTGGGCAACTACATCTACTCGCTGCTGCTCGGCATGTCCGTGCCGGACGTCTCCGGCAAGGCCATCGCCAACCTGGAGATCGAGTCGCTGAAGCACGTGGCGCCGACCTTCCACGGCGACACCATCTACGGCGAGACGACCGTCCTCGACAAGACCCCGTCCCGCTCCAAGGACGACCGCGGCATCGTGTACGTCGAGACCAAGGGCTACAAGCAGGACGGCACCCTCGTCTGCGTCTTCCGGCGCAAGGTGATGGTCCCGACCGCGAAGTACACCGAGGCGCGCGGCGGCGAGCAGCCCGGCCGCCCCCAGCTCAAGTCCCAGGAGAAGTGATGAGCCGTCTCGCGCAGACCCACGGCCTGACCGACGTCCAGCAGGAGATCCTCTCCACCGTCCGGGACTTCGTCGACAAGGAGATCCTGCCGGTCGCCACCGAGCTGGAGCACCGCGACGAGTACCCCACGCAGATCGTCGAGGGCCTGAAGGAACTCGGCATCTTCGGCCTGATGATCCCCGAGGAGTACGGCGGCCTCGGCGAGTCGCTGCTCACCTACGCGCTGTGCGTGGAGGAGATCGCCCGCGGCTGGATGAGCGTCTCGGGCATCATCAACACCCACTTCATCGTGGCGTACATGCTGAAGCAGCACGGCACCCAGGAGCAGAAGGACCACTTCCTGCCCCGGATGGCGGCCGGCGAGGTGCGCGGCGCCTTCTCGATGTCCGAGCCCGCGCTCGGCTCGGACGTGTCGGCCATCTCCTCCAAGGGCGTCAGGGACGGCGACGAGTACGTCCTCAACGGCCAGAAGATGTGGCTGACCAACGGCGGCACGTCCACGCTCGTCGCGGTGCTCTGCCGCACGGACGAGGGCCACCCCGAGGGCACCGCCCCGCACAAGTCGATGACGACCTTCCTCGTCGAGAAGGAGCCGGGCTTCGGCGAGGTCCGCCCGGGCCTCACCATCCCCGGCAAGATCGACAAGATGGGCTACAAGGGCGTCGACACGACCGAACTCATCATGGACGGACTGCGGATTCCGGCCGACCGCGTCCTCGGCGGCACCACCGGACGTGGCTTCTATCACATGATGGACGGGGTCGAGGTCGGCCGCGTCAACGTCGCCGCCCGCGGCTGCGGTGTCGCCCAGCGCGCCTTCGAGCTGGGGGTTTCCTACGCGCAGCAGCGCACGACCTTCGGCAAGCCGATCGCCCAGCACCAGGCGATCCAGTTCAAACTGGCCGAGATGGCCACCAAGGTCGAGGCCGCCCATGCGATGATGGTGAACGCAGCACGCAAAAAGGACTCCGGGGAACGGAACGACCTCGAAGCGGGCATGGCGAAGTATCTCGCCTCCGAATACTGCAAAGAGGTCGTCGAAGACGCTTTCCGGATTCACGGTGGCTATGGCTTCTCCAAGGAGTACGAGATCGAGCGCCTGTACCGAGAGGCGCCGATGCTGCTCATCGGAGAAGGCACCGCCGAGATTCAGAAAATGATCATTGGCCGCCGTCTGCTCGAGGAGTACCGGTTCCAGGGGTGATCGCAGTGGATCGCTCCGCTTCGGTGCCGATTTCTCCCTCGGCGGGGATCACGCGAGCTCACCCGGGGTGATCACTGTTCGGACATCGACTGAGCTTCTGGCTTGCCCAGTTGCCGCTCGTAACCGATACCATCCCGGAAAGCCGCCGTCCCCAGTCGAAGCGCGGCATCATCCGCTACGAAGGTCATCCATGCCCCACAGCCAACCCTCTGCACCACGCGGCCGGGTCCGCCTCGCGCGCGGCGCGTCGCCGTGGCTCCTCCCGACCGTGGCCACCGCGGCCATCAGCCTGTCCCGCGCCCGGCGCTCCGGGCGCGCGGCAGCGGTCGCCGTGCCCGCCACCGCTCTGGCGGCGGGCATGCTGTGGTTCTTCCGCGACCCCGAGCGCGAGATCACCCAGGGCAGAGTGATCTCGCCGGCCGACGGTGTGGTGCAGAGCATCATGCCGTGGAAGGACGGGCGCACCCGCGTCGCGATCTTCATGAGCCCGCTGAACGTCCACGTCAACCGTGCCCCGCTCGCCGGCACGGTGACCTCCGTCGAGCACGTCCCCGGCGGATTCGTCCCGGCGTTCAACAAGGAGAGCGAGAACAACGAGCGGGTGGTCTGGCACTTCGACACCGAGCTCGGCGACATCGAGATGGTGCAGATCGCCGGCGCCGTGGCGCGCCGCATCGTCCCGTACGTCACGCAGGGCACGAAGGTCGAGCAGGGTGAGCGCATCGGCCTGATCCGCTTCGGTTCGCGGGTCGACGTCTACCTCCCGGAAGGTGTCGAGGTGGACGTCGAGGTGGGCCAGGCCACACAGGCAGGGGTGACTCGTCTTGACCGTGATTGATTCCCGGGCGGAGAGCTCGTGGGTCCCGGACGCCGAGGCGGACGAGGACGACGACATGCCGCTGTCGACACGCCTGTCGATAGCGGACGCTCTCACCCTCGGCAACGCCACCTGCGGCTTCCTGGCGGTGTACTTCACCACCACCGGGGTGCTCATCCCGCACATCACGGGCAGCGAGGTCAGCGGCATGGCGCGGCACAGCGCCGCGACCGCCGTCATGCTGATGCTGCTCGCGTCGGTCTTCGACCTCTTCGACGGGCTCGTGGCGCGCAAGCTCCGCAGCTCGGCGATGGGCGCGGAGCTGGACAACCTCTCCGACCTGGTCAGCTTCGGCCTGGCGCCGGCGTACTTCGTCGTGGTCTGGGGCATGGTCGCCAACGACGCCCACCAGCTGATGTCGGCGGTGGCCGCCATCGTGGTGCTGCTGGCGGTGGTGCTGCGGCTGGCGCGGTTCTCCTGCGTCACGCTGCGGGACGGGATCTTCCAGGGGATGCCCTCCCCGTTCGGGGCGCTGACCGTCGTGTCGATCGTGCTGCTGGAGCTGCCGTTCTTCCCGACGCTGCTGGCGATCATCGGGGTGGCCTGGCTGATGGTGAGCCGGGTGGAGTACCCGAAGCCGCGGGGCGCGCTGGCGGTCGCCATGCTCGCCTGGATCGCCGCGAGCATGGGCATGCTGGCGGCCTGGGCGTTCGACTCCCCCGGCGGCCAGCTGCTGCTGCAGACGGGCTGCGCGCTCCAGGTGGTCCTGGGCGCCGTCATCCCGCTCTTCGCCACGGCGCGGCGGGTGAACACCTTCCGCGGCAACCGGCGCGAGGCCCGCGCGGCCCAGCTGCCGTAGGACCCGCTTCTCCCGCCACAACGCCCGTGGGCCCGAGCACTCCGCTCGGGCCCACGGGCGTTTCCGCGTCCCGCACCGCGTCCCGCGCTGGATGCCATGCCGGATCCCGCCCGGGGTGCGTCCGCGGGCGTTTCCGCCCCGGCGGCCTACCCGGCCGGCAGCCGGTCGGCGGCCAGCCGCTCCCCCACGCGCACCAGGAGCGGCCCGGCGCGGTCGATGCAGACCGCCGGATCGGACTCCAGGTCGGTGAGCGCGTAGGCGTGCCCGATCCCGGCGGCGGCGAGCTGCCCGGGAGTGAGGGCCAGCCGGCCGCAGACGGCGACCACGGGCTTCCCCGCGGCCCGCGCCGCGGCGGCCACGCCCGCCGGGGCCTTGCCGTGCAGCGTCTGCTCGTCCAGCGAGCCCTCGCCCGTGACGACCAGACCGGCCCGCTCCAGGGCGGCGCCGAAGCCCAGCACCTCCAGGAGCACCTCGATCCCGGGCCGGAAGCGGGCCCCGAGCACGGCCAGGGCCCCGTAGCCGACGCCGCCCGCCGCTCCGGCCCCCGGGGCGGCGGCGCACTCGGCGGCGCGCGGCCCGAGCACCCGGTGCAGCACGGTGGCGTAGTGGACGAGGGCGTGGTCGAGGACCCGCACGTCCGTCTCGGTCGCGCCCTTCTGCGGCCCGTAGACGGCGGCGGCGCCACGGGGCCCGGTCAGCGGGTTGTCGACGTCACTGGCGAGGACCAGGTCCGTCGCGGCGAGGCGGGGGTCGAGGCCGGACAGGTCGGCGGACGCCAGCTCCCGCAGCCCGCCGCCCCCGGGCGGTACCGGCTCACCGCCGGGGGTCAGGAAGCGGGCGCCGAGCGCGGTGAGCATTCCCGCGCCGCCGTCGGTGGTGGCGGAGCCGCCGACACCGAGGACGATCTCGCGGGCCCCGGCGTCCAGCGCGGCCCGCAGCAGCTCACCGGTGCCGAAGGTGGTGGCCGTGCGCGGGGCGGCGTGCCCGGCCGGGAGGTGCCGCAGCCCGGAAGCCTCGGCCATCTCGACCACGGCGGTGGAGCCGCGGAACGCGTAGCGGGCCGTGTGCGAGGCGCCGAGCGGACCGGTGACGACGGCCTCGCGCCGCTCGAATCCGGCGGCGAGGGCGGCGTCGACCGTGCCGTCACCGCCGTCGGCGACGGGCAGTGCCTCGATCCGCGCCCCGGGAGCGGCCCGGTGGATGCCCTCGGTGAGATACCGGGCGACCTCGGCGGCCGTGAGGGAGCCCTTGAACTTGTCGGTGGCGATCAGCACACCCGCCGCCGCCCCTGCGGTGTCCGGCACCGTGCACCCCTTGCTTCCGTACGGACGGTGGTGACGCCGTGACCCTACCCGCGCCGGACCCGGCCGCCCATCCCCGTGGGCGCCGCTCGGACCGTGTCCTCGGTGGGACCGGTCCAGGCGGACTCGCGCAGCAGGCGCAGGCCGTTGAGACCGACGATGACCGTGGAGCCCTCGTGTCCGGCGACGCCGAGGGGCAGCGGCAGCGTGCCGATCAGATCCCAGGCGACCAGGGCGGTGATGAACACCCCGGCGATGCACAGATTCTGGACGACCAGGCGGCGGGCGGTGCGGGAGAGGCCGACGACGGCGGGGAGGGTGCCCAGCTCGTCGCGGACGGCGACACCGTCGGCGGTCTCCAGGCGAGGTCGGAGCCGGCCCCGCCCATGGCGATGCCCGCGTGGGCGGCGGCCAGCGCCGGGGCGTCGTTGACGCCGTCGCCGACGACGAGCACCTTGCGCCCCTCCCGCTCCCACTCCCGCACGGCGGTCACCTTGTCCTGCGGCAGCAGGCCGGCGCGGACGTCGGTGATGCCCACCTCGGCGGCCAGGTGCCGCGCGGCACGCTCGTTGTCACCGGTCAGCAGCACCGGCGTACGGCCGGTCAGGCGGGTGAGCGCGGCGACGGCGGCGGGGGCGTCCGGCCGCAGCCGGTCGGCGATCCCCAGCACTCCGGCGGGTTCGCCGTCGCACAGGACCACCACCGCGGTGCGCCCGGCGTCCTCCAGTTCCCGTACCGCCGCGCGGGCCGCGTCCGCTCCCTCGGGCAGCAGGCGGGAGGGGGAGCCGGCCCGGACGGTGCGGCCGCCGACCGTGGCGCTCACCCCCTGGCCGGGGGTGGAGGTGAAGCCGGTGGCGGGGGCGAGGGCAAGGGAGCGTTCGCGGGCGGCGCCGACGACGGCCCAGGCCAGGGCGTGCTCGCTGGGGTGCTCGGCCGCGGCGGCGAGGGCGAGCAGTTCCTCCTCGTCCAGGCCGCTGCCGGGCAGGGGGCGCAGATCGGTGACCCGGGGGGTGCCCTCGGTGAGGGTGCCGGTCTTGTCGAAGGCGACGGTGTCGGTCCGCCCGAGGCGTTCCATGACGACGGCGGACTTCACGAGCACGCCGTGGCGGCCCGCGTTGGCGATGGCGGAGAGCAGCGGCGGCATCGTGGAGAGCACCACCGCGCAGGGCGAGGCGACGATCATGAACGTCATGGCCCGCAGCAGCGCGGGCTGGAGCGCCTCGCCGAAGGCGAGCGGCACACCGAAGACGGCGAGGGTGGCGATGACCATGCCGACCGAGTAGCGCTGCTCGATCCGCTCGATGAACAACTGCGTGGGGGCCTTGGTCGCGGACGCCTCCTCGACCATCCGTACGATCCGGGCGATCACCGAGTCCGCCGGGGCCCGCCCGACGCGTACGCGCAGGGCGCCGGTGCCGTTGAGGGTGCCGGCGAAGACCTCGTCCCCGGCCTGTTTGGCCACCGGCAGCGGCTCGCCGGTGATGGTGGCCTGGTCGACGTCGCCGGCTCCGTCGAGGACCCGCCCGTCGGCCCCGACACGTTCTCCGGGCCGGATCAGGATCGTGTCCCCGACCTCCAGCCGTGCGGCCTCGACGCTCTCCTCGGTGCCGTCGGCCAGGAGCCGGGTGGCGGTGGTGGGGGAAAGGTCGAGCAGGGCGCGCACGGAGTCGGCGGTGCGGGCGGTCGCGACCGCCTCCAGGGCCCCGGAGGTGGCGAAGATGACGATCAGCAGCGCGCCGTCGAGGACCTGGCCGATCGCGGCGGCGCCGAGCGCCGCGAGGATCATCAGCAGGTCCACGTCGAGTGTCTTGTTCCCGAGGGCCCTGCATCCCTCCAGGCCCGGCTCCCAGCCGCCGGTGACGTAGACGGCGGCGAACAGCGTCCCCCACAGCCATGCCGGGGCGCCCAGCAGATACGGCGGGAGGGCGAGAAGGAACAGCGCCAGCGCCGCGAGCGCCCACCGGGCCTCCGGCAGCTCCAGGACGCGCGTGCGGCGGTGCGGAAGGGCGGGGCGCGGCCGGGCGGCGGCCGGTGCGGGCCGCCGCTCCAGGAGTGAGGACATGACGGGGCAACCCTCCACGGGTGGTCGGGGCAACGGCCCTCACCATACAGGAATACATGAACAGCTCTTCATGTGTCGTCGGTATGATGGCCCCATGGGCCACGGAACCGACGCCACCGGCGGCATCACCACGCGCGAGCGCCTCGACGCGGTCGGCGCCGCCGACGTCGCCGCCACCCTCCAGGCCCTCGCCACCCCCTCACGGCTGCACATCCTGGCGCGACTGCGGGAAGGGCCCTGCTCGGTGGGCGACCTCGCGGAGGCCGTCGGCATGGAGGCCTCGGCCTGCTCCCACCAGCTGCGCCTGCTGCGCAACCTGGGCCTGGTCACCGGTGAGCGGCACGGCCGCTCCATCGTCTACGCCCTCCACGACGACCACGTCGCCGGACTCCTCGACCAGGCCCTCTACCACGTCGAACACCTGCGCCTGGGCCTCAGCGACGCCCCGGCCGACACCCCGGAGAGCGCCGCGGCGGTGTGAGCGGGTCCCGGCAGCCGCGGCCCCGGGCACTCGTCCACCCACGTTGACGGGCCGCGCTGTCCGTCCCCCCGGAGCACTACGCTCGGGGAAATGACCACCACCGACACGTCCGGGACCGAGACCGCCGAGACCGCCCGGACCACCGCGAGCGCCTCAACCGCCGCCAACGGGGCCACCGGGGCCACCGACGACTACGCCGCCTACATCGCCGGTCTGCCCAAGATCCTCGCGGGCGCCGCGGCGCTCTTCCAGGACGCGCGGGGCCACGTCCTCGTCGTCGAGCCGAACTACCGCGACGACGACCGGTGGATCTTCCCCGGCGGCACCGTGGAGTCCGACCTGGGCGAGACGCCCCGGCAGGGCGCCCGCCGCGAGACGGCGGAGGAGATCGGCCTCGACGTGGAGCTCGGCCCGCTGCTCGCCGTCGACTGGGTACCGGGCACGGGCCGCCCGCCGATCGTCTCGTATCTGTACGACGGCGGGGTGCTCGACGAGGCACAGCTCGCGGCCATCCGGCTCCAGGAGGAGGAGCTGACCGCCTGGCGGCTGGTGCACCCGGACGAGCTCGGCCGCTACCTGAGCCCCGACATGGACCGCCGCGTCCGCGCCGCCCTCACCGCCCGCGCGGCGGGCCGGTTCCCGGTGGAACTGGAACACGGCCGGGAGCCGGGAGGCGCACTCGGCGGCTGACCGCCCGTCCGCCCCCGGAGGCGCCCGCCCCGCCGTGGGACAGCAGCCGGGCCACGGCCCGGGGCCGAGCCCGCGGCCCGGTACAACCCGCTCGCGGAGCCGTGTTCCCGCTGCGTACCCTCGGGCGCATGAGCAGCGGCAGCGGTGGTGGTGCGGAGCGGAAGCGGCCTCTGGTGGCGGTTCTCAGCGGGGCCGGGATCTCGACCGACTCGGGGATTCCCGACTACCGCGGTCCGGGCGGGCTGTGGCGGCGGGACCCGGAGGCACAGAAGCTCGTGACGTACGAGTACTACATGTCCGACCCCGAGATCCGGCGCCGTTCGTGGCGGATGCGCCGGGACAGCACCGCACTGCGCGCCCGTCCGAACGACGGCCACCGGGCCGTCGCGGAGCTGGAGCGCTCCGGGGTGCCGGTCCGGGTGCTCACCCAGAACGTCGACGGGCTGCACCAGATGGCCGGAATGCCCGACCGCAAGGTGCTGGAGCTGCACGGCACCGCGCGGGCGGTGCGCTGCACCCGGTGCCACGCGCGCTCCTCGATGGAGGAGGCGCTGGAGCGGGTCGCGGCGGGCGAGGAGGATCCGCCGTGCCGGGCGTGCGGCGGGATTCTCAAGTCGGCCACGGTGATGTTCGGCGAGCGCCTGGACCCGGAGGTGCTGGGGCAGGCGGCGGCGATCGCGAAGGCGTGCCAGGTCATGGTGGCGGTCGGGACGAGCCTCCAGGTGCAGCCCGCCGCCTCGCTGGCCGGGACGGCGGCGCAGCACGGCGCGCGGCTCGTCATCGTCAACGCCGAGCCCACGCCGTACGACGAGCACGCGGACGAGGTCGTGCGGGAACCGATCGGCACCGCGCTGCCGCGGCTGCTGGGCCGGATCGCGGCGGAGGGCGTCTAGGGCGGGAGCAAGCCCCGGCGGGACGCCGTGCTCCGGCCGGACGCCGTGCCCCGGCCGGAGGGCGCCCGCGGGCCGGGCGCCAGGACCGGGTGGACGGCGCCGGACCGGCGGGCGGCGCCGGACCGGCGGGCGGCGCCGGACCCGCCGAGCGCGCGTCCGGGGCGCGGAGCCGGCTGCCCCGCTCCCGGGTGGGCTCGACGCGTCCCGCGCTCCCGGCCGGCCTTCAGAAGAGGACCGTGTGTGCGGGGGCCGGACCGGGCGCGGCCGAGTCCGTACCAGGGACCGGGTCCGAGTCCGGGCCCGGGAGCGCGCCTTCCAGGGCCAGCAGGTGGCGCTTGCGGTCGAGGCCGCCGCCGTAGCCGGTGAGGCTGCCGCCCGCACCGATCACGCGGTGGCAGGGAACGATGATGCCGATCGGGTTCCTGCCGTTGGCCATGCCGACGGCGCGGGAGGCGGTCGGCCTGCCGAGCACGCCGGCGAGTTCGCCGTAGCTCAGCGTCTCGCCGTACGGGATGTCGCGCAGGGCGGCCCAGACCCGCTGCTGGAAGGGCGTCCCCGCCATGTGGAGCGGCAGGCCGTAGTGCGGGCGCTCCCCGGCGAAGTAGGCGTCGAGGAAGCGGACGGCTTCACCGAACGGGGTGGCGCCGGGGACGGCGGGGCTGCCGAAGGTCTCGTCGGCGGGGCGGTGGCGCTGGCCGGTCATGTAGAGACCGGAGAGGACCCCGTCGGTGGCGACCAGGGTCAGCGGGCCGACCGGGCTGTCGACGACGGTGTGGGTTCGCTGGGGCATCTCGTTTCGTTCCTCCGTAAGGGGGCCGGTTCGTACGGTACGGGCCGGGGTGCGGGCTGCGGTCGGGCGGAGGGTGCGGCTCCAGGGGCGCCTCATCCGGTGGGCATGTGGTTGATCGGGTGGTCGTCGGTCGCCCACAGGTACTGGACGGCGTACGCGCGCCAGGGGCGCCAGGCGGCGGCGCGGGCGGTGAGTGCGGCCGGGGTCGCGGGGAGGTCGCACGCGGCGGCGGCGCGGCGCAGGCCGAGGTCGGTGGGGAGGAAGGCGTCGGGGTCGCCGAGGGCGCGCATCGCGATGGTCTCGACGGTCCAGGGGCCGAATCCTGGGAGCGCGGCGAGGCGTTCGCGGGCGGAGCGCCAGTCGCTGCCGGGGTCGAGGGCGAGGTCACCGGACGCGAGCGCGGCGACGAGGGTGGTGAGCGTGTTCCGGCGGCTGCGGGGCAGGGCGAGTTTCTCCGGATCGAGGCCGGCGAGCGCCTCGGGGGCCGGGAAGAGGTGGGTGAGGCCGCCGCCCTCGGGGTCGTCCACCGGGTCGCCGTGCGCGCGGACCAGCCGTGCCGCGTGGGTGCGGGCGGCGGCCGTGGACACCTGCTGGCCGAGCACGGCCCGTACGGCGAACTCGGCGGCGTCCACGGTGCGCGGCACCCGGCGTCCGGGCGCCTTGTTGACGAGTGGTGCGAGGACCGGGTCGGCGCGCAGCAGCTCGTCCACGGCGACGGGGTCGGCGTCGAGGTCGAGCAGGCGGCGGCAGCGGCTGATGGCTCCGGTCAGGTCGCGGGGGTCGGTGAGGGAGAGCCGGCAGGCGATGTGGCCGGGCCCGGGGCGCAGGGTGACGACCCCGTGCCCGTAGGGGAGGCGGAGGGTGCGGCGGTACGCGCCGTCCCGCCACTCCTCGACGCCGGGCACGGCGGTGGCGGCGAGGTGGCCGAAGAGGTTGTCGGGGTGGAGCGGTGCCCGGTGGGGCAGCCGGAGGGTGAGTGTGGCGGGAGCGGGGGCGGAACCGGGGCCGGGGAGCCCGGCGCCGGGGCGCGGGGCCGGCCGGTCCCGGCCCGGGGCGCCGTCCGGAGCGGGGCCGGTGCGGGCGTCCGTACGGGCACCGGGGCGGGCGCCGGTACGGCCGCGGCCGGCGCGGCTGCGCAGATCCGTCGGCGCGAGCGCGAAGACCTCCCGCACGGTCTCGTTGAACGCCCGGATGCTGGCGAAGCCCGCGGCGAACGCGATGTCCGCCATGGGGAGTTCACTGGTCTCGATGAGGAGCCGGGCGGTCTGGGCGCGCTGGGCGCGGGCGAGCGCGAGCGGTCCGGCACCCAGTTCGGCGTGGAGCTGGCGTTCGATCTGCCGGGTGCTGTAGCCGAGGCGGGCGGCGAGGCCGGGGACGCCCTCGCGGTCGACGACGCCGTCGGCGATGAGGCGCATGGCGCGGGCGGTGAGATCCGCGCGTTCGTTCCACTGCGGCGAGCCGGGGGTGGCGTCGGGGCGGCAGCGCTTGCATGCGCGGTACCCGGCCTGCTGTGCGGCGGCGGCACTGGGGTGGAAGGTCATGTTCTCGGGCTTGGGCGGCACGGCCGGGCAACTCGGACGGCAGTAGATGCCGGTGGTGCGGACGGCGGTGAAGAACCAGCCGTCGAACCGCGCGTCCTTCGACCGCACGGCCCGCACGCAGCTCTCGGTGTCGGTGTGCATGTCCTCCAGCATCGGTGACGGCGGAGCACGGCACTGGCGGATTTCCGACATGAGCCTTCCCGGGCCGGGCGCGGGGAGGCTCCCCGCCCCGGTCAGCCCTGCCCGGCCCCGCCCCGCCCTCCTGTCAACCATGGTTGACAGGAGCCGCTCGTCAACCTAGATTGACAGGCATGGCAGGAACAGAGGCGAACGACACACGCGACACCGCCGAGGCCGCCATGGACCGCGATCCGGCGGTCGGGCTGCGCGCGGTGGCGGCACTGCGGCGGCTCGTGGAGCGCCTGGAGACCCTGCAGGTCGACAGCGCGCGCCGGCAGGGCTGGTCCTGGGAGGAGATCGGGACCGCGCTCGGCGTCAGCAGGCAGGCCGTTCACAAGAAGCACGCGAGGAGGTAGCGGGATGTTCGAGCGATTCACCCGACAGGCCCGGCAGGTCGTCATCCAGGCACAGGAGGAGACCCGGAACCTGGGGCACCCGGCGGTCGGTTCGGAGCATCTGCTGCTCGCCGCGCTGTCCCGGCGGGACGATCCGGCCGCGGCGGCGCTCTCCCGGCTCGGCGTCACGGCCGGCTCCTGCCGGACCGAGGTCGAGCGGCTGACGGACCGGGGCGGCAGCGGCCTGGGGCCGGACGACGCGGAGTCGCTGCGCTCCCTGGGCATCGATCCGGACGAGATCCGCAGCCGCGCCGAGGCGGCCTTCGGACCCGGGGCGCTCGACCCCAAGCCGGAGAAACCGGAGCCCGCCCGCGGCCTGCGACGGCTGGTCCCCGTACGGCGCGCCCGGCGGGGCGGTGGTTCCCGCTCCGGCGGGCATCTGGCCTTCACGCCGCGCGCCAAGAAGGCACTGGAGCGCTCCCTGCGCGAGGCGCTGTCACTCGAGGACCGTCACATCGGTACGGAACACGTGCTGCTGGGCCTGCTGAACCCGGAGGACAAGGTCACCACCACCGTTCTGCGGCGCCTGG
Organism: Streptomyces sp. S07_1.15; assembly: GCF_020739505.1. Classification (NCBI taxonomy): domain Bacteria; kingdom Bacillati; phylum Actinomycetota; class Actinomycetes; order Kitasatosporales; family Streptomycetaceae; genus Streptomyces; species Streptomyces sp. S07_1.15. The sequence continues at coordinate 1,365,623 of NZ_JAJBZK010000001.1, forward strand.
GCACCGAGCCGGACACCGCGCGGGCCACCGTCCTGTCCGGACTCGGCCGGACGGCCTGACAGACCCGCGGCCGAACGGCCCGGCCCCGCCGCCCGCGGCCCGCCGAGGCGCCCCCGGCACCGTGCCCGGGGCCTCAGCGGGCCATCTCCCGCAGCCGGCGCCAGACCTGGCGGGCGGCGTGGTGGCCGCACATGCCGTGGACGCCGCCGCCGGGCGGGGTCGCCGAGGAGCAGAGGAAGACCGCCGGGTGCGCCGTGCTGTACGGCACCCGGGCGAGCTTGGGGCGGATGGCGGACTGGAGGCCGTCGAAGGCTCCGCAACCGATGTCGCCGCCCACGTAGTTGGCGTTCTTCGCGGCCATCTCGGGCGGCCCGGCGGTGGCGCGGGCCAGCACCAGATCCCGGAAACCGGGAGCGAACCGTTCGAGCTGGCGCTCGATCACCTCCGTGGCGTCGCCCGTCCAGCCGTTCGGCACATGGCCGTACGCCCAGAAGGTGTGCTTGCCCTCCGGGGCGCGGCTCGGGTCGGTCAGGGTGGGCTGGGCGGTGAGCAGCAGCGGTGTCCTCGGCTCCCGGCCGCCGACGGCCCGCCGCAGCGCGTCGTCGATCTCTCCGTAGGTGGGTCCGATGTGGACCGTGCCGGCCCGCCGCGCCTCGGGGGCCGTCCACGGCACCGGGCCCGACAGTGCGTAGTCGATCTTGAAGACGCCCGGTCCGTGCCGGAAATTGCGGTAGGCGTTGCCCAGGCCGGCGATCTCGGCGAGGGCCCGCGGCGCGGTGTCGAAGACGTACGCGCGGGCGGGCGGCAGTTCGTCCAGCCGTTTGACGGTGACTCCGGTGTGGACCGTGCCGCCCAGTTCCCGCAGATAGCCGGTGAGGGCGTCGGAGATCGCCTGCGAGCCGCCGCGCGCGATGGGCCAGCCCCGCTCGTGCGCGGCGAGGGCGAACATCAGCGCGACCCCGCCGGAGGCGATGCTCGTCGGGGCCGCGATCACGTGTCCGGCCAGCCCGGCCAGCAGAGCGCGCGCCTTGCCGTCGCGGAACAGGCGCGCCAGCAGGGCCACCGGCAGACCGGCGACGCTCATGAACCGCGCCCACCGCAGCGGGTCGCGGGGCACGCCGAGCCACTGGGTGCGCAGGAAGTCGGCGGAGAGGGTCTCCCAGTGGCCGGTGAACGGTTCCAGCAGCCGCCGGTACGCGCCCGCGTCCCGCGCTCCGAGCGAGGCGGCGGTCTCGCCGACCGACGGGGCCAGCACGGCTGCGGTGCCGTCCGCCCAGGGGTGGGCCAGGGGCAGGTCGTGGTGGAGCCATTCCAGCCCGAAGCGGCCGAGCGGCATGGTGTCGAACGCGGGCGAGCCGATGCCCAGGGGGTGGACGGCGGAGCACGTGTCGTGGCGGAAGCCGGGGAGCGTCAGCTCCTCGGTGCGGGCCCCGCCGCCGACCCCGTCCCGGGCCTCGTAGGCGGCCACGGCGTATCCGCGGCGGGCCAGTTCGACGGCGGCGGTCAGGCCGTTGGGCCCGGTTCCCACCACCACCGCATCGAGCATCGACGGCACCGTACGACTCCCCTTCGGCTGCTGGTCCCCCCGGCCCGCCGGCCGGCCCGGTCCGCCGCTCCCGGGGTGCCTCGCGCGGGGCCTCGGCGGCTCCCACGGGTCTCCGGTCCGCGGCGGGTCGGCCGGTGGCGTTCCCGGTGGGGCGGTCCCCGGCCGCCACCGCGCGTCCGCCCGTCCCGCTGAGCGTCCGTCAGCGGGACGGGGCGGACGGCCCGGTTACCGGCCGGTGGCCAGGATAGGCCCGCCCGGCGGCGGAGCACCGGACGGGACGGCCGCCGGCCCGGGCCCCGGCGCCGGACCCGCTCAGCGACCGCCCTGGTCCGTGCGCCGGGGAAGGCCGGAGCCGCGCATCAGTTCCAGGATCCGGCGGGCCGTGCGTCCGTCGCGGGCGGCGGTGAACGGCAGGGCGTTGCCCCCGGTGAGAGCGAACGGCTCGCCCGACATGGTGGCGCTCGCCCCGCCCGCCTCGGCGACGAGCAGCAGGCCCGCCGCGTGGTCCCAGACGTTCTCCCAGCCGAACGCGACCGCGTCCAGCGTCCCCTGCGCGACGTGCAGATACTCCAGCCCCGCCGAGCCGCACGGCCGGGGCGCCACCCCGTCGACCACGAGCCGGGCGAAGGCCTCGTCCTCCTCCAGGGAGGTGAAGTCGGGGTGCGAGGTGGCGATCTCCAGCAGTTCGCCGGGCTGCGCGGCACCGCAGCGCAGCGGCTCGCCGCCCAGCCGGGCCCCGCCGCCCTTGACCGCGACCGCCATCCGGTCGGTGGCCGGCGCGTACGTCCAGGAGGCCAGCACCTCCCCCTCGCGGGCGAGCGCGACCAGGGTCGAGAAGCCCGGGTCGCCGTGGACGAACTGGCGGGTGCCGTCCACCGGGTCGACGATCCAGACCGGCGCCGGGCCCTTCAGCGCGTCCAGCACCCCCGGGTCCGCGGAGACGGCCTCCTCGCCGACCACGACGGAGCCCGGCAGCAGCGCGGGCAGCGCCGCGGTCAGCCGTTCCTCCGCCAGCCGGTCCGCGACCGTGACCAGGTCGTGCGGCCCCGTCTTCACGTCGATCTCGTGCGAGGCGAGCTGCCGGAAGCGGGGCATCACCTCGGCGGCCACCGCCTCGCGCACGGCCTGCTCGGCGGCGTCCAGCAGTGTGGCCCGCTCCTCCGCGGACAAGTCATCGATCATGTGGTCCATCGAATCACGACCGCCGGACACCCCGCCCGCGGTGCACGGACACGGAACATGGCGGGCGGCTGAACTCCGGGAGCGGGGGCGCTCACGGGCGCCGTGGTGCCGCCCGGGAGCCCGCCCGGAGGCGCCGATCGCTGTGCCGTGCGCGGGGCGGGGGCACGGCACCAGGGCGCGGCCCCGGGAATGCCCCGCTCGAGAACACCGTGCTCCGGATCCGCCCGGCTCAGGGCCGCCGTTCCGCCTCCACGGCGTCCTGCGTCCGTCGCAGCGCCGCCCCGAGCAGTTCGGCGCCCTCCTCCGCCTCGGCGACCGTCAGGGTGAGCGGCGGGGCGATGCGCAGGACGTTCCCCTCGCGGCCGCCCCGGCCGACGAGCAGCCCTTCCGCCCGGGCGTGTTCGAGGGCGAGACCGGCGGCGTGCGGTGCGGGCCGGCCGTCGGGCCCGGCGAGTTCGACGCCGATCATCAGTCCCCGGCCGCGCACCTCCCGGACGACGGGCAGGCCCGCGGTGACCGCGCGCAGCCGCTGGATGAGCAGGCCGCCGACCCGCCGCGCGTTGCCCTGCAGGTCGTGCTCCAGCAGATGGGTGAGATTGGCCAGCCCGGCGGCCATGGTGACGGGGCTGCCGCCGAAGGTGGAGACGGAGTGGGCGTCGAGGCAGTTCATGACCTCCGCGCGGGCGACGACCCTGCCGACCGCCATGCCGTTGCCGATGCCCTTCGCGAACGTCAGCATGTCCGGCGGGCCGGAGGCGGCGTGCGCCTGCCAGCCCCAGAAGTGGTCGCCGGTGCGGCCCCAGCCCGTCTGCACCTCGTCGCTGATCCAGAGGATGCCGTGCCGGTCCAGCACCTCGCGGAACGCGGCGTAGAGGCCGTCGGGCGGCGCGGTGAACCCGCCGACGCCCTGCACCGGTTCGGCGATGAGCGCGGCGGCGCCGCCGTGGGCCTGGCCGAGGACGTCCTCCAGATCGGCGACGCAGGCGTCGGTGAAGGCGGCGTCGGACAGTTCGGCGAACGGGCCGCGGGTACGGACCCCGCCGTGCACGTACAGCGTCTGGAAGGGGGACAGACTCGTCGGCGACCAGGCGGAGTTGCCGGTGACGGAGACCGAACTGAACGACCGGCCGTGGTAGCCGTTGCGCATCGCCAGGATCTGGTTCGAACGGCGGTACGCGGTGGCCAGCAGCAGGGCGGTGTCATTGGCCTCGGTGCCGGAGGCGGTGAAGAAGACCCGGGCGTCCGGGATGCCGGAGAGGGTGGCGATGCGCTCGGCCAGCTCCACCATGGGGCGGTTGAGGTAGAGGGTCGAGGTGTGCAGGATGCGGCCGGCCTGTCCCGGACGGCGGCGGTCACCTCGGGCAGGGCGTGGGCGGTCATGGTGGTGAGGACGCCGCCGTAGAAGTCCAGATAGCAGCGGCCCTCCGCGTCCCAGACGTGCCGCCCCTCGCCGTGGGTCAGCTCGACCGGATCCTCGTAATAGAGGGTCAGCCAGTCCGGCATGACGGCGCGGTGGCGGGCCCGCAGCGGGGGCCGGATGCCGCTCTGCTCGACGGTGGGATGGGCCGAACCCGGCCCGGTGGGGGCGGCCGGGGGGCGGGGCGGTGAGGAGAAGAGCGTCATGGGCGCACCAGCTTTCCGGGAACGGGAGATCGGGTCCTCACGGGCATCGGGTGGGACGGGTGGCGGGTGGACGGGCAGCAAGTGGACGGGCAGCAGGTGGGACCAGCACGGCACCGGCGCGGACCGGGGCCGGCGGCCGGTGCCGGGGCGGGCGCCGACCGGGGTGATCGGGGTGACCGGGGTACGGGCGGTGCTGGTCCGGCGGTTGATACCCGAGGGGTTGCTGACCCGGGACAGCGGCCTGCCCGGCGGCCGGGGATCGCCCCGGGCCGGGCCCGGGACGGGCGGCGCCGGCCGGGCCCGCGTCGGGGGCGTACGAGCGTCGGGACGGTGGCTTCCGGGGTGAGGGAGAACGTAGGCCGCCCCGCGAGCCCGGGCAAGCCCATCTCCCCGGAACCCCGGTGTCGGCCGGGTTTCCCACCGCAACGGGCCACAGCGGCCGGCCCGCGGCAAGCGGATCGAAGCGGACGGGCCACGGGAGTCCCCACGTCACCCACGTGTCACCACCGCCCCCGCCGCCCCGCAGCGGCAGGACCGACCGCGCTTCCGGTCGTTTCCGGCCACGAGGGGCCACGGCGGGCACAGCGAACGCGGCAGCACACCGGGCACACCGGGCACGCACGGCAGGAGAGCTCCGCATCGCAGCAGCGGTAAGGAGGCCGGGACACCGGGCCGGAACGGGCAAGGACCAGGGCGAGGCGAGGCGAGGCCGGACCGAACAGGCGGAGCCGAAGCGGTTCGTGGACCGGGCCGGACCGGACAGCCCGCTCGGGCAGCAGCACGTGCCGCCACGCAGGTCCGGCCGCGCCCCCGGGGGGCGGATCGGCGGGACGGCAGCCAGAAAGGGACAGCGATGGACAGGGCCGACCGGGACCAACGGTCGGTGGTGCGCAGTCGGCGGCGGGCGGCCCGGCCGGCGCAGCGCCGTCACGCCGTGTCGGGGATGCCCGGCAGGCCCGCGCCGCGCAGCACATGGGCGAGGTTCCGGTACCGCTGCGGTGAGCCGGCCGCCGCCTCCAGCAGCGGCGGCACCAGTGCGCCGGGATCCGCTTCCGCCACCCGGGCCGCATGCTCGTCCGTACGGGCCCGGAGCATCCCGCCCAGCAGGACCGCCGTCTCCTCGTGGCGGCCGTCGGCGCGCAGGGCGAGCGCGGTGTCCGCCACCTCGGCCGCCGGCCGGCCCGCGCACTGGGCGAGGAGCGCTCGGCAGTCGTCGCCGCGCCCTGCGTCGGCGAGGGCCCCGGCCATCGCGGCGAGCGCGGCCGGGGGCAGTGTGGCGGCCTCCCACAGCAGCGTGGCGACCTCGGCGGCCAGCCCTTCCCGCTCCAGTTCCCCGGCGAGGAGCGGCAGTCGGGCGGCGGGCCGGGCGGCGGCCTCGCTCAGCAGCGCGTATGCCTCTCCGCTGCGGCCCGCGGCCCGCAGGGCGCGCAGCCGGACCGCCGTGTCCCGTGCTTCGGCGTACGCCGCGGCGAGCATCTCCCGCTCCCGGGCGGAGGCGCGCTCGCGCCGCTCGCCGTCCCCGTCACCGGCCTGGTACGCGCCGGCGAAGCGTGCCCCGCGCGGTGCGGCGGCGGGCGCTGCCGGAGGGTGGGGGCCGGGGTCGGGAGCCACCGGCGGGGCGGCGGGCGCGGCGTTCTCCTCCTCGGTCTCCAGTCCGGCGAAGCGTGCCCCGCGCGGACGGGCGGCCCGCTTCGGCACGGCCCGGCGGGGGGACGCCGGCTCACCGGCACGCCCGTCGGCGGGACCGGGGCGGCCCGCCGGAGGTTCGGGGGAAGCGGCGGGCCCGGACGGCTCCGGGGCTCCGGACGGAGACAACGGAGACAGGGGTCCGGCGGCGGCCCCGGCCTGCCCGGCCCGGGAAGCGGCCTGCCCGGCCCGGGGAACGGACCAGGGAGCGGCCTGCCCGGCCCGGGAGCCGGACGGGGCGTGAGGGCCGGTGGAGGCGCCGGCAGGGGCCGCCTCACCGGGCCGGGTGCGCCCGGGGTGTGCGCCGTCCGGCCCCGTACCGGGAACGGCACCGGCCGCTCCCGCCGTCGCCGCTGCCGCTGCCGTCTCCAGGGCCTCCAGCCGCCTGCGCAGTTCCGCGCAGCGGGCCGAGGCCCGCCGTATGTCGTCCTCCGCCCATGCCAGTTCGGCACTGGTCCGGGCGCTCTCCTCCGCTGCGGACGGGGACCCCCCGGCGTTCCCGGTCAGTCTCCGGCGCCGCACCGCCGCGTACTGGCGTTCCCGGATCATCGCGTCGAGCTGGTCGAGCAGCGTCTGCCGGCCGCCCGGACGGGCGTCGTACGAGGCGGCGGCCACCCGGTACGCCTCCCGCACCACCCCGTACACCCGCTCGGCGGCGGGGAGACCGTGCAGCGCCGCGTGGTCCTGGAGCAGGGCCTCGGCCACGTCCCAGGGCAGCAGGTCCCGGCCCTGGAAGCAGGCGGCCATGCCTTCCGGATCGCGTCGGAGAAAGACTCCGAACCAGCCGCCGGCGGGGTCCAGCTCCGCGGTCAGCTCTCCCAGCACTCGCGTGAACTCCCCCATCGCGGCGGGGTGTTGTTCTTCCGTCACTCTCGTATCTCTCTCCCGACCGCCCGGTACGTGCCCCTCGGGGCATTGGACACCGCGCGTGTTCGGTGGGAGTGACGGGAAGGCTACGGACGCTTTTCGTCCGGTTGTGACGGTGCGGTGCGCGCGCCGCCCACCGGACCGCGGGCCGCCCCGGCGCCGGGGCGGCCCGGGCCGGGCCCCGGTCAGAAGGTGACGGCGATCCCCGTGTGCGGCCGCTTGCCCAGGCGCGCCAGGGCTCCGCCCGTGTCGACGATCCGGAAGCGCCAGCCGTACTTGCGGGTCATCTCCCGCCGGACGTGAACGAGCCCGGCCGGGTCCAGCAGCCGCGCCTCGCCCGGGACCGGCCGGGCCCCCTCCTCGACGTTGCCCCGCACGTCGCACGGCGTCACGGTCACCCGGCCGCTGTTCCGGATCCGCTTGACCTTGCCGCTGTCGGTCTTCGTCCAGACGTAGAGCCGCTCCCCGTCGGAGGCCGCCCAGACGGGTGTGGGGACGGGGGTGCCGTCCCGCCGGTGGGTCACGAGCCGGACGTAGGAGGCGCGGGCGAGTTCTTCGGGGACCATGGGCCCACCCTACGGGCCGTCCCCGCACAGTGGGCCCGGCCCGGAGGCCCCCGCCGCCTCCCTCTCCCGCTCCCTCGCCTTTTCTCTCCTCACGACGCCCGTCCCGGCCCCGGAGCCGGTAACCCGCACGCGGTTTCCACGAGGTCCCACGGGCGCACGGGAGCCGATCGCGGGCCGGCCCGGCTGGGCCACGTCATCGTCCCGGCTGCGTACCGTCCCGGCCGAGCCACCGTCCCGGCACCTCACCGCCGCGGCCGGCTCACCCGCCGGCCCGCTGCCCGCCGGCGCCCCGCTTCCGCTCGTCCACCACCATCGCGGAACCGCCGCCCCGCCGTTCCTTCTCCGCCGCGGCCAGCCAGCGCCCGTCCGGCAGCAGGCGGATGCCCGTCACGGCGCCGATCTCCGGGTTGCGCGCGAAGCGGTGGCCGAGGGCCTCCAGCCGCTGCCGCACCGGGTCGTCCCACAGGCCGGGCTCCATCTGGGTGGTGGCCGTGTTGCGCTGGCTGACGCGCGGGGCGGCGATGGCCTCGGCGAGCGGCATCCCGCGGTCCAGATGGTTCGTGAGCGTCTGCAGCACCGTCGTGATGATCGTCGAGCCGCCCGGTGATCCCAGGGCCACGACCGGCCTGCGGTCGGCGTCGAGCAAGATCGTCGGGGACATGGAGGAACGCGGCCGCTTGCCGGGGCCGGGAAGGTTCGGGTCGTGGACGCCGGGGGCGGCGGGGGCGAAGGAGAAGTCGGTCAGTTCGTTGTTGAGCAGGAAGCCGCGGCCGGGGACGGTGATGCCGCTGCCGCCGGTCTGCTCGATGGTGAGGGTGTAGGCGACGACGTTGCCCCAGCGGTCGGCGGTGGTGAGATGCGTGGTGCTCTCGCCCTCGTACGTCGTCGGCGCGGCGGCGCCGCCCGTGCGGCAGGCGGCCGGGTCGCGCGGGTCACCGGGCGCCACCGGGCTGCTGAGCACGGCGTCGTCGCGGATCAGGCACTCCCGGGAGTCGGCGAAGCGCTGCGACAGCAGTTCCCGCGTCGGCACGTCCTCGAACGCCGGGTCGCCCAGCCAGCGGCCCCGGTCGGCGAAGGCGAGCCGGCTCGACTCGATCAGCCGGTGCAGGTAGCGCTGCTCGTCCGCCGCCGCGAGGTCCGTGTTCTCCAGGATGTTGAGCGCCTCGCCGACGGTGGTGCCGCCGGAGGAGGACGGTGCCATGCCGTACACGCCGAACCCCCGGTACTCGGTGCGGGACGGTGCCTGGCGCTTCGTCCGGTATTCGCGCAGGTCGGCGGTGGTCAGATCGCCGGGCCGCGGATCGCGCCCGGCGCCGGGGCGGACCGGGGGCCGGCGCACGGTGTCCGTGATGTCGCGGGCCAGCTCCCCGCGGTACAGCGCCCGGCCGCCGCCGCGGGCCAACTCGCCGTAGGTGCGGGCGAGATCGGGGTTGCGGAGGGTGGAGCCGACGACGGGTGGCTCACCGCCGGGGAGGAACAACTCGGCGGAGGCGGGGAAGTCCCGGAAGCGCTCCTCGTTGGCGGCGGTCTGCTGCCGGAAGGTCTCGTCGACGGTGAAGCCGTGCCGGGCGATCCGCTGGGCGGGGCGCAGCACGTCGCGGAGGGACTTGGTGCCCCAGGCCCCGAGTGCGGTGTCCCAGGTGGCGGCCGTGCCGGGGGTGCCGACGGAGAGGCCGCTGGTGACGGCCTCGCCGAAGGGGAGCGGTTCGCCGTCCTCGTCCAGGAAGAGGGTTTCATCGGCGGTGCGCGGGGCGGTCTCGCGGCCGTCGACGGTCCGCACGGTGCGCCGCTTGGCGTCGTAGTACACGAAGTAGCCCCCGCCGCCGATCCCGGCGGAGTAGGGCTCGGTGACGCCGAGCGCGGCCGCGGTCGCGACGGCCGCGTCCACGGCGTTGCCGCCGCGCCGCAGGATCTCGATGCCGGCGGCCGAGGCGTCCGGGTCGACGCTGGCGACCGCCCCGCCGTAGCCGGTGGCGACGGGCGACTTGGCGGGCGGGACGGTGGCCGGGGCCGTGGCGTAGGGCCCGCCGGCCCGGGTGCCGTCCGCCGTGCCCGTCCCCGTCCCCGTCGGTGGCGCGGCCGCCGCCGTGGACAGAACGGCTGCCATGGCGGCGAGCAGCGACAGATTGCGAACGGCGGCGGGACGGGGCATGCGGACCTCCATCGGCACGAACGCGGGTACGACGGGAGCACAGGGACGGGGACGGGCAGGGCGCGGGCACGGATCACGGGCAGGGCAGCGGACGCGGGCACAGGTCACGCACACCGGCACGGGCACGGAGCCCGACGCCAGCACATGGCACACGGCCCACGGCGTGCCGACACCACACCGCCGTCCGGCACACCACAGCCCCAACCACGCCTCCCGCAGCGGTGGTTCGCGGCAGCCTAACCGCGCCGCAGGCTGCCCGTCAGCAGCGCCACGCGCACCGCTGCCCCGCCACCGCGGGGGCGCCACCGGCCCGCCCTCATCCGCGCCCGGACGCCGGCACCGCCGCGGCGGGAAGCGGCCCTTCGCGACGTATCACCCTCCGGGCTCGAACAGGGATGCGTCCCGGCGCTACGATCCCCGGCCATGAACGACGACGTGCGCAACCTCGTCCTCGGCGTGATCGGTACCGGCCTCAGCGCCTCCATCGGCTGGTTCGCCCGCACCTATCTGTGGCGCCGCAAACTCCGCCGCAAGCAGCGGTTCTTCGGGCTGCCGACCAACTCCGAGTGTCTGCTGGTGGTCAACCGGTCGGCGGGGGCGAGCGACTGGACCGTCGCCCGGCGCGACGTGTTCGCGCTGCTGGAGCTCTCCGCGCTCATCAAGGACTGCGAGGCGCACGCGCAGATCATCGCCCACGACACGGCGCAGCAGGGCTTCGGCGACCGCACGGAGTTCTGCATCGGCGGCCCGGTGTCGAATCAGCGGATGGCCGCCCATCTCTACTCGATGCTGCCGGGGATCTCGGTGAACACCGACCCGGAGCCGGGGCCGGACCGCGGCTCCTTCAAGATCGGCACCGAGCGGTACCGCTGGGAGCCGGGCCGGGTGGAGTACGTCATCGTCGCGCGGCTCACCGCCGAGGAGAAGAAGCGGCCGGTGTTCCTGGCCAGCGGCCAGCACTCGATCGCCAACCAGGCGGCGGTGCGCTATCTGGCCCGGCACCACGCCAAACTGGCCCGCAAGTACGGCGACAGCACGTTCGTCCTGCTGCTGAAGGTGGCCAACTCGTCCGCCTACGGCCCGGACATGGTCGAACTGGCGGCCGACGTGACGGACGCGGCCACCACCCCGGCCCCGGTCCCCGGGCCCCGCGCCTCCCGCCGGGCGGCGAACAACAGCTGACGCCCCGGCACGCCGGAAGCACTCCCTCGAGGCGGGGGCGCCGACGGCCTGTTCGAGCGGGATAGCGCGCGTGCCGCCGAAGAGCGCACCCCTGGCGGGGAGCTCCCCGCGTTCCGGCCGCTGAAGGCCGCTCCGTCTCTTGACGGCTGCTCCGTCCGTTGACGGCCGCTCGGTCCCTTGACGGCCGCTCCACCCCGTTGACAGCCGCTCCGTCCGTTGACGGCCGCTCCGCGCGCCGGCGGCCGGGACCGGTGCCGCGCCCGCCACGACGGCGATGCGGCGCGCGCCGCCCGCGCCGCCCGCGCCGCCCGCGCCGCCCGCGCCGCCCATGCCGCCCGCGCGGGTGAGTGAACGCCTCCGGGAGCCGTCCTCAACCCGAACGACACATTGTTACCGTCGCGTAACGTTCCAGTCTATTACCCCCGGTAATCCAAGAGGTTACCGTCGAGTCACTTCCGCGTGTTCGCGTGCCGGGCCTCACCCACCCGGCACCGATGTCAGGAGCTGACCCCCATGGCACACCCTCGTCGTAAGCCCCTGCGTGCCTCCACCGCCGGCGTGGCCTCGGCCGCCGTGCTCGCCGGCACCGCCCTCTCCCTCGCCCCCGCCCCGCCCGCGCAGGCGGCGGAGCCCACCACCTCCGCCTCCTCCCTCACGGCCGGTGCCACCGCTTCCTCCCCCACCGTCAGGTTCGTCGAGATCGCGGGCCACGGCGGTACGAAGCTCGCCGCGAACGTCGTCACACCGTCCGGCGGTGACGGCGCCGGCCGCTACCCTCTCGTCGTCCTGCCCACCAGCTGGGCGATGCCCCAGATCGAGTACCTCGCCCAGGCGCAGCGACTGGCCGACGACGGCTATGTCGTGGTGAGTTACAACTCCCGCGGCTTCTGGCAGTCCGGCGGCGAGATCGAGGTGGCCGGCCCGGAGGACATCGGTGACGCGACCAAGGTCATCGACTGGGCCCTCGCCAACACCCCGGCCGACCCGGACGCCGTCGGCATGGCCGGCGTCTCGTACGGAGCGGGGATCGGGCTGCTCGCCGCCGGGTTCGACGACCGCATCAAGGCCGTCGTCGCGCTGAGCGGCTGGGCCGATCTGATCGACTCCATCTACAGCGGCCGGACCCAGCACCTCCAGTCCGCCGGGCTGCTCACCGGCGCCGGCTACCTCACGGGACGCCCGAGCGAGGAGCTGGAGACGGTGCTGAAAGGATTCTTCGCCTCCGATCTCTCCCAGGAGGAGTCCATGATCGCGTGGGGGAGGAAGCGCTCCCCCGCCACCTACATCGACCGGATCAACGCGAACGGCGCGGCCGTCATGCTCGGCAACGCCTGGGGCGACTCGATCTTCCCGCCCAACCAGTACGCCCGCTTCTTCGAGAAGCTGACCGGTCCCAAACGCCTGGAGTTCCGCCCCGGGGACCACGCCACCGCCGAGGCGACCGGCCTGCTCGGACTGCCCAACGACACCTGGACCAGCGCCCACCGCTGGCTCGACCACCACCTCAAGGGCGAGGACAACGGCGTCGACCGCGAACTGCCGGTCCGGCTCAAGTCCCGCTCATCCGGCGGCTACGAGAGCTACGCCGACTGGAAGTCCGTCCCGTCGAAGGCGGAGAGGATCCCGCTGGGCACCACCCAGCACATCAACACCAACATCGACTCCGGCGCCAACGGCGGCACCCTGATGCTCTCCAGCATCCTGGACCAGTTCTTCCGGATCCCGCCCATGGCGTCGATCCCGCTGCTGCCGCGCTCCCTGGCCGCCGTCTGGCACTCGGAACGCTACCCGTCCGAACAGCGCGTGCGCGGCACCGTGAAGCTGCACACCACCGTGACCAGCGACAAGTCCAGCGGCACGGCCGTCGCCTACCTCTACTCCGTCGGCCCGCTGGGCATCGGCAAGCTGGTCACCCACGCGCCCGTCACCTTCCACGACCGCACCCCCGGCAAGCCGTTCACCGTGGACCTGGAGCTGTACTCCACCGCGTACGACGTGCCCGCCGGCCACCGGCTGGCCGTGGTCGTCGACTCCGTCGACCCGCTCTACATCGAGCACAACCCGAGCTGGGCGGACCTCACCTTCTCCTCACCCGCCGACGACCCCTCGTACGTCTCCGTCCCCCTGCGCGACTGACAGCCGGGGAAGCACCGGGACAGCGGCGCAGCCGACAGCGGCGGAAGCCGCTTCGGAACCCCGCCCGGCCGGGCCCTCACCCGGCCGGGCGGGCCCCTGCGCGGCACCGGTCAGAGTTCCGCCGCCTCCGCGTACACCTGCGACAGCTCGGGCGCCCCGGTGACGGCCCAGTCGACCCCCTTGCCCACCGCGTCCAGCTCCCGCCCCGACGGGAGCCGCACCACCGGCCCCACGCCCGGCCACAGATACCAGCGGGCCCCGGGCACCGTGCGGACCACGACCGTGCCCAGGTAGAGTCCCGCGTCGTTCCCCAGCCGGGCCAGCTCCTCCGGGTCGTCGCGCCAGCGCGGCAGAAGCTGGTCCAGGGCCGCCAACGAAGCCGGGCTGCCGTCGAGTCCGATGCCCGCCGTCTCCGCCCGGGCGCGCAACAGCTCGCATTCCGCGAGCAGTTCGGCCGGTCCCTCACCCTCCTCGCCCCACAGTTCTCCCGCCGGGCTCCGTAACCCCACTCCGTGGCCCGCCTCCCGCCGCCTGCGCCATGTGCCCAGAAAAGGGATCTCCATACCGCCAGCGTGGCACCCGCGTCCACCCGAATGCCACAGGGCGCGCGGTCCCCATCTGGCCGATTGTTCGCACCGATGTCATCCTGGACTCTCCGGGGCTTCATCCGGCACCTGTCGTATCGCTGCTGCGCGTTCCGCCCGCCCGTGTCCCGCCCACGGCCGGGTGAGCGCCGTCGCCGTCGTTGTCGCCACTGATGGGGTTGGTCGCCGATGCCGAGGTCCAGGGCACGCCGGGAAGCACGGCTCGGACGGGCACACCGGACACCACCTCCCGGACGCTGCGGCACGGTGCTCCTCGCCGGCCTCTCCCTCGTCCTGACGGGCACCCCCGCCCTGGCCGGCCCCGCGGAACGCGCGCCCGCCACGCACCGCCCGCTCCCCCTCCACCGGCTCTTCGACAACACCGCGATCAGCGACGACGCCCGGCCGGACGGCGCGGACTTCGACGGCGCGGGCCGTTCCCTCTCCGCCGGCGACCTGCGGGCCGCCGGCTGGACCCCGGGCCGCACCCTCGCGCTCGACGCGGCCCGGCTCACCTGGCCGCGCTCCGCGCCCGGGGAGCCCGACAACGTCCGGGCCGACGGCCAGTCCGTGGCCTTGCGCGGGCGCGGCGGAGCGGTCACCTTCCTGGTGGCCGGCACCGGCGGCACCGCGAGCGGCAGCGGCACCATCCGCTACCGCGACGGCACGCGAGGCACCTACACCCTGACGGCCCCCGACTGGCGCTCCGGGCCGGCCGCCACCAGGGCCGTCACCCTGCCCCACATCAACAGCCCGGATGGGCAACTCGCGGAGAAGGCCCGGCTCTACGCGGTGACGGTGGCCGCGGAGCGCGGCCGGGCCGTCGCCTCGGTGACGCTGCCGCGCGACCCCGGGCCGGAGACCGATCTGCACGTGTTCGCGGCCGCGGTGCGCGCGACGGACACCGGCTGGACCGGGAGCTGGTCCCGGGCCGTCGGCGGCTACGCCAAGGCCGGGCCGTGGACCGACCGGACGCTGCGGCTCGTCGTGCACACGAGCGCCGGCGGACGGGGGCTCCGGATCCGGCTCTCCAACACCTTCGCGGACACCCCGGTGCGCATCGGCGGCGCCACGGTCGCCGTCCAGCGGAAGGGCGCGGAGCCCCGCGGCGAGCCGGCGCGGCTGACCTTCGGCGGCCGGTCCGGCACCGAGATCCCGGCCGGCGCGCAGGCATGGAGCGACCCGCTCCGCTTCCCCGTCCCGGCCGCCACGAACCTGCTGGTCAGCTTTCATCTGCCGGAGACGGTGACGGCCGTGCCCGTGCACACCAAGGCCATCCAGCGCTCCTACCTCAGCGAACAGGACAGCGGCGACCGCACCGCCGATACGAGCGGAGCGGCGTTCACCGGTTCCCTCACCACCTACCCCTTCCTGACCGGGGTGGACGTGCGCGGCGGCCCCGGGTCCGTGGTGGTGCTCGGCGACTCCATCACCGACGGCAACCACTCGGAGGAGGGCGGCAACCGGCGCTGGCCGGACGTGCTGGCCCGGCGCTTCCTGGAGCAGGACGACGTACCCCGCCACGGGGTGCTGAACCAGGGCATCTCCGCCAACCGCGTCGTGACCGACCGCTACCCGGGAGAGGGCGTCGACCGGGACACCGCCGGGGTCAGCGCCCAGCACCGGCTGGAGCGGGACGCCCTCGCGCAGACCTCCGCCCGCACGGTCGTCGTCTTCGAGGGCATCAACGACGTGCGCTGGGACACCCCGCCCGAACAGGTCATCGACGGGCTGCGCGCCATCGGGGAGCGGGTGCGGGCCCGCGGGCTGCGCGCCGTGGCGGCGACCCTGACGCCCTGCGAGGGCTACCCGGACTGCACATCCGAGGTCGAGGCCCGCCGTACGGCCGTCAACACGTATCTGCGCGAGCGGGGGACGCGGGAGAACGGCGGGCCGTTCGACGCGCTGCTCGACTTCGACGAGGTGCTCCGCGACCCCGGGCGGCCCACCCGGATGCTGCCCGCCTACGACAGCGGCGACGGGCTCCACCCCGGCCACGAAGGGCTCCGGGCGCTGGCCGACTCGGTCGACCTGCGGGAGCTGGTGGAGCGCGGGCGGTGAGCCGGGCGGGGGCGGCGGACGGCCGGGCCTGAGCAGCCCGGCCACCCGGCCGGACCCGGGCGTCAGATGTCGAGGTCGACGACCACCGGGGCGTGGTCCGAGGCACCCTTGCCCTTGCGCTCCTCGCGGTCCACGTACGCGTCCTTCACCGCGCCGGCCAGGGGAGCGTTGCCGTAGACCAGGTCGATCCGCATACCGCGGTTCTTGGGGAAGCAGAGCTGGCGGTAGTCCCAGTAGGTGTACGGGTGCTCGTACTTGAGCGGGCGGGGCACGACGTCGGACAGGCCCGTGTCGCGCAGGGCGGCCAGGGCCGCCCGCTCCGGCTCGGTGACGTGCGTGGAGCCCTCGAAGAGCGAGCGGTCGTACACGTCCTCGTCGGTCGGCGCGACGTTGTAGTCGCCGAGGACCGCGAACGGGCGCTCGCCCGCGGCGTCCTCCGCGACGGCCGAGCGCAGCGCCTCCAGCCAGCGCAGCTTGTAGGCGTAGTGGTCGTGGCCCACCTCGCGGCCGTTGGGGACGTAGACCGACCAGAGCCGCACCGGGCCGCAGGTGGCCGCTATGGCGCGGGGCTCCGTCCTGCCGTCGTAGCCGGGGTCGCCGGGCAGGCCGGAGGTGACGTCCTCCAGACCGACCCGGGAGATCAGGGCCACTCCGTTCCACCGGCCGTCGGCGTTGACCGCCGACTCGTAGCCCAGCTCCCGCAGCTGCTCGCGGGGGAACTGCTCGTCGGTGCACTTGGTCTCCTGGACGCACAGCGCGTCGGTACCGCTGCTCTCCAGCCAGGCCAGCAGCCGGGGCAGCCGGGCAGTGATCGAATTGACGTTCCAGGTCGCGATGCGCATGGCACCGAATCTACCCGGCACCGCCGACAGCCGGGACCGGCCGCCCTCGGCGGGGCCGGGAACGGGGCCGGGAACAGGGCTGGGAACGGGGCCGGGGCCAGGCCCGGGCGGCACGTCCGGCCGGCGGGCCCGGGCAGCGGTCGGCCGCTCAGAGCCGGAGGCTGCCCCCGGGCTCCAGCCGGCCGTGCTCGGCCCCCGCGACGCCGGGGCCGCCCGGGCCGAGCATCCGGTCGTAGATCGGCCGGGCCTGTTCGGACAGGAGGCCGTCGTGGATGTCGATCGCCTGCCGCGGCCGCACCTCGCGGACGTAGTCGATGATCTCGGCGACCTTGTTCCACGGCGCGTGCACCGGCAGCATCAGCGTGTCCACCGGGCGGCCCGGCACGGTCAGCGCGTCCCCCGGGTGGAACACCGAACCGTCCAGCAGATAGCCGACGTTGGTGACCCGCGGGATGTCCGGGTGGATCACGGCGTGCAGCTCGCCGTGCACCTCGACCTCGAACCCGGCCGCGGTGAAGGTGTCCCCGTGGCCGACGGTGTGCACCCGGCCGGGGAACGCGGCGGTGAGCTGCCGGGCCACGCTGTCCAGGGTCCAGATCCGTGTCTCGGGGTCGGCCTCCAGGGCGGCCCGCAACCGGTCCTCGGCGAAGTGGTCGGGGTGCTCGTGGGTGACGAGCACGGCTTCCGCGCCGACCGCCGCGTCGGGCTCGCTGAAGCCTCCCGGGTCGATGACGAGCGTCCGGCCCTCCTTCTCCAGCCGGATGCAGGCGTGGCCCTTCTTGGTGAGCTGCACTGGTCGCTCCTCCAGTCCGTCTGTCCGTCTGTCCGTCTGTCCGCACGGTGCGGCCGGACGCCCGGCGCGGGCGCCCCGTGGCCGTCCCGCCACCCCACCGTGGGCCTTGCCGCTGTGCGCCTTGCCGCCGGCCATCCTGCTACACCGGCGGGGTGGTCTCCTGCAGGATCACCTCGCGCGCCACCTTGAACGCGGAGTTGGCCGCCGGCACCCCGCAGTAGACCGCCGTCTGCAGCAGAACTTCCTTGATCTCCGCGGGAGTCAGCCCGTTGCGGAGCGCGGCGCGGGTGTGGAAGGCCAGCTCGTCGAGGTGGCCGCCGGCGACGAGCGCGGTGAGCGTGATGACGCTGCGGGTGCGCCGGTCGATGCCGGGGCGGGTCCACACCTCGCCCCAGGCGTAGCGGGTGATGAACTCCTGGAAGTCGGCCGTGAAGTCGTCGGTGGTCTCGATCGCCCGGTCCACGTGGGCGTCGCCCAGCACCTCGCGGCGCACCTTCATCCCCGGCTCGTACGGGTCGGGACGGCCGGCAACCGTCTCCGCGGGGATCTCGGCCGGGGCGATCTCCCCGATGGGACCGGTACGGGCGCCGGGCGGCGAGGTGGCGACCGCCCGCCGGTCGGCGGACGCGGCGACCGGCACGGCGCCGGTGCGCTCGGCGGCGCCCGGCCAGGAGCCGGCGAAGTGCCGTACGAGCAGGTCGGTGACGGCGGACGGCTGCTCCACGGGCACCAGGTGCGAAGTGCCGGGCACCAGCGCGAGCCGCGAGTCGGGGATCCCGGCGACCAGGACGCGGGCGTCGGCGGGCGAGGTCACCCGGTCCTCGGACCCGGCGAGCACCAGCGTCGGCACACCGATCCGGCCGAGTTCCTTGCGCACGTCGAAGGTGGCGAGGGCCTCGCAGGCGGCGATGTAGCAGCCGGGGTCGGTGGTGCGCACCATCTGTACGGACCATTCGACGATCGCGGGCTGCGCGGCTGCGAAGGCCGGGGTGAACCAGCGTTCGGGCGCGGAGCGGGCGATCGGGTCCAGCCCGTTGGTGCGGACGATGACGCCGCGCTGCCGGTGCTCGTCGGCCGTGCCGAACCGGGCGGCCGCGGAGACCAGGGCGAGCGAGGCGACACGGGCCGGGTGGCGCAGCGCCAGCTCGGCACCGACGGCGCCGCCGAGCGAACAGCCCGCGTAGCCGAAGCGGTCGACGCCCAGGGAGTCGAGGGCGGCCAGGAGGCGGTCGGCGAGACCGGAGACGGAACCGGCGGCGTGTGCGGGGGCACCGCCGTGCCCGGGCAGATCGAAGCGGATGACGCGCCAGTGCCCGCTCAGTTCGGGAATCTGCCGGTCCCACATGTGCCAGGTGGTGCCGAGGGCCGGACCGAGGACCAGTACGGGGGCGCCCTCCGGGCCGTCACAGCGGTAGTGCAGGGGGTTCGGTGGTGACTCGCTCACGCCCCAGAGCCTCTCACGTGTCATGGATGCCCCTATAACAGGGACGCTGGATACCGTCCCTGACCAGGCCGAACACACCTTCGGGCGACACCGACGCGGTAGGTGGCGCGGCGCTGTCAGTGGCGGGTGCCAGCATCGGGCGCATGACGGACATCACAGCTTCGGGATTCGACTGGCGTTCCTTCCTGCGCAGGTGGAGCGGGGAGTGGGCGGACTCCCTGCCGGCCGGCGAGACGCGGAGCGAGGCCGACGAGGCCGCGCGGCAGGCGCGGTGGCTGGGCTTCCCGCCCGCGTCCGAGGAGCGGATCACGGCCATGGAGGAGCGTCTCGGCCGCCCGATGCCCCCGTCGTACCGGGAGTTCCTCCAGGCCAGCGACGGGTGGCGGCACGCGGGCGGGTTCGTGTGGCTGCTGGCCGGGACCGGGGGCGCCCGGTGGCACGAGAACGCGTCGGGGCTGGCGGAGATGTTCGAGCAGTACCTGGACGAGGACGCCGGGCCCGAGGAGCGGCGGGAGGCGGATGTCTGGCGGCGCGGTCTGCAGCTCGACGTCGAGTCCGACATCACTTACGTCGTGATGGACCCGGAGGACGGGGACGGCGAGTGGGCCGTGTACACCTGGGCGAGCTGGCGGGCCGAGCCACCCGAGCGGCACGCGAGCTTTCTCGAGTTCATGAAGGCCATGTACCGGGAGTTCCATTGCTTACGGGCGCGCTCGTGCGACGGGAGGCCGGTGTTCGTCAACGACACGACGCGGAAGCTGGACGCGCTGGTGGAGGAGGCCCGGCTGGAGGCGCTGCGCGGCGGGTGGGAACGGGCCGTCGAGGCGCTGGACGAGGCCGGGGAGTACGGCAGACCGCGGGCCAGGGGGCTGGGCGACCAGATACGCCGCCTGCTGGGACGGACCTACATGGTGTATTTCGACGACTTGGTGACGGACCCGCGGTACGCGCCCGAGCTGCTGCCGCTGCTGGTCGCCGAACACGCGGGCCACGCGTACCGGGGCGACTCCGCGCTGACGTCCCGTCTGGGCGGCGCCGGTGAGGACATCAGGGCACTGGCTCACGCGCTGCTGGAGCGGATACGGAACGGCACCTACCGCTACACGGCCGCCGGACCGTTCGGGGAGGCGGTCGAGCGGGCGCGGGAGCTGGCCCGGTGGGGGGACACCGACGGGGCGTGGCGGACTCTGAAGGACGCCCTGTCCTGGTGGGAGCCGCTGGGACCGGACCATCTGGCGCCGCTGGGGTGGGTGGCCGACCCGGTGCTCGGGCCGCTGCTGACCCCGGAGCGGGGCCGTGAGCTGCTGTCCACGCCGCGGGGCGGGCAGGCGGGTGAGATGCCGGAGCCGACGGCCGGGCTCGACCCGGGCGGCCTGGCGTGGCTGGCGGAGCCGGACCCGGTCAGCAGCCGCACGTCCTACCGGTTCGTCCTGGTGGAGGGGGTGGAACCGGCGGAGCTGCCCGGACTTCTCGCGGACGGGGACGGCACCGCGCTGAACCCTCCCATGAGCTCCTGGGAGGCACACCGGAGTCTGCTGGACGGCAGGAGGGAGTACTCGTCCTACGAGGACCGGGCTCTCCTGGCGGTCGGCCGCGCCGGTCCCGGCTGGAGTTTCGCCTTCGACGGCCATCCGGCCCCGTTCGACCGGCAGCGGTTCGTCTCCCCGTCCGCGGTCGCCGCCGCGGGCGCTCGCGCGGTGGTGGTGTGGAGCGACTTGAGAACGCGGCACGGGGAACCGCTCTTCCACCTGTCGGTGGCGCGGGAGGGTGCCGAGCGGTACGCCTTCACCTGCGCGGACGGAGAAGTCCGGCAGAGCGGGCGGATACCGCCGGCGCTGGACCCGAGCCGCTTCTTCGGGACCGTCGCCGCCGTCGGCCCGGAGGGCGGCGCCGAGGCGGAACGGCCGCTGCTGGAGGCGGTGGCCGGGGAGTTCGGTGTCCACCTGCCGCGTCACGCGATCGTGCACGGGCGGCTGCACACGTTCACCAGCCGTTCCTGGACACGGCCGCCCCGTGACGGTGAGTGGTACTGGTCCGCGTGGACCGAAGAGCCCCACGGCGGGCGGGCGGCGGGCGGCGGAGAAGCGGGCGGAGAGGAGACGGCGCGCCGGTGAGTGCACCGCCGGGGCCCGGGCCACCGACGGCACCGGACCCGGACCGGCCCGATGCCGATCGTCGTCGTCCGGGACGCATGCTGAGCCCCGTCGGAGCGACGTGGGCCGTGGCACCGCGCGGGCCGGCCCCGGTACCGGCCCGCGTCACAGGCTCACACGTCACAGCTCACAAGGTGACAGCGCACGCGGTCACAGCTTCACGGTGGAGACGACGTACACCATCGGGTGCGCCGGGTTGCTGCGGTCGACCGTCACCTTCAGCCGCGGGCGCGGGCCCGGGTGGTCCAGCACCAGGCCGGACCAGTCCTCCTTGTCGGTGGGTACGGTGCTCAGGGCGCGGGACGAGGCCGACGGCTGTCCGGCGCCGAGGTGCCAGCCGACCTCGGCGGCCTCCTCGGCGGTGATGGTCACCCTGCCCTCGTCCAGTTCGCCGGGGCCGGTGCCGATCCGGCCCAGGAACAGGTTCAGCCCGTTCTCGGACGTGGTGAACTGCACATACAGCTTGCTGGTGTTCCAGCTGTTGGACTCGTAGAAGGCGACGTCGTCGGAGTAGCCGGTGATCGGCACCTCGTAGATGCGGCGGGTCACCCGGGGCGGCCACTCCGCCGTCAGGCCCTGCGCGGACGCCCGGGCCTGCTTGTCGCGGCCGCTGTCCCGGCTCTGGCCCGCCGAGATCACGATGTAGCCGGCCGGGACGCCGATGAGCAGGATGACGACGAAGAGGATGAACCAGCGGCGGCGGTTGCTGGGATGCTTCCACGACGAGTGCCGCCGGGGCCCCTGACCGTCACCGGGCGGGCCGCCGCCCGCGCCGGGGGTACCACCCGCGCCCGGGCTGCCGTCACGCCCGCCGTCCTGCCGCCCGCCGGAGCCGGCTCCGGCGCCGTCGGCGGGCCCGTTCCGCTCACCGCGGGGCGGCTCGGAGCCGCCTCCGTCAGCCGTGCCGTCGTGGACCGTGCCATCGTGCGCCGTGCCATCGTGCGTCACGCCGTCCCCGCCGGTGTCCGCCCCGGTGCGGGGACCGATCCTCTCCGTGGTCATGTCCGGCCTCCCCGTACCACCTGCGCGTACCGCTCGTAGCGTTCCTGCCGCTCCACCCGCCGCCGGTTGGCGCGGCGGAAGCGGCGGGCCACCAGCCGCGCCAGGTCGGCGGCCCCGACCAGACCGGCCTCGTTGCCGAGCTGCGCCTTGCTGATCGTGGCCTCCGGGCGGTAGCCGCGCCCGGTGAGCTGGCGGCGGAAGGCGTCGCGGGCGGGGCCGATCAGCAGATCGTCGGCCGCGCTGACCCCGCCGCCGACGACGAAGCAGGCCGGATCGAGGGCCGCGGCCAGATTGGCGATGCCGACGCCCAGCCACTGGCCGATGTCCTGGAGCAGTTCGACGCACATGGCGTCGCCCTCGCGGGCCAGCTCGGTGATGAGGGGGCCGGTGATGTCGGCGATGTTGCCGCCGACCCGGTCGATGATGTTGTACGCCACCGGGGAGTCGGCGGCGGCCAGCTCGCGGGCCTCCCGGACCAGGGCGTTCCCCGAGCTGTACTGCTCCCAGCAGCCCCGGTTGCCGCACGGGCAGCGGTGGCCGCCGGGCACGACCTGCATATGGCCGAACTCCCCCGCGACGCCGTACGCGCCCCGTTTGACCTGGCCCTCCTCCAGGAT
This sequence comes from Streptomyces sp. S07_1.15, assembly GCF_020739505.1. Taxonomy (NCBI): domain Bacteria; kingdom Bacillati; phylum Actinomycetota; class Actinomycetes; order Kitasatosporales; family Streptomycetaceae; genus Streptomyces; species Streptomyces sp. S07_1.15. The sequence goes on from NZ_JAJBZK010000001.1 coordinate 1,388,059, forward strand.
GGCGCCGCCGATCCCGGTCCCGAGGGTGATCATGACGAGGTGGTCCGTGCCGCGCCCGGCGCCGAAGCGCCACTCGCCCCAGGCGGCGGTGTTGGCGTCGTTGTCGATCATGACGGGAACGGCGAGCCGGGAGGTCAGGGCGTCCCGGATGGGCTCGTTCCGCCAAGCCAGGTGGGGGGCGAAGAGCACCCGGGAGCGGTCGGCGTCGACCCAGCCGGCCGCGCCGATGCCCACGGCGTGGACGTCGTGCCGGTCGGAGAGGTCCAGGACCAGTTCGACGATGGTGTTCTCGACGACCTTGGGGCTCTTGGACTTGTCCGGCGTCTCGGTGCGGATCTTCTCCAGGATGTTGCCGTCCGCGTCCACGACCCCGGCGGCGACCTTGGTGCCGCCGATGTCGATGCCGACGGTGGGAACGCGCGGGGCGGTGAGGTGCGAGCGCCGCTCGCGCGTCCCCACGGTCCGCAGAACAGTGGCCCGGGCCGGTCCCCGGTGGGTCAACTCGCGGTAGGTGCTCATCGGCTCACAAGGTCGTCGGGGTGGTCGGCCGGTCCGGCACGGAGGGCGCCGGGGGCCGCCGGTCGGCGATGGTCGGTCGCCCGAGGGACGATTGTGCCTCAGACGGGGCGGACGGCGCACAGCGGCGGACCCGGGCACGGGAGCCGGGCGCCGCGTGGCGGCCGGGCGCACGGCCGGGCGCCGCTCCGGGGGGACGGGCCGGGCCCCGGCACGGGCCGCCGCCGGGATCCGCGCCCCGGCCGTCACGCCGTGGCGGTGCGGCGGTCCTCCGGCGCCGTCAGGTCCGGTGCCGGGCCGCGCTCCAGTTCGTGGCTGAGCTGCTCCAGCTCCGAGCCGCCCGCCATCTGCCGGGTGAGCTCGTCCAGCCCGATCGCGTCCCGGCTGTGGCTGCCGGCCATCGCACCCCGCTTGAGGAGGACGAACCGGTCCCCCACGAGGTAGGCGTGGTGCGGATTGTGGGTGATCAGGACGACGCCCAGACCGGCGTCCCGGGCCGCCGCCACATACTTGAGCACCACCCCGGACTGCTTGACGCCGAGGGCCGCCGTGGGCTCGTCCAGGACGAGGACCTTGGCCCCGAAGTGGATGGCGCGGGCGATGGCCACGCACTGCCGCTCACCGCCGGAGAGGGTCCCGATCGGCTGGTCGACGTCGCGCAGGTCGATGCCCATGCGCAGCAGCTCGCGGCGGGTCGTCGCGCGCATCGTGGCGACGTCGAGCCGCTTGAACGGGCCCCGGCCGACGGTCGGTTCGGAGCCGAGGAAGAAGTTCCGCCACACCGGCATCAGCGGGACGACGGCCAGGTCCTGGTAGACCGTGGCGATCCCCAGGTCGAGGGCCTCGCGGGGGGAGGACAGCCGGCGCTCCTCGCCGTCGACGGCGAAGGTGCCGCCGTCGTGCCGGTGGAGCCCCGAGATGATCTTGATCAGGGTGGACTTGCCCGCCCCGTTGTCGCCCAGGACGCAGGTGATCCCGCCCGCGTGGACCTCCAGGCTGACGTCCTGGAGCGCTTTGATGTTGCCGTAGAACTTGCTCACGCCGCGGAGGGCGACGAGGGGAGCGGCGGCAGCAGCGGCGGGCTCGGCCGCGGGCTCGGCGGCGGACTGCGCTGTCGCGGTCCCCTCCGCCGCGGACTCGGCCCGCGCCGCCTCCGGTGCGTCGCCCGCTTCTCGGGCGGCTTCGGTCTTGTCGGTCACTTGGTCGCCTCCGCCCGTTTGCGGACCCATGCGTTGAGGAGTGTGGCCAGCAGCAGCATCGCCCCGAGGAAGAACTTGAACCAGTCGGCCTCCCACTGCGCGTACACGATGCCCCGGCTGGTCATGCCGAAGATGAGCGCGCCGATCGCCGAACCGATCGCCGAACCGTAGCCGCCGGTCATCAGGCAGCCGCCGATGACGGCCGCGATGATGTAGAGGAACTCGTTGCCGACGCCCTCGCCGGACTGCACCGCGTCGTAGCGGAACAGCAGGTGCTGGCCGGAGATCCAGGCGGCGAAGGCGACCCCGGTGTACAGGCCGATCTTGGTCCTGTTGACGGGGACCCCGACCGCGCGGGCCGCGTCCGCGCCGCCGCCCGCCGCGAAGATCCAGTTGCCGGCGCGGGTGCGCAGCAGGATCCAGGTGGCGAGCACCACCAGGGCGAGCCACCACAGGACGGTGGCCTCCAGCCGCACGCCGCCCAGCTGGAGGTGCGAGGCGAAGACGGTACGGGCCGACTCGAACCCCTCCATGTCGCCGATGGCGTCGGTGGAGACGCCGCCGCTGATCAGCTTGGTGAAGCCGAGGTTCAGTCCGGTCAGCATCAGGAAGGTGCCGAGGGTGATGATGAAGCTCGGCAGCTTCGTCCGCACCAGCATCAGCCCGTTGAAGACGCCGATGGCCAGGGTGACCACGAGGGACACCCCGACGCCGACCCAGACGTTCGCCGACATCTGGTAGCTGAACATCGAGGAGACCAGCGCGGAAGACGTCACCATGACGCCGGTCGACAGGTCGAACTCGCCGCCGATCATGAGCAGCGCCACCGGCACGGCCATGATGCCGATGGTCGACGAGGCGTAGAGCACCGTGCCGAGGCCGGCGGGCCGCAGGAAACTCTCGGCCGCGAACGCGAAGAACACGAAGACCGCGACCGCGCCGACCACGGCGCCGAGCTCCGGGCGGCCGAGCAGCTTGCGCGGCAGGGACCGGCTCACCAGCCGCTCGTCCGCCTTCGCCGGGGGCGGGGGCGCGGGGGGTGCGGTCGTGGCCGGCGCGCTCACCGTGTCTTCCGCTCGATGTAGGACTTGAGCTTGCCGGCGTCCTCGCGGTGGATGATCTGCGGGCCGGTGAGCACGGGGCGGCCGCCGCCGAGGACATCGGCGTTGTACCGGTACAGCCAGAGCAGGTCGACGGCCTGGTAGCCCTGGAGGTAGGGCTGCTGGTCCACGGCGAAGCCGAGTTCCTTCTTCTCCAGGCCCTTCAGGACGGCCGGGTTGAGGTCGAAGGTGTTGATCTCCGCCTTGCTGCCCGCGCTCTCCTTGGCCTTGACGGCCGTGGCGGCGAAGGGCGCGCCGAGGGTGAGGACCGTGTCCACGGACTGGTCGGACTGGAGTTCGGCCTCGATGGCGGACTGCACCTCGGGCATGTTGGTGCCCTCGACGTAGAGGTTCTCCATCGTGCCGTCGAAGGTGGAGCGGGCGCCGTCGCAGCGCTCCTCGTGGCCGACGTTGCCCTGCTCGTGCAGGACGCAGATGGCCTTCTTCCGGCCGCGCTTGTTCAGCTCCTCGCCGACGGCCTCGCCCGCGATGGTCTCGTCCTGGCCGATGTGGGTGATGGCGCCGAACTTCTTGGAGTCGGCGGAGCCGGAGTTCACGGTGATCACGGGTATCCCGGCCTTCACGGCCTTGCCGACCACGTCCTTCATCGCCTGCGGTTTGGCGAGCGTGACGATCAGCCCGTCGACCTTCTGGTCGATCATGGACTGGACGAGTTCGGCCTGCTGCTGGCCCTCGTCATGACGCGCGTAGAGGAACTTGATGTTGTCCTTGGCCGCGGCCTTCTCGGCGCCGCTCTTCACGATGTCCCAGAAGGTGTCGCCGTCGCCGGAGTGGGTCACCATGGCGAAGGTCCACTCCGGGGTGCCCGCCGCGGACCGTCCTCCGGACTTGTCCCCGGAGCCCTCCTCCGCCTGCTTGCCGCCCGTGCTGCTGCACCCCGCCAGGGTCATGCCGAGCGCCGCCGCCAGCACCGCACTCGCCATCCGTACGCCTCTGTGAGCCCTTGCCACGGTGTCATACCTCTCTCGCTGTCCGTTTCCGGCGGTACGCGGCCGCCGGTGCGGTGCCCGCCGGGGTAATCCGGTCCTGCTCCGTTCCCGGTCCTGCCCGGGGTCCGGCCGGTCCGGTCCGCCCCCCGGCACGGTTGTCCCCGTCCGGCAGGCCGGTCAAGTATCCGTCACCGCTGGTCGCGCTGTTCCCCGCAGGTCCTTCCCCGGGTCCGGCGGGCGCAGCCGGAAGCCGGGGACACGGTTCGGCCACAGCCCAACGGCCCGTGTTCCCGGGCGGGTTGCCCGGTGGGCTGGGTGAGTTGTAGTGGCGGCCCGGACCCACGTCAAGACGTGGTGCGCAATGTGTCCGTACATGACGGCGGAGCGGCTCAGGGCCGCACGAGCAGCTGGAACTCGAAGGAATAGCGGGAGGCCCGGTAGACGTGGGAGCCGAACTCGACGGCGCGCCCGGTGTCGTCGTAGGTGGTCCGCTCCATGGTCAGCAGCGGGGCGCCGGCCGGCTCGGCCAGCTGCGCCCCCTCGTCGGCGGTGGCGGCGCGGGCGCCCACGCACTGGCGGGCGCTGTGCAGGGTGATCCCCGCCTCCCGCAGCAGCCGGTAGAGACCGGTGGCCTCCAGCCGGCCGGTGCCCAGCTCCAGCAGGCCCGGCGGCAGGTGGTTGCGGAGCCGGGCCACGGGTTCGCCGTGGGCCAGCCGCAGCCGTTCGACGAGGCACACCTCCGCCCCCTCGGGAACCCCGAGCGCCGCGGCGACCGCGGCACCGGCCGGTTCGACAGTGTTGCGCAGCACCCGGGTGGCGGGGCGCTGGCCGGCCGCCTCCAGGTCGTCGTAGAGGCTGCTCAGCTCCAGCGGGCGCTTGACCTTGCTGTGCACCACCTGGGTGCCGACCCCGCGGCGGCGCACCAGCAGCCCCTTGTCCACCAGTGACTGGATCGCCTGCCGGACGGTGGGGCGGGACAGGCCCAGCCGCCCGGCCAGTTCGATCTCGTTGCCGAGGAGGCTGCCCGGCGCGAGACCGCCCTGTTCGATCGCCGCCTCCAACTGCTGGGCGAGCTGGAAGTAGAGCGGTACGGGGCTGCCGCGGTCGACGCCGAGCCGGAGGGAGGACGCCGCTCCGGCCCGGTCCCCCGCCCGGTCCCCGGAGCGTCCCCCGGCCCGGTCCCCGGCCCGCCCTGTGTCACGCTTCGCCACGAGGGGGAGGGTAGTCGTCCGGGACGGGCCGGGGACAGCGGGTCGGCCGGATTGTCCTGACCATGCGGTTTCGCCCCGCGGCGCGTGCCCGCCGGCCGGCGGGGCCGCCTCAGCGGAGCCGCAGGGGCAGCCGGCGCAGGCCGCGTATCAGCAGTCCCGGGATCCAGGGGAGGTCCCCGGCGGGACGGTCCGGGTCGAGGTCGAGTGCCAGGTCCGGGAAGCGTTCGAGGAGCCGGCGGATCGCGATCTGCCCCTCCATCCGGGCCAGCGGCGCGCCCAGGCAGAAGTGGATGCCGTGCCCGAACGCGAGGTGCCCGCCCGGCCGGCGGTGCAGGTCGAACCGGTCCGCGTCCGGGAAGCGTGCCGGGTCGCGATCCGCAGAGGCGAGGGAGATGACGACGGCCTGGCGGGCCGGGATGGTCACCCCGCCCACCTCGAGCGGCTCGCGGGAGTAGCGGAAGGTGGAGTTCTCCACCGGCCCGTCCCAGCGCAGCGTCTCCTCCACCGCCCGCTCGGTCAGCGAGAGATCCGCCCGCAGCGCGGCGAGGCTGTCGGGGTGGCGGAGCAGCGCGTGCACGCCGTTCGTGATCAGGTTGACGGTCGTCTCATGGCCGGCGACGAGCAACAGGAAGGCCATGCCGACGAGTTCGTCCGGTGCCAGCCGGTCCCCGTCCTCGTCCGTGGTGCGGATCAGGCCGCTGAGGAGGTCGTCCCCGGGGTGGCGCCGCTTCTCCTCGATCAGCCCCACGAGGTACTCCCCCACCGCGTGCATCGCGGCTTCCCCCGCCTCGGGGCTGGTGGGGGCCACGACTTCATTGCTCCAGGCACGGAACGACGCGCGGTCGAGCGACGGCACCCCGAGCAGTTCGCAGATCACCGACATCGGCAGCGGGAACGCCAGCGCCTCGACGAGATCCGCCCGCCCGTCGGGCACGGCCGCCATCGCGTCGAGCAGCTCACCGGTGATCTCCTCCACCCGCGGGCGCAGGGACTCCACCCGCCGCGAGGTGAACTCCCGGGCCACCAGCCGGCGCAGCCGCGTGTGGTCCGGCGGGTCGGAGTCCAGCATGTTGGCGTTGACCGGGGCGGCCCTGAACCTCAGGTCCGGTGCCGCGCGCCAGTCCTTGCTGAGCCGGGAGTCGGCCAGCGCGGCACGGCCCTCCTCATGGCCGACGATCAGCCACACCACATTCTGTTCGTCGATGCGCACCTTGTGGGCCGGGCCCCGGTCGCGCAGTTCCGCGTAGACGGAATAGGGGTCGGTGGTGAAGCGGTCGCCGTAGGCGGTGAGGTCGATGATCGGGGGGTCCGGCGTGCCGGGGGTGCCCGGTGCATCCGGTGGGCTGAGCGCTTCCGGTGGGCTCGGCACGTCCTGCGCGTCCGGCGCGTCCGGTGATCCGGGGACGGTCGGCACGGGGTGGTCCGGCACTTCCGCTCGCGGGCCTGCCTGCACATCGGTCCGCGCCGGGGGCGGCTCCGGCTGCCCGGATGTCCGTCCTCGCGCCGGTTCCGCTAACCGCGCCTCGGTCTGCTCCGCCATCTGCCGCTCCTCTGGCCGTGGTGTCCGGGCCCGGATCCGGGCCCGGCTTCGTGTGCGTGACCGCGTTCGTGTGCTGTCCCCTTCTCCGGCCCGCGTCGCCTTCCGTGACCACGTCACCGTTCGGGCACGGAAGCGTCATGGACCGGACTGCGGAAAGCCTACGAGCCGTACCGGCGGCCGGGCGTCGGCCCAATGGGGGAGGTTGCCCCCACCGGTCCTTCGCGGGCAGTACGGCCGGTACGGCGGGTGCGGTACGTCCGCGGGCGGCAGGGCGGCAGGGCGGGGGCCGGCAGGAACGCAGGACAGCCGTGCGCGGGCGGGAGTCGGCGGCCGGCGCGCACGTCCGCCGGCCGGCGCGGCGAGTGGCCGGAAGCCGGGACGAGTTCGAGGGCGTCGGCGCCCAGCTCCAGGACGCGCACCATCTCGGTGGGGGTGGCGACGCCGGGGAAGACGGGGACGCCGTAGCGGTGTCCCGTGCGGATCACTTCCGGTTCGAGGCTCGGGGAGACGAGGAACCGGGCGCCCGCGTCGACGGCGGCCCGGGCCGCCTCGACGTCCAGGACGGTACCGGCGCCGACCACCGCGCCGCCCCCAGTTCGAGGGTGAGGGTGGTGAGGGTGGTGACGGCTTCCAGGGCGAAGGGGGTGGTCAGCGAGATCTCCAAGCCGGCTGCGCCGGCGGGGACCAGGGTCTCCGCCAGGACGGCCGCCCGGTCGCAGCCGTCGGCCCGGACGATGGGCATCGGGGCGACCCCGCTGGTGGCACCGGACCGGAGCTGCGACGCTGAGGACATGAACGGACACCGGCCCGGGAGCCGACGCCTCCTCACCCGCGCCGTTCCGGTCGCGGCGGGAGCCGTTTACGGCGCCGTCGTACGGCCGCGGCTGCTGACCTGGGGCGCGACCCCGGAGGAAGCCGCCCGCGCCTACCCGGGCGACGACCTCGTCCCCGAGGCCCACACCTCGTCGACCATGGCCACGACTCTCCCGGCACCGCCCGCGGAGGTCTGGCCCTGGCTGGCGCAGATGGGCTGCAACCGTGGCGGCTGGTACAGCTGGGACCGGCTGGACAACGGCGGACGGCCGAGCGCCGAACGCGTCGTCCCGGAGTGGCAGCATCTGGAGGTGGGGCAGCGCCTGGACTCCGTGCCCAGCGGCCATGCGTGGTTCACGGTGGCGATGCTGGCGCCGGAGAGCACGCTGGTCCTGCGCGCCCAGCTGGAACTGCCGTCCGGACGCCCCTTCGACGCCCGGTACGAACCGCTGCCCGGCGCGTACGTCGATGCCGTCTGGGGATTCCACCTCCGCCCGGCGCCCGGTGACCGGACCCGCGTGGTCGTCCGCACGCGGGGTCGCGGCCGCCCGCGAGCGCTCATGCGGATCATGGACGTGCTGTACAACGAGCCCGCGCATCTGATCATGCAGACCCACCAGTTCCGGAATCTGCGAGACCGCGTCGGCGGGGTGATCTGAGCACACGCGGCGAGCTCGACGAGCCCGCGTCGGAAGAGCATCGAGGACCCGGCATCGGACGAGGACCCGGAGTGGGGCGGAGGACCCGGCACCGGATGACGACCGGTGCGGGGCCCGGCACCGGGCGGGGAGGTGACGGCGGACGTGCCTCGTCCGCGCGCGTCCGGACCGCGGTGCGGCGGCCGCCCCTGGGGAGGACGGCCGCCACCACGTGGGGGGCACCATGGGGGGATCCGCGAGTCCCAGCCTGACGCGCGTAGAGACCCTCCTCAACCACACATGGCGGATGTTCGCACGGCATTCACAGGACCCGCACGAAGATCACGACACGCCCGCGTCCGACGGCTGCTGCCGGCCCGCCCACACGGTGCCCGTAAGCCGCCGCCCGCCGCCGGCGCCCGGAGCCCGCTCGCGGAAAGGACCTGCGAAGCGGCCCGGTAGGCTGCATGACACCGGTCCGCCGCCCCCGCCCGTACCCACACGGCCGACCGGCCCCACCCGCCCCGAAAGGATGCGATGTGCCGCCGTCCAGCGACAGGACCACCGCAGCCACCAGGCCGGCCAACGGCTCCAGTGGCGTGCAGTCCCTCGAACGGGCCTTTGACCTGCTCGAACGGATGGCGGACGCAGGCGGCTCCGTCGGGCTGAGCGAACTGTCCGGCAGCAGCGGCCTGCCCCTCCCGACCATCCACCGGCTGATGCGGACCCTGGTGGCCTGCGGCTACGTCCGCCAGCAGCCGAACCGCCGCTACGCCCTCGGCCCCCGGCTCATCCGCCTCGGCGAGAGCTCGGCCCGCCTGCTCGGCACCTGGGCCCGGCCGCATCTCGCCCGGCTCGTGGAGGAGACCGGGGAGACGGCGAACATGGCACTGCTCGACGGCGACGAGGTCGTCTACGTCGCCCAGGTGCCCTCCCGCCACTCGATGCGGATGTTCACGGAAGTCGGCCGCCGCGTGCTGCCGCACTCCACCGGGGTCGGCAAGGCCCTGCTGGCGCACCTGCCGGCCGATGAGGTGCGGGCGCTGCTGTCCCGCACGGGCATGCCTGCCGCCACCGAGAAGACCATCACCAGGCCGGACGACTTCCTCACCGCTCTGGAGGAGGTGCGGGCCTCGGGCTACGCCATGGACGACAACGAGCAGGAGATCGGGGTCCGCTGCCTCGCCGTCTCCGTGCCTGACTCGCCGACCGCCGCGGCCATCTCCGTCTCCGGACCGGCCGGACGGCTCACGGAAGAGGCCACCGGGAGGATCGTGCCGCTGCTGCGGGAGGTCGCGACCGAACTGTCGGAGACACTCACCGGGGACGGGACGCCCTCGTAGGCGCCCGTCCCCGCCGCGCTCCTCCCTCTCTTGCCCCTCCCCTCGTCCACTGTCCGGCGCTCCGGGCGCTCCCGGCCTACACAGCCCGCTCGCCCGTCCTCTGCTCCGGTCTGCTGCCGAACAGTTCGACCCCGTGGCGCACCCGCGCGAGCGCCGGCGCGAGCGCGCTCACCGAGCCCACGGCTCCCGCGACGAGAAGCAAGGAGCGCCGCATCCGCGGGACTTCGGGCACTCCCGCGCTCACCATCGCGTAGAGGGCGGCGAGTTCGTCCTCGGCTATGGTCCGGTCCCGCAGGTCGGCCGGGTGGGCGGCCAACTCGCGGCGGAGCCGCGACACCGCGGTGCACAGCTCCTCCACTCGCGGGTCCGGGCCGCCGCTCCTGCCCGCCGGCCGGCTCTGGCCACCGGGCAGGGTCCCCGCTTGCGCGACGACGGCCGTCCGCGTACCGCAGTCCGTCCGATCACTTCGCAACGCGCTTCCCCTCGCTCTTCGACACAGCGCCACGGGCCTCACCGGCCCCGGGCGCACGGGTAAGTCGCACCGGGCTGCGGACAGTTAACGCCACTCTCCGCTCCGGGCGCTACACGGAGGGCGAAATTCAGCCGTACGATTCCGTCCGTACCGGACAACCGCTCTTGTGATCGACCCCAGTCCCGGGCTGCGGAAGGCCACACGCGTTCGGCTTCTGAACGGTGGGCGGAGAGCGGCACGGCAACCGGTGCGGTATGCAAGGAGCATGGCGGAGTCAACAGCGACACACCCGGGGCCGGACACCACCGGCACCCGGACGGACATCCCCGCACCCGCGATCGCCGGTCTGCTGCTGGCGGCCGGCGGCGGCCGGCGGCTCGGTGGACGGCCCAAGGCGCTCCTGCCGCACCGGGGGCGGCCACTCGTCGAACACGCGGCCCGCGCGCTCCGTGACGGCGGGTGTGCGCCGGTGCACGTGGTGCTGGGCGCGGCGGAGGAGGAGGTCCGGGAGCAGGCGGAGCTCCCCGGCTGCGTACTGGTCGGCAACCCGCACTGGGCGGAGGGCATGGGCTCCTCCCTGCGCGCGGGCCTCGCCTCCCTCTCGCCGCGCACGCCCCCCGCCACGGCCTTCCCGCGGCCGCCGCTCCGTCCACCCTTCGGCACCGCTCCCCCGGACCACGGCGCGAGCGGCACCGCTCCGCACGAGGTGACGGCGGTGGTCGTCGCCCTCGTCGACCAGCCCGGCGTGGGCGCGGAGGCCGTCGCACGGGTGCGGGCCGCCTTCCGCTCCCGTACGAGCCTGGCCGCGGCCGCGTACGACGGCCGTCGCGGGCACCCGGTGCTGTTCGGCGCCGCCCACTGGGCCGCCATCGCCGACCGGGCAGTGGGCGACCAGGGCGCCCGGGCCTACCTGGCGGAGCACCACGACGCGCTGGAGCTGGTGGACTGTTCCGGCGTCGCGTCACCCGGCGACATCGACACCCCCGAGGACCTGCACCGGTTGAACGGCGGCAGGTGACGCGCCGGAGGCCGAGGGAACACCGACGCCGAGGGGACGCCGAAGGGACGCCGAGGGGACACCGCGCCATGAGAACGCCAACGGGGAAGAGCGAGCCGGCACCCGGCGGCCGCACCCTCCTCGCAGGCCACCGCACCCCCGCCGTCATGCCGCCGCCTCCCACCCCGCGTTGAACTTCCACAATGAGGAAACTACTCTCCATTCACAGAGGGGACTGGCGGCCGCCCAGCAGCCCCGACGCCGCGCACCACCGCACGATCCGTGAACCGCCCCGCCCTCCTGGCCGGGAGCACGGCGGCGCCTCCCCGCTCCACCCCGTCCCGACTTCTCCTCCCTGTTCCTCCCCGAACATCCGCCCCTCGAAGGAGTGACCGCCATGTCCGCCGCACCGGTGCCGCCCGCGCCGACCGTCGTCAACGCCGCGCCGCTGGAACGGCAGGAGGAGATCCTGACCCCGGAAGCACTCGCCTTCCTGGGCGAACTCCACCACCGGTTCACCCGGCGCCGCGACGAACTCCTCGCCCTCCGCAAGGAGCGCCGCGAGGAGATCGCCCGCACCGGCACCCTGGACTTCCTGCCCGCGACCGCGGACATCCGCGAGGGCGACTGGCGGGTCGCCCCGGCCCCCGAAGCGCTCAACGACCGCCGAGTCGAGATCACCGGCCCCACCGACCGCAAGATGACGATCAACGCCCTCAACTCCGGTGCCCGGGTCTGGCTCGCCGACTTCGAGGACGCCACCGCCCCCACCTGGGAGAACGTCGTCCTCGGCCAGCTCAACCTGATCGACGCGTATGAACGCCGCATCGACTTCACCGACCCCCGCGGCAAGACATACGCGCTGCGCCCCGCCGAGGAGCTGGCCACCGTCGTCACCCGCCCCCGCGGCTGGCACCTGGACGAGCGCCACCTCCGGGGCGAGGACGGCCGCGCCCTCCCCGGCGCCCTCGTCGACTTCGGCCTGTACTTCTTCCACAACGCCCGGCGCCTCGTCGACCGCGGCGCAGGACCGTACTTCTACCTTCCGAAGCTGGAGTCGCATCGGGAGGCCCGCCTCTGGAACGACGTCTTCGTCTTCGCCCAGGACCAGCTCGGCATCCCGCAGGGCACCGCCCGCGCCACCGTCCTCATCGAGACGATCACCGCCGCCTACGAGATGGAGGAGATCCTCTACGAGCTGCGCGACCACGCCTCCGGACTCAACGCGGGCCGCTGGGACTATCTCTTCTCCATCGTCAAGAACTTCCGTGACGGCGGGGCCCGTTTCGTCCTCCCGGACCGCAACGCCATCACCATGACCGCCCCGTTCATGCGCGCGTACACCGAACTGCTGGTCCGCACCTGCCACAAGCGCGGCGCGCATGCCATCGGCGGCATGGCGGCCTTCATCCCCTCCCGCCGGGACCCGGAGATCAACCGGGCCGCCTTTGAAAAGGTGAAGGCGGACAAGGACCGGGAGGCGAACGACGGGTTCGACGGCTCCTGGGTCGCCCACCCCGACCTGGTGCCCGTGGCCCGGGAGTCCTTCGACACCGTGCTCGGCGACCGCCCCCACCAGAAGGACCGGCTCCGCGAGGACGTCCGCGTCTCGGCAGCCGATCTGCTCGCCGTCGACACCCTGGAGGCCGAGCCCACCTACGACGGTCTGCTCAACGCCGTCCGGGTCGGCCTGCGGTACATCGAGTCCTGGCTGCGCGGCACCGGCGCCGTCGCCATCTTCAACCTCATGGAGGACGCCGCCACCGCCGAGATCTCCCGCTCCCAGATCTGGCAGTGGGTCGACGCCGGAGTGGAGTTCGAGAACGGCGAAAAGGCCACGGGCGAACTGGTCCGCCGTATCGCCGCCGGCGAACTGGCCGCGATCCGCGAGGAACTGGGCGAGGAGTCGTTCGCGGCGGGTGAGTGGCAGCGCGCCCACGACCTGCTGCTCCGGGTCTCCCTCGACGAGCGGTTCGAGGACTTCCTCACCGTGCCGGCCTACGAGCTGCTGGACTGAGCCGCCGCAGCCACAGCCGTCGCGGTCACGGCCGCCACCGACCCGGCTCATTCCTCCGGGTACACCACCGCTCTCCCCGGCCCCGCCGGCATCCGGGCCCCTCGGCCCCGCCGGCACCCGGGCCCCGGTCCTGCCCGTCCGCTCTCCCCCGACGGGCCGTCCGCTCTTCCCCGACGGGCAGGACCGCACCCGCCGTCCGTGTCTCCGGCGCCCCTTCCCTGTCAGCGGTCGCGCCTAGAGTCGGACGCGACCGGTGCCCAGCTCCACCCACCCCTGCGAGGCCCCCATGCCGCACGCCCTGCCGCCGCCCCGAGATCTCGGTGATCTGCCGTACGCGGAGTATCTGGAGCGGTTCGACGGGCGGCTGACACCGGAGGCCGTCCACGACACCCTGCACTTCGACGGCGACACCTTCGAGGACGCGGACAGCGGCAGTGCGCGGTTCGCCGAGTGCGCGTTCTCCTCGGTGTCCTTCACCGGCGGCCGTCTCCGGCGCGCACGCTTCAACGACGTATGGCTGCACACCGCACGCCTGGTGGGGACGGACCTGGCCGAGACGGACTGGCTGGACGCCGAGGTCGTCTCCGGTTCGCTCGCCGGACTGGAGATGTTCGGCGCCGAGTTGCGCCGCGTCACCTTCCACCAGTGCAAGTTCGACTCGGTGAACTTCCGCGCCACCACACTGCGGGACGTCTCCTTCCGGGACTGCCTGCTGCGCGATGTGGACTTCGGCGGCGCGGCCCTCACCGATGTGGCGTTCCCCGGCTCGGACCTGGACGGGGTCCGGTTCGAGAAGGCCCGGCTGGAGAGAACCGATCTGCGCGGAGCCGTCCGTCTCGGCATCACCGCAGGCTACGACTCCCTGCGCGGGGCCCTTATCGACAACGCGCAGCTCTTCGCCATCGCGCCGATGCTCGCCCAGGCTCTCGGCATCACGGTCCGGGACCGCTGACCCGACCATGCGCGATCGCCCGACCCGGCGGGTGTCGTTCTGACGGGGTTTACGGCACCGGGTGGGCGGCGCGATGGTGGTGGCGCGTGCGTCGCGGGCTGCCCGTTGTCGTTTCGGTGGGGGTTACGGCGCCGGGTGGGCGGCGCGATGGTGGTGGCGCGTGCGTCGCGGGCTGCCCCTTGTTGTTTCGGTGGGGGTTACGGCATCCGTGCCGGGGGTGGGCCGGTGGTCGGTCGTCTATCCGGGACCGTGCGCACCCGGGGTCGTCTTTGAAAGCGATGGCGTGGCTGGTGCCGGTGGGTGGTTGCGGGGGCACACGCGCGCCTGGGCTTGTCGGCTTTCCCGTTCGTCGTGGCGGGCTGTCGGTGGTGACGGTCGTGGCGGGCTCAGTTCGCTCCTCCCGCTGGTTGCCGGTCGGCGGGTGCTGGAAGCCGCTCGCGCCCGGTGACGTCAAGATGCCCGTCGCTGGCACGCGTTGACGCCTAGGTGTGCACATGGGCCCCTGTCAGGTGTTGCCCACCCAGTGGTGACCCACGGTGGGCTCTCGGCCTTGGGCATGGGTGTGGGCCCCTCCGCGCGGTGGCGGAGGGGCTGGTGCCGGTAGCTGGCCCGCCGGAATGCGGGGGCTAAGGGCTGTGGGGTGGGTTGGTGTAGGTGTGGCCCGTCGGCGCCGTCCAGGTGACCTCGCCGGTCTCGGGATCGCGTTCCGCCTGCCAGTCGGTGCGGTGTTTCAACAGGTGGTGGCGTCGGCACAGCGGCATCAAATTGTCCGGCTCCGTCGCCCCACCCGCCGCCGGATCCTGGTGGTCGAACGGCTCGATGTGATCGAGGTCGCAGCGGTGGGCGGGCATCTGGCAGGAAGGGAAGGTGCACGTCCCGTCGCGGGCGGTGACGTGGCGTTGGGTTTCGGCGGTGGGCTTGTAGGTGGTGGGGTCGGTCTTGATCAGCAGGCCGGTCTTCGGGTGGGTGATCAGACGCCGCCAGATCGTGCCCGGAGCGAAAGCCACCTCCCGCGCCGCGGTCGCGCTGACCGGCCCATAGCCCTTGAGCTGTGCGGGCTCCTCATCCACCCCCATCAGGGTGTCGAGGGACACCGTCACCTGCACCACCGCCGCCGACCGGCCACCCGCAGTCGCCTCTCCGGCGGGGCGGTTGACGACCAGGTCATACAGGGCATCCACCCGCTTCTGGTTCAGCGTGCGGCCGTCATCGGCGAAGGTGGCGGCGTGGGCGTCGACGGCAGCGTCCAGCTGCGCGGCCTGCGGGACGGGGAGGAACGCGGTCCAGGTGGCCATACCGTCCTCGGTGGCCCGGTGCCAGATCGTGCGGTCCTCCCGCCGCCGGCGATGCCGCACCTCCGCCCCCTGCGGATCGGCCTTGAGCACCGCACGGTTCAACGCCCGCCGGGTCTGCCCCACCGACTGGGTAGGCATCTTCGCCACCACCATGGCCTCCACCTGCCCGGCGGCCTCCAGGGCGAGGGTGCCGGTGACCTCCGCCACCGCCTTCGCCTGCAGATAGCAGATCTCCCCGCGCTCCAACAGGCTGACCGTGGTGGGGAAGCGGCTCTCCAGGGCGGTGGCGACTGCCAGGCGGTCCGCGGCCGTGTTTCCCGACAGCTTCAACGCGCAGGCGACATCCTCACAGGCGAAGTTCCAGTCATAGTCCACCCAGCCCAACTCATTCGGCGTCGCCTCCAGCGCATCGGCCTCGATATCGGCCAGCAGACGCACCTGCTGCGCCTGGATCCAGGAGGTGTGCCGCTCCCAGGCCTTCAGCGCGTCGATCCGCCCCGTCGTGGAGAGCTGCCCGCGCTCCAACAGAGCGAGCATCGCCGCCGTCTGCGGACCAGGGATGGCCGACGCCAGATGCGCCGCCCACTCATCCGCCGTCACCGGCTCCCCCGGCACCCCGGCCGTGTCCCCGGTCGTGACCGTGTCGTCGTGGTCGAGCAGCGTGGCCTGCATGACATTCCCCCCGTCCTGGTCCCGCGCGTGAACTTCCGCCCTCACGGCGCGAGTTCATACCTCCTATTTTCCGTCACGTACGGTGATGAATCCAGGTCCAAAGCATGGAACCACCCGAACGAGTGAGCGAAAACGGACCCGGGAACTCCGCTCATGGCCCACACCGAACACCAGCAACACCACCCACCCGCAACCGCCACCACCGACAGCCCGCCACGGCGGCGGGAAAGCCGAGAAGCCCAGGCGCGCGTGTGCCCCCGCAACCACCCACCGGCACCAGCCACGCCATCGCTTTTCGAACCGTCCCCGGGTGCGCACGGTCCCGGATAGACGACCGACCACGGGCCCGCCCCCAGCACGGATGCCGTAACCCCCACCGAAACAACAACGGGCAGCCCGCGACGCACCGGTCACCACCATCGCGCCGCCCACCCGGCGCCGTAACCACAACCAGACACAACAGCCGAGAGCCCTCTCGGCGCACCCACTGCCTGCAGCCCTCCCCGCCCTCCCCGGCCACCGGCACCGGCCACAGCCACAGCCACAGCCGCAGCCGCAGCCGCAGCCGCAGCCGCAGCGGACGAGATCTCCCCCACGGACTCCCGAAACAATTTTGCAGAAATAACTTTGCAGACTCCTTCGCCGACACTAGCCTCGCCCCATGCCCCATGAAGAAAGCCAGCGCGTGCTCGACCCGGAGAAGGACTCGGCGGCCCTCAAGGCCCTCACCCACCCCCTGCGCATCCGGTTGCTCGGGATGCTGCGCCAGGACGGGCCCGCCACCGCCACCGAACTGTCCGGCAGGACACAGGAGTCGTCCGCCTCCACCAGCTACCACCTGCGAGTTCTGGCCAAATACGGGTTCGTGGCCGAGGCCGAGCACCGCGACGGCCGGGAGCGTCGCTGGCGGGCTGTGCACGCCGTCACGTCCTGGGACAACGCCGCGGTCGGCGCCTCCCCCGAGCATCGGGCGTTCCTCGACGTCACGCGCAGGGCGCAGATCGAGCATCTGGAGCGCTCCCTCGTCCAGCACGAGGAGGATCTGGCAGCCGCACGGCTGGGCCCGGAGTGGCTTGAGCCGTCCGGGATCTCCGATCTCTTCCTGCGCCTGACGCCCGAGTCCCTCGGCGAACTCATGGAGCGGTTCGCGCGGAGCGCCGAGGAACTCGCCGACCGGGACGCGTCCGATCCCCGCGCCGAGCCAGTCGTGGTCTTCAGCGCCGGGCTTCCCCTCGCCACCCGCGACCCGGCCAACCGCCCGCTCGCCAACCGCTCCGTCGCCAGCCGCCCCGTCGCCACCACCCACACCACCGAGGCCGCCGCGGATCGGCCCGAGTCGACCACCCGGGCCGAGAACACCGACTCCGACTCACCGCCCGACTCACCGCTGGACACACCGCCGGACTCACCGCCGGACTCACCGCCGGACGTGCCGGGGACACCGCCGAACACCGGCCCGGGCGCCGGTGCCCCGTGACCGGTGCTCTCACTCCCCGCAGCGCACGCCGCCGCTTCACCGCCGTCAACTTCCTGTTCTGGCTGCCGGTCGGCCTCTGCCTCCCCTCTCAAGTCCTGCTGCTCGGTGAGCGCGGGATGGGCCTCGCGGCGATCGCCGGACTCTTCGCCGTGCACTCCCTCACCGTGGCCGCTCTGGAACTGCCGACCGGTGGTCTGTCCGATGTCATCGGCCGCCGCACAGTCCTCGCCGCCGCCGGCGTGTTCAATCTGACCGCCCTCACCCTGCTGGCCCTGGGTACGACGGTCTGGGCGCTCACCCTCGCCATGGTGCTGATGGGTTCCGGACGGGCCCTGTCCAGCGGCCCCGCGGAGGCCTGGTACGTCGACACCGTGCAGGCCCATTCCGGCCCCGGCGCCGAGTTGCGGACCGGCCTCGCCCGCGGCAACACGGCGTGCGCCACGGCGCTGGCCCTGGGCACCCTCATCGGCGGCGGACTGCCCTGGCTGCTGCAAGGCCCGGCGTCCGGGCTGGGCAGCGGGCTGGACGCCGCAACGGGCGGAGCACTGCTGCCGCTCTCCGTGCCGGCGCTTCTCGGTGCGGCCGTGGGGCTGGTCTTCGTGACGTACGTGCTGACCGCTCTGCGGGAGCCACCGCGGCTTCCGGCAACGCTGCGCGGTGTGCTGCACGGGGTTCCGGCGACCGTCCTGGGCGGGCTGCGCCTCGGGGCCCGGGACGGTCTGGTGCGCCGCGTTCTCCTCACGGCCGCGGCGGCGGGGACGGCCCTGGCCGCCATCGAGCTGCTGGCTCCCGGACGCGCCGCCGCGCTGACCGGTGCCGCCGAGTCGGGAGCGCTGCTCTTCGCAGCGCTCGCCTGTGCGGGCTTTCTCTGCACGGCCCTCGGCAGTCACTGGGCGCCGTCGGCCGCCCGGTTGACGGGGAGCGGTGAACGCGCGGTCCTGGTGAGCCTCGCCCTGAGCGCCACGGGTCTGACACTGCTCGGTGCGACGCTGCTGTGGAACGGAACGACCGCCCTGGTGCTCGCCGCCGTCGGATACGCCCTCGTCTACTTCGGGCTCGGCTCGGCGGGTCCGAACGAGAACGATCTGCTGCACCACCGGGTGGACAGCGCGGGCCGGGCCACCGCGCTGTCCGTACAGTCCCTCGCTCTGCAACTGGCCGCCGCCTTGGCGGGTCTCGTCGCGGGTGTCCTGCCGACGGGGCCGCTTCCCTGGCTGCTGGTGGCCGGGGTACTGCTGGTGGGGGCGGGGTTGTGGATCCGTCCCGCGCCACTGCCGACGGGGGAAGTGGCACCGGCGGGAGTGGCACCGGCCGGGCCACTGGCGTCCGCGGCGCCGGCAGGGCCCGTGGCACCGGCACCGGCACCGGCAGCGGTCGCGGTGGCCACCGCCGGGTCGCCGGTGCGGGCCGGGTCGCCTCCGGTCCGCTCGGGCACCGAAAGCCCCGCGGACCCGGCGGAGCCCGCAGCCCGCACCGGCGCGGCCGACCCCGCCGAGGCCCCGCCGATCGTCACCGCCTCCGCCCGGCTGCCGTCGGCCCTGGCCGGGGCACCGTCCACCGGCCTGCCCGAGGAACTGCGGCGGGAACCGCCACGGGAACTCCCCGGAGGGCCGGCTACCGGCCTGCCGGAGGTTCTCCCGCCGGAGACGCGGGGACCGGCCCGTCGCCCATCGGGTTGAGCAGGTCCGCTCGGCCCTCGAAGGCGTGGAGCAGCAGATCGGTCATCGTGAAGCGCCCCTCCTGCCGTGCCGGCAGCGTCGGACGCCAGCGGCGGTCGCGGACGATGGAGTGGCGGCTGCCCTCCATGGCCCGGTGGAAGACCTCCGCCACCAGGTTGCCGCCCACGCCGGTCAGCCGCCCCGGCTGCTTCGGGTTCACCTCGGCCTCGCGGAGGACGTAGAACCACAGCGGGGTGTGGGCCACCAGTTCCTCCCGCTCGGCGGCGGTGAGCGTGTCGAGCGGGGCGCCGCCGCTGCCGGTGAGGATCTGCTCGTCGGTCAGCGGGTCGATCCCCATCTCCTTGGCCAGTTGCGGGCCGGTCGCCAGTTCGACCATGGCCGCGCGGGTGAGGTTGCGGAAGGCCAGGTTGAGGTGGAGGGGGTCCGGGGCCGGTCCGCCGTCGCGGCCGCCGAAGGTGCCGGTCGGGAGGGTGGCCAGCGGGTCGACGAGCACGGTGTCGATCCGCCGGGTGAGGTTGAACTCGGCCGCCGGTACGGTGAGATCGGCCCGGCCCGCCTCGCCGAAGTCGTACAGCCGCCGGAAGTCGGCGATCCAGTTGCTGGGCAGCCGGAGGTTGTCGCCGGCCTCCGGGTCGTTGAGGTCCGAGAGGTCGTCCGGCCCGGGGCTGAGGTTGCCGGAGGTGCCGCTGAAGCGGAACATCAGTCCGAGGGTGCCGATGCCGCCCGGTCCGCCGTTGCTGTTGAAGACCCGGTTCCACTGGTAGGCACCGCGGATCATGCTGTGGCCGAGGCGGTAGGCGGCGACGGAGAACTCGATGGGCATGGTCGGCCGGTCACCTTGCCGGATACCGGGGAACGGCCCGGGCCGTCCCGCGGGCACTTCGAAGAAGCGCCTCCCCTCGGTGAACACGCTCTCGACGATCTCCTCGTCGACGATCCTCGGCAGGAAGTCGGTGCGCAGCATCCACTGGTAGTGCTTGACGACCAGCTCACGGGCCTCCTGGAACAGCCGGCCCGGCGGAAGGCCGCGGCGCTCGAGGCCGGCGTGGACGCGGTTGTGGAGGCGGATGAAGGCGAGATGAGTCTGGGCGACGATGAGGTTCTCGTCGTTCCGCGGGTCGGGGATGAGGGGTGCGCGCCGGTCGGCCGCGGTGCCGCCGGCGGATTCGCCCGCCCTGGGCAGGTCGAAGCCCGGCTGGTCGGTGTTGGCGGGTTCGAAGTCCGCCGGGAAGGGCACGCCGAGAGCGGTTCCGGTCCGGAGCCGGCCGTCGCGCTCGTAGAAAGCCCTGGTGCCGGGGTGGCGCGGGCCGAGACCGTACACGGAGTCGAGGTCCAGCGAGGGCGAGCGGCCCTGCTCCAGTTCCTCGACGGGCAGGTTCTCGCCGAGGGCGATCCGGGTGGCGTCCAT
This sequence comes from Streptomyces sp. S07_1.15, assembly GCF_020739505.1. NCBI lineage: Bacteria > Bacillati > Actinomycetota > Actinomycetes > Kitasatosporales > Streptomycetaceae > Streptomyces > Streptomyces sp. S07_1.15. The sequence continues at coordinate 1,408,338 of NZ_JAJBZK010000001.1, forward strand.
CGTCAGGTCGTGGTCGACGAACTGGCCGAGGTAGGTGTACCCGGCCGGGATACCGGGGCGCGAGTCCTGGTCGTCGGTGGTGGCGGCCGTCATCGCCAGGGCGAGCTTTGTGCGTAACTCCTCGCTGATCTGCTGCCCCTTCTCGCGGCTCAGCCGGGAGAACCGGAAGCTGGTCTTCCGCTCCTCGGCGGTGGCGGGCCGTGCGGTGCGCCTCCCCCGTGAGGTCTCCAGCACGCGGCCGCCGTCGCCCTCGTTGACGAGGAAGTAGCTCTCGCGGTGGTGGCGCCGGCGCGGGCCCCGGCGCCGGTTCGGCTGCTGCCCGCCCCCGGTGCGGTGCGGGTCCTGGTCCTGGTGCTGCTCCTGGTGGCGGTCCTGCTGGTGGTCCTGCTGGTGGTCCTGCTGGTGTTCCTGCTGGTGGTCCTGGTGCCGCATGAATGGTTCCCCCGTATCTCGGCCCCGTTCGGGGCGGACGGCCGCGGCTTACCGCGACGCCCGTCCGGGCGTCCGCAGTCCGCTGCCCGCCGGGCGGGTGACGCCCTGGCGGCCGTGCGGCCGGTTCCGCCGGACGGGACGTTCGCGGTGTCCTGTAGGCGGGAGTTGTTCCCCCTTGCCCGCAGAGACAGCGCCCGGGGGAGGAATGGTTGACTGCCACTTTTGGGCGGATAGATCCGGGCTGGTCGTGGGGCCGCATGGGCCACCAGAAGGGGAAGTTCCGGGGCCTTTGCCCAGGGGCGGCCCTCCGGCACCCCCGCTGCGACCCTCCGGCGGCGCTGCCGGGGGGAGAGCGCCGAGGCGACGACGCCAGTGTCCTCTCCAGCGGGACGCCCGACCGCCTCCGCGGTGCGGCCGGCGGCGAAGGCGCACCCGGGTACGCACGAGGGTTGACGGCGGACGGCGCTCGCCGTCACGGCATCCCACCGGGACGGCGAGCGGATGGGGGCGACTTACCTGCTGTGCGCGATCTGGATGAGGTTGCCGCAGGTGTCGTCCAGAACGGCGGTGGTGATCGGGCCCATCTCCAGTGGCTCCTGGGTGAAGCGCACCCCGAGTTCGCGCAGGCGGCCGAACTCCGCGTGCACGTCGTCCACGGCGAAGGAGGCGGCCGGGATGCCGTCCTGGACCAGCGCGGTCTTGTACGGCTCCACCGCGGGGTGGCCGGAGGGCTCCAGGAGCAGTTCGGTTCCGTCGGGCTCCTCCGGCGAGACCACGGTCAGCCACCGGTCCTCGCCCATCGGGACGTCGTGCTTCTTCACGAATCCCAGCACGTCGGTGTAGAAGCGCAGGGCCTTTTCCTGGTCGTCGACGAAGACGCTGGACAGGTGGATCCTCATGAGGCGTTCTCCGGTTCGTCGGGCCTGAGCCACCGGGTCACGATGCGCTCAAGGGGTTCGGTGTTCACGTCGTGGAACTTGTAACGGCCCTCGCGCCGCGAACGGACCAGGCCCGCCGCTTCGAGTACGGCCAGGTGCTGGCTGATCGCCTGGCGGGACAGCCCCAGTCCGTGCTTGGTCACCAGCCGCGTGCATATCTCGAACAGGGTCTGGCCGTCCCGTTCCACCAGCTCATCGAGGATGCGCCGGCGGGTGGGATCGGCCAGCGCCTTGAAGACATCCTCGGCCATGACGCCCACCATAGGCAAGCGATGACTTGCCTATCAAGTCGTGTGGTCCGACGGTGCCCGGTCGGGCCGGGGGAAACCGCCCGGCTACCGCGACGTGGGCCGGGGCCCGGACCGGGACGCTCGCGCGCGGGCCAGGTGCGTACCGCGTTCGAGGAAGAGCATCCGCGCCCGCTTCCCGGGCAGTTCGATCTCGGGACCGAGTCCGAAGCCCGTACGCCGCAAGCGCTCGATGGCCTTCGCGTTCCGGGCGTCGGGTTCGGCGACGATCCTCCTGCGGTGCGGATCCTCCGCCAGCAGGTGGTCGAGGAAGACGGAGAGGAGGGTGTCGGTGAAGCCGGGCTCGGGGGTGCCGTCGGCGGGGCCGATCATGAGATGGAGGCCGAAATCGCCGGGCTGCACGTCGTAGCAGTCGCCCACCGGGTCGGCGGAGGGTTCGTAGGTCTGGAACAGCGCCACCGGGCGGCCGTCCCGGTGGATCAGGTAGGCGTGGTGGGTGGGGAGGGAGTCGAGGAACTCGTAGATCTCCCGGACCTGTTCGCGCGAGTGCTGGCGCATCCCCCAGAAGCGGGCGCGGTCCCGGGTGACCCAGTCGTGGAGGAGCTCCGTGTCGCGGGCGGGGTCGACGGGGACGACGCGGACGGTCCCGAAGCCGTCGACGTGCCTCTCGTGCACCGGGGTACGGGGAGGGCCGAGGGTGCCGGTGCCGGGCTCGGCGGCGGCCCCGGCCCCGGACTCGGCGGGGGTGGCGGCGGAGGCACCGGTCCGCGGCGCGCCGGTCCGGGCTGGTTCGCCGGTGTCACGGAAAGGGAAGTCGTCGGGGGTCATGCCTCTCCTGGCTCGGTTGTGCGGTGGTTCGGTGTTTCGGGTACCGGACAGATCGAGGCCGGCCGGACCGGGACCGGCCGGATTCGAGCCGGACGGGCCCCGGCCGGCGGTCTCCGGGGTGAGCAGGCTCCAGTCGGTGACCACGGGAACGAGGTCGCCGCGCACCCAGAGCGGCAGTTGGTCGCTCCGGTGCGGGTGTCCGGGGATCCCCGAGGCACCCAGGGGCACGATCCACCGGCTGTCCTCGCGGCGGGCGAGATCCCACACGAAGCGGGCGGCCGAGGCTCTGGCGCTGTGGTGCGTGAGGCCGGGCACGCTGGAGGTGGCCAGTACGCAGTCGTGGTCGCCGGAGAGGGCGGGCCGGATGTCGGGCGCCGGCTTCGGGGCCCCGGGTATGGGCTCGGCCCCCGTGTCCGGGGCCGCCGGTACGGGTCCGGCCGCCCCCTCCGCGCCTCCGGTCCGTCGGCCGGGTGCGGGCTCCGGCAGTGCCTGCCACGGGGCCAGGCGGTGCAGGTCTCCCCACCGCCGTGGCGGGCCGGCGGCCCCGGCCGCCTCCGCGGCTGTCTCCTCGACGGCCCGTCGTACGGCCTCGGTCCTGGCCGCGCCGGGGATCCGGTCGGACGTCAGCAGGGTTTCCAGCGCGAAGGCCACCCGCGGGACCACGGCCAGCCAGGGCTGGAACACGTCCGGATGGGGAGGAGGCACGGCCAGCGGCGCCAGCACGGGGTGCTCCGCCAGCCGCCGGACGACGCGCGCCCGTACGGTGGCGAAGGCCGCGGCGTCGGTGCTGTCCGCGTCCATGTGGCGGTCCCAGCGCAGCAGCCGGTCCCGCAGGTCGGCGGCCGCGGGGCTCAAGCGGCCGGTGGTGGGCTCGGACGCGCCCGGTGACGATACGGGTGCGGGGGCGGGGGACGATACGGGGGCGGGGGCGGGGGCTGGTGCGGAGGGGGGCCCGGTGCCGTCTGCGCCGTCCGCGGTGTCGTCCGAGCAGTTGTCCCCGCGGCCGTCCCTGTGGCCGTCCCCGTGGTGGCCGTCTCTGTCGCCGTCCGCGCGGTTGAGACCCGCGAGGAGCCGCAACAGCGGTTCGGCGGATGCCAGTCGGGTGTCCCTGTGGATCGCCGCCATGTCCCCGGCGGACCAGAGGGCCTGCCGGTCCAGCAAGGCCCTGATGCGCTCGGCGCGGTGCGGCGGTGCGAACTCCACACCGAGCGGGCCCGCGATCCCCCGCTGGTTCGCCATGACCGCGGGGCCCCGCACGGTGTCCCGGGGCATCGGGTGGTGCCAGCCCCGCCACGCACGATCGGCCTCCCAGGCCGGTGCGACGCGGAGCCGGTTTCCGGGGTGGCGCAGCGGTACGGCGCCGGCCGCCCGGTGCAGGGTTCCGCCGGCGGTGTCGGCCGCGTGGACGACGTTCACCGGCTCGACCCAGCGGTCCAGTGCCCGGTCGATGTCGGCGACGCTCTTGGCCCGCAACAGCGCGGGCAGGACGGCGAACCCTAGGTCTTCGCGTACGCGCGGCGGGTAGCGCAGGCTGACGGCAAGGGCGTGCCCTCCCCCGTCAGTCGCCGGATCCGGAGCCGAGGCCGGAGCCGGAGCCGGAGCCGGAGCCGGAGCCGGAGCCGGAGCCGGCGGGATGATCACCGGCCCGCGCTCCGTCTCCAGGATGGCGACCCGCACCGGATCGGCACCCGCGACCTCGATGGTCTCGACGTGGCGCGTCACCGGCCGCCAGCCGTCCGGGCCCAGCGCCTCCACGGTCCCGGAGAAGTCCACCGCCCCGCAGAGGTCTCCCGCACCGAGGGAACCCTCCGGGGCCGAGGCGTTCGCGCCATCCGCACCGTTCGCGCTGTCCGCACCACCACCGTCCGCGCCCTCTTCTCCCCCGACCCGCCGCAGGCGTTCGGTGTACAGGTCCTGGTAGTCCGCCATGGCGTTGGTGATCGACCAGGCGACGTGACCGGTGTGCCCGAAGTGGGCGATGCCCGGAACGCCCGGGACGGCCAGTCCGATGACGTCGAACTCCGGGCAGGCCAGCCGGATCTGCTGGTAGACGCCCGGGGCCTCGATGAAGCGGTGCGGGTCTCCGGCGAGGACGGCCGCTCCCGTGACGGTGCGGTCGCCGGGGACGAGCCAGCCGTTGCTGCCCGCGGTCCCGGGTCCGTCGGTGGCGAACAGCCCGGTCCAGTCCTCGCCGAGGCGCCGGGCCACCTCCTCGCGCCACAGCTTGGTGGGGAAACCGGCGAAGAGGATGTGGGTGGACAGCCAGATGCCCAGGGGGGTCCACGGCTCCCAGTGCCCGGGGGTGAGCCCGGTGGCCGCGAACTCCGGGGAGCGGGAGGCTCCTTCGGTCAGACCCGCGTTGACACCGTCGACGTAGTGCCGCAGCCATGTCGCGGTGTCCGGGTCCTCCCGGTCCAGGGTGCGCAGGCAGCGTCTGGCGGTGTCGTCCAGCCGGGCCTGCCGGGCGAACCGGTCCCAGCCGACGGCTTCCGGCCCGAGGAACACGGCGGTCGTGCCCCGGGAGCGGTGCCGTTCCACCTCGATCTGCCAGGCCCGGTCCAGGGCGGCGTTGTGCCCCTGGGCGAAGGCGAGTTCGTTCGCACTGTCCGCGCGGAGATGCGGGATCCCCCAGGCGTCGCGGTAGAGCATCATCTCCGGTCTCCTCTGCCGGGGCCGCCCTCGGGGCGGCCGGGTGCGGCGGACGCGGCCGGTGCGGCGGAAGCCCCGGGCGCCACGGCTTCCGCGGGCGCGGCCGAGACCCCGGACGCGGATACGGACGCGGATACGGACGCGGACGCGGACGCAGACGCGGATACGGACGCCGGGATCGCCGGGGCGGCGGGAGCGGCCGGGGAAGCCGGGGTGACAGTGACCACGGGCTTGGTGCGCCCTGCCACCGCCACCGCCACCGCCCCAGCCACCGGATCCCGCGGTGCGGCGGCGTCAGGCGGTGCGGCCGCGTCGGGCGGACCGGCTTCCGGTGCGCCCGGGTCCGGGCCGGAGCCCGCGGCCGGCCCCGCGCCCGTGTGCGGCCCGGGGCCGGAGCCCGCGGCCGCTCCCGCGCTGACGGCAGCCCCCGCGCCCACGGCCCTTCCCGCGCCGGGCTCCCCGTCCGCATCCCCGCCCCCGCTCCCGTCCTCGTCCCCGCCCGCGCGCCGCAGCAGGTATCCCGCCGCGCAGCCCCCGGCGAGTACGGCCACGGCGCCCACCAGCTGGCCCGTCTCCAGACCGGCCGCGAAGGCCGAGGTGATCCGGGCCTGCTCCGCCTCGCCGGCGGCGCGGCCCAGGGCCTCGGGAAACGAATCGGCACCGGCTGCCGAGGCGGGCAGCAGTCCGCTGAACCGGGAGGCGAGGACGGCGCCGAGGACGGCGACCCCGAGCCCCGCGCCCAGTTCGGCGAGGGTGCTGTTGACGCCGGCGCCCGCGCCGGCCTTCTCCTTCGGGATGGAGCCCATGACGGCCTCGGCGATGGCCGGGTTGGCGAAGGCACAGCCGACGCCCATCAGCAGCAGGCCGGACAGCAGCCCGCCGTAGTGCCCGTCGCCCACCAGCGCCACCACCGCGAACCCGGCCGCCAGCACGGCCATCCCGCAGGTGATCACGGTCGGCAGCCCGAAGCCGCGGATCAGCCGGGCCGAGACACCGGTGAAGTTCAGCGCCACCACGGTCAGCGCGAACGGCGCGATGGCCAGTCCGGCCTCCAGCGGGGTGCCGCCGCGGATGAACTGGAGCTGCTGGGTGAGCAGATAGAGCGCTCCCCCGCTGCCGAAGGTGATGAGGACGACGCCCGTCACGGCGCCGGAGAAGCGGCGGTCGCGGAACAGCCGCGGGTCCAGCATGGGGTGCGGGGTCCGGCGTTCCCACCCGGCGAAGAGGACCAGCCCGGCGACGCCGAACAGCGCGGGGAGGAGCACGGACACGGAGGTCCAGCCGTGCTCCGGCCCGGTGATCACCGCGTACACCAGGGCCGTCATGCCGACGACGGAGAGGGCGGCGCCCGGCAGGTCGGGGCGGCCGGCGGCCGGGTCGCGGGTCTCCGGGACGAGGACCGCCGCGGCGGCGAGGGCGAACAGCACCACGGGGATGTTGACCAGGAAGATCGCGCCCCACCAGTAGTGGCTGAGCACCAGGCCGCCGACGACGGGCCCGACGGCGAAGCCGAGCGCGCTGACGGCGGCCCAGATGCCGATGGCCTTGGGGCGTTCCGCCGCCCCGAAGATCTGCAGGACGACGGCGAGGGTGGTGGTGAGCAGCAGGGCCGCGCCCACGCCCATGCCGGCCCGCGCGGCGATCAACTGGCCGGCGGAGCCGGCGAGTCCGGCGGCGAGGGAGCCGATACCGAACAGGACGAGCCCGGTGAGCAGCATCCGTTTGCGGCCGTAGCGGTCGGCGGTGCTGCCTGCGGTGAGCAGCAGCCCGGCCTGGACCAGCGCGTAGGCGTTGATCACCCACTGGATGTCGGCGGTGGAGGCGCCGAGTTCCGCCGTGAGGGACGGGATCGCCACGTTGAGCACGGTGTTGTCGAGGACGACGACCAGTTCGGCGAGGCAGACGACGGCGAGGATCAGCCACCGGGCGGGGTGGCCGGGGTGATCCGGGTGGTCCGGGTGGTCCGGGTGGTCCGGGCCGGCTTCAGGGGCGGGGCGGCCGGCGGCCGGGCGGGGCCGCGTTCCCGGCTCCGGCCGCCTCTCCGGCCCTGTCCCGTGGCCCGCTTCCCGGACCGCTTCAGGACTCCTCCCCCGCCCTGCCCCGGGCCGACTCTCCGGCTTCGACGGCTTCGTCTCCGGCTTCGTCTCCGGATTCGGCTCCGGTTCTCTCTCCGGCTGCATGGGCGGTCAGGTCCTCGACGGTGTGGGGGACGGTGCGGGGGCCCGCACGCCGTCTGCTGCCGCCGCCGCGCCGGAGGTCCCGTCCGCGCCGGAGGTCCCGTCCGCGCCGAGGGCCGCCGCCGGAGCGGAGGCCGTCGCTCCCGGGGCCGCTGCCGCCGGGGCGTGGGCCGCGATCGGGTTCTCCAGGGTGCCGACGAGCTGGAGGGCGCCGGAGGGGTCCTGGAGGTCGACCATCTGCCGGTTGTTGCGCAATTGGAGCCGGTTGAGGCAGGACAGGGCGAACTCGCCGGCGAAGATGTCGTACCGCGCGAAGCGGTCGGCGAGTTCGGGCACGGACTCCTGGTAGGCCGTGACGGTCCCGGCGACCGTGCGCCAGAAGGCGTCCTCGTCGACGACCTCCTCGGCCGCCAGCACGGCCGCCAGGTGGCGCAGGAAGCAGTCGAAGACGTCGGTGAGGATGGAGAGCAGTTTCATGTCCTCGGGCACCTCGGCCCGGACGCGTTCGACCTCGGGCGGCAGCTCGGCGCCGTCGTTCATGACGACGATCTCCTCGGCGATGTCCTTGAAGACCACCCGGGCCACGGCGTCGTCCTCCAGCACGAGGATGACGTTCTCGCCGTGCGGCATGTACGCCAGGTCGTGGGCGTAGAAGCTGTGCAGCAGCGGGGTGAGGTAGGCGTCGAGGTAGCGGCGCAGCCAGTCCTCGGCGGTCAGGCCGGAGCGTTCGATGAGGGCGGCGGTGAGGGAGCGGCCGTCCCGGTCGGTGTGGAGGAGAGCGGCCATGGTGGCGAGCCGCTGTCCGGGGCGCAGGCCGGGGACGGGGCTCTCGCGCCAGAGGGCGGCGAGCATTTTGCGGTACGGGGAGTGTTTGTCGGTGGCGGCCTCGTAGCCGCGGTGGCGGTAGCCGATGGCGGCGCGCTCGCGGATGACACCGAGGCCGGTCCGGCGGAGGACGGGGTCGCGGGCGACGAGGTCGGCGAGCCAGTCGTTGATGGCGGGGGTGGCCTCCATGTAGGCGGCGGAGAGTCCGCGCATGAAGCCCATGTTGAGGACGGAGAGGGCCGTTTTGACGTAGTGCTTCGCCGGATCGCTGGTGTTGAAGAAGGTGCGGATGGACTGCTGGGCGAGGTAGTCGTCGTCACCGGGGCCGAGGCAGACCAGGCGCCGCTGGGCTATCTCGGCGGCGAAGGTGACGGAGAGTTTGTTCCACCACTGCCAGGGGTGGACGGGTATGAGCAGGTAGTCGCCGGGGTCGAGGCCGAGGCCGGTGAGCTGTGCGGTGAAGCGGCCGAGGAGGGCGTCGCCGAGTTCGGCGCGGAGCAGGGTGTCGTAGTCGGTGTCGGCGGAGCAGGTGAAGGTGGTGTGGTCGCGGTGGGCGGCCAGCCACAGCAGCCGGACGGGTGCGCCGGTCTCGGGTGCGTGGGCGTGGTAGTCGTGGATGCCGAAGCCGAGACGGCCGTTGTTGGCGACGAAGCAGGGGTGGCCCTCGGTCATGCCGGTCTCGATGGCCTGGAAGTCGGCGGCGGCCAGTTCGGCTGCGCTGACGGGGGGCTTGCCGAGTTTGTAGGCGGTGCCGGAGAGGGTGGAGCCGATCTCCTCCAGGTAGACGGGGAGGATGTCGTCGGCGATGCCCAGGGTGGTGCGCAGCTCGGTGAAGAAGGCGAAGCCATCGAGCGGGAGTTCGGTGCCGTGCGCCTCGGACGTGTCCTGTACCTCGGCCGTGCCGTGCGCCTCATCGGTGCCGGTGCCGCCGACGCGGTGGCGGGTGATGCTCGCCGCGTCGACGTGCCAGTGGTCGAGCCGCATCCGCCGGGCGGCGAAGCGGTATTCGACGGTGCCGTCGTCGCTGGTGACGCGGTAGCGGCCGCCGGGCAGCGGCTCCGGGGCGAGCAGCCGCTCGTGGGAGAACTCGGCGAGGGCCTTACGGATCAGCAGCCGGACGGCCGTGTCCCAGGGCCCGGGGGTGAGGTGGGCGACCGCCTCGGCGGGTGCCGCGGTGTGCGGGGCGGGCCGGAGCGGGGCCGCGCCGTGGGGGGCGGCGTCGGCGGCTGCGGCCCCGTGGGGGGCGGTGGTGCTCATGTCGCTGCTCCTCGTACGGCTGCTGCGAACCGGTCGCGGGTGCAGACGCTCAGCAGGGCGTCCTTCTCCGGTTTGGCGATGGTGGCGACGGGTTCGAACCCGACGGCCTCGTTCAGTGCGTGGACGGCGGTGTTGCGGACGTCGGGCTCGACGACGACCCGCCGGGCCTCCGGGTCGTCGAAGAGCATCGCCATGACGGTGGTGATCACGGCACGGGTGAAGCCGTGCAGGGGGGTGTCGCCGGGAGCGGTGAGGAAGTGCATGCCCACATCGCCGGGCAGCGGGTCGTAGAGCCCGGCGAGTTCGACGTGCGCGGGGTCGTAGCGTTCGACGAGGAAGGCGGGCCGGCCGCGGTGGAGGCCGAGGAAGGCGTCGTGGTGCGGGTGCGCCGCGATCCGCTCGTACTCCTCGGCCACGTCCTTCTCGTCCGCGTCCTGCATCAGCCAGAAGGCGGCCTTGGGGTCGGTCACCCAGCGGTGCAGCAGGGCCGCGTCGGCGTGCGGGTCGAGGGGGACGACGGCGAACTCGCCGAGCCGGGGGTCCGCACGGCGGAACAGGGGCGTGCGGGAGCCGGGGCCGGCTGTCCCACCGGCGAGTACCGCCGGGCCGGAGCCGGAGCCGGAGCCGGGGCCGTGGTCCGGGGCGCCGCTCATGCCGGGCTCCCCTCGGGGGCGGCGAAGTCCTGGAAGGTGAAGGACTTCTCGACCGGGTAGGCCTCGCGGCCGAGGACGTCCCGGATGATGTGGGCGTTGCGGTACGGGCCCATGCCGAGGTCCGGCGAGGTGACGCTGTGCGCGTGGACGGCGCCGTTCTGCAGGAACACGCCGCGGCCGGCGAGGTCGACGCTGTAGTCGCGGGCCGGGTCGAGGCGCCCGCGGCTGTCGAAGCGCAGCCGGTCGCGGATGCCGTCGAGGAAGGCGGGGATCCGGTAGCTGTAGCCGGTGGCGAGGATCAGGCCCTCCGTGGTGTGCGAGAACGTCCGGTCCTGTTCCCGCTGGTGGAGGCCGAGGGTGTAGGTACCGGTGGACTCGTCGTACGAGGCGTCGGTGAGCGCCGTGTTGCTGATGAGCCGGGTCGGGACGGGGCCGGCGGCGCTCTTCTCGTAGAGCAGGTCGTAGATGGTGTTGATGAGCTCGGAGTTGATGCCCTTGTAGAGCGGCTTCTGCTCCTCCGCCAGGCGGTGGCGGGTGTCCTCGGGGAGGGCGTGGAAGTAGTCCACGTACTCGGGGGAGGTCATCTCCAGGGTGAGCTTGGTGTATTCGAGCGGGAAGAAGCGCGGGGAGCGGGTGATCCAGTCGAGCCGGTAGCCGTGGGTGCCGATCTCGGAGAGCAGCTCGTGGTAGATCTCGGCGGCGCTCTGGCCGCTGCCGACGACGGTGATGCTCCGCTTGGCCTGGAGTGCCTCCTTCTCCTCCAGGTAGCGGGAGTTGTGGAGGACGTCACCGCCCAGGTCGCGGCAGACCTCGGGGATGTACGGCGAGGTGCCGGTGCCGAGGACGAGGTGGCGGGCCCGGTGCTCGGTGCGTTCGCCGGTGGCGGTGCGGACGGCGTGGACGGTGTAGAGGCCGTCGGTCTCGTCGTACGTCACCGAGGTGACGTCGTGTCCGAAGCGGAGGGAGGTGAGGCGGGCGGCGGCCCAGCGGCAGTAGGCGTCGTACTCCGAGCGCAGCGGGTAGAAGTTCTCCCGGATGTAGAACGGATAGAGCCGCCCGGTCTCCTTGAGGTAGCAGAGGAAGGAGTAGGGCGAGGCGGGGTCGGCCAGGGTCACGAGGTCGGCCATGAACGGGGTCTGCAGATGCGTGCCGGCCAGCATCATGCCCGGGTGCCAGGAGAACGCGGGGCGGCTCTCCAGGAAGAGGCCGTCGAGGTCGTCGAGGGGCTCGGTGAGGCAGGCCAGGCCGAGGTTGAACGGGCCGAGGCCGATGCCGATGAGGTCGTGCGGTGCGGTGCGGGCCGGGCCGGTGGGCGTTCCGGGCGTAGTGGTGGTGTCGGGCACGTCGGTCTCCGTGGAGGGTGAGGACTGGCTGCTGGCTGCTGACTGCTGGTTACTGGCTGCTGGCTACGGGCTGAGGACTGTCACCGCTGTGGCCGGGGCCGGGGCCCGGGGCGGGTCTGGTCGGGTCGGGTCGGGTCGGGTCGGTGACGGTCAGCGGACCGGCGAACCCGCGGTCCCGGTGGCCGCCGCCGGTTCGGGAGCGGCGCCGTGGTTGCCGGCGTGGTCTCCGGCGTGGGCGGCGACGAGGCCCAGCACGGCGCGGATGTCGTCGAGCGTGGTGCGCGGGTTGAGCAGGGTGAATTTCAGGTGGTGCCGCCCGTCGACGACCGTTCCGGCGACCAGCGCCTCCCCCGAGGCCGCCAGGGCCTCCCGGGCGTGCAGATTGGCCAGGTCGGTGTGGCGCCGGTCGGCATCGGTGTGCTCGCCGCCGGCCGGTACGTACCGAAAGACCAGAGTGGACAGGGAGGGTTCGGTGACGACCTCGAAGCGCGGGTCCGCGTCCAGCAGCCGCCAGGCGTCGGCGGCGAGGTCGACGACCTGGTCGAAGAGGCGTCCCACGGCGTCGGCGCCCATGATGCGCAGCGTCAGCCACATTTTGAGGGCGTCGAAGCGCCGGGTGGTCTGCAGGCTCTTGTCGACCTGGTTGGGGATGCGCCGCTCCGCGCTGCGGGCCGGGTTGAGGTAGTCCGCGTAGTAGGTGGCGTGGCGCAGCGTGGCGCCGTCGCGGACCAGGACGGCACTCGAACTGACCGGCTGGAAGAAGGACTTGTGGTAGTCGACGGTGACGGACGAGGCCCGTTCGATGCCGTCGAGCAGATGGCGGCGGGTCGGGGAGGCCAGCAGTCCGCAGCCGTAGGCGGCGTCCACGTGCAGCCAGATGCCGGCGCGTTCGCAGAGTCCGGCGATGGCGGGGAGGGGGTCGATGGAGCCGAAGTCGGTGGTTCCGGCGGTGGCGACCACGGCCATCACGGTGAGGTCCGCCGCGGAGCAGCGGTCGATCTCGGCGGCGAGGAGGTCGGTGCGCATCCGCCGGTTGCCGTCGGAGGGCACGGGGATGACGGAGTCGGGTGCCAGGCCGAGGAGTTTGGCGCTCTTCTGGACGGAGAAGTGGCTGTCCTCGGAGGTGAGGATGCGCAGCTGCGGCAGCAGCGCGGCGAGCGGTGCCGGGGCGGGGAGGTTCTTCCGCAGCATCCGGCACGTCTCCTCCCGGGCCAGCAGCAGGGCCTGGAGGTTGGACTGGGTGCCGCCGCTGGTGAAGATGCCGTCGGCGGCGCGGCCGAGGCCGATGCGGCCGGTGGTCCAGTCGATGACGTGACGTTCCATCAGGGTGCCGCCGGCGCTCTGGTCCCAGGTGTCGAGGGAGGAGTTGACGGCGGACAGGACGGCTTCGCCGAGGAGGGCGGGGAGCACCACCGGGCAGTTGAGGTGGGCGAGGTAGCGGGGGTGGTGGAAGTAGACCGCGTCGCGCAGGTACACCTCCTCCAGTTCGGCGAGGGCGGCGGCCGGGTCGCCCAGGGGCCGGTCCAGGTCGATCGCGCCCACGCGGGGGGCGAGTTCGTCCGGGGAGACGCCGGTGAAGGGGCGGGCCGTCCGGGCCACCGCGGCGGCGACCCGCGTCACGCCGTCGGTGACCAGGCGCCGGTAGTCGTCGGCCGTTTCGTTCCCCAGCAGGTGGGAGCGGGGGTCGGGGTCGGCGGCCGGTGGGGCCACGCCGGTCAGGGCGGTGGGGAGGGGTCCCTGAAGACTCACGTGCACGTCCTCCGTCGAGGGGGGCGGGGATGGAGCGAGAACGAAGGTTAGCCTAACCTAACCTGACTCGCCCTCAACCCCCACCCCGGCCTTTCTCACATGCGGTTTCCCGCCACTTCGGCCGGGGCCCGGCCCTTCACGGGCGGGCGAACGGCCGGCGCGCGGGCGGCAGCACGGCGGCGGGGCCGGTCTCCGGCAGCAGCGCGCGGGGCGCACAGAAGGGCGGGGGACGGGGGGCGAGGGACGGGCGCACACGCGGACGCGGACGCGGACCGGCCGAACCCCCCGGCCGGTCCGCGTTCCGCCCTCTCGCCTCCGGCGGCACCGCCGCCTCCGGCCACGGACCGTCAGTCCAGCTTCTCGGACTCCTCGATGGCCTCCGCGAGGTTCTCCAGCAGCGGGGCGGCACCCTGGTAGGAGAAGCGCGGCACCGGGTCCCACTCCGCGACCTGGCCGGCCTCGACCGCGGCCAGCTTCTTCCAGGTGGGCTTGGACTCCAGGTCCTTCTCCTGCAGAGCGGTGCCGCGGTTGTCGAGGATGATCAGGTCGGCGTCGTACTTGTCGGCGTTCTCCCAGCTCAGGCTCTCGAAGTAACCACCGCTCTCCTTCACGTCCTTCGGGGTGACGAACTCGACGCCCAGCTCCTCGAAGTACTTCAGGTCCGCGGCGGGGCCGGGGGTGGAGACGTAGAAGTAGTCGGCGCTGCCGGAGGCGGCCATGACCTTCAGCCCGCCGTTGGCCTTCGCGGCCTTCCGCAGCTTCTCCGCGGCCTTCTCGAACCGCTCCTTGCCCTCGGTGACCTGCGGGGACTTCAGGTCGGCGCCGAGGGATTCGGCCAGTTCGGCATAGCGTTCGATGGGCTCGGTGAGGGAGACGTTGGCGACCTGCGTGGCGACGCTGGGCGCGACCTTGAGGATCTTGTCCGCGCTCTCCTCGGGGACGTACCAGAGCGAGCCCTTGTCGTACTGGTGCGTCACCAGCAGATCCGGGTTGAGGGCCGCGTACTTCTCGATGTCGAACTCGCCCCAGGCGTTGCCGAGCACCTCGACCTTCTTCACGTCGAGGTCACCGGCCTGCGGGTGGGCGGAGCCGTCCTTGAGGGTGGTCTCGCCGAAGACACCGACGATCTTGTCCTTGAGGCCGAAGTCCGCGAGGGCCGCGGCCGTGCCGGTGAAGGCGACGATCCGTTCCGGGGTGCTGTCCGCGGTGACCTTCTTCTTGCGGTCGTCGGTGAAGGACCACGGCTTGCTCTTGCTGTCGTCGGCGCCGGAGGACGAGCCGGAGTCGCCGCCGCAGGCCGCCAGCAGGACGCTGAGGCCGAGAGCGCCGGTCGCGGCGAGCAGGCCGCGGCGGGAGGGGGAAGCGGGACGGTTCCCGGACATGGTGGTGCCTTTCGTGCAGGGCGGTGGAACGCGGACAAGGCCGGCGGAGACCGCAGCGGCCGATCAGCAGATGTTAGGTTAACCTAACCAAAGTTTCCGCCCAAGGGCGCGGGCTCCTCCCGCCCCCCGGCCCGACCGGAGCCGTACGTGTCAGTCACCGAGCCGTCCCCGGCGACGCGGAGCACCACCCCGGCTCCGCCGCCGCCCCGTCCGCCGGCCGGCCGGCCCCCCGGTGCCCGATGGGCCCTGCGCGCCGCGGGGTTGGCGGGCGCGCTCGTCCTGCTGCTGGTTCTGACGGTGCTCAGCCTCGGTTTCGGCGCCCGGCCGCTCACGGCGGCCGAGGTGTGGCACGGCCTGCTCGACAGCGACGCCGCGGCCTACCAGGTGGTGCACGGGATGCGGCTGCCGCGCACCCTTCTCGGGCTGCTCGTCGGCGCCGCCCTGGGCCTGGCGGGCGGGGTGATGCAGGCGCTCACCCGCAACCCGCTGGCCGACCCCGGGCTGCTGGGCATCAACGCGGGCGCCTCCGCCGCCGTGGTCACCGCCATCACCTTCCTCGGGGTGACGGCCTTCACCGGCTATGTGTGGTTCGCGCTGGCGGGCGCCGCCGTCGTCTCCGCCCTCGTCTACACGGTCGGCGGCGGACGCGGGGCGACCCCGGCGCGGCTGGCGCTGGCCGGGGCCGCGCTCAACGCCGCGCTCTACTCGTACGTCAACGCCGCGATGATCCTCAACACCGTGTCGCTGGACCGGATGCGGTTCTGGACCGTCGGCTCCCTCGCCTCCGCCCAGACGGACACGGTGATGAAGGTACTGCCGTTCATCGCCTCCGGGGTGCTGGTGTCGCTGGCGCTGGCCCGGCCGCTGAACGCCCTGGCGCTCGGCGACGACCAGGCACGCGCGCTCGGCGCCCGGCCCGCCCGGGTACGCGTCGCCTCCATGGTCGCCGTCACCCTGCTGTGCGGGGCGGCCACCGCCGCCGCGGGGCCGATCGTCTTCGTCGGGCTCATGGTCCCCCACCTGGTGCGGGCGCTGACGGGCCCGGACCTGCGCTGGATGCTGCCCTACTGCGCCGTGCTCGCCCCGGTGCTGCTGCTGGGCGCCGACGTGCTCGGCCGGCTCCTCGGGCGGCCCGGCGAACTCCAGGTCGGCATCGTCACGGCGGTGCTCGGCGGACCCCTCTTCCTGTACGTTCTGCGGCGCCGGAAGGTGGCGGGAGCATGAAGCCGGTGACCACCGGGAAGACCGCACGGGAGAAGACCGCACCGCAGCGGACCGGCACGGGAGAAGCCCCGGCCGGCACGGGAGTTGACGGCCGGCACGGGCCCGCCCCGGCCCGCGTACGGCGCCCGCGGCGCCTCGGCGGCGCCGGCGCACCGCCCGGCGGGACACTGCGCACACTGCGCCCGCTCCCCGCCGTCAGCCTCCGCTACCGCCCCCGGACGCTCGCCGCGGCGGCCGGCTGCCTGTTCGCCGCGCTGGCCGTCGGCGTCCTGAGCGTCGGCAGCGGCGAGTTCCCCATCGGCCCGGCCGAGGTGCTGCGCACCGTCGCCGGATCGGGCACCCCCGCCCAGGACTTCATCGTCAACGAACTGCGGCTCCCCCGGGTGATCGCCGCGCTGCTGGCCGGGGCGGCGCTGGCGCTGTCGGGGGCGGTGTTCCAGTCCGTCGTCCGCAATCCGCTGGGCAGCCCGGACCTGCTCGGACTCACGCAGGGCGCGTCGACCGGCGCGCTCGTCGTCGTCATCACCGGCGGCAGCAGCGCCGCCCTGGCGGGTGGTGCCGTCGCGGGAGGGCTGCTCACCGGCCTGCTGATCTTCGCCCTGGCGTGGCGGCAGGGGCTGCACGGCCTGCGGCTCGTCCTGATCGGCATCGGTGTGATGGCCATGCTCACCGGCGTCAACGGCTATCTGCTCACCCGGGCGAAGCTGATGGAGGCGTCCCGCGCGGTCCTCTGGCTGACGGGCAGCCTGGACGGGCGCGGCTGGGCCGAGGTGACGCCCCTGCTGATCGCGGTGACGGTGCTGCTCCCGGTGACCGTCGTCGGCTGCGGCCGGGCGCTGCGCATGGCGGAGATGGGCGACGACGCGGCGCACGCCCTGGGCATCCGGGTCGAACGGGTCCGGCTGGTGGCCCTGGCGTCGGCGGTGGCCCTGGCGTCGTTCGCCGCCGCCTGCGCGGGCCCGGTGGCCTTCGTCGCGCTCACCGCCCCGCAGCTCGCCAAGCGCCTCACGAAGGCGCCCGGCCCCAACCTGGTCCCGGCGGCCTGCATGGGGGCGGCGCTGCTGGTGTGCGCCGACTGGGCCGCGCAGAACGCCTTCGGCGCACGGCAGTTGCCCGTCGGTGTGGTGACGGGTCTGCTCGGTGGCGGCTATCTGGTGTGGCTGCTCGCCCGGCAGCGGAGGGCGGGGCGGCTGTGAACGGGGAGAAGGCGGCAGGGGCCGGGACAGCGACCGGGGCAGACCCGGAGACCGGGGCAGGGGCCCGCGGCGGCAACGAGCACAGCGAGGACGGAGCACAGCACATGACGCCGGGACAGCGGCAGCAGCGGCCGGGAGCGGGGCGGGACGAGCGCGGCGGGCGGGAGGTGCGGCCCGCCCCGGTGGAGGGCCCGGACACCCGGCTGCGCGGCGGCGGGCTGACCCTCGCCTACGACCGGCGGACCGTCGCCGAGGATCTGACCGTCGCGATCCCCGACCGTTCCTTCACCGTCATCATCGGCCCCAACGCCTGCGGCAAGTCCACCCTGCTGCGCGCGCTGTCCCGGATGCTCAAGCCGGCGGCGGGCAGCGTGCTCCTCGACGGCCGGGACATCTCCGCGACCCCCGCGAAGCAGGTGGCCCGCACCCTCGGGCTGCTGCCGCAGTCCTCGATCGCCCCGGACGGCATCGGCGTCTCCGAACTCGTCTCCCGCGGCCGGTATCCGCACCAGGGGCTGCTGCGCCAGTGGTCGTCGGAGGACGAGCGGGTCGTCGCCGCGTCGATGGACGCCACGGGGATCACCGACCTCGCCGACCGCACCGTGGACGAACTCTCCGGCGGGCAGCGGCAGCGTGTGTGGATCGCCATGGCCCTGGCGCAGCAGACACCGCTGCTGCTCCTGGACGAGCCGACGACCTTCCTGGACCTCGCCCACCAGATCGAGATCCTGGACCTGTGCGCCCGCCTCCACGAGGAGGAGGGCCGCACTCTGGTCGCCGTCCTCCACGACCTCAACCACGCGGCCCGGTACGCCACCCACCTCATCGCCATGCGCGAGGGGCGCATCGTCGCCTCCGGGCCGCCCGCGGAGATCGTCACGGCGGAGCTGGTCGAGGACGTGTTCGGCCTCGCCTGCCGGGTCATCGACGACCCCGAGACCGGCACACCGCTGGTCGTACCGGCGGCCAGGAACCGCCGCGGGGTGCCGTCGGACAAAACGGCGAAGACGGCGAAGACGCCGGAGACGCGGCCGGTGACGGAGGGGGCGGCGGGGACGGGGCGCTGACGGGCGCGTCGCCGGACACGGGCCCCGGCCGCTCCGGGCCCCGGGCCCCGGGCCTCGTGGCGCCGTCCCCGGGCCCGCCCGCGTTATCCGGATGTACGGACCTCTTCCGTTTTCCTCCCGCGGCGGCCGGTCGTCGGGGACCATGGGGGCCGATATCCCTACGCCCCTGCTGGAGCCCGAACATGGCGGAGAGCGTGCCGGTGCGCTGCCCCTCGTGCCGCCGCGAGCACTCGTACACCCCGAACACCTACCCCTGCGCCTGCGGTTCCCCGCTGACCCCGCGCATCCTGCGCGGCGGGCCTCCCGTCCGGGTCGAACACCACACCTGGGAGGACACCTGGGTCACCGTGCGCTGCGATGCCTGCGGACGGCGCAGCCAGTGGCCGCGGCCCGAACTGGGCTGCCCGTGCGGGCTGTTGCTGCGGCTGCCCGTCGCGCCGCTGACCAGTGCCTCCCCGGCCGTCCCGGACTCCCCCGCGGAACCGCCCCGGCAGCCCGCCCCGACCTCGGCGGTGCCGCGGCCCGCGTTCCGGCCGGTGACGATCCGCACCGGCCGGGACGCGGTCAACGCCGCCGCGAAGTACCTGCGCTGGCTGGGCTTCCGCGACGTCCTCGCCTGCGACGACCGCCCCGGCACCGGTGTGGACCTGCGCGGCACCGGGGTCGTCGCCCAGGTCGACCCGACCACCCGGCCGTCCGCGCTGCGCGAGGTCGAGTGCCTCTGGCTCAACGGGCTCAACGCCTCGGCGGTCGGGGTGTTCTTCTCCCTGGCCGGTTACGCCCACGACGCCCGGACCCGCGCCGACGAGTTACTGGTGCCGCTGTTCGTCATGGATCTCACCGGCACACCGCAGCCCGTGAACGACGCGGCGGACGACCTCATCCGGATGGGCGCCTGAGGCCGGGCGGGCCGGGCGGGGGCCCGGGCGCGCTCAGTCCCGCCGCCCCGTGCCGGTGAGTTCTCCGGTGGTGCGGTCGAGGAAGGCGGCGGCCCAGACCAGGGGCGCGTTCCAGTTGACGGCGTTCTCCTTGGAGCTCCAGGCCCCGGGAGCCGTGCGGGGGCCCGCGTAGGACTTGGCGGCGGGGCGGCCCTTGGGGGTGGCCTTGTCGTTGACGAGGGTGTTGTTGGGCCCGCCGGCCAGCCAGCCGCGGGGGAACGGGGCACGCGGGAAGCGGCCCCAGGCCCAGCGGTCGTGGAGGTCGGTCTCGCTGTGCTCGCCGTACCCGGTGATGTAGGAGAGGCGCAGGGCGTTGGTCCCCATGAGGTAGTCCATGGCGCGGTGCGCACCGCGCAGATAGCGCCGGTCGCCGGTCAGGTCGTAGGCGGTGCCGAGCAGCAGGATGCGGTTGACGACGGCGGAGTTGGAGCCCCACGGGTACTTCCGGTCCCCGGCGAGCGGGACGGGGTAGCCCTCCTTGCCGAGGACGGCCAGGATCCGGTCGGCCTCGGCGCGCAGGCGCCGCGTCATCCGGACCCGGTCGGCGGCGGGCAGGTCGTTGCGGGCGGCCAGCAGGGAGAGGGTGCCGGTGGTCGCGGTCCGCGCCCAGGAGAAGCGGCGGGTGATCTCCCGGTAGTGGCGGGAGCCGGTGACGGCCGTGCGGTAGGCGGCGGTTGAGGGGTCGGCGCGGCGGTGTCCGGTGAGGTAGAGCTCGGCCGCGGCGGCGTAGCGGTCGTCGCTGTTGCCGCGGTCCTCGTAGTCGCCGCCGCCCTCGGCGTCCTCGACGGCAGCGGTGTAGTCGGTGTCGGGGCGGGCCTCGGCGCGGGACCAGGCGTCCTCGGCGGTGCGCCAGAGGGCGGCGGCGCGCCGCGGGTCGTGGGGGGCGAGCACGCGGGAGAGGTGGGCGGTGGTGCGGGCGACCGCGTAGGTGGCGTTGGTGGAGGGCGGCATGGCGGAGCGCTTCATGGCGTTCTCGGCGGCCACCGACTCGGGCGGGAAGCCGCTCCACGCGTGGTTGTGGACCTTGTGCGAGGCGAGGCCCTCGCGGGGCAGCATGCCGGGGATGAAGCGGGAGCCGTAGGCGGTCTCGTCGAGGACGTCGGGGCGGCCGTTGGAGCGTTCGGGGATCGCGAGGGATCCGTCGGGCAGGGCCCGGGGGTCGCGTTCGTGGAGGTTGAGCAGGGTCCAGGCGGCGAGGGCGTGGTTGACCGGGTAGACGCCGAAATCGCCGGCGTCCGCCCAGGCGCCGCGGACGTCCAGCCGCTGCTTGCCGCACCACCGGCGGTAACAGGGGACGGACGCGTCGCCGGGGTGCAGGGCCTCGTGGGCGTGCGCCGGGTACTGGAGGTGGCGGGCCTCGACGGGGGTGCCCATCCGGTGGAAGTAGAAGTAGCCCATCGCGTCGCGGGCCAGCGCCGGGTAGAGGGCGCGGTCCCGTACGGAGAACGGGACGCTGCGGCCCGCGCCGTCCGCCTCCAGCACATAGCGGCCGGGGGTGCGGTGCCGGGAGAAGTCGGCGTGGTGGACATGGTCGCCGGAGGCCCGGTCGTGGCCGTGCACCCGGGTGCGGCCCGATGCCGCGACGGCGCCGGAGCCGTGGATCCGCAGCCGCCAGCCGACCGGCTTCCCGGCCGCGCTGACGACGGCGGCCACCTTGGCGGCTCCGGTGAGATAGCCGATCTGGTTGACGCGGACGGCGTCGCCGCTGCCGTCCTTCTCGCTGCCGCCCTCCTTCTCGCCGCCGCCGTCCTCCTGGCGGTCGCCGTCCTCCTGGCGGCCGCTGTCCTCGGCTCGCGCGGACGGCGGGCCGCCCTCGGCGGCCTGGGGGGTGAGGGCGGCGAGCGCGAGCCCGGCGGCCAGGGCGGCCGCCGCTCGCGCGTGCGGCCGCCGGGGCGGGCGTGGTCGGTTGGCCGGCATGGGGCATCCCCTTCGGTCGACGATGACGGGGCTTCGCTACCGTCATCGCCGCCCGGGGGTCCACCGGACTCACCCGTCCGGCCCGGGGGTTCACCCCGGAGGGTGTACGGCACGGGCCTGCCGCCACCGCGGCCGGTGGGTGACTCCGCCGCCGGTCACGTCCCGGCGCGGGCGCGTTCCGGGGAGCGCGACTGCTGCGGGGTACGCGCCGGTGCCGTAAAGCCCTCGCGCAGCTCGACCTTGCGCACCTTGCCGCTGACGGTGGTGGGGAAGGAGTCCATGACCCGCAGATGGCGGGGGACCTTGAAGTGCGCGAGCCGGCCGCGGCAGTAGCGGGCGAGCTCGTCGCGGGTCAGGGGGTCCGCCGGGTCGCGGAGGATGACGCAGGCGAGGATCTCCTCGCCGTAGGTCTCGTCCGGCACCCCGACCACCTGCACATCGGCGATCTTGGGGTGGCTGTACAGGAACTCCTCGATCTCCCGCGGATAGACGTTCTCGCCCCCGCGGATGATCATGTCCTTGATGCGTCCGACGATCCGGACGTAGCCGTCCTCGCCCATCACCGCCAGATCACCGGTGTGCATCCAGCGGGCGTGGTCGATGACCTCCGCGGTGCGCTCGGGCTCCTCCCAGTAGCCGAGCATCACCGAGTAGCCGCGGGTGCAGAGTTCACCCGCGGTGCCGCGCGGCACGGTGAGGCCGGTCGCCGGGTCGGTGATCTTCACCTCCAGGTGCGGCAGCACCCGGCCGACGGTGCCGACGCGGCGCTCCAGGTCGTCCTCGCGCCGGGTCTGCGTGGAGACCGGGGAGGTTTCGGTCATGCCGTAGCAGATCGACACCTCGGCCATGTTCATCTCGCTGACGACCCGCTTCATCACCTCCACCGGGCAGGGCGAGCCGGCCATGATGCCCGTCCGCAGCGAGGAGAGGTCGTAGTCCTCGAAGCCGGGCAGGCCGAGTTCGGCGATGAACATCGTCGGCACCCCGTAGAGGGAGGTGCAGCGTTCGGCGGCGACGGCTTCGAGGGTGGCCGCGGGGTCGAACGAGCGGGCCGGGATGACGATGCAGGCGCCGTGGGTGGTGGCGGCGAGATTGCCCATGACCATGCCGAAGCAGTGGTAGAAGGGCACGGGCAGGCAGATGCGGTCCTGCTCGGTGTAGTGGATCAGCTCGCCCACCCAGAAGCCGTTGTTGAGGATGTTGTGGTGGGAGAGGGTGGCGCCCTTGGGGAAGCCGGTGGTGCCCGAGGTGTACTGGATGTTGACGGGGTCGTCGCAGCTGAGTTCGGCGGCGCGCGCGGCCAGGCGCTCGCGCGGCACGCCCTGGCCGGCCCGGATGAGGCCCTGCCAGGTGGAGTCCTCGATGTAGACGACGTCGCGCAGGGCGGGGGCGTGGGCGCGGACCTGTTCGACCATGCGCCGGTAGTCGCTGGTCTTGTGCTCGACGGAGGAGACCATCACCCCGATCCCGGCCTGCTTGAGCACATACGCCAGTTCGTGCACGCGGTAGGCCGGGTTGATGTTGACCATGATGGCGCCGATGCGCGCGGTCGCGTACTGCACGAGGACCCACTCGGGGCAGTTGACGGCCCAGATGCCGACCCGGTCGCCCTTGAGGACGCCCTTGGCGAGCAGGCCGAGCGCCACCTCGTCGACGGCGGCGCCGAACTCGGCGTAGGTCCAGCGGCGGCCGGACACCACGTCCACGAGCGCCTCGCGGTCGGGGTGGGCGGCGATCGCGCGGTCGAGGTTGGCCCCGATGGTGTCGCCGAGCAGTGGCCCGTCCGCGGTGCCGGCGGCGTACGAGAGCTCGCCGGCCGCCGGTGTGGCGGCGCCGGCCGGGTCCGTCCCCTCCGGGGCGGTGCCGTCGCCCTCTGCGGTGCCGTCGGCGGAAACGGCGGAGCGCTTGCTCATGAGTGGTCCCCCTCGCGGTATGCGGTGGCGCTTGTGGTGCTTCCCTCTGCGGTACGTCGCCGCAGCTCGATCCGGCGGATCTTGCCCGAGACCGTCTTGGGCAGTTCGGCGAACTCGATCAGACGGACCCGTTTGTAGGGTGCCAAGTTCCGCCGGGAATGGGCGAAAAGCTCCCGGGCGGTCTCCGGCCCGGGCGTCCAGCCCTCGGCCAGGACGACATACGCCTTGGGCACCGAGAGCCGCAGCGGATCCGGCGCGGGGACGACGGCGGCCTCGGCGACCGCCTCGTGCTCCAGCAGCGCGCTCTCCAGCTCGAAGGGCGAGATCTTGTAGTCGGAGGACTTGAAGACGTCGTCGTCGCGGCCGACATAGGTGAGGTGGCCCCCGGCGTCGCGGGAGGCGAGGTCCCCGGTGTGGTAGTGGCCGCCGGCCATCACCTCCGCGGTGCGGGAGGCGTCGCCGTGGTAGCCGGTCATGAGCCCGACGGGGCGCTCGCCGTCGGGGCCGGTGAGGCGGACGCACACCTCGCCCTCGTCGCCGGGCTCGCCGGTGGCCGGGTCGAGCAGATCGATGGCGAAGCCGGGCATCGGGCGGCCCATGGACCCGGGTCTCACGGGCTGCCCGGGGCTGTTGGCGATCTGGACGGCGGTCTCCGTCTGGCCGAAGCCGTCCCGGATCGTCACCCCCCAGTCCGCCCGGACCCGTTCGATGACCTCCGGGTTGAGCGGCTCCCCCGCCGCGACCACCTCGCGCGGCGGGGTGGCCAGCCGGGTCAGGTCGGCCTGGACGAGCATCCGCCAGACGGTGGGCGGGGCGCAGAAGCTGGTGACGCCGAGGCGGTCCATGTGCTCCATGAGCCGGGCCGCGTCGAAGCGGGTGTAGTTGTGCACGACGACGGTGGCCTCGGCGTTCCACGGCGCGAAGAGGCTGCTCCAGGCGTGCTTGGCCCAGCCGGGCGAGGAGATGTTGAGGTGGGTGTCGCCGGGCCGCAGCCCGATCCAGTACATGGTGGCCAGATGGCCTACCGGATACGAGAGATGGGTGTGCTCGACGAGTTTGGGGCGGGCCGTGGTGCCCGAGGTGAAGTACAGCAGCAGCGGGTCGCCGGCGGCGGTGGGGCCGTCCGGGGCGAAGGCGTCCGGGAAGCCGCGGGCCTCTTCGTACGGGAGCCAGCCGGGCGGCGGGCCGGGGGCGTCCGGGCCGGTGCCGCAGACGGCGATCCGGGTGTAGTCGCCGGGGACGTCCGCGAACTTGGCGGTGTCCCCGGCCCGGACGACGACGTGCCCCGCCCGGCCGCGGGCGACGCGGTCGGCCAGGTCGGCCGGGCCGAGCAGCGGGGTGGCGGGGATGACGACGGCGCGCAGCTTCATGGCGGCGAGCGCGGTCTCCCACAGCTCGGTCTGGTTGCCGAGCATGACGACGATCCGGTCGCCGGCCCGCACCCCCTGGGCACGGAGCCAGTTGGCGACCCGGCCGGAGCGGGCGGAGAGCTCGGCGAAGGAGCTGCGGCTCTCGCGGCCGTCCTCCTCGACGATGTGCAGCGCGGTGCGGTCGTTGCCCTCGGCCACCCGGTCGAACCAGTCCAGGGCCCAGTTGAAGCGGGACGGGCGCGGCCAGCGGAACCCGGCGCGGGCGGCCTCGTAGTCCTCCCGGTGGCGGAGGAGGAAATCGCGGGCCCGGCGGAACTCCTCCGTGGCCTCCGTGGCGGCGGGCGGCTCACCGGCGCCGGCCGACGCCGTGATTCCGCTTCCCGTCATCTGTCCTCCTCGTGGTGGTGCGGCTCAGTAGCATCTTGAGGCAGTGACCTGCGTCTCACTACCCCCGGACGGGGGTGACACCGGTATATGCGTACGGGGGAGGGGAGTTGACCGTGGCCGAACTGGAGCACGGGGGCGCGAACGCGGAGGGGCCGCGTACGCCGGGCGCGACCGCCGAGGTCAGAGCGGCGCTGCTGCGCCTGCGGCGGACCAGCGGGCTGCCGGTGGCCTTCGGCGGGCTGCTGGTGGACGGCACGCGGCTGCGCATCGGCGAGCTCAGCGGCGCGTCCACCGGCTCCCTGGCGGGCCTGTCGGTGACGACCGGCAACGGCCTGGGCGGCAAGGCCCTGGCCCTGTCCCGGCCGGTGACGGTGACCGACTACCCGGCCTCACGGACCATCAGCCACGAGTACGACGGCGCGGTGGCGGCCGAGGGCCTGCGCGCCGTCCTCGCGGTCCCGGTGATCGTGGGACGGCAGGTGCGGGGCGTGCTCTACGGGGCGCTGCGGCAGCCGGTGCCGCTGGGTGACCGCACCCTGCACGCCGCGATGGGCGCGGCACGGGAGCTGGAACGGACCCTGGCGGTCCGTGACGAGGCACAGCGGCTGCTGGCGCGGGGACGGACCGGCACGGCGCGGGCGGCAGGGCCCGCCGGGGCGGGAGCGGCCGGGGTGTTCGCGGGACCCGGGGGCGCGGCGGACGCCGCCGGTGCGGGTGCGGGTGCCCTCGGCGGTCCCGGGGGTCCGGGTGGTTCGGGGCTCGGCGGGCCCGGTGGTCCGGACGGCTTCGGCGGCCCCGGCGACGCCGGTGATCCGGACGGGGCCGGCGGGGTGATGTCCGGAGCGGCGTGGGAGAGGGTGCGCGAGGCGCACGCCCGGCTGCGCGCACTGGCGCCGCGAGTGGCGGACCCGGAGCTGCGCGACGAGGTGCTGGCCGTCTGCGAACGGCTGGCCGAGGCCGGTTCGGCCGAGCCGGCGGCGGCGGACCGCCGCGGGGCCCCGGGCGGCACGGGACTGGCACCGCGCGAACTGGACGTCCTGGCGTGCGTGGCGGCGGGTGCCACCAACGCCGACGCGGCGGAGCGGCTGGGGGTGCGGCCGGAGACGGTGAAGGCGTACCTGCGGTCGGCGATGCGGAGGCTGGGAGCGCACAGCCGGCTGGAGGCGGTGGTGGCGGCACGGCGGGCGGGGCTGCTGCCCTGAGCCCACGGGCCGGGGTTGCCGCCCTGAGCCCACGGGTGACGGCGACGGACCGCGGACCGCGGGCCGCGCGCCACGGGCGAGCGGGGAGCCGGTCACCGTGAGCAGCAACTGGCCCGGTTCGCCGGCGGGCCGGCACGGCGGCCGGGCATCAGCGGGGGAACACCGGCCGCCGGCTTGTCCGCCCGCGGGGCCCTGCCTCCGGCAGCCCCCGGCTTCGGGCCCCGTCCGCGATCGGCACCGGCGCCGAGGCCCTCACCCGGGGCCTCCGGGCCTCCGGCCTCCGGCATCCGGCACGGCATCCGGCATCCGGCATCCGGCATCCGAAGGGAGAACTCCCGGCACGGCCCCGGCCTGCCGGTCCGGCCGAGCGGGTGCGCAGGAGCGCAGGACGCGATTGGCTGGCCGGGGGGCTCTTCTTGTAGATTCGAACAAAAGGCGGGGCCCGGGCCGCCGGAACGATCCCACCGGCCCGCGCCCCCTCCCCCACGCCTCCCCTGCACCCGTTTCCGACCGATCGGCGAGCGACCATGCGGCTCAGCGCCCTGCTGGAGAACGACGTCCTGGGCCTGCGCCTGCTCAGCGGCGAGGCGGAGCTGGACCGCACCGTGCGCGGCGTCATGACCACGGACCTGCGCGATCCCGGCCGCTATCTGTCGGGCGGCGAACTGGTGCTCAGCGGTCTGGCCTGGCACCACGGGCCGGAGGACTCGGAGCGGTTCGTCCGGATCCTCACCGATGCCGGCGCCGCGGGTCTGGCGGCCGGCGAGGCCGAGTTGCGTGCCGTCCCGGCGGACCTCGTGGCCGCCTGCGAGCGGCACCGGCTGCCGCTCTTCGCGGTGGACGAGAGGGTGGCATTCGCCACCATCACCGAGCACGTGGTGCGCCGGGTCTCCGGCGAGCGGGCCGGTGATCTGGCTGCCGTCGTCGACCGGCACCGCAGGATGATGACGGCCGGGCCGTCGGGCCGGGGCCCGGACGTGGTCCTCGATCTGCTCGGCGGCGATCTGGACCTGCGCGCCTGGGTGCTCTCGCCCACCGGCCGGCTCGTCGCGGGCCCCGGAGCCGGCGCGGAACCGGACGCCGGCGGGGAGCGGCCGGACCCGGAGCTGTGCGCGGCCCTCGCGGGCGAGCACCTGGCCGCGGAGACCGCCGGGCGGGCGGCCCCGCACCGGCTCGCCGCCTCCGGCACCGTCCATTCGCTCTTCCCCGTCCGCGCCACCGGCCCCGCCTCCGCACGGGAGACCGGCGACGCGCCGGCGGCCGTGCTCTCCGACTGGCTGCTGGCCGTCGAGGCCGACGCGGGCGACTGGCCCGCCGAGCGGCTCGACCTGCTGCACGGGGTCACCCAGCTGATCGCCGCCGAACGCGGCCACCGGGACGCCGCCCGGGCGGTACGGCGGCGGCTGGCCCAGGAGGTCGTGGACCTGCTGCGGGACGGCGCGCCGCTCGCCGAGACCGCGGCCCGGCTGCGGGCCGCCGCGCCCGTGCTGCTCCCGGGTCTCGGCAGCGCGCCGCACTGGCAGATCGTGGTCGCCCGGCTCGAACAGGAGCCCCCGGGCCCGGCGGAGGCCGCCGCGACGGGCGGGCCCGTCCGCCCCATCGGGGGCGAGCCCGGCGGGCCGGCGGCGCGGGCACTGCTGGAGGAGATCCTCCTCGACCCGCGCGCGGGCGGCCCGGAACCGGCGGACCGCAGCGCCGTGGCCTGCGGCGGTGACGAAGCCGTCGCGCTGATACCGCTGCCCGCGGTGGCGGGCCCGGACGGCGGAGGCCCGGACGGCACCGGCCAGGACGGCGGAGGCCAGGACGGCGGAGGTGTACGGACCGAGGATCTGCTCGCCGCCGCACGCGGGCCGCTGGAACGCGGCCTGGAGGCGGGCGGCGGGCGGCTCACCCTGGGCATCAGCGCGGTGGTGCTCACCCCCGAGGGCCTGCGCGGCGCGCTGGAGGAGGCCCGGCACGCCCGGCGGGTCGCCGCGGCCCGGACCGGCCGGGTGTGCGCGGCGGGGCATCAGGAGCTGGCCTCGCACGTGCTGCTGCTGCCGTTCGTACCGGACGATGTGCGGCGCGCCTTCACCGCGCGCCTCCTGGAGCCGCTGCGGGACTACGACCGCCGGCACCGTGCGGAACTGATCCCGACGCTGGAGTCCTTCCTCGACAGCGACGGCTCCTGGACCCGCTGCGCGGCCCGGCTCCATCTGCACGTCAACACCCTGCGCTACCGCGTGGGCCGTATCGAGCAGTTGACGGGCCGGGACCTGTCCCGCCTGGAGGACAAGCTCGACTTCTTCCTCGCCCTGCGGATGAGCTGACCCCGACCGCACCGCGGACGGGGGCGCCGGTCCGGTGGACGCCGCCGGTGCGGACGTCCTGCGGCTCCCGGAGGAGCAGACGCGCCCGGTGCACGACCCGGCCGCCTGCCGGAGACCGGTGCGGTACCGGCCCCGGGGGCTGGGGCGGCCCCGGGCGGACCCGGTCCGGTGGTTCCGCGGGCCCCGACGATCCTCGCGGAAGCAGGCGATCCTCACGGAAGCCGGCAAACCTCGCCGAAGCGGCGCGGGACCGCGGAGCCGGCGGCAGCACGGAAGCCGGGCGAAGTACGGAACCCGGCGGTCCGCATCCCATGGCGACGTCCCACGGCGGCGCCCGGAAGCCTACCGTCCGCTTATCGGGCACGACCCTCCGCGCGCCCCCTCCGCCGGGGCCGCGACACGGCCCCGCGCCCCCGTGCGCGAGCACCCTCCGCAGCCCGCTATCCTGCGCGTGACCTGGGTCACAGCAGTCTCGCGGTGCTTTGTGAATCCGTTCACCCAACCCCTTGGCTCCGCACCATGATTCATGCTGAGATTCGCCCACGGCTTTCCGGGCTCGACGGCGCGCATGGGAGGGAATGTGGCGGATACCGCCATGTCACGTTCTGGACCGAAGAACCCCGCTACGGAACCGGTCCCCTGGGACGACCCGCTCCAGAGCGCCGTGTGGCGGCTCCGCTCCCGCGGCTGCTGGGAGGACGCCGCCGCGCTGCTCGCCCCCTCGGCCCTCACGGAATCGGCGGCCGCGCTCGGGCGCACCGCCATCCTCGTGGAGCGGTGCCTGTTCACGGCCACGGGCTGGGAGGAGGCCGACGACGCCCTCCGCGCGGCCGAGGCGCTGGTCACCGGTGACGAGGAACGGGGCAGCGCCGCCTGCGAACGCGGCCATCTCGCCTACGCCTCCACCCTGTTCGGGGTGCGGGACCGCGCCGACGAGGCCCGCTCGGCCCTCGGCCGCGCCGCCGCGCTGCTGCCGCCCGGCTCGCCGAACCGCCCGCTGCTGGACTTCCGGCGCGGTCTCGTCGCCCAGCACCTGGCCGGGGACCCGCGCGGCGCCCAGGCGGCGTTCACCCGCGCGCACGCGGGGGCCTCCACGCTCGGCGACGACCTGCTGCTCTCGTTCACCTGGCGGCATCTGGCCTCGATGGCGGAGCAGGAGGGCAACCGGGCGGAGGCCCGGCACGGCTTCGCGGAATCACTGCGCATCCGCGAGGAGCTCGGCTACCTGATCGGCATCGCCCCGGCTCTGTCGGCCCTGGCCGACGTCGAACCGGAGCCCGACGCGTCCCGGCTGCGCGCGGAGGCCCTGCGGCTGGTGCGGCTGCTGGGCGGCGTGCCGTCCTGGCTGGCGGACCGGCTCCGGCCCGCCGGTGCGGCCGCCGCGGTGGAGACGGTGGAAACGGTGGAAACGGTGGAGGCGGCCGCAGCCGGGGACGCGGCACCGTCCGAGGAGACGGCGGACCTCGCGGTGACCGCTCCGGCGGGGGAGGCGGCCGCACCGGCCGCCACGGCGACGGCCACGGCGCCCCCGGCGGCGACTCCGGCCCGGACTCTCCCCCGCCCCGACTGACGGACCTTGGGTGACCGGCCCCGGCCGGCGGAGACCGGCCGGCGGAGACCGGCCGGGCCCGCGGCCGGGCGGCGGCGGTTCAGACCCGGGGCGGCCGGGCGGCGGTGAAGTGCTCGCGGGCGAGTTGCTCGACGGCCGCCGTGTCGCCCGTGCTCAGGGCGTCCAGCAGGGCGTTGTGTTCGGCCGCCTCCGCCAGGAGTCCCGCGGTCCCGGTGGCCCGGGTGCGGCCCGCCGGCGTCTGGCCCCGCCGGTGCAGTTCGTCGCCGATCAGGGCGAGCTGGCGGTTGCCCGAGAGGGCGAGCACTGCGTGGTGGAAGGCGCGGTCGGCCTCGGCGTAGCCGACGCGGTCGCCCCGGGCCGCCGCCGCCACGCCGGCCGCGGCGAGCGGGCGCAGCTCCTCCCAGCTCGCGGGCGGCCGGGTCCGCGCCAGCCGGAGCAGCACCGGGACCTCCAACAGGGCGCGCACCTCGGCCAGTTCGGCGAGGTCGCGCTCGCTGCGGCGGGCCACGCGGAAGCCCCGGTTGGGGACGACCTCCACGGCGCCCTCGGCGGCGAGCTGCTGCATCGCCTCCCGCACGGGCGTCGGGGAGACCCCGAACCGCGCGCCGAGGGCGGGCGCCGAGTACACCTCGCCGGGCAGGAGGTCGCCGCCGACCAGCGCGGTACGGAGGGCGTCGAGGATCTGGCCGCGCACGGAGTGGCGGGCGGGGAGCTTGCGCGGCGCCGGGCGCCCGGGGGCCCGCGCCGTCCCGTCCGGCTGTTCCCCGGTGCCGTAGGCGTGCGCGCCGGGCGCGGGCCCGTCCGCCGTGGGCCTCCCCCGGGTGCCCGCGCCCCGGCCGGGCTCGCCGCTCCCGCGCTCACCGGCTGCGTGCTCGCCGCTTCCGTGCTCCCGGGGTTCGCGGCGTGCCTGCGGGGACGGGTCCGGCCACGGCGCGCCCCGCGCACCGGCCCCGTACGAGCCGCGCCCGTGGTCCTCACGGACCGCCTCGCCCGGGCGGGTGCCGTCCGCCGGCGGGGAGATTCCCGGCCGCGGCGCACCCGCGCCCCGCCCGGCCTCTCCGCTCCCCCGGGGTGCTGCGGCTCGCGACTGCTCCATCGGGTCCTCCTGTGGTCCCACAGAACGATAAGCGGACCACCCCGCACGTCAAAGGTCCGAGCTGTCGGGTAAGGTAAGGCTTACCTGCAAACGATCGCGTTGAGTTGGTGGTCCCCGCATGTCCGTGGCACCGGCCGTACCGGCCCTCTCGCACCACCCCGTGACGGGGGCGTACTCCCGGCTCGCCGAGGTACTCCCCGCCGTGCGGCTGCTGGAGGGCGCTCCGCGCTCCGGCGGCGGCTGGGTGAAAGCCGGTGAGCTGGCGTCGGGCGGCCCCGCCCTCGACGCCTTCCTCGCCGCCGAGGAGGCCGAGGTCGTCGGCAACTACGGGCGGCCGGCCCGTCCCGACGTGACCGCCGGTTTCGGGCTGCACCGCTACGCCTGGTCCGCGTGTCTGCTCATCACCGTCCCCTGGTTCCTGCTCCGCCGCGTGCCGCGGCTGCCGGCCGGCGAGGTCGCGTACCACCGCGCACAGGGCCGGATGACCGCCCGGGTCCGGGAGTTCGCCTGCCTGCCGGACGACCCGGCGGCCGGGGTGCCGGGCGCGCGGGTCGTCAGCGGGGAGGACGTCCTGCGGGCCGAGGTCCGCGGAGCGCTCGCCGAGCATCTGGAGCCGGTGCTGGAGGGCTTCCGCCCCCGGATGCGGCGCGGACCGCGCGCCATGTGGGGCATGGCCACCGACGAGATCGTCGAGAGCCTCTGGTACGCGGGCCACCTGCTCGGCGAGGAGCGCCGGGCGATCGCGGAGCTGGAAGCCCTGCTGCCCGGGG
This sequence comes from Streptomyces sp. S07_1.15, assembly GCF_020739505.1. Classification (NCBI taxonomy): domain Bacteria; kingdom Bacillati; phylum Actinomycetota; class Actinomycetes; order Kitasatosporales; family Streptomycetaceae; genus Streptomyces; species Streptomyces sp. S07_1.15. The sequence goes on from NZ_JAJBZK010000001.1 coordinate 1,439,778, forward strand.
CCACGAAGCCGTTCGTCGGCGCGCCGTCGTTCCGGGAGCTGACCGGGCCGGCCGGGGAGACGCTGTCCACCCGTGACCGGGCGAGCTGCTGCATGTTCTACACCCTGCGGCCGGAGGACACCTGTGTCACCTGCCCGCGCACCTGCGACGCGGAGCGCGTGGCCCGGCTCAGCGGCGCCTGACCGCGCGGGACGTCCGACCGCTCCGGAGACCGGGGCGGGAAGCCGGGGCCCGGTGCGGCGCCGTCCCGCGATGCGTCGGCGTCCGACGCCACCCGCGCCCGGCGGGGTCCGGTTCGGACCGGCGAACGACCGCCCCCGCACCGGGAAGCGAGCCCCCGACCCTACGGTCACGACCCGCGCTCCGTCCGCATGATCAGACCATTCGACCGGTTCTGATCGTGCGGACATATTTTCGGTTGCGTCTTCTGCCCATTGTCGATCCCTTGCCCTGAATCCGCCTGGCACAAGAACCGATTCCGCCAAGATGTCGCGGCAAGACCGCACGCGACACGGCACGGGCGGGACGGAAGCGAGGCGAGGAACCCGAGATGAGACTGACGGACATGGCGCTGAACTGGGTGTTGCCGGGCGCGGTGTTGCTCGTCGGCATCGCGGGCGCGGCGGTGGTCCTCGCCCGCGGCCGGCGCGCGACGGCCGAGAACGACGGCAACCTCGCCGACTCCTGGGAACGCAGCGAGGAACGCCGGCGGCGCAAGGAGGCCATCTACGGCTCCGCCTCGTACGTCCTGCTGTTCTGCTGCGCCGCGGTCGCCGCCGCCCTCTCCTTCCACGGTCTGGTCGGCTTCGGCCGGCAGAACCTCAACCTCTCCGGCGGCTGGGAGTACCTGGTCCCCTTCGGCCTCGACGGCGCGGCGATGTTCTGTTCGGTCCTGGCGGTGCGGGAGGCCAGCCACGGTGACGCGGCCCTCGGCTCCCGCCTGCTCGTCTGGACGTTCGCGGGCGCGGCGGCCTGGTTCAACTGGGTGCACGCGCCGCGCGGCCTCGACCACGCGGGCGCCCCGCAGTTCTTCGCCGGGATGTCCCTGTCCGCCGCGGTCCTCTTCGACCGGGCGCTCAAGCAGACCCGCAGGGCGGCGCTGCGCGAGCAGGGGCTGGTCCCGCGGCCGCTGCCGCAGATCCGCATCGTCCGCTGGCTGCGCGCACCGCGCGAGACCTTCGCCGCCTGGTCGCTGATGCTGCTGGAGGGCGTGCGGACCCTGGACGAAGCGGTCGACGAGGTCCGCGAGGACCGGCGGATCAAGCAGCAGAACCGGCAGCGGCGGCGGGACGAGGAGAAGCGCGAGCGCGCCCGCATCAAGGCCCTGAACCGGCAGCACCGGGTGTGGGGGCGGGCCCGGGGCGGCCGCCAGGTCGAACTGCCGGGGCTGCTGCCGGCCGGCGCCGCCCAGGCCGGCTCCGAACCCGCCAGAGCGGACGGACAGCCGGCGGCACTCCCCTCCTCCTCGCCCGCGGACGCCCCGGCAGGCGGCGGCCCGCTCCTGCAGGCCGTCCGCGTCGACCGGACTGACACCCCGGGAAGCGCCGGCTCCGGCTCGGACCCGGGTGGCGGCCGTACGGAGCGCGCTTCCCGGACCGTCGACCTCACGGCCGAGGACGACACCCTGACGATCCCCCGCCTCGACTCCCTGGAACGCAAACTCCAGGACCTGGAGCAGCAGTTCGGCTGACGGGGGGACGCCGGCGCCGGTCGGGGGAAACGGGACGGCAGCACCGGCTGAGCCGCCGGGCCACGGCTGCGGCCTCCGGGTCGCTCCGCCCGGCCCGGTCCTCGAACAGACCGCCGCCCCAGGGCTGCGCCGGCCACAGGAGGGCCACGCGGCCGGCGGGTCTCAGCGCCGTCCCGCACCGGCCCCGGAGGCAGCGCCTCGCGGGCTCGGCCGCCGGGCCGGCGGAGGTGACGGCCGGCCGGCCGGGTGCGGCGGCCCCGACCGGCGTGGTGCCCGGACAGGGCAATGCCCGGCACCGCCGGGAGTACGGTGCCGGGCATTCAGGGGAGGACGTTCGCGCGGTGGAGATCCGCGGCGCAACAGTCACTGACAGGTGGATTCCCCGGGTTCTTTCCCTACATGTCATGTATCCCGCTTTTCACGCGATTGCCGTAACCGCGGGACGCCGGGCGCTGGTACCGCCCCGGGCGGATCCCCCGCCCCGCCCGGTGGCTCCCCCGGCCGGAGCAGCGGCCCGGGCACGCGTACAGCGGCCGGGCCCGCGTACAGCCGCCGGGGCGGCGCGTCAGTCCTCCCAGACGGCGGCGGCCGTGCGGTCGTCGGCGTAGCCCTTCACCCGGAGCTGCACGTCGGAGAGGAACGCGGCCAGGCCCGGCGCCGGGGACACGGCCCAGCGCGCCGCCAGGAGGCCGGCCAGCGCGGGCTCGCCCCGCAGCGGGTCCGCGAGTCCGGCGGAGCACAGCAGCAGGGTGTCCCCCGGACGGGCGACGGAGGCGCGGAACCGGAAGGGCGCGGCACCCGGGTCGCCCGGCGACGCGGGACGGCCCGGGCCGCGGGTGCCCAGATCCACGGTGAGCCGGTCCCCGGCAGGCCCGGAGATCCGGTCGGCTCCCCCGGCCTCCCCACCGCCCGGCGGACGCGCCGTACCGTCGCCGGCGGGCGGCACGGCCGGGGCGGAGTCCGTCACAGCCGGCCCGGCCGCCTCCGGACCGACGGCGGCGGCCGGGCCGCGCGGGCCGCCTCCCTGGCCCGGCAGGACGGCGCCGGAGCCGGCCGGGGACCCGCCCGCGGCCTGCGGCTGCGCGGGCACCGAGGGCTCCAGGTCCTGCCACTCGCCGTCCCGCAGCCGGAACAGCCCGCCCTCGCCGATCCCGAAGAACACCCGGGTGCGGCACGCCGGATCGACGGGCAGCAGCAGACAGCGCAGCCCCGAGGTGTACGCGGCGGGCCGCAGGCCCAGCTCCGCCGCCCGCGCCCGCAGCTTGCCGTACGAACGGTCCGTCAGCCGGTGCAGCCCCGACTTGAGGGCGCCGCGCCGACCCTCCCTGATGTCCTCGGCCAGCCGGACATGGGCGCGGCCGACCGCTTCGGCGACCCACCGGCAGACGTCGGCGGCGGCCCGGTGCGCGTCCTCCGCGGCCCGGCCGCCGGTGGCCGTGGCGATCAGCAGCAGCGCCTGGTCGCCGCTGCCGAACCGGGCCGTCAGCAGCGCGTCCCGGCGCGGTTCGCCCCGGTAGCGCGCGGAGTCGCCGCGCAGCGAGGCGGCCCGGAGGGTCATCGTGCCGTAACGGGCGCCGTCGAGGACCGTGTCGGGGACGAGATCGTCCAGGTCCTTGGGGTCGGCCTCGGGGAGAGCCGTCGGCTCGCCCTGATAGGTGGGCGGGCGCTCGCCGACGTACCCGGGCTCCACGCCGGCCCGCACGCCCCCTCCGGTACTCACGGCCCCGGAACTCACAGCTCCGGTACTCCCGGCTCCGACGGGGCCCCCGTACCGCCCGCCGTCTCCGGCGGCCTCGTCGCCGTCGCGCCGAAGCATGCCCACTGCCACATGTCCTCCATCGGTCCGCGCCACCGCCCCGGTCCGGACCGGACCGGGATCGGCCGGTGTCCCGGCCGACGTGCTCTGCGCGCTCTGGTCGTTCTGGATGTCCTGGGTGCCCTGGTCGTTCTGGGTGAACTGGGTGCCCTGGGTGCCCTGGATGGTGTTACGGGCGTCCGGTCCGATCTGTTCGGTCCGCTCGGCCTGCTCGGTCCGCTGGTCCCGCCACAGCGGCACCACGGGGTTGTACGGGTCGGGAGCCGCTCCGTCCGTTCCGGCGGACCCGCCGTCCGGGCGGCTTTCCGCGCCGCTTTCCGGGCCGGTCTCCGTCGCATGGTACGGCCGTCCGGTCCGGCCGTACGGAGCGGTGGATGACGAGGTGCCGGGCTGACGGTCCCCCACCGGACCCCCGGTCGCGGCCTCTTCACCGTCCCATGACTCCGACGGGTCGAGCGGCGGCTCCCACGGGGCGCGCGGGGGCGTCATGGAGCGCATGGGGCGGGCGTTCCGTGGCGCCGGCGACGCGGCGGGAAGTCCGGCCGGCGGCTCCGGGCTTCGCGGGCCGGGCTCCGGTCCCCCTCCGGGCACGGCCGGCCCGGACCGTCCGTCCGCCGTGGTGGGGGTTCCGCCGGCCGGCGGGGCGGAGGACGGAGGGGCGGAGGACGGAGGGATGGAGGACGGAGGCGCGGCGGGTCCAACGGCTCCCGTGAAGGGCCGAGTTGTGCCGGATGTCGTGCCCGGCGGCTGCCACGGTGCGCCGGGGCCGGGCGCGGACGGGGGCGAGGGCGGGGGTGTGGCGGAGTTCCCGGAGGGCTGCGCACGGTCCCCGGAGGCCGTCGATCCGGCGGCGGGCCAGGGGGTGGCCGGGGTGCTGAACCACCATTCGTCCGGCGCCGGCTCCGTGGAGGGCGGGGACACGGCGGCCGTGTCCCAAGGGCCTCCGCTCCCGGCTTCTCCGGTCTCCCGAGGCGGAGGCGGGACCTGCGGCCGCGGCGGCTCCGTCCACTGCTCGGGAGCGGCGAACTCGGCGGGAGCGGGAATCTCCGTACCGGCATCGGTGGCGTCATCCGCGTCTGCGGGCTCGGCAGGAGCGTCCAGGCGGGCGGTAGGGCTTCCGGCGGCACCGGCTTCCGGTTCCGTGCGGTCGCCGGTGCCGGCCCCTCCGCCCCGGGGGCCGCCGCCGGTCCCGGACCAGTGGCCGGTGCCGCCGGCGCGGTGGCCGGTACCCATGGCACCGGTGCCGTCGGCGCCGGGCCCGGTGACGGGTTCTCCGCCCGGACCGGAACCGGCACGGGCACCGGCGTCCGGGACCTCGGCACCGGCATCCGACTGGGAGACAGGGCCGCCGGGGGCGCCACCGGCACCCGCTTCCGCCCGGTCGGCGGTACCGGTTCCGCCGGCGGCACTGGTGCCGGGCCCGGTGACGAGCTCGCGCGGGCCGGCACCGGGGTCTGCCCCAGCGGAACCGGCATCCATCCGGGCGGCGGGGCCTCCGGGAGCGTCGCCTGTGTCTGTTTCGCCTTCCACACGGTCGGCGGCGCCGGTTCCGTCGGCGGCACCGGTGCCGGGCCCGGTGCCGGTTCCGTCTGCGGCGCCGGTGCCCTCGGTGGCGCCGCTGCCGGGCCCGGTGACGGGTTCCTCACCCGGGCCGGGCGGCGGGCCGCCCTCGTGCCCCGGGGCCGGCGGGCCGCCGTGGGGGAAACCCCGGGCGGCGAACCATCCGGGCCGGGGGTCTCTCCCCGCCGGGCTCTCCCGGCCGGAGCGCTCCGGTGCCGGTCCGGGGTCGGCCGACGGTGGGCCGACCGCGCGGGAGGCCGAGTCGAAACGGTCGTCCAGGGAATCGTCCGCCGCGGCCGGTCCCGCGTCCGGCTTCTCCTCGCCGTACAACTCGCGCCACCACGCGTCCTCGTGGCTGTTCCGCTCCCCGTACTGACTCATGCCCATATCGTCCATCCTGCCCGCCCCGGGCCGGGGCTGCGCATTCCTCACCCGCCGGACGGCGGTCCGGCCGGTCCGGTGGGGCGGTGGCGGGGAACGGTGGCAGGGAGGGGCGGGGTACGGGGATGATGTGCCGATACGGGAGGGGAGACATGCCGGGTGCAACAGACTTGGACGAGGACCACGAGTCCGCGTACCGCACGCTCGTCGGACTGGGCGGCGCCGAACCGGCCGAGCTGGCCGCCCGGTTGACGCTCCCCGAGGAGGACGCCGCAAGGATTCTGCGGCGGCTGGAGCGGCACGGGCTGGCGGTACGTTCACCGGCCCGCCCCGGCCGGTGGCTCGCGGCCGGGACCGCGCGGCCGGACGGTACCGGGGCCCCGCGGCAGCGGCAGCCCGTACCCGAGGCGGGGGGTCCCGCACCCGGGGGAACGCGGCAGACGGCCGATCCCGCCGGGCCGGCCGGGCCGGAGGGCCACCGGGCCGGGACGCACGCGGCCGGTGCCGCCGGTGCCGGGGAAGGGGTGGGCGCGGAGTCCGCCCGGCCCGCCGTACAGGGCACCGCCGAGGGGCCGGACGCCGTGGATCTGCGCATCCTGTCCCTGCTGCTCGCCGGGCTGACCGACGCGAGCGCCGCGAAACAGCTCGACCTCGGCTTGCGCACCGTCCAGCGGCGGGTGAAACGGCTGATGGAGATCGCCGGGGTCTCCACCCGGCTCCAACTGGGCTGGTACGCCTGCGAACACGGCTGGCCGGCACGGACCCCCACCGGAAGGACGGCCGCCGGCTCCGGTCACGGCACCGGCACCGCCGCGGGCGCCGGCGCCGGGTCCTCTTCCGGGGCCGGGGCCGGAGCTGTATCCGGGACCTTAACCGGGACCGGCGTCCACGCCGGCGCCCACACCGGCGTCCACACCGGGGCCGCAACGGTGCAACGGGCGGCGGACGCGGAGCCCCTGCCCGGCCATCCGCCGCCCGTCACCGATCGCTGATCGCCGATCGCTGATCGCTGATCGCTGATCGCTGATCGCTGATCGCTGATCGCTGAACCCGGCCGCGCGGCGCGACTGGTACGCCGCCCGCCCCGCCCGCGCCATCCGCGCGCAGCCGGTACGCCGCCGGGCGCGCCGGGCATCGTCGTGCGACGCGTCGTGCACGACGATGCCCGGCGCGCCGCACAGCCGCCGCACGGTCCGGACGCGCGCCCGTGCGCTACCCGTGCGCTACCCGTGCGGCGCCTGCGCGGCCCCGGTGCGCGATCGGGGATCAGCGGTGCCCCGGGTGCGGCGCGGTCAGCGCTGCGGACCGCGCTTGCGCTGCACCAGGTGCTTGCCGAGTGCCTGCCGCTGCTTCCAGACCCCGCGGCGCTCGGCCCGCAGCCGGGCGTCCGTGCGGGAGGCGATCCACTCGTTCTCGCGGATCAGCTTGCGGTAGCTGTCCAGCCGGCGTTCCTGCAGGGTGCCGTCCTCCAGCGCGGCGAGGACCGCGCAGCCCGGCTCGGCGGTGTGCGCGCAGTCGTGGAACCGGCAGTCGCCGGCCAGTTCCTCGATCTCCGAGAAGACCTGCGCGACTCCGCCCTCGGCGTCCCACAGGCCGACTCCGCGCAGCCCGGGGGTGTCGATGAGCACGCCCCCGCCCGGCAGCGGAAGCGGCAGCAGGTCGCGTGTGGTGGTGGTGTGGCGGCCCTTGCCGTCGCTGTCGCGGACGGTTCGCACGGCCTGGGTCTCGCTGCCGAGCAGGGCGTTGGCGAGCGTGGACTTGCCCGCGCCGGACTGGCCGAGGAGGACGGTGGTGCCGCCGGCGACGGCGGCCGTCAGGACGTCCACGCCGTCACCGGTCGCCGCGCTCACCGTCAGCACGGAGACCCCCGGGGCCGTGGCCTCCACGTCCGCCACGAGATGGGCGAGCGTGGCCGGGTCCGGTACGAGGTCCGCCTTGGTGAGCACGACGAGGGGCTGGGCGCCGCTCTCCCAGGCGAGGGCGAGGAACCGTTCGGCCCGGCCGAGGTCGAGCTCGGCCGCGAGGGAGACCGCGATCAGGACGTGGTCGACGTTGGCCGCGAGGACCTGGCCGTCGGACCGCTTCGAGGAGGCGGAGCGCAGGACGGCCGTACGGCGCGGCAGCAGGGCCCGGACCGCGCGCTCGTCCGGATCGTAGGCGACCCAGTCGCCGGTGCAGGCCCAGCGGGTCGGGTCCGGGTCGGAGACGGGACCGAGGTCGGCCCTGACCGTGCGGAGCCCCGCGGCCGCCTCGGCGGAACCGGTACGGGGGCCGGACGGGACCGGGACGACGGCGTCGCACAGGCCCCGGTCGACCCGGACGATCCGGCCGGGCAGCAGCCCGTCCGCCGCATACGGGGCGAAGTCCGCGGCGAAGCCCTCGTCCCAGCCGTAGCGGGCGAGAGCGGCGGGGGACGCGGAGGGAGTGGAGTGGGAGGACGGAACAGAAGAGAGGTGATGCGCTTGCTGACGCAACGGGATGACCCTTCACGGGGGGGGCGGTCCCGGCTGCGGGTGCGCGCAGGGGCGGCGGCGCGATGGTGCGCCGTGGGGCCCTGCTGGAAGTGGCGTGAGCCGTCAGCCGGTGACCGCGGGAGTGGGATTGCTGGACTTCGGGACCCGGGCAGCGCCCGTCACAACGACCGTCGTCATCACAGTCCTCACCTCCCCTTGCGTTCGCTCACACGTCCGGTGCCGGCGGCTGTCCGCCGCCGTCCGGTTCGCCGGTCAGCCTAAGCCCGGACCGGAGACGGGCGCCAGCCGTTTTCCCGCGCGGCGCCCGGACCGTCCGCCGTCGGGCACGAGGAGCCGCGCAGAGCCGGGAGGTCCGTACGGCTGCTCCGTTTCGGGTGCTGCCGGTCGGCCGGTGGTCCGTGCGGGGTCGGCCGGTTGTCCGTGCGGGTCGGCCCGTTGTCCGTGCGGGGTCAGCCGCGGCCGCCTCGCCGCCCGGCATCCGTGTCCGCAGCCGTGTCGGCAGCCGTGTTCGCGTCCGTGTCCGTGTCCGCAGCCGTGTCCGCCGCCGGCGGCTGCCCGGGGCCCGTGCTCTCCCCCTGCGCCGGTCCCCCACGGCCCTCCGGCCGCTCCGCCCCCCGCCTCTGCTCCGTCGTCCCCCCGCGCCCGGTCCGTCCCGGCTCCCCCGACCCGGGGGCCGCATCGCTCTCCGTGCCGCCGGGCTCCTCCCCCGCGTCCGGCGCCTTGCCCTTGCGTCCCCGGCGGGTGTGCAGCGGGCTGTGCAGCCGGGAGCGTATGTCGTCCGGCGGCAGGAAGCGCGCCCAGCGTTCGGGGAACTCGGGCGGGGGCTCGCGGTCCGGGCCGTCCTCCCGCTCGTCCCAGTCGTCGTCCGTCTCGTCCGCCGCGGACCGTCCGCGGGCCGCGCGTTCGGCCTCCGCCCGGGCGATGATCTCGGCGGCCTCCGCCTCCCGCAGCCGCAGGTTCCGTTCCCGCGCCGCGGCGGTGGCGACGGACGGCCAGACACGGTCGATGGCGGCGTTGACCGCCGCGCCCACGAGCACCGCGAAGGCGGAGACGCCGATCCACAGCAGGACGGCCACCGGCGCGGCCAGCGAGCCGTAGATGGTGGGACCCTCGACGGTGCTGCTCAGGTAGATGCGCAGCAGGAAGCTGCCGAGCACCCACATGGCGAGGGCGACCAGGGCCCCGGGGACGTCCTCCACCCAGGGCGAGCGCACCGGCACCGACACGTGGTAGAGCGTGGTGAGGAAGACCACCGACAGCACCAGCACGACCGGCCAGTAGAGCACCCGGACGACCGCCGTGCTCCACGGCACGATCTCGATGACGGTGTCCGGGCCGGCGATCATCAGCGGCAGCACGACCGCCCCGATCACCAGTGCGACCAGGTACAGCAGGAAGGCCAGCAGCCGGGTCTTGACAATCCCCCGGTGCCCGTCCAGCCCGTACATGACGGTGATCGTGTCGATGAAGACGTTGACCGCCCGGGAGCCGGACCACAGGGCGAGCGCGAAGCCCAGGGAGATGACGTCGGGGCGGCCGCCCCGGGTCACGTCGTCGAGCAGCGGCCGGATGAGCTGCTCGACGCCCCGCTCGGAGAGGACGGTGCGGGAGGCGGTGAAGATGTTCTGCCGGATGCCCTCGATGGTCTCGGTGCCGATCCAGGCGTCGAGGTAGCCGAGGAGCCCGATCAGGCCGAGGAGCAGCGGGGGCAGGGAGAGCAGGGTGAAGAACGCCGCCTCGGCGGCGAGTCCGAGGATGCGGTACTCGATGCCGGAGTTGACGGTGTCCTTCAGCAGCAGCCAGGCCACTTTGCGCTTGGAGACGTGGGGGTACAGGGCGCGGGCCCTGCGCAGACGGCTCTGGGGCCGTTCGGGGGATGACTCGGCTGCGTGCACGCGCTTAACGTATCCGGCATGGCAGCCACCACACACACCGTGACCAACCAGGCTCCGCCGCTGGTCGGATATGACGTCTTCGCCGCGGACGCGGTCCTCACGGAGGGCGTCGCCCGGTACGCGGCGCCGGAGCGGCTCGGGGAGATCCGGACCGGGCTGGGCGAGCTCGGCCGGGCCGCCGGCTCGTCCCAGGCGCAGCGGTGGGGGGCGCAGGCCAACGAGCACCGCCCGGTGCTGCGCACCCACGACCGGTACGGCAACCGGCTGGACGAGGTCGAGTTCCACCCCGCCTACCACCGGCTGCTGGGGCACGCCGTCTCCGCCGGGCTCACCGGCGCCTGGTCCCGCCCCGACGGCCATCTGCGGCGGGCGGCGGGGTTCATGGTCTGGTCGCAGGTGGACGCGGGGCACGGCTGCCCGGTGTCGATGACGCACGCCGCGGTGCCGGCGCTGCGCTCCGACCCGGAGCTGGCGGCCGAGTGGGAGCCCCGGCTGACCTCGGACGCCTACGAGCCGGAGCTGCTGCCGCCGGGCGGCAAGCCGGGCGCGCTGTTCGGCATGGGGATGACGGAGAAGCAGGGCGGTTCGGACGTCCGGGCCAACACGACGGTCGCGCAGCCGCTGGCCGAGGAGGGGGCGTACACCCTCACCGGCCACAAGTGGTTCTGTTCGGCCCCGATGTCGGACGCCTTCCTGGTGCTGGCGCAGGCGCCCGGCGGCGTCACCTGCTTCCTGCTGCCCCGGGTGCTGCCGGACGGCAGCCGCAACACCTTCCGTCTTCAGCGGCTCAAGGACAAGCTCGGCAACCACTCGAACGCCTCCTCGGAGGTCGAGTTCGACGGCACCACCCGGGTGCGCCGGGTCGGCGAGGAGGGGCGCGGGGTCTCCACGATCATCGGGATGGTCGCGGCGACCAGGCTGGACTGCGTGCTCGGTTCGGCGGCGCTGATGCGCCAGGCCGTCGTCCAGGCCGTGCACCACGCCGCGCACCGCAGCGCCTTCGGCGGCCTGCTGGTCGACAAGCCGCTGATGCGCAACGTGCTGGCCGACATGGCGCTGGAGTCCGAGGCGGCGACGACCGTGGGGCTGCGGCTGGCGGCCGCCATGGACTCGGGGGACGAGCGGGACCGGCTGCTGCTGCGCCTCGCCGTCCCGGCCGCCAAGTACTGGGTGACGAAGCGGGCCCCGGTGCTCGCCGCGGAGGCGCTGGAGTGCCTGGGCGGCAACGGCTACGTGGAGGAGTCGGGGATGCCGCGGCTGCTGCGCGAGGCCCCGGTCAACTCGGTGTGGGAGGGCTCCGGCAACGTCCAGGCGCTCGACGTGCTGCGCGCCCTGCGGCGCGAGCCGGAGGCGCTCAACGCCTTCCTCACGGAGGTCGGCCTGGCCCGCGGCGCCGACCACCGGCTGGACGGCGCCATCAAGGACCTGCTCTCCGAACTCGCCGATCTGGAGGGCATCGAGGGCCGCGCGCGGCGGCTGGTGGAGCGGATGGCGCTGGTGCTGCAGGGCTCGCTGCTCGTCCGGTACGCGCCGCCGGAGACGGCCGACGCCTTCTGCGCCTCGCGGCTGGGCGGCGACTGGGGCGGCGCGTTCGGCACACTGCCGCACACCCTGGACCTGGCGTCGGTGGTGGAACGGGCCCGGGTGCCGTTCTGAGGGCGGGAGGGCCGGCCGGGAGCCGGGGCGGGCCCGGCCCGGGGAGCCCGGGGAGAGGGGCCCCGGCCCCGCTCCGGGTCGCCGGGGAGGGCTTGACCCGGAGCGTGGAGCGGTGGGTGGTGCTGCGCCGTCACGGCACCACCCCCGCCGCGGGAACGCCGCCTCCGCGGCACCCCAGTGCGCGTCGTACGGCGTCACCCCACTGTGCTGCGGCGCGTGGCCGGGTACAAAGGTTGCAGAGGTTGCGGCGGGTTGCAGCATTTGCGTCAAGTGGTGTGCTGTTCAGGCCGCTTGGGCGGCACCATGGGGGAAGCCGCCGTTCCGCCGGTGCCGACGCCGCCACCGGCCACCCCCTCCTTGACGGAGACCGCACCGTGAACCACACACCGCAGAAGCCGGCCCCGGCCGCACCCGGGGGTACGCGCGAAACCGCCCGGGTGCTCAGCGGTCTGCGGGAGGCCGGGCTCTCCGGTCTGCGTCCGCCGCCGGCCGCCCACCCGCTGATCGGCGAGTCCTGGATGCGGGTGCTGCGGCTCGGCCTGGACCCGGACCGCGGGGCCCCGGCCCGGCTGCTGCCGCTCGACGAACTGGAGCACCGCCGCCGCACCTCCCCGCTGGCCGCCGTCCTCCCGACGCTCCGGGAGGGGCTGGTGTCGGTCGCGGACGCGGCGCGGCACATCATGGTGGTCACCGACGCGGACGGCCGGGTGCTGTGGCGGGACGGCAACGCCCGGGTGCGGCTGGAGGCGGACCGTATCGGCCTGGAGCCGGGCTCCAGCTGGGCCGAGGAGTCGGTCGGCACGAACGGCATCGGCACCGCCCTGGTCACCGGCAGGCCGGTCCGGGTGCACTCCGCGGAGCACTTCGTCCGCAGCCACCACTCCTGGACCTGCGCCGCCGCGCCGCTGCACGATCCGCGGGACGGACGGCTGCTGGGCGTGGTGGACGTCAGCGGGCCGGCCGCCACCGTGCATCCGGCGACGGCGCGGCTCGTGGCGTCCGTCGCCCGGCTCGGGGAGAGCGAGCTGCGGGAGCGGCATCTGGAGACCATCGAGCGGCTGCGGGCCGTGGCGGCTCCCCTGCTGTGCCGGCTGGGCGGCGCCCGGGCCGTGGCGATCGACCGCTCCGGCTGGACGGCCGCCGTCACCGGGATGCCGCCCCCGGGGCGGCTGGCGCTGCCGGAGAACTTCGGCACGGGCAGCCGCCGGCTTCCCGCCCTGGGCCCCTGCACCGTGGAGCCGCTGCCGGACGGCTGGCTGATCCGGCTGGACGAGGTGTCCCCGCCCGGCCCCGGCGACGCCCCGCCGGTCACGGGCGTCGCGCTGGACCTGCGCCGGCCGGGCCGCCCCACCCTGACCGTCACCGGCGGTACGGGCGACTGGACGCAGCCGCTGAGCCCGCGCCACGCGGAGATGCTGTACGCGCTGGCGCGCCGCCCCGCCGGACGGTCCGCGGCCCAGCTCGCCGCGGACCTGTTCGGGGACCCGTCCCGCACGGTGACCGTCCGGGCGGAGATGTCCCGGCTGCGGCGGACCCTCGCCGGAGTCCTGGACCACCGCCCGTACCGCTTCGCGGACGGTGTGGACGTGCGGCTGCTCGCGCCGGATCACCCCGGTGACCTGCTGCCGCGCTCCACGGCCCCGCTGGTCGTCGCGGCCCGCCGGGCGGAGGACGGGCCGGCACCGTCCCGGCCGCCGCTGCCGGGGAGTTGAGCCCGGGGGCCCGGGGGCCCGGCGGGCCGGGGCCCCAAGGCGGCCGCTCGCCGAGGGCCGCCCGCCCGGGGGCGGGGCACCCGTTCGCACCACCGCTGTGGCCGTGCCCGTTCCGCGCCTCTAGCGTGCGAGAGGGGCGGTCGGCGTGCGACAAGGGGCCGGTCCGGCGCGGCGGAGGGCCCGCCCCGAGGGAGAGCGATGGACGGCGGCGGCAGCGGCGGCGAGGAGCGGGGCCCGGGCGGCCCCCGCCGCGCACGGCCCGGGCGCCGCGCTCGCCCCGGGACCGGCGTCTGGGGGCTGCTCGCGCTGCTCCTCCTCGCCGGGCTCACACTGCTGCACCAGGGCACGGCCGGCTCCGGCGGTCCGCCGCAGCCCGCGAACGCCCTGGCGGACCTGCGGAGTCCGCCCGCCGTGCGGGCCGCCGAGCCGCTGCCGCGTTCCGTGCCGCGGCGGGTGCGCGTCCCCGCCGTCCGCGTCGACGCCCCCCTGACGTCCGTCACCACGGACGGCGACGGCTGGATCGAGGCGCCGCCCGCCCGGGAGCGGAACCTCGCCGGCTGGTTCGCGGAGGCGGTGACCCCCGGGGAGCGCGGCACCTCGGTCCTGGTCGGGCATGTCGACAACGCGTCCGGACCGGCCGTCTTCTACCCCCTCGGGGCCGTCCGGCCCGGCATGGACGTCGAGGTGTCCCGGGCGGACGGGCGCACCGCGGTGTTCGGGGTCTACCGCGTCGAGGTGGTGGCCAAGGACCCCTTCCCGGCCGAGCGGGTGTACGACGGCACGGGCCACGCGGAGCTGCGGGTCCTCACCTGCGGGGGCGGTTACGACGAGAAGACCGGCTACGCGGGCAACGTCGTCGTCTACGCCCGGCTGACCTCGGTGCGGTGAGCACGGCCGCCCGGCTCCGGACCCCGGTCCGCGCCGCGGGCGTGACGGGGGTGACGAGGGTGACGGGGGCGCGGCGGGAGCGTGCGGGAGGCGTGATGGGATGACGCCATGAGCAGCAGCGTCACCGTGACCACCTGGTACCTGGAGCAGACCTCGGCCGCCGATCTGGTGCCCGCCGCGGCGCCGGCGGACGGGCGGGGGCCGCGCGTCGAGCGGGCGGAGATCCCCTCCCCCGAGTTCAGCCGCTTCCTCTACACGGCGGTCGGCGGCGACGTGACATGGACGGACCGGCTGGACTGGCCGTACGCCCGCTGGCGGGAGTTCCTCGGCCGGCCCGGCGTCGAGACGTGGGTGGCGTACGACCGGGGCACCCCGGCCGGGTACATCGAACTGGAGGCGCAGGAGGACGGGGTGGTGGAGATCGTCTACTTCGGCCTGATCCCGTCCTTCCGCGGCCGCCGCATCGGCGGGCATCTGCTGAGCCTGGGCACGGCACGCGCCTGGGACCTCGCCGTGCGGTGGCCGGGGCTCGCCCCGACGCGGCGGGTGTGGGTGCACACCTGCAGCAAGGACGGCCCGTACGCGCTGGACAACTACCGGCGGCGCGGCTTCCGGCTGTACGACACGCGCACCGCGGAGGAGCCGGCCACGCCGCCCCCCGGTCCCTGGCCCGGGGCCTTCTGACCCGGTCTCCGGCCCGCCTCCCCCGCCCTCCCCGCGCCTGTCCCGTCCTCACCGGCCTCGTCCTCACCGGCCCCGTTCGCCCGGAGGCCCCCGGCGCCTAACGGATCCGGCTGCGGACGGCGGCATCCGGCCACGGCCTGGGCGGCCCGGCCTGTGACCCCGGCCACAAGCGTCCACATTTCGAAACATTGTTGTCCAATTGGCGGACAACAATGGACTGCCCCACGAGCGCCATGGCACGCTCTCGGCATGTCTGAAGCTGGAATTGCCTTGGTGAGTCGGCGCCACGTCGATCTCTGCCGCATGTCCAGCGCCATCTGTCCGGCGGGCTGACAGTCCCAGCGCCACCGAGCTTCCCGCCGTCCCCGCCCTCGCGGACGAGCGAGCACCCCTGACCACCGCATGACCACCGCGGCGCCGCGGGCTCCGCCGCGCCGCGCGGTGGACTCGTGCCGCAGCACAGGTCAGCAGGGGTGTGCCCCGTTCACCTTGCGCTTCCGGCCCGACCGGCGGGAGGCATGCCCCCCTTGTCTCCTCCTGAGCAGCCCGAGAAGGACACCACCGCCATGGCCGCCACCTCAGAACGCGCCAGTACCGCCACGACCCGCCGGAAGGCCGGCCGCCACCGCGGCGAGGGCCAGTGGGGCGTCGGGCACCACACCCCGCTCAACGGCAACGAGCAGTTCAAGAAGGACGACGACGGTCTCAATGTGCGGACACGCATTGAGACGATCTACGCCAAGGCCGGTTTCGACTCCATCGACCCCACGGACCTCCGCGGCCGGATGCGCTGGTGGGGCCTCTACACCCAGCGCCGCCCCGGGATCGACGGCGGCAAGACCGCCGTCCTGGAGCCCGAGGAGCTGGAGGACACGTACTTCATGCTGCGGGTCCGCGTCGACGGCGGGCGCCTGACCACCGCTCAGCTCCGCGCCATCGGCGAGGTGTCGGAGAGCTACGCCCGCGGCACCGCCGACATCACCGACCGGCAGAACGTCCAGCTGCACTGGGTCCGCATCGAGGACGTCCCCGCCATCTGGGAGAAGCTGGAGGCCGTCGGGCTGTCGACCACCGAGGCCTGCGGCGACTGCCCCCGCGTGATCATCGGCTCCCCGGTGGCCGGCATCGCCGCCGACGAGATCATCGACGGCACCCCCGCCGTGGAGGAGATCCACCGCCGCTACATCGGCAGCAAGGAGTTCTCCAACCTGCCGCGCAAGTTCAAGACCGCGGTCTCCGGCTCCCCGGTCCAGGACGTCGTCCACGAGATCAACGACATCGCCTTCGTCGGCGTCGACCACCCCGAGCACGGCCCCGGCTTCGACCTCTGGGTGGGCGGCGGGCTGTCCACCAACCCCAAGCTCGCCCAGCGCCTCGGCGCCTGGGTGCCGCTGGACGAGGTCCCGGACGTCTGGGCCGGCGTCACCGGTATCTTCCGCGACTACGGCTACCGCCGCCTCCGCAATCGCGCCCGGCTGAAGTTCCTCGTCGCCGACTGGGGCACCGAGAAGTTCCGGCAGGTGCTGGAGGACGAGTACCTGAAGCGGAAGCTCACGGACGGCCCCGCCCCGCCGGAGCCCTCCACCCAGTGGCGCGACCACGTCGGCGTCCACCGGCAGCACGACGGCCGCTACTACGTGGGCTTCGCCCCGCGCGTCGGCCGCGTCGACGGCGCCACCCTCACCCGCCTCGCCGACCTGGCGGCCGCCCACGGCTCGGACCGGCTCAACACCACCGTCGAGCAGAAGATGATCATCCTCGACGTGGAGAAGGACCGGATCGACTCCCTCGTCTCCGGTCTGGAGGAGCTCGGCTTCCAGGTCAGCCCCTCGCCGTTCCGGCGCGGTGTCATCGCCTGCACCGGCATCGAGTTCTGCAAGCTCGCCATCGTCGAGACCAAGGCGCGCGGCATCACCCTCATCGAGGAACTCGAGGCCCGGATGCCGGACTTCGAGGAGCCGGTGACCATCAACATCAACGGCTGCCCCAACGCCTGCGCCCGCATCCAGACCGCCGACATCGGCCTCAAGGGCCAGCTGATGCTGGACGCCGACGGCAACCAGGTCGAGGGCTACCAGGTGCACTTGGGCGGCTCCCTCGGCTTCGACGCCGCCTTCGGCCGCAAGGTCCGCGGCCTCAAGGTCACCTCCGCCGAACTCCCCGACTACGTCGAGCGGGTGCTGCGCCGCTTCGAGAAGCAGCGCGAGGACGGCGAGCGGTTCGCCACCTGGGCGGCACGCGCCTCCGCGGAGGACCTGTCATGAGCGACCGCGCCGCGCCGTTCCACTGCCCGTACTGCGGCGACGAGGACCTGCGGCCCTCCGAGGAGGGCCACGGCGCCTGGGAGTGCGGGTCCTGCGCCCGCGCCTTCCGGCTCTCCTTCCTCGGGCTGCTCTCCGGCCCGCGCACCGGCCACCACGAAGGGGGAACCACCGCATGACCACCGCACCCTCACCCCGCCACACCACCGCCGAACTCCGCGCCCTCGCCGAGAAGGGCGCCGCCGAGTTCGGCGACGCCGGCCCCGAGGAGGTCCTGCGCTGGGCCGCGGACACCTTCGGCAGCCGCTTCTGCGTCACCTCCTCGATGGAGGACGCGGTCGTCGCCCACCTGGCGTCCCGCGTCCAGCCGGGCGTGGACGTGGTGTTCCTCGACACCGGCTACCACTTCCCCGAGACCATCGGCACCCGCGACGCCGTGGCCGCCGTCATGGACGTCAACGTGATCAGCGTGACGCCGCGGCAGACCGTCGCCGAGCAGGACGCCGAGTACGGGCCGAAGCTGCACGACCGCGACCCCGACCTGTGCTGCGCCCTGCGCAAGGTGGCCCCCCTCGAAGAAGGGCTGTCGGGCTACGACGCCTGGGCGACCGGGCTGCGCCGCGACAACGGCCCCACCCGGGCCGCCACCCCGGTCGTCGACTGGGACGCCAAGCGCCAGAAGGTCAAGATCTCGCCGATCGCCACCTGGACGCAGGACGACCTGGACGCCTACGTCGCCGAGCACGGCGTGCTCACCAACCCGCTGCTGACCGACGGCTACCCCTCGATCGGCTGCGCCCCCTGCACCCGGCGCGTCAAGCCGGGCGAGGACGTCCGGGCCGGCCGCTGGGCGGGCCGCGGCAAGACCGAGTGCGGACTGCACACCTGATGAGCGATCGCCCGGCTGGAGCCGCAGACCGAGAAGGACCCGGGGCGAACCGGGAAGACGGGCGCCGAGGAGGAGGGCCGACCATGACCACCACGACCGAGGCGGACGGGACCGCCGGGCCGGACGGACGGACCGCACCCGCCGCGAGCACGGACGCCGCGGAGGGCGCGGGCGCGGAGGGCACGGACACGGAGGGCACGGACACCGCCAGAGCCGGCGGCAGCCCGTACGCCCTGTCGCACCTGGACGCGCTGGAGTCCGAGGCCGTGCACATCTTCCGCGAGGTGGCGGGCGAGTTCGAGCGGCCGGTGATCCTCTTCTCCGGCGGCAAGGACTCCATCGTCATGCTCCACCTGGCGCTGAAGGCCTTCGCCCCCGCCGCCGTCCCGTTCTCCCTGCTCCATGTGGACACCGGGCACAACTTCCCCGAGGTGCTGGACTTCCGCGACCGCACCGTCGCCGAGCACGGCCTGCGCCTCCATGTGGCGTCCGTCCAGGAGTTCATCGACGCGGGCAAGCTCCGCGAGCGCCCGGACGGCACCCGCAACCCGCTGCAGACCGTCCCGCTGCTGGACGCCATCGAACGGAACCGCTTCGACGCCGTCTTCGGCGGCGGCCGGCGCGACGAGGAGAAGGCCCGCGCCAAGGAGCGCGTGTTCTCCCTGCGCGACGAGTTCGGCGGCTGGAACCCGCGCCGCCAGCGCCCCGAGCTGTGGCAGCTCTACAACGGCCGCCACTCCCCCGGCGAGCACGTCCGCGTCTTCCCGCTCTCCAACTGGACCGAGCTGGACGTGTGGCAGTACATCGCCCGGGAGAAGATCGAACTCCCCGCCATCTACTACGCCCACGAGCGGGAGGTGTTCGCCCGCAACGGCATGTGGCTCGCCCCCGGCGCGTGGGGCGGCCCCAAGGACGGCGAGCGGACCGAGACCCGCAAGGTGCGCTACCGCACGGTCGGCGACATGTCCTGCACCGGGGCCGTGGACTCCGGCGCCGACACCATCGAGGCCGTCATCACCGAGATCGCCGCCTCCCGGCTCACCGAGCGGGGCGCCACCCGCGCCGACGACAAGCTGTCCGAGGCCGCCATGGAGGACCGCAAGCGCGAGGGGTACTTCTAGCCATGAGCAGCACCGACACACCCGCCACCGCCGCCGCGGCGGCCGCCGCCGAGAGCCTGACCGCCGCCGGCGAGGCCGCCACGCTGCTGCGGTTCGCCACCGCCGGCAGCGTCGACGACGGCAAGTCCACCCTGGTGGGCCGGCTCCTGCACGACTCCAAGTCCGTCCTGGCCGACCAGCTGGAGGCCGTCGAGCACGCCTCCCGCAGCCGCGGCCAGGAAGCGCCCGACCTCGCGCTGCTGACGGACGGGCTGCGGGCGGAGCGCGAGCAGGGCATCACCATCGACGTGGCCTACCGCTACTTCGCCACCCCGCGCCGCCGGTTCATCCTCGCCGACACCCCCGGCCATGTGCAGTACACGCGGAACATGGTCACCGGGGCGTCGACGGCCGAACTGGCCGTCGTCCTCGTCGACGCCCGCAACGGCGTCGTGGAGCAGACCCGCCGGCACGCCGCCGTCGCCGCGCTGCTCCGGGTGCCGCACGTCGTCCTCGCCGTCAACAAGATGGACCTCGTCGGCTACGAGGAGTCCGTCTTCGCCCGGATCGCCGGGGAGTTCACGGCCTACGCGGCCGCGCTCGGCGTCCCGGAGATCACCGCCATCCCGATCTCCGCGCTGGCCGGGGACAACGTGGTCACCCCGTCCGCCACCATGGACTGGTACGGCGGCCCGACCGTCCTGGAGCACCTGGAGACGGTGCCCGTCACCGACGACCCGTCGGGTGACCCGGTGCGCTTCCCCGTCCAGTACGTCATCCGCCCGCAGACCCCCGAACACCCGGACTACCGGGGCTACGCGGGCCAGCTGGCCTCCGGGGTGCTGCGGGTGGGAGACCCGGTGACCGTGCTGCCGTCCGGCCGCACCAGCACCGTCACGGCCATCGACGCCCTCGGGGAGAACGTGGACGCGGCCTGGTCGCCGCAGTCCGTCACCGTCCTCCTCGACGACGACCTCGACATCTCGCGCGGCGACATCATCGTCACCACCGCGACCGCCCCGGCCGTCACCCAGGACGTCGAGGCGACCGTCTGCCATCTGCACGACCGGCCGCTGGCCGTCGGCGACCGGGTGCTGCTCAAGCACACCACCCGCACGGTCAAGGCGATCGTCAAGGACATCCCGTCCCGGCTGGCGCTCAGCGAGCCCGACGAGCACGGCGGTCTCGCGCGCCACCCGGCGCCGGGCGAGCTGGCGGCCAACGACATCGGCCGGATCGTGCTGCGCACCTCCGAGCCGCTCGCCCTCGACGCCTACGCCGACTCCCGCCGCACCGGATCGTTCCTGCTGATCGACCCGGCGGACGGCACGACGCTCACGGCCGGCATGGCGGGCGACGCGTTCACCGAGTCCGCGAACGGCACCGCGCGGGCCGCGGACGGCGCGGCCGACGACGGCTGGGACTTCTGACCGTGACCACCACGGCCCGTCCCGCCACCGAGAGCTGGTCGACCTTCGCCAAGGAGGGCGGCCGGGTCGGCAGCGGCGCCCTCGGCAGCGGCGAGGGCGGCGTCGGGCGATGTGCCCGCGGCTGAGCGGCTGACCCCGCGCACCGCACTCGCACCCACACCCGCACCGTCCCGAAATCGCCGCCCCGCCGGGCGCGCCGCCACCCCGCACCGAGCCCGGCCGCCCTCCGAGAGGACACCCCTCCCGTGCCTGCCGACCATCCCGCCCCGCTCCGGGGGCCGCGCCGCGCCCGCCGGGGGCACCGCCCCCGGCACCGGTACGCCACCGCGGCCGTCGCCGCCGCGCTCGCCGCGCTGCTGGCCGTCGCGCTCGGCGCCTGCGGCTACGGCTCCCGGGCCGAGACCGGCGGCGTCGCCAAGGTGCAGCCGCGCGGTGAACGCACCGGCGGGCTGGACGAGGTACGGCTGGGCTACTTCGCCAACGTCACCCACGCCACCGCGCTCGTCGGCGACCGGGAGGGTTTCTTCCAGAAGGAGCTGGGCGGGACCAAGGTAACCGCGCAGGTGTTCGGCGCCGGCCCGTCCGCCGTCGAGGCGCTCAACGCGGGATCCGTGGACATCGCCTGGCTCGGCCCCTCGCCCGCCGTCAACGGCTACACCAAGGCCGGCGGCCGGAACCTCCGGATCATCTCCGGCTCGGCCTCCGGCGGGGTCTCCCTCGTCGCCCACCCCGACCGGGTGAGCGGCCCGGACGACCTGCGCGGCAAGCGGATCGCCACACCCCAGCTCGGCAACACCCAGGACGTGGCGCTGCTCCACCACCTCGCGGAGAAGGGTCTGCGGGTCGATCCGGACAGCGGCGAGGGCGATGCGACCGTGCTGCGCATCGACAACAAGGAGACCCCGGCCTTCTTCCGGCGCGGCGACATCGACGCCGCCTGGGTGCCGGAGCCCACCGCCTCGCAGCTCACCGCCCAGGGCGGCAGGGTCCTGCTGGACGAGCGGGACCTGTGGGAGGACGGCCGGCACGTCATCACCACCATGGTCGTCTCGCAGAAGTTCCTCGCCCGGCACCCGGAGGCGGTGGAGGCCGTGCTGCGCGGCTCCGTGAAGGCCAACGCCTGGATCGGGAGCCACCCCGAGGAGGCCAGGGCCTCGCTCAACACCGCGCTGGAGCGGCAGGGCGGCAAGGCCCTGCCGCCCGAGGTGCTCGAGCCGGCGTTCGAGCACATCGAGGTGCTCGACGACCCGCTCGCCGCCACGCTCGCCCGCCAGGCCGAACACGCCGAGCGGGCCGGGCTGCTGGAGAAGCCCGACCTGCGCGGCATCTACGACCTGAGGCTGCTCAACAAGGTGCTGGCGGAGCGGGGCGCGCGGAAGGTCTCCGCCGCCGGCCTGGGCACCGGCTGACCGGCACCGCCCGCACCCGCATGGCCCGCACCGGCACCGCCCGTATCAGCACCGCCCGCCGCAGCACCGTCCACCGCAGCGCCGAACCCGTCCCCCCGGAGGTGACACCGATGGCCACCACGCTCCTCGCGCCGCACACCGAGGCCCCGGCCGACCACGCCGTACGGCTCGATCACGTGTCCAAGTCGTTCGGCCGCGGCGGCGGCCGCCAGCTCGTCCTGGACGACATCAGCCTCGATGTGGCGAACGGCGAGTTCGTCTGTCTGCTGGGCGCGTCGGGCTGCGGGAAGTCCACGCTGCTCAACCTGGTGGCGGGGCTCGACCGGCCCACCTCCGGGGAGATCGGCGTCCCCCACGGCCGGCCCGCCCTGATGTTCCAGGAGCACGCCCTGTTCCCGTGGCTCACCGCGGGACGCAACATCGAACTGGCCCTGCGCATGCGGGGCGTGCCCAAGGCGGACCGGCGCCCGGAGGCCGAGCGGCTGCTGGAGCTGGTCCGGCTGAAGGGCGCGTACGGCAAGCGGGTGCACGAACTGTCCGGCGGGATGCGGCAGCGGGTGGCGCTGGCCCGGGCGCTGGCCCAGGACAGCAATCTGCTGCTGATGGACGAGCCGTTCGCGGCCCTCGACGCCATCACGCGCGACGTGCTGCACGAGGAACTGACCCGGATCTGGACCGAGACGAACCTCTCCGTCCTCTTCGTCACCCACAACGTGCGCGAGGCGGTCCGGCTCGCGCAGCGCGTGGTGCTGCTGTCCTCCCGCCCCGGCCGGATCGCCCGGGAGTGGCGGGTGGACATCCCGCAGCCGCGCCGGATCGAGGACGCGGGCGTGGCCCGGCTCTCCGTGGAGATCACCGAACAGCTGCGGGGGGAGATCCGCCGGCATGGGCAGCACTGACACCCGGGGCGGCGCGGACGGCGCCGGGGGCGCCTCCCCGTCCCCGTCGTCCGCGGCCGCCTCCGCGAACGGCTCCCCCAACGACCTGGAGGGGCTGGAGGCCGGTCTCGACGCCCTGGAGACACACACCGCGTCCCGGGTGCCGTTCGGCCGGCTCCTGCTCGACAAGGTGCTGCCGCCGGTCGTCGCGATCGTCATCGTGCTGGCGCTGTGGCAGCTCGCGTACATCCTGGAGATCAAGCCGCACTACCAGCTGCCCGGGCCGCTGGACGTGTGGAACGCCCTTGCCGACGAGTGGTACAAGGGCACGATCCTCGGCGTGGTCTGGAACAGCGTCTCCCGGGGCGCGCTGGGCTTCGCCGCCTCGCTGGCCATCGGCACCCCGCTGGGCCTGATCGTGGCCCGGGTGAAGCCGGTGCGGGCGGCGCTCGGGCCCATCCTGTCCGGGCTGCAGTCGCTGCCGTCGGTCGCCTGGGTGCCCGCGGCCATCATCTGGTTCGGTCTCTCGGACGCGACGATCTACACGGTGGTGCTGCTGGGCGCCGTACCGTCGATCGCGAACGGCCTGGTCGCGGGCGTGGACCGGATCCCGCCGCTGTATCTGCGCGCCGGGCAGGTCATCGGCGCCACCGGGCTCAGGGGCGTACGGCATGTGCTGCTGCCCGCCGCGATGCCCGGCTACATCTCGGGCCTCAAGCAGGGCTGGGCGTTCTCCTGGCGTGCGCTGATGGCCGCCGAACTGATCGCCAAGTCACCGGAGCTGGGCGTCGGCCTGGGACAGCTCCTGGAAACGGGCCGGGTCTACCAGGACATGCCGCTGGTGCTCGGCGCCATCACCCTCATCCTCGTCGTCGGCATCGGCATCGAACTGCTCGTCTTCGCGCCCGTCGAACGCCGCGTGCTGCGCAGCCGCGGCCTGATCGCCGGCGCCCGCTGAACGGACACCGCCACCATGACCAGACAGCCCCTCCCGCACGGCCCGCACCTCCCGCACGCCGCTTCCGCCGCCCCCACCCTGGTGATCACCGCCCACGGCAGCCGCGACCCGCGCCACGCCGCGACCGTCACCGCGCTCGCCGAGCGGGTCCGCTCCCTGCGGCCGGGCCTGCGCGTCGAGACGGGCTACCTGGACTTCTGCGCTCCGAGCGTGCCGCGGCTGCTGGACCGCCTGGACGCGGAGGGCGTCCGCGAGGTCATCGCCCTCCCGCTGCTGCTGACCCGGGCCTTCCACGCCAAGTCCGACATCCCCGGGGTGCTGGGCGAGGCCCGCGCGCGGCTGCCCCGCCTGACGATCACCCAGGCGGACGTTCTCGGCCCGTCCCCGCTCCTCCTCGACGCCCTCGAACAGCGCCTGTACGAAGCCGGACTGGCCCCGGACGACCGCGCGTCGACCGGGATCGTCCTGGCCTCGGCGGGCTCCTCGGACCCGGAGGCGATCGCAGTGATCGCAGCAATCGCGCGGGAGTGGCGGCGCACCGGTTGGTGTGCCGTGCGGCCTGCGTTCGCCTCCGCTCAGCTCCCCCGCACGGCGGACGCCGTCCGCGCCCTGCGCGCGGACGGGGCCCGCCGGGTGGCGGTGGCCCCGTACGTCATCGCCCCCGGCCGCCTCCCGGACCGCATCGCGGCGGGCGCGCGGGAGGCGGGCGCGGACGTCCTGGCCAGCGTCCTCGGCCCGGACGAACGGCTGGCGCGGCTGCTCCTCGCCCGCTACGACGCGTCCCGCGCGGCCCGCCCGGCCCTCACGGCGCTGAGCGCCTGACCGGCCCGCCGCACGCTGCTCTTCGGGATGGCTCGCCGCCTCCGCGCTACTCGCTCAGCAACGCCGCAAGGCGGACGGCGGTCTTCTCGCCCGCCCGCTGCTTGATCAGACCTTCCTTGGCCGCCGCACGGAGCCCGACCGCCGAACCGCCCTCCCCGTCCCGTGTCACCAGAGCGGTGACCACGACGGGATTCATCCCGCCGACGCCGGCGCCGACGACGACCCGGATCGTCCACCGGTCCCCGCCGGGCTCGACGCGCACGGGCTCAACGGCCCGCCCGGCTCCTCCGAGCACGTCGGCGACACGCTTGACGGCGTCGTCGAACGGCAAGGGGATGACCAGGTCGATCTCGTGGACGTTCTTCTTCAACCGCTTGGCCACACCCCCGGTCAAGCGGCCACTGGCCCCGACCACCGTGCCCAGTGCCGCAATCTCTCCGGTCAGGATCTCGTCCTCACTCGGGTCCACAAGCCCCACCCTTCGCTGTTGGGCCACCCCTGCGGTCGGCCACGGGCCCCGCCGGTGGCGGTCGCCCGCCGGTCATCACCGCGGCCCGCCCACCGGACCGTATCGCGAACACCCGGGAGGGGCGGCGCGGGCCGTTCCCCCCGCTCCACCGGGACCCTGTCGGGAACGGCCAGTGTCAGACCGTCCCCCTAGGTTGCCCCCATGAGCGAATACGTACTGACGGCAGGCGCGTGGCTCGGAGCGTGGGCGTGGGACGAGGTGGTCCCGGAACTACGGGCGGCCGGGCACGGCGTGCATCCCCTGACACTGTCCGGGCTCGCCGAGAAGAAGGGCGTGCCCGCCGGACAGCAGACGCACGTGCAGGACATCGTCGGGGAGATCGAGCGCCGGGATCTGCGCGATGTCGTGCTGGTCGGGCACAGCTACGCGGGCATCCCGGCCGGCCAGGCCGCCGAGCGGATCGGTGACCGACTGGCCCGGGTGGTCTTCGTGGACTCCAACGTCCCGGCCGACGGCGAGTCGTTCGTCTCCGCCTGGCCGGACGGCAGAGCGATGGTCGAGGCGGCGATCGCCGCGAACGGAGGATTCTGGCCCGTCCTGGACGCGGACGAATTCGCCGGCCAAGGGCTCAGCCCTGGGCAGATAGACCGGATCACGGCCGATGGGACCCCGCACCCGGGTGCCACGCTCATCGAACCGGCTGTGCTGACCCGCCCGCTCGGCGAGCTTCCCGCGACGTACATCAAGTGCCTGCTCGACTGGCCCGAGCCGAGCCCCGACGTGGCCGAGTTGCTGAAGAGCGACCGGTGGCGGCTGGTCACGATGGACACCGGCCACTGGCCCATGTTTTCCCAGCCGCGCGAACTGGCCCGGATACTCCTCGCCGCGGGACCCGGCGAGTGAGCCCGAGAGGGAGCGGACCAGCCCCGGCACCGGTGGAGCACAACCCCGTCGATATTGGCTTGGCCGATCCGCCGCACGGTGCTGGGATGGCCGGATGGACACCGCCGCGATACTCGCCCTGTACGACGACCAGATGCGCCGGGGTGCGCCCGCGGACTCCCCTGGGGCCCGGGTCGAGCGGGTCGGTGACGTGGTGCGGCAGCTCGGGGCGGAAGGCGACTGGAACTGCGTGCTCTGGTCGGACCTCGGCGCCGGCTCCGCCGATGCGGCCATCGCCGCCCAGATCCGCCATTTCGCCTCGCTTGGGCAAGAGTTCGAGTGGAAGCTGTACGGCCACGACCGGCCCGCCGATCTCGGCGAGCGGCTGCGGGCGGCCGGGTTGGTTCCCGAGCCGGAGGAGACCCTGATGGTCGCCCCGACACAGGAGTTGAGCACCGCCGTCGAGCTGCCCGAGGGGCTGGCCCTGCGGCCGGTGACCGACTCGGACGGGGTGGAACTGATGGTGCGCGTCCACGAAGAGGTGTTCGGGCCGGGCCGGTCGCTGCGGCAGCATCTGACCGCACAACTCGCGGAACAGCCGGAGACCGTGGTGATGACCGTCGTCATGGCCGGCGAGCTGCCCGTCTCATCGGCCCGGCTGGAGCTGTACCCGGGCACGGACTTCGCCGGACTGTGGGGCGGCGGCACCCTGCCCGCCTGGCGGGGCCGGGGCGTCTACCGGGCCCTGGTCGCGCACCGCGCCCGGATCGCCGCCGAACGCGGCTACCGCTACCTCCAGGTCGACGCCTCCGACGAGAGCCGCCCGATCCTGCACCGCCTCGGCTTCACCGCCCTGAGCACCACCACCCCGTACGTCTTCCGGCCCTGACGGGCGGCGGCCCGGGCCTACGCGTATCCGGACCGGCCGCAGCGGAACCCGGGCACCGCACAACGCCCCCGGGCTCGCGAGCGGTTTCGTCTCTCAGCCGCCCACGGTCCACTGTCCGCCGCGCATGAGATCCCGCCCCTTGAGTTCATTGGCCTCGCGCCACGCCTGGAGCCGGTCCGGCGAGACCCGGTAGTAGAGGTACGCACCGGCTTCCTCGCGCGGATCGAAGCCCGTTCCGGCGGCGAACGCTTCGCCCAGGCCCTCCGGCAGTTCGTCGGCCGTCAGGGCGTCCACCGTGCCCTCGATCAGCACGACATCCCGGGTCGGCCCGATGCCCAGGCGGACCCTGCCCGTGGACCGCAGATTGCGGCCGGTCGGGCTGGACGCCGGGGTGGCCAGCCACAGGGAGGTGCCGTCCCAGAGGAAGGAGAGCGGGACCAGGTACGGAGTGCCCGTCTCCGGATCGGCCGTGGCCACCCAGGCGTCGACGTCGTTCTCGAGCCGCTCCAGCACGTCGCGTCTGCGTTGCTCCGGGGAACGGGCGGGCGCGGTCATCTCGGTGGGCCTCCTCGTATGGCCGGTCGTGACGGGATGGCGGAAGACCGCGTTCTCCCCACCCGAGCGGGTGTCATGGGAACGGCGACTCTCCGGCCATCCACCCTCTCCCGGCGGGCACCGGCACGGCAACGGCTGATCCTGTCCGATAACCAAGCGTCGGCACCGGGCACCCTCTAGGGTCCTCGCCGTGACCGGACTTTCCTCATCCCACCAAGCGACAGCCGACGCCTACGATGCCGTTGCCGTTCTCTATGCCGACCTCTTCCGCGACGCGCTCGACGCTCTGCCGCTGGACCGCGCGGTGCTCGCCGCGTTCGCCGAGACGGTGCGGGCCGCCGGTCCCGGGCCCGTCGCCGAGCTAGGATGCGGCCCCGGATTTCTCACGGCGCACCTGCGGGATCTGGGGCTGGACGTCTTCGGCGTCGACCTTTCGCCGGTGATGATCGGTCTCGCCCGGGAGGCGTACCCGGATCTGCGGTTCGAGGTCGGTTCCATGGACGCCCTGGACCTCGCCGACGGCAGGCTGCACGGCGTCGCGTCCTGGTACTCGGTCATCCACGCCCCGCCGGCGGATGTGCCCTCGTACTTCGCCGAGTTCCGCCGGGTCCTCGCGCCCGGCGGAACACTGCTGCTCGGCTTCTTCGAGTCGGAGGGCGAGCCGGTCACGGCGTTCGACCACAAGGTGACCACGGCCTACCGATGGCCGGTCGACGGTCTCGCGGGGCTGGCCGGTGAGGCCGGCTTCACCGAGGTCGGCCGGATGCTGCGGGAGCCGCTGGAGGGGGAACGATTCCGCCAGGGGCGCCTGCTGATGCGCGCGGGGAACTGACTCGGGGTGACGCGTGCCGCCATCGACGGCGCGCGCCCCCCGGAGCGGCGGTCTCGCCGCGCAGTGGGGGCTCGGCCGGGAGCAGCCACCGTCCGGTCCTACTCGCCCGGTCCGGTGGGCTGTTCCTCTCCGTCACTCCGCCATACGGCGGTCAGGGCGGCGATCTTCTCGGTGGTCCAGTTCTCCGCGGCCGCCTTGTCGATGCCGAGTGCGGTGAGCGGGCCCGCGCCGTCCTCGAACTCCAGCAGGGCCAGCAGGATGTGCTCGGTGCCGATGTAGTTGTGGCCGAGCCGGAGCGCCTGCCGGTAGGTCAGTTCGAGTGCCTTGCGCGCGTCCGCGTCGTACGGGATCAGGTCGGGGGCCTGTCCGGCTGCCGACGGCAGGGCTGCCGTCGCCGCCTGCCGCACGGCGTCCAGAAAGACACCCTGGTCGGTGATCGCCTTGGCGCCGAGCCCCTCGGGTTCCGCCAGCAAGCCGAGGAGCA
Source organism: Streptomyces sp. S07_1.15 (assembly GCF_020739505.1). Classification (NCBI taxonomy): domain Bacteria; kingdom Bacillati; phylum Actinomycetota; class Actinomycetes; order Kitasatosporales; family Streptomycetaceae; genus Streptomyces; species Streptomyces sp. S07_1.15. The sequence goes on from NZ_JAJBZK010000001.1 coordinate 1,468,392, forward strand.
GATGAGCCGGTCCGATGGTGTCGTTGCCGGCCGCGCGGGCCTCGTTCTGGGCGGCCATCACCACGTTCTTGGCGCGCGGGGTGAACCGGCTGAAGCCCTGGCTCGGGTCGAGGTCCTGCGCTTCGCCCGAGCCCTTCGGCACGAAGCGCTTCTGTGCCGCCTGCCGGGTCACGCCCATGCTGCGGCCGATGTCCGTCCAGGAGGCGCCCGAGCGGCGCGCCTGGTCCACGAAGTGGCCGATCAGGTGGTCGGCCACATCTCCGAGATGGTCCGCCGCGACGACCGCGTCGGTGAGTTGTTCCAGCGCGTCGGAGTGGGTCTTCTTGATCGCGTCGATGAGGTCGTCGAGCCGGACCGGATGCGTCATGCGTACGGGTTCCGTCATGAGGCAACCGTAGGTTGACAGTTGATGAGTGTCAACCTTGCGTTGACAGCCGCTCCGGGTTCGTCCCGCCCAGCCGTTCCTGCGGCCCGACACGCCAACCCCGCACAGAGGCCGCCCGGTTGGCCCAGCGCCGCCGGACGCGGCCGAAGCGGGGCGCTTGGCGGCCGACCCATCGGGACCCCGCGCGTGAGCCCGGCCGCCACCCCGGGAAAGGGTGACGGCCGGACTCCGGGGGGATGCGGATGAGCTGTTACTCGACAACCTTCAGCAGCCGGTTCGGGGTGGAACCGGTCGCGTTGGTGATGGCGCCGGCGGTGGCACCGCTGCTCAGGGCACTCGCGACCTGGGCCGGGGTGGCGCCGGTGTGGCGGCCCAGGTAGATGGCGGCGGCCCCGGCGACGTGCGGGCTGGCCATGGAGGTGCCGGAGATGGTGTTGGTGGAGGTGTCGCTGCTCCGCCAGGCCGAGGTGATGGAGGAGCCGGGTGCGTACAGGTCCACCACACTGCCGTAGTTGGAGTAGTACGGCTCCGAGTCGCTGCTGGTGCTGGCGGCGACGGTGATCGCCTCCTGGACCCGCGCCGGTGAGTAATTGGCCGCGTTGGCCGCCGAGTTGCCCGCCGCCACGGCGAAGGTGACACCCGAGGCGATCGCGGAGCGCACGGCCGCGTCCAGGGCCGCGTCGGCCCCGCCGCCGAGGCTCATGTTGGCCACGGACGGGCCGGAGGCGTTCCGCTGGACCCAGTCGATGCCGGCGACGACGCCGGCGGTGGTGCCGGAGCCGTTGTTGTCGAGCACGCGGACGGCGACGATCCTCGCCTTCTTGGCGACACCGTGCGCCGCGCCGGCGACGGTGCCCGCCACGTGCGTCCCGTGCCCGTGGCCGTCGGTGGCGGAGTTGTCACCGTCAATGGCGTCGTAGCCGAGGCTGGCACGGCCCCCGAAGTCCTGGTGGGTGACGCGCACGCCGGTGTCGATGACGTAGACGGTCACGCCCTCGCCGGCGCTGTCCGGATAGCTGTAGACGCCGTCCCGCGACCGGGAGGTCTGGTCGATCCGGTCCAGGCCCCAGGACGGCGGGTTCGCCTGGGAGCCGGTAATGCGGAAGGTCTTGTTCTGCACCACCTTGTCGACGGCCGGGTCGGCGGCGAGGCGTCTCGCCTCGGTCTCGCTGAGGCCGGTGGCGGAGAAGCCGTCCAGGGCGGCGTAGTTGTGGTCGAGCTTGCCGCCGTAGGTCTTGGCCAGCTCCTTCTTGCCGGTGGCCTTGAGGGTCTTGGCGGCGGCGCCGTCCTTGAGCAGGACGACGTAGCTGCCGTCGATGGCGGTCTTGGCACCGGCGCCGTAGATCTTGCCCTCGGCCGGGGCGGGGGCGGCTCCGGCGGGAACGGCCGCGAGGCCGGTGCCCGCGACGGCCGCGGTGGCGGCTATGGCGACGGTGAGGCGGCGCAGAGCGGAACGCGAGCGAGTTGCCATGAGGGGTCTCCTCGTGCACTGGGTGGGGGTGTGCGGGGGCGGAACGTCGCGGCAGGCCGTGGGGTCGAGGCCCGCTCCGATGAGTCAGCACGGTGACTGATTGACGCGCTCATATCAATACGTTCGCTCAGCGGTGTGACATGGGTTACATCGTCCGGTAATCGCGAATATCTGCGTGACGACGGAATCCGGCCACCGTCGGCAGTCGCTGACGTGGCGTCACTGGCCTCACTGGCCTCACTGGCCTCACTGGCGTCACTGGCGTCACTGGCGGGACCCTGCGGCCGCTCCCGGCCATGGCGACGGAAGACGAAGACTCGACGGGGGCACCCTCATGGACCGGCGCGGCGCCGTGGGCGTGAGGCCTGCGCCCGGCGGAGCGGGGGAGGAGGTTTCCGGGGCGGCGGGGTGCCGGGCCGGGCCGAGGACGCGGAAGGCATTCCCTGCCCGGTCGGCCGGAACCCACCGGGGGAAGCCGCCCCGTCCGCGTCGGCGGGCGCCGCGCCGAACTGCCTCAGGGCGCGGCCGGCTCCGTGTGGTGTGCGGCGGTGGCGAGTCCGGTCAGCTCTCCACCAGAGCCAGCAGTTTGGTGACGGTGCTCCAGTTCCTGGTCGTCGCCTCGACGCCCAGCTTCCGCTTGTCCAGGAACGGCGCGAGCCTGCTGCGGCCCTGGCCGTTCGGGAAGTACGCGTAGAGCTCACGGCCGCCGTCGGCCAGACGGTACTCGTCCGGGGCGTAGAGCGCCGGGTCGACCGCGTCCAGTTGTTCCGGGTCCGCCCGGCCGGCCAGAAAGGTGACCGTGTGTTTCGCGGGTTCGGCGGCCGGGTCCGGGAAGGGGTTGGCCTCCACGGCGGCGCGCAGTTCCCCGGCGGTGCGGACCACGACGGCGACCGGGAAGCCGAACCACTCGGCGAGGGCCTGCTCGACCTCGGCGGCCAGACGGCCGGGATCCCGGTGGTCCGGGGCGGCGAAGACGGCGTTGCCGCTCTGCAGCAGGGTGCGCACGTTCTCGTAGCCGAGGCCGGTCAGCACGGACCGCAGTTCGGCCATGGGGACCCTGTTGTTGCCGCCCACATTGATGCCCCGCAGCAGGGCCGCGTATGTCGTCGTCACAGACGGCACGCTACGGGAAGTGCGCCGGGGCCGGGCGCCTTCGCCGGCACGGCGTCCGGGGGCCGCCCCCGAACCGCGTACGCCCCCGTACCACGAGGGCACGGGCGGGGCGGGGCGCACGAGCCCCCGCCGACATGAGTCCGGCCGCCTCCCCGCGCGGGCGGGAGGGCGGCCGGACTCCGGCGGTGCGCACGCCGTCCGGCCCGGGGGCGGACCCGGGCCGGAGCCTGTGACTACTCGACGATCTTCAGCAGCTTGTTCGGGGTGCCGCCGGTCGCGTTCTTGATGGCACCCGAGGTGGCGCCGCCGGTCAGGGCGGAGGCGACCTGCGCCGGGGTGGCGGTGGTGTGGCCGCTCAGGTAGACGGCCGCGGCGCCCGCGACGTGCGGGGTGGCCATGGACGTGCCGGAGATGGTGTTGGTGGAGCTGTCGCCGCTGTTCCAGGTCGAGGTGATGGAGGAGCCGGGCGCGTAGAGGTCCACCACACTGCCGAAGTTGGAGAAGGACGACTGCTGGTCACCGCTGGTGCTGGAGGCGACGGTGATCGCCTCGGTGACGCGGGCCGGGGAACCGGTCGAGGCGTTCCTCGACTCGTTGCCCGCCGCGACGGCGAAGGTGACGCCCGAGGAGATCGCGGTGCGCACGGCCGCGTCCAGGGCCGCGTCGGCGCCGCCACCGAGGCTCATGTTGGCGACGGAGGGGCCGGAGGCGTTCTCGGCGACCCAGTCGATGCCGGCGACCACACCGGCGGTGGTGCCGGAGCCGTTGTCGTCGAGCACGCGGACGGCGACGATCTCCGCCTTCTTGGCGACTCCGTGCGAGGCACCGGCGATGGTGCCGGCCACGTGGGTGCCGTGGCCGTGGCCGTCGTCGGCCGAGTTGTCGCCGTCGATGGCGTCGAAGCCGAGGCTGGCGCGGCCCTCGAAGTCCTGGTGGGTGACGCGCACGCCGGTGTCGATGACGTACGCGGTGACGCCCTGGCCCGCGCTGTCCGGGTAGGTGTACGCGCCGTCGCCGGCGGTCGCGGTCTGGTCGATCCGGTCCAGTCCCCAGGACGGCGGGTTGTTCTGGGTTCCGGTGATGGTGAACTTCTGGTCCCGGACGACCTTGTCGACGGCCGGGTCGGCGGCGAGGCGCTTGGCCTCGGACTCGCTGAGGCCGGTGGCGGAGAAGCCCTCCAGCGCCGAGTAGTTGCGGGCCAGCTTGCCGCCGTAGGTCGTGGCGAGGTCCTTCTTGCCGGCCGTCTTCAGGGTCTTGGCGGCGGCACCGTCCTTGAGCAGGACGACGTAGCTGCCGCTGACGGCGCTCTTGGCGTCCGCGCCGTAGATCTTGCCTTCGGCGGGGGCCGCTCCGGCCGGGAGGGCCATGAGGGTGGTGCCCACGACCGCCGCGGCGGCGGTGACGGCAACGGCCAGGCGGCGCTTGCCGGAACGCGAGTGAGTAGCCATGAAGGGGGGTCTCCTCGTGCACTGAGTGGGGGGAGGTGGGGGGGATGTGGGGACGGCGCGGTGTCGTGGCGTGTCAGGGCCGTGGGGGGTGGCGGGACTCCGCGTGTCCGAAACCCTGACCGATTGACGCGCGCATTTCAATGTGTTCGCTCAGCGGTGTGACGTGGCTAACACTGTCCGGTAATCGCAAAGTCCGGCAGAACGGGCGCAGTTGGGGCAACGACAGCGGCACCGTGCGACGGCGTACCAGGAGTTGACGGCCGTCCGAGAGCGGGACGTGCGCTCCGGTCGGCTGCGGCGCCCGGTGCCGTCCGCTGACCGGACGAGCCCGACCCGGCCGCCGGATTCCCGGCCGCGCGGGCGCACCCGGAGCGGGCCGGAGAAGCCGGGGCGGACAGGCGGAGCGCCCGGGCGGAGACGGGAAGGCGGCGTGCCGGCCCCGGTCCCGGCCTCTGCCGGAGAGGCCGGGGGAGCACGGGGAAGCACGGGCGGGCGGGGAGGAGCCGGGGCGAGGGAGGTCCGTACAGGCGGACGGGCCCGGGGCGGTGTGCCCCGGGCCCGTGCCCGTCGCCCGCGGCGTGTGCCGCGTGCGGTGATCCTTCTCGTTCCGCTCCCCCGCTGCCACCCGCTCCCCCGTGACCGGGTGCACCCGGCCCGGGCTCAGGCCGCGGTCGTCGTCTCCCGGGGTGCCGACGGAACCTCCGGAGCCGGAGCCGGAGCCGGAGCGACGGCGGCGGCGGCCACGGCGGCCTCGGCACCCGCCGCGTCGAAGGACTCGAGGGTGCGGGTGAAGTCCCGCGTGGAGAGCAGCAGCTTGTAGATGATCGCCAGTTCGAAGACGAGCAGCAGCGCCGCGGCACCGATGGTCACCGGGGCGACGGCGCCCACCGCCGGGGCGATGATGAAGACCGCCATCTGGAACTCGATACCGCTGACCAGGTGGGTGCGGATGCGGTGGCGCAGCAGCAGGTTCCGGAACCGCCCGTACCAGGGGAAACGGCTCTTGAACTCCTGGTGCAGGTCGATGACCGGCCCCGCCGGCCGGGCGCCGGGAAGGACGGCCGCGTCCGCCGCCGCGGTCTCCCCCTCCATGCCGGCGTCGTGGCGCGCGGGCTCCGGCCCGTCGTCGGCGGCGGTGCGGTCCTCTTGGTCGAAGTCCGCCTCGGGGTTCTCGCGGAGCAGGTCCTCCATGAAGGAGACCCGCCGCTCGTCGTCCGCCCGCCGGGCCGCCCGGGCGCGAGCCTTGATCTGCTTGCGCATCCCGTGCCGGATCTTGAAGATCTGCAGGGCGTCGACGTACCGCAGCATGTCGAGGAAGACGACGGCGAGGGCCAGCCACAGGAAGACGACGTCCCCGGTGCGGGAGTACTGGCCGCCCATCAGCGCGATGGCGCAGACCAGGACCCGCACCCGGTCGAAGACGTAGTCGAGCCAGGCGCCGAAGACGGTGCCGGTACCGGTGAGCCGGGCCAGCTTCCCGTCCATGCAGTCCAGGATGAAGCTGAGGTGGTAGAGAGCCGCGCCCGCCAGCAGCCAGCCCCAGCTTCCGGTCGCGAAGCAGGCGGCCGCGCCGAGGCCGAGGAAGAGCGCGGCCCAGGTGATCTGGTTGGGGGTGATACGGGTCCACATCGCCGTCCAGCGGACGAGCGGGGTGGCCAGCGGGTCCACGAGCAGCACCGTCCACCAGGCGTCGCGCTTCTTCTCGGTGGTGCGGCGTACCTCCGCGAGCGGAGGAATATCTCTGCGCATGGTGAACTCTCTTGTCCGTTCCGGCTGTTCACCCGACGTTAAGAACCCCGCCACCCAAAGGACAAGATTCGCGCCGTACAACCTTTACCCATGGGTAAGGGTCGTCTTGGGTGGCCGTGTCCATGGATGCGTCAGGCTCGGACGCCCCCGGCGCCCGATGGCCCGGGCAGTTCCGCCTCGATGAGGCCGGCGGCGCGGGCGGTACCGCCCTCACCGGCCACATCGGACCGTACGGCCGCGCAGCGCTCCCTGACCCCGGGGTCATCGGCAAGGGCGAGCACCAGGTCCCGCAGCCGGTCCGCCGTGACCTCGCCCTTGGGCAGATGCCGGCCCACGCCGAGCCCCTGCGGCATATCGGCGTTCATCGGCCGGCCGGGCGGCTGCGGACGGGCCGCAGCGTGCGGAAGACCGTGAGCCACTGCTCCGGTGTGACATATGCGACGACGACGGAGCGGTCCAGCCGCGCTCCACGGAACGCGGCGTCGAGCGGCCCCGCCCGGTGGGCCCGGCGCAGCGACGCGTACAGCGATCCGCCCACCCCGGAGAACCCCAGCTCCACCATGCGGTGGTAGTCGCCGAGGGCGGCGGACGGCAGCAGGGGGCGCTCGCGCCGCTCGATCCGGAGGATGCCCGAGTCCACACGGGGCACCGGCCGGAACTCCCGGCGGGAGATCCGGCCGAGCAGCCGCCACTCGTGGCAGGGCCAGGTCCGCACCGTCAGCAGGCTCCAGCGTCCGTAGTCGCCGGTCCGCTTGCGGGCGTACTCGAGCTGGGTGACGAAGGTCGCCGAGGTGAGCGTGCGCGCCCGCAGCGCCCAGTCCACGATCTCCGCGGTGCGGGAGTAGGGGATGTTGCCCGCGAGGGCGAACGGCTCGCGGGGAACGGGGGCGGCCAGGAAGTCGCCGCCGCTGATCCGCACGTGGGCGTGGTGCGGGCCGCCGAACCGGTCGCGCAGCGCGGGCAGCAGACGGGGGTCGATCTCGTGGGCGACCAGCCGCCCGCAGTACGGGGCCAGCGCCTCGGTCAGGACGCCGCGCCCGGCGCCGACCTCCAGCAGTAGTCCGCCGGGGACCGGCCGGACCAGGCGTGCGACGCGCTCGGCGACGGCCCGGCGGGCGAGGAAGTTCTGCGAGAGCTCGCGCCGGGCGCGGGCAGGGCTGCGGCCGCCGTCGCGGCTGCCGGCGTTGCCGGGACTGCCGGGACTGCCGGGGCTGCCGGGGTCGGCGGGGCTGCGATCACGGTCACGGTCACGGCCGGGGGCGCGATCCGCACGGGTGCCGTACGACGGGTGGGCGCGGGAGGTCTCCCGCGAGCGGGCAGGGTGGGGCGATCGGCGTGCACGGGCCACGGCCGGTGTCCATTTCTCCGGAAGGTTCGGGGGGCGGACGGCACGGGGCCCCGACCGGAGAAAGGGAAAAGGAACAGGCGGCGGAAGACGGCAGCACGGCGCGCGCGGACGCCGGACGTGCGGGCGTCGTTCAGGCGCGCGGCAGGTGCCGCGGTGGTACTGCCGGGGAAGAGATCAGCAGACGGAGGCCGCCGGGCCGGTCGGGGCACCGGGGCCGCGTCGCGGCCGACGCGTCATCGGGAACGCGGTACAGACGGCGGCGGGAACAGCGCGGCCCTGGGTGGCCGGACCGCCGATACCCATACTCATGAGGACCACCTCTCGAGACGTGCCGCCAGGCGCCGAAGCGCGTGGACGCGGGCACGGAAAGCCGCCGTTGTCTGCTGCACCGGGAACGGTAGGCAGGGCACGGCTCACCCACAACTCCTTTTCCCCGCTCCCGGTGCCCGGCGGAGGCGGCCCCACCGGCGGAGCTGGGAGAATGCCATCGCACGAGCACACGAGCACAGACCGCGGAACGCACAGCTCACGACGCACGACGCACGACGACACCATCAGCGGAGGCCACAGTGCCGGAGGCAGCAGCGGGAACGGGAGCCGGGACGGCCGTGTTCAGCGAGCACCGGGCGCGGGAGGTGCTGGCGGCCGCCGGGCACCCCGGAGCGGCGGCGGACGCGCCCCTGATCGCGTTCGGCGAGAACGCCGTCCTGGCGCTCGGCGACGAGGGGCCGGTCGTCAAGATCGGCCGCAGCCCCGAACTGCTCGGCCGCGCCCGCCGCGAACTGGGCATCGCCCACTGGCTCGCCGAGCAGAACCTGCCCTCCGTGCGGCCCGCCGAGCCCGAGGCGCGGCTCGTGGACGGGCATCCGGTGACGTACTGGTACCGGCTGCCGGCGGCCGTCCGGCCGGCCCGCGCCGCCGACCTGGCGGAGCTGCTGAGAATGGTGCACGCCCTGCCGGATCCCCCCTTCGCCCTGCCCCGCCGGGAACTGCTGGGCGGCGTCGAGCGCTGGCTGCGGCTCGCCGGTGACGCGATCGACCCGGCCGACGCCGCCTATCTGCGGGAGCGCCGCGACCGGTTCGCGGAGACCGCGGCCGGGCTGGTGCCCCGGCTGGCGCCCGGCCCGATCCACGGGGACGCGCTCCCCCGCAATGTGCACATCGGCCCGGACGGCCCCGTGCTCGTCGATCTGGAGACCTTCTCGCACGATCTGCGCGAGCACGACCTGGTGGTGATGGCCCTCTCCCGGGACCGGTACGGCCTCCCGGCCGAGGAGTACACGGCCTTCACCCGCGGCTACGGCTGGGATGTGCGGGAGTGGGACGGCTGCGCCCTGCTGCGCGGTGCCCGGGAGACGGCCAGCTGTGCCTGGGTCGCCCAGAGCGCCCCGGGCAACCCGGCGGCGCTGGCGGAGTTCCGCCGCCGGGTGGCCTCGCTGCGGGAGGGCGACTCCGAGGTCCGCTGGCACCCGTTCTGACCGCGCCGGCCGGACGGCGGGCGGACAGACGGGCGGACGGGCGGGCGGACGGGCAGTGATCACCGCGCCGGGCAGCCGAACGGCTCCGGCCGCTCAGCCGCCCGGACCGGTACTCGCCGCACGACGCGCGGGCCCGACGCGCCGGACGGACCGGCACCTCAGCTCCCCGCGCCACCGGCCTCGGCGCCGCCTCCCGGCACCGGGCCGCCCACGCGCTCCCGCTGGGCGGGGATCAGCGGCCAGGCCCGCTCCACATACGCCCGCGGATCGGACGTCCGGCGCAGATAGCGCTGGAAGGAGGCCGCCTGGTCCGCCGCCGCCCGTATCTGGAGGTCGTGGAGCGCCGCCGGTTCCAGTGAGCCGACCGAGGCGTGCCGCCGGCCGATGCACGCGGCGACACCGGCGGCCGCGAAGGCGTCCGCCCCGGCGTCGTGAGCCCCCGTCAGCGGGATGTCGTAGTGCTCGCAGAGGGCCTGCAGGGTCCGCTTCCCCTTGCGGTAGCGGTCCACGTGCTTGTCGAGGACGAGAGGGTCGATCACCGGGCCCGGTTCCCGGCCGAGCCGGGCCGCGAGCGGGGTGATGCCGTACCGCCGGCACTCCCGGTCCAGCAGGGAGAGGTCGTAACGGGCGTTCATGACGGCCAACGGCCGCCCGGAACGCAGCACTTCGGCGACCGCGGTCACGATCTCCGCTACGCCGGCGGCGGCCGGAAGGCCGTCCCGCACGGCGCGCTCGGTGGTGATGCCGTGGATCGCGGCGGCCTCCCCGGGCACCGGGATGCCCGGGTCGAGCAGCCAGGTCCGTACGGAACCGGCCCGGCCGTCCGGCGTCAGCTCGGCGAGCGCGGCCGTCACGATGCGGTCCGTCTCGATGTCGGTGCCCGTCGTCTCCAGGTCGAACCCGATCAGCGCTTCGCGGTGCCACCCCATGACGGCTCTCCTTCTGTTGTGCGTCCCCCGATGTGCTCCACTCTCCCACCGGCCACTGACAGCGCGCCCGTTGGCGCCGGGAGCCGGACCGCGGGCCGCGGGCCGGCCGGGGACGCGGCCGCCGGCCCGGCCGGCCCGGAGTTCAGGACACCGGCCGGGAGTCGGCCCAGGCGCTCTCGAACTCCTCGCGGTAGGTGTCGAAAAGCCCCGCTTCCCGCTCCTTCCCGCCGTCCTCCCGCAGCGTCTGCCGCCGCCCGCCCCGCAGCACGAACACGGGCGCCTCCATGCCCCGCGCGCGGCGCAGATAGGGCTGCACCACCGCCAGGCCGTCCGAGCCGTCGCCGTTGACGAGGTAGGCGGTGAAGCGCGGGGTCTCGTCGAAGACGTTGATCTGGAAGGCCCCGGTGTCCCGCAGCCTCGCCCGCACCCGCCGCATGTGAAGGATGTTCATCTCGACGGAGCGGCTCAGCTCGTTCTTCTTCAGGCCGAGTTCGCGCTCGCGGCGGCGCACGGCGCTGCTGGCCGGGTTGAGGAAGAGCAGCCGGGTGCGGCACCCGGCCTCGGCGAGCCGGACGAGCCGCCGCCCGGAGTAGTTCTGCACCAGCAGGTTGAGTCCGATGCCGATTCCGTCGAGCCGGCGGGCACCGCCGAAGAGGTCCTCGGCGGGCAGCTGCCGCTGGAGCCGGACCCGGTCCGGGTGGACGCCGACGACGTCCGCGTAGCGGTCGCCGACCAGGTCCTCCACGGCGTCGACGGGCAGCCGGTCGGACGACGGGGTACCGGCCCCGGTGCCGAGGATGCGGAGCAGCCGGGCGGAGGCCCGCTCGGCCTGCGCCAGGACGGCCTCGGACAGGGCCCGGTTGCGGGAGACGACGTTGCGCGCCACCTCCAGCTCGTCCAGGGCGAGTTCGAGATCGCGGCGGTCGTCGAGATAGGGCTCGAAGCACGGCCAGTGCTGCACCATCAGCTCGCGCAGCTGCGGCAGGGTCAGGAAGCTGAGGACGTTGTCGTCGGCCGGGTCGAGCAGATAGCCCTTCCGCCGGCTGACCTCGCGGACGGCGACGGCGCGCTGCACCCATTCGTGCCCGGCGGGCCCGGCGGCGGCCACCACCCACTCGTCGCCGTGCACCGGTTCGTAGATCGGCCGGAGGACCGCGGCGACGACCGCGCGCAGCCGCTGCTCGACGAGATTCAGCCATATGTAGGCCCGTCCGGCCCGGCGGGCGCGTGTCCGCACCTCGTTCCAGGCGTCGGGGCCCCAGTCCAGCTCCGCACCGATCTCCATCGGCCGGGCCAGGGACACCGCGCCGGGAGGGACGTCCGTGGCGCCGCCGTCCTGACCACTGTCACCAGGTGGCAGCTCCAACCCGCCCGAGCTCACCTGTGCACCGCCTTCCGCCCCCGGGTCTTCGATCACCGGAGCCTACTGCGTGCGCGGGAGCCGGTGCACCCGGAACCCCGACGGGAACCGTGAGGGATCGATGACGGACCGCCACCCCCGGAGGACAACGGCGCGTCATTGCCCCCACTTGCCCAGCTGTCCTGGTTTTCCCCTGTAAAACAGCATAGGGAGCAGAAGGCCCCGGCCGGAGGATGAGGAGAAACCGTAGGAGGATGCTCCCTTTTCACGAGAGATCTGACGAAAGCGCCCCGGCGCGCCGCTGGTTGGGCGAGGATTCCTGTCCTGCCGGGGCCATCCCGTCCCGCGGAGCCCGGATCAGGAGTGGAAGAGTCGACATCATGCAGGTCTGGCCCGGACAGGCGTATCCTCTCGGCGCGACGTACGACGGCGCCGGCACCAACTTCGCGGTCTTCTCGGAAACCGCACGGAGAATCGAGTTGTGCCTGCTGCACGACGACGGTTCGGAGACGGCGGTGGAACTCCGCGAGTCCGACGCCTTCGTGCGGCACGCCTATCTGCCGGGCATCATGCCGGGCCAGCGGTACGGCTTCCGGGTCCACGGCCCGTACGATCCCGGCCGCGGCCACCGCTGCAACTCGGCCAAACTTCTGCTCGATCCGTATGCCAAGGCGATGAGCGGCAGCATCGACTGGAACGAGGCGGTCTACGGCTACCACTTCGGCAAGCCGCACGAGCGGAACGATCTCGACTCGGCACCGCACACGATGGCCTCGGTCGTGATCAACCCCTACTTCGACTGGGGCGACGACCGGCCGCCGCGCACGGACTACCACCGCACCGTGCTCTACGAGGCGCACGTCAAGGGCCTGACGATGACGCACCCGGCGCTGCCGGAGGAGATGCGCGGCACCTACGCGGGGCTGGCACACCCCGCGATCATCGAGCATCTGACCGAGCTCGGGGTGACGGCGCTCGAACTGATGCCCGTACATCAGTTCGTCCACGACCACCGGCTGGTCGATGTCGGGCTCGCCAACTACTGGGGCTACAACACCATCGGTTTCTTCGCCCCGCACAACGCCTACGCCTCCTGGGGCGACCGGGGCCAGCAGGTGCTGGAGTTCAAGTCGGCGGTGCGGGCGCTCCACCAGGCCGGGATCGAGGTGATCCTCGACGTGGTCTACAACCACACGGCCGAGGGCAACCACCTGGGCCCGACGCTGTCCTTCCGCGGCCTGGACAACGCCTCGTACTACCGGCTCACCGAGGACCCGACCTACTACATGGACACCACGGGCACCGGCAACTCCCTGCTGATGCGCAGCCCGCACGTGCTCCAGCTGATCATGGACTCGCTGCGCTACTGGGTGACCGAGATGCGGGTGGACGGCTTCCGCTTCGATCTCGCCGCGACCCTCGCCCGCCAGTTCCACGAGGTCGACCGGCTGTCCTCGTTCTTCGACCTGGTGCAGCAGGACCCGGTCGTCAGCCAGGTGAAGCTGATCGCCGAGCCCTGGGACGTCGGCGAGGGCGGCTACCAGGTCGGCAACTTCCCGCCGCTGTGGACCGAGTGGAACGGCATGTACCGCGACACCGTCCGCGACATGTGGCGGGGCGAGCCGCGCACGCTGGCCGAGTTCGCCTCCCGTCTCACCGGCTCCTCCGACCTCTACCAGGACGACGGCCGGCGGCCGCTCGCCTCGGTCAACTTCGTCACCTGCCACGACGGTTTCACCCTGCGCGACCTGGTCAGTTACGACCGCAAGCACAACGAGGCCAACGGCGAGGGCAACCGGGACGGTGAGTCGCACAACCGGTCCTGGAACTGCGGGGCGGAGGGGCCGACCGACGACCCGGGCGTACTCGCCCTACGCTCCCGGCAGCAGCGGAACTTCATCGCCACCCTGATGCTCTCCCAGGGCGTCCCGATGCTCAGCCACGGTGACGAGTTCGGGCGCACGCAAGCCGGCAACAACAACGCCTACTGCCAGGACAACGCGCTGGCCTGGGTGCACTGGCCCACGCCCGACGGCGGGGGCGGGGGCGGGGACGAGGGCGGGGCCGGGGACGAGGCCGCCGGCGGCCGGACGGGCGGCGGCCGGGCGGGCGGCGGGCGCGGCCGGGGCGGGGAACGCGGCGGCCGGCGCCGGGGCCCCGTCGAGGAGGGCACCGACCGGGAGCTGCTGGAGTTCACCCGTTCGATGGTGTGGCTGCGGCGCGACCACCCCGTGTTCCGGCGGCGCCGCTTCTTCCACGGCCGGCCGGTCGAGGGCACCCACGACGAGCTCTCCGACATCGCCTGGTTCACCCCGGACGGCGAGGAGATGACCCAGCGGGACTGGCAGGCGGCGCACGCGAAGTCCCTCACCGTCTTCCTCAACGGCAGCGCGATCTCCGAGCCGGGCCCGCGCGGCGAGCGGATCCGGGACGACTCCTTCCTGCTGCTGTTCAACGCCGGGGACACAGCCCTCGACTTCACCGTCCCCGTCAACCACGGACGGCAGTGGCAGGTCGTCGTCGACACGGCGCTCCCGCGCGGGGTGGAGCCGGGCAGCGGGCGGAGGGTCAAGGCCGGGGACCGGCTCACCCTCATCGACCGCAGCCTGACGGTGCTCCAGCGCCCGGCCTGAGCCCTCCGGACTCCCCTCTCCGGCTCTCCGGCTCTCCGGTCGCACCCTCCGGGACCCCGCCGGACCCGGTCTCCCCGCCGCGCCGCCGCCTCCCCTCACCCGGACGGCGCAACGGGCCGGGGTGGTCCGGGGTGGCCCGGATGCGCCGTTCAGCAGGCACGGGAGGCGTCCGTCCGGGTACATCCTTCCCATGACCTCCGAGCCGCTCGCGCCGTCCCCGGAACCGTCCGCCGCAGCGCGGGACGGCGGGAACACCCCACCGGGCGCCATACCCGGCGCCGTACCGACCGCGACCTACCGGCTGCAGATCCAGCCGGACTTCCCCTTCTCCGCGGCCGAGGCCGCCGTGCCCCACCTCGCCGCGCTCGGCGTCTCCCATCTGCATCTGTCGCCGGTGCTGGAGGCCGTGCCGGGCTCCGGTCACGGCTACGACGTGGTGGACCACTCCGCCGTGCGGGCCGAGCTGGGCGGCGAGGCGGGGCTGAGGCGGCTGGCGGCCACCGCGCGGGCCCACGGCCTGGGCATCGTCCTGGACATCGTGCCGAACCACATGGCCGTCCCCGTGCCGGAGCGGCTGAACCATGCGCTGTGGAGCGTGCTGCGGGACGGCCCCGGCTCACCGTACGCGCGCTGGTTCGACATCGACTGGGAGGCCGGGGCCGCGAACGCCCCCGGTGAGCACCGGGGGCGGATACTCCTGCCGGTCCTCGGCGGCCGGCTGGAGCGGGAACTGCGGCACTTCCGTCTCGAACGGGAGGACGAAGCGGGGGGCGGGGAGGACGGCCGAACGGGCAGCAGGGCGGCTGCCGGGGAGGACGCCGGGTATGTGCTGCGCTACTTCGATCACGTGTTCCCCGTCCGGCCGGGTACGGAGCGGCTGCCGCTGCCCGAACTGGTGGCCGCCCAGTGGTACCGGCCGGCCTGGTGGCGGCTGGCCCGCACCGAGCTGAACTACCGGCGGTTCTTCACCATTTCGGGACTGATCGGGGTGCGGGTCCAGGACCCGGCCGTGTTCGACGCCACCCACGCGACGGTGCTGCGGCTGCTGCGCGACGGTGTCGTCCAGGGCCTGCGCGTCGACCACCCGGACGGGCTGGCCGATCCGGAGGGCTATCTGCGGCGGCTCCGGGACGCCGGCGGCGGCTGCTGGACCGTGGTGGAGAAGATCCTGACCGGCGAGGAGGAACTGCCGGGGAGCTGGCCCGTCGCCGGCACCACCGGCTACGACGCGCTGCGCCGGGCCGACGGCCTGTTCACCGACCCGGCAGGCGCCCGCGAACTGGACTTTCTGCACCGGGAGTTCACCGGTGCCCCCGCCGACCGGGGCGGTGCGTGGGAGGCGACGGCCGCGCGGGCCGCGCGCGAGGTGGTGGAGCACGACCTGGCCGCCGAGGTGTCGGCGCTGACCCGCACGGCCGTCCGGATCTGCGGGACGGCGCCCGTACCGCCCGACCACGCCCCCTGGGCCCTGCGCACCGCGATCCGCGAGCTCCTGCTGCGCGTCCCGGTCTACCGCCCCTACACCGCCCCGGGGAAGGCCGTGCCGGAGCGGGACGCGGCGATGCTGCGCGAGGCCGCCGAGGGGGCGCGCACCGCCTTCGCCGTACCGGAGGAGGCCGGCGCGGTGGACCTGGTGCGCGATCTGGTGCTCGGCACCGCCGGTGACTCCCCCGCCCACCGGGAGTTCTGTGCGCGCTTCGCCCAGACCTCCTCCGCGCTGCGCGCCAAGTCGGCCGAGGACACCGCCTTCTACCGGTACACGCCTCTGCTGTCGGCCGCGGAGGTGGGCGGCGAGCCGGGCCGGCCGGGCGTCTTCCCGGAGGAGTTCCACACGTTCTGCGCGCGGCTCCAGCGCGACTGGCCGGAGACGGCGACGGTGCTGTCCACGCACGACACCAAGCGCAGCGCGGACGTCCGGGCGCGCATCGCGCTGCTGTCGGAGTCGCCCCTGGAGTGGGCGGAGCTGGTGGAGCGGCTGACCAAGGAGACGGCGCGCGCGAGCGGCGCCGGGGTGCCGGACGCCCATCTGGCCTGGACCGCCTGGCAGACCGCCTTCGGCCTCGGCTACGGCCTGTCCGGGCCGCTGCCGGCGGAGCGGCTCGTCCCGGCCGTCCTGAAGGCCGCGCGGGAGGCGGGGCTGCGGACCACCTGGACCGAGCAGGACGCGGCCTACGAGGACGCCGTACGGGCGTTCACGGAGGCGGGCCCGTGCGGGCCGCCGCATCCGGCGGCCGTGGCCTTCGCCCGCGCGCTGGGCGCGCACGCCCGCGCGAACATCCTCGGCGCGGCTCTCGTCCATCTGACGATGCCGGGGGTTCCCGACGTCTACCAGGGCACCGAACGGGAGTTCAGGGCCCTGGTCGACCCGGACAACCGGCCGCCGTTCCGGGCCCGCCCGGAGGAGCTCGCGGGGCTCGACGAGGGGCGGCCGCCGCGCAGCCTGCCGGAGGAGAAGCTGCGGCTCACCGCGGCCGCCCTCCGGCTGCGCCGGGAGCACCCGGACTGGTTCGGCCGCGCGGGCTCGTACCGGCCGCTGGCGGCGGAGGGCCCCGCGGCGGAGCACTGTGTGGCCTTCGGCCGCTCCGGCCGGGCGGTCACGGTCGTGACCCGGCTCTCCCGGCTGCTGGACCGCTCCGGCGGCTGGCGGGACACCGCGCTGCGGCTGCCCCCGGGCCGCTGGCGGGACCGGTTGACCGGGGCGGAGGCCGAGGGCTCAGTGGCCCTGGCCGAGTTGCTGGAACGGTGGCCGGTGGCCCTGCTGGTCCGCGTCTGAGGGGCGACCGGGCCGCCGGTGAGGGGCGGCCGGGGCCCGTCAGCGGGAGACGAGGCGGAAGCTCAGGCGGCCGAAGCCGACCTGGTCGCCGGGGTGCACGACGGCCGTGTCCGTCACCCGGCGGCCGTTGACGCAGGTGCCGTTGGCGGAGCCCAGGTCGCGCAGGATCCAGATCCCGCCGTGCGACACCAGTTCGGCGTGGAAGCGGGAGACGGTCTCGTCGCCGAGCCGCAGTCCGTTGGTCGGTTCCCGGCCGATCCGCAGCGGGCGGGGGCCCGGCTCCGGGAGCAGCAGCCGGGGCAGGCGCTCGGTCTGCCAGGCCCGGCGCAGCCGCACGGTGAAGGAGGAGACGGCCGCCACCGAGCCGAACACCGCCCGGGACCACCGGCTTTCGTCGGGGAGGTCCGCGGTGAGGGCGCGCAGGTCGTCCCGGGCGCGGGCCGCGAGGGCGAGTTCCATGCGGCGCAGGAAGGTGTCCTGGGACAGCCGGCCCTCGGCGGCGCCTTCCCGGAGCCGGCTGATCGCCCGGTCCCGGTCGGCGTCCGACACCCGGGCGGGACCGCGCGGGACCGGGCCCGGCCGGGGCTGGAGCTCGTGGGACGACGTCACGGGCCCGATTCTCCGATCACGGACCCTGACATGTCCAGTGCGCCGTGTACCAGGACCGTACCGGGACCGCACCGGCCGGCGCGGGATCCGTCAGTCCCGGTCCGGGGCGGCGATGCCGTGGAAGGCCAGGGAGAGGAGCAGCCGCACCTGGGCGGGGGCGTCCTCGCAGCGCCGCTCCGCCCAGTCGCGCAGGGCGGCCTCGTAGGCCCGTCCCACATGGGCGGCGAGGAGCGGGGCGGGCACATCGGCGCGGAGCACGCCCGCGCCGGCCGCCTCGGTGAGCATGCTCTCCACCGTGTCGAGCACCGGTGGCCGCGCGCCCTCGCCGAGCAGCGCGGCGTGGCGGATGGGCAGGGTGTAGACGAAGCGGGCCAGCACCTCGTCCCCCAGCATCCGTTCCGCCGTGGCGACGAGCAGGTCCTCCACGCGCTCCAGGGTGCGTTCGGGGCCGCCCGGCGGGGCGGGGACGGGCTCGCGGCCGAGGAGCCGGGCGAACAACTCGGCGAGGATCTCCTCGCGCTCGGAGAAGTACTTGTAGAAGGTGGCCCGGGAGATGCCCGCCTCGGTGGCGATGTCCTCGACCCTGACCCCGATGTATCCGCGCTCGGAGAACAGCCGCAGCGCCGTCTCCACCACCTGGTCCCGGGCCTTCTCCCGCCGCTCGGCCCTGGGGCTGCCGAATCCGGGTGGCCGTACGGTCATCGTTCCTCCTGTTGCGCCGGTCGCGCCGCCGGGGCGGGTGCGGTCGGTGGCCCGTGCCGGTCGTGCTCGCCCCCGATCTTCCTCGGCGGCCCGCTCCTTCCGCAACGCCGGTCCTGCGGGCCCGTGCCGCACCCCGCTCCGGACGGTTCCGCACCTCTCACCTCAGACGCATGTTTGGCAGCTGCGTAGACATGTGTCTACTCTTGCGTCAAGGCACGTGTCGCGGAGTGAGTCCGAGTGAGCCCGGAGTGGGCCCGGCCCCCCGCGCGCCCCGACCCATGGAGGCCGTCTTGCTCTCTGCCCTGGCTCGTTTCTCGGTGCGGCACCGGTGGCTGGTGATCGCCCTCTGGCTGCTGGCGGTGGCCGGCGCCGGCCTCTCCGCCCGTGCGGCGGGCGGTGAGTTCTCCAACGACCTCACGCTCAGCGACTCCGACTCCCAGGCCGCCTACGACACCCTCCGCGAGCGCTACCCGGACATGTCCGGGGACGGGATGCAGGTGGTGATCCACAGCGGCGGGGACGTGGCCTCGCCGGAGGTGAAGGCCGCCGTCGCGGACGCCCTCACGGCGGTGCGCGGCTCGGAGGACGTCGCGGCGGCGCGGTCCCCGTACGGCCCGGGCCCCGCCATGGTCTCGGCGGACGGGCACACCGCGATGGCCACCGTGCAGTTCGAGGGGCGCGCCAAGGACGTGCCCGAGGAGTCGGTGGAGGCCGCGCAGGAGGCGTTCGCACCGGTACGGGACGCGGGCGCGCAGGTCGAGTTCGGCGGCGCCGTGCTCCAGGCCGAGAGCGGCCCGTCCGGCAGCGAGGCGATCGGCCTGGCCGCGGCCGTGCTGGTGCTGCTGGTGGCCTTCGGCTCGGTCTTCGCCATGGTCGTGCCACTGGTGACGGCGCTGTTCGCGCTCGCCCTGGGGCTGTCGGCCGTCCACCTGGCCGCCGGTCTCACCACCATCGGCACCTCCGGCCCCGTGGTCGCGGCCATGATCGGGCTCGGGGTGGGCATCGACTACGCGCTGCTGGTCGTGACCCGCCACCGGGAGGCCCTGCACGCCGGGCACGCCCCCGCCGAGTCGATCCCGCTCGCACTGGCCACCGCCGGACGGTCGGTGCTGGTGGCGGGGGCCACGGTGATCGTGGCCATCCTCAGCCTCTATCTGATCGGCATACCCTTCGTGTCGGCGCTCGGCCTGGCCAGCGCCCTCACGGTGGCGGCCACCCTGCTGGCCGCCGTCACCCTGCTGCCGGCGCTGCTGGCGGTCTTCGGGCACCGGCTGGACCGGTTCCGCGTCCGGCGGCTCCGCTTCGACCACGGCAGCGGCCGGGTGAGCGGCTGGCACCGCTGGACCGGCCACGTCCAGCGCCACCCCTGGCCGTACCTGCTGGCCTCGGCCGTCGCCCTCGTCGCCCTCGCCCTGCCCCTGTTCTCCCTGCGCCTCGGTACGGCCGACGGCGGATCGGCCCCCGAGAACACCACCGAGCGCCGCGCCTACGAACTGGTCGCGGAGGACTTCGGCCCCGGCTGGACGGGCCCCCTGGTCGTCACCGCGGACTTCGGCGAGGACGGGTCCCGGGCGGAGGTGAAGCGGCGGGCCGCGGATCTCCGCACCGAACTGGCGGGCACGGAAGGGGTGGACGAGGTGCGCCCGCCACGGCTCGACGGGAGCGGGACGACCGCCCTCTACACCGTCGTCCCCGAGGGCTCCCCGGACGAGGAGTCCACCGAGGAACTGGTGCACCGGCTGCGGGACGACGTGCTGCCCGGCGCCGTGGCGGACACGGAGGGCGGCGAGGCGCATGTCGGCGGCTCCACCGCCACCGCCATCGACCTCGCCGACCGGCTCGGCCGGGAGATGGCCTGGTTCATGACCTTCGTGGTGAGCCTGAGCTTCCTGCTGCTGATGGTCGAATTCCGTTCCCTGGTCGTCCCGTTGAAGGCCGCGGTGATGAACCTGCTCTCCGTGGGAGCGGCCTACGGCGTCGTGGTCGCCGTCTTCCAGTGGGGCTGGGGCGCCGGGCTGCTCGGGGCCGAGCCGGGGCCGGTGGAGTCCTTCGCCCCGATCATGCTCTTCGCGGTGCTCTTCGGGCTCTCGATGGACTACGAGGTGTTCCTGCTCAGCCGGGTCCGCGAGGAGTATCTGCGCACCGGGGACACCGGGGGCTCCGTCCGGGACGGCATTGCCGCCACCGCCCGGGTCATCACGGCCGCCGCGTCCGTCATGGTCGTGGTCTTCGGCAGCTTCCAGCTGAACGATCAGCGGGTCGTCAACCTCTTCGGCTTCGGTCTGGCCGTCGCCATCGCGATCGACGCCACCCTCGTCCGGCTGGTGCTCGTCCCGTCCGTGATGGCGGTGCTGGGCCGGGCCGCCTGGTGGATGCCGCGCCCGCTGCTCCGGCTGCTGCCGCGGCTGCCCGGCGAGGCGGCGGCCGGGGGCGGCCGGACGGCCGCCGTGCCCGGAAGCGGCCCGGCCGGTGACGGCACACCGGGCGGCGGGCCGCGGCACGACGGCGGGTCGCCGGCCGGGCCGCCCCACGAGCGCGCCCCCGAGGACGGCCGGGTGCCCGGGAGGCGCTCATGACGGACGGGAAGCGGGCCGGGGGCTCCCCCGCCCGGCCCGCTTCCCGTCCGCTCCGCCCCTCGCCGTGCCGCGCCACGGCACCGGGCCCCGGCCGGTCCGCAGGACCGGTTCACACTCCGCGAGCAAGGAAAGGCAGGACACCCCATGACCGGACACCCCATGCCCCTCGACGACGGCCCTGAGCACGACGGCCGCGCCACCCCCGGTGCCGCCGCCTCCGGCGCCGGGACGGCGGGGCGGCGGAACGCCCCCGATGTGGACGTCCTCATCGTGGGCGCCGGCCCCACGGGGCTGACCGCCGCCTGCGAGGCCCGCCGCCACGGCCTCACGGCACGGATCGTCGACCGGGCGACGGGCCGCTCGGGCTTCTCCAAGGCGCTGGTCGTCCACGCGCGGACCATGGAGGTCTTCGAGACCATGGGGGTGGCCGACCGCGTCCGGGCCGCGGGCGCCCGGTTCGCGGCCCTCAACGTGAACACCCGGAACCGCGCCCCCGTCCGCGTCGATCTGCTCGGCCTCCCGTGGGGCGACACCGCCTACCCCTTCTGGCTGTCGGTCCCCCAGTACGCCACCGAGCACATTCTCGAATCGCACCTCACCGCCGGGGGCGGTGAGGTCGAGTGGGGCGTCGCGCTCAAGGATCTCCGCGAAGGCGGCGAGGGCGGCGGCGACGGCTCGGTCGAGGCGATGCTGGAGCACGGGGACGGCCGCCGCGAGACGGTCCGCGCCCGGTGGGTGATCGGCTGCGACGGCGGCCGCAGCCGGGTCCGGGAAGCGGCCGGACTGCGGCTCGACCGCTCGGACGCCGGGGCGGTCTTCGTCCTGGCCGATGTCCTGACCACCGCGGACCTCACCGAGGACGAGGGGCACGTCTTCCTCGGCCCCGAGGGCCTGCTGCTGATCGTCCCCATGCCGGAGCCCCGCCGCTGGCGCGTCATCGCGCATGTCCCGGGGGCCCGCGGGGAAGAACGTCTCACCCTCGACGCGCCCTTCCTGGACGAGCTGATCCGCCGCCGTGCCGGAATCGCGTTCGGCAGCCACGGGGTGACCTGGCAGTCGCGGTTCGCCCTCGGCCACGGCCTGGCGGACCACTACCGCCGGGGCCGGGTCTTCCTCGCCGGCGACGCCGCGCACATCCACAGCCCGGTCGGCGGCCAGGGACTCAACACCGGTGTGCAGGATGCCCACAACCTGCTGTGGAAGCTGGCCGCCGCCCGGCGCACCGAACCGGCCCGGGCCGAGGCGCTGCTCGACAGCTACGAGGCCGAACGGCGGCCCGTGGCCCGGGCCATGGTGTGCGGCACCGCCCGGGCGACCAGAGCGCTCACCACCCGAACGGGTATGACGCGCGCCCTCCTGGGCACGGTCGCGCCCACCCTGCTCGGCCGCCGCCCCGTACAGGCCCGCCTCGGCCGCGGTGTCGGCATGCTGGACATCGGCTACCCGGACGGCGGCCCGGCCGCGGGCCGGACCGGGCGGGGAGCCCGCACCGCGGCGGGCCGCCGGCTCCCCAACCCCGTGCTGGGCGACGGCGGCGGACGGCTCCACCAGCGGCTGGCCCCCCTCGGCTTCACCTGGGTCGTCCGGGCGCGTCCCGGCGAGACATGGCCGGCGGGCGACGACCGGGCGTGGGCGGGGATACCGGTGGTCTTCCTCTCCGACGAGGAGTGGGCGGGGCTCTCCGGGCCGGGAACGGCGGCACCCGTCATACTCGTCCGCCCCGACCGGTACATCGCGGCCGCGGGCAGCACAGCGGCCTCCGTCCTGTCGGCGGTGGGACCGCGCATGCTCCCGGGCACCGCTCCGCGCCGTCCCGGGCGCCTCACCGGCTGACGGCCCGCGGGCCGCGCACCCGGTGGCGGAACCGGGCCCGGACGCGGAAGCGGGCCCGGACGCGGAAGCGGACGGCGGAGGCCGGAGCGGACCTCGGACCCGGGCACCGCGCGCCTCCCGCGGAAAGGCGTTCGACAACCCCGACCACCGCCGCTATGTTCACCGTTGACGCCCAACGACCAGCCGGAGAGGAGGCGAGAGCCGTGCACATCACCGCCATGCCACGCTCCCGCCCCGTCCGACGGGCGTCCCACGGCTGAGCCGACCGCCGTCCGGGAGCGCGCACCCGCTTTCCGGAAGGACCCCATGACCGAGCTGGTCTTCCGCGCGCTCACCGAGAGCGACGCACATCTGTTCACCTCCCTCTCCCACCCCGACACCGGCCTCGTCGGCCGCGCGTCGCTGGGGCACGTCCACCGCCCCGTCCACGAGGGCGGCGAATACCGCCCCGACTGGACCCGGGTCGCGCTGCGCGACGGCCGGGTCGTGGCGCGCGCCGCCTGGTGGGGAGCGCCCGGCGACACGGAGCCGGTGCTGCTCAACTGGTTCGACTTCGCCGAGGGCGAGGACGAGGCGGCCGCCGAACTCCTGCGCACCTCACCGCTGCGGACCGAGTACGAACTGATGCTCCCCACCGGCTGGCGTGACCAGCCACGGGTGCGAGCCGCAGCCGAACGGCGGCTCGGCGCGGCGCGCGCCGCCGGGCTGCGGCCCCTCGTCGAACGCTTCCGCTACACGTGGACGCCCGGCTGCGGTCTGCCCGAGCGGCCGGGCCGGCTGCGCTTCCGCGCCGAGCCGGACGACGCCGTGTTCCTGGACGCCCTGCGCCGGATCGCGGAGGGCAGCCTCGACGCCCACACCCGGAACACCGCCGCCCGGCACGGTGCCGAGGCCGCGGCCCGGGAGGAGCTGGACTTCTTCCACTGGTGCCCGTCACCCCGCGCGTGGTGGCAGCTGGCCCACGCCCCGGACGGCACCCTGGCCGGGATGCACATCCCCGCCCACAACCCGGGCGGTCCCTGTGTGGGCTTCATCGGGGTGCTGCCGGAGCACCGGGGCAACGGCTACGCGTACGAACTGCTGGCCGAGTGCACGCACAAGCTGGCCGCCGAGGGCGCGGACCGCATCGCCGCCGCCACCGACCAGGGCAACTTCCCCATGGCCGCGGCCTTCGCCAAGGCGGGCTATCCCCTCACACAGGAGCGGATCTGCCTCGTGCCGCCGCCCGCGGACGGCTGACGGCTGACGGCTGACGGGGCAGAACGGCCCCGCGGCCCGGCGGCCGCCGCCCCGGACGCCGCCCCCGGCCCGCACGGCCCGGGGCGGCGTCCTCCTGGCTCCGCTGCGCCCCAGCTGCCGCGCCCTGCTGCGCCCCCGCCCCCGATCGCGGAGCATGGAGGCCCGGCCGTTCCCGGCCGGCGGGGGCGCCGGCGCGCGGCCCCGACGCGAGCACCGGCAGGAGGAGCGTCCGTGGACTTCGAGGTGTGGGCACCGCGAGCCGGTGCCGTCGCGCTGCACGTGGAGGACGGCGACGGTGCGGTCACCGCCATGGAGCGCGACCCCGTCCGCCCCGGCTGGTGGCGGGCGGAGGCACCGGCCGCGGACGGCACGCGCTACGGCTTCGCCCTGGACGGCGGCCCCGTGCGGCCCGACCCGCGCGCCCCGCGCCTCCCCGACGGCCCCGGCGGCACGGGCGCCGTCGTGGACCACGGCCTGTTCGACTGGCGGCATCCCTGGTACGGGCGGCCGCTGCCCGGAGCCGTGCTGTACGAGCTGCACATCGGCACGTTCACGCCCGAGGGCACGTTCGGCGCGGCCGCCCGGCGGCTGGGCCATCTGGCCGACCTGGGCATCACCCACGTCGAACTGATGCCCGTCTGCCCGTTCCCCGGTACGCACGGCTGGGGCTACGACGGGGTGGCGCCCTGGGCGGTGCACGAGCCGTACGGCGGGCCCGACGGGCTCAAGCGGTTCATCGACGCGGCGCACGGGCACGGGCTCGGCGTCGTCCTGGACGTGGTCCACAACCATCTCGGCCCCTCCGGCAACCAGCTCCCGGAATTCGGCCCGTACTTCACGGAGCGTCACCACACCCCGTGGGGCGCGGCGGTCAATCTGGACGCCCCCGGCTCCGACGAGGTCCGCGCGTACCTCACCGGCAGCGCCCTGTCCTGGCTGCGCGACTACCGCGCCGACGGCCTGCGGCTCGACGCCGTGCACGCCCTGCGCGACGACCGGGCCCGCCACTTCCTCGCCGAGCTCTCCGCGGCCGTGGACGCGCTGGCCGCGCGGACCGGGCGGCCGCTCTTCCTGATCGCCGAGTCCGACGTCAACGACCCGCGCACCACCACACCCCGCGCGGCGGGCGGCCACGGGGTCCACGCCCAGTGGAACGACGACTTCCACCACGCCCTGCACACCGCGCTCACCGGCGAACACCAGGGCTACTACGCCGACTTCGCCGAGGACCCGCTGCACGCCCTCGCCAAGACGCTCACCGGCGGCTTCTTCCACGACGGCGGCTGGTCCAGCTTCCGGGAGCGCTCGCACGGCGCCCCGCTCGACCCGCGCACCACGCCCGCGCACCGGCTGCTGGCCTACGCCCAGACGCACGACCAGATCGGCAACCGCGCCCTCGGCGACCGGCTCGCCGCCGGCCTCTCCCCCGGCCTGCTGGCCTGCGCCGCCGCGCTCGTCCTCACCTCGCCGTACACGCCGATGCTGTTCATGGGCGAGGAGTGGGGCGCCCGCACACCCTGGCAGTACTTCACCGACCACCCGGACCCGGAGCTGGCGGAGGCCGTACGGCGCGGCCGGCGGCGGGAGTTCGCCTCGCACGGCTGGGCGGAGGAGGACATCCCCGACCCGCAGGACCCGGCGACCCGCGGCCGCAGCTGCCTGGACTGGAGCGAGCCGGAACGCGATCCGCACGCCCGGCTGCTCGCCTGGCACCGCGAGCTGATCGCCCTGCGCCGCGTCCAGCCGGAGCCGGCCGCCGGCCCCGGCCTGGACGGGACGCGGGTCTCCCACGACCGGGCCGGGCGCTGGCTGTGCGTCGCCCGGGGCGCGCTGCGCACCGTGGTGAACCTGTCCGCCGGCCGCGAGGCCCGCGTGCCCGCGGAAGCCCCGCACGCCCGGGTGCTGGCGGCGTGGGGCGACTGCGGGGCCCCGGGCGCCGACGGGGTGGTCCGGCTGTCCCCGGAGTCGGCGGCGGTGCTGGCGGTGCCGTGATGCCGAGCTTCTTCGGGGCCCGCGCGGCGGGACGGCCGGGGCCGGTGCGGCCGCCCCGCCCGCCGCACGCCCCGTCCGCCCCTGCCCCGTCCGCCCCTGCCCCGTCTACCCGCTGCCCCGTCTACCCGCCGCCCCGTCCGCCCGGTGCGCGCCCGTACGCACGCGCCCCCGGCCGGGACACCGGTCCACGGGGCGGGCCGCCGCTCAGCTCGTGGCCGCGCTCCACGTCCGCTCGCGGTGGTCCCGCGCGATGGCGATCAGTTCGTCCAGGGTGTGCCGGGTCCGTATGAGGTCGTCGATGTGTTCGGAGAGCCGGGCCCGCTCCCGCTCCATCCGATCCAGCGCGGCGCCGGAGGTCTGCTCGCTGGGTGCGTCGACGCAGGGCAGCAGTCCGGCGATGGTGCGGCTCGACAGCCCGGCGGCGTAGAACCGCTGGAGGAACCGCACGCGCTCGACGGCCTCCTCCCGGTAGTACCGCTGCCCGCCGGGGCTGCGGCCGCTGGTGAGCAGGCCCTGCTCCTCGTAGTAGCGCAGCGACCTGACGCTGGCGCCGGTACGCGCCGCGAGCTCCCCGATCCGCATGACTGGCCTCCCGCTGAGGTCCGCCGGCCGGGGATCACCACTGTGAACCGCGACACAGCACTTGCCCCTCACATCAGTGTCAGGTTTTAGCGTAACCCCGTGCCCGCGACATCCGGGCACGGGACCTGATGGAGGAGACCAACATGCCCACCCTGTTCAGCAGTTACCGGCTCGGCGCCCTGACGCTGCCCAACCGGGTCGTGATGGCCCCGATGACCCGGGTGCGGGCCGCCGCCGGCGGCCTGGCCACCCCCTCGATGGCGGCGTACTACGCGCAGCGGGCCACGGCCGGGCTGATCGTGTCGGAGGGCGTACAGCCCAGTGTCATCGGGCAGTCCAACCCGGGCACGCCCGGACTCCACACCGACGAGCAGGTCGCGTCCTGGCGGCCGGTCACGGAGGCCGTGCACGTCAACGGCGGCCGCATCTTCGCCCAGATCATGCACGGCGGCCGGGTGTCGCACCCCGCCACCACCGGCTGCCGGCCCGTCGGCCCCTCGGCCGTGCCGGCCGTCGGCGAAGTCTTCACTCCGGCAGGCCGGCAGCCGGCGCCCGTGCCCCGGGCACTGGCGGCGGACGAGGTGCCCGAGCACGTCCGGTCCTACGCCGACGCGGCCCGCCGCGCGGTGGACGCGGGCTTCGACGGGGTCGAACTGCACGGCGCCAACGGCTACTTGATCTCGCAGTTCCTCTCCTCCAACGCCAATCTGCGCACGGACCGCTACGGCGGCGGCATCACCGGCCGGATCCGGTTCGCCGTCGAGGCGGCCGCCGCAACCGCCGACGCCGTGGGCGCGCACCGAACGGGCATCCGCCTCTCACCCGGCGGCGGCTTCTGGGGTGTCGAGGAGACCGACGCCGCCGAGCTCAACACCGCGCTGCTGACCGAACTGGCCCGCCTGGACCTGGCGTACGTCCATCTGGAGGCGACAGCCGGGGAGGATGTGCTCCGGGGGCTGCGCACGGCCTGGCCCGGCCCTCTGATCATGAACCCGGTGCTGCCGCTGGGCCCGCGGCAGGCCGGTCCCGACGAGGCCCGTCACTGGCTGGGGCTGGGCGCCGACCTCATCAGCTTCGGCCGCGGCTTCATCGCCAACCCCGACCTGGTCGAACGCCTCCGCGCGGGCCTGCCCCTGGCCCCCGTGGACGAGTCCACGTACTTCATGGGCGGCGACGCGGGCTACCTCACCTACCCGGCGTACCGGTACGGGGCCGGCGATCCCGTCTCCGTTCCCGCGTGAGGCGGTCAGCCCTCGTCCGGGGCCAGGCGGAGCGAGATGGAGTTGATGCAGTACCGCTGGTCCGTGGGCGTCGGGTAGCCCTCGCCCTCGAAGACGTGGCCGAGGTGGGAGCCGCAGCGGGCGCAGCGGACCTCGGTGCGGACCATGCCGTGCGAGCGGTCCTCGACCAGTTCGACGGCGTCCGAGTCCTTGGGGTCGTAGAAGGACGGCCAGCCGCAGTGCGACTCGAACTTGGTGTCGGACCGGAAGAGTTCGGCGCCGCAGGCCCGGCAGGAGTAGACACCGGCGGCCTTGGTGTCGGTGTACTCACCGGTGTACGCGGGTTCGGTGCCCGCCTTGCGGAGCACGGCGTACTCGTCCGGGGACAGCTCCGCGCGCCACTGCTCGTCGGTCTTGTCGATCTCGTACGGCATCTGCGGTCCTCTCCTCGTGCGTACCTGCGTACGTGTGTGCGGGCGCGGGCCGGGCGGCGGCTCAGCTCTCCAGCCGGGCCAGGATCCGCGGGCCCAGCTCGGTGACGTCGCCCGCGCCCATGGTGAGAACCAGGTCGCCGGGCCGGGCCATTCCCGCGATCAGCTCCGGCACCGCCTCCATGGCGTGCTCGGCCCGGACGTCGGCGCCCTTGGCGGTGGCCGCGTCGATGATCAGGGCGCTGGTGACGCCGGGGACCGGGTCCTCGCGGGCCGGGTAGATGTCCAGGACGACGGAGGAGTCGGCGAGGGTCAGCGCCTCGCCCATCTCGATGCCCAGCTCCTGGGTGCGGCTGAAGAGGTGCGGCTGGAAGACGACGAGGACACGGCCGTCACCGGCGCTGCCGCGGATGGCCTCCAGGTCGGCGGCGATCTCGGTGGGGTGGTGCGCGTAGGAGTCGATGACCTGCACACCGTTCACGGTGCCCTGGAGCTGGAGGCGGCGCTTGACGCCGGTGTACGAGCCGAGGGCCGAGGCGAGGTTGTGCACGGGCAGGCCGAGCGCGGTGCCGGCGACCAGGGCGGCGACGGCGTTGCCCGCGTAGTGGCGGCCGGGGACGGAGACGGTGAAGGTGATCACGCGGCCCTCGAAGACCACGGTGACCTCGCTGGTCAGCCCGCGCGGCTTGATGGTGACGATCCTGACGTCGGCGTCCTCGGCCTCGCCGTAGGTGACGATCCGGAGGTCCCGGCCCGGGGCCCCGCCCGCGGTGACCCGCGCGGTGAGCTCCCGGGCGCCCGGCTGGTCGGCGGAGACCACGAGGGTGCCGCCGGGGCGGACGCGGTCGGCGAAGGTCTGGAAGGACTCGTAGATCTCTTCCATGGAGGCGTAGTTGGCGTGGTGGTCCAGCTCCACGTTGAGCACGACGGCCACCTCGGGCGCGTACTTGTGGAAGCTGCGGTCGCTCTCGTCCGCCTCGGCCACGAAGATCTCGCCGTTGCCGTGCAGCGCGTTGGAGCCGGGCGCGTCCAGGTCGCCGCCGATGGCGTACGAGGGCTCGCGGCCGAGGGTGGTCAGGGCGACGGCCAGCATGGAGGTGGTGGTGGTCTTGCCGTGGGTGCCGGCGACGGCGATCGGCCGCAGCCCCTCCATCAGCGCGGCGAGGGCGTCGGAGCGGTGGATCACGGGAATGCCGCGTTCGGCGGCCGCCGCCAGCTCCGGGTTGTCGGCGCGGATGGCGCTGGAGACGATCACGCAGCTCGCGTCGGCGGCCAGATGCTCCGCCGCGTGGCCGATGTGCACGGTGGCGCCGAGCCCGCGCAGCGCCTCGGCGGTCGCCGAGTCCCGGGAGTCGCTGCCCGCCACGCGCGCCCCGCGCATGGCGAGGATCTTGGCGATTCCCGACATGCCCGCACCGCCGATGCCGATGAGGTGCGGGCGGTCCATGGCGGACGGGACGGCGGGTGCCATGCGGGTATCTCCTGGGGTCGCTGCGGGCCGGCGGGCCCGGGGGTGTGAGCGGCCTCAGCCTATTCGGTGTGGGCGTAGAGCTTGAGCACCGGGACGCCGACCTTGTGCCGGGCGCGGGAGGTCCAGTCGCGGTGGAAGAACTCCTCGACGAGGTGCGGCGCCGTCAGCACGATGACCTCGTCGGCGCGTGTCTGTTCGACGACGCTCTTCAGCAGGTCGAGCGGGTGTTCCTCGACGATCTGCCCGACCGCCTCGGCGCCGGCCGCCCGCAGCGACTCCAGGGAGTGGGCGAGGGCGCGCTCCGCCGGGCCGGCCGCCTCCTCGCCCTCGGGCTCGTCCGCCTCGCGGATCGCCTCCCCCAGTTCGCCGAGGGCCACGTCGTCGAGGGCTCTGAGCAGCCGGTCCTGGTCGCCGTGGGGCTGCATCAGCACGACGAACGCGACGGGTTCGTCCCCGTGGAGCGTGGTGACGAGCTCCACGTCGGCGGGCACCAGCGGCTTCTCGATCATGAGTACGGAGGTGAACACGGCGAGCGCCCTTCTTCCTCTCGGGCCCGGGGGCCCTACAGAAACCATCCTGCCCCGCGCTCGCTCGCACGGGGTCCGTCCAGCCAAGCCTGCCGCCCGACGGGGTCAAGCGGAACGATATCTTCCGGGAGTTGACCGGCTCCCGGCTTCCCCGTCCGGGCGTTCACCCCGGCTCCCTGCGGTAACGGGTGAAGAGAAACCCGTCCTCCTCCAGGACCGAGGCGAGAGCGAATCGTTCCGGCACGGTGATCGCCGGGCCCTCCATGATGCGGGGCGCCGCTCCTGCGGTGACCACCGGGGCCAGGGTGAAGCACAGCTCGTCCAGCACGCCGGTCACGGCGAACTGGCCGAGCAGCCGCGGGCCGCCCTCCGTGAGCTGGCGGGTCAGCCCCCGCTCCGCGAGCAGCCGCACGGCCGCCGCCGGCTCGACGCCCTCGCCGGGCCCCGCGGTGAGCACCTCCGCGCCGGCGTCACGGGCACGCCGGACCCGTTCGGGGCGCTCCGCGACGGCGGCCTCGCCGGTGAGGACGAGCGTGGGGACCGCCGGCTCCGTGAACAGCGGCAGGGAGTAGTCCAGGTCCAGGCTCGCGCTCACCACGGCGATCACCGGGGCCGGCGGCTGCCCCAGGGCGGCCCGGCGGGCCGCGAACGCCTCACGGGCGCGGGCCGGGCGGTACCCCTCCTTGCGCACGGTCTCCGCTCCGGCGATCACGACGTCCGCCAGGCCGCGCAGCACGCCGAAGAGGCGCATGTCGGCCGGGCAGGAGAGCGGCTGGGACCGTCCGTCGTGGTACGCGGCCCCGTCGAGGGAGGCGACCATGTTGCCCCGCAGCCAGGGCCGCGCGCCGTCCTCCGGATAGGCGTAGGCGTCGGCCAGTTCGCCGGGGTCCCACTCGCGCTCGACGAGCAGGTCCGGGGCCGCGGACTCGGCGGTCAGGGGGAACAGACGTCGCATGGTCAGCAGTCTGTCACGCGCCCCGGCGGAGCATTCCGGGGCGCGCGAAGCGCGGCCGCCACCGCCGGAAGCCCCGCCCCGGGGCCGCGCCGGACCGGCCCGCCGGACGGCTGCCCCGGCGGCCGGTGTGCGCGGGATCACGGTCCGCGACCGGACGGATGTCCGGATAGGCTGGGGTGCTGTGCACTCTTCCTCCGCCGCCCCGAGCCCGATGACCGACGTCACGGGGACTCCGCTGTCGCTCTGCGCCCGTGAGCCGCAGGTGCCCGCCGAGCGCCTGGTCGCGGAGATGGTGCCGCCGCCCCGCTTCCGGGACGCCCGCTTCGAGACCTACCTCCCGGACCCGGCGCAGCCCAGCCAGGCGGAGGCCGTCGAGGTGCTGAGCGGTTTCGCCGCCGGACTCGGCTCCGGCACCGCCGCGGGCGGCGGGAAGCGCCGCTGGTTCGCCCGGAAGCCGGCCGCGCCGGCGGGCCCGCGCGGGGTGTACCTCGACGGCGGCTACGGCGTCGGCAAGACCCATCTGCTCGCCTCGCTGTGGCACGCCACGCCCGCCCCGCCGGAGCTGAAGGCGTTCGGCACCTTCGTGGAGCTGACCCATCTGGTCGGCGCGCTGGGCTTCCAGCAGACCGTGCGGACGCTCGGCGACCACCGGCTGCTGTGCATCGACGAATTCGAGCTGGACGACCCGGGCGACACCGTGCTCGTGTCCACGCTGCTCGGCAAGCTGGTGGACGCCGGGGTCGGGCTCGCCGCCACCTCGAACACCCTGCCGGGCAAGCTCGGCGAGGGCCGGTTCGCCGCCCAGGACTTCCTCCGCGAGATCCAGGGCCTCTCGGCGCACTTCCGGCCGCTGCGGATCGACGGCGAGGACTACCGTCACCGCGGTCTGCCCGAGGCTCCGCCGCCCTTCGCGGGCGAGGTGGTCGAGCGGGCCGCGCACCGCACCCCGGGCGCCTCGCTCGACGCCTTCCCCGCTCTGCTGGAACACCTCTCCCGGATCCACCCCAGCCGCTACGGCGCGCTCACCGACGGGCTCCGCGCCGTCTGCCTGACCGGGGTGCGGCCGGTGCCGGACCAGTCCACGGCCCTGCGCCTGGTCGTTCTGGCGGACCGGCTGTACGACCGCGAGATACCGGTGCTGGCCTCGGGCGTGCCCTTCGACCAGCTGTTCGGCGAGGACATGCTCAAGGGCGGCTACCGCAAGAAGTACTTCCGGGCGATCTCCCGGCTCACGGCGCTCGCCCGGGACGCCGGACCGCTGGCGGAGGCGTAGCCCCCTTCCGGCGGCAGCCGGCGGTGGCACGGCCCCGGAACCGCCGCGGCCGCCCCGCCGTCCGGGAGTTTCCCCGACCTGACGCCCGCCCGCCCGCTCC
This sequence comes from Streptomyces sp. S07_1.15, assembly GCF_020739505.1. Taxonomy (NCBI): domain Bacteria; kingdom Bacillati; phylum Actinomycetota; class Actinomycetes; order Kitasatosporales; family Streptomycetaceae; genus Streptomyces; species Streptomyces sp. S07_1.15. The sequence continues at coordinate 1,500,589 of NZ_JAJBZK010000001.1, forward strand.
GGGCCGCGGCCCGCACGGGCGTCCGGCCGTACGCGGCCCGCTCCCTCCCGGCCGCCGCGCGTCAGTTCGACGCGGGCACCGGCTTCGCCTCGCTCGGCCGGACGATGACGAACCCGTCGCCCTCCAGCCGGAGTTGCACCGCCTCGCCCGAGCCGCCGCGGATCATCGAGCCGACGCTCTGCGAGCGGTGCAGGGAGGACGCGAGGTGCGCGCTCCAGCCGACGACCGCGTCGGTGTCCACGAAGACCGGGGCCTGCGGCGAGACGGGGATGACGATCGGATCGCCCTCGCAGACCACCGCGAGCCGGCCCTGGCCGCTGAAGACGCTGTTGAACAGTCCGCCCCCGGCCATCCCCGCGCCCTTGACGACCTTGATCTCGTAGCCCAGCCCGGCGTCGAAGCAGAGGACGTTGCGGCCGTTGACGGTGAGGGTGTCGCCGGGGACGAAGTCGATGATGAAGCAGTTGGCCGCCTCGTGGGCGAACCACGCCTCGCCCTGGCCGCGGACGGCCATCAGGGCCAGCCCCTCCCCCGTGACGGCGCGTTTGAGGAAGTTCCCCACGCCCTGGCCCTGCTTCTCGAACCGGAGATTGCCGCGGAAGGCGATCATCGAGCCCTGGCGGGCATAGCACTCGCCGTTCACCACATATTTGACCGCCTTGGGGTTCTGGAGCACCATGCCCGGCGCGGTGGGTGGCTGAACCATGTTCTCGGAGGCGAAGAGATCGCTGCGCATGGGGCAATGCTGTCCCGGAATGCATCATTCCGCCAAGGAGGCGCCCGCGGGCACGTGCCGCGCGGGCTGGCAGACTGGCCGGATGACCTCCGCCGACGCCGACGCCGACATCCACACCGGCACCGACACCGGGAGCGAGGCCGGCCGCAGCCACCCGGACACCGCCGCGTTCCGGCCCGGGGCCGCGGACCGCGACGCCGCACCGCAGTTCGTGCTGCCCCTGGTGGCCCGTATCGAGAAGGCCGCCCCGCCGTCCCGCACGGACGCGCTGGAGACCGCAGCCCGGGCGGTGCTCGTGCTGCTGTCGGACGAGCGGGCGGCGGACCCGCACGGCGCGTGGTACCGGGCCGTGCGCGACTGGCAGGACGCCCGGATCCGCAAGGTGGTGCGCAGGGCGCGCGGCGCGGAGTGGCGGCGCGCGGCGGCCCTGCCGGGCATCACCGTCACCGGCGGCTCGGCCGAGGTGCGGGTGTACCCGCCGGTCCCGGTCGACGGCTGGCCGAAGGAGCTGGCGAAACTCCAGGTGTCCGGCACGGAGCTGGACGACCCGGCACCGCCGGCCGCCCCGCCGCCCGGACGGCCCGTGCTGTGGCTCAGCCCGGAGCTGGAGATGTCGGCGGGCAAGGCGATGGCACAGGCGGGACACGGCGCCCAGCTGGCCTGGCTGAGCCTGCCGCCCGCCGAGCGTTCGGCATGGCGCGCGGACGGTTTCCCGCTCGCCGTACGGACCGCGGAGCCGGCGCGCTGGGCGGCCCTCACGCGGAGCGGGCTGCCGGTGGTGCGGGACGCGGGCTTCACGGAGATCGCCCCCGGTTCCTGCACGGTCGTCGCGGAACACCCGGCGCTCACGGGGCGCTGAGCGGAGCCCGCGCGCTGGAGCGCACGCGGGCCCGTGCGGAGGCCGGGGCAGGGGCCCGGAGCCGCCGGGGGCACGCCGGACGGTCCCCGAGCCCGGGCCGGGCCGGGCGTACCCGGTCGTGCACATCCGGAGCGGCAGGGCCCCGGTCGTGAACATCCGGAGCGGATCGATCACCGCTTTGAACACCTCCCGCCTCCCGTACGTATCGATCCCCGACGCCACCGGACCGGGCACCGCCCGGCCGGCGGCAGACCAACCGGCTTGACCAACCGCTCAGTCCACGCTGGTCCGGCACGCCACGCCGCTCCTCATGACGGCGCGGCGGGCCGGCCCCGCTCCTCGCTCCCTGCGAGTGCGCCGCCATGGCAGGAGATACTTTGCGACGCATCAACGGAACCGCCGCCATCCTCGTGGCGATCGCCGCGACCATCGGTGCGCTGATCTATCCGATCTGGAGTTACGAGGACCGGTCCGGCACCGGTCTCGCGAACCTCCAGTCACAGACCGTGTCCACCAAGTGGGGGCCGCTGTCGGCCGTCGACCGGGACTTCCTGGTGAAGGTGAGGCTCGCCGGTCTGTGGGAGCTGCCCGCCGGCCGGCAGGCCATGGAGCGGGCGCCCAACCAGGCCATCCGCGACGCCGGCGACCATCTCGTCGTCGGCCACGCGGACCTGGACCGGCGGGCCCGGGACATCGCCGCCAAGCTCGGCGTGGAGCTGCCGAACGAGCCGACCGACCAGCAAAAGGGCTGGCTCAGGGAGATGACCGACGCCCAGGGCGAGGACTACCAGCGGAAGTTCGCCAACATCCTGCGGACGGCCCACGGCAAGGTCTTCGGGCTCATCGGCAAGGTGCGGCACACCACCCGCAACGAGCTGATCCGCGACCTGGCGGACGCGGCCAACATCACCGTGCTCGACCACATCACCATGCTGGAGAACACCGGCATGGTCGACTTCGACACCATCGCCGCCGAGGAGGCCGCGGCCGCCACGGAGAAGCCGGCTCCCCCGCCGCCGCCCCCGTCGACCTCGTCGGTCATCGGCTCGCCGGTGCCGGTCGTCACGCCTCCCGGCGCCACGTCCCTGCCGTCCGCCGTGCCGGAGACCACCGCGCCGGCGGACGACCCGGGGCAGCCCACCGCGACGCCCACGGCCGACCAGCCCGCCCCCGGCGCCGGCGCACCGGCCGGCTCCGCCCCGTAACGGGCCGACGGGCCACGACGGGCACCGCGGTCCGCCGGGGCGGCCGACCCCGGTGCCGGGGCGGAGGGGTGGTCCCACCCCCCACCAGACCACTCCTCCGCCCACTCCCCCGCCTCCCGCACCCCGCCCCGCGGCGGTAGCTCAAATCAACCTCTGGAACCGGCCCCCGCGCGGTTCGGCGGACCCCGCGGAGGCCATGTCTCCCGGAGAGGACCGGTCCACGGAGAAACCGGTACACGGACGAGGGGGGCCGCCGGACCATGGCACACCTGGGGACGGGCATCGGCTGGCGGCCCGAGATCGCCGGCCACGTCGAGGAGTTGCCGGGCCTGGACTGGGTCGAGGTAGTGGCGGAGAACATCTGCCCCGGCCATCTCCCCGACGCGCTGCTCCGGCTGCGCGAGCGCGGCACGACGATCGTCCCGCACGGGGTCTCACTCGGCCTCGGCGGTCCCGAACCGCCCGATCCCGCCCGGCTCGCCGCGCTCGCCGAGCGCGCCGGGGCCCTGGGCGCCCCGCTCGTCACGGAGCACATCGCCTTCGTCCGCGCGGGCGGCCCGCTCACTGCCTCACCCCGGCTGGAGGCCGGCCACCTGCTGCCGGTGCCGCGCACCCGGGACGCCCTGGACGTCCTCTGCGCGAACGTCCGGATCGCGCAGGACGCGCTGCCGGTGCCGCTGGCGCTGGAGAACATCGCCGCGCTGATCTCCTGGCCCGGCGAGGAGCTGACGGAGGGGCAGTTCCTCGCCGAACTGGTGGAGCGCACGGGGGTGGGGCTGCTGATCGACGTCGCCAATCTGCACACCAACGCCGTCAACCGGGGCGAGGACCCGTCCGCGGTCCTCGACGCCCTGCCGTGCCACGCGCTGGCCTACGTCCATGTGGCGGGCGGTGTCGAACGGGACGGCGTCTGGCACGACAGCCACGCCCACCCCGTCACCGGCCCCGTGCTGGACGTCCTGGCCGAGCTGTGCGCCCGGGCCGACCCGCCGGGCGTCCTGCTGGAGCGGGACGACGACTTCCCGGGCCCGGACGGACTCGCGGCCGAACTGGACGCCATCCGGGCCGTGGTGACGAGCGCACGCGCGGCCCGCACGGCCGGCGCCGCCCCGGCCGGACGGGGCTCGCTCTCCCTGCCCGAGGCGGGCCCGGGCAGGGGCGCGGGCACGGACGGGGACGGGGGTGCCCCGGCGGTGCCCGCCGAGACCGTCACCGCGGCGGCGGAGGCGGCGGGCCTGGCCGCGTCCGTGGCGGCGGGCGCGGCGGCCGCCGACGCACGCGCACGGCCGGCCTGCGGAGCCCCGCCGGCCGCGCCCGGGCAGCCCGCCGCCACCGGAACGGGCACCATCGGGACGAGCACCACCACCGCGACCGGCGCCACCGCCGGTGCACCGGACCGGAGCGACCCGCCGACGACCGAGGCCGCGCGGCTGCGGCTGGCGTTGGCGCAGACGGCGCTGCTGTCCTCCCTCGTCGCCGGCACCCCGGCGCCCGACGGCTTCGACCGGGGCCGGCTGGGCGTGCAGAGCCGGGCGCTGGTCCGGAAGCGGGCCGGTGTGATCGCCAGGGTGGCGCCCGAGCTGCCGGAGATCCTGGGCCCCCGGTTCCGCGCCGAGTTCGAGGACTACGCCCGGAACCGGCCGCTGACCGGCGGCCACCGGCAGGACGCGCTGAACTTCGCGGCGCACGTCCTGAGCCCGGCCGGGCCCCGCCTGGAACCGGCGGTGCGGCGGCGGCTCGGCCGCTGGTGGCGCGAGCGCTCCCGCCCGGCCCCGCCGCTGCGCCACCGGGTCGCCGTCCTGCTCCGCGGCGGAGTCCGCCGGCTGTCCGGGCTCACGGGGGCCCGGCGGGCTCAGGCCAGCCCGGCCACCAGTTCGGAGACCGCCTTCCGCCGCCCGGTGTAGAAGGGGACCTCCTCGCGGACGTGCATCCGCGCCTCGGAGCCGCGCAGATGCCGCATGAGGTCGACGATCCGGTACAGCTCGTCGGCCTCGAAGGCCAGGAGCCACTCGTAGTCGCCGAGCGAGAACGAGGGCACGGTGTTGGCCCGGACGTCCGGGAAGCCGCGCGCCATCTTGCCGTGGTCGGCGAGCATCCTGCGGCGGTCCTCGTCCGGCAGCAGGTACCAGTCGTAGCTGCGCACGAAGGGGTACACGCTGACGTACTGGCGCGGCTCCTCGTCGGCCAGGAACGCCGGGATGTGCGACTTGTTGAACTCGGCGGGGCGGTGCAGCGCCATGTTCGACCACACGGGCTCCAGCGCGCGGCCGAGCTTCGTCCGGCGGAAGAGGTTGTACGCCTCCTGGAGGGCGTCGGCCGTCTCCGAGTGCCACCAGATCATGAGATCGGCGTCGGCCCGCAGACCGGACACGTCGTAGGTGCCGCGCACGACGACGTCCTTCGCGGCGAGCTGGGCGAAGAGCTCGTCCACCTCCTCCGCGTAGCCGCCGCGGTCCTCCGGGAGCACGTCCCGCAGCCGGAAGACCGACCAGAGGGTGTAGCGGATGACCTCGTTGAGGTCCTTGGCCTTCTTGCCGGCGTTCGGGGTCTTGTCAGGAGCAGTCATGGCCCTTATTGTCCTCCGTCTTTCCCGGCGCTCCGCGCCAGGGTGTCCAGTACGGCGCCGGCCGCGCCGTGCGCGCTCGCGATGCAGGCCGGGATGCCCACACCGTCGTAGGCCGCCCCGCAGAGCCGCAGGGACGGCATCCCCGCCAGCCCTTCGCGGACGCGGGCGACCCGGTCCGGATGGCCCACCGGGTACTGCGGCAGGCCGCCCGTCCAGCGGGTGACGCGGGTGGCGACGGGGCGGGCACGGAGTCCGACGGCCTCGCCCAGGTCCCGGAGCGACACCTCGACCAGGCCCTCGTCGTCCCGTTTCAGCTCCGCCTCCTCGCCGAAGCGGCCGACGGAGGTGCGGATCACGAAGAGGTCGGGGGCGGCGGCGTCGATCCAGCCCCACTTCCGGCTGGCGAAGGTGGCCGCCTTGATGGTGTGCCCGTCCACGGGCGGCACCAGGAAACCGCTGCCCTCGGGGACCGGCGTCAGGTCGGCGCGGCGGAACACCATGCTCACCAGGGCCATGGACGCGTACTCGACGGCCGCCAGCCCGGCGGCCGCGGCCGGGGCCTCGGCGGCGAGCAGCCGCCCGGCGACGGGGGCGGGCACGGCCAGCACCACGGCGTCGGCCTCGATCACCGCCCGCCCGGGGCCGGACCCGCCGCCCCCGGTGGACGGCCGCGGCTCGCCGGACGCGCCGCTCGCACCGGACGCGCCGCTCGCACCGGGCCGGCCCGCCGCGACCGCCGCCTTCTCGGCGCCCGGCCCCTCGACGACCAGCCGCCAGCCCGCGCCCGTGCGCCGCAGCTCCGTCACGGACGCCCCGGTCGCGACCTCCGCGCCCGCCGCACGGCAGGCCTCGGCGACGGCCGGGGGCAGCGTGCCGACGCCGCCGTCGATGCCCATGAAGACCGGTCCCGGGTCCGGCTGCCCGGCGGCGCGACGCTGGAGCTCCCGCGCCCCCTCGGTCAGCGACCGGCCCTCGCGCGCCAGCCGGTACAGCTGCGGTACCGCCGCGCGCAGCGAGATGCGGTAGGCGTCGCCGGCGTAGACGCCGCCGAGCAGCGGTTCGACCAGCCGGTCGACGACCTCGCGGCCGAGCCGGTCCGCGAGGTACTCGCCGACGGCCACGTCCTCGCCCTCGCCGATGACGGCGGGCGGCAGTTCCGGCTCGCGCGCGATCCGGGCCAGGCCCTCCTCCGAGATCACCCCGGAGGCCGCCAGCGCCTCCGCGTCACCCGGTACGCCCATGACGTGCCCCTTGGGCATCGGGCGCAGCGCGCCCCGCGTCCAGAGCGTGGCCGAGGCGGTGGCGGGCGGCTGGAGCCGGCCGGACAGGCCCGCGGCGCGGGCCAGGTCGACGGCTTCCGGGCGCCGGGCGAGCATGGATTCCGCGCCGAAGTCCACGGGGACGCCCGCGAGTTCACCGGCGAGCAGCTTTCCGCCGACCCGCGGGGACCCTTCGAGCACCGTCACCCGGGCGCCGCCCGCGAGCAGCCGGTGCGCGGCCGCCAGACCGGAGACACCGCCCCCGACGACAACGACATGGCCTGCGGATGCGTGCGTCTCACTCATGCCGCCCACTCTCTCAGAGCCCGGCCCGGCGGGCGCCAGGGTCCAATGGCCCCTCCGGGGGTATCCGGACCGGCCGTGATACCGCCGGGCCCCTCCCGGCTCTCCGCTCTCCCCCGCGTCCCGCCCGGCCGCGCGCTGCTTCCCGCCGGTATCTCCCCGGTATCCCACCGTGACCGCATCGGGACCGCGGACCGGCAACCCGGCCACCACCCGCCCCGTCAGAAGGGCGACATCATCGAACACTCCTGGGGGGACCAGCGATGACACATCCGATACGGCACATACCGGAGCGCCCGGAGCGCCCGGAGAGCCCGGGAAGCCGCGCCGGAGGCGGCCGGCGCGGCAGGAACCGGCGGCACCGGCCGGCCCGCGCCGCGGTGGCCGCGGCCGTTCTGCTCACGGCCCTGCTCGGCGCCGCCGGCTGCGGCAGCGGTGGCGGGGCCGACGGCAAGTCGGCCGCGGACGCCCCCGCGGCACAGCGGGACGGGGGTGCCGGCAGCGCGGCGGACGGCCCGGCCGCCGGTGAGGCCGGGGCCGGGGACCGCGCCGCACAGCCGGGCGGTACGGAGGACGCCGCCGGCCCGGCCTCGCCGGGGGACACGCGCCGGACGCCCGCGTCCGTGCCCGCGCACGTCATCCGCACGGCGACCCTCACCGTCCGCGTCAAGGACGTGCCGTCCGCGCTCGACACGGCCCGTACGGCGGCGGAGAGCGCGGGCGGCTACATCAGCGACGAGACGACGGACCGCGACTCCGACGGGCGCGAACGGTCGCGTCTCGTGCTGCGGGTCCCTCAGGAGAAGTACACGGGCCTGCTGGAGGAGCTGGCCGGCACGGGCAAGCTCCTCGAACGGAAGGTCGACGCGCAGGACGTCACCGACCAGGTCGTCGACGTCGAGAGCCGCGTCAAGTCGCAGCGCGCGAGCGTCGCACGGGTGCGCGAGCTGATGGACCGGGCGGACAAGCTCAGCGACATCGTCACGCTGGAGGGCGAACTGAGCACCCGGCAGAGCGAGTTGGAGGCTCTGCTCGCCCAGCGGGCGTCGCTGGAGGACCGCACGGCGATGGCCACCGTCACGCTGAGGCTGACCGAGACGGAGCGGGCGGAGAAGTCCGGGGACGAGCCCTCCTTCCCCGACGCCCTGGCGGGCGGCTGGCACGCCTTCACCACGGCGCTGCGGTGGCTGGCGGTGGCGGTGGGCGCCGTCCTGCCGTTCGTGGTGGCCCTGGCCCTGATCCTGCTGCTGATCCGTCTGGCCGGGCGGCTGCTCCCGGGCCGTGCCGCCGGCCGGCAGCGCGGGCCGGCTCAGCCGGCTGAGCCGGCGGCCGAGGCCGCGTCCCCGGCCCCGGCTCCGGCACCGGGCACGGGACCGGCGCCGTCGGGCCGGGCCGCGGAGGAGTAGACCCGCGCAGGGGGCGCCGTCCACGGCGAACAGCCGGCCGGCGCCCCCCACCGGCTCCTCCGGACACGGACACCCGGCCCCGGAGGGCAGCACACCCCGGCCACCGGCGCGCGTGGACGGAGTCGGGGGCCCACGGGCGGGCCGCATCCATCCGGCGCCCGCCGGGCAGCCGTCCTACCGTGGGGGCGGGAAAGCGAAGCCCGGGCGAAAGGACACCGTATGGCGGCGCGGCGGATGCTCATCATCGGCGGAGACGCGGCCGGCATGTCCGCCGCGTCCCAGGCGCGCAGGCTGAAGCGCCCGGACGAACTGGAGATCCTCGCCTTCGAGCGGTCCGCCTTCACCTCGTACTCCGCCTGCGGCATCCCGTACTGGGTCGGCGGCGTGGTCGACGGCCCGGACGCCCTGGTGGCCCGGACCGCCGCCGAGCACCGGGCCCGCGGCATCGACCTCCGGATGCACACCGAGGTGACCGCGATCGACACCGCGGCGCAGCGGGTGCGGGTCCGCGACCGGGAGGGCGGCGAGCGCTGGGAAGGGTACGACGAGCTGGTCGTCGCCACCGGTGCCCGCCCCCTGCGGCCGGACATCCCCGGCATCGACGCGCCCGGCGTGCACGGGGTGCAGAACCTCGACGACGGCCGGGCGCTGCACGAGGCCCTCGGCAGGGACGCCGAGGGGCTGCGCGCCGTGGTCGTCGGCGCGGGCTACATCGGCGTGGAGATGGCCGAGGCCCTGGTGAACCGGGGCTGCCGGGTCACCGTGCTGGAGCAGGCCGAACAGCCCATGTCGACGCTCGACCCGGACATGGGGCGGATCGTCCACGAGGCGATGTGCGGGCTCGGCATCCGCACCGTGACCGGCGCCGAGGTGACGGAGGTGCTCACCGGGGACGACGGCCGGGCCGCCGGCGTCCGCACCCGGGAGGAGGAGTACCCGGCCGATCTCGTCGTCCTGGGCCTCGGCGTCCGGCCCGAGACGCGGCTGGCCCGGGAGGCGGGACTGCCGCTCGGCGCGTCCGGCGGGCTCCTGACGGACCTCGCGATGCGGGTGCGCGGCGAGGAGAACGTCTGGGCCGGCGGGGACTGCGTGGAAGTCCTCGATCTGTTGTCCGGCCGGACCCGGCACATCGCCCTCGGCACCCACGCCAACAAGCACGGGCAGGTCATCGGCAGCAATGTCGGCGGCGGCTACGCCACCTTCCCCGGTGTGGTCGGCACGGCGGTCAGCAAGGTCTGCGATCTGGAGATCGCCCGGACCGGCCTGCTGGAGGCGCAGGCCCGGCAGGCCGGGCTGGACTTCGTCACGGTGACCATCGAGTCGACCAGCCGGGCGGGCTACTATCCCGGCGCCCGCCCCATGACGGTGAAGATGCTCGCCGAGCGGCGCACGGGGCGGCTGCTCGGCGTGCAGATCGTCGGGCGCGAGGGAGCCGGCAAGCGGGTCGACGTGGCGGCGGTCGCGCTGACCGCGGGCATGACGGTGGAGCAGATGACGGCACTCGACCTGGGGTACGCGCCCCCGTTCTCCCCGGTCTGGGACCCGGTCCTGGTGGCCGCCCGCAAGGCGACGGGGGCCGTGGCCGCCGACGTGCGGGCCCGCTGACGTCCGGCGGGCGCCCGCGGCGTCCGGGGATCTCCCGTTCCCCGCACGGGAGTTCCGGGCCCGCGGGTTCCCGGCGCGGCGGGTGCCGCCACTCGGTGATAATCGCCCCCATGCTCGAACGCACCCACGCACCACCGGCCGCCCGCCCCGGTGCCCTCCTCCTCCGCGAGCGCGCCGAGGCCGCGCTGCGGGACGCCGCACCGGCCCTCCTGGCCTACGCGGCGGTGCGGCTCACCGGTCTGCTGCTGCTCACCGTGCCGGCGGTGGCCACCGGCCGGGACGTCCTCGGCCTGCTCAGCAGACGCTGGGACGCCGTCTGGTACACGCGGATCGCCGAGCACGGCTACGGCTTCGAGATCGCGACCCCCGACGGCGTCCACTCCAACCTCGCCTTCTTCCCGCTGCTGCCCGCCCTGGAGCGGGTGCTGGCGGCCCTGACCCCGTTCGAAGCGGCCACCTCCGGCCTGCTGGCCGGCTGGCTCGCCTCCCTCGCCGCCGCCTGGGGCATCTACGCGGTCGGCGCCCGGCTCCGCGGCCCGGCCACCGGGGTCGTGCTGGCGGCGCTGTGGGGCGCGTACCCGACCGGCTTCGTCCAGTCGATGGCCTACACCGAGACCCTGTTCACGGCCTTCGCCGCCTGGTCCCTGTACGCGGTGCTGACCGGCCGCTGGCCGGCGGCGGGCGCCCTCGCCGTGCTGGCGGGGCTGACCCGCCCGACGGCGGCGGCGCTCGTCGCGGCCGTCGTCGTCCCGGCGGGCGTGGCCCTCGTCCGCGACTGGCGGGCCGGCATCCCGCCGGCCGTGCTGCTCCGCCTGCACCGGCCGATGCTGCTCGGCCTGCTGCTCGCCCCGCTGGGCTGGCTCTCCTACGTGCTCTACGTGGCGGCCCGCCGGGACGACCTGCTCGCCTACTTCGCGGTGCAGGAGGCGTGGGGCAACGGCTTCGACGGCGGCCGGGCCCTGGCGGGCTTCACCGCGGAGACCCTGCGGTCGAACACCCTTGCGGGGCTCGGCCTGTGCGCTGCCCTCGCGCTGGTGTTCTGGCTGCTGCGGCTGTGCGTGCGGCAGCGCCAGCCGCTGCCGCTGCTGGTGTACTCGTTCGCCGTCGTCGCCGTCTCGCTGGCCGGCTCCGGCTACTTCGGCTCCCGGCCCCGGCTGATGATGCCCGCGTTCCCGCTGCTGCTGCCGGCGGCCGTGGTGGTGGCCCGGCAGCAGCCGGCGCGGGCGGCGCTGATCTGCGCCGTCGCGGCCGTGGCCTCGGGCCTCTACGGTGCCGTCACGCTGCTGGGCCCGGGCCCGCCGTGAGCGGGGACGCCGCCGGACCACGCGCCGCGGGTCCCGCCGGCGCGGCCGGCGGCGGTACCCGCGGCACGGGCGCTCCGGTGCTAGCGGGCGCTCCGGCCGTGGACGTACTCGACGAGCCGGGTCAGCGCGTCCGGGTCGGTCGAGGGCAGCACTCCGTGCCCGAGGTTGAAGATGTGGCCGGGCAGGTCCCGCGCCGCCTCCAGCACCTCGCCGGCCTTGGTCTCCACGACCTCCCGCGGCGCGAACAGCACCGCCGGGTCGAGGTTGCCCTGCAGGGCCTTGCCGGGACCGACCCGCCGCGCGGCCTCGTCCATCGGCACCCGCCAGTCGACGCCCACCACGTCGGCGCCGGCCTCGCCCATCAGCCCGAGCAGTTCGCCGGTGCCCACACCGAAGTGGATCCGCGGCACACCGTGCCGGGCGACCGCGTCGAACACCTTGGCGGAGGCGGGCATCACCGAGCGCCGGTAGTCGGCGGGGGCGAGCGCGCCCACCCAGGAGTCGAAGAGCTGCACGGCCGAGGCCCCCGCCTCGATCTGCACGTCGAGGAAGGCGGCGGTGATGTCCGCGAGCCGGTCCAGCAGATCGGCCCAGAGCTCCGGGTCGCCGTACATGAGCGCCTTGGTGTGCTCGTGGTTGCGGGACGGGCCGCCCTCCACGAGGTAGCTCGCCAGCGTGAACGGGGCCCCGGCGAAGCCGATCAGCGGGGTGTCGCCGAGTTCGCCGGTGAGCATGCCGACGGCCTCGGTCACGTACTTGACGTCGTCCGGCTCCAGCGGGCGCAGCCGCTCCAGGTCGGCGCGGGTCCGGACCGGCCGCTCGACGACCGGGCCGACCCCCGGCTTGATGTCGAGGTCGATGCCGATGGCCTTGAGCGGCACGACGATGTCGCTGAAGTAGATGGCCGCGTCGACCTTGTGCCGGCGGACGGGCTGGAGGGTGATCTCGGTGACCAGGTCCGGCCGCATGCAGGAGTCGAGCATCGCGATGCCCTCGCGGACCTTGAGGTACTCCGGCAGCGACCGCCCGGCCTGGCGCATGAACCAGACGGGGGTGTGCGGGACCGGCTCGCGCCGGCAGGCCCGCAGAAAGGCCGAGCCGGCGGTCCTGCCGCTCTGCTGCGGGCTCGTCATCGGGCCTCCCCGGCTGCGGCGGAACGGAGAGTCCGGGAGGGGATCTCGCCCGCTCGGACCGAGCGGAGAGCTTGGGGAACGTCGTTGGCACTCACCCCCGAATCTTCGCACGCGGGCACCCGCGCGGATCCGCCCGCCCGCCTTTCCCCCCACCCGGGTGTCCTCCGTGGCTGCGGGGCCCGTTCCGCCTAGTCTTCCCGGCATGGCTGCGGCTCAGGGACATCTTGCGGACGGTCCGGACAACGGGGGCGGGGACGAGGCGCCGGCCGCGTTCCTCAGCGCGGTCGAAGGGCTGCGCGGCGCCCGCCTGCGTCCCGAGCTGGAGGTCGCGGTGACCCGCGCCCCGGCCCGGCTCGCCCCGCACGCGTACGCGCTGGAGGCGGCGGTCGTCCAGGAGGACGAGGACCTCGCCGACGGCCGTCTGATCCTGCTGCACGACCCGGCCGGGCACGACGCCTGGCAGGGCACCTTCCGTCTGGTGACCCTGGTCCGGGCGGAGCTGGAGCCGGAGATGGCCGGCGACCCGCTGCTCCCCGAGGTGTGCTGGTCCTGGCTGACCGGCGCGTTCGAGGCCCGGGGCGTCGCCCACGAGGAACTGAGCGGGACCGTGACCCTCGCGGGCTCGCACTACTTCGGCGGCCTCGGCGACCGCCCCCCGGCCACCCAGATCGAGATCCGCGCCTCCTGGACCCCGCGCGAGGGCCGCGAGGGCGTACCGGACACGGCCGCGCACCTCACCGCCTGGTGCGAGCTGCTCTGCCAGATCGGCGGCCTGCCCCCGACGGGCGGCGTGGACGCGGCCGTGGTCACCCTCCCGCAGCGCCGGGGCCCGCGCGCCCGCTGAGCCGCGCCCGGCCGAAGCCCGGCCGCTGTCCCGGGCGGCGCACCCGGGCAGCGCTCGTCCGGGGACCCCGGCACCGCACCGGGCCGCCCCGGCGGCTCCGCTCTCCTCGTCTCCCGTGCCCCTGCCGCACCCCGGCCGCGTCGGCCGCCCCGGCTCGCACCCCGCCCCGGCCGGCGCCCTCTCCGGGCCCGGCGCGCACAGGGCCGGCACCACACAGGGCCCGGCGCACAGGGCTCGGAAACGCCGCACGTCCCGTGCGGGACACCGCCCGGGGCGCCCGCTCCCGGGCCGTCCCGCGATCGAGCAATCGTCCGAATTGCCCGAATTGTTACTCACTAAATCGTGATCATTCGCTAAAGACTCCCCCGAATGCTGCCGAAGGACCAGGTGTCCCCCACGGGACGCAGCCCCCGGCTCACCCCCCATATCGAGCCCTTCCCCCGCACTCCCCCAGCAGGAGGCCTGGTGTCCGTTCTTCTCGAGCAGCCCGCAAGCCTGGTCGCCTACCGTCCGAACAAGCCGACGGCCATGGTCGTCGTCGCCGACCCCCGTGTCCGCTCCACCGTCACCCGTCACCTCTGGGCGCTCGGAGTCCGGGACGTCATCGAGGCCTCCTCGATCGCGGAGGCCCGCCCGCGGGTCGCCAACCCCCGCGACATCTGCGTCGCCGACGTCCACCTCCCCGACGGCTCCGGTCTCACCCTGCTCTCCGAGACCCGCGCCGCGGGCTGGCCCAACGGCCTCGCCCTCTCCGCCGCCGACGACATCGGCGCCGTCCGCAACGCCCTCGCCGGCGGCGTCAAGGGTTACGTCGTCACCGGCACCCGCACCAACCTCGGCATCCCCGGGCGCCCCGGCGCCGTGCCCGTCGGCGCGGCGGCGGCCCGGATGCACCGCCGCCCGCCGGGCGCCCCCGGTCACCCGGGCGGCTACCGGGAACTGTCCGGCCGCGAGGTCGAGGTGCTCCGGCTCGTCGCCGAGGGCCAGTCCAACAAGGCGATCGGCGTGTCCATGGGGCTCTCGGCCCTGACCGTCAAGAGCCACCTCGCCCGGATCGCGCGCAAGCTGGGCACCGGCGACCGCGCCGGCATGGTGGCCGTCGCCCTGCGCACCGGCATCATCCACTGACCCCCCTCCGCACCCCGCCACCCGGCCTGCTCACGCCCGCCGACGGAACGTTCCGTCGGCGGGCGTCGGCCACTCATGGATACCCTGGTCCGGTGACCGACGCCCAAGAGACCGCAGAAGACCGCACACTGCGCATTCCCGGGGGCGCTCCCCCGGATGTTGCCGTCCACAGCGCGCCGGTTCCGCTACTGGATCCCCGTGAGGGCATCCCCCCGGTGACGGCCGACCCCGGAGAGCTGGAGCGGGTGGCGGCCGCCTTCGCCGCGGGCACCGGCCCCGTCGCCGTCGACGCCGAGCGCGCCTCGGGCTACCGCTACGGCCAGCGCGCCTACCTCGTCCAGCTGCGCCGCGAGGGCGCCGGCAGCGCCCTGATCGACCCGGTCGGCTGCCCCGACCTCTCCGTGCTCGGCGACGCCCTCGCCGACACCGAATGGGTGCTGCACGCCGCCAGCCAGGACCTTCCCTGCCTGCGGGAGATAGGCATGCGGCCGGCCCGGCTGTTCGACACCGAGCTGGCCGGGCGCCTCGCCGGCTTCGCCCGCGTGGGCCTCGGCGCCATGGTGGAGAAGGTGCTCGGCTTCGCCCTGGAGAAGGGCCACTCGGCCGTCGACTGGTCGACCCGCCCGCTCCCCGAGCCCTGGCTGCGGTACGCCGCGCTCGACGTCGAGCTGCTGGTGGATCTGCGGGACGCGCTGGAGGAGGAGCTCGACCGGCAGGGCAAGCTCGGCTGGGCGCACCAGGAGTTCGGCGCCATCGCCGCCGCGCCCCCGCCGCCGCCGCGCAAGGACCCCTGGCGCCGCACCTCCGGTATGCACAAGGTCCGGCGGCGCCGCCAGATGGCGGTCGTCCGGGAGCTGTGGACGGCCCGCGACCGGATCGCTCAGCGCCGTGACGTGTCGCCCGGCAAGGTGCTGAGCGACACCGCCATCGTCGAGGCCGCCCTCGCCCTGCCGCAGAACGCGCAGGCGCTGGCCGCCCTCCCGGGCTTCGGGCACCGGATGGGCCGCAAGCAGCTGGAGCAGTGGCAGGCCGCCGTCGACCGGGCCCGCGCGCTTCCCGACGCGGAACTGCCGCAGCCCGGACAGGCCGTGACCGGACCGCCGCCGCCCCGCTCCTGGGCGGACAAGGACCCGGCCGCCGCGACGCGGCTGTCGGCGGCGCGGGCGGCGGTGACCGCGCTCGCGGAGAGCCTGAACCTCCCGCAGGAGAACCTGATCACCCCCGACACGGTCCGCCGGCTCTGCTGGGAGCCGCCGGCCGAGCAGAGCCCGGAGGCGGTCGCCGAGACGCTCGCGGGGCACGGCGCCCGGCCCTGGCAGATCGAGCTGACCGCGCCGCTGCTGGCGGGCGCCCTGTCGGCCACTCCGGCGGAGTAGGGCCTCCGGGTCCGGGCGCCGGACCGGAGCACCCGGGTCCGCGCCGGGCTTCAGGGCCTTCCGGGTGGCAATCTCCGGCCCGTACGGGGCCGGGGATCCGCGCGCGGGGGCGGCGTCCGGCGTGTGATCTCCGCCGCTCCGGCGGGCAGGGGTGGGCAGCCTGGTTACCCGCAAGTAGCATGGCGGGAGTCCGCCGTCCCCGCACGGCGGTGTGAGCCGCTGTCGCAGGCAGCCCCGCAGTGCCCGTTACGCATCAGGAGGAGAGCCAACGTGCCTCGTACCGCTAGGGATGTCGTCTTCGTCGACGGCGTCCGCACCCCGTTCGGCAAGGCGGGCCCGAAGGGCATCTACCACGAGACCCGGGCCGACGATCTCGTCGTCAAGTGCATCCGGGAGCTGCTGCGCCGCAACCCGGACCTGCCGCCGGAGCGCGTCGACGAGGTCGCCCTCGCCGCCACCACCCAGATCGGCGACCAGGGCCTGACCCTCGGCCGCACCGCCGCCCTGCTGTCCGGGCTGCCCCAGTCGGTGCCGGGCTACTCGATCGACCGGATGTGCGCCGGTGCGATGACCGCCGTCACCACCACCGCCGGCGGCATCGCCTTCGGCGGGTACGACATCGCGATCGCGGGCGGTGTCGAGCACATGGGCCGCCACCCGATGGGTGAGGGCGTGGACCCCAACCCGCGCTTCGTCTCCGAGAAGATCGTCGACCAGTCCGCCATGTTCATGGGCATGACGGCCGAGAACCTGCACGACCGGCTGCCGCACATCACCAAGCAGCGCGCCGACGAGTACGCGGCCCGCAGCCAGGAGAAGGCCGCCAAGGCCTACGCCGACGGCAACATCCAGGCCGACCTGGTGCCCGTCTCCGTCCGCCGCACCAACGCCGAGGCCGGCGAGACCGGCTGGGGCCTGGCGACCGCGGACGAGCCGATGCGGCCGGGCACGACCGTCGAGATGCTGGCCGGACTGAAGACCCCGTTCCGCCCGCACGGCCGGGTGACCGCGGGCAACGCCGCCGGTCTCAACGACGGTGCCACCGCCTCGGTGATCGCCGCCGAGGACGTCGCGCGCGAGCTGGGCCTGCCGGTCAAGATGCGCATGGTGTCGTACTCCTTCGCGGGCGTGGAGCCCGAGGTCATGGGCATCGGGCCGGTGCCCGCCACGGAGAAGGCGCTGGCCAAGGCCGGGCTGTCGATCGGCGACATCGGCCTGTTCGAGATCAACGAGGCCTTCGCGGTGCAGGTGCTCTCGCTCCTGGACCACTACGGCATCGCGGACGACGACCCGCGCGTCAACCAGTACGGCGGCGCCATCGCGTTCGGCCACCCACTGGCCTCCTCCGGCGTCCGGCTGATGACGCAGCTCGCCCGCCAGTTCGAGCAGCAGCCGCACGTCCGCTACGGCCTGACCACCATGTGCGTCGGCTTCGGCATGGGCGGCACCGTGATCTGGGAGAACCCGCACTTCGACGGAGGCAACAAGTGAGCACGACCGCTGAACTGCTCAAGGGAGCGGCCGAGCTGTTCCCCGACGAGGTCGTGACGCAGGCGCACGTGCGCCACCTCGACCTCCCCCAGGGCGCCGGGCGCTTCGCGCTCATCACCCTGGACAACGGCCTGGACCACACCAAGCCGACCACCATCGGCCCGCAGTCGCTGGCGAACCTCAACGCCGCCCTCGACCAGGTCGAGAAGGAGGCCGCCGCGGGCGAGATCAAGGGCGTCGGTGTCACCGGCAAGCCGTTCATCTTCGCCGTCGGCGCCGACCTCAAGGGCGTCGAGCTGCTGAAGCGCCGGGAGGACGGGCTCGCCATCGGCAAGGGCGGCCACGACGTCTTCAAGCGGCTCTCCGGCCTCTCCGTGCCGACCTTCGCCTACTACAACGGCGCCTCGATGGGCGGCGGTGTCGAGATCGGTCTGCACTGCTCCTACCGCACCGTCTCCACCGCCATCCCTGCCTTCTCCCTCCCCGAGGTCTTCCTCGGGCTGGTCCCCGGCTGGGGCGGCTGCGCGCTGCTGCCGAACCTCATCGGCGCCGACCGCGCGGTCAAGGTGATCATCGAGAACTCGCTCAACCAGAACAAGCAGCTCAAGGGCAAGCAGGTCTACGAGCTCGGGATCGCCGACGCGATCTTCGAGGGCGCGGACTTCCTGGAGCAGTCGCTGATCTGGACCGCGTCCGTGCTCAACGGGCAGCTGGAGGTCATCCGGCCGGACGTCGACCGCGGCGAGGCGTGGGACCAGGCCGTCGCGCGCGGCAAGGCGTTCGCCGACGGCAAGGTGCACGGCGCGGCCCCGGCCGCGTACCGCGCGCTGGACATCATCGCCCAGGTCAAGAACGGCGACCTGGGCGCCGGCTTCGACGCCGAGGACGAGGCCCTCGCCGACCTGATCATGGGCGGCGAGCTGCGCAGCGGCATCTACGCCTTCAACCTGGTGCAGAAGCGCGCCAAGCGCCCGGCCGGCGCCCCGGACAAGTCGCTGGCCCGCCCGGTCTCCAAGGTCGGCGTGGTCGGCGCGGGCCTGATGGCCTCGCAGCTGGCGCTGCTGTTCGCCCGCCGTCTGGAGGTGCCGGTCGTACTGACCGACATCGACCAGGCGCGGGTCGACAAGGGCGTGGGCTACGTCCACGAGGAGATCGACAAGCTGCTGCTCAAGGGCCGCGTCAACCAGGACAAGGCGAACCGCCTCAAGGCCCTGGTCACCGGCTCCCTCGACAAGGCCGCCGCCTTCGGTGACGCGGACTTCATCATCGAGGCCGTCTTCGAGGAGATGGGCGTCAAGCAGCAGGTGTTCGCCGAGGTCGAGGCGGTCGTCCCGGAGACGGCGATCCTCGCCACCAACACCTCCTCGCTGTCCGTCAGCGAGATGGCGTCGAAGCTGAAGCACCCGGAGCGGGTCGTCGGCTTCCACTTCTTCAACCCGGTCGCCGTGCTGCCGCTGCTGGAGATCGTCCGCGGCGAGCGCACCGACGACGCCTCGCTGGCCACGGCCTTCGCCGTCGCCAAGAAGCTGAAGAAGACCGCGGTGCTGGTGAAGGACGCCCCCGCGTTCGTCGTCAACCGCATCCTCACCCGCTTCATGGGCGAGATCCAGAACGTCATCGACGAGGGCACCCCGGTCGAGACCGCGGAGAAGGCCATCGAGCCGCTCGGTCTGCCGATGTCCCCGCTGGTGCTGCTGGAGCTGGTCGGCCCGGCCATCGGCCTGCACGTCTCCGAGACGCTGAACCGCGCCTTCCCGGAGCGGTTCACCGTCTCCGCGAACCTGGCCGCCGTCGTCAAGGCGGGCAAGCGCGGCTTCTACGTCTACGACTCCGGCAAGCCGGAGCTGGACCCGGAGGTCGCCGCGCTGCTGCAGCAGGGCGACACCGTCCTCACCGAGGAGCAGGTCCGCGACCGGGTGCTGGACGCCGTCGCGCAGGAGATCGGCCTGATGCTGGAGGAGGGTGTCGTCGCCGAGGCGCAGGACATCGACCTCTGCCTGATCACCGGCGCCGGCTGGCCCTTCCACCTGGGCGGCATCACGCCGTACCTGGACCGGGAGGGCGTCTCGGAGCGGGTCAACGGCAAGCGGTTCCTGGCCCCGGGCGTCGCCAGCGTTCCCCAGTGACGGAGTGACGCGGACGCGGTGACGCGGTGACGCGCCACGGTGTGTGAGCGGCGGGCCGGGCAGGAGGATCCCCTCCTGCCCGGCCCGTTCGCCGTACCGGCCGCCGCCCCGGGTGCGCCGGCCGGCTCGCCGGGGGCCGGCGGACCGTCCGGACTGCGCGGCTGCCCCCCGGCTGGCGCGGGCCCTGCCCGGCCGAGCGGGCGGCCGGGCGGGAGAACTGGGGCTCATGGGGCGGGAGTTGCGCATATGCTGCCCAGCACCAGCACCATTCACCCCGGGCCGGCCGCCTCCCCCCACCCGACCCACCGCCCCGTCCCACGGGCGTCGCATCGGAGGAGCACCCGGCCATGCCGCACACCACCACGGACACCGGCCCGCAGGACGCGGACGGAACGGACCGGACCGGCGCCGGGGAGGAACCGGAGCGCGGGCGGAAAGCAGGGCGCCGCCTCCGTCCGGCCGTCCTCGTCCCGCTGGTGCTGCTGGCCCTTCTGCTGGGCCTGGGCGGCACCGCCTGGTGGCTGTACCGGGGCCTCGACGCGAATCTGGCGAACGTCGACATCGACAAGGCGCTCGGTGACGACCGCCCGGAGAAGCTGCCGACGAGCGGCCGCAACATCCTGGTCCTCGGCTCGGACTCACGGGCCGGGGACAACGCCGCCCTCGACGCGGGCAAGGCCCCCGGAGCCCGCTCCGACACCGCTCTCGTCGTCCACATACCCGAGGGGCGGAACCGGGCCACGGCGGTGAGCATCCCCCGCGACACCCTGGTGAACCGCCCCGCGTGCGAGACCTCCGCGGGCCGGCCCCTCCCCGGGGCGCGCCGCGTGATGTTCAACTCGGTCTACGCGCAAGCCGGTCCGGCCTGTGTGGTGAAGACGGTCGAGCGGATGTCCGGGATCCGCATGGACCATTATGTGGAGATCGACTTCGCCGGATTCCGGGACCTCGTGGACGCGCTGGGCGGAGTCACCGTCACCACCGACCGCGCCATCGACGACAGGGCGACCGGCCTCCGGCTCGACGCGGGCACCCACCGGCTGGACGGTGAGGAGGCGCTGCGGTTCGTCCGTACCCGGTACGGCGTCGGGGACGGCAGCGACCTCGGGCGCATCGGGCTGCAGCAGCAGTTCCTGATGGCGCTGCTCACCGAGATCAAGCAGCAGGAGATCCTGACCAGCCCCGCCAAGCTCTACAAGGTCGCGGACGCGGCGACCGCCTCCCTCACCACGGACACCGCCATCGGCTCCCTGACCGGCCTCGCGGACTTCGGCCGGAGCCTCCAGGGCATCGACCCGGCCGCCATGGAGACGATCACGCTGCCCGTCGTCCCCGACCGGCGGGACCCCAACCGCGTGGTGCCCGTACAGCCCCGGGCGGACGAGCTGTGGAAGGCCCTGCGGACCGGCGCGGCCGTGCCGGAGCCGGCCGGTCAGTAGTCGTACTCCTCCGGGGGCTCCTCGTCCCAGAAGCCGGGCGGGTCGTCACCGGACGATGCCTGCGGGGCCTCCGCGGCGGGCGCCCCGGAAGCGGCCGGGGCAGGGGCCGGAGCTGCCGGGGCGGGCGCCGCTGCCGGTGCCCCCGCCGCCGGTGCGGCGCCCTCGGCGGCCTCCGGGGCCGTCCCCGGGCCGTCGGCGAGCAGGTCCAGGATCTGCTGCCCGTACTTGGCCAGCTTGTTCTCGCCGACCCCGCTCACCGTGCCCAGCTCGGCCGGGCTCCCCGGAGCCGCGGTCGCGATGGCGCGCAGCGTCGCGTCGTGGAAGATGACGTACGCGGGCACGCCCTGCTCCTTGGCCGTGGCGGCCCGCCAGGCGCGCAGCCGCTCGAACACCGGCACCGCCTCCTCCGGCAGATCCGCGGGCGCGGCGGCGGCCCGCCGCCCGGAGGACGGGCTCTTCGCCGCCTTGGCCGCCGGGCGCTCCGGTTCCCGCCGCAGCCGGACCTCGCGCCGCCCGCCCAGCACCTCCGCGCTGCTGCCGGTCAGGACGAGCGTGCCGTAGTCGCCCTCGACGGCGAGCAGACCCTGGGCGAGCAACTGGCGTACCACGCCCCGCCATTCGGCCTCGCTCAGCTCGGTGCCGATGCCGAACACGGACAGGGTGTCGTGGTCGTGCTGGATGACCTTGGCCGTCTTCCGGCCGAGCAGGATGTCCACGATCTGGCCGGCGCCGAACTTCTGCCGCCGCTCCCGCTGCAGCCGGACGACGGTGGACAGCACCTTCTGGGCCGGGACCGTGCCGTCCAGGGACTCGGGCGGGGTGAGGCAGGTGTCGCAGTTGCCGCAGGCGCCGCTCTTCTCGCCGAAGTAGTCCAGCAGGAAGACGCGGCGGCACCCGGCCGTCTCGCAGAGCGCGAGCATCGCGTCGACGTGGGCGCGCAGCATCCGGCGGTGCGCCTCGTCGCCCTCGGAGGTCTCGATCATCTTGCGCTGCTGGACGACGTCCTGGAGGCCGTAGGCGAGCCAGGCGGTGGACGGCAGGCCGTCCCGGCCGGCGCGGCCCGTCTCCTGGTAGTACCCCTCGACGGACTTGGGCAGGTCGAGATGGGCCACGAAGCGCACATCGGGCTTGTCGATGCCCATGCCGAAGGCGATGGTGGCGACCACCACCACGCCGTCCTCCCGCAGGAAGCGCGCCTGGTTGGCCGCCCGGACCCCGGCGTCGAGCCCGGCGTGGTACGGCACGGCCTCGATGCCGTTGCGCACGAGGAACTCGGCGGTCTTCTCCACGGAGGCCCGGGAGAGGCAGTACACGATGCCCGCGTCACCGGGGTGCTCGGTGCGCAGCAGCTGCAGCAGCTGCTTCTTCGGGTCGTTCTTGGGCGCGATGCGGTACTGGATGTTGGGGCGGTCGAAGCTCGCGACGAAGTGCCGGGCACCGCGGAGGCTCAGCCGGTCCGCGATTTCGCCGTGGGTGGCCTCGGTGGCCGTCGCGGTGAGCGCGATGCGCGGCACGTCCGGCCAGCGCTCGTGCAGGGCGGAGAGCGCGAGGTAGTCGGGGCGGAAGTCGTGGCCCCACTGGGCGACGCAGTGCGCCTCGTCGATGGCGAAGAGGGAGACGGTGCCGCGGTCGAGCAGGCTCATGGTGGCCTCGCCGCGCAGCCGCTCCGGGGCCAGATAGAGCAGGTCGAGCTCGCCCGCGAGGAACTCGGCCTCGACCAGGCGCCGCTCGTCCAGGTCCTGCGTGGAGTTGAGGAACCCGGCCTGCACCCCGAGGGCCCGGAGGGCGTCCACCTGGTCCTGCATCAGGGCGATCAGCGGTGAGACGACGACCCCGGTGCCCGGCCGCACCAGCGCGGGGATCTGGTAGCAGAGCGACTTCCCGCCGCCGGTCGGCATCAGCACGAGGGCGTCGCCGCCCCCGACCACATGGTCGATGATCTCCTGCTGCGGTCCCCGGAAGGAGTCGTAGCCGAAGACCTTGCGCAGGACGCGCAGCGCCTCGCTGCCGTCGTCGCCGCTGTCGGGACGGATGGGGTCGCCGGTGCCGGTGGTGTCGTCGAGGGCGGTCATCCGGGCAGTCTACGAGGACGGCAGGGGCCGCCGCGGCGCCTGTGGACAACCCGGGAGACCGGCGGTGGGGCTCCGCCCGGGCCCGGCTCCGTCCCCCGCCCGGCTCCGTCCCCCGCCCGGGTCCGCCGCACGGGCGGGCACCGCGCCACACTGGGGGCATGACTCCCGCACTGGTCGTCGTGGACGCCGCCAACGTCGTCGGATCCGTACCGGACGGCTGGTGGCGCGACCGCCGGGCCGCCGCCGGGCGGCTGCGCGACGCGCTGGCCGGGTACGGGCGGGACGGTCTGCCGGAGGCGGCGGGCCTGCCGCCGTGGACGGCCGAGCCGCCCCTGGAGGTGGTGCTCGTCGTGGAGGGCGCGGCCCGTGGCCTGCCGTCGGTGCCGGAAGTGCGGGTGGAGTCGGCCCCCGGCAGCGGGGACGACCGGATCGTGGAGCTGGTCGGCGAGGAGGCCCCGGCGTCCTCCGGACGGCCCTGCCTGGTGGTGACGGCGGACCGGGAACTGCGCCGCCGGGTCACCGCCCTGGGCGCGGTCTGCGCGGGCCCGCGTACCGTCCGCCCGGGGGCGGGCGGCAGCACCGGACGGGGCGCCGGGACGGAACCGGAGCGGCCTCCGGGAACCACGGAAGCGCGGGAGGCGGACGGCCGCATCCGGGGGGACACCCCCGGCGCGTAGGTGTCTCCGCCGTCCGGACGAGGGTCCCGGCGGGGTCCGGTTCTTCCACCCGGATTCCTCGTCCCGTTGCCCGGGCTCGCGCGCATCGGCGCCGGGACAGCGGGCGGGCCCCGGGGAACGGGCCGGGAGCCGGCCCCGCGAGACGCTTTCGGGCGTCGTGCCGCGGGCCCCCGGGGCCGGAGCGTGCGCGGCCGCTCAGGCGTGGCTGACGCGCTGCGCGGTGGCGAGGGCCGCCTCGGTGTCGGCGGTGGCCAGGTCGGCGTTCATGTGCGCCCCGGCTAGGGCGCCGGCCGCGGCTGAGGCACCGACCTGCGCCATCGGCTCGGTGGCGTTGCCGGCCACCCACACGCCCGGCACCTCGGTGGCGCCGGCCGTGCCGCCGGCGACGTGGCGGCCCATTCCGCCGGGCAGCTCCCGCGTCGGCAGCGCCAGTTCCTCCAAGCCCTCGGTGCGGGCCAGCAGGGTGGTCACCACCGCGAGAACCCGCCGCGGCACGATCTGTCCGTCGCTCAGGCGTACGCCCGCGATGCCCCCGTCCTCACCGGTCACGACCTCGGTCACCGGGGTGCCGACGACGCGCACGCCGCGGGCGGCGAGGCGGGCGCGGGTGCCCTCGTCCAGCTCGGTGCCGCGGGTGAAGTAGACCAGGTCGTCGGTCAACTGGCGGAACAGCAGCGCGTGGTGGACGGAGGCCGGGCCGGCCGCCAGGATCCCGATGGGCTCGTCGCGCACCTCCCAGCCGTGGCAGTAGGGGCAGTGCACCACGCCGCGTCCCCAGTGCCCGGCCAGCCCGGGAACGTCCGGCAGGACGTCCCGCAGTCCGGTGGCGACCAGCAGGCGGCGCGCCCGCAGGGTCCCGCCGCCCGCCAGGGTGACGGCGAAGCGCGGGTCGCCCCCGGCGGACGGCGCGGCGGGACGGGCGGAGACCACGTCGCCGGTCACGACCAGGCCGCCGTAGCGGCGCACCTCTTCGCGGCCTCTCCGCAGCAGCTCGGCGGGCGGTGTGCCGTCCAGGCCGAGCAGTCCGTGGACGCCCTCGGCCGGGGCGTTGCGCGGGGTGCCGCTGTCGATCACGACCACTGAACGGCGCGAGCGGGCGAGCATCAGCGCGCCGTTCAGGCCCGCCGCTCCCCCGCCGATCACCACGGCGTCGACGGTCTCGTCCGGCAGCTTGTCGGTCGCGTGCGCGACGGTGGTCCCAGGCATGGCGTCGTCCCTCTCCTCCACGGGTCCCGCTCGTTGCGGGGCCCTGCACGGACGACGGTAGGCACCTGTTGCCACTGCGGCATACCATGTTGCTCATGACGCAAAATGAAGGCGAGTTGGAGAGCCTGGTGCGCAAGCGGATCCGCGCGCTGCGCGTCGCCCAGGGCTGGTCCCTGGAGGATCTGGCCACGCGCGCCCGGGTCAGCCAGTCCACCCTCTCCCGCATCGAGAACGGGCAGCGCCGTCTCGCCCTGGACCAGCTCGTCACCCTCGCGCGAGCCCTGGACACCTCCGTCGACCAGCTCGTCGCGACCGCCACCGAGGACGTCGTGACCAACCCGGTGATCGACAGCGCCCACGGGCAGAAGCGCTGGCCCGTCAAGGCCGACCCCGGGGTGATCGTCGTGCGCCAGCGCCTGACGAACCCGCCGCCGGACAACCCTGCCCGGATGCGTGCCCACCCCGGCCGCGAGTGGCTGGTCGTCCTCTCCGGCACCGCGGTCCTGATGCTGGGCAACCGGCGCTTCCGCGTCGAGACCGACCAGGCCGCCGAGTTCCCCACGATGCTCCCGCACGCCCTCGGCGCCGAGGGCGGACCGTGCGAGATCCTGGGCATCTTCGACCGCGACGCCCGCCGCGGCCACCAGCGCGGCGAGGACACGGGCGACGGCGGCCGGCCCGTCCCGTGACGCACCGGGCGGACCACGGCGCGGAAGCGCGGCACCGGGGCGCGGACGAGGGGCGCGGGGCGCGGGCGAGCCGCTTGCGCGTCCGGCAGTTCTTGCGGCCATCGTCTTGCGCACTCCGGGATCCATGGTGCCGATACGGCATGACGGGTCCAGCATCGCTGTCATGACCCACACCTCGGCACACACAGCCCACGACCACGCCAACGGCCCTTCCCCGCACGAGCCGGACGCCGACGACATGGCGGACTTCCTCGATCTGGAGGCGGCCGTGCTCGCCGGGCACCTGGCCTCCGTCACCGCGTGGCTGCCCGTCACCACGGAACCCCGCCACGTGGTGGACCTGGGGTGCGGAACCGGGGCCGGCACCTTCGCCCTGTTCACGCGCTTCCCCGGGGCGGCCGTGACCGCCGTCGACGCGTCGGCCCCCCACCTGCACCGCCTGCGGGAGAGGGCCGAGGCGGACGGGGTGGCCGGCCGGGTGCGCACCGTGCGGGCCGATCTCGACGCGGACTGGCCCGGCCTCGGCCGGCCCGACCTGGTGTGGGCGTCGGCGTCGCTGCACCACGTGGCCGACCCCGACCGCACCCTGAGCACCGTCCATGACCTGCTCGCGCCAGGAGGGCTGTTCGCCCTCGTCGAGGTCGACAGCTTCCCCCGTTTCCTGCCCGAGGACGCCCCCGAGGACCGGCCCGGCCTGGAGGAGCGCTGCCACGCCGCCGTCGCGCACCGCCGTGCCGAGCACATGCCGCACCTCGGCGCCGACTGGGGCCCCCGGCTGACCGCCGCCGGCTTCACCGTCGAGGGGGAACGCACCATGACCGTGCACGTGGAGAGTTCCGGCAACGAGGCGGTCGGCCCCTACGCGCTCAGTGTCCTCGGCCGCCTGCGCGACAGTGCCGCCGATGCCCTGGAGGCCGAGGACGTCGCCGCCCTCGACCGTCTGCTCGACACCGCCGGACCGGGCAGCGTCCTGCGCCGCGGCGACCTCGCCGTCCGCACGACACGCACCGTGTGGGCGGCGCGCCGCACCTGACCGCCGTCACACGGCGGCGACGCCGCACGGCACCGGCCGTCGCCCGCGCTCCCGCCGGCCGGGGCCGGCGCCCCGGCGCTCAGCCGCCCGCGCCACCGCCCGCGCCGCCCGCGGCGTCCCCGCGCAGCACGTACAGCACCGCCCCGTCCACCCGCTCCACCGACTCGTAGCGCTCGCGCAGCAGCTCGCGGAGTTCCGGGACGCGGACGGGGCCGTACGGCTTGCCCCGGGAGTCGTCCACGATCACCTCCGGTGGTGCGGACGCGAGTTCGCGCCGGAAGACCGGCCAGCTCCCCGGCACGGCGTGGCGCGGGCCCACCTGCCGGCCGTCCTCCCGGCCCCCGCTGTAGTTGGTGAGCAGCCCGGCCGTCAGGTAGCGGGTGACGGGCGGGCGGCCGGCGAACCAGTACTGCTCGGGGTGCATCCCCCAGAACAGCACCCGGTCGGACGGGTCCGTGCGCCGCTCCACCCGCTCGGCCAGCCGCCGGGCATGGTCCAGTTCCCCGCTGGGCGCGAGCACCCCCCACCCGGCGAACGCCAGGCAGGAGGCGGCCGAGACGAGGACGGCGCCGCGCGTCCACGGCCGGGGCAGCCGCCGCAGCGCCGCCGTGCCAAGGAGCACCAGCGGCGGGATGAGCTGGAGGAAGTAGTGCCCGAAGAAGTGGAACCCGGTGGTCACGGCGAGCGCCGAGGAGACCGTCCACACCCACAGGTCCCCGGTGAGGGCACCGGCACGGAGGGCACGGCGGCACAGTACGGCCGCGAGCGGCACCAGCAGCCCGGCGCAGGCCGCGGCGAGCAGGCCCGCGTTGCCCGCCGCGCGGCTCAGGACGTGGAGCGCGGAGCCGTCCGGGGAGGCGTAGCCGGCGGAGCCCGTGACCGTCCAGAAGAGGAAGCCGCGGGGATCGGTGCGGAGCGCCGCCGCGGCGACCGGGGCCGCGGCGCAGCACGCCAGCCGCAGCAGCGCCCGCCACCGCTTCCCGGGGAGGCCGTGCCGCCAGAGCAGCCACAGGACGGGCAGCAGCACGGCCGCCCCGGTCTGCTTGGTGAGGGCGGCCGCCGCGACCATCAGCCCGGCGGTGCCCCACCGGGCGCGGTCGGCGGACCACACCGCGGCGGCGGTCGCGGGCAGCATGAAGACGCCGAAGGAGGCCGCCTGGGTGTCCTCGGGGTTGAGGCCGATGGAGACCAGCGCGTAGAGCACACCGGCGGTGCGCCCGGCCGGGTCGCCCCAGCGGCGGCGGGCGAGCGAGGCGAGCAGCACCGCCGTCAGCAGCTGGGCGAGGACGGCGAGGACGCGCAGCGGCCACAGGGAGTCGTCGCCGAAGAGGGCGAAGGCGCCCTGGTAGAGCCAGGGCATCAGTGGTGGCTTGCGGTCGACGACCGTCTCGTAGAGCGATCCGCCCGCGGCGAGCATCCGCGCCTGGACGGCGAGATAGCCCTCGTCCGGGTTCCACAGCGGGCGGAGGAAGGACGGCAGCCGCGCCACCAGGACGATCCCCGCGAGCAGCGGCAGCAGCCGCGCCCAGTACCGCCGCCGGCCCGGGTGCGCGGGCGGTCCGTCCGGCCCGTCCGGTCCGCCCGGCCTCCGGGGCGCGGGCAGCGGGACGCCCCGCGGGGACGGGGCGTCGGCGCGTACGGGAGGGGATGACTCGGCGGGCATGCGCTCTAACGTAGGCTGCCGCGCCGGGCCGCGGACGGCGAGCCCCGGTTCAGGGGGCCGCCGCCCGTCGGGAGCCTAGGCCGCGGGCCGGTCCGCGCCGCCGTGGAGGCGGCTGCGGCGGCGGCCGTAGAGGAAGTACAGCAGGGCGCCCGCGGCCATCCAGACGACGAACCGCAGCCAGGTCTCGCCGGAGAGGTTGAGCATCAGCCAGCCCGAGGCCAGCACGGAGACGACCGGCAGCAGCGGCACCAGCGGGGTGCGGAAGGAGCGCGGCAGGTCGGGCCGGGTGCGGCGGAGGATGATCACGCCGAGGGCGGTGACGACGAAGGCGAAGAGGGTGCCGATGTTCACCAGTTCGGCGAGCTCCGAGATGCTGGTGAACCCGGCGATGACGGCCGCGGTCACGCCGAGCAGGACCGTGGAGCGGTAGGGCGTGCGGAAGCGCGGGTGGACCTGGGAGAAGGTCTTGGGCAGCAGCCCGTCACGGCTCATCGCGAAGAAGACCCGGGTCTGGCCGAGCAGCATGATCATGCAGACGGTGGTGAGGCCGACGGCCGCGCCGAAGCTGATCAGCCCGGCCCAGAAGGGGTGGCCGGTCGCCTTGAAGGCGTCGGCGAGCGGGGCGTCCACGGACAGCTCGGTGTACTTCTGCATCCCGGTCACGACGATGGAGACGGCGATGTAGAGCACGGTGGTGACGGCGAGCGTGCCGAGGATGCCGCGGGGCAGGTCGCGCTGCGGGTTGCGGGTCTCCTCGGCGGCGGTGGCGACGATGTCGAAGCCGATGTACGCGAAGAAGACGATGGCGGCGCCGGTGAAGATCCCCATCAGGCCGAAGGTGGACGGGGTGTAGCCGAAGAGCAGCTGGACCAGCGGCGCCCCGATGTCGGCGCCGCCGCCGGAGCCGGTGTCCCGCGCAGGCGGCACGAAGGGGTCGTAGTTCTCGGCCCGGATGAAGAAGGCCCCGACGACGATCACGATCAGCACCACGGCGACCTTGACCGCCACGATCACGGAGGTGACGCGCGCGGACAGCTTCATCCCCGCGACGAGGACAGCCGTCAGCGTCAGCACCAGCAGGAAGGCCAGCAGGTCGAAGGCGAACCCGGTCTGCTCACTGGTGCCGGCGAGGGCCTCCGGCAGCTGCCAGCCGGCGTTGTCCAGCAGGGAGCGGATGTAGCCGGACCAGCCGACGGCCACCACCGCGCAGCCGAGGGCGAGTTCGAGCATCAGGTCCCAGCCGATGATCCAGGCGGGCAGCTCGCCGAGCGAGGCGTAGGCGAAGGTGTACGCGGAACCGGCCACGGGCACGGTGGAGGCGAATTCCGCGTAGCAGATGGCCGCCAGGGCGCAGACGAGGCCGGAGACGGCGAAGGAGACGGCCACCGCCGGGCCGGCGGTCTCCTTGGCCACGGCGCCGGTGAGCACGAAGATGCCGGTGCCGATGACGACGCCCACGCCGAAGACCATGAGGTCGAAGGCGGAGAGCGACTTGCTGAGCCGGTGGTCCGGTTCCTCCGTGTCGCTGATGGACTGTTCGACCGTCTTGGTCCGGAGGACGCCGCCCGGCCCGCGGGTTCCCGTCTTTCCCTGGCTCACCGTCCACCTCCACGCGCTCGCTCGTCGGCGTCATGCTTCACGTGCCCCCGTCCGGGCGGGGCACTACACCGCCGGGCGGAAGGGAATTCACCCCATCGGACGAGCGCGGGGCGCGGGAACGGGGACGGAGCCGCCCGCGCACGGAGACGGGCCGGCCGGCGCGACCGTCACGGCGCGCCCGCCGGCCCGGGGCCGTACGGAGGTGGGGTGGGGCGGGCGGGGCGGGTCAGTCGCCGGCCACCTCGGCGGGCTCGGTGTCGTAGCGGCCGTCGAGCTTCGCCACCAGCCCGGTGACCTGGCGGGCGATGTCGGGCGCCGTCAGGCCGATCTCGGCCAGGACCTCCTTGCGGGAGGCGTGGTCGAGGAAGCGCTGCGGGATGCCGAAGTCGCGCAGCGGCACGTCCACGCCGGCGTCGCGGAGCGCCTGGGCGATCGCCGAGCCGACGCCGCCGGCGCGGCCGTTGTCCTCGACCGTGACGACGACCCGGTGCCGGTCGGCGAGCGCGGGCAGCTGCTCGTCCACGGGCTTGACCCAGCGGGGGTCGACGACGGTGGCGGAGATGCCCTGCTTGTCCAGGAGGCCGGCGATCTCCAGGCACATCGGGGCGAGCGCGCCGACGGAGACGAGCAGGACGTCCGCCTGGGAGCCGTCCCGCGTCTGCGTGTCCTCGGCGGGCTCGCGCAGGACGTCCATGCCGCCGATGCGGCGGACGGCCGCGACCGCCGGGCCGACCGCGCCCTTGGAGTAGCGCACGACGGTGGGGGCGTCGTCGACGGCGACGGCCTCGCGGAGCTGGGCGCGGAGCTGGTCGGCGTCGCGCGGGGCGGCGATCCGCAGGCCGGGCACGACCTGGAGGATGGACAGGTCCCACATGCCGTTGTGCGAGGCGCCGTCGGTGCCGGTGACGCCGGCCCGGTCGAGGACGAAGGTGACCCCGCACTTGTGCAGCGCCACGTCCATCAGCACCTGGTCGAAGGCGCGGTTGAGGAAGGTGGCGTAGACGGCGAAGACGGGGTGCAGGCCGCCGGTGGCCAGGCCGGCCGCCGAGACGGCGCCGTGCTGCTCGGCGATGCCCACGTCGTAGACCCGGTCGGGGAAGGTCTTGGCGAACTTCTCCAGGCCGACCGGCTGGAGCATGGCCGCGGTGATCGCGACGATGTCCTTCCGCTCCCGGCCGAGCTTCACCATCTCCTCGCCGAAGACGGAGGTCCAGTCGGCGCCGGCGGCGGAGACCGGCAGGCCCGTGTCGGGGTGGATGACGGGGACGGCGTGGAAGCGGTCGGCCTCGTCCTCCAGGGCGGGCGAGTAGCCGCGGCCCTTCTCGGTGAGGCAGTGGACGATGACGGGGCCGCCGAACCGCTTGGCGCGCACCAGGGCCGACTCCAGGGCCTCGATGTCGTGGCCGTCGATGGGGCCGACGTACTTGAGGCCGAGGTCCTCGAACATGCCCTGCGGGGCGATGAAGTCCTTGAGGCCCTTCTTGGCGCCGTGCAGCGTCTCGTACAGCGGGCGGCCGACGACCGGGGTGCGCTCCAGGAGGTCCTTGCCGCGGGCGAGGAAGCGCTCGTAGCCGTCGGTGACGCGGAGGGTGGCGAGGTGGTCGGCGAGGCCGCCGATGGTGGGGGCGTAGGAGCGCTCGTTGTCGTTGACGACGATGACCAGGGGGCGGTCCTTGGCGGCGGCGATGTTGTTCAGGGCCTCCCAGGCCATGCCGCCGGTCAGGGCGCCGTCGCCGATGACGGCGACCACGTGGTCCTCGCGGCCCAGCACCTGGTTGGCCTTGGCCAGGCCGTCGGCCCAGCCCAGCACCGTCGAGGCGTGGCTGTTCTCGATCACGTCGTGCTCGGACTCGGCCCGGGAGGGGTATCCGGACAGGCCGCCCTTGGCCCGGAGCTTCGAGAAGTCCTGACGCCCCGTCAGGAGCTTGTGCACATAGGACTGGTGGCCGGTGTCGAAGAGCACCTTGTCCCGCGGGGACTCGAAGGCGCGGTGCAGGGCGATCGTCAGCTCGACGACGCCCAGGTTCGGTCCGAGGTGACCGCCCGTCCTGGAAACGGCCTCGACGAGGAAGGTCCGGATCTCGCCGGCCAGCCGGGCGAGCTGTTCCTGGTCCAGCCGGTCCAGATCGCGCGGTCCGGTGATGCGGGACAGCAGCTCCCGCTCTTCGCGCGGCACCATTGCCACTGTGTCTCCTCTTGGCCGTCTTGCTTTCGAGCACATTGCCGGTCCGCTGAGTCTAATGTTCCCTTTCGGACGGCGCGGACCCGGCCGCGGCCGAGGACGGCCCGCACGGACCGCCGGAGCGGTCCGCGCGGACCCGGCCGCGCGGCGGGAGGCCCGTCCCCGCGGGCCCCGGGGGCCGTCCGCCGGCCCTCCTGCGCCCCGGCGCCCGGACGCGCGAATGCCCGGCACCGGCCGCGAGGCCGGTACCGGGCACGTCCGCACGGGCAGCCGGTCAGGTGCGGCCCGCCGACTTCTGGGTGCGGCGCGAGACCGAGTCGATCACGACGGCGGCGAGGAGCACCGCGCCGGTGATCATGTACTGGATCTCACTCGCCATGCCGAGCAGGTTGAGGCCCTGCTGGATGGACTGGATGACCAGCATGCCCAGCAGCGCGGACCAGATCTTGCCGCGTCCGCCGAAGAGGCTGGTGCCGCCGATGACCGCGGCCGCGATCACGCTCATCAGCACGTTGCCGGCGCCGAGGCTCTTGGTCGCGCCGCCCGACTGGCTGGCGATGAAGAGGCCGCCGAAGGCCGCCAGCAGACCGGCGATCATGAAGACCGTGATCCGGATCTTCTCCACGTTGATACCCGCGCGGCGCGCCGCCTCGGCGTTGCCGCCGACCGCGAAGATCTGCCGGCCGTAGGTCGTCCGCCGGACGATGAAGTCGGCGAGCACCAGCACGGCGAGGAAGAGCACCAGCGCCAGCGGCAGGCCGCGGGACTGGTTGAGCTGGTACGCGGCGGCGAACGCGACGGCCGCGAGCAGGCCGGCCCGGAAGAGCACCTCGCCGAAGGGACGGTGCAGCAGCCCCGCGGCACGCCGGCGGCGGCTGTCGAGCACCATCGCGAGGAAGTAGAGGGCGACGGCCGCGCCGGCCAGGCCGTAGGCGGCCGCGACGTCCGAGAAGTAGTAGTTGGTCAGGTTCTCGACGATGCTGCCGGAGGGCGTGTTGATGCTGCCCTCGGAGCCCATCAGCCAGATCTGCAGACCGCTCCAGCCGAGGAAGCCGGCCAGGGTGACCACGAAGGCGGGGACGCCGACCTTGGCGAAGAAGAAGCCGTGGAGGCCGCCGATGAGGGCGCCCGCGGCGACGGCGATCAGGACGGACTGCAGGTCCCCCATGCCGTTGGTGACGCTCAGCACCGCCCAGATGGCGGCGCCCACGCCGGCGACGGAGCCGACGGAGAGGTCGATCTCGCCGAGCAGCAGGACGAAGACGATGCCGACGGCCATGATGCCCTGGCCGGCGATGTAGACGCTGATGTTGCTGAGGCTGCCCGCGGAGAGGAAGCTCTCGTCCAGCGACTGGAAGATGATGCCGATGGCCACCAGGCCGAGGACGACCGGTATGGAGCCGAGCTCGCCGCCGCGTATCTTGCGCTTGAACTCGGTGAGGTAGCCCTTCAGTCCCTGCTCGCGGACGAGCAGCCGGGGGTCGACGGCGCCGGCCGGGGCGGGCGCTCCCTGGGCGGAACCTTTCTGCACGGTGTGGCTCATCGTCCTGCCTCCGTGGTGCGCGCCTGGCGACGGGTCACGGCGTTGTCCGTGGCGCCCGTGATGGCGGCGATGATCTGTTCGTGTGAGGTCGTCCGGACCGGGAAGACCCCGTTGTTGCGGCCGAGGCGCAGCACCGCCACCTGGTCGGCGACGGCCTTCACATCGGCCATGTTGTGGCTGATGAGGATGACGCCGAGGCCGCGTTCCCGCAGCCGTTCCACCAGGTCGAGCACCTGCGCGGTCTGCTCGACGCCGAGGGCCGCGGTCGGCTCGTCCAGGATGACGACCTCGGGGTCGCCGACCAGGGCGCGGGCGATGGCCACCACCTGGCGCTGGCCGCCGGAGAGGGAGGCGACGGGGATGCGGACGCTGGGGATGCGGATGGAGAGGGTGTCCAGCAGCTGCTGGGCCCGCTTCTCCATCGCGACCTCGTTGATGACCCCGGCGCGGCGGAGCTCGCTGCCGAGGAAGAGGTTGGCGACGACGTCGAGGTTGTCGCAGAGCGCCAGGTCCTGGTAGACGGTGGCGATTCCCAGGTCCTGGGAGTCGTGGGGCTTGTCGATCCGGACCTTGCGGCCCTTCCACTCGATGACGCCCTCATCGATGGGGTGCACCCCGGCGATGGTCTTGACCAGGGTGGACTTGCCGGCGCCGTTGTCGCCGACCAGGGCGACGACCTCGCCCGGATGGATCTCCAGTTCGACGTCGGTGAGCGCCTGTACGGCGCCGAACCGCTTGGAGACCCCGCGCAACGCCAGCACGGGCGTAGCGGACACGTGAATCATCTCCTTAGCCGCCTTCACAGGCGGAGGGGGGTGCCGCGCCTTGTGGGCGCGAAGGTGGTGCGAGCAGCGACGGATGGTGCCGCCGTTGCCCGGCACCCGCCCCCGGCAGCGGGGTGAAGTGGGGGGCGGGTGCCGGGCAAGTCCGGCGGGCCGGTGGCGCGGAGGGCGCCTGCCCGGTCAGAGGAGTCCGGCGTCCTTGCAGGCCGCTTCGAACTCCGTGGTGCAGATCTGGTCCACGGTGTAGACCTTGTCCGCGATCAGGGTGTCCTTGATGTTGTCCTTGGTCACGACCTTGGCGTCGAAGAGCTGGCTCGGGATGCCCTTCTTGCTCTTGCTGTCGACCTTGTGCTCGGTGAACTCGTCGATGCTCTCGCCGTTCAGCAGGGCGACGGCTATCTCGGCGGTCCGCTCGGCCTCGGGCTTGATGCCCTTGTAGATCGTGAAGGTCTGGCTGCCGGCCACGATGCGCTGCAGGCCCGCGAGCTCGGAGTCCTGGCCGCCCACCGGGACGTCCTTGATGCCGCGCGACTTCAGGGCGGTGATGATGCCGCCGGCCATGCCGTCGTTGGCGGAGTAGACGGCGTCGAAGCCGTCCTTGCCGAGCGTGGTGATCGCGGCGGCCATCTTCTTGTTGGCCTCGTCCGGCGACCAGTCCGGGATGTCCTGCTCGTAGACGATCTTCTTGACCTTGCCGTCGAGGGCCGTGTGCGCGCCCTTCTTGAACAGCGCGGCGTTGGGGTCGGTCGGCGAGCCGTTGATCATCACGAGCTCGCTGTCCTTGGCCTTGTCGCCGAGGGCCTGGAGCACGGCCTCGCCCTGCAGCTCGCCGATCCTCTCGTTGTCGTAGCTGATGTAGGCGGAGACATCGCCCTCGGCGAGGCGGTCGTAGGCGACGACCTTGACGCCCTTCTTGGCGGCCGCGTCCACCCAGGACTTGGTCGCGGTGGCGTCCACCGCGTCCAGGATGATCACCTTGACACCCTTGGTGATCAGCGCGTCGAACTGCTTCTTCTGCAGCTCGGTCTCCTGGTTGGCGTTGTTGTAGGAGATCTCGCAGTCGGAGCAGAGCGCCTTGATCTTCTTTTCCATCAGCGGCCGGTCGAAGGTCTCGTACCGGGTCGTCTTGTTCTCCGGCAGAAGAATGCCGATGGACTTCTTGTCGCTGTCTGCCGCGTCACTGCCGGCCTCTCCGCAAGCCGCTACGGACAGGGCCATCGAGATCGCTGCGGTGCCGATGACGACACGGCGCATCGTGCTGTTCATGTACGGAAACCTCCCTGACGAGGCCGCTGTCCCTGCGGCCGAGGTGTGGGGAAGTCAACTCGGCCGGGTCGTAACCGTCAAGAAGTAAAGACTTAACGAGATGACAACGGCGCCAACCGTTATCTAGTGAAGGCGGGGGTCGCCGTGGCGACCGATCCGTCCAGAAGTGTCGAATCGCCCATTTCATTGAGTACGAGCGCGAGGGCCCCCAGCACCTCGGCCCGCCCCCCGAGCGCGCCCGGAAGGACGGACAGCCGCCGGGCCGCGCTGGGGATCGCGTAACGCGCCACGGACTCCCGGATCGGCAGCAGCACCAGCTCCCCGGCCTCCGCCAGGTCCCCGCCCAGCACGACCCGGCTGGGGTTGAGGAGATTGCACAGGTTGGCCACCCCGGTGCCGATGTACCGGCCGACGTCGGCGATCACCCGGCGGCAGCCCGGATCGCCCTCGCGGGCGAGCTGCACCATCCGCTCGATCGTCAGATCCGGGCCGTGGCTGGTGCGCAGGAGATCCAGGACGTGCCGGGCCGCGGTGAAGGTCTCCAGGCAGCCCCGGTTGCCGCAGCGGCAGACCGGTCCGGACTCGTCGATGGTGATGTGCCCTATCTCGCCCGCCGTACCGCCCGGGCCGCGGTAGATGTGACCGTTGATCACCAGGCCCGCGCCCACACCGCCGGCGACCTTGATGTACGCCAGGTCCTTCACTCCGCGGCCGGTGCCCCAGACCAGCTCGCCGAGGGCGCCGAGGTTGGCGTCGTTGTCGACGGAGACCGGCACGCCGAGCCGGGCGGCCAGCTCCTCCTTGGGATTGGTGCCGGCCCAGCCCGGCAGGATCGCCGTGGACCCCAGGGCGCCGCTGTCGACGTCGATCGGCCCGGGCACGCCGAGCCCGACCCCGATGACCTTGCCCACGCCGAGGCCGGTGGAGTCGATGAGCCGCTTCACCAGGGTCTCGGCCCGGTCGAAGCCCTGGGTCGCGGAGGCGTCCACGTCCAGCGGCTCGGCCTCCTCGGCCAGCACCTGGTGGGCGAGGTTGCCGACGGCCACCCGCAGATGGGTGTGGCCGAAGTCGACCCCCACCACGATCCCCGCGTCCCCGCTGAGCGAGACGCTGCGCGCCCGCCGGCCGCCCGCGGACGTGGGCGTGACCTGCACGATCCCGCTGTCTCTGAGCTCCCGGACGATATTGGAGACCGTGGCCGCGGACAGGCCCGTGGTACGGGCGATCTCCGCCTGGGTGAGGGAGCCGGCCAGGCGCACCGCGCGCACGACCCGCTCCAGGTTGGCCCGGTGCAGCGACGACTGCGATCCCGGAGTCTCCACGATCATCCACTCCCGCCTGGAACGGCGGCTCGACCGCCGCCCGGCCCGCTCCCCGCAAGGGTGATCCGGCCGTTCCTCCAACTTGTGAACTCTAAGCTGAGCCCGTGGAGCAGATCTCGTCAAGAGCTGGACCCGCGGCGGGAGCCGATGCGCCCCCGCCCGTACCGCGTGCGACCTGCCCGGGCACCGGTGCGCCCCCCGGCCCCGGACCCGCGGTCGCGGCGGTAGTGGCCATGCACCATCCGAACACAAGTTGCGCATACCCCAAGAAAGCCCCCTTTGCCGGACTTTCGGGCCGGCCCGGCCCGGAGCCACCCAGTGGCGGGATATCTCACAGCGGGGCGGGCGGCCCGGACGGGCACGGCTCCGGGGTACGGCCCTACTTCAGCGCCCCGGCCGTCAGCCCCGCGACCACCTGCCGCTGGAAGACGATGTACGCCGCGAGGACCGGCAGCATCGCCATCACCAGCCCGGCGAAGAGCCCGGACCAGTCGCCCTTGTAGCCCTGGCTGACCGCGAGCTGCACCAGGCCCTGGGAGAGCACCTTCCGCTCCGGGTCGGTGTTGAGCACGGTCGGCAGCATGTACTGGTTCCACTGGCCGAGGAAGTTGAAGATCCCCACGCTGATGAGCCCGGGCCGGGCCATCGGCAGCATCACCTGGAAGAAGGTCCGGGCGTGCGAGGCCCCGTCGATGAGCGCGGCCTCCGCCACCGTCGTCGGCAGGGTCCGGAAGAAGGCCGTGAGGAAGAAGACGGTGAACGGCAGCGAGTAGGCGATGTACGTCAGGATCAGCCCGTGCAGGGTGTTGAGCAGGGCGAGGTTGTTGAGCACGTAGAACAGCGGCACCAGGGCGAGGATGACCGGGAAGCTCATCCCGCCGATGAAGAGGAAGTACAGGAACCGGTTGCCGGGGAACTCGAAACGGGCCAGCACATAGGCGGCCATGGAGCCCAGCAGCATGGTGCCGGTCAGCGAACCCCCCACCACCAGGACGGTGTTGAGGAAGTAGTCGCTCATGTGCGCCTGGCTCCAGGCGCGGGCCCAGTTCTCGAACTGCGGCGAGGCGGGCAGGCTCCACGGTGCGGTGAAGATCTCCCGGTCGGTCTTGAAGGAGGTCATCACCGCCCACAGCAGCGGCATGGCGACCATGAAGGCCCACAGCACGAGCATGCCGTGGGAGAAGGCGTTGAGCGTCCTCCCCTCGCCGCTCCTCCGGGGCCGTCGGCGCCCGCCGGGCCCGGTCTTCCGTACCGGCGGCTCCTCGGGGACGCCGTGCCGGGGGACGGCGTCGGGGGCCGGCGGGGGCGGGGTGTCGGTGGTCTCCATCGGTGTCAGTACTCCAGCCGCTCGCGCCGGCCCAGCCGCATCACCACGGCCGCGAAGGCCAGGGTGACGACGAGCAGGGCGACGCCGATCGTCGTCGCGTAGGCCGCCTGTCCGTCACGGAACGCCTTCACGTACACGTACAGCGGCAGCACGGTCGTGGAGTAGTCGGGGCCGCCGCCGTTGGCGCCCACGGTCATGATCTGGACGACCGCGAAGGCCTCCGCGCCGAGCGCCAGGATGCCCATGTAGATCCACCCGGACTGCACCGTGTCCCACAGCAGCGGCAGCGTGATCCGGAAGAAGGTGGTGACGCGGCTCGCGCCGTCCAGCAGGGCCGCCTCGTAGAAGTCGAGGGGGATGGAGGACATGCCGGCCGAGAAGAGCACCACGAAGAAGCCGACCGTGCACCAGACGAGCACCGCCATCACCGACCACAGGGCGTAGTCGGGATCGCCGAGCCAGTCCGGCTGGACGGAGTCCAGGCCGACGGCCCGCAGCCCGGCGTTGATCGCGCCGTTGCCCGGGTTGTACGCGAACTGGAAGAGCAGGGCGACGATGGCGATCGAGAGGACCTGCGGGAAGAAGTAGACGATCTTGTAGAAGGCGGAGCCGCGCACGCCCGTGACGGCGGCGCCCCGACGGCGCCGCCCGCCGACGTTGAGCATGAAGGCGAAGAAGAGCGCGAGGGCGATCGTCACCAGCGGCACCAGCACCACGAGGAGCACGCTGTGCTGGAACGACTTCCAGAAGACCTGGTCGTCCAGCAACCGTTCGTAGTTGCGCAGCCCCGTGAAGGCGAAGTCGGGGCTCAGGCCCGTCCAGTCGGTGAAGGAGTAGTAGACCGCCTGGAGGAAGGGCCAGATCACGAAGACGGTGTAGAGCGCGAGCGGGCCGGCCAGGAACCCGGCGATGAAGCGGTACTTACCGTGATGCATGGTGACCGACTCCGTTCCCCGGCCGCGCCGCCCGCGCCGGCCGCTGGTGACGTGCTCTCACTGGTGCCGGTAGTGCTTGACGGAGTCGTCGTTCGCCGCCTCGTTGGTGTAGATCTGGATCTTCTTCACCGCCTCGGCCGGGGTGATCCGGCCGGCCATCATCTCGCCGAGCCCGCCACCGACCTTCTCCTTCCACAGGGCGACGTACCAGTCCTTGATCCGCGGGTTGACGATGTTGTCCCCGGCCCGGTCCAGGGCGTCCACCGCGGAGGTGAGCCCCGGCGGCAGGGACAGCCCCTCGGTGCCGCCGTCGTAGGAGGTCAGCGAGGAGAC
Source organism: Streptomyces sp. S07_1.15 (assembly GCF_020739505.1). Taxonomy (NCBI): domain Bacteria; kingdom Bacillati; phylum Actinomycetota; class Actinomycetes; order Kitasatosporales; family Streptomycetaceae; genus Streptomyces; species Streptomyces sp. S07_1.15. Next base: position 1,539,998 of record NZ_JAJBZK010000001.1, read on the forward strand.
CTGGCGGGTGAAGTTCTTCGACGACTGCTCCCCGAGCATGGTGCGCAGCAGCTCCATGCCGCCGTCGGGGTTCTTCGCCTTGGCCGGGACGATGAACGGCTCGCCGCCGGCCGCCCAGATGGTGCCGGCGGGCATCTTGTCGGAGCCGTCCAGCCCGGAGGGTGCGGCGACGCGGAGTTCGAAGTCCTCGGGGGTGGTCGCCTTGGACTCGTTCTCGACCCAGGAGCCGTTGGGGATGAAGAGCGCCTTCCCCTCCGTCCAGGCGGTCTGCGACTCGATGTGGCTCAGGCCGGGGGTGCCGTTGAGGACGTAGCCCTTTTGCTGAAGCTCGTAGTACGCCTCCAGGGCCGACCTGACCGCGGGGTCGCGCCAGGCGTCGGGCTCCAGGTTGTCGATGGCGTCGAGGACCTGCCGGCCGCCGATCTTCGCCATGAAGGGGAAGAGGCTGAAGCTGAGGTAGTACGGGTTCTTGCCGGCGTAGGTCCAGCCGGCGATGCCCTTCTTCTTCGCCTTCGCGCAGAGGGCGAGCATGTCGTCCCAGCTCTGCGGGTACTCGGCGTCGAGCTTGTCGAGGGCCGTCTTCGAGTACCAGACGCCGTGCACGTTGTAGGCGTAGTAGAGGACGTGGACGGGGTCGCCGTCGAACTGCCCCATCTCGGCGACGCCCGGGCGGAGGGTGTCGCGCACCTTCTTGTCCGGGTCGTCGTAGGACGGCGCGTCCAGCAGCGGGGTGAGGTCGGTCAGCTGGTCCTTGCCGACCAGGACGCCCAGGTCCATCTGCTCGGCGCCGGAGTTGTCGATGAGGTCGGGCGGGGTGCCGCCGTTGAAGCGGGGCTGGAGCACCGACTGGATCTTCTGCGTCGCGGCGTGCTTCACCTCGGCGTCCGGGAACTTCTTCCGGTAGACGGCCTGGGCGTCCTTGGCGTATTGGTCGCCGAATCCGCCGTCGAAGATGACGACGTCCAGGGGGGCGCTCCCGTTGACCCCGAGCGGGTTGGCGGCGCTCTTCTCGCCCTTCTCGACCTTGTCCCCGCCGGTGGCGCTGGAGGCGCAGGCCGCGAGGGTGCTCATCGCCGGTACGGCGACCAGACCGAGGGCCGCCGCCCTCTTGATGACGTCGCGTCGGCTGTGGTCGGAGGTGGATCGCATGCTGGGGTCCTCGCCCTCTCCCGGACTCGGGCGGTGTGTGCCGGTCTCCGGGTGCTACGCGCCTCGGCGAAGGGCACCGCCACCGCGGTCATGTGCAGCTGAGTCGTGCTGGGTGTGCGCCGGGATCGGTCGGAGTACCCCGGTGGTGCGCGGCGAAGCCGTCTCCCGCCGTTTCCCGTCCCCCGGTTCCACGGGTGTCACAGGCCCTGGGACGCCGACAGGTATAGTCCACTCCGCGCCGGGTGAGCAAGATCGAATACAGCATTCGGCAGGAGTCTTTCCCGAGTTGAGACCTGGGCGGCACACATCCGCCGCCGTTTCCGTTGCGGACGGGCGGTCCGCCTGCCCCCGGCGGGAGTTGGGGCCGGAGCGGTGGTCCGCCGGGGACCATCCAAACCCGGCACCGGCCCCCGCGTCCGGTCACGACGGCGCCACCGGTCCGATTTTCAGCCGATTGGGCGCAGCGGGGGACGGCGGGCACGGACGGCCCCGCCGGTACCCGCCGGTGCGGGCCCCCGCCCGGGGTGCGGACGGCGGGCCCGTACGGCGGGCGCATCCGGGGCGGGGTCAGCCCGCGGGAGTGAACTCCAGGGGCAGCGAGCGCGGGCCGCGGGTGAAGACGCCCTGCTCGGCCGGGGTGAAGCCCTCCGGCAGCCGGGCGTCCGGCATGGCGTCCAGCAGCAGGTTCAGGCCGGTTTCCACCTCGGCCCTGGCCAGCAGCGCGCCGACGCAGAAGTGCCGGCCGAGGGCGAAGGCGAGGTGGTCCGCGGCGGCGGTGAAGGCGTTCCGCGCCGTCAGGTCCTCGCGGAAGAGGTTGAAGGTGTCCGGGTCGGCGTAGTGCTCCGGGTCGCGGTTGGCGGCGCCGATGAGACAGGTGACGGTGGCGCCGGCGGGCACCGTACCGCCGCTGAACTCCACGTCCTCGGCCGGCTGCCGCATGATCATATGGACGGGCGGGGTGTGCCGCAGCGTCTCGGCGAGGGCCCGGCCGATCAGCGAGCGGTCGGCGCGGACGGCGGCCATCTGGTCCGGATGGGCCAGCAGATTGGCGAAAACGCTCGCGATCGCCTTGTCGGTGGTCTCCCCGCCCGCGGTGAGCAGCAGGCTGCAGAACGCCTTGATGTCCTCGTCGGTCATCCTCGTGCCGTCGATCTCGGCCGCGCAGAGGGTGGAGAGCAGGTCGTCGCCGGGGTTGTCACGGCGCTCCCGGATGATCGGGAGCATGTAGGCGGCGAACGCGTCGCGGGTGCGCAGCCCGGCCGCGGTCACCTCCTCGTCGCCGGAGAGGTTGGAGAGGAAGGCGATGATGGAGGTGTACCAGTCGTGGAACTTCGGGTGGTCGGCCTTGTCGAGGCCGAGCATGTCGGCGATGACGTAGACGGGGAAGAGGGTGGCGAACTCGGCCACGAGGTCGGTGCTTCCCCGGTCGCGGAAGCCGTCGATGAGCTCGCGGGCGTTGCGCTCGATGACGGGCAGGAACCGCTCCTGGAGGGTGGTGCCGCGGAACGCCGGGGCCACCAGGGCGCGGTGGACGGCGTGTTCGCGCCCGCTCATCTGGAGGATGGTGCGGCCGTGCACCGGTTCGAGCTGCCAGTCGTAGTTGTCCGTGGTGAACACGGGCTCCTTGAAGGCCCGCTGGACGTCGTCGTAACGGGAGACGATGTAGCTCCGGGTGGCCTCGTGGTGGATGAGCGGGTAGTGCTCCCGCATGATCCGGTACGCGGCGTACGGGTCGGCGGCGAACTCCGCGGAGAGGATGTCGGGGACCTGCGGCTGGTCGCTGGTGGTCATGCTGCCTTCCGGGGACACGGGGTGGCTGGGGGCGCTGGGGGGTGGCCGATCCGAGTTGATCTTGATGATCGGGATTCAACCAGCTCCGCACGGTGCGCACCACCGTGAACTCCGCCGGGATCGGCGGCAGTTGGGACGCGCCCGGAACGGCCGACGGGCCGCGCCCCGGGTGGGGAGCGCGGCCCGTCGCCGTATCGCCGTCGCCCAGTGCCGGTCCGGGGACCGGTGCCGGGGTCGTGCCGTGCCTACTTGCGGATCAGCGAGCGCAGCACGTACTGGAGGATGCCGCCGTTGCGGTAGTAGTCCGCCTCGCCGGGGGTGTCGATGCGGACGACCGCGTCGAACTCCACACCGGTGTCGGTGGTGACCTTCACGGTGCCCGGGATGGTGCCCTCGTTGAGCTCGGTCACGCCGGAGACGGAGAAGGTCTCCTCGCCGGTGAGGCCCAGGGACTCCGCCGAGGCGCCCTCCGGGAACTGGAGCGGCAGCACGCCCATGCCGATGAGGTTCGAGCGGTGGATGCGCTCGTACGACTCGGCGATGACGGCCCTGACGCCGAGCAGCGCGGTGCCCTTCGCCGCCCAGTCGCGGGAGGAGCCGGAGCCGTACTCCTTGCCGGCCAGCACGACCAGCGGGATGCCCTGCTCGATGTAGTTGCGCGAGGCGTCGTAGATGAAGGAGACCGGCGCTCCGCCTTCTTCGCCGGCCCGCGTGAAGTCGCGGGTGTAGCCGCCCTCGGTGCCCGGTGCGATCTGGTTGCGCAGGCGGATGTTGGCGAAGGTGCCGCGGATCATGACCTCGTGGTTGCCGCGGCGGGAGCCGTAGCTGTTGAAGTCGCGGCGCTGGATGCCGTGCTCGGTGAGGTACTGGCCGGCCGGGGTGTCGGCCTTGATGGCGCCGGCCGGGGAGATGTGGTCGGTGGTGACCGAGTCGCCCAGCTTGGCGAGCACGCGGGCGCCGGAGATGTCCTCGACCGGGGCCGGCTCCATGCCCATGCCCTCGAAGTACGGGGGCTTGCGGACGTAGGTGGACTCGCTGTCCCACTCGAAGGTGTCGCCGGTCGGGATGGGCAGCGCCTGCCACTGGGCGTCGCCGGCGAAGACGTCGGCGTAGCTGCTGCCGAACATCTCCTGGCCGATCGCGGAGGCGACGACCTCCTCGACCTCCTGCTCGGAGGGCCAGATGTCCTTGAGGAAGACCGGGTGGCCGTCCCGGTCGGTGCCGAGCGCCTCGGTGGTGATGTCCGTCTTCATGGAGCCGGCGATGGCGTAGGCGACGACCAGCGGCGGGGACGCCAGGTAGTTCATCTTGACGTCGGGGTTGATCCGGCCCTCGAAGTTGCGGTTGCCGGAGAGCACCGAGACGACGGCGAGGTCGTGCTCGTTGACCGCCCGGGAGACCTCCTCCGGCAGCGGGCCGGAGTTGCCGATGCAGGTGGTGCAGCCGTAGCCGACGAGGTTGAAGCCCATCTTGTCGAGGTACGGGGTGAGGCCGGCCCGGTCGTAGTAGTCCATGACGACCTTGGACCCGGGGGCCAGGGTGGTCTTGACCCACGGCTTGCGGGTGAGGCCCTTCTCCACGGCCTTCTTGGCGACGAGCGCCGCGCCGACCATGACGTACGGGTTCGAGGTGTTGGTGCAGGAGGTGATCGCGGCGACGGTGACGGCGCCGTGGTCGAGCTCGTACTCCGTGCCGTCGGGGGCGGTGACCTTGACCTTCTTGCTCGGGACCGAGCTGGAGACCGCCGGGGCGTCGGAGGCCGGGAAGGACTCCTTGCCGGCCTCGTCCAGGTCGCCGTTGACGGCGACGTAGTTCCGCACGTCCTGGGCGAACTGGTTCTTGGCGTCGGCCAGGATGATGCGGTCCTGCGGGCGCTTCGGGCCGGCGATGGAGGGGACGACCGTGGAGAGGTCGAGCTCCAGCTTCTCGGAGAAGTCCGGCTCGGCGGCCGGGTCGAGCCAGAGGCCCTGCTCCTTGGCGTACGCCTCGACGAGCGCGAGCTGCTGCTCGGAACGGCCGGTGAGCTTGAGGTAGTTGATGGTCTCGCCGTCGATCGGGAAGATCGCCGCGGTGGAGCCGAACTCCGGCGACATGTTGCCGATCGTGGCGCGGTTGGCCAGCGGCACCGCGGAGACGCCCTCGCCGTAGAACTCGACGAACTTGCCGACGACGCCGTGCTTGCGCAGCATCTCGGTGATGGTGAGCACCAGGTCGGTGGCGGTGGTGCCGGCCGGCATCTCGCCGGTCAGCTTGAAGCCGACGACCCGCGGGATGAGCATCGACACCGGCTGGCCGAGCATCGCGGCCTCGGCCTCGATGCCGCCGACGCCCCAGCCGAGCACGCCGAGGCCGTTGACCATGGTGGTGTGCGAGTCGGTGCCGACGAGGGTGTCGGGGTACGCCTGGCCGTTCCGGACCATGACGGTGCGGGCCAGGTGCTCGATGTTCACCTGGTGGACGATGCCGGTGCCGGGGGGTACGACCTTGAACTCGTCGAAGGCCGTCTGGCCCCAGCGCAGGAACTGGTAGCGCTCGCGGTTGCGGCCGTACTCCAGCTCGACGTTCTGCGTGAAGGCCTCCGGGGTGCCGAACTTGTCGGCGATCACGGAGTGGTCGATGACCAGCTCGGCCGGGGCCAGCGGGTTGATCTTGGCGGGGTCCCCGCCGAGCTCCTTCACGGCCTCGCGCATGGTGGCCAGGTCCACGACACAGGGCACACCGGTGAAGTCCTGCATGATCACGCGGGCCGGCGTGAACTGGATCTCCTGGCTGGGCTGGGCGGCCGCGTCCCAGCCGCCGATCGCGCGGATGTGGTCGGCCGTGATGTTCGCGCCGTCCTCCGTGCGGAGCAGGTTCTCCAGCAGCACCTTCAGGCTGTAAGGGAGGCGCGCGGAGCCCTCGACCTTGTCCAGCCGGAAGATCTCGTACGACTCGTCACCCACGCGCAGCGTGCTGCGGGCGTCGAAGCTGTTCGCCGACACGACAGTCTCCTTCATGAATGTGCGTCTGTTACCGCCATGCTGCCGCCCCGACTCACAGTCCCTCCGCTGAGGTAAGGCTTACTTGCGTGTGAGCCCGTGTCCCCGGCGGCCGCGGTGTGCCCGCTCGGCAGATATCTCGATGTCGAGATAACTCTAGTACACGGATCACGCGGCGGGCATCCCGGCTGCCGTGCGGTTGTCGTCCGGTTGCCGTCCGGTTGTCGTTCACTCCGCCGTCCGGCTGCCGTACGGCTGCCCGTCCGGCTGCCGTTCCGCGGCCCTCCCGCCGCCGTCCGCCACCGTCCGGAGCGGCTGCTCCGGCGGGGCCGGGTACCCGCCGATGCCGGACCGAACCCTTGAGCGGGCCGGGCGCGGCGGCACCGGCTACGCCGCTCCGGGCTCCGGGCGGGCCGTACGGGCCGGTGTGGCAGACGGGCGGGCGGGGCAGGGCCGGCGGGGCGCGCGGAGCAGGAGGCGCAGGCGGCGCCCTCAGGCCCGGAGGCCGGGGACCGCTCCGCCCGGCGGGGCTTCCTCGGCCCCGCCGGGACCGTTCCCCAGGTCCGCGAAGGAGTACGGCGGCCAGGGCCCCAGGAAGCGGATGCGGACCGCCGGCTGCTCGTCCTGGATCTCCGCGAGCACCCGGCCCACCGTCTCGATCCCGTCCTGCCGCACCAGCAGGGACACCGACAGCACATCCGTCTCGCCGGGGTCGCGGACCGCGCGGCGGCGGTCCTGGAGGTCCTCCGAGACGGCCGCCAGCCGGCGCCGGGCGTCCGCGTACAGTGTGTCGGCCAATTGTTCGGACGCCTCGCGGCGGGCCATCTCCAGCCGCTTGGCCAGCAGCCTGCGCACGCCGGGCGAGCTCTCCGCCATGTCCGCCATCAGGGACCGGGCCCGCTCGCTGCTGACGGCGGCGGCCTCCCCGTCGAGGGTGATCTCCACCCGCAGTTCGGCGTGGCCCGCCAAGTCGTCCAGCCTGGCCGTGAGTTCGTCGCGGCGCTCGGCCAGCCAGCTCAGCAGCCGCTGCTCCGCGCTCTGCCCCTCCTCCGGCCGCACCAGCACGTTGAACGTCATCGGCAGGACGGCCCCGGTGAGCTGCCAGGCCGCGTCGACGGCCCGGTCGTGCTCGACGATCCAGCGGCGCACGTCCTCGTCGGGGCCCTGGTAGGGCGCCGGAGCCGTGGCGTGCACCAGGGCCACCGGGCCACCGGGCCCGTCGCCCACCAGCCGGAGGGGCCGGCCGTCGATGCCGGTGACGGTCTCCGGCAGGGTCTCCGCACCCGGGTCGGGCAGCAGCGCGTAGACGTACAGGGCCCGGGGCGGCTCGTCCGGCTCCGGCCGGCCGGGGCCGGTCGTGGTGCCGGGGTGGGTGCCGGTGGGGGTGCCGGGGTGGGTGCCGCTCATCGCGCCCCTCCCGTCCCGGTCCCGGTCCCGTTGCCGGTCCCGCCCCCCGGTCCGGCCTCCTCGGCCCAGCGTGCCGGGTTGACCAGCTTGTCCACCACGTCGTCCACGACCTCGTCGAGGCCGCGGTGCAGATCGGCGACGGAGACGGTGATCCCGTGCTCGTCCTTGATCTCCTTCATGGCCTCGTCCAGTTCGAGAAGCGCCTCGCCGAGCCGCTCGGTCTCCTCGGGGGTGAGGTCGCCGCCCTCCATCCGCCGCAGGGCCTGCCGCTCCAGCGCCTCCTGGATCACCTCGACCAGGGTGACGACCAGGGTCAGTACACCGTGCTTGAGGCTTTTCTCGTCAACGGTGAGGGCCACCGTCATCCCTCCTTCGCTCCGGGGGCTCCCCGTCCTCCTGACCCGTGCCGCCCGCCGCCATGCGGTGGAGGGGGCCGGTCCAGTCGGGGAGCGTGTCGGCCGCCAGGGCCACTTCGCCGCCGGGGGTGTCCAGCACCAGCGTGTACGGGCTGCCGGCCGGGTTGTCCCGCTCCTCCAGCCGGACGCCGAGCAGATCGCCGGGGGCCAGCACCAGCGCGGGCCGGGCATCGACGGGCGACTTCCAGGAGAGGCCGCCCGCGTCGAGACGGCCGCGGCCGCCGCGCCACATCGCGCCGCCGCGGCGGGGCTCGTGGTACCACAAGTGGCCCTCGTGCCCGTCCTTCTCCGCCGGACCGGCCGTCCCGCCGCGACCCCCGTCGGCCGCGGCCAGGGCCTGGGCGCCGGGCGCCTGCTCCAGCAGCTCCCGGTGCAGGCGCTCCGGCTCGGCGGCCGAGAGCAGCGCCTCCCCGCCGTCGCGCAGCCGGACGCGCAACCGGGTGCGGTCCTCGCCGCCGACGGCCCGCTCGGTCTCCAGGGCGGCGGACTCCAGCGCGGCCAGCTCGGCCTCCCAGAGGACCTCGCGCGGCTCACGGCGGAGCACGACCAGACGACGGTCCGTCAGATGAACGCTGCCGGGCCGCCATCCCGAGCAGACCTCGCCCGTCAGCCGGTGGCCGCCGAACATCCGGGTGATCAGCCGCTCCCCGTCCCGCAGTTCGAGGCCCCGGCTGCCGGAGCGCTCCGCCCAGGCGCGGGTCGCCTCGTCCCACTGCCGGAGCATCCCGTACTCCAGCATCGTCTCCATGCCGGCGATCGCGGCGCGGACGTTGACGCCGATCAGCGGGATGTCGGCGACGGCGATGATCAGGTCCAGATGGAGGACCGCCCCCTTGTTGAGCACGACCTCCAGCAGATCGTCCAGGGTGACCCGGGGGTCGCGGGTCGGCTGGAGCGAGGGGACGGCCGGTGCGGCGGGAGCGGCGGGAGCGCGATCAGGCATCGTCCGGCTGCCGCTCGTCCTGCCGTTCAACCTGCGGCCTGCCCTGACGCTCCTGACGTGCGGGCTGCCGCTTGCTCTGCCGTTCGCTCCGCCGGCCGTCCGGCGTCCGCCCGCTCTCCACCGCGGCGGGCGCCCCGGCCTCCGCGGCCTGTTCCCCGCCGGAGCCGTCGCCGTCCACCGCGGCGGCGTCAGCGGCGGAGGCCCGGGACAGCGCCTTGGCGCTGCGCCAGCCGCACCACGGGCACCACTCGTCGAGGAGTTCCCGGGCGGGAACCCTCTTGTGGCATTCCGGGCAGCTCTCCTTGTCCTCCTTGACCTCGCGCCAGGCGGCGGTCTCCACATCCGTGCCGGAGGGGAACTCCAGCCCGTAGCGGGCGGCGGTCTCGAAGGAGGCCAGGGCGGCGCGCAGCCGGATGCCCAGCAGTTCGACACCGGCGACCGACACCATGATGTCCGCGTTGAGGACGAGCCCCTTGTCCAGCAGGGTCTCGACGACATGGGCGAGGCTGCCCTCGCCGCCGCGCTGCGGTTCCAGCGCGCGGGCACCGCCGCCGTACCGCCCGGTGCCGACCGCGGTCGCCGGCGCGCGCGGGGCCGGCGCCGGGGTCCCCGACGGGCCCCGGACGTCACGTATCGGATCGGGTTCTCTCATGCCCCTCGCCTTACCTGAGCGCACGCTGTCAACCCTCCCGGAAGCCGGGCGCCGTGCGGTCCGCGCCGGGGCGGCGCCCCGGCGGCCCCGGGCATTCCGCCCTTCCGGGACGGACGGACCGGCGTCCCGAGGCCGTGCGCCCGGCCGGGTGAGAACGCCGGGAAAACGGGCACTCCGGACTCCATCCGGCCGACGAACCCGGCCCTCCCGAAGCGCGGAAATCTCATATCTGAGATAACGTGAACCGCATGGGAGACGACTACCTCGTACGCATCGGACGCCTCATCAGGGACGCCCGGCAGCACCGCGGCTGGACACAGTCGCATCTCGCGGAAGCCCTGGGCACCAGCCAGAGCGCCGTCAACCGCATCGAACGCGGCAACCAGAACATCAGCCTTGAGATGATCGCCCGCATCGGCGAGGCCCTGGACAGCGAGATCGTGTCGCTCGGCTACGCCGGGCCGATGCATCTGCGCGTGGTCGGCGGCCGCCGGCTCTCGGGCGGCATCGACGTCAGGACGAGCAAGAACGCCTGCGTCGCCCTCCTCTGCGCCACCCTGCTCAACTCGGGCCGCACCATCCTGCGCCGGGTGGCCCGGATCGAGGAGGTCTACCGGATCCTGGAGGTGCTGGGCAGCGTCGGCGTCCGCACCCGCTGGATCAACGACGGCGCCGACCTGGAGATCGTCCCGCCGGACCGGCTCGAACTGGACTCCATGGACATGGAGGCGGCGCGGCGCACCCGCAGCGTCATCATGTTCCTCGGCCCGCTGCTGCACCGCGAGGACCGCTTCCGCATCCCGTACGCCGGCGGCTGCGACCTCGGCACCCGCACCGTGCAGCCGCACATGACGGCGCTGCGCCGCTTCGGCCTGGAGATCACGGCGACCGACGGCATCTACCACGCCGAGGTCGACCGCAGCATCCGCCCCGACCGCCCGATCGTGCTGACCGAGCGCGGGGACACCGTGACCGAGAACGCCCTGCTGGCCGCCGCCCGGCACGACGGCGTCACCGTCATCCGCAACGCCAGCTCCAACTACATGGTCCAGGACCTGTGCTTCTTCCTGGAGCAGCTGGGCGTGACGGTCGAGGGCGTCGGCACCACCACCCTCACCGTGCACGGCGTCCCGCACATCGACCGGGACGTGGACTACTCGCCCTCCGAGGACCCGGTGGAGGCGATGAGCCTGCTCGCCGCCGCCCTCGTCACCGAGTCGGAACTGACCATCCGGCGGGTGCCGGTGGAGTTCCTGGAGATCGAGCTGGCGGTCCTGGAGGAGATGGGCCTCGACCACGAGCGCAGCCCCGAGTACCCGGCCGACAACGGCCGCACCCGGCTCATCGACCTCACCGTGCGCCCGTCGAAACTGAAGGCCCCGATCGACAAGATCCACCCGATGCCGTTCCCGGGCCTCAACATCGACAACGTCCCCTTCTTCGCGGCCATCGCCGCCACCGCGCAGGGCTCGACGCTGATCCACGACTGGGTCTACGACAACCGCGCGATCTACCTCACCGACCTCAACCGGCTCGGCGCCGACGTCAAACTCCTCGACCCGCACCGGGTGCTGGTCGAGGGCCCGACGCGCTGGCGGGCCGCGGAGATGATGTGCCCGCCGGCCCTGCGCCCGGCGGTGGTGATCCTGCTGGCGATGATGGCGGCCGAGGGCACCTCGGTCCTGCGCAACGTCTACGTCATCAACCGCGGCTACGAGGAACTGGCGGAACGCCTGAACTCGGTGGGCGCGCAGATCGAGATCTTCCGCGACATCTGAAGGACTCCGGAAAAGGCGCCGCCGCACCACTGCCCGACCTGCATACGCCAGGCGGGAGGGGATGTGGCGGTGCCTTCGGGGCCTTTCCGAGGCCCTCGGCCGGGGCCGGAGGTTCGCCGGCTCGCCCATCATGGCCCGCATGACTTCATGGCCTTCATGGCCTTCATAACGGAGTCATGTCCTCCAGCCCGCAGCACACCGCACCCGCGCCGATGCAGCTCTCCGGCGCGGACGCCGAGGACCTCGCGCTGTACCGGGAGAAATTCCGGCGACGACTGCCGGAGTCACCGGACGAGTTGCGCGGCCCGACCGAGGGGGTCGTGGAGCTGCCACTGCACATGGCCTGGTCCGGGATGACGTCGTACGGGACCGTGGAGTGGGCCGACGATCTCGCGACCCGTCTCCTCGAAGATGATCCGGACATCGACTGAGCCACATCGCTGATACCTGGCCATCATCCCGATACCGAGGAGAAAGATGGGCGGGATCAACGGCCCGGTCTGGCCCCAGGGCACCGGGCCGGGGTGGCGGCGCTTACTCGCAGCCGCCCTGGCAAGAGGGTCTTCCGCCGGAGGGGGTGGCGCTGCTTTCCGCGGCTCCGTCCGCGCCCGCGTCCTCGTCCGCGCAGTCGTCGTCACAGCCGTCGTCGCAGACGAGTTCGCCCTCCCACGCTTCCCTGCCTTCCATGACGGCGAAGGCTGCGATGACGAATCCGGCGACCGGGTCGATCCAGGTCCAGCCGAAGGCGGCGAAGGCGAGCAGTCCGGCGAAGGTGGAGACGCTGAGCCAGGCGCACAGTCTGGTCTCGGCGGCGTCCGCGACGACCAGGCGGGAGCGCATCTCCAGTCCGGCTCTGCGCTTGACCCGGGCCAGCCACGGCATGACGACGATCGACAGGCCGGTGAGGGCGATGCCCACGGGAGAGGTATCGGGCTTCTCGTCGGCCACCAGGTCGCGGACGCCCTCGACGGTGACGTACGCGGCGAGGGCGAAGAAGGTGAGGGCGATGAACTTCAGCGCCTTGCGTTCCTTGGCCTCGTCCGGTTCGCCGCCCTTGATCTCCGCCAGCAGCCGCACCAGGACCACGGTGGCCGCGGCCACCTCGATGCCGGAGTCGATGCCGAAGCCGATCAGGGAGATCGCCCCGGCGACCGCACCGGCGGAGACGGCGACGACGCCCTCGACGACGTTGTAGCCGATGGTGAACTTCGCATAGCGCACCGCGCGACGAACTGCCGGGCCGGTGACATCCGGCCTGGTGCCGGTGGAGGGCACGCCGCTCATCGGGCGGAGTCCCGGGCGGGATGGGTGCCGTAGGCGGGGCACAGGTCGACGGCCTCGCCGGTAGCCGCCAGCAAGTGCTCGGCGGCGGCCAGCAGGTCCAGCAGTTCGGGGCGCGCCAGCGAGTACCACGAGGCCCGGCCGACGGGGCGGAAGGTGACCAGGCCGCAGTCACGCAGGCAGGCCAGATGTGCGGAGACCGTGGACTGCGCCAGCCCCACACAGGCGACCAGGTCGGTGGTACGGGCTTCGCCCTCGGCCAGCCGACGCAGGATCGCCAGCCGGGCCGGGTCGCCCAGGGAACGGAACAGGGCCACGGCCGCCGACGGCGCCCCGCAGGAGGTGGTGGCCGCCGGGGCGGACCCTTCGCCATTCATCGTCATGGAGCGATGATATCGCCGCTCACCGCTCCCGTTTCCGGCACTGCGGAAGGCCCGCCCCGGAACCGCTCAGCGCTCGGACGCGAACCGGACGAAACGGCCCCAGCCCTCGCGGCCGACCGAGAAGGCCGGACGCTTCACGTCCTTGGAGTCCCTTACATGGACTGCCTGTTCGGCTATCGCGACCTCCACGCAACTGTCACCCTGGGTGCCGCTGTGACTGGACTTGAACCAGGCGAGTTCCGTCGCACCGCTGCTCATCGCTCTCCTCGAATCCGCTCCAGCAGGTCCCGGGATTCCTTCGGGTTCAGGGCCTGCGAGCGCAGTGTTTCACAGCGTCGGCAGAGCAGACTCACCTCTTTCGGGTCAGAGATCAGCCGACCGTTCTGCTGCCCCTCGGAGTACCCGAGCCGCCGCCCCTCCGGGGTCTCCAGCACCTGCACAGGCCCGTCCAGGCATCCGTGGAACTCCAGCTCCAGCGGCACCACTTGGAGCGTCACATTGCGCGGCGCGGAGAGCTCCAGTACGTGGTCCAGCATGCTCGCCTGCACTCGCGCGCCACCCAGCCGACGCCGGAACACCGACTCCTCCACGATGAAGCTGAACGGCACGGTCGGCCGCTCCCGCATCATCGCCTGCCGCTCCATCCGCGAGGTGAGCTGCGCTTCCGTCTGCTCATCGGTCAGCAGCGGGATGCTGTTGTCGAACACCGCCCGTGCGTACGCATCCGACTGCAACAGCCCCGGCACCAGCCGGTTCTCGTACGTGCACAGGCTCACCGCCTCCCGTTCCAGCCGCGCCCACCGCCGGAACCACGCCGCGAGACCCGCCTCGCCGCGGGTGAGATGGCGGGCGGCCCTCCGCAGCGCACCGGTGGCGCCGAGGGCTTCGTCCGCGCGCTCCACGAACGCCAGGTCCGGCATCCGGCGCCCCAACTCGACCGATTCGACGGTGTGTTTGGAGTACCGCACCTGGATGCCCAGATCCGCGCGGCTGAGCCCGGCGTGCTCCCGCAGCGCCTGGACGAACGCGCCGAACGTGCGCATGCTGTCCGACGGTTGCGGCTCCCGCTCCCAGTCCCCGGCCGGATCCGGCCGTCCGCCGGTGCCTCCGCCCTGTTCCCGCCGCGCCCCGGCGTGCTCGGTGGCGGTCGGCCGCACACCGACGCCCCCGACCCCCTGTTCGGCCGCGCCCCCGGCCGGTTCCCCTTCGACGATGCCCATCCGCCGCCCTTTCTCCGTGCCGGACCGCGACGACTCCCCACGGCCCCCGTACATGTGCACCGCTCAGCGTGAGGGGCTGGCGCACCCGATGTCTACCGTCCGTGTCCGTACACTCACCATGCGTACGGGGTTACCCGCTCGGCCTCATCCGCACCCGGCCGTCACCCTGGCCTCATGCACCGCGCGACGTCTCCAAGTAAGCTTGTCCGCGCGGACATTGATGCCGCTTTCAAGGTCCACACAACACGGCATCCCGGCCGCCCCGGCGAACGGTGTGGGTGAGGTATTGACGCCACACTTGCCGCGCCCCCGTCCATCCTGTGTCTCCCGAGGGATCCGAGTGGCCGGGCCCTCGGGCATGACGACTGCGTGCAAGGTGCCGTTCGGCCGACGGGCCCGAAGCCCCGCCCCGACTCCCAACGGCCACCACCGTCCGGAAGACAGGAGCACGGTAGATGGCCGCGACACAAGAGGGCTCGCGTGGTGAGCGGGTCCACGCCTGGACGCCGGTGGAGATCACCTTGGCCGCGCAGCGGCAGTACGCCCGCCCCTACACGGATGTGGAGGTGTGGGCCGAGTTCACCCATGACTCAGGGACGGTGGTATGCCGCCCCGGCTTCTGGGACGGGGGGTCCACCTGGCGGTTCCGGTTCGCCGCGCCGTTCGCGGGCGGTCGCTGGACCTGGCGCAGCGTCGGCGACCCGTCCGATCCCGGACTCGACGGGCAGCGGGGAGAGCTGACCGTCGCCGACCGCCCTGCCGTCGGCAACCGTTTCCACCGACACGGTTTCTGGCGGATGTCGCCGCGGGGCCGCAGCCTCGTCCATGCCGACGGAACCCCCGCCGTCCTGGTGGGCGACACCGCGTGGGCGCTGCCCTGGCGGGCCACCGAGGACGCTGTCCGCGTCTACGCTGCCGACCGGCAGGCGAAGGGTTTCAACGCCGTGCTGATGATGAGCGTCCAGCCCGACAGGGACGCACGCGGGCCACGGGACCGCACCGCCGACCACGGTTTCGACGTGGCGTTCGAGGACCTGCCCGAGGGACACCTCAATGAGCTCAGCCCCGCGTACTTCCGGTCTCTGGACCGCCTGACGAACATCCTGGCGGAGCATGCATTGGTGCCGGTCCTCCAGCCCGTCTTCCAGGGGTGGGGCTGGAAGGGACAGCGGGGCAACTCCGGGGCGGTCGTCCCGCCCGGGGAGTACGCCCGCTACTGCCGCTATCTCGTCGCCCGCTACGGCGCCTCGCCGGCGGCCTGGCTGGTCGGAGCGGACGGCTCCGGCGATGAGCCGCAAGTCGCGGCCGGCGGCGCGGAGATCGGCCGGTGGGACGCGTACCGGCAGCCCTGCGGCATCCACTACGCGCCGTTCTTCGGCAACCGGGCCCATCAGGAAGCGGACTGGCTGGACTTCCAGTGGTGTCAGACCGGCCATCGCGGCGAGCACGTGCCCGAGCGACTGACGGACATGTGGCGCAACACGCCCGCCAAAGCCGTGGCGAACGGGGAGCCCACCTACGAGCGCGGAGGCGCGCCGGACAGGGCGGTGGGCTGGTGGCAGGGCCACGAGGCATGGAGCAACCTCTGCGCCGGAGGCACCATGGGCGTGGTCTATGGCGCGGGAAGCCTGTGGCAGTGGCGTCTGCACTCCGGGGAGCCGGGGCACCCCGCGTACTTTCTGGCCGAGGACGCGGGCTGGCGTGAGGCACTGGATTTTGAAGGCTCACGGTACGTCGGACTCCTCGGCCGCATTCTCGACGGCCTGCCCACGACGGACATGCGCCCCGACTGGGAGATCTCCAAGTCCCCGCGCGGCCTGCTGAGTCCCGGGGTGCTGTTCATCGCGTACTGCGAGCACGGAGGCCCCCTGGGCATCAGGGACCTGACGGGCACTCGGGTGCCCCGCGCGTACCGTGTGATCGATCCCCGCACGGGCGAGACCACCGGCAGGGGCGTGCGCACCGGCGACACGGATGACATCCCCGACGAGGGCGGTGCTCCGAGGATCTACATCTGCTACGACGGCTGACTCCGCGGCCCGGCGCCGGACACCGGGCGGGGCCGTTGCCCGGACCCCCCGCCCTGCCGCCGGCGCACCCCCCGGCCCGGTGGGGCAAGGCCACGCCCCGGAGTGCGACGGCACGGGCCGCAGTCCCCGGCGGCGACAGCGGGAGCCGCCGCCTGCCGCGAGTGAGCCCCTGCGCGACCGGGAGCCCGACATCGGTCAGCAACCCGTCACCTTCGACCGGATATTCGGTCGGCTCGCGCCTTCAGGCTCGCGCGACGGGCCCGGGCAGGCGCGGTACGCCGAGCACATGACCGCAGACAGGCATCAGAAGGACATTCGCGATGCCTTGACAAGCCGTGGGGTCGTGGCCCAGCATCAGCCCAAGAACAATTCAAGGCTGAATGGATATTCAATGCTTACGGCAGACGTCTCCGCCACGGCGCGGTTCCGCGCTGCAAGGCGGGCCATTCGGGACGGCGGACAGGACGAGGTGGCCCGTTCACTGCAGTCCGTGTCGGCCGAGATCCGCAGGAGAGTCCTTCGCATGATCGACACGGCGCAACTGGGCCACGTCGGGGGAGACATGTCCGTCACGGACATCCTCGTGACCCTGTTCGGTGCCGTGCTGGAGGTCGACCCCGAACAGCCGCAGGCGCCGGACCGCGACCGGTTCATCCTGAGCAAGGGACACTGCGCCGCCGCCCTGTACTCGACTCTGGCCTGGTGCGGCTACTTCCCCGAGTCGGAGCTCCGCTCCTTCACGGCGCCCCTCTCAGCCCTCAACGGCCACCCCGACCGGCGGAAGGTCCCCGGCGTGGAGACCAACACCGGCCCGCTGGGGCACGGCTTTCCCGTGGCGGTGGGCTGCGCGCTCGCCGCGCGGCTGCGCGGTTCCACCAGCCGCACGGTGGTCGTGCTGGGGGACGGCGAGATGCAGGAGGGCAGCAACTGGGAGGCGGCCATGACGGCCGGGCACCACGAACTGTCCTCGCTGACCGCGATCGTGGACCGCAACCGGCTGCAGCAGGGCGCCCGCACGGAGGAGACCGTCGCCCTGGACCCGCTCGATGCGAAGTGGGCGGCGTTCGGCTGGGAAGTCCGTGTGGTCGACGGCCACGATCACCTGGCGCTGCTGGAGGCCGTGCGGCCCTCCGTCACGGGCAAGCCCGTGGCCGTGGTGGCCAACACCGTCAAGGGCAAGGGAGTGTCGTTCATGGAGGACCGGGTCGAATGGCATCACAAGGTACCCACATCCGAGCAGGTGCGGGCAGCGATCACGGAGCTGTCCCGGTGACACGGACATCCGCGCCGGTCGCCGTGCCGGTCCACGACTGCCGCCAGGTGTTCGCCGAGGAGCTGATCGCCCTCGCACGGGCGGACGAGCGGGTGGTGGTGGTGTGCAACGACTCGGTCGGCTCCAGCAACCTCACCGGTTTCCGCAGTGAGTTCCCCGACCGGCTGATCAACGTGGGGATCGCCGAGCAAGATCTCGTGGGCGTCGGCGCAGGCCTCGCCAACGGCGGCCTGATCCCGTTCGTCTCCGCGGCGGGGCCCTTCCTGACCGGCCGCGCGCTGGAACAGATCAAGGCCGACTGCGCCTACAGCGGGCACAAGGTAATCCTCTGCGGCCAGAGCCCCGGCATGGCCTACGGCGAGCTGGGCCCCACCCACCATTCCGTGGAGGACCTGTCCTGGCTGCGGGCGATCGCCGATCTTCCAGTGATCGTACCGACCGATCGTGAGCAGACCCGGGCGGCGATACGCTGGGCCCATGCCTCGGACGGCCCCTGCTACGTGCGCATTCCCCGCTTCAAGGTCCCGGACGTCGTCCCGGTGGACGCGCCCTTCGAGCCGGGCCGCGCGGTGACCCTGCGCGACGGCGGCGACGTCACCGTGGTGGCGATCGGCACGATGGTCTCCAGGGCGCTGCAGGCCGCCGACGCCCTGGAGGCCGAGGGAGTCTCGACCCGGGTGATCAACTGCCCGTTCGTCGACCCGCTCGACGAGGAGGCCATGCTCCGCGCCGCAAGGGAGACGCGCGGCATCGTGACGGTGGAGGAAGCCACCGTCAGCGGCGGTCTGGGGGCGGCGGTGGCCTCGGTGGTGGGTCAACGGCACCCCGTTCCCCTGCGGTTGCTCGGCGTCGACGGCTTCGCACCCACCGGCGACGCCGCCTTCCTCCTCGACTACTTCGGTCTGACCGCCGACGGCATCCGCCTGGCCGTCGTCGACGTACTGGGGTCCGCGGGCGTATGAAGGAAGGGCAATCGCACGAGACCGAGCTGCTTCTGGCGATCGACCAGGGAACCTCCGCCACGAAGGCTCTCCTCCTGGACACCCGGGGCTCCGTGGTCGGCACCGCTTCCGCCCCCGTCCACGCGTCGCATCCCCGCCCCGGATGGGTGGAGCAGTCCCCGGCCGACATCTGGCGCAGTGTGCGCGGGGCGGTGCGCGTCTGCGTGGAACGCGCGCCCCGGGGACGGATCGCCGGCGTCGGACTCAGTACCCAGCGCGAGTCGGTGATGATGTGGGAACGGGCCACCGGGGCCCCGGTCGGACCGCTCCTGGGGTGGCAGGACCGCCGTACCGCCGACCGGTGCGGCCGTCTGCTCGACGAAGGCGCCGGGCCATGGGTCCGGGCCGTGACCGGGCTGCCGCTGGACCCCATGTTCAGTGCCCTCAAGGCGCAGTGGCTGCTGGACGCTTACGACCCCGACCGGTCACGCGGCAGACGCGGCGAACTCTGCCTGGGCACGGTGGACTCCTGGCTGCTGTGGCAGCTCACGGGCGGCGCTGCGCACACCGTCGAAGTGGGCAACGCGGCGCGCACGCAGCTGCTCGACGTACGCCGCCGTCAGTGGGATCCGGACCTGCTCGCTCTGTTCGGGATCCCCGCGCAGGTGCTGCCGGCCGTCACCTCCTCCACCGGTCCCTTCGCGCCGCTGCGCGGCTTCGCGCCCGTACCGGACGGCACACCGGTCACCGCGGTGCTCGGCGACTCGCACGCCGCCCTGTTCGGACACGGGGTGTTCACACCGGGGCAGGTCAAGGCCACCTACGGCACGGGCTCGTCCGTCATGGGACTGGTCGACGACCCGGCGACGGCCGCGAAGGACGGGCGGCTGTGTCTGACCATCGCCTGGGACGACGGCAGCCCCGCCTACGCCGTGGAAGGCAACATCCGCTCCTCCGGCGCCACGCTGAGCTGGCTGGCCCGGCTGGTCGGCCGCACCGAGCCCGAACTCGCCGCGCTCGCCGCCCCGGACGCCGGCGGAGCACATGTGGTGCCCGCGTTCGGCGGACTGGCCGCGCCCTGGTGGGACAACGGGGCGCAGGGCGTTATCAGCGGCCTGTCCTTCGGGACGGACCTGCCGGCGCTGGCCCGCGCGGCGCTGGAGTCCGTGGCCTTCCAGGTCGAGGACGTGATCGCAGCCGTCGAGGAGGTCACCGGTCCCGTCTCGGCGATCCTTGCCGACGGCGGTCCGACCGGCAACGCGACCCTCATGCAGATCCAGGCCGACACCTCCCAACGGGTCGTACGGCGCCCCCACGTCCGTGACCTGTCGGCCCTGGGCGCCGCTCATCTCGCCGGGCGCGCTCTCGGGTTGTTCACGGCCGGGCAACTGGCCGGCATGCACCGCGAGAACGACGTCCACAGCCCGCGGCGTGACCCGGCGGACAACCGCGCGCGCGTCGCCGCCTGGCACGACGCCGTCCGGCGCGCACGCGCCCGGCCCGAGGGCGGGGAAGGAGCCGTGTGAACCGGCGGGTCGGCCCTCACCCACGCCGCCCTGAGGGTCGCCAGCGCGAGCGGCGCCGAAGTACGGGGCCGTCCGTGCGGCGGTGCCCGGCCGATGGACCACGGTGGCTGAGCACCGATCCCGGCACCGGGAGCGGCCTCGCGGAGAAGCTCTGAGGCGGGCTCTCCCGGCCCGCCGATGCCGCCGCCGTGGCGCCCACGAGGCGGGTCAGCCGCGGCTCACCAGGGCGCGCGCGACCTCCACGTCGGTGATCAGGACGTTGATCCAGCCGCCGAGCGCCGCCCCGCGGATCGCGGCGATCTTCTCCTCTCCCCCCGCAACGCCGATGCGCCGGTCCACCTGACGGAGCTGCTCGGGAGAGATACCGATGATGCGGGCGTCGAAGTCGGCGTTGACAGGCCGTCCCTCGGCGTCGAAATAGCGCGTGCAGACATCGCCGACCGCGCCGAGCGCCTCGAGCTGCCGCTGGTCCTCGGGTGCGATGGCGTTGCCGGAACGGCGCAGCAGCGGGGACGGATCCAGCGTGCCGATACCGACCAGCGCCATGGTGAGCCGGGACCACGCCTTCACCACCGCCGCCACCGCCGGCTCCTGCCACAGCAGGTCGCGCAGTTCCCTGCTGCCCACGAGCGCGGCCGACGGCGCGAACACCGGCCGCGCCCCGGTCAGTTCCGCGAGCCGACTGGTGAGGCGGGTGGCGTGCAGCTGCACTTCGGGGCTCCCGGACCCACCGACGATCTGGACGATCTCCTCGGCGACCGGCGTCGTCTTCGCGCTCATGACGTTCACGGATTCCAGCAGCGTGGCACTCCACGAGGAGATGCCTATGACGTCCCCGCCCTTGAGCGTGGCGTCCAGGTAGGTGGCGGTCGCCGCGGCCAGCGCGGGGATGACGGCCGTGCCCGCGCCGTCGGTGTCGACGACGACGGCGTCCCGGAGCCCGTACTGCTCCACCAGGGCGTCCTCGAGCTCGGAGTGGACACCGTCGGGTGAGATCACGACGGTGCGGACCACGTCACGGTCCACCGCTTCCTTCAGCAGGCGCGAGACCCGCGGCTGGGACATGCTCAGCTGCGCCGCGATCTCCGGCTGACGCATGCCCCGCTCGTGGTACATCCGGGCCACTTTCACCAGCAGCCGCAGATGGTCGGCGCTGGGGGTCGAGGCGAGGACCAACGGATTTCCCTTGTCTTCTCGAATTGCGGCAGTCCGGCACCGCAGTCATCAGCGTGCAGTTTATCGGGGAGGCCGGGGAGACGGCGAGGGCACTCGCACCGCGCCGTCTCCCCGGCCGCCGGAGGTCTAGGAGATCTCGGCGAAGTTCTTGATGCGGTCGGCATTCTCCTTCGTCACCAGCACGCAGTCGATCGCCTGCTTCTCCGGCTGACCGGTCTTGCCGGTCTTGATGTACTTGTCGGCCTGGACCACGGCCATCTCGGCTCCCAGAGCGGCCGGCTGGAGGGCGGTGGCGGCCATGTTCCCGGCCTTGATCTGTGCGACGGCATCCGGGCTGCCGTCGAAGCCCACCACGACGACATCGGACTTGCGCGCGGACTTCAGTGCCGCGATCGCTCCGAGCGCCATCGTGTCGTTGCCGGCGATCACACCCTGGATGTCGGAGTCGCGCTGGAGGATCGTCTCCATCTTGCGGAACGCCTCCTGCTGGTCCCAGTTGGCGGTCTGCTGCGCCACCCTCTTCATGTCCGGGTACTGGGAGATGACGTCCGCGAACCCCTTCGACCGGACGCCGGCGTTGGTGTCGGACTCCTTTCCGGTGAGTTCGACGTAGTTGCCCTTCTCCTTCATCGCCTTCACGAACTCCTGGGCGGCGATCTGCGCACCCTGCGAGTTGTTCGAGACGATCTGCGCCTTGGCCACACCGGTCTTGTTGATCTCGCGGTCGATCAGGAACACCGGAATGCCCGCGTCCGTCGCCTTCTGTACCGCCCCGATCGAGGCGTCGGCACCGGCGTTGTCAAGGATGATGGCAGCCGCCTTGCGGGAGATGGCCGCGTCGATCAGCTCGCTCTGCTTGTTCGGGTCGTCTCCGTGCGAGGCGACGGAAGTCCGGTAACCCAGGCTTTCCGCCTTCTGCCGCGCGGCGTCGCCCTCCGCCTTGAAGAACGGGTTGTCCGGCGAGGGGGTGATGACGGCCATCAGGTTGTTCTTCGCCTTGCCCTCCGCCTGCTCGGGCTGGTCCGGACCGCCGGACGAGCCGCAGGCGGACAGTGTCAGCGTCAGGACACCGAACAGTGCGGCGGCGGTCGTGCGGAAGGCGGGTATTCTGAGAGGGGACACGGGGACCTCCTGTGGGTTTGTTCAGAGCGAGGTGAGCGGTTCCGAAGCGGGATACGTGCCTCGCTCGGCTGGGCAGGGCAGCCGGCCGTGGCGGCCGGACGCCGGTTCAGGTGCCGGAGCCGGCCTTGACCCGTTCGTTCCCGGGCGGCTCGACGGCGACGGCTGCCGCGGAGGCCGCGACGCCGCGTTTCTTGAAGCGCTGCTGGCTCTGGTCGAGAATGACCGCGACAATGATCACGGCGCCCTTGATCAGGGTCTGCCAGAAGGTGGAGACGCCCACGATCACCAGACCGTCGGCGAGGAAGCCGATGACGAACGCGCCGACGAGAGTGCCGCGGACGGTGCCGCGGCCTCCGGTCAGCGCGGCGCCGCCGATGACGACGGCCGCGATGGCGTTCAGTTCGAAACTCTCGCCGGCCTGCGGGGCCGCCGATGTCAGCTCCGAGGCGATGATGACGCCGGCCAGGGCGGCGAACGCTCCCGCGACCATGTAGGCGGTCGTCTTCACGCGCCGCACCGGGACGCCGGTCAGTTCCGCGGCGCGCTCGTTGCCGCCGGTGGCGTAGAGCCAGCGCCCGTACGGCGTCGAGCGCAGTACGACCGCCACCAGGGCGGCGAGGACAATCATGATCCACACGGGAACCGGCAGCCAGAGGGGGCGACCGGAGCCGATCCAGCCGAAGCCCGTGTTGTGCGTACCGGGGTCGCCCTCGAGGTCCGGGTACGTCGTACCGCCGGATATCAGCAGAGCGGCGCCACGGGCCACGTACATCATGCCGAGCGTGGCGATGAAGGGGGCGACGTTCATTCGGGTGACCAGGAGGCCGTTCACCAGACCCACCAGGGTGCCCGCCGCCATGCACAGGACCACTACGGCCCACACCTGCGGGTAGGCGATGAAGTCCCCGATACCGACGCCCCTCAGCAGCTCGCCCGCGATGACCCCGGACAGTCCGACGGTGGAGCCGACCGACAGATCGATACCGCCCTTGAGGATGACGAGCAGCATGCCCAGGGCCAGGACGGCGTTGATGGCCACGTGCTTGGTCATCGTGATCACGTTGTCGGCGGTGAGGAAGGAGTCGGACAGCAGGCTGAAGACGACGATGAGGACGCCTAGTGCGATGAACGCCCGCAGTTCGAAGACCGAGTCGAGTACCTTCATCCGCCTGGCCTGCACGGCGGCTCGGCGACGTTGGGCCTCGATGGCCGCGTGGTCGTCTGTCGGGATGTCAGTCATCGCTTGCCTTTTCCGTGGTGTCGGCACCGTCGGCGAGACTCATCAGCCGGTCGCGGGTCACCTCGCCGGCGCGCAGGTCGGCCACCAGCCGGCCGCGCACCAGGACGAGGAGGCGGTCGGGGATGTGCAGCGCCTCTTCTGCCTCGGACGTGGTGAACAGGACGGCCAGGCCGCGCTCGGCCTGCCGTGCCATCAGCGCGAAGACGTCCGCCTTCGCGCCGACGTCAACTCCGCGTGACGGCTCGTCGAGCAGCAGCACCCGGGGGCCGGTCATCAGCATCTTGCCGATGACCACTTTCTGCTGGTTGCCGCCGCTCAGCGAGCCGATGGGGGCGTCGGGCCCGGATGTCTTGACGGTCACGTCAGCGATCATGGAATCGATGCCGGAGCGTTCCCCGCGGCGGTCGACCACCAGCCGTCGCACGAACCCGGTCAGCGCGGCCAGGGACAGGTTCTGCCCCACGGTCATGGTCTGCACGAGGCCGTCACGCTGGCGGTCCTCTGGCACGAGCGCCAATCCCGCACGGACGCGGCCGCGCACTGGGCCCGTCACCGGCCTGCCGTGCAGACGCGCCGTGCCCGAGGAGGCCGCGATGCGGCCGGCCAGGCATTCCAGGAGTTCGGTGCGGCCGCTGCCCATGAGGCCGAAGATGCCGACCGTCTCGCCCGCGCGCACGCTGAACGAGACCTGGTCCACGGCGAGCCGGTCCGGGTTCGCGGGGTCGGCGACGGAGAGTCCGACGACCTCCAGGGCCACCGCCCCGGTACGCGTCCCGCGGCTGGGGAACAGCCCTTCCTGCTCGCGGCCGACCATCGTACGGACCACCCAGGCCAGGTCCACGTCCTCGGCCCGGGCGGTGGCCACCATGGAGCCGTCCCGCAGAACGGCCACGTCGTCGGCGATGTCGAGGGCTTCCTCCAGATGGTGGGAGATGTAGACGACGGCGACCCCCTGCGCCGTCAGGTCACGGATGACCTTGAACAGGACCTCGACCTCGGGAGTGCTCAGGGCCGAGGTCGGCTCGTCCATGATCAGGACCCGGGCGTTCTGCAGCAGCGCCCGGGCGATCTCGACCAGCTGCTGCTGTCCCAGGCGGAGTTCCCCGACCGGTGTGGCCGGGTCGATCGTCCCGTCCAGGCGCCGCAGCACCTTCCGGGCGAGATCCCGCTGCACCCCGCTGTCGACGAATCCGCGCCGGGTGCGTTCCCGTCCCAGGAAGAGGTTGTCCTCGATGCTCAGGTTCGCGCACAGGCTCAGTTCCTGGTGAATGATCGAGATGCCCCGGTCAGCGGCGTCCCGGGCACTGCCGAGCCGGACCACTGAACCGTCGAGCTCGATCAGCCCGGTGGTCGGCGGCTCGACGGCGCTGAGGATCTTCATCAGCGTGGACTTGCCCGCCCCGTTCTCTCCGAACAGAACCGTGACGCGGCCGGGGGCGATGTCCAGGGACACCCCCTTGAGGGCGTGGGTGCCGCCGTAGACCTTGGTGATCTCGACCGCCCGCAGAACCGGCTCGTCACGTGCGTCCTCGGTGGCGGGCGGCGTCACGACGCCGCCTTGACAGACACGGGGGTCACGGTCAGGACATCGCCGGTCAGCGGCGTCATCGCGCCCACGACCGTGATCTTTTCGCCGTCCAGCGCGTCGGGCCGGAGGCCGGCCAGCACCTCGCTCTTCAGCTGGTTGTTCAGTGCGGTACCCGCATCCGCGTAGTCCACCTGGTTGGTGAACTGGCCGAAGGTGATGAAGCCTGCCGCGTCCCGCAGGGCGGTGCCGTTGACGGCGGGTCCGACCTGGACACTGACACGGGCTTTCCCGGCTCCCGGCACCGTGACGGGGAGCAGGCCGCCGCGCACCGCGCCGGCGGTTCCGGTCAGCCTGACGGCGTAGCTGTACGGGCCGGTCCCCTCACGCGCGCCGTAGCGGGCCCCTGCGGCATCGCTGTCGGCGGCGATCGCACGCTGCAGCGTGACGATGTCGACCGCGCGCTTCTCGATGGCCGACACGGCCTTGGGGTAGGTGGCGGCCCCGTACTTCTCCGCGTCGAACTTCGCCGGCCCTCCGGCTGCGGATGAGTCGGCCGGACGGTATGTGGTCGTGGCCGCGATCGCCATGACCAGCAGCACGAGCGCGAGGAGGCTGCCGCGGCCGAGCGTGAGCCAGCGGCCGCGCCCGGCGTCCCAGCCGTCATGCGAATCCTGGACAGTTGTCACGACAACCCTCTTGTTCTTGCGTACGCCGGCTCGGACGCGGCCGGTGGTGAATCCCTGTCGCAGTGCGCCCTGCCGTGCGAACTGCTGTCGCCGCCCCGATCGGTCAACCGGTCCGGCGGCACCACCCCCGGGCCCCTGCTGGGCTCCGGGCCCCTTCCGCTCAGCCCGCGTGCCGGTCAGGCGGTTTCGCTCTCGGCCAGCGCGCGGTACAGGGCCCGCTTGGCGACGCCCTGAGCGGCGAGGGCGTCCTGGCGGGCCTGCGCGGAGGCCAGTTCCTCGCGGTCGAGACGGGCCAGTGCCCGGTGGAAGGCCCGCATGGTGCGGATCCCGGTCCGGGCGGCCTCCACGGGGTCCTCCCGGAACGGGAACTGGTCGAGCTGCCAGACTCCGTCCCAGTTTGCGTCCCGGAGAGCGAGGAAGAACTCGAAGGTCTCCAGCAGGTGCACCGAACCGACGACCATGTCGTCGTCCCAGCCGCGGAAGTTGTCGTTCACGTCGATCGCGAACAGCTTGTCCCGCCTGATGGCCATGCGCGCGGCCTCGGCCGGTGTTTCACCGCCGTACAGGGAGTGGCCGAAGTCCAGCAGGACCCCGACGTTGTCCACTGTCATGTCCTCGATCGCCAGCAGTGTGCGGGCGAGGGAGGAGAACACCATCCGGTTGCGCGGCTCCCGGGGCTTGTACTCGATGGCGAACCGCATGTCCGGGAACTGCTGGGCGAGCTCCCGTACGGCACCGACCGACTTGTCCCACAGATCCGTGTAGTCCGCCTGGAACGGGTAGTCGTAGCCGTCCTGGCCGGGCCACAGCTTGACGTAGTCGACGCCCAGCTCCCGGCCCACCTCGGCGCTCGCGGCGACCAGCTCGATGGCGTCGCGCCGGACCGCGGGGTCGGGGTGGGTGAAACCGCCCCTGGCGAACTTTCCGGTGTAGATCTCGGGCGTCACCGCGATCGCGCGCAGCCCTCCCCGCGCCAAGGCCGCCTTTACTTCCGCCGTGGAGATGCCCCCCGGGGGGAACGGCCAGTTCAGGTCGACGACGGAGAGGTTTCCGACCTTGCCGGCGAGCTCGATCGCGTCGAGCACCGTCCGCGGTTCGCCGTACCCGTCGGTGGCGTACCGGTCCACGTAGGTGGCGAAGTGCCAGATACCTGCACCATAGGTGGGCTCAGCCGCGTTATTCTGCATTTTTATGCGCCACTGATCAGACATGCGCCGATGTTAAGTGGGGGTGCCAGAGGTGTCAATCACTCCGGCAGCGGAACCTGCGCGGCGGATCCACACCAGCGCGCCTGTGGTGCGGCGAAGCCGGACCGGCACCTCCTGGCGGCGATTCCCGAGGTGTCCCCACCACGAAGGACCCCCTTGCCTCCGGCAGGTGAAAATGAAAAAGCCTGGAGGCGCTGCCCCACAACAGCGCCTCCAGGGGATGGGCCGCAACGCTGCCGGCACATCGCGATCACACAGCGATCGGTGTCAGTCCACGTTGATGACCACGCGACGATAGGAAGAGAGGTTGGGGGATCCGTTGTCGCGCAGCGTCAGAACGATGTGGAGGGTCTTGCCGCCGGCATTGGACGGGACGCGCACCGTCGGAGCTGCGGACGTGCTGTTCTCGATGGTGACAGCGCCATTGTGCGAGCTGGGTTCATCGTAGAATTCCCACGAGTACGCCAGCGCATCGCCATCGGGGTCGCTCGACCCGGCCGCGCTGAGACTGACGCTGGAGCCGGCCGCGGCGGAGATCTCCAGGACGTCCTTGGTTGTGTCACCTTCGACCACGGCGATCGGATGGTGATTCGCGCCGGAGTAGCTTCCGGCGGTGGTCCAGTCCATCCGGGCAGCGAAGTCGTTGTGGATGCCACTGCTCCAGCGGTTGATCGAACTGCCGCCCTCCGAGGCGTCGCTGTACATGTGGTAAGGATCGAACGACGGCTCATTCCCGAGCCTGCCACCACATGACATGCCTCGCACACCGGCCTTTTCCCCGGGGCCGAGACGACCGCCCCAACTGCCCCAGTCCACATGTTCGGTGTCGGTGAGGCCGTTGGGCATCTGGTACAGGAAAGCCGGGGTGTCCCCTTCGGTCGCGTATTTCCGGTCGGGGTACTGGGCGCCCAGCGGGCCATGGTTCTGGACGTTCGAGTCCAGCCAGCCGTCGGAGGGCTGCCAGCTGTAGACCATGCCCTTCGCACGGATGTAGAGCAGATCCGGGAAGTTCTTCGTCATCCACGCGCCGGCGTCGTCCTGGCCCAGGATGTCGTACACCCGCAGCTTGCTCACGAACCGGTCCACCTCTGCGGGGGACCGCGTGTTGTTCACCTTCCACAGCGCCTGCGCCAGCGTGTTGCCGCCGCCCCAGACGTTGACCCAGACCGGGCGCGGATCGTCTCTGTCCACCGCCGCAATGATCATTTCCGAACCTGCGCTGTCCTTGCCGGCACCGACGTCAGCCATGCCGTAGCCGGTCTGACCGAGCTTCGAGATGGACTGCAGGTACGCGAGGCTCGGGTAACCCTCCGCGTGCTTCCGGAGATTGCTGAGCACCTGGCCGTACGCGTTGAGCCTGGGATTCAACAGGTTGGCCATGTTGCTTGCGCTCTGGGTGGGCTTCCAGCAACTGGTTGTCCCGATCAGACCCTCGAGATCGACCTCGTTGGAAGTCACCAGCATGCGGACCAGGGACTGCAGGTCGTCGGGGTCGGCACCGAGGTCGGTCATGTTGATCACCCGCGGCTTGGCCGTAGCTGCGGCCGTCCGTACAGTGACCGTCCTGGCCAGGGTGTTGGTGCGGTCGCTGTCGTCGGTGACGGTGACGGTGACGGTGTAGGTGCCCTCGGTGTCGTACTCATGGGTGGCGACCTCGCCGGTGGCGGTGGTGCCGTCGCCGAAGTCGATGTGGTGACCGGTGATCGTGCCGTCCGGGTCGAAGGAGGCCGACGCGTCGACGGTGACCGTGTCGCCGGGTTCCGGGTTCCTCGGCGTCACGGTGAAGGAGGCCACCGGGTCGCCGGGGTTCTCCACCGGGGTCACTTTGATCGCATTGACCTTGGCGTTCTCGACGTTGGACACGAACTGCAGGTTGAGGGTCCCGTCGCCGACCGTGACGTCGGTGCGGGTCGTGTACGCGGTATTGGCTCCGGCCTCGGCGTAGATGTCGAGGTCACTGATCTGCTCCTCGCCCTCCATCAGCACGTCGAAGCTCCTCGCCCCGGCCGCGGTGTGGTACACCTCGGCGAAGTAGAGCGTCACCACGTAGTGCCCGTTGTCGACCGGAGCCGCATAGGTGAAGTCGCCGTAGCGTTCGCTCTGGAACAGCGTGTCGTCAGTGGTCCCGGCGATCGCGACGTCCTTGGAGTACGTCGATCCGCCCGAGAAGCCGGTGTCCGCGGCGTAAGCGGTTCCGTCCGAGCCGGTGAACGCACCGCCGCCCGGGTTGACCGCCCACATCTCCCCGCCCGGCAGGGGCGAGAGTGTCCCGGAGAACTGCAGCCAGTCGACGTTCACGTTGCCGCCCACGAAGACCAGCCTCACGTCTTCGACACCGCTCTGCTTCGGCAGCGTCAGCGACTTGGTCCGGTAGGCGCCGTAGCCCCCCGTGTTACCCACGGTCAGGGTGCCGGCGTTCGCCCCGCCCACCCACACCTGGATCTCCGTGTCGCCGCCGCCGTTGGCGACGCTCAACCGGACCTCGTCCGTGCCCGCATGCAGATTCACACGGTCGTACTGCGCCCAGGCGTTGGCCTTGACGTGGCACAGGGCCCCGCCGCACACCTGGAGCGAACCACCGGAACTGTCGTGGTCCTCGGCCTCGATCCGGGTCCAGCCGTCGCTGCCCGCCGCGGACGCCGATGGGGCACCCAACGACAGGAGCAGCACCGCTGCGACCAAGCCGGCGCATAAGGCCAGTAAGCGCTCATGCATCGTTCTGGACATTCACTCACTCCTCTCCCTTGTGTCGCACTTGCGTGCGCTCCGAAGGACACGCCCAACATGAAGATCCGCGCGCGGCCGACCGACACCGCCCCGCCGCCCGCCACCGCACACCCCGGAGATGAGACCCCTCACCACGGGCCACACCCGAGATCCACGGCCGGCTACGGCGACCGCCACGCACTGAATTAATATTCAGCATCGGTTAGACGTGCATCCCTGGCATCAGATGTACTCGACCGGCATGCGAGCGTCAACCCCGCCGAACCGCCCAGGGGCCGAGCGGAGACTCGACTCCGCGCAGGACCGAGCCATGACACGCCCTCCCCCCATCCGCTTGAGCTGCGCCGTCGCGCGATGCGCAGGATCCGGCGCCACCGTCCGCGCAGGCTCGAGCGCGGTGCGGCGCAGGGTGCGCCCGGGCCCCCACCAACCCCCCAGAGAACCGGCACGGGTCGCCCTTCGGACAGGATGTGGCCGGATCACAGCGCACGGCCCGTATGCGGGGGCGGCGGCACTTCTGACCACGGTCACCGACCGCTACGGTTTGGCCATGGGAGTTTCCGGATCAAGCGTGACCGAAGATGAGAACAGCGGACCGTCCGAGGCCGTCAAGGCCACCGCGCGCCGGTTACTGGTGAAACTGGGCGCCGCAGGGCTGTCCCCGGAGGCCGTCGCCCGGGAGGGCGGCCTCGCCGTCGCCGAGGTGGAGGCCGTCTTCCCGCATCGGGACGATCTCCTCACCGCGCTCGTCATCGACGCCTACAACAACTCCGCCGCCGCGATGGAGCGGGCAGACCAGGCCGCCCGGGAGGCCGGGGCGCCGGCGGGCGCGCGGCTCCTCGCGGTGACGCGGGCGCTGCGGCGGTGGTCCTTCGACAACCCCGGCGAATTCACGCTGATCTACGGCTCCCCCGTGCCGGACTACCACGCCCCGCAGGACACCGTCCCGCCCGCCTCGCGCACCCCCGCCGTACTGGCCGGGATCGTGCGGTCGGCGCTGGAGGCCGGTGAACTCGCCCCGCCCCGCCGGGAGGTGCCCGGGCCGCCGCTGCTCCTGCCGGAGGCCGTGCAGGTCTTCGGCGGCACGCCGCCGGCTCCGTTCTCGGACATCATCGAGCGCGGCATCGTGCTGTGGAGCAGCCTGATCGGCCTCCTGGTGTTCCAGGTCTTCAGCCGCACCCACGACAGCGTGCGGGACGAGTCCGCGTTCTTCGACTACGCCGTCGCCGTGGCCGCCGAAGGCATCGGGCTCACGGTTCCCGCGGGGGAGCCCGGAGACGGGACCACCGACTAGTCCGTCCGACCAGTCCGGCCGCGCGCCGCGCGGCACCAACCGGGGGATCAGGCCAGGCAGTGAACAGCATCAGAATCCTCTGCTTCGTCATCGCGGCGGTCTCGTCCTACGCCGCGCTCGCCTACCGGCTGTTCCAGGTGAGGCGCAGCTGGCGGGACACCACCTACCGCACGCTGATGGTCACGCTGCTCCTCCAGTGCCTCACCTTCACGATGGGTGCCGTCGCCATGGGGAGCGACAGTTTCCTGGGCGTCGGCAACCTCGCGATCCTGGTGATGCACGTGTCGGCGGTGGCCTTCTGCGTCAGCGCGCAGATCATCCTGCTGCGCTGGGCGACCGACGCCGAGGAGGCGGTCTGGAAGACCCGCTTGTGGCTGGTGGCCGGTATCGCGCTGAACGCGCTGCTGATCGCGCTGTTCTTCGTCGCCGACGGGCCCGGCCGGCCGGCGTCGGACTTCAACACCGGCAGCGGCCGGCCGCTGGTGCTCACCTATCTTCTGTTCTTCATCGTCTCCCAGGCGATCCCGTGCGTGACGATCTTCCGCCAGTGCGGCCGTTACGCGCGGATGACCGACAATGACTCGCTGCGGCAGGCCCTGCGGATGCTCCGCGTCGCCGCGGTGGTCCTCTTCCTCTACTGCCTGGCGCGGACGGTCAACATCCTCACCGCCGCGGCCGGGGTGGACATCGGCGTCTGGCAGCTCGCCTCCAACATCTTCAGCGCTGCGGGCATCCTCGTCCTCTCCCTCAGCCTGACCATCCCGTCCTGGGGCGGGTCGGTCGCCA
Organism: Streptomyces sp. S07_1.15; assembly: GCF_020739505.1. Classification (NCBI taxonomy): domain Bacteria; kingdom Bacillati; phylum Actinomycetota; class Actinomycetes; order Kitasatosporales; family Streptomycetaceae; genus Streptomyces; species Streptomyces sp. S07_1.15. Next base: position 1,571,533 of record NZ_JAJBZK010000001.1, read on the forward strand.
AGCTGGTGGAGTGGGCGCGCAGTTACCGGTCGTACCGGGTGCTGTATCCGCTGTGGCGGGATCTGTACGAGTCCTCTCCGGACATCGTTCTGGAGCCGTCCGGGGCCGCCTCCGTCTCCGATCTCAACTACCGCCTCCACCGGCGGGTGGTGGAGATACGCGACGGCTGGCGGGACCTGCGCCCCTATATCGACCGGGCCTCGAACCGCGCGGGCGGGGCGGGTCCCGGGGCGAGCGAGGAGTCCCGGCAGGCGTTCGCCGAGGCGGCGCAGATCCGGCAGGCGCTGCAGGCCAAGCGCACCGGCACCATCCCCGATGACAACAAGGACACCGGCGGCGATTTCGAGGACCGCGACACGGACAACCTCACCGCCGAGATCGTCTGGCTCACCAAGGTCGCGTCCGCCTACCGCAGGCTCGGCAGGGCGGCTGACCCGGTTCCGGAAAGGGAGAGCTGAGGGGGGCCGCCCGGTCTGCCCCCTGCAGACCGGGCGGGCCTCCCCGTTCCCCCGTGTTTCCCGCGGGCCGGGCGGATACGACCCGCCCGGCCCGGCCCGGTTCGATCCCCCGTCCCGGGCCGGGCCGACGCGGCCGGCACCCAACTCGCTTCCCCCGTAAGCGAATTAGCTGCCAGCTATCGGCCGGGGTCCACGTTGGCGCAGTACCGTCAGATTGTCAACTGGCCGCTAATCTGGGAAACTGACGGTTAGCTGAGAGCAAGTCCGAGGAGGTGGCGGGAGGGAGATTGGGAATGTCCGAGACCGACGAGCGGCCCGTGCTGGCAGTGCGTCTGGACCAGCTCTTCAAGACGGTTCGCCCCAAGGGCAGACACTGGACGAACGCCGAGGTGGCGGACGAGCTGAAGCGGGCCAGCCCCGAACTCCGCGTCGGGGGCGTGTACCTCTCGCAGTTGCGGACGGGCAAGCGCTCCAACCCCTCCCCGGACCTGCTGGCCGCCCTGGCACGCTTCTTCGGCGTGTCGGTGGCCTATTTCTTCGACGACGAGGTCGCCGAGTCGGTGCTCAGCGAGGTCGCCGCCATCGAGGCGCTGCGGCAGGCGGGGGTCCGCTCCGTGGCGATGCGGGCCGCCGGGATGAAGAAGGAGAACCTCCAGGCCATCACGGCCATCATGGACCAGTACCGGCAGTTGCAGGGCCTTCCGCCCGTCGCCGATCCCGACCCCGATGCCGCCGGCCCCTCGGAGCAGAAGTGAGAGGCGGCGGCCGGTGATGAGCGGCAGAAAGGCGCAGCCGGCCGGCCAGGACCGCCGCAGCCGGCTCAAGCGGCTCCGCAAGGAGGGCGCGCGGCGGCTGGCCGAGCTGGACCTGCCGAAGGTGGCCGACGTGGCCGAGCTCTGCCGCTACCTCGGCGAGATCCGCGAGCGTCCCATCACGGTGGTCCCGATGCAGATGCCCGCGTCGCACCCGTGCGGCATGTGGGTCGCCGCGCGCGACGAGGATCTGATCTTCTACGACGCCAACACGACCAGCGCGCATCGGGAGCACATCATCTTGCACGAGCTGGGCCACATCATCTGCTGCCATCGCGGGGCGGGCTGGCTGGACGAGGCGAGCGCCCGCCTCCTCTTCCCCAACCTCGACCCCGACCTCGTGCGCGACATGCTCCTGCGCGCGACCTACGACGACGTGCAGGAACAGGAGGCGGAGATCATCGCCTATCTGCTCTCCCAGCAGGTGGGCAGCACCAGGGGACGGCGCGGCGCGCCCCGGGCCCGGGCGGGGGCCGCCGGGGAGAGCGGGGGGTCCGGGGAGGACGCCACGCTCGACCGGATCGAACGCACCCTGATCTGAGATGCGCCCCTTGTCCCGCCCGTCCCCCTCATCCCCCGGCGGCCGCCACCTCCTCGGCCAGGACCGACACGGCCCGTCCGATGTCCTCCTCCCGGTGTTCGCTGGTGACGAAGAAGCGCAGCCGCGCGAGCCCCTCCTCCACCGCGGGGTGGAAGATCGGGTCGGCGACGACACCCCGGTCGAACAGCCGGTCCGCGACGCGCAGGGTCCGCGCCGAGTCGCCGAGGAGGCACGGCACGATCGGCGTGTGGGCGCTGGAGCCCGTCGCCAGGCCGGCCGAGGAGGCCAGGCCGAGGAACAGCTCCGCGTTCCGCCGCAGGGCGCGCACCCGGTGGGGTTCGGCGCTGATCAGCTCGGTGGCGGCCAGGGCCGCGGCCGCGTTGGCCGGGGTCAGGCCGACGCTGTAGACGAAGCCGGGCAGCGTGTGGCGCAGCCACCGCACCATCCGGGCCGAGCCGCCGAGGTAGCCGCCGCAGCTCGCGAAGGCCTTCGAGAGGGTGCCCATCCACAGATCCACGTCGGACCGGTCGGCGCCGAAGAACTCCCCCACACCACGGCCGAGTTCGCCCACCGTGCCGATGCTGTGCGCCTCGTCGACCATCAGCAGGGCGCCGTAGCGCTTCTTCAGCCCGATCACGGCGGGCAGGTCGGCCAGGTCGCCGTCCATGCTGTAGGCGCCCTCGACGACGATCAGGACCCGCCGGAACCGGGAGCGGTTGAGCCGCAGCAGGTGCTCCAGCCGGCCGGTGTCGTTGTGGGGGAACGGGCGCCGCGCCGCCCCGGACAGCGCGCAGCCCTGCAGGATGCTGTCGTGGGCCAGCTCGTCGTGGAGTACGAGGTCCCTCGGGCCGAGGAGATGCCCGATCGCGGTGACGTTGGTGGCGTGGCCGCTCACCAGCGCCAGGCAGTCGTCCACGCCGAGGAAGTCCGCGAGCGCCCGCTCCAGGCGTACGGTCAGGTCCCGTTCGCCGGAGAGGACCCGGCTCGCGGAGACCGAGGTCCCGTACCGCTCCACCGCTTGCCGCGCGGCCTCGGTGACCGCCGGATGGCCGGAGAGTCCCAGGTAGTTGTAGCTGCCGAAGGACAGGTACTCCCGGTCGCCGATGACGGTCCTGTCGCGGATGTTGCCCTCGTGTACGCGGAAGTACGGGAAGTCCGCGCCGCTGCCCTTGATCGCGCTCAGCCGCGTCTCGAACTCCCGCACCTCCGGGAAGTCGTCGACGCGGGCGGTGCCCGCGGACCGGTCCGCCGGTGTCTCACCGGGCAGCAGTCCCCCGGGCGCGGGCGGCCGCGTGACGTGCGGGGCGACGAGCGCGATCAGCCGCGCGATGGTGAGGTCCGGCGAGAAGATCTCGTCGGTGCGGAAGCCGGGTATCCGCTTGCCGATGCCGACCTCCAGCTCCTGCAGCATCAGGGAGTCGAAGCCGAGGTCGGTCACCAGCACTGTCCGCTCGCTCAGGTCGGAGACGGGGAAGACGCTGGTGCGCGAGACCTCCTCGAAGACGAGGGACGCCGCGGCGGATGCGGCGCCGGGGTGCGCCGTGACGGGCGCCGGCCCGGGCGGGTCCGGAGGGGCGGGGCGGCCCTCCCCCACTGCCACTGCCCTGACGGCGTGGGAGGTGCCCCCGTCCACTGCCCTGACGGGGTGGGAGGTGCCCCCGTCCGCCGGCTCGGCAGCGGCATGCGGGAGACGGCCACCCACCTCAGCAGCGCCGTGCGCGGCGCCGCCGTCGGCCGGCACCCCGGCGGTGTGCGGCGGGTCCCCGTCCTCGCGGGCCGACTCGTCCACCACCCAGTGGTGGCGCGGGGCGAGCGGGCTCGGTGGCAGGGTGTACGGGGGTATGCGCTCCCGCGCCGGGCGGAGGTCCGCACCGGCGGTCACGCGCTCCGCGAGCCGTGCCAGCACCGCCGCGCGTGCTGCGGCGGACAGCGAGCCCGGCGCCGGCACCGCGACCTCCGGCAGTGTGTCACCGGTCGGCCGCGCCGTACCGGCCACCAGCCCCGGGCCGAGGTTTCCGGTCCGCCCCGCCGCCACGGCCCCGGCCGCCTCGGTCAGCTTGGCGGCGGCGTCGGCGGCGTCCTCCACCACCAGGGCGAGCCGCTCCGCGAAGAGGGTCCGGCGGGCCAGGGTGTCCGCCACTCCGGCCGGCGGCGGCCGGTCGTCGTCGATGATCTGCGCCAACTCCCTTGCGTGCCGGGCCAGTCCGGCGCGGTCACGGGCGCTGAGCACCAGCAGGTGCGGGCCCTCGCCGGGTGCCGTGCCGTCCGGTGGTGTGCCGTCCGGTGGTGTGCCGTCCGGTGCGGGGCGGGCCGCTGCCGCGCCGCACTCCTCCACCACCAGATGGACCCCGGTGCCGCCGAAGCCGAAGGCGCTCACCCCCGCCCGGCGCGGCTGCCCGGACCCCGGCCACGGGGACGGTTCCGCCGGGACGGTCAGCCGTGCGGCGTCGAGCCCGGAGCGGTCCGCCGGGCCGAACTCCGGCTGCGGCGGTATCACCCCCCGGTGCACGGCCAGGACGGCCTTGACGAGCCCGGCGATGCCGGCGGCGTTGAGCGAGTGCCCGACCACCGCCTTCACCGCGCCGAGGTAGGCGGGCGCGGCCTCTTCCCCGCGCAGCTCGCGCAGGACGCCGACCTCGACGGGATCGCCGACCGTGGTCCCGGTGCCGTGCGCCTCCAGATAGCCCACCGCGTCCGGGGCCAGGTCCGCGTCGCGGTAGGCCCGGCGGAGCGCCCGGAGCTGGCCGGCCGCCTCGGGGTGCAGACCGCCCTGCACGGTCCCGTCGTTGGCCGTGCCCACGCCCCGGATCACCGCGTAGACCCGGTCGCCGGCCGCCAGCGCGTCGGACAGGGGGCGCAGCACCAGGACCCCGGCGCCCTCCCCGAGGACGAAGCCGTCGGCCTCCGCGCCGAACGGCAGGCATCTGCCGGTGCGCGAGATGGCGCCGATCCGGCACAGCCCCACCAGCAGGTCCGGGGTGACGTGCAGTTGGGCGCCGCCCGCGAGGGCGATACGGCACCGGCCGGCGCGCAGGGCGTACACGGCGTTGGCCACGGCCATGAGCCCGCCGGAGCACGCCGAGTCCAGGGCGTAGCTCTCGCCGTGCAGATCGAGGACCGAACTGATCGTGTTCGGGCCCATGTTGAGCAGCAGCCCGGCCACGGAGGTGCCGTGCAGGCCGCTGACGCCGCGGACCGTGCCGGCCCAGCCGGGACCGTCCGCCCGCGCCCCGAACTCGCCGCCGGCGAGCTGGCGCATCCGGATCTGCAGGGTGCTGAGCCCGCGGTAGCCGCTCTCGGTGAGTGCCGTGATCACCGAGGTCTCCTCGCGGTCGAAGCCCTCGGCCTCCCAGCCCGCGTCCTGGACGGCCTCCCGGGCGAGGTCGATGAGCAGCCGGTGCTGGGGGTCCATCGCCCGGGCCCGCCGCGGCGGGATGCCGTAGTGCACGGCGTCGAAGTGGCCGATGTCCGGCAGCAGCGCCATGGTGTCGGTGTACGCCGAGGAGGTGTCGCGGAAGTCGTCGCGGAGGAAGGCGGCGGCGCGCCACCGGGAGTCCGGGACGGTGGAGAACTGCGCCCGCGGGTCCATGAGGAGTTGCCAGTACCGGTTGACGTTCTCCGCTCCGGGGAACCGGCAGGCCATGCCCACGACCGCGATGTCGTCGCGCCGTGCTCCCGGTAAGCCCACGGGGGGTTCCTTCGCGGTCGCGGCCGTCACCGGGAGGCCGCCAGGCGCTCGCGCCACCAGTCCACCGTCGCCCCGACCTGTTCGTCGAGGGGGGTGGGCCGCACCGTGAAGGCGGCTTCGTAGGCGCTCGCGTCGATGACGAACGGGCGGTCGAACTGGTAGCGGATCTCCTTCAGTTCGCGCAGCATCGGGGAGAAGAGCGACGCGATGCCCAGCACGGCCGGCGGCAGGCCGCGCACGGCGACCGGCCCCGTCCCGGCCCGGGCGGCGAGGCGGTCGGTCATCTCCCGGACGGACCGCGGGGGCGCCGTCGGAACGTGCCAGGCGCGACCCCAGGCCCGTTCCTCGCCCGCGACCTCGACGAGCGCCCGCGCCACGTCGGGGACGTAGCTCCAGCTGTGCGGGGCGTCCGGGTCGCCGAGCGTGGAGACCGGCTTGCCGCGCAGCAGCCGGGGCATGACGCGCCCGGCGAGGTGCCCGCCGTCGGTCACGCCGGGACCGAAGAAGTCCGAGGGGCGCACCTCGACGGCCCGGATGCGGCCCTGTTCGTGCAGGTGCCGGGTCTGCTCCCACACGGTGGCGCGGACGCGGCCCTTGGGGCCGGTCGCCGCGAGCGGCAGGTCCTCGGTGAGGGGGCCGTCCACGGGGCCGTAGCCGTAGAGGTTGCCGAGCATGACCAGGACGGCCCCGGTCGCCTCGGCCGCCGTGTGGATCGAGGAGGCCAGCGGCGGCCAGTCGCTCGACCAGCGCGGGTAGGGCGGTGCGGCGCAGCTGTAGATCGCGTCCGCTCCCCGGGCGGCCTCGGTCAGCCGCCCGCTGTCCGTCGCGTCCAGCGCGACGTGTTCGATACCGGGCTCCGGACTTCGGCCCGACTTGCTGATGACTCGTACGGAATGCCCCTGATCGGCCAGCAGCCGTGCGGTGGCTGCCCCGGCGGGCCCGAAACCTAAGACGACAGAAAGGCTCACGCGCGCACATTAGCGCGTGTGTGCGGTTGCTGTGACAGGGGTGCCGGGGGTGTCGGCGGGTGCCTGCCGGACTGCGCCGCCGGGGTGGTCTCCACCGGTGGGGCACGGGGCGGCGGACCGCTCGGCGCCGTCCCGTCACCGCTGGTGGCGGGGGGTTTCCCGGCCGGGCGGACGGGAACTCCGTCACCCGGCGGGTCCGCGCGGACAGTCCGGCGGCACGGCCCGGCGCGTGGCAGGGTGGTGCCCGCCACCCGGCCCGGCGGGCGAGCGGACGACCGGGCCGGACGCGGACCGGGGCCGCCCGGGCCGCCCGGGACCGCCCGGGACCACCCGGAACCGTTCGGGACGGCCGTCGATACCGTCCGGCGGACCGCGTCCGCGGGGCGTTGTTCCGGCACAGCGTCGTCGCCGCAGAGGAACCGGAGGGCCGGGCGTGATGGCAGCGCGATCCCGCGCCAAGGGGGCGGGGACCCCGATCGGGGACTACGGGCTGCTGTCCGACCGGCACAGCGCGGCCCTGGTCGGCCGCACGGGTGCGGTCGACTGGCTCTGCTTCCCCCGCTTCGACAGCCCCGCCGTCTTCGCCGCCCTCCTCGACGAACGCGCCGGCAGCTGGACGATCCGTCCGGCGGGTGACAGCCGCGTCACCCGCCGGTACGTGGCGGACAGCATGGTCCTGCGGACCGAGTTCACCACGCCCACCGGCACGGTCGTCCTCACCGACGCCCTGGCCACCGGCCCCGGCGAGGACCCGCACCGGCTCGGGGAACGGGCCCCGCACCTGCTGATCCGTTCGGTGCACTGCTCCCGCGGCTCCGCCGAGCTGACCGTGGACTTCCGGCCGCGCCCGGAGTACGGCCTGGTCGTCCCGCTGCTGTCGGAGTGCGAGGGCGGGTTCCGGGCCCGCGGCGGCCCCGCCGACTTCGCCCTGACCAGCCCGGTCCCTCTCACCCGGGCCGCCGGCGCGGCCCACGGCACCGTACGGGTACGGGCGGGGCGGACGCTCCGCTTCGCCCTGCAGTGGGCCCCGTCCGGCGGCCCGGACCCGCGGGTGTGGAGCCAGGACGACCTCGCCCGGCAGCTGGAGGACACCGTCACGGCCTGGCAGCGGTGGTCACGGATGCACCAGAGCTACTCCGGCCCCTGGAAGGAGCAGGTGCACCACTCCGGCCGGATCCTCCAGGCCCTCTCCTACCAGCCCACCGGGGCGATCGTGGCCGCGGCGACCACCTCGCTGCCCGAGGAGCCCGGCGGGGTGCGGAACTGGGACTACCGCTACGCCTGGGTGCGGGACGCCGCCTTCACCATGGACGCCCTGTGGGTGGCCGCCTGCCCGGACGAGGCGGACGAGTTCTTCGCCTTCATGACCGGCGCCGCGGCCACCGGCTGGACCCGCTCCCACCTGCAGATCATGTACGGCATCGGCGGCGAGCACGACCTGAGCGAACGAGAGCTGCCGCATCTGGCCGGCTGGCGCCGCAGCCGGCCCGTGCGCGTCGGCAACGGCGCCTGGAACCAGCCGCAGCTGGACGTCTACGGCGAACTCCTCGACACCGCGGCCCGCTTCGAGGACCAGCTCGGCTCCGGGCCGGCACTGCGCTCCTTCCTCACCGGCCTGGCCGACACCGCCGCCGAGGCGTGGCGCCACCCGGACCACGGCATCTGGGAGACCCGCGGCGAGGCGCGGCACTTCCTGTACTCCAAGCTCATGTGCTGGGTGGCGCTCGACCGCGCCGTGCGGCTCGCGCCGCTGCTGCGCGCCACCGGGCACGCCGCGGCATGGCGCCGGACCCGCGAGGAGATCCGCGCCGCGATCCTCGGCCAGGGCTGGAACCCGGCGGTCGGCGCCTACACGCAGTCCTTCGGCAGCGACGCCCTGGACGCCTCCGCCCTCATGCTGCCCCTCACCGGCTTCCTGCCCGCCGACGACCCGCGTTTCCTGGCCACCCTCGACGCCGTCACCGCCCACCTCACGGACAGCCGGGGCCTCGTACGGCGCTACCGCACGGCCGCCGGCGTCACCGGCGCCGACGGGCTGGCCGGGCGGGAGGGCAGCTTCCTGCTGTGCACCTTCTGGCTCGCCCAGGCCCAGGCGGTGGCCGGACGCACGGCCGAGGCCCGCGCCACCTTCGAACGGGCCGCCGCGCACGCCAACGACCTCGGCCTCCTCGCCGAGCAGGCCGCCCCGGACACGGGCCAGCCGCTGGGCAACTTCCCCCAGGCCTTCAGCCACATCGGCCTGGTCAACGCCGCGTGGACGATCGCCCAGGCGGAGGAGCGGCACGGGGAACGGGCCGGCGGAGGGCCTGCGGGCTGACGGCCTGTACCCGGTTGCCGCGGCCGGGAGGCGTGAGCGGACCGCGTCGAAAGCCCGGTGCCGCGGCGAGGAGCGGGGCGTCCGCGTCGTCCTGCGGTGATGTGACGGCGGCGGGCCCGTGGCTGTCAGGCACCCGCGGAGGCGTGGACGCGGGCGCGGCGCCGTTCGCTCTCGCGTTCACGCTCCCGTTCGCGTTCACGCTCGCGGACCAGGGATTCCTCCAGGCGGCGGAGGCGGGTGAGCTGGCGGTGGCTGCCCCAGGCGCCGACGGCGGTGACGCATACCAGGACGGCGAGCAGGAAGAGGCCCGCTCCGACGGCGCCCTTGACGATGACGGCGAGGGCCGTCGCGATGCCCACGGCCAGCGCGGGCAGGGCGATCCAGGCGTGGCGCATCCGGTGGCGGCGGTGGACCAGCAGCCGGTACATGGCCACCCGCTCCCGCCGGCGCCGGGGGATCTCGCCGTGGCGGAGCCTCCGGTCGAGGTCCGCCGTGTCGGCCTCGCTCAGCCCGGCGGCCCTGCCGTCCCGGCGCCGGTCGAACGCCAGAACGGCCGTGCCCACGGCCGCGAACACCGCGGCGCGCGCGAAGGAGCCGGACCAGGACTCCCGGCCGGTGAACGCGAGCGCGGGCCACGCCACCAGCAGGATGAGGAGCGCCTGGGCCCCGAGGTGTTGTTCGAGTCTTTGCGTCAGCTTCCGCATGCTTCGCGTGTTCCGCATGGCCGCGCGCCCTTTCCGCTTCTCGGAGGCGGCTTGTTCGGATTCGTCTGCCCCCTTGTGCCATTCCCAAGGTCTGTATACGGGGGTTGGCCGGAAGTGACCGGTGACGGCGGCCGGCCACGGCGGGTGTGATGTCCGTCTCCGGACGGTCCCCCGGCGCGGGCTCCTGCCGCACCATGGCCGGATGACAAGGCACATCGACGCCGCGACCGCGGACGCCTGGGCCGCACTCGGCGGCCCGGAGGACCTCGCCGGCCAGGTCTCCTTCACCGGGACGGAGGGTGTGCTCCCGGCCCGGCTGCCGGTGCGGGAGCTGGCGCGGGCGACGGTGGGCGTCTGCTCGCTGGCCGCCGCCGAGCTGCTGGCGGCGCGCAACGCCACACCGCTGCCGGAGGTGCGGGTGCACGAGGGGGCGGTGGCCACGGCGTTCGTCAGCGAGCGCCATCTGCGGATCGACGGGCGGGCACCGGTCACCTTCGCACCGCTGTCCGGCTTCTGGCGGGCGGCCGACGGCTGGGTGCGGACGCACGCCAACTACCCGCACCACCGTGCCCGGTTGCTGACCGCCCTGGGCATCGACGGCTCCGCCGACGACCGAGCGGCAGCCGCGGCGCTGGCGGCCGAAGTGGCCTCGCGCCCGGCCCGGGAGGTGCAGGAGACCGTCTACGCGGCGGGCGGCCTGGCCGTGGCCGTCGCCACCGGGCCGGCACCGGCCGTCCACCCGCTCGTCGGGACACAGATCACCGGGACGCGGACGGCCGGTGCGGAGCCGGCACGGGATCTGCCGCCGGCGCCGCTGCCGGCGTCCGGCGTCCGGGTCCTGGACCTGACCCGGGTCATCGCCGGCCCCGTGGCCACCCGCGTCCTCGCCCTGCTGGGGGCCGACGTCCTGCGCGTGGACCCGCCCGGCGTCCGGGAGTTCGCGGACGCCCACGCCGACACCGGCATGGGCAAGCGCTCGACGCTGCTCGATCTCTCCGCCCCGGGCGGGCGGGGGACCTTCGAGCAGCTGCTCGCCTCGGCCGACGTCCTGATCACCGGCTACCGGCCCGGAGCGCTCGACCGGTACGGGCTGTCGCCGGAGGCGCTGTCCGAGCGCCGCCCCGGCCTCATCCTCGCCCAGCTCCGCGCCTGGGACCCGTCCGGGCCGTGGGCGGGGCGGCGCGGCTTCGACAGCCTCGTCCAGGCGGCGTGCGGCATCGCCGCGGCCGAGGCCGCCGGTGACGACGGCCGGCCCGGCGTGCTGCCCGCGCAGGCGCTGGACCACGGCACCGGGTATCTGCTCGCGGCGGCGGTCCTGCGCGCGCTGACCGACCGCCGGACGACGGGGGCCGGCCGCCATCTGCGGCTCTCCCTCGCGGGCACCGCCTCCTGGCTGCTGCACGGCATCCGCCCGGCGCCCTTGGACGGTGCCCCGTACGAGCCCGGGCCCTGGCTGACGGAGACCGCCTCCCCCGTCGGCACGCTCCGCCACGCCCTCCCGCCCCTCGGGTACGCGGGCACGCCCGCCAACTGGAGCCGCCCGCCCGGCATCTGGGGCACGGACCGTCCGGCCTGGGAGAGCTGACAGGCGGCGGCGCGGCTTCAACGGCGGCTCAGGGACAGGGGGCCGCCGTCGCTGTCACCGCTGCCCGCTGCCCGCCTCCCGGCGGGGCCGGCTGTGCCTACTTCAGACCCGCCATGGTGGCGACCAGTACGGCCTTGATGGTGTGCATGCGGTTCTCGGCCTCGTCGAAGACGACGGAGCGGTCGGACTCGAAGACCTCGTCGGTGACTTCGAGCGAGGTCAGGCCGTACTGCTCGTGGATCTCGCGGGCGACCTCGGTCCCCAGGTCGTGGTAGGCGGGCAGGCAGTGCAGGAACTTGACGTCCGGGTTGCCGGTCGCGGCGAGGACGTCCGATGTCACGGCGTACGGGCTCAGCAGCGCGATCCGCTCGTCCCAGACCTCCTTGGGCTCGCCCATGGACACCCAGACGTCGGTGGCCACGAAGTCCGCGCCGCGCACGCCCTCCGTGATCTCCTCGGTGAGCGTGATACGGGCTCCGCTGCCCGCGGCGAGCCGTTCCGCCTCCGCCACGACCTCCTCGGACGGCCAGAGGGACCGGGGGGCCACGATCCGGACGTCCATGCCGAGCAGCGCGCCCGTGACGAGGTAGGAGTTGCCCATGTTGCAGCGGGCGTCGCCGAGGTAGGCGTAGGCGATCTCGTGCAGCGGCTTGGGGCTGTGCTCGGTCATGGTGAGGGTGTCGGCGAGCATCTGGGTGGGGTGCCACTCGTCCGTCAGGCCGTTGAAGACGGGGACCCCGGCGTGCGCGGCGAGCTCCTCGACGGCTTCCTGTCCGTGGCCCCGGTACTCGATGCCGTCGAACATCCGGCCGAGCACCCGGGCGGTGTCCTTGACCGATTCCTTGTGCCCGATCTGCGAGCCGGAGGGGTCCAGATAGGTCGTCGAGGCGCCCTGGTCGGCGGCGGCGACCTCGAAGGCGCAGCGGGTGCGGGTCGAGGTCTTCTCGAAGATCAGCGCGATGTTGCGGCCCCGGAGGGACGGCGTCTCGGTGCCGGCCCGCTTGTCGGCCTTCAACTCCGCTGCCAGCGCCAGGAGATGGCGGAATTCCTCGGCGCTGAAGTCCAGCTCCTTGAGGAAGTGGCGGCCCGTGAGGTCTGTCGCCATGGGGAAGCTCCTCGGTCACTGACGATGGTGGGGTGGCGGGCGCCGTCCGGCGCGATGGAAGACTATACGGTACACCGCATCGCTATACGCAGCCAGGGTGATCCGTCCCAAGTGATCGCGGAGCCCCGGGTCCCGGTGCGGCGGAGCGCCCGCCCCGCCCCGCCGGGACCGTCACCGCCGCACCGGGTCCCGCTCGACCGGGCAGCTCATGCAGCGCGGCCCGCCCCTCCCCCGCCCCAGTTCGCTGCCGGGGATCTCGATGACCTCGACCCCCTGGTCGCGCAGGTACGCGTTGGTGGTGGAGTTCCGCTCGTACGCGACCACGACCCCCGGCTCCACGGCGAGGACGTTGCAGGCGTCGTCCCACTGCTCGCGCTCGGCCGCGTGCACGTCCTGGACCGCGGTGAGGACCCGGATGCGGTCCAGCCCCAGCGCCGCCGCGACGGCCCGGTGCATGTGCTCCGGCGGATGGTCGGTGACCTTGAGGTCCTGCACCTCCGCGCCCGGTTCGATGGTGTACGAGCGGAGCATGCCCAGGCCCGCGTACTGGGTGAAGGTGTCGCCGTCGACCATGGTCATCACCGTGTCCAGGTGCATGAAGGCCCGGCCCTTGGGCATGTCGAGCGCCACGATCGTACGGGCGGAGCCGGCCGCGAACAGGCCGCGCGCCAGCATCTCCACCGCCTGCGGCGTGGTCCGCTCGCTCATCCCGACCAGAACCGCTCCGTTGCCGAGGACGAGCACGTCACCGCCCTCGATGGTGGAGGGGTGGTCGCCCTCGCCCTCCGACCAGACGCGGAAGCCGCCCGCGCGGTCGCCGCGGAAGAGCGGGTGGTGCCGGTAGACGGCGGCGAAGTGCACGGTCTCGCGCTGCCGGGCCGGCCAGCGCATCGCGTTGATCGCCACCCCGTCGTAGATCCAGGCCGAGGCGTCCCGGGTGAAGAGGTGGTTGGGCAGGGGCGCGATCAGGAAGTCGTCCGGGTCCATCACATGGAAGCGGACCGAGGCCGGCTCGGCGTACCGCTCCAGGAACTCCCATTTGGTCACCCCGCCGATCAGCGCCTGGGCCAGCTCAGGGCCGGGCAATTCCTCGAACAGCCCGCGCAGATGCCCGGTGGCCAGCGGCCCGTACTCCCGTTCGTCGAAGGTGCGGTCGAGGACCATCTCCCGGGCCTGCGGGATGTCGAGGCTCTCACCCAACAACTCCTCGAACAGGTGGACCTCCACGCCGCGTTCGCGCAGCACCTCCGCGAACCCGTCGTGCTCCTCCTGCGCACGGCTCACCCAGAGCAGTTCGTCGAAGAGCAGGGTGTCCTTGTTGCCGGGAGTGAGCCGTTTCAGCTCCCTGCCGGGACGGTGCAGGATGACGCGGCGGAGCCGCCCGGCCTCGGAATCCACATGGAACGCCATGCCTCCATCCTGGCCGAGGCGGGCCGCCGGCGCCCGTACCACCCCCTCCGGGGCCACGGAGTGTCGCACTGCCGTGCGAACCGGGGCGGGGGCGCGGTGCGGCGGCGGAGCTTCCGGACGCGGAGCCGGGAGCCCGCGTCCGCACAGGGACCGGTGGACGGCCCCGAGTTCGGACGGATCCCGGCAGCCGGACCTGTGTGCCCTCTCAGCCGGTGTGACGGATCCGGAAGCGGCCGGGGTCCGCCGGGTCCCGGTCGGCGACCTGGACCGGCGCCCAGGCCCATTGCCACACGCCGATCCCCGGCGTGCGGGAGAACCGGATCCGCCCGCGGGTGCCCTCCGCCTCCACACGCGGCCAGGCCTCGGCGGTGCGCTCCCGGTCCGCGCCGTGAGCACGCAGCACCTCGGCGAGGACGGCGACCGTGTCGTAGCCCTCGAAGGCGACGAAGGACGGCGCTTCGGCCAGCCGCTCGCGGAGGGCCGTCCCGACGCGTGCGCCGAGCGGGCCGAGGCGCTCGGGCAGATAGCGCAGGAACGGGATCGCGGCGCCGTCGTGGCCCAGCGACGCCGCCCATGCGGGGAACTCCGGCTGCCCGGCCGGAGCACCGATCACGACCCCGGCGAGGCGCTGGTCGCGGCGGACGGCCCTGACGATCGGCACCGCCGGCTCCGGGGTTCCGACCAGGAGAAGGAGGGCTGTCGCGCCATGGCCGGCGAGTTCGTCGCACAGGGCAGTGGGGGTGAGCGCACGCATGTCCAGTTCGACGGTGGTGCCGCCGCGGGGAGCGAGGTGGTCCCGCAGGACGCGGGCCCCGGATGCCCAGTAGACGCTCGGCTCGGCCGCCACGGCGATCCGGCGGTGGCCGGCGCCGAGGAGGAAGTCCGCGTAGATCCTCCAGCCGTGGGACTGCGCCGGGGCGAGGCGCGCGACCCATTCCGTCGGCCGGTCGGTGAGCGCGTCGAGAACCGCCGACGAGCAGAGGAACGGCAGACCGAGGGCGTCCGCCCGGGCGGCGGCGGCGCGAGCGGCGACGCTGTGATACTCCCCCGCCAGGGCGGCCACACCCAGGCGGGCGAGTTCGTCCACGGCCGCCGCGGCCCGCCGCGGATCGGCCGCGGTGTCCCGGACCACCAGCTCAAGAGGCGTCCCGGCGATCCCGCCGGCGTCATTGACGTCGCGAACGGCCAGCTCGAGTCCGGCCAGCAGATGGCGGCCCGCCTCCACCCAGCCGGGCCGGGTGAGCGGGACGAGAGCGCCGATCCGGACGGGCGACCCGTCGGTCCGGGCCGCTCCGGCGGGCGATGGTGGCCTCTGCATGCGGTGGTGTCTCCCCTGTGACGGTTCGGTCGGAGTGTGCCCGGATCGCGGACGGGCCGGGACGGACACGGCGCCGGGCGGGGCGCCGGCTGGTGGGACGCGGGGCGGGGGCGGGGCCGGACCGGAACGAGGGCGTGGCGGCACCGGAAGCGGATCCCGGACCGCGGCCGGGGCCCACCGGGGGCCGGCCACCCCCGGTGGGCCCCGGCCCCGGCCCCCGGAACGGTCAGAGCCTCGGGTCGACCGGCTCCGACTCCAGGGCGAGCACCGCGAAGACCGCCTCGTGCACCCGCCACAGCGGTTCACCGCCGGCCAGCCGGTCCAGCGCCTCCACCCCGAGGGCGTACTCGCGCAGCGCGAGGGACCGCTTGTGGCCGAGGTGCCGGGCGCGCAGCCGCTCCAGGTTCTCCGGCCGGGTGTACTCGGGGCCGTAGACGATGCGCAGATACTCCCGGCCGCGCACCTTGACGCCCGGCTGGACGAGGCGGCCCCGGCCGTCCCGCGCCAATGGCCGCAGCGGTTTGACGACCATGCCCTCGCCGCCCGCCCCGGTGAGCTCCAGCCACCACCGGACCCCGGCGGCGACCGATGCCTCGTCGGCGGTGTCCACCAGCAGCCGGCGGGTGGGGTGGAGCAGCCGGTTGACGCGCATCGGGCGGGGCCCGGAGGACGGCTCCTCCTCGCCGCCCTGCCCGGAGGACGGCTCCCCGTCCCCCGGCCCGCCGGAAGCCGTCGCCGCGCGGGCCCTGGTTCCCTCCGCCGCCGTGTCCGCCACCGGCCGCCCCGCTCCCGCCCGCGCGGCCATCGCGGCCTCCGCCTCGATCAGCCGGTCGATCCAGGCGAGTTGGACATCGTGCGGCTCGGTGGCGAGGTTGCGTCCCTCGGCGGCGAGCAGCTGGAACGGTGCCAGCCGGATGCCGTCCAGACCGTCCGTCTCCGGGCCGCCCTCGGCACGGCAGCCACCGTTCTCCGCCTTCCCGCGCACACCGGAACCGCCGGCCCCGGCGAGCGCGTCGGCCCCGTCCGCCCCGCCGGACTCCCCGGACTCGGCCGCCGCTCCCGGCCAGGGCCGGGCCGGGTCCCCCACCGGCCAGCAGTAGCGGCGGTAGGCCGCGGTGAACGCCTCCGCGTCCGCCAGCCGCTCCCGCTGCCGGTCCAGCAGACCGGGCGCCCCGGCGCCCCGCGCCGCCGCCGCTTCCAGGGCGTCCAGGACTCCGGGGAAGACGGCGCGCGAGGCCGCGCCCACCGCCGCGTACTGGTGGCGCAGCAGACCGGCCGCCTTCAGCGACCACGGCATCAGCTCGGCGTCCAGCAGCAGCCAGGGGGTGTCCAGTTCGGCCCAGAGCCCGGCGGTCTCCGCGCATTCCGCCAGCCGCGCGAGGATGCGCCGGGTCAGGGCGGGGTCGTCGAGGAACGGCCTGCCGGTGCGGGTGCAGATCGCGCCGGGCACCCCGTCCTCCGGCACGCCGAAGCGTTCCGCCGCCGTCTCCGCGTCCCGGCAGACGAGGGCCACGGCGCGCGAACCCATGTGCTTCTCCTGGCACATCACCTCGCGTACGCCGTCGGCGCGGTAGCCGGCGAAGGCCTCGGCCGGGTGTTCCAGATACCCCTCCTCGGCGGAGGTCGCGCAGGGCGCCATGGTCGGCGGCAGATACGGCACCAGCTCCGGGGCCGGCGCGAAGCGGCTCATCACCTCCAGGGCGGCCGCGGCGTTCTCCTCGCGGACCGCGACCCGGCCGTGGTGCCGGGTCTCGATCACGCGGCGGCCGGTGACGTCACCGAGGTCGAGCGGGCGGCCCCCGGCCCCGCCCGGTGCCCCGCTGTCCAGCGGCTTCACCGGCTCGTACCAGACCCGCTCGGCCGGTACGTCCACCAGCTCGCGCTCGGGCCAGCGCAGCGCCGTCATCCGCCCGCCGAAGACGCAGCCGGTGTCGAGGCAGAGGGTGTTGTTGAGCCAGGAGGCGCGGGGCACGGGGGTGTGGCCGTAGACGACGGCGGCGCGGCCCCGGTAGTCCTCCGCCCACGGGTAGCGGACGGGCAGCCCGAACTCGTCGGTCTCGCCGGTGGTTTCGCCGTAGAGGGCGTGCGAGCGGACCCGGCCGGAGGTGCGGCCGTGGTACTTCTCGGGCAGCCCGGCGTGGCAGACGACGAGACCGCCCCCGTCGAGGACGTAGTGGCTGACGAGCCCGTCGATGAACGCCCGCACCCGCGCCCGGAAGGCGTCGTCCTCCTTCTCCAGCTGGGCCACGGTCTCGGCGAGTCCGTGCGAGACGCGGACGTTGCGGCCCTTGAGGTACCGGCCCAGCTTGTTCTCGTGGTTGCCGGGCACGCAGAGCGCGGTGCCCGCCTCCACCATGTTCATCACCAGACGGAGCACTCCGGGGCTGTCCGGGCCGCGGTCGACGAGGTCGCCGACGAACACGGCGGTACGGCCCCCGGGGTGCGCCGCCCCGGCCGGGCGGCCCGCCTCGTCGTACCGCAGCGCGTAGCCGAGCCGGCCGAGCAGGGTCTCCAGTTCGGAGCGGCAGCCGTGGATGTCGCCGATGATGTCGAACGGGCCGGTGAGGTGGCGCAGATCGTTGTAGCGGCGCTCGCGGACGATCTCGGCCGCGTCGATCTCCTCGGGGCCGCGCAGGATGTGCACCGTGCGGAAGCCCTCGCGTTCCAGGTGGCGCAGCGAGCGGCGCAGTTCCCGCTGGTGGCGCTGGACGACATGGCGGGGCGTACCGGCCCGGTCGGGGCGGGCGGCGTTCCGTTCGGCGCAGATCCGCTCGGGGACGTCGAGAACGACGGCGATCGGCAGCACGTCGTGCTCCCGCGCCAGCGCGATCAGCTGCCGGCGGCTCTCGGACTGGACGCTGGTGGCGTCGACGACCGTGAGCCGCCCGGCGGCAAGCCGCTTGCCCGCGATGTAGTGCAGCACGTCGAAGGCGTCGCGGCTGGCGGTCTGGTCGTTCTCGTCGTCGCTGACCAGGCCGCGGCAGAAGTCGGAGGAAATGACCTCGGTGGGCTTGAAGTGCCGTGCCGCGAAGGTGGACTTGCCGGAGCCGGTGGCGCCGATGAGGACCACGAGGGAGAGGTCGGTGACGGAGAGAGTGCGGCCGCGGCGCGCGGGGCCGGCGGGGGCGGCGGTTTCGCGGGGCTGCTCGTCGGTCATGCCGTCGTCGCCTCCTTCGGGGTGGTGGAAGTGGGGGTGGCCGCGGGGGCCGGGGCCGTGCTGCCGGAGGTCACCGGGGTCGTGGCGCCGGAGGCCGTGTCCGCGTCCGCCGGGGTTGCCGCCCGCCGCCCCGTCCGCCCCGTCCGCTCCGGTACGGCAACGGACCGGGTGAACCGGGCGAGCTGGGTGGGCGGGCCCACCTCCGGGTCGTCCGGGCCCACGGGTGCGAACGCGACCTCGTAGCCGTACCGTCCCGCCACCCGCCGCGCCCAGTCGCGGAACGCGGCCCGGTCCCACTCGAAGCGGTGGTCGTGGTGGCGGAGCCGTCCGGCGGGGAGGCTCTCCCAGCGCACGTTGTACTCGGCGTTGGGCGTGGTGACGACGACGGTCCGCGGCCGGGCCGCCCCGAACACCGCGTGTTCCAGGGCGGGCAGCCGCGGCGGGTCGACGTGCTCCACAACCTCGCTGAGCACGGCCGCGTCATAGCCGCGCAGCCGGTTGTCGGTGTACGCGAGGGACCCCTGGATCAGCTTGACGCGTCCGGCTTGGCGCTCGCCCATCCGTTCCAGCCGCAGCCGGCGCGCGGCGGCCTGCAGGGCGCGCGGGGACACGTCCATGCCGACGATCTCCGTGAACCGGGGGTCGGACAGCAGTGCGGCCACCAACTGGCCCTGGCCGCAGCCCAGGTCGAGCACCCGGGCCGCGCCGCAGTCGCGCAGTGCCGCGGCGATCGCCTCGCGCCGCCGTACGGCCAGGGGCACCGGGGGCCGCTCGCCGGCGCCCTCGACGGCAGCGGAAGCGGCACCGGCGGTGGTACGCCCGGCGGCGCCCGCACCGGAAGCGGGAAGGGCACCGGAAGCGGCACCGCCGGTGCCGTGCTCGCCCGCACCGGTTCCGGAGCCGGTGCCCGCACCCGCATGGCTCTCCCCGGCGTCGGCGGGGTCCCCGGCCCGGCCGGCCGTGCGGGCCTCCGCGCTCGACGCGCTCACCGCACGCACCGCACGCACCGCACCCCCGGCACCGGCGCCGCCCTCGCGAGCCTCCCCGGCACCCTCCGGTCCTGCCTCCTCCGGCCCGTCGTCCTCCACGGCGTTGTCGAACTCCTCCGGCTCGGCGTCGTCCGCCTCCGCGAGCCGGGCCAGGGCCAGCCGTTCCAGCGCCTGCCGGGCCAGGCCGCGGCGGCGGGTCAGATAGCGGCCCGCGATCAGCTCGCGCTCCGGGTGGTCCGGCAGCCAGCCCGCGCCGGAGCGGAGCAGCTTGTCCACCTCGTCGGGGGCGACCCAGTAGTGCTTGGCGTCGTCGAGGACCGGCAGCAGGACGTACAACTGGCGCAGCGCGTCCGGCAGTTGCCGCTCGCCTTCCAGCACCAGCCGGACGTAGCGGGAGTCGCCCCACTCGGGGAACCGGTCGTCCAGGGGCACCGGCTCGGCGGTGACGGTCCAGCCCAGCGGCTCGAACAGGCGCCGTACGAGCGCCGGTCCGCCCCGCGCCGAGAGCGCCGGGACCTCGATCCGCAGCGGCAGAGCCCGCCCCGGCAGCTCCGGCCGGGCGTCGCAGCGGCCCTTGAGCGCACTGGCGAAGACCTTGCCGAGGGCGACGGCGAGCAGCGAAGAGGCCGCGTACGGGCGGTCGTTGACGTACTGGGCGAGCGCGCCGTCGGGGGACGAGCCGCGGTCCCGTCCCCTGCCGCGGCGCACCAGCGCGACCGGATCCACCTCCAGCAGCAGCGCGGCCGTGCAGCGCTCGGCGGACGCCTCGGGGTAGAGGACGTGCGCCGTGCCGTGGGAGGTGGGGAACGCCTGCGCCCGGTCGGGGTGCTTGTGCAGCAGGAAGCCGAGGTCGGTCGCGGGGCGGTCCGGGGTGCCGGTGGTGCCGATGGTCAGGAACACCGTGTGAGTATCGCCGGACGGCACCCCGCCCGACCACGGGATTTCACGGTCCGGTGTCGCCGGTGTCGCCGGTGTCGCCGCCGGCGATCCTCCGGGCCACCTCCGCGATCCGTTCGGGGCCCACCCGGCAGCAGCCACCGATGAGCCGCGCGCCGGAGTCCCGCCACGCGGGGGCGTGCGCCGGATCGTAGGTGCCCGGACCACGCCAGTCGCGGGCCGCCGCGTCCCAGCTCTCGCCGCTGTTCGGATAGACGACGACGGGCTTCCCGGTCACCCGGGCGGCCAGCGGGACCGCGTCGTCCGCGTCGCGCGGATCACAGCAGTTGACGCCCACCGCGATCACCTGCCCGCGGCCGGCGGCGACCCGGAAGGCCTCGGCGAGCGGCTGCCCGGCCCGGGTCGCCGCACCGGAGACCGTGTACGACAGCCAGACGGGCAGGCCGGTGCCCTCGGCCGCGGCGAGCAGGGCCTCCGCCTCGTCCGCATCGGGGACGGTCTCCAGGGCCAGGACGTCCGGCCCGGCCTCGGCCAGTGCCTCGATCCGCGGCCGGTGGAACCGCTCCAGGGCGCGCACGCTCAGCCCGTACCGGCCCCGGTACTCGCTGCCGTCGGCGAGCATCGCCCCGTACGGCCCGACGGACGCGGCGACGTGGACCTCCCCCGCCGTGTCCCGCTCCGCCGCGCTCCGTTCCACCGCCCGGCGGGCCAGCCGCACGCTGCGGCGCAGCAGTTCGGCGGTGTCCGCCCGGCCGAGGCCGCGCCGCGCGAAGCCCTCGAAGGTGGCCTGGTAGCTCGCGGTGATGAGGACCCGTGCGCCCGCCCGGAGATAGGCGGTGTGGGCGGCCTCGATCTGCCCGGGGCCGTCGGCCAGCAGCCGGGCCGACCAGAGCGGATCGGAGAGGTCGCAGCCCTGGGCGGCGAGCTGGTTGGACAGCCCTCCGTCGAGGACGACGGGACCGTCGTCGAGGGCGGCCGCGAGCGGGCGGGCGGGTACGGACACGGCGGCGGTCACCTCACTCGGACGGACGGTTGCGGGCGGCGGTCGGTGCTGAACGGGACGGGACGGGGCGGAGCGGCCCGGTGCGGAACCGGACGGGCGGGGCGGGACGGGGCGGGACGGCGTCCGTCGTGGCGGAACCGGTCCGGCCCGCGCGGGCCCGCGCTTGACCTCGGGCGTTCCAGGTTACGGGCCGGGAAGCGCGACCGCGCCGTCCGGCTCCGGCCGGGGCGGACCGAGGCGGATCGGGGACGGACCGAGGAGGCGTCGGGGCGGGGCCGGGACGGACCAGCGACGGACCGAAGCGGACAGGCGACGGTCCGGGGGACGGCGCGAACCGACGCATCCCCGGCCCCCACCCGCCGAACCGACTCCCCGCCGGCCGGGCGCCGTTCCGTCCCGTCCGCTCCGACGCCTCCCCGTACACAGGCGGGCGCCTCCCCCACCCCTCCGGGACCCGGCGGTTCCCTGCGGTTCCGCCGCACTCCGCGGGCAAGATGGGGGGCATGGATCTCCGAGTTTTCACCGAGCCCCAGCAGGGCGCCGACTACGCCACCCTGCTGCGCGTGGCCAAGGCCACCGAGGATCTGGGCTACAGCGCCTTCTTCCGGTCCGACCACTATCTGCACATGGGGAGCGCCGACGGTCTGCCCGGTCCGACGGACGCCTGGATCACCCTGGCCGGGCTGGCCCGGGAGACCGAGCGCATCCGTCTCGGCACGCTGATGACCGCGGGGACCTTCCGGCTGCCCGGGGTGCTCGCCATCCAGGTCGCGCAGGTCGACCAGATGTCCGGCGGCCGGGTCGAATTCGGCCTGGGCGCGGGCTGGTACGCGGAGGAGCACGCCGCGTACGGCATCCCCTTCCCCAAGGAGAAGCTGGCGCGGCTGGAGGAGCAGCTGGAGGTCATCACCGGTCTGTGGCGCACCCCGGTCGGCGAGCGCTTCGACTACGACGGCCGCTTCTACCAGCTCTCCGACTCCCCCGCGCTGCCGAAGCCGGCCCAGCGGAAGGTGCCGGTGCTGGTGGGCGGGCTCGGCGCCAAGCGGACTCCGGCGCTCGCGGCGCGCTTCGCCGACGAGTTCAATGTGCCGTTCGCGCTGCCCGGGGACACGGAGCGGCAGTTCGCCCGGGTCCGTGCCGCCGCCGAGGAGGCGGGGCGCGATCCGTCCGAACTCGTGTACTCCAACGCCCTGGTGATCTGTGCGGGCCGGAGCGACGCGGAGGTCGCCCGGCGGGCCGAGGCCATCCGGCGCGATGTGGACCAGCTGCGGGAGAACGGGCTGTGCGGTTCACCGGGCGAGATCGTCGAGCGCATCGGCCGCTACCGGGAGGCCGGTTCGGAGCGCATCTATCTGCAACTGCTGGATCTCTCCGACCTCGACCAGCTGGAACTGATCGCCACCGAGGTCAGGCCGCAGCTGGACTGAGCCCCGGCGCGGACGCGGGAGCGCGGTCGTCCGTCGTGCTCACGGCGCGGCGGACGGCACCTCCCGGGCACGGCCGGACGGCAATGCGGGCTCCGGTCCGGACGGCAATCCGGACACGGACCCGAAGTGGCCGCCCCGGGGCGGCCACCGCTCCGCCGGGCCGCCCGGTGGCGGTCTCAGGACGGCCACGCGGCCGAGTCCGAACGCGGCTGCTCCAGCTCCTCGAGCTGCCGCAGCAGTCCGCCGACCCGGTCCCCCGACTCGTCCACCGCGTCGATCACTTCCATGCACTGCCAGTAGAACGTTTCCACTTCCGCCGAGCACGCCACCCCCACCAGCGCGATCCCCACCTCTCCCAGGAGCGCTCCCAGCCCGATGAGCACCCGCCGCTGGTCATGGACGTCCGACAACCGGGCGGCCCGCACGCGGCCCGCCCGCCGCGCCGTCTCCGGGAGGGAGCCGCGCAGCCGGCCGCCCGCCTCGCTCAGTCCCCGGGCCTCGGTCTCGAACTCCTGCGGACCGTAGAGCAGAAGATGGGTGCCCACAGCCTCCGCCAGCGCCTGCGCCTGCCATGCCTCGGCAACGATCTCCTGCGGGGCCCGGGCCCGAGCGAGGCCGTGCCGGGTGTCCTCGATCAGCCGAGCTGCGTCCATGGGTCCACCTCCCTCCTTGGAGCGATCACTGCCATCACCTAGAGTGACTGACCGACAGCCAGGAGACCAGGGTTTTTCCGAATCTGTGGACAATAGTTCCCGTGTTGATTAGCTTTCCACTACGGAGAGTTGCGATCAAGGTTCCGGTCCTTCGATTCATCCCTGAACGGCCCCGCCGACCCCCTGGACCGCGCCCGCCGCCCGGGCCCCTCCGGCACCGGGAAACGCCGCTCATTGCGGTCGATCTTGGCCGCCAGGGCCGCGGCCGGATCGATGTCCAGCACCTCGCAGAACTGCAGCAGATACGCCAGGACGTCGGCCACCTCGTCCTCGACCCGGTGCGCCCGCTCCGGGTCGGCCATCACCCGGGCCGACTCCTCCGGCGTGAGCCACTGGAAGATCTCCAGCAGCTCCGCCGCCTCGACGCTCAGCGCCGCCGCCAGGTTCTTCGGTGTGTGGTACGGCTGCCAGTCGCGCGCGGCCGCGAAGGCGGCGAGCCGGCGCCGCAGCGCGGGCAGTTCACGGCCGGTCCCGGCCCCGGGGATCGTCTCGTTCATGCGCCAGATGTACCACCCGCACCGCACCCGCTCCCCCGGCGCCGCCGGCCCCTCGCGCGCCGTCGGCTCCCCCCGGTCCACCGGCGCGCCCCGCACCGTCCACGCCCTCCGCGCCGTCCATGCTCTCCGTGCCGTCCGCCCCCTCCGCGCCGGGCACCGGGGTCCCCTCCCGCAGGGTGCCCAGCAGCCGGATGTGCCCGCGCCGGGTCATCCGGGCCGCCAGCGCCAGCAGTTCGGCCGTCTGCCGCCGGTCCAGGCTGCGGTCGAAGTCGTCCGCCAGGACGGTGAGCACCTGGCGGGCCGACAGCACCTCCGCGACCGGGTCCACGTCCAGGACGCCCGGCCCGGTCAGCAGCACCAGCGCCAGGGCCAGATAGCGCAACTCGCCGTCGCCGAGCCGCTCCACGGGGGTCGCGGTGTGCGCGCCGCGCCGCAGCACCGCCCGTACCGTGCCGTCGGCGAGGTCCTCCACCGCCAGGTCGTCGACGGCGCCGGCACAGCCGGTGCGGGAGGCGGCGACGAGGGCGGCGTGCCGGGTCCCGCACTCGCCGCGGGTGCGCCGCAGGACCTCGGCGAGATTGCCGCAGCCGCCCCGCAGGCGGCCCTCGCCGACGCCGGCCGGTGACCGCATCCCGTCGGGACGCGGATCACAGGCGAAGGAGGAGCGGAGCGCGACGAGGACCTGCTCGGCCGCGGCCAGCACCTGCCGCTGGCCCTCCGTCGTCCCCGCGACCCGCAGTGGCAGCAGCGCCGTGCCGAGCCGGTCGTCGGGCAGCGGCGCCCTGGTCACCCGCGCCGAACCGGCCGTGTGCCACTCGGCCTGGACGGAGCGGCGGCGGGGGTCGCGGAGGGCGGTGGTCAGCAGGACCCGGCCGTCGGCCGTCAACCGCTCGCCCGTGAGACGGAGTTCCGGCTCCGCCCGGACGGCCACGTCGAGGCGGACGGGACCGGCGGGGCCGTCGACCGTGCAGCCGATCCGGAAGCCGCGCCCCTGCCGGCCGCCGGCCGCCGCCCACTCCGGCACACAGGAGGCCGGATCGGGGAACACCTCGCCGAGCTGGGCGCCGGCGCCCAGCCGCGCCAGCGCCGCCATGGCCTCCAGGGCGGCCGACTTGCCGCTCCCGCTGGGGCCGGTGAGGAAGGTCAGCGGGGCGAGCGGCAGCACGGCGCCACGGTGCGATTTGTAGGCGGGCAGGCGGAGTTCGGTGAGGACGGGCCGGACGGGGGCGGGCGGAATGGGCAGGTCGAGATCCATGGCGGGACCGTAAGCGGCCCGTCACACGGCGAACCGTTACATCGTCCGGATCTTCCTACGATCGGGGTACGCGGAGACGGTCCCCGGGGGCCCCTCACCGGATCGATCCACAACTCCCGCTATCCGCCGGGCCGTTACTCCCGGGCGCCCGCGCCCAGCCGGGGCTCGGCGACCTCCGTGCCCGCCGGGGTCAGCAGGAAGACGTCCCGGTCGACCCGGTGCATCCCCGCGCCGAGGCCGAAGACGACCCCGCTGGAGAAGTCGAGGATGCGCTTGGCGACGTCCGTGTCGGCGCCGGTGAGGTCCAGCAGCACCGGCGTGCGGCCCATGAGATGCTCCGCGACATCGCGCGCGTCGGCGAAGACCTGCACCCTCAGCACCACGAACCGGCGCGTGTCCGCCACCCGTTCCTCCTCGCCCGGCAGCGCAGGGTGGCCCGGCCAGGACGGCCATGCGGTGTCGCCGCGCAGCGGGACCACCTCGGCGAGCCCCTCCCACTGCTGATCAGTGACGTCGTAGCGGCCGTTCAACTGACCTCCCGGTGGTGGATGGTGGGCTGGGCTCGTAGGCATCGTTTTTGCCCCGGAGCCGGGAAATACACATGCGACGACAGTACTGAGAACCACTGACACCCGGGGCGAAGCCACACAAGACGCCCCGGACGAGGTCCGGTTCGTCCCGCCGGCCCCTGCCCGGCGGGCGCGGCAGCGGCATGCGCGGCAGTACCGGATGCGCGCGGGGACGGAGCCGTCCGGGGCGCGGCGCGTCCGCGCCGGAGGCGGGAGGTTTCCGCCACGGACCGAGTCGCGGCCGAGGACACACGGCGGCACCGGATCCGTACAGGGAGGTACGCGGCCCACGAAGAAGAGACCGGGAGAGAAATGACATGCGGAGGCCGCCCGCCGGCCGGAGCCCTGGCCGGTGGGCGGCCTCCCGTCCGTACGGCGCGCAGGCGCGCCGGCGGACATCCCGTCAGCCGGGTCCTAGCACCGCTTCCACTTGAGCTTGTAGGTGGCGCCCGGGACCTTGGTCGACTCCATGGCCATGATGTTGGCCGCGTTGTCGCCCGAGGAGCCGGCGTCCACCCGCAGCTCGGTGTTGATGTTCAGCAGCCGCTTGGCGCCGCAGGGCGCCCAGACCTGCTCGGCGGCCGGGGTGTTCTCCGAGATGCGCCACTCGCTGTCGTACGGCCCGGTGAAGGTGCGCGAGTTGACGGCCGTCTCCGCGGAGCCCTGGAAGTAGTACTGCGACTGCTGGAGGCCCGTGGCCCCCTTCACCAGGTGGGTGTAGCCGCGGTGCTCGGCACCGGTGATGGTGTACGTCCAGCCCGACGGGACCCGCACGTCCAGGGCGAGCTGGCAGTTCTTGCGGTGGTCGGCGGCGTTGGCGCCGGCACCCGTCCGGGCGAGGTAGTCGCTGTAGCTCACGATCACGGACGAGTTGTCCGGCGATACGGCGACGGCGGCCGTACCCGCGGGGCAACCCGAGCCGTTGACGGTGATGATGCCGACCTGCGCCTGCTCGGCCGGTACGGCCGCTTCCGCCGGCGCGCTCTGGCTCGCGAGCACAGAGGCGAATAACGCCGCGGCCGCGCCGCCGGCGGCAAGAACACCAGACATGGTTCTCCAATCGATTCGTACGGGGCCCGGCGCGCCACCCCGGCGCCGCCCCGCTGACATCGGATCTGTGCCGGGCCTCGGTCAACACCGGGCTCCCGGCCGGTCACTGCTGGCGCGCGCGGCGCTCCCGACGATGCCGTACGCGCGTCCGCCGCGCCCGCGAAGTCCGGTCGAGGCGGTCAGCCTCGGGATGAGGGAGAAACTGGTGTCCGCGCGGGCGGGCGAAGGAGGGCGGCCGGCTCGGGGCTCGGGCGTGGGGTGTCGCACGCTCCGGATCCGGCCGACCGGGTGGGAGCGCTCCCATGTTAAGGGTGCGGACCCCGGCGGGGAAGAGAAGCGGCACCCCGGCTTCCCCGGGATGCCGCGACGTCTCGAAAGCGCCCCCCGGGGGGACGGCCGCACGGGCGCAGGACCGGCCGGGCGGACCGGGGAGAAGGCCGCACGGACGCACACCCACACCCCCCGGAGCACCGGCCCGGACCTCAACCGGCCTCGCACGAGCAGAGGTTCACTCCCAGCACCTCGTCGCCGCCGACGCCGTAGCCGGGGAACGTCACGGTGTCGCCGGGGGCCGCGATCCGGCAGGGCGGGGCTGCGGCATCGCGGTAGCGGACGGTGAGCCGCTGCGGGGTGTCGCAGTTGTTGGTGACGAACGTGTAGCGCCAGCTCGCCGCGTACTGGACACAGGCGGGCGCCGTGGCCGATACCGGCTCCTCCGGCTCACCGGCGGGGGCGCCGTACGCCGCGCCGGGCTGCGCGAGTCCCGCGGCGGCGGCCAGCAGCACCGGCAGCGAGGCCCGTGCGATCGAGCGCGACAGGGTGAACATGGGGACCTCCTTCGACGTGCCGAATGGAACGAGCCCGAGCGTAGGAGCGGCGCGTGGAGCCTGAAAGAAATTGCGCCAGTTGCGCAAGGATGATCACGCTTCCCCAGACGCCGGGAGGAGAGCCGGAGTGACGACTTTTCTCGCAGGTCATGACACTCTGCTCTCCGGCGCAAGGGCTTGCCCCACCCTGCCCGCGTGGAACCACAGGCCGCACTTCCGTTCCCTCCAGGGGGCAGCGAGACCGGGCAGATATGCCAACGAATGGTATGTCAGCGACAACTCTTCCCGCCCAGCAGCAAGTTGGCTTGAAAGAAATTTCAGACTTTTGCGCAAGGAGCTGCCTGCGGGGAAGCGGCCCCCGGCCGCCGAGGAGGCCCTCGTTCGCGGCTGTCGCGGAGTTCCGCGAGAAGGCCGAGGAGGCATGCCGCGACCGCGAGATGCGCACCTTCGCGGCGGCAGAACACCGCCTCGACCACAAGACGGAATGACCCGGGCTCACTTCGGGAGGGACTGTGTCGAACTCGCCCACGCTCACCGGCACGCGGCCGATCTGCCGCAGCCGCCGCAGGGGTACCGGGTCTGGGATCGGCCCAACGGGAGCTATGCCGTGTACCACGAAGGCACCAACACACTGGTGTCATACGGCAGTGACGGCCTGCCGAAGACCCTGAACCGGCCCGCTCCGAAGTCAGCGGACAACCCCAAGGGATTCGACACCAAGCTGTGGCCGACCCTTGAGGACTACCTCAAAGCCCAGGGAACGAGGCGATGAAACTCAACAGGGAAACGGAAGACGACGAGGAGATCTGCCGGATCTGCGGCTACACCGAGGGCGATCTCCTGTGGGAAGGCGGCTGGCCGAACTACATCATCTGCCCGTGCTGCGGCACCGAGTCCGGTATCGGCGACGCGGGAAATCCGGACAGCTGGGAAGGCCTGCAGGGGATCCGAAATTCCCGCGGCTACTGGATCGGGAACGGCGCGCAATGGAGCAGCCCCAGCCTCAAACCGAAGAGCTGGGACCTCCTGCGGCAGCTGGCGCAGCTCCCGCCGGAATGGCGATGACCCGGACCACCGGCCGGGGCATCACATGACGTAACGGCAGGCCACAGCGCCGGAGCCGCTCCGGCGGAACGGATCCGGCTCCGCGCGACGCCGGTTCCCCGAGGCCCGACCGGGTCCCGGGGAACCGGCGTCGCCCGGCCGCGGGCCCCGGCCGGGCCCGTCGCCGGGACACCGGACCGGCCCCGGGGTGCGGCGCCACCCGACGGCTGCCCCGGACCACCTCAGAAAGCAGGGAACCGAGGATGAAACTCAACAGGGAAACGGAAGACGACGAGGAGATCTGCCGGGTCTGCGGCTACACCGAGGGCGCATTGCTCTGGGAGGGAGGCCGGCCGAACCACGTCATCTGCCCGTGCTGCGGCACCGAGTCCGGTATCGGCGACGCGGGAAATCCGGACGACTGGGAAGGCCTGCGCGGGATCCGAGTGCTCCGCGGCTACTGGGTGGGGAACGGCGCCCGGTGGAGCAACCCCGACCGCAAGGCGGAGGACTGGGACCTGCTGCGGCAGATCGCGCAACTCCCGCCGGAATGGCGATGACCGGGGCCGCCGGCCGGAATACCTCGCCGGCTGGTCCCCCACCGGTCTTCTGGGCCGGTCGGGTACGTG
The DNA here is from genome assembly GCF_020739505.1 of Streptomyces sp. S07_1.15. Classification (NCBI taxonomy): domain Bacteria; kingdom Bacillati; phylum Actinomycetota; class Actinomycetes; order Kitasatosporales; family Streptomycetaceae; genus Streptomyces; species Streptomyces sp. S07_1.15. The sequence continues at coordinate 1,600,496 of NZ_JAJBZK010000001.1, forward strand.
CGGTGGTGGTCCGCCGTTCCCGGCCGTGTGGTCACGACCGGGAACGGCGGGCCCCAAACACTCGGACGGTGGTTCTGGCCAGTCGCCGTGCTGCGGGCGGGGACCGTCCCCGAGCCAGGCCGGCGGGGCCGAACGGTACCAACTGAACGACCCCGACAACCGGGAACCTCCCGAGCACCACGATCTTCCGGCCGCCCGGCGTCGCTTCGTGCGGCTCACCGATGCTCTTGAGCGGCGTTTCGGGCCGTCCGTCAAGGCCGGCATGCCGCAGGACGCGAGCTTCCACGGAGGGATCTCCGGTCCCGCCGCCATGGGTGCGGGCCGGCGGCCCCTGTGGATGCTGATGAGCAACTTCGGCAGCCGACGCTGCTCAGCAGCGGCCTCCAGGGTGCAACGGTCCGCCGGGGCGCGGTCCGGGCGGGGCCCGGCCCCGGCGGGACCCGGAGGCTCAGGTACCGGCGGCGTCGCTGTCGCGGGCGCTGAGGGCCAGGGCGTTGTCGACGGTGAAGAAGGGCCTCACCCGCGTGGTGCCCCGGTCCGGGTGGTCCAGGAACAGGGGCGGGTAGACGTCCGTCTTCTTCCGGTCGGCCAGGTCGCGGGTGATCCGCCCGATGGGCACGGGCGGGCCGTCGCCGGGGACGCGCAAGGTCAGGTCCCAGACATCGTGTTCGGCGCGGCGGAGCCGGAGGGCCTCGCCGTAGGGCAGGTCGAAGCGGAACGTGCCGACATCGGCGCCCGGGCCTCCGGTGGGAGTGAGCGGCACCGTGAAGTCGGAGTCGTCCCCCTCCCGGGACGCCGCGTGCACGGTGGTCCCGGTCAGCGGCAGGTGTCGGGCGCGAGGACGGTCGCGGTGACCGTGGCCGCGGCCTCGCCGATGTGAAGGGCGGTGACCTCGGCGTGCGCCGGGCGGCGCCAGACGCGCAGGGCGAGGAAACCATCGGTGGTGGTGTAGGGGATCCAGGCCGAGACGCCGTGGGCGTCGAGGACGGGGGGCCGTCCGATGAGCCGGGCCTGTTCGGTGAGGCCGGCGGTCAGCCGGATACGGGGCCGGGTGCGGGTCCCGGCGCCGCTGCCCGCGGCCTTGCCGCCGCTGTCGCTGCCCTCGCCGGCGTCGCCGCTGCCGCCGCCGCGGGGTGCGACGTAGCAGTCCCAGCGGCCCTCGGCCAGGGCGTGTTCGCCGGGCTTGAGCGTCACGCCGATGTCGTTGAGGTCGAGTGCCGTGGCGACCTCGGGCAGCGGGACGCGGATCTCCCGGCGCTCGGGGTCGCGGCGCAGGCGGGCGACGAAGTCGAGCCGCCCGGGCGGCAGCGATACGGCGTCCAGACGGACCCGGATGCCACCCTCTGAGGTCGAGCGGGCGAACGCCACGGGCCGGGCTCCCGCGCCCTGCCGGGCGCCCTCGTCGGGTAACGCGGTGCCCGCCGCCGGGGCGGCGGGCGTCACCCGGGTGCGCCGTGTCACCCGCGCCGGCGGTGTCACCGGTCTACTGCCACGGGACAAGGCGCCGCGGACCCGGTCCAGGAGACCCGCACGTTCCGCGGCCGCCGCGCGCGCCTTCTTCTCGTAGCGCTGCGCGGAGAGCATCCGGAAAAGGTCCTCGTAGCGGCGGGCGATGGCCGGGGGAGCGAAGGTGGACGCCTTCTCGACGGCGGCGTCGCCGAGGCGGCGACGCAGTCGGTCGTCGGACATGAGGAGCCGCAGGGCGGCGGCGTAGTGCTGTACGTCGGCGGGGAGGCCAGCCGTGTCCGGGGTCCGGTCCGGCGCCGCGCCGTCCGTGGCGCCGTCCGCGGCGAGCGGGACAAGCAGTCCGTCCGTGCCGTGCGTGATGATCTCAGCGGGTCCGTGCGGGCAGTCCGTCGCCACGACCGGGACACCGCAGTGCATGGCCTCGACGATGGTCATGCCGAAGGACTCCATGTCCGAGGAGACCGCCGCGATGGCACCCTTGGCCCATTCCGTCTCGATCGGGGAGACGGCGCCCATGAGGAAGACCCGGTTGTAGAGGCCGAGTTCGTCGATCAAGCGGCGCAGCTTCGGCCGTTCGGCTCCGCGCCCGTAGATCCGCAGGGTCCAGCCCGGGTACTCGTCGGCCACGGCGGCGAAGGCGCCCACCAGGCGGTCGTAGCGCTTGACAGCGACGAGGCGTCCGGCCGCCACGATGGTCCGGGAGTCCAGCCCGGCGGGCTCCACCTGCGGCCGGGGCACCCCGTTGGGGATGCCGAGGACCATGGTCCCGGCCCCGGACAGCGCCCGCTCGTACTGGCGGGCGTCGGCCTCGGAGACGGTCACGAAGGCATCGAGTCCACGGACCGCGGTGTTCTGGTCCTCGCGGAGCTGGTCGCTGTGGGCGTCGAGGGAGAGATGCTCCTGGCCGATGCGCAGGTAGCGGTCCTGTCCGTGGCGGGCCAGGTAGCCGTTGAGGATGGGGCGGGTGGCGATCACCACGTCGGCGTCGGTCCGCGCCAGGTAGCCGGCGATGCGCTGGTCGTGCAGGGCGGTGTAGTGCAGCCGGCCGAAGTCGACGCCCGCGTCGGGGAACATCGTGTTCGGCCGCTGGGCCAATGCGTGACCGCCCTCGTAGCCGGGTCCGTCCTCGCGCATGTCGATCAGCGAGGTGAGCCGGACCTCCGCGTCGAACGGTAATCGCGGCTCGTCCGCGACCCGGTGCACGCTGACCACCTCGACCTGGTGGCGCACCGCCAGCGCCCGGGAGAGGTTCACCGTCGAGCGGATCGTTCCCCCGATACCGAAGGCATTGTGCAGTAAGAAAGCGATCTTCATCGTTACGCCCCCCGGCGTCCCCGTCCGCCCGTGCTCCTCGCTGTGCGCGCTCGCACGCTGTGCGCCGGCGGACCGCTCGGCCCCGGCCCCGTCCGGGCAGGGACGGCGCCCGCGCCAACTGGTCGTCCCCGGAGGGCTGTTGGGCGGGGGCCGCATGGGACGAGACCTCCGCCGGGCCGGATGGTTGCCCGGGACGGAAGTGAATGTGACGCGTGCAACATGCGGACGTTGCGTGAAGGCCGGGGGTGCCGAAGGGGGACGGAAGAGCGGAAACCCCCGGCCCCCGGCCCCCGGCGCCCGGCCCGCGCGGCTGGACGGGTGCGGTACGGGGAGCGGGACGGCGCGTACCGCGCGGCGGGCCCGGGTCGCGACGCGCGGACGGGCGACGCGGCGGTTTCGAAGGTCCCGCACGGGCAAGAAGGCGCCCCATGGGCGTCGACCGGCCCACACCGGCCGCCGAACCGCGCGGCAGGCGGCACCCCTGGCGCACGACCGCGCCGGCGCCCGGCGAGGGGTGCTCCTCGCCCCGGGAGGCACCGAGTCGAGGGAACGGGCCGGGCCGCCGCGGCCGGGTCCGATGACGGGAGACCACGTATGCACGGCATGATCTCGGCCCAGGCTCAGCAGTCCCCCGGTGGCCTCGCGGGCTGGGCCACGGATCTCGTCGAGACGATGGGCGGGCCGGGAGCCGGGCTGGCGATCGCCCTGGAGAACGTCTTCCCGCCGCTGCCCAGCGAGGTCGTGTTGCCGCTGACCGGCTTCGCCGCCGGGCGGGGCGTGCTCGGTCTGCCCTCGGCGATCTTCTGGACGACGCTGGGCTCGGTCACGGGCGCGGTGCTCCTGTACTGGGCCGGGATGTGGCTCGGCCATGAGCGTCTGCACCGGCTGTGGGTGAGGGTCCCGCTGCTGAAGCCCGCCGATCTGGAGCGCACGGAGGCATGGTTCGGGCGGCACGGCACCAAGGCGGTCTTCCTGGGCCGCATGGTGCCGGTCTTCCGCAGCCTCATCTCCGTCCCGGCCGGAGTGGTGCGGATGCCGTTCCGGGTCTTCGTCCTGCTGACGACCCTGGGCAGCCTGCTGTGGAACTCGGCCCTGATCATGGCGGGTTACTGGCTCGGGGACCGCTGGCATGTGGTGGAGACGTACGTGGGCCTCTCCTCCAAGATCGTCCTGGCCGCCGCGGTGCTGGCGCTCGTCGTCCATCTGGTGATGCGCCGCAGGAGGCACGGCCGGAACCGGAGGCACGATCGTGGCAGCACCGCAGACGGCGAGGGTGACGGAGCCGGAGGCGGTGGCGGAAGCGCAGGCGCAGGCGACGAGGCCTCCGGCGGCGACCGGGAGCAGGGTGACGGGGAACGGGGCCGGAGCGGGGACCGCACCGCCGCGCGCCCCGAGTGAGCCCCCGGCAACTCCCCACCGCCCCGGACCGGTTCGTCCCGGCGGCACCCCCGCCCCGTCCCGCGCGGCCATGGTCCCGCTCACACCCGCTCCGACCAGGCATACCGCTGGAAGGACCGGAAGAGCAGCCGGTTAGCATATGAGCACCGCCTAGCTCGAAAGATGGACCAGTGACTGCCACCGTGGACTCGTTCACCAACTGGAAGAACCGCGAAGAGATCGCGGAATCGATGATCCCGATGATCGGGAAGTTGCACCGGGAGCGGGACGTCACGGTCCTGCTGCACAGCCGCTCCCTCGTGAACAAGTCGGTGGTGAGCATCCTCAAGACCCACCGTTTCGCCCGCCAGATCGCCGGCGCGGAGCTGTCCGTGACCGAGACGATGCCGTTCCTGCGGACGCTCACCACGCTCGACCTCGGCCCGTCCCAGATCGACATCGGCATGCTCGCCGCAACGTACAAGGCGGACGACCGCGGCCTCTCGGTGGAGGAGTTCACCGCCCGGTCCGTCGCCGGTGCCACGGGTGCGAACAAGATCGAGCGCCGTGAGCCGCGCGATGTCGTCCTCTACGGCTTCGGCCGCATCGGCCGCCTCGTCGCCCGTCTGCTCATCGAGAAGGCCGGTTCCGGCAACGGCCTGCGGCTGCGCGCCATCGTCGTCCGCAACGGCGGCGGCCAGGACATCGTCAAGCGCGCCTCGCTGCTGCGCCGCGACTCCATCCACGGCCAGTTCCAGGGCACGATCACGGTGGACGAGGCGAACAGCACGATCGTCGCCAACGGCAACGAGATCAAGGTCATCTACTCCGACGACCCGACGGCGATCGACTACACGGCGTACGGGATCAAGGACGCCATCCTCATCGACAACACGGGCCGGTGGCGGGACCGCGAGGGCCTGTCGAACCACCTCCGCCCCGGCATCGACAAGGTCGTCCTGACCGCCCCGGGCAAGGGCGACGTGCCCAACATCGTCCACGGCGTCAACCACGACACCATCAAGCCGGACGAGCAGATCCTGTCCTGCGCCTCCTGCACCACCAACGCGATCGTCCCGCCGCTGAAGGCGATGGCGGACGAGTACGGCGTGCTGCGCGGCCATGTGGAGACCGTCCACTCGTTCACCAACGACCAGAACCTGCTGGACAATTACCACAAGTCCGACCGTCGCGGCCGCTCGGCGCCGCTCAACATGGTCATCACCGAGACCGGTGCCGCCTCCGCCGTCGCCAAGGCGCTGCCGGACCTCCAGGCGAAGATCACGGGCAGCTCGATCCGCGTCCCGGTGCCGGACGTCTCGATCGCGATCCTCAACCTCCAGCTCGCGCGGGAGACCACCCGCAAGGAGGTCCTCGACCATCTGCGCGAGGTGTCGCTGACCTCGCCGCTCAAGCGCCAGATCGACTTCACCAGCGCCCCCGACGCCGTCTCCAACGACTTCATCGGCTCGCGCCACGCCTCGATCGTCGACGCCGGCGCCACCAAGGTGGAGGGCGACAACGCGATCCTCTACCTCTGGTACGACAACGAGTTCGGCTACTCCTGCCAGGTCGTCCGCGTCGTCCAGTACGTCTCCGGGGTGGAGTACCCGACCTACCCGGCCCCGGCGGTCTGATCCGGCGGTCCGGTTCCGGGCGATCCGCTTCCGGGCGGCCCGGATCCGGCCGCGCATCCCGGGCCGACCGCCTGCCCGCGGTCCCCGTCCGCCGTCCCGTCCGCCGCCGTCCCGTCCGCCGTCCCGCCGGCCGGGGCGGCGGTTCACCGGCCGCGACGCGGGCACTCGCCTCCGCGACGTTCCCACCCGCCGCGGCGACGCAGCGCCGCGGCGGACGGCAGTGAGGGAGATCGCGCATGACGGCCTCGCCGGACCCGCAGGACCCGCAGGACCCGCCGCCGCCCGCCCTCCGCCACCGCGCCACCGCCTCCCTGGCCGGCCGTGTGGCGCGGTGGCGCGGCGCGCCCGCGCTGCACCCCGCCGGGGTCCGGTTCACCGGCACCCTGGCCGTCGTCCCCGCGGGCCCGGCCCTGGGCGAGCCCTGGCTCGACCGGCCCGGCCGCTACCGGACCGACGTCCGCTGGTCACGTGCGGCCGGTGTGCCCGCATGGTGCCCGGACGGTCTCGGCCTCGCGCTCCGCGTGACCGACGCGGGCGGTCCCGGCCGTCCGCTGGACCTGCTGTTCACCACGAGCGGCGGCGGACGCCGGACCCGCCACCTGCCGCTCGCCCGCGGAAACGCCATGGCGGGGCCGTACTCCACGCTCCTCTCCTACCGCGTCGGGACCCACCGCCGCCTGCTGGCGCTCACCCCGGCCCCGGGCTCGCCCCGCGTCCGCGGCGATCTGGCCGGGCTGCGGCAGGCGCTGCACACGGGGCCCCTCGTGTTCGTGCTCTGCACCGTCCGGGACGGTGAACCCTGGCGCGCCCTGGGCACGTTGACCACCGGGCCGCCGTCCGACGCCCCGCCCGGGTCCACGTCCTCGTACGACCCGTATCTCAACGCCCTGCCGGGCCTGCGGCCGACCTCCCGCCTCAGCGGATTCCGGGAGTCGGCCTACGCGGGCTCCCGGTCCGGCCGCTCCGGCCTGCCGCCCCGCCCGGCCTCCGCGACCGGACGGCCGCCCGGGTGACGGCGGGGCGCCCGTGGCGACGGGGCGCCCCCGATACCGTTCCCGGCGCCCGCTGTGGCGCATACCACACGCCGCATCGTACGTACCGGTCGGTATGGTGCTGGTTGCGCGGCACTCAACAGGAGGCTTCATGTCAGCGACCAACCGCCAGATCCGTCTGGCAGCACGTCCCGTCGGCGAGGTACGGCCCGAGGACTGGGAGCACGCCACAGCGCCCGCCGAGGAGCCGGGCGAGGGACAGTTCGCCGGGCGGACCCGTTTCATCTCGCTGGACCCCGCGATGCGCGGCTGGCTCGACGACCGGCCCTCCTATCTGCCGCCCGTCGGCCTCGGCGAGGTGATGCGGGCGGGTTCCGTGGTCGAGGTCACCGCCTCCAACCACCCCGACTACCGGCCCGGTGACCACGTGGTCGGCACCTTCGGCGTCCAGGAGCACGTCGTCTCCGACGGCAAGGGCGCCCTGAAGATCGACGTCGGCCTGGCGCCGGCCTCGACCTACCTCGGCGCGCTGGGCATGCCCGGCATGACCGCCTACTTCGGCCTGCTGGACGTCGGCGCGCTCAAGGAGGGCGAGACCGTCGTCGTCTCCGGCGCCGCGGGCGCGGTCGGCTCCATGGTCGGCCAGATCGCCAAGGTGAAGGGCTGCCGGGTCGTCGGCATCGCGGGCGGCGCGGAGAAGTGCGCCCTGCTGACCGACGAACTCGGGTTCGACGCGGCGATCGACTACCGCGCCGGGGACGTCAAGCGGGCCCTGCGCGAGCAGACGCCGGACGGCATCGACGTCTACTTCGACAACGTCGGCGGCGAGATCCTCGACGCGGCACTCACCCGGCTGGCGATGCGCGCTCGTGTGGTGATCTGCGGCGCCATCAGCCAGTACAACAACGAGACGCCGGTCAGCGGCCCGTCGAACTACCTCTCGCTGCTCGTCCGCCGGGCGCGCATGGAGGGCTTCGTCGTCTTCGACTACGCCAAGCGCTACGCGGAGGCCGCGCAGGAGATCGCCGGCTGGATCGGCGACGGCCGGCTCAAGGTGAAGGAGCACGTGGTCAAGGGCACCGTGGACGACTTTCCGGAGACCTTGCAGATGCTCTTCCGCGGCGAGAACGTCGGCAAGCTCGTCCTGGAGCTGTCGTGACGGCCGCGGGACCCGCCGGAGAGCGGGCGGAAGGGCAGCAGGGGCAGCCGGGGAAGCCGCTGAGCGGCAAGGTCGCCGTCGTCACCGGAGGCGCGTCCGGCCTGGGCCGCGCCACCGCGCTGACGCTGGCGGAGGCGGGCGCCGAGATCGTCGTCGCCGACCTGGACGCGGCGGGCGGCAAGGAGGTGGCCGGGCTCGTCGGCGGCCACTTCCGCGCCTGCGACGTCTCGGACCTGGACGCCAACCGCGCCCTGGTGGACTTCGCCGTGGAGCGCTGCGGCGGCGTCGACATCGCCTTCCTCAACGCGGGCGTGGCGACGGGCTGCGGCATCGGCGACGACTTCGACCCGGCCCTGTACCGCCGGGCGATGGGCGCCAACCTCGACGGTGTCGTCTACGGCGCCCACGCCGTGCTGCCGGCGCTGCGGGCCCGCGGCGGCGGTTCGATCGTGGCGACGGCCTCCCTGGCGGGCCTGACGGCGGTGCCGTTCGACCCGCTGTACGCCGCCAACAAGCACGCGGTGGTGGGCCTGGCCCGCTCGCTGGGCCCGGCCCTGGCGCCGGAGGGGGTCCGCTTCAACGCGATCTGCCCGGGCTTCGCCGAGTCGCGGATCATCGACCCGATCCGGGAGATGCTCTCCTCGCAGCACCTGCCGATCATCCCGGCGCAGATCGTGGCCGACACGGTGCTGCGCATCCTCACCGGGGACGCCACCGGGGAGTGCTGGTTCATCCAGCCCGGCCGCGAACCGGAGCCGTTCCGCTTCCGCAACGTGCCGGGCCCCGGAGAGGCCGCCACCGGCTGAGCCGGCGCCGCGCCGTCCGGCACGGACGGTCCGTGCGGGTCCGCGCCCGGCGCATCGCCCTCGTGCGGTGTGCCGGGCGCGGGCGCCGGGTCCCCCGTGGCGCCCGCCACGGCGCCCTCGCCCGCTACCGCGTCCCCGCCCCGCTGCCGCGGGCGGCCGGGCCCCGGAAGGCCGCGAGGGTGTGTTCCAGCAGCGGCAGGGCCCGCACCACGCGGCGGGAGCGGATGAGCGCGTCCCAGGCGGGCTCGAACTTCTTCCAGCCGCCCGCGTAGGCGAGGTGCCGGAGCCGCTCGTGGGCGCCGGACTGCGCGGACGCGCCCCGCCAGATGTTCGACCAGCGGTAGAAGTCGCGGTAGGCCCGCCAGTAGCCGTCCTCCAGCTGACGGGCCGTCATGTTGCGCGGGCGGTGGACGACGTGGCGGGTGTCGTAGAGGTCCCAGTCGCGGTGGACGATCCGGTCCTCGGCCTCCAGCTGCTTCCACAGCCCGGTCGACGGGTACGGCGTCATGATGTGGAACGTGGCCGTCTCGACGCCCTGCCCGACGGCCCACTCCACCGTCCGGTCGAAGACGTCGGGCCCGTCCTGGTCGAGCCCGAAGACGAAGCTGGCGTTCACCATGACACCCGCGCCGTGCAGGCGGCGGACGACCTCGCCGTAGTCGCGGCCCGCGTTCTGGTCCTTCCTCCGCTCCGCCAGGTTCGCCGCGTTGACGGTCTCGAAGCCCACGAACAGGCTGCGCAGCCCCGCGTCGGCGGCCCGTTCCAGCAGCCCCGGTTCCAGTACCGACTTGACCGTCCCGGCCGCCTGCCACACCCGGTTCATGCCCGCCATGCCGTCGAAGAGGGCTTCCGCGAAGCGGCGGTTGCCGAACAGGTGGTCGTCGAGGAAGTAGAGGTGCCGGCCGGGCAGCCGCTCGATCTCCGCGAGGGCGTCGTCGACGGCCTGGGTGTAGAAGGACTTCCCGCCCTCGAAGAAGGCGTCCTTGTAGCAGAAGTCGCAGTGGTGCGGGCAGCCGCGGGACACCACGAGGGAGTTGGGCACGAGGTACAGGTGCCGTTTGACGAGGTCCCTGCGGACGGGCGGCAGGCCGGCGAGGGTCCGGCGGGTGGAGTCGTAGCGCCGCGCGGGCACGCCGTCGCGGAAGTCCTTGAGGAACAGCGGCCAGGTGTCCTCACCCGGGCCGGTGAAGACCGTGTCGGCGTGCGCGGCCGCCTCGTCGGGGAGTGACGTCACGTGCAGGCCGCCCATGGCGACGTGGACGCCCCGGGCCCGGAAGTGGCCGGCTATCTCGTAGCTGCGCCGCGCGGAGGTGATGTACGGCTGGAGGACCAGCAGGTCCGGGGTCTCCAGCGCGTCGAGGCTGATGCGCTCGACGTGCTCGTCGTACAGCGTCACCTCGTCGTCCGGGCCGAGGTACCCGGCGAGGGTCGCCAGCCCCAGCGGCGGGAAGAGCGAGTACTTGACCGGCCGGAAGAGCGGGCTGGTCGCCTCGGTCAGGGCGGGCAGGATCATCGTCACGCGCATGCCTGTTCGGACTGCCCGGAGCGGCGGTCCGGTTCCCGGGGCTCCCTTCGGGGTCTTCCGCCGCGCCCGGAGTACCGGCGCCGTGGGCTCGCGCGTCAACTCGTCGGCGAGCTGATGGAGTTCGCCGCGGCCGACGGCGGCTACCGGTCGGTCTACCTGCACACCGACCCCGCGTCGCCGGGCGCGGAGGCGCTGTGGCGGTCGCTGGGCACGCTGGTGTGGGACGAGCGGGAGGAGGAGCCGGGGGGCGGGCAGGGGGTCCTCCACTTCGAGATCCCGCTGCCGTGACCCTGCGGCGTAAATGAAAACGACAATCGTTTACGATGTGGCCGGTCGCGCCCCGCGCCCGCCGAACACACCGGAAAGACGAGAACGAGACACGATGACATCGCCCCGGAGCCGGCTGACCGCCGGACTGCTGCTGCTCGTCCCCGTGCTCTCCAGTTGCTTCTCCGCCGGCGGTGCGTCGTCGTCCGCCTCGGACCCGTCCGCCTCCGGGGAGGGCGGGCGCCTGCGCGTCGTCCTCGCCTTCCAGCCGACCGAGAACTACTCGCCCCACGGCCAGGACGCCTTCGCCCTGTCCCGCCTCGGCGTCGCCGAGGGCCTGACCCGGCTCGACGCGAACGGCGCCGCGGCGCCCGCGCTCGCCGAGTCGTGGAGCCGCGAGAAGGGCGGCCGAAGCTGGGTGTTCACGCTGCGCGAGGCCGCGTTCCAGGACGGCGGTGAGGTCACCGCGCAGGCCGTGGCCTCCTCCCTGAACCACGCCGCCGGCGCCTCCCCGGCCCCCGCCGCGCTGTCCGGTGTGCGGCTGACCGCCGACGCCGTGGGCGGGGACCGGGTCCGGGTGCGCACCGACGAACCCGACCCGGTGCTCCCGCTGCGGCTGAGCAACCCGAGCCTCTCGGTGTTCTCGCCCGGGGCGTACGGGGAGAAGGGCACCGTCAACCCGGCCGGCACCGCCACCGGCCCCTTCGAACTCACCGGCACCACCGGGGACACGGCCGCCACCCTCGACCGCTTCGACGCCTACTGGGGCGGCCGCGCCCAAGCCGCGGGGATCGACGTCAGGTTCGTCTCCGACGGCACGGCGCGCGCCAACGCCCTGCGCACCGGCGACGCGGACATCGCCGAGTCGCTCCCCGTCGCCCAGATCGCCTCCCTGGACGAGGGCACCGTCCACGAGACGGACACCGCCCGCAACACCGGCCTGCGTCTCAACACCGGCTCCGGAGCCTTCACGGACGCCGGGCTGCGGGCCGCCGCGCGCGAGGCCGTCGACGCCTCGGCCGTCGCCGAGGGAGTCCACGAAGGGCACGCCCAGCCCGCCCGGGGCCTCTACGGACCCGGCCTGGCCTGGGCCGGCGGCAAGCGCGGCGAGCCGACCGGGCGGGCGGAGGCCACCGAACCGAGGGGCACGCGCATCACCCTCGCCACGTACGACGACCGCCCCGAACTGGCCGAGACCGCCCAGGTGCTCCAGCAGCAGCTGGAGAAGGCCGGGTTCCGGGTCGGGCTGGAGGTCCGTACCTACGCACGACTCGAGAGCGACCTGCTCGCAGGGAAGTTCGACGCCGTCGTGACCTCCCGCAACATGATGCTGGACACCGGCGACCCGGTCGGCGTCCTGGTGAGCGACTACACCTGCGAGGGCGGCTACAACCTGTCGTTCCTGTGCGACGAGAAGGCCGACCGGCTCATCGCCGCCGCCCAGGCGGAGACCGACCCCGCCAAGCGGCAGGACGCCGCCATGAAGGCCGAGGCGGCGATCCTCGGCACGGACGCGGAGATCCCGCTCGTGCACCTGAAGGCCGTCACAGGGGTCGCCGCGTCGGTGAAGGGGACGGTGCTCGACCCGTACGAACGGCAGCTCGTCTCCACGGGGACCCGGCGCTGACCGCCGCCGCGTCCGGCCGGGCGGGTGGCTCCGGGGGCGCCGGGAGCGCCGGTCGCTCCGGGGGCGCCGGGAGCACCGGTCGCTCCGGCCGCCCCGACACCGGCAGCACGTGCCGCCCCGGCAGGGCCGGCGCCGCCGACGGCGCCGGCCCTGCCGGCCGCACCGGGGGCATACCCGCCGTCCTGCGCGCCCTGGCGCGGGGCGGCGGTCCGTCCCTGCTGTGGCGCGCCGTGCTCATGGCGGCCCTGGTGTGCGCGATCGGGCTGCTCCCCTGGCTGGCGCGCACCGACCCCGCGCTGACCGTGCTCAGGGCGCGCTCGGCGGAACGCGACCCGGACCCCGGGACGCTGCGCGCCATCCGCGACGAACTCGGCCTCGATGACGGACCGTTGATGTTGCTCGGGCGCTGGCTGGGCGGGCTGCCGCACGGGGACGCGGGCCGCTCCTGGGTCTCCGGTGCGGAGGTACTGCCCGCCGTCGCGCAGGCGCTCGGGGTCTCGCTGCTGCTGATGGTCGGCGCCCTCGCGGTCGCCGTGGCCACGGCCGCCGCGGTGTGCGCGCGGACGGTGTGGCTCGGCTCGCGGCGCCGGCTCGGCGGGCGCGGTCCCGGCACGGACTGCGGTGCGGGTGCGGGCGGCAGTGCGGGCGGCGGTGCGGGCCGCACCAGTGACACGGGCGGGGCGGGCGGCGCGGGCCGTATCGGCGGCACCGGTCCCGCCGTGCTCGCCGCCCTGCCCGAGTTCCTCGTCGCGTCCGTACTGGCCTCGGTGGTCGGGGTGCGACTCGGCTGGCTACCCGCTCTGGGCTGGTACGGCCCGCGGTGGATGGTGCTGCCCTCGCTCGCCCTGGGCCTCCCCGCCGGGGCGGTTCTCGGGCGGATGCTGGACGATCTGCTGCCCGCCGCGTTCGCCGAGCCGTGGGCCCGTGCCGCCGCCGCGCGCGGCATTCCCCCGGGGTCCGTGGCCCGGCAGACGGTGCGGCGCTGCCTGCCCGGACTGCTGCCCAACGCGGGGCTGTTCGTGGTCGGCCTGACCGCAGGGTCCGTCGCCGTGGAACAGGTCTTCGACATCCCGGGGCTCGGCCGGCTGACGCTGCGCGCCGCCCTCGCCCAGGACCTGCCCGTCCTGCAGACCGGTGTGCTCGCCCTGGTCCTGCTCGCGGCCGCCGCCGGTGCCCTGGCCCGGCTCGGAACCCGGCTGCTCATCGGGCCCGCCCTGCGCGGCGGCGCCCTGCACACCCTGCACCGTCCGGCCGCGTCCGCGTCCGCGCCCCGCGCCCTGCCGCTGCTGTACGGTGCGGCGCTCCTCGCCGTCATCGGCCTCGGCCTGCCGCACGACCCGTTCGCGCTGGACACCACCGCGCGCCTCCAACCCCCGTCCGCGACCCACCCGTTCGGCACCGACGCCCTCGGGCGCGACATCCTGGCCCGGACCGCGCACGGCGCGCTGACCACCCTCGGCACGGCCGTCGCGGTGAGCGCCGCCGCCCTCGCGGCCGGAGTGCTGCTGGGGCTGCTGCCGCGGCTGTCCGGGCCGGTGGCCGACACCGTCAACGCCGTGCCGCCCGTCCTGGCCGGTCTGCTCGTCACCGGGATCGCGGGCGGCGGCCCGTGGACCCCGGCGCTGGCCGTGGCCGTCGTCGCCTGGTCCCCGCTCGCCGCCCACACGTCCGCCCTGCTGCGCCAGGAACGGGCCGCCACGCATCTGGCGGCCACCCGCGCGCTCGGCGCCGGACCCGGGTACCTGCTCGCCCGCGTGCTGCTGCCGGCCGTCCTGCCGTCCGTGGTCCGCCACGCGCTGCTCCGGCTGCCGGGCATCGCGCTGAGCCTGGCGGCCCTCGGTTTCCTCGGGCTGGGCGCCCAGCCCCCGTCCCCCGAGTGGGGCCTGCTGCTGGCCGAGAACCAGCCGTACGCGGAGCGCGCCCCGTGGGCGGTGCTCGCCCCGGCCGCCGTCCTCGCGCTGCTCGGCGCGCTGGCGGTGACGGCGGCGGGCGGGGTGCGCCTGCCCGGCCCGGGGCGGCTCCGGGCCGGAGGGACGGGGGCCGCCGGAGGCGCGAGGGCCCGGGGACGCGGGGGCGCGGGACGGCCTTCACCGGACACCGGATGACGAGATCAAGACAGTTATTGAAAACGCAAATATCACCCTGTTCGCGGGCTGTCACGTGCGTGAGACTCGTTGACAGCGGCCGGTCGGCGAAGTCGGCCGGAAGGCACGTCGTGCCGCCGCAAGCACCTCCACGCCCCCAACCAGGAGGTATCGATGAAGAAGACAAGCCCTCGCGGAATCGGGTTATCGCTCGGCCTCTTCTCGGCTCTCACGCTGACGCTCGTCAGCGGCGCCCCGGCTTCCGCCTCGGCGCCGACATGGACACTGGAAGCCGACCAGCAGCGGATATGCGTCGACGCGCAGTCCGGATGGTCCCTCACCTACGCCTTCTCCCCGGTGGCCGGAAGCTGGTCGAGCCCGATCACGACCGGGGTGCGCGACCTGCCTCCCGGCTCCTCCAGCCCGTACAACGAGACCATCGCCCCCGGTTCGAACTTCCGGGACCCCGACGACCGCAACGCTCTGACGGTCAACTCCTTCGTCTGGATGAAGCTCGCGCCGGCCCCGGCCGGTGACTACACCGCCGAGATCTGGGCCACCGACGGCAAGCGGACCGAGACCGACCCGCTGCTGCTCGCCTACCGGGACCGCTGCCCCGGGTAACGGCCACCCGGCCACCCGGCCAGTCGGCCGCTCAGGGCCGCGGCGCACGGCGCGGCCGGGCCGGGCCCCGGACCGCGTGCGATGAGGGCCGGCGGGGCGGGTCCCGGCGCGAGGAGGGCCCGTCCGGCAGCCGGTCGTTAAGGGCCGGTTATGTGGCGCTTGGCTCAGGCTTCGCAGCGGCTGCATCCGTTGCGAGGGCCCTCCGCTCCGTCCAAGCTGATGTCCAGGACCGGCGGTGGCCGCCCGGGGAGGTCCGGGGCCGCCGCCGTCCGTACGGCGTCAGCAGCCCTGGCGCGGGCAGCCGCCTCGTTCCGGGAACGGGGCGCGGCGGCTCCGCGCCACCCGGTTCTCCGCGCGGGTCCGGCTTGGGACAACGGGCCCGCGCGGGGGCTCCGGCTCGGCCCCGGCTGCTACGGCAGCCGGGGTACCGGCCGATCGGCCTCGGGGCCGGCGCTCATTCCTTGCCCTGCCCGGCCTTCTTCTTCAGGCGCCGCCGCTGGCGCGGGGTGACGTCCTTGCGCCCGCTCTCCCGCAGGTACGCCGCCTTGCGCTCCTCGTTCTTCTTCATGCTCGCCCTCTCGCCGTGTCGTAGGGGGCCGTAACGGCCCGGGCCCGACGGGGCCCACCCGTTCCAGTCTGTTCCGGCCCACCCCCGGCCGCACCCGAAGCGGCACAGGGCGGACATATGACATGTTCCGTGCACATCCGACCCGCAGACGGGTACTCGCCGCCGCATGGCCGATATCGAACTCCGCAGTACCGCCTTCAGCGGCGAGTCCTTCATCCCGCGCACGTACGCCCGGGACGGCGACAACCTCTCTCCCCCGCTGAGCTGGTCCGGGGTGCCGCAGGAGGCGGCGGAACTCCTCCTGCTCTGCGAGGACCCGGACGCGCCGAGGGGCACGTTCCTCCACTGGCTGGTCACCGGCATCGACCCGGCCTCGGGCGGCGTCGAGGCCGGACAGACACCCGCGGGCGGCACGCCCCTGACGAACGGCTTCGGGGACCGGGGCTGGGGAGGCCCGTACCCCCCGCCCGGCGACCGGGCCCACCGCTACTTCTTCCGCCTCTACGCCCTCCCCGGCCCGGTCTCCCTCCGCGACGGCGCGACCACCGGCGAAGTCCACTCCGCGGTGGACGAACGGCAGCTCGCGAGCGGAACCCTGTACGGGCTGTACGAGCGCCGAGCCGGGCAGCCCCCGTACGTGGGGAACCCGGCGGCGCCAGGCACCTCGGAACAGGATGCATCCGGCCCCTGAAACCGACCGGGCGGTATCTATGATCGGCATATCCGGTTAAGCTGCTGCGGCGCCAGGACACCGCGGAAGCGCGGGCGGTCCCCCGAGCCGCTTCGACGGCGGGAACCGCCCCCGACGAGACGACGAGAAGGGGAAGCCGGATGGCCATCGATCCCTCGGGAGCCGACCTCGCACGGATGGTGGCGGAGGACCCGGGCGGCCCCGTCGTCATGCTCAACCTGCTGCGGTTCACCGAGGACGGCCGCTCCTCGTACGCCGAGTACGCCCGGCGGACGCAGAAGTTCCTGGAACGCTACGGAGCCGAGCTGCTCTACGCCGGCGACGGCACCACGCCGCTGGTCGCCGAGGAGGGCCAGGCGTGGGACGCGGTCCTGCTGGTCCGCTACCCCAGCCGCGAAGTCTTCAGCCGCATGGTCGCGGACGCGGAGTACCAGCAGGTCACGGACCTGCGCAGCCGGGCCCTGACCGAGGCCGTACTCCAGCCGACCGCCCCGTGGACGGGCCGCCGGGCGGACTGACAGCCCGGAGACCCGAGCTTCCCTCCGCCCATCCCTCCAGCCCGGCCCGGCATGTGCTCGTGGCCGTTGAGCTGAGCGTGTGGCCCGGGGCTACCCGCGCAGCGCGATCGATCACAACGCAACCCGGTAACCGCCGTCAATGGCCGTCTGTACGCGCGACGCCGATACGGGTACGCGGCGAGCGGCGTGACGGCGCCCCGACGTCCGCGTTGAGCCAGGAAGGCAGAACAGCCAACTGGCGCGACTGGCGTACGGACATGAAGGCGGGGAACTGGGATGGCGGTCGACGAGGCACCGGTGCATGTCGGGGACGGCTGGGACAACGACGACGGCGCGGCTCCGCGGGCCGCGGACAGGTCCGGCCAAGGGGTGGTCGTCGCCTTCGGGCGGAGCATGAAGATGCTGCGCCTGCGGACCGGCATGGAACGCGCTGAGTTCGGACAGCAGTTGGGCTACACGGCCTCCAGCGTCGCGGCCTTCGAACAGGGGCGGAGGATTCCGTCGTCCCGGACGATCGAGCGGGCGGACGAGGTACTGGCGGCGGGCGGGCTGCTGACCGTGTGGAAAGAGCAGATGGAGCGGGCGCAGTACCCGGTGTTCTTCCAAGGAATGGCGGCGCTGGAGAAGGAGTGCGTCGAACTGCTCATGTACGACACGCACGTCGTCAACGGGCTGCTCCAAACCGAGGAGTACATGAGGGCGCTGCTCGCCATGCGGCGCCCGACCCTGGACCAGGAGACCATCGATCAGCGGGTGACCGCGCGGCTGGCCCGGCAGGCCATCTTCGACCGGCGGCCCGCGCCACTGCTGAGTTTCGTGATGGACGAGGCCGTGCTGCGGCATCGCTACGGCGGCAACGCGGTGCTCCGGGGACAGCTGGAACACCTTCTGCTGATCGGAGGGCAGCGCAACGTCGAGATCCAGGTCATGCCGCTCGACTGCGAGGACAACGCGGGCGTGAACGGGCCCTTCACCGTGGTCACGCGCAAGGACGGCAAGAAGTTCGTGTACTCCGAGGCCCACGCCACCAGCACCTTGGAAACCGATCCGGAGCAAACGGTCCTCGCCGCTGCCCGCTATGGGATTATCCGATCCCAGGCTCTCACTCCCCGAGAGTCGCTGGAACTCATCGAAGGGTTGCTGGGATCGCTATGAACAACGCTGAGTGCTCGGCCACCGCATCCGACCTCGCCTGGTTCAAGAGCAGCTACAGCGGAACCGAGGGTGGTCAGTGCGTGGAGGTGGCCGCTGGTACGGGAGTTGTGCACGTCCGGGACTCCAAGGACGCGGCCGGCCCCGTCATCCGCGTCTCGCGTGAGGCATGGACGGGCTTCGTCGGGCTGGCCTCGTCGGAGCAGAGCGTCTGACGGCCGTCCGTCCGTACCCGAGAGCCCTGCCGGTCCCTGCGGACCGGCAGGGCTCTCCCCGTTCGGCGGCTCGTGCCACCTGCGGAAACTCGGAGGTGAGGTACGGGATCCGGCGGGTACCCGAAGGTTTGGCACGACGTACGCGAGACCCCGGGAGGTGTCCCATGGGGAAACTGGGCGATATGGCGAAGAAGGCCAAGCAGGCGGCGAAGAGCCACCCGGACCAGGCCGACAAGGGCGTCGAGAGGTCCGAGCGCATGATTGATGAGCGGACGGGCGACAAGTACGACGCCCAGACCGACAAGGCCGCCGACGCGGCCCGCCGCTCCTACGGAGGCGACGAGCCGAAGGAGCGGTAGCCCCGGCGCCGCAGCCCGGCCCCCGGTGTTCACGCGCCGGGGGCCGGCGATGCTCTACCGCGCCGTTGCCTTGCCCCTGATCAGGAGGAGAGGCGGTGGGCAGTCACCATGAGCACCCCGAGTAGTGGGGACGGTCCGCGGCGATCCGGTCGATCGGCAGCAGGGTCCCGTCCAGCAGCACGAACGCCTTGGAGGATGCTTTCCCGGCGGCGCTGACGGAGCTTGACGGACAGGAAGCGCAGCGCAGAACTGGACACGTCAACACCCGTCCACCGGGGACTTCGCCCGTCTGTCAGCCAAACGGCCCTTCCAACCCGACAGTTGAAAAGAGCTCAGCCCGCCCCAGCCCCAGCCGCATCGGCGCCGTCGCCCAAACCGCCCTCGTCCTCAACAACACATGGCGATGGACTTCGCCGAGAAAACTCACTGTATCAGTGTGATTCATCAAGTACGTTCTTCACGGCAACCAGGTGGGTCATTTTCGCCTCCTTGAGTTTCCTGAAATACTCCGCGTTCCGCGCGATCGCACCCTCCTCCAGCCTTTTTTCTTCTGCGTACCATTTATCGATCAGGCCGACTTTTTCTTTACATTGCACATCACGAACCGCGGTATCCATCTCTTCCTTGCTACCGATCTGACGCTCCTCATCCTTCCACCATTTCTTGTCATTTATCGCGTCATACGGCGTGGCATATTCCTTCCCCCTCTCCTTCATGCATTCAGACCACGCTTTCATGGATGCCTCCACCCGGGGATCTTCCTGGGCTTGCTTCAGGTACTTTGAGCTCAGCTCATTGAAGAGGGAGTAGTCCATTCTGGAATCATCGAGCTGCTCAGTGGCAAGCGCATTGCAGCTCCCTTCGTTATCACCTTGCCCGAGGGCAGCCTTCTGCTGTTCTTCGGTAAGTTTCTTCCATCTTCTATCTTCTGACCTCTTGGTTCCGTCGGGGTCGCGCAGTTCGATAGGGGCGTGGTATCCGTATGCCTGAGCCACCTCGATCTCAATGACTCCGTATCGCCTCCTGTTCGTAAGGTCCAGAGTGCGAGTTGGGCGCTCAACAACGGTCCAGTCCAGGCCTTTACTCCTCATACATTTCTGAATGACGAGATCCGTCGCGTTCTGCGACATGTTGTACTCGCTGGGACTCAGTTCGTACTCATCAAATGGGAGGATGAGGGACTTCACCTGCTCGGTGGGCTCGGGTGCAGCAGATGTGGCGCCATCGCTGTTATCCGCCTCACTGCACCCAGCGATAAGGAACGCACCGCCGAGCGCGACAACCCTGGCAAGTATTTCTTTTTTCATCCCTCTCCCAGGTGCGAAGCATGCGTATGGATGCCAGCCCCTCCGGGCCGGCATCCATACGCGCATTTTCACTCAGCCGTTCTCGGCTCAGCGGACATCGACAGAGCTGGCCTTGTTGTCGAAGTTGTTGTTCGAGAAGTCGTTGTCCTCCGAGTTCTTCCTCGCGAAGTAGTTGTCGCCGGCGTAGCCGCTCGTCTGGTAGAGCACGACGTCGCGGCTGAGGTTGTTCCTCATGGAGCTGGCACCGTCGTTGCAGGCGCCGGAGGCGTTGGTCCAGTAGTTGTTGGCGAGGCTGCTGTCGTCACGAGTGAAGTTGCACCAGCCACCGCCCTTGTTGTCGTGCTGGTAGATGGTGAAGTAGGCGGCCTGAGCACCCGATTCAGCGGCGCCCGCAGCCGGGGCAGCGAGCGCGGCGGCGCTGAGCAGGGCGGCGGAGCCAAGGGCGGTGAAGAGCGTGCGCTTCAAGACGTTCCCCTCCTGTTGGTACCGAGTCGGTGGTCACAAGGTGTGACACACGTGTCGCTCGGAGTACCTTCATCCGAACAAGTGAGCCTTTCGCGTGTCAACGCTGTTCGAAATGTTCATCTGGGCGCGATGAGATCCGGAATGGTCCAGACCACGAACGCGAGCAAGTCGGTGCGCTTGCCAAGTCCCGTGCGCTGGCGCGACCGAGCCCTGACCGAGAAGTGTGGGTGGCGCGCAAGCGGAAGGAGCCGACCGAAGAGATCGTTTCAATTGGATCATCATGTTCCGGCACCTCGATATCCGGAATGCCCGAAGTGCCTACGCCGTCGGTCAGATCCAGGCCCGTCGTTCCCGGCCGCGGGGGTCGTCGGCCCGGGTCCACCGCGCGTCGATGCGCATCGTGGCCCGGCGCTCGCCGTCGTATCGGTCCCAGCCGGGGTTGCCCGTTCCCGCGAACCGGATCCACGCCTCGTGCACCCGGGCGGCGAGATCCGCGGGGGGCTTGCCGGGGCCGAGCAGGCCGCCCGGTCCGTGCAGCTGCGGAAGATGCGCCAGATCGAAGACGAAGGGCAGCTCCACCGCGTGGGCGGCGCCGAGCTCTCCGTCCAGGGCGTGGGAGCGCCACGCGAACTCGTAGGCGTAGGTGGCGGATCGGGGGTGGGTGGCGTGAGCACCGGCCAGTGCCCAACTCCCCGCGCCGAACGCGGCGTCGCCCATGATGGCGGACCGCAGCTCGCCGAAGGACGCCCCGGGGCGGGCCTTCCGGTACGTCTCGACGAGCCGCGCCGGATCCGGGTGCGAGCGGGCCGCCGCCGCGTATACGTCCTCGGCGGTCGAGGTGGAGTACGCGCCCACGGGGGCCAGGTAGAGGTTTCCCTCCTCAGTGTTGGTCCCGATGAGCAGGTCGACGTCGGCACCGAGGCCGGCGGCGACGGATTCGGCGGGCTGTGTGCCGAGGACGAGACTGAAGGGGCTGAGCCCGATCAGGGGGTCGCGGTGCGTCTCGGTCCGCAGGTCGATGCCAGGGAGCCGGTTGGCCGCCTCGACCAGACGCTCGTCGGAGATGCCCGCGAAGGCGTCGGCGTGGGGCTCGATGCCCAGGGCCCCGGCCGCCGCCCGGGTGACGCGGGCGGCCTGTTCGGCCGTGAACGCCCCCAGGCCGCTGCCGCTCTGGACGATCGCCCGGTGGAAGAGGCCCGTGGCCTCGGGGGTGGCGAGGACGCCGCCGACGATGGTGGCCCCGGCCGACTGGCCGAAGAGGGTGACGTTGCGCGGATCACCGCCGAAGGCGGCGATGTTGTCCCGGACCCAGCGCAGCGCGGCGACGACATCGAGCAGGCCGCGGTTGGCGGGCGCCCCGGGGATGTCGAGGAACCCGGCGATGCCGAGGCGGTAGTTCAGGGTGACGAGGACGACACCGTCGCGGGCGAAGCCGGAACCGTCGTACAGCGCGGACCGCGTCGATCCGGCGACGAACCCGCCGCCGTGGACGAAGACCATGACGGGCCGGTGCCCGCGGCCGCGGTTGCCGCTGTGGCCGCCCGCGGCTTCGGGTGTCCAGACGTTGACGGTGAGGAAGTCCTCCCCGCGGCTCCAACCGGCGCCGAAGTAGGGGGACATGTCGACACTGCCGAGCTTGCGCTCGGACTGCGGCGCGTTGGGCCCGGGCACGGTGGCGTCTCGTACGCCGTCCCAGGACGCATGCGGCTGCGGCGCCGCGAAGCGGCCGGCGCCGAGAGGAGGGGCGGCGTAAGGGATGTTCAGGAAGGCGATGGCGCTGTCCAGGCGCAGGCCGCGGACCGCTCCCTGCGCCGTGGTCACGACGGGGTCGGGGTCCGGGTGGGGGTGGTGGGGCTTCGCGTGGTTCACAGTGGTGCCTTTCCGGGTGCCTCTGCCGTGTCTGCTGCTGCCCTGTCCGCTGCTGCGCCTGGCCCACCGTCACGGCACCGGGCCGTGGCGGTGGGCCAACGGGAGGTCAGAGCCGGTCGAACGGGGCCCACCGCTTGATGCCGAACGAGCCGCCGCTGCGTTCCACCTCCAGCGCGCCGTGTCCCGCGAAGTGGGCGGGCAGGACGAGCGCGTTGCTGTCGGCGGCCCAGCCGAGGATCTCCTGACGGGTCCTGCGGGCCGCCGGTGCGTCCTCGCAGAAGCAGCTGTTGTGCTCCGGCCGCATGACTTGGAAGGGGGAGTGCATCAGGTCGCCGACGAAGACCGCGCGCTCGGAGCCGGAGGCCAGCATGACGACGCTCGATCCCGGTGTGTGGCCCGGTGTGGCCTGAAGACGCAGGCTGGCGTCGATCTCGTGACCGGATTCCCAGAGCAGGACCTGGCCGGCGGCGTGTACCGGCGCGACGCTGTCCTCGAAGACGTTCTGGTTGACCCCGCCGGCGATCTCCGGATTGTTGGCCGGGTTCCAGAACTCGAAGTCGGCCTTGGGCATCAGGTACGTGGCGTTGCGGAAGGTGGGCACCCAGGTCCGGTTCTCCAGGCGGGTGTTCCAGCCGACGTGGTCGACGTGCAGGTGGGTGTTGACGACGATGTCGACATCGTCGGGGCGCACGCCTGCCCGCTCGAGGTTGCCGAGGAAGTCGAGCTCCAGGTGGCCCCAGACCGGTGCGTAGGGGCGTTCCTTGTGGTTGCCGACCCCGGTGTCGACCAGAATGGTTTTGCCTTCGCTGCGCAGCACCCACGTCTGCACGGCAACCTCGCAGATCCCGGTCTCGTCGTTGAGGAAGTCCGGGACGAGCACGGGCCGGTGTTCGTCCCACTGCTCCTTCGGCGAGCCCGGGAAGAACACGTCCGGGGTCATGCCGACCGGGCCGTGCAGCTCCTCGACCCGGGTCACCTCGACGGCGCCGAGCGTCATGTCACTCATGGTGTGTGCTCCTGTGTTCGTATCGTGTCGTGGACGGATCCCACCGGTGGCCGCTCCGGCGGGCACGCAGCGGGTTGGGACGGGTCGCGATGGTGCGGGCGGCGCTGAGCACGGACATGTCCTTGCCGCGCAGCGCGACGGAGGTGGGGTTCCGCGGCCCGTGGCCGGTGTCCGGGACCGTGGTGGCAGTGCTGTGGGCCGGATGCGCACGCTCTTGCCGGGGGCGTTGAGGCCGGCGAGGACCTCGTTGCCGCGGCCGGGTTCCTTCACTGTTTTCGGGCAGGCGGCAGCCGCGGTGTGGCGCCGTGGTCTGGAGGCGTACCGGGAGAAGTGGCTCGCGTCAGGCGGTGCGGGTCAGGCGGTGCGGGTACAGGTGGTTCAGGTCAGGCGGTGCGGGATTCGGCGTCCCGGCGGGGCCGGGCCGCTTCCGGTGGTGCGGTGCCGTGGGCGAGCAGGGCGAGGGCTTCCGCGGAGGGGGAGCCGGGGGTGGCCGTGGCCACCACCAGGGACGGACCGTTGCCCTGCGGGCTCTGGAGTGTCTGCTGGGTGACGGTCAGTGCCCCGACCAGGGGATGGCGCATCTCGAAGTCGGCGGCATCGCAGATACGGACCCGGTGATCGGCCCACATCGTGGCGAACTCCGGGCTCCGCATGGTCAGTTCGCCGATGAGCCCGGTCAGGAGGGGATCGTCCGGGTACCGGCCGGCTGTCAGGCGCAGATTGCCGACCACGGCCCTGGCCTTGGCGGGCCAGTCGGCGTACAGCTCGCGGGTGTGCGCGTCGAGGAACACCAGCCTGGCCATGTTCGGCCGCCGGGCCGGTGTGTTGGGGCTGTCCCGATCGAGATGGCCGGCGAACAGCGCGTGACCTTGGCTGTTCCAGGCCAGGACATCGCTGCGACGGCCCAGGACGATGGCGGGTGTGCCCTCGATGGCCGCCAGCAGGGCGCTGGTCGCCGGGGTGATGCGCTCGGCCCGCGGCCGGGCCGCGGCTCTGCGCCGTTTCGGTGCGCGGGCGAGGTCGTGCAGATGGGCACGCTCGGACTCGTCCAGGCGCAGGGCGCTCGCTATGGCGTCGAGCACCTCACGCGAGGCGTTCCGCGACTGGCCCTGCTCCAGGCGGGCGTAGTAGGGCGCGCTGATGCCCGCGAGCATCGCCAGTTCCTCGCGCCGCAGCCCCGGCACCCGGCGCCGCTCGCCGTACGTCCGCAACCCGACGTCATCGGGGCGCAGTTGGCTCCGGCGTGCCTGGAGGAACTCGGCGAGGTGCCCGTGCTTGTTCATGGGGTCGAGTATGCGCACCGCCGCCGGGATGTGCCTCACCCTGCCGGGGTGGGGATCGGCGGGGCCCGGTCGCGCCCCCATACGCGCCCCTCCGGGCCGTTGCCCGGCTTGGAGCCGGTTCGGCGTCGGCAGGGTGAAGCCCCGTCTTGATAGCGTCACTTGACGGGCAGGGGCACGACAAACGAGCCAACGGGGGCGGTGTGGCGCGGGCCGGGACGGTGCGGTGGATGTCATGGACGGCGGCGGTCGTCGCCCTGTCCCTGGTGGCGTCCTGGATCTGGTGGCGCGAGAGCGGAACGGCGGCCCGCTGGCGTTTCGAGAAGGCGATGAAGACGTACTGCGGCGGCCTTCTCGCCCACGAGCGGAGCGAGCTGTACGACGGGTTGTGGCACGAGACCGACCTGCGGTTGGACCAACGGTACGGGCCTGAAGCGCACCGCTGCATGCTCGGTCTCACAGAGGTGACGGTCGTCCGCGTGACCCGGGACGACCTCCGCACCCTGAACCTGGACAGAGTGCTGCTGCCGTTGAAGGGCGATCGGCTGCCGGTTCCCCTGCCGGGCGGCTGGCGGGGAGTGACCAACGGGCATTCGATCCGGGTCGTGTCCGACTGCCGGGGTGGCGATGCGGCAGTCGCCGTCACCATCTCCCCGTATTTTCCCAGTGACCATCGTGAACGGCCCGAGGACGGCTGGTTCGGTATGGACGAGGAGTGGGTGCGGTTCGCCACCGCCACCGTCGTCAAGGCCGCCGACCGCTGGAACTGCGCTGTCGAGAAGGGCGCACGCGTCAGGGAACTACCGGCTCCGGCGGGGCCACGGGTCACCGGGCGGGCCGAAGGCACGTGCGCCGGTCTGCCGTTCGCCCGCGACAAGCGGTTCGACACGGTGACGGAAACACCGGCGAGTGCTTCGGCGGTCAGTGAGCGTTGCGAAGTCAGCGGCGAGTTGGGCCCCTTCAACACCCCATACGTCCTCGCGGCCGACTTCGGCCCCTTCGCGGAACGCACGCGGCAGAAGCAGGAGACGTACGGGGAGGCAGGGCGGTCGGAGTACTCGATGTGGGCGACCGCCCACTGCCCCGGTGACCCGGCTCGTGCTCACTTCTCCGTGTCCGTCCCTCCGGAGGCGAGCGTGGAGTACCACCCGGACCGGGAGAACGAAACCCGCGAGGAGACCTTCGGCCTGCCGGCACTCACCGAGTTCGCCAAGCGGTCGGCGGACCGGCACGGCTGCACGGATCTGCGACTCCCGCGGTAGCGGCTCCGGAGGATTACGTTCCCGAACCGGTGTCCCCCGCCCTTCGGCCGTGCTCGTTCGCAGTCCTTCCCTGCGTGCGGACGCCGGGGCCTGGAGTGCCGACGGTCCCGGGGCGGCGAGCGCAAAGCGCTCAAGGATGGGTTGACGGTCGGGAGTTGGGCCGTTACCGTGCCAGCGATCCGGAATCTCGCGCACCGTTCGCAATATCGAACCATCGACGCCCTCCGGTAGCCGGTCCGCGCTTTCCTGCACTTCGCAAGGCAGACCGAGGCAGCATCTGCGTTCACCACCGCCATGAAGACACATTCCGTGATCACGGCTACATATGGGAGCGCTCCCAAGAGGGGGGTGCGGTGCAAGACAGAGAAAGGCACTCGGGGCAATACCGTCACACACCCCCGCCCCCCGCCATAACAGGGGCGAGGAGTTTCGGGGAACGACGTCGACCGCACTGGAAGACCCGAACGGCACGGACCACTACATCGGTTCAGGAGGAATCATGACGTTACGCCGGGATGAGTCCACGGCCAGCGGGCCGGAATCTCCGAGCCGGAGGTCTGTTCTGGCGGCGATGGGCGCCCTTCCGCTCCTCGCGGCGGCCCCGCCGGCCGCGGGAGCGTCCGGAACACCGGCCGCGGCGACCGCACCGGCCGCTGACGTGATCGTCGACCCCTCCGCGGCGCGGCAGACGATCCGGGGCTTCGGCGGCATGAACCACACGGCCTGGATCAGCGATCTGACACCCGCCCAGCGGGACACGGCGTTCGGCAACGGCGAGGGACAGCTGGGGTTCTCCGTGCTGAGAATCCCCGTCCACGAGAACCGGGCCGACTGGAGCCGCGAGGTGGAAACGGCGAAGCGCGCCGCCGAGCACGGGGCGACCGTCATCGCGTCGCCGTGGAATCCCCCCGCGCACATGACCGAGACCTTCGTCCGCGGCAACCAGACCAACGCGAGGCGGCTCCGCCATGACATGTACGGCGCCTATGCGCAGCACCTGAACGACTTCTCCGGGTTCATGGCGGACAACGGCGTGGACCTGTATGCGATATCGGTGCAGAACGAGCCCGATTACGCCCAGGACTGGACGTGGTGGACCCCGAACGAGATGATCCGGTTCCTCCGGGAGAACGCCGCCTCGATCGGCACCAAGGTCATCGCCCCGGAGTCGTTCCAGTATGTGAAGAGCTTCTCGGACCCGATCCTCAACGACCCCCAGGCACTCGCCAACCTGGACATTCTCGGGGCTCACCTCTACGGAACACCGCCCCAGAACTTCCCCTATCCCCTCTTCAGGGAGAGGGGTGCCGGCAAGGAACTGTGGATGACCGAGGTCTACCACCCCAACAGCAGCGATTCGGCGGACCTCTGGCCCCAGGCGCTCGACGTGGGAGAACACGTCCACCGGGCTCTGGTGGACGCCGAGTTCCAGGCGTACGTGTGGTGGTACATCCGGCGCGGCTACGGCCCCATGAGGGAGGACGGCCGCATCAGCAAGCGCGGCGCCTGCATGGCGCACTTCTCGAAATTCGTCCGCCCGGGGTATGTGCGGATCAATACCGCCGCGAACCCCCAGCCGAACGTCTACACGTCCGCGTACACGGGCGGTGGCTCCAAGGTGGTCATCGTCGCCGTCAACAAGGGTGCCTCGCAGGTGAGTCAGACGTTCACCCTGACGAACGCCACCGCGTCCAGCGTGTCGTCCTGGCTGACGGACGCCGGCAGAACCCTCGCCCCGCAGGGCGGGATCACCATGTCGAACCGCTCCTTCACGGGCACGCTTCCCGCCCGAAGCATGACGACCTTCGTGACGGGGTGAAGCGAACCGCTACGGGAGCCGCGCACGGAGACCATCGAGCCACTGGCCGGACCAGATCGCTTCCGCCGCCGAGATGGCCGACGGACCCGCTGTGCTCCAGGGGCCACGCAGCTCGCCGAGCGTGAAGAGCGCCGCGCTCTGGGCCTCGGCCCAGCGAAGAAACCGAGCGCTTGGCCTGGCACGGCATGGAGACGACCTGGCGCCCTCCTCCCCAGCGGCGAGCTCGCAGACAGCGGGCGGGTGCCAGGGCTCGCCGGAGGGCGGGACCAATCGGGCCGGCCGTCCCAGGTCAGTTGAACCCCAAAGGAGCGCGGATCTCCGCCACAAGTCCGGGCAACCATGCGTCCGGTTTGATCGTAGGATGATCGGCCTTACGAGTACGATCCCCACGTGGCTACAGCTGACCTCTCTCATGACATATCGGGCAAGGGGCCTGAGGTTCGGGTGCTGGTGTGTCCTGCATACGGCAGTGCGGAGTCGCGCAGGCACTGGCGGGACACCCTTGAAAAGGAAGTTGCTTTCGAGGAGGGGTCGCTGAAGCGCCATCTGTCTGCGAGTCAACTCGAGCAACTTCTCGGTCTCCACCCCGCGGGCGCGGCGCGTTTCTGGGGCGCCACCTCTGCGCACGACACGGCGATGTCCAAGGTGTGCACCGGCGATGTGGCGTTGTTCACTGGCATGAAAAGGGTTCTGGCCGTGGGGGAAGTCGGCGCAATATTCGCCAACAACACCTTCGCGGACGCTCTGTGGCCACCCGGCCCCGGCGGCAGGAGCTGGAAGACCGTCTACAGTTTGCGCGACTTCACACCGGCTTCGATCCCTTACGAGACACTCGCCAAGCTGCTCAATTACTCCGAGAACTACGGATTCCCGGGGCAGTTGGTTGTGCACGGCAGTAAGGCGCAACGTGTCGTCGATGGCCTGGGGATAACGACGAGAACCGTCCTCGAGCAGCTTGGTACGGAAGAGCCGCCGAGTTCGCGCACAGTCCGAGCCGGGCTGGAGAGGCATCAGACCCCGCTGGTCAGTTTTGTCTCAGCGGGAGGGGCGACTCTGTACAGGCGAGAAGAACAACCGCTGGTCATGGAATTCTGCGCCACACTCAAGCAGGCCACGAGCCGCTTCTACTGTCCTGTCGGAGTATGCGACATCTACGCCGAAGGGGACGGTGACGTCGAGATCATTGAAGCCAAGAGCTCGGCCGGACACTCCTATGTGCGAGAGGCCGTTTCTCAGTTGCTGGACTACGCGCCGTACAGTCCACGACCGGTGGACCGGCTCGCGGTCTTGCTGCCTGACCGGCCGGAACGCAGGGAACTCTCCTTGCTCCATCGATACGGGATCGATTGCATCTATCGCGTCTCCGCAGGGACCTTCGAAAGATCACCGGCTTCTGATCGTGAACGGCAGCTGATAAAGGAACTGATAGACCGACGTTTCCACGGTCAGTAGAAAGCCATCCGCCGCCGAGTGACCCCTCGCCCCCACCACGACGAGGACCGCCGGGCCTCTCCCCGTCCGGCAAGACGGTGGGCGGGAACGCGATCAGCAAGAAGCCGATACCCATCGACGTGAGTCGTGCTCACAGTTGCCCCGGAACCAGCGTGTGGCCACTGGCAGTTCAGTGCCTCACTCCCGAACAGCCCCCGGGAACACGGCCGGGGCCAAGTCGGCGCCATGGACGAACCCAAGAAGACGCAGTCGGGGTACGGCAACAGCTCTCGTACGCGGACCATCTCCGGAGCCGCCGACATTCACGGCTCAGGCTCCCGGACCACCGCCCTTGACAGCGGCTATGAACGGAGTCCAGCCGCCCAGCGGGAACACGAGCACCGGACCGGTCGGGTTCTTGCTGTCACGGACGGGCACGGCATCGACGAAGTCGTCGGAAACCTCCACGCATTCGCCTCCGTCCTGGTTGCTGTAGCTGCTCTTGCGCCACGTAGCCACGGTCAGGTCGAGGGATCGCACGGTGTCTCCTCCAACAGACGCAGGACAAACTTCCGCGACTCGACGGGGGTCAGGGCCAAGTCGCGCACTGCATCGTACGCACGCTGCAGACGATCAACGGGGCAGGTTTCTTCGATCAGTTCACCCCGGTAGCCGTTCTCCGTGTACGCCACAGTACGTCCGTCGGGCAAGCGCAGGAACATGACGGTGGCGTTCATCAAGCCATGCGGCCCGACACTGAGCGGCAGCACTTGGAACGTCACGTCCAGCCGGTCCCCCATCGCCAGCAGATGCTCAAGTTGCGCGCGCCATTCGCCTACGTCACGCAGTGGTGCGCGGAGGACCGCTTCGGAGATCATCGACCGGAACGGCGGCGGTTCCTCGCCGTCCAGCAGTTCCCTCCGCCCCATACGGGCGTCGACCTGGTGCTCCAGTTCATCGCCCCTGAGCCCACCGGCCGCCAGGAGTTCCCGCGCGTACCCGGGCGTCTGCAACAGCCCCGGCAGCACGCTCACCGCGAAGTGCCACAGGCTGGTGGCCTCCGCCTCCAGCTCCATGTAGCGCCGGTACTGCTCGCGAAATTGGGTGTGGTCCGCCCGCGCCAGCTCCCACAGGGCGAGCAGCATCCCCGGCGTCCCGAAGTACGTGTCCAGGGCTTGGACGACCTCCGGGCCGCCCAGCGTCTCGCCCTTCTCCATTTTTCCAAACAACGACCAGTCCCAGCCCAGCCGTTCGCCGAGCTGGCGGAGGCTGACGCCCTTGCCGGCCCGTAACTGCCGCAGTTCCTCGGCGAACCGCTGACGCGGCTCCCGGCTGCGGCCCGTGACCAGACGTCGCTGCGGCAAGGCAACTCCCTTCCGGCGCCCCGGGCCGACCGTCCTCGACCGCCCCCAGAAGCCTTTCGTACGCGTACTCACTCACACCGGCACGCGCCTTCACCCGCACCCACCGCAACTCGCGTGGAAGGCGCGGAGCGCGTGGCCCGGGAAGCCGGATCGCCTGCACGGCCTGCCCGGCACCACCCCGGCAGCATTCTCGTAATGCACCGACTACACACGGTAAGACAGCCGACGCGGACGCGATGTACGGATCGCGAATCCTCACCCCCACCACCCCGCCGGAGGGATGCCCCCGTGCCGAACCCGACACCCACAGTTCCTCACCTCGCCCAGAAGCTCCAAGAGACCCCGGCCGCGCGGGACACCCTCGCCGAACCGACTGATCCGAGGCCACGACCCGCGATGCCGAGGAGGCCTCGTCGAGCCGGGCAGGGCACCATGTGGTTCACCGGACTCGAGCCGTCGCTTCCGTCGGCGCCCAGGCGCCTGCGCGGATTCGTTTGGGTCACAGGGGAGACGAGTGATGAAGGCGGCTCCCGGGTGGCAACCTGGGGCGATGCGACCTGGAACCGATGTCCCCGAGAACGGCCTGCGGCATCTGCTCAATGAATGGGATCCGATTGGCGTCGCCGACGAGGTGCAGGACGAGTACAACTGCATGCTCGCCCCTTTGCTCCAACGCCTCCATGATGGCGCGGACCAGGCGGAGATCGGCGAGTTCCTGCGGCACGAGCTGGAGCATCACTTCGGTCTCGACCCTCTGGGACCGCGGCCGGACGCGACGGCCGCCCGAGTGATCGCCTGGTGGGCATCCGTCGGCAGGGAGACCGATGGCACCGGCCGCGTTTAGCCGCTCATCGCGGACAACGGCTTCGCGGTCGACCGGAAGCCGTGGGAGGCCAACCGCGCCGAGTGCGGGCCCTGCCGGCCCGGCGGGAACTGCCACGGATCCGCCGGGAACGACCAGGCCAAGGGCACCACGAGTGTCCCCGGGCCCTCTTGGCGCAAGGCGCCGGCGCGCTGACCGATTCCGTCTGGAAAGAGAATGCGAACCCTGACTCAAGCCGCTTGGGAGGACGCTGTCGGGCGCCTCCTGGGTGACGTGTACTCCTTCGCGGCGACCGGCCCCAGAACCTCCGCCGGTTGGCAGAAGGACGCGCTGGCGGTGATGAACCGGGAGGTCGGCGATCCCCGCGGATGGATCACGCTCGACTGGGACAAGGAGAAGAACGGGGAACCGGCGAAGAGCAGCCCCTCCTTTCCCTTCGCGCCACTGTCCGACACGGAGCTGACGAGGCGGCTGTCCCCCGTCACGACCGACACGGCTGCCCGCCTGCTGGTGATCACGACGTACGAATGGGGGCTACCCGGCACGGAGGAGGAGACCAGGGCAGCGTCCGCCGACGCCCGGACCCTACTCGACAGGTTCGGGGACCGGACCTCCTGCTACAGCAACATCGCCGAAGCACGCACCACCCCGTCGCCGGACCTCACGACCGGGGTCACCGGCTGGAACCCTCTCACCGAGTACGACGGTGA
Source organism: Streptomyces sp. S07_1.15 (assembly GCF_020739505.1). Lineage (NCBI taxonomy): Bacteria > Bacillati > Actinomycetota > Actinomycetes > Kitasatosporales > Streptomycetaceae > Streptomyces > Streptomyces sp. S07_1.15. The sequence continues at coordinate 1,632,214 of NZ_JAJBZK010000001.1, forward strand.
CTTCGGAGTCATCGCCGTCTCACCCGAAGAGGTCGGTGTCTTCTGGTCCTTCAACCCCATCTGACCTCATGCGGCACGACCGCACCCTGTCCGGCGTCCGGGCGTTCGCCTCACGCGTCGGCTCCCTCACCTGACGGGCGGGGCCCCACCATGCAGCGGTAATGACCAGACCGGGGACGCCGCGCGAGTGTCCCCGGGCACTGGCTTACGCAAGGCGCGACGGTGTTGCGTCAGTTCCGGCGGAGCATCGGGCGTCACCGGATACGGTGGCCGGCTCCGTCGCCCTCACCGTTTTCGGAGGAGTCTCATGCCCCGCGCGCCTCGCACTCCGGCCGAGTACTGGGACACCTATATGCCTCACCGGAGAAAGGGCGTCCAGCCGCCCCTGTTGCGGACCGCTTCGAGTGGACCCAGTACCCCGGTCACGGCCCCGGTGCCGAACTGCTCGGCGAGCCGGGCCGCGCTCTGGACCTCGGTCCCGCGGAAGGCAGGGAAGCCGTGTACCTGGCCCGGCACGGCGTAGAGGTGACGGGCGTCGACCTCTCCCCCGTCCAGGTGGAGCGCGCCCGCAGATGGTGGGACGGCGTACCGGGGCTCACCTTCGTCCACGCGGACGTACGCGACTATCTCGCAGCGCACACCCAGGTGTTCGACGCCATCTACTCGGTATGGGGTGCGGTGTGGTTCACCGACCCCGAGCAGTTGCTCCCCCTGGTGGCCGAGCGCCTAGTGCCCGGCGGTGTCCTCGCCTTCAGCCAGGCCGAGCCGGCCCCCGGTGCCTGCGGACCACCGCCGATGCGGGGAAAGTGGCTTGAGGGCCGCGAGCACGAACTCACGGTGCTCCGCTGGCAGTACGCCCCCGAAGCGTGGACCGGCCTCCTCAAGCGCCATGGGTTCACCGGCATCCACGCCTCGGTGCTCGAAGCGCCCGAGCCGGGCAAGCCCGGCACGCTCCTGGTACGGGCCCGCACCTGCGCATAGGGCGACAGGCAACAGGCGGCCTCTCACACACGGCACAGGCCCCACGCCCGCACCCACCGCACCCCGTGTCGAAGTGGAAGGTGTGGAACGTGCCCCAAGGGGGTGGGGAGCTCGACCACGTGCTCGGCCTGAACGGCCACACCCCGGCGGCATTCTCGTAATGCACCGACTACACACGGTGACTCGACGGATGTGCGCGCGATGGCCGCATCACGCATCCGCTCCCAGAACCCCGCGGAAAGACACCCCCGTGCCGAACTCCACACCCCACCCTGCCGCCGGTCTCAACCCCCACCCCGGCTCCGCCCCCGACCAGGCCCCCGCCCCGGAGCGCACCCCGCCCCCGAAGCGCACCCGGCGCACCGGCCCTCAGTTCCTGGCCCCCAAGCTCCAAGAGGCCCTGGCCGCCCGGGACGCCCTCGCCGTCGCCCTCACCGACGCCGGCATCCAGCTCCCCGCCATGGACGTCCGCACTCCCTGGGGCGACGCCCTGCCCGACGACGCCGACGACCCGGCGGAGCCGCCCCGGACGCGGCGGACGGACGAGGCCCTGGCGAAGCCCGCCCCGGACAGCGACCAGCACCGCATCCCGGAGAGCGCCCGCTACGCCCTCGTCCACCTCGGCGTCTGCTCCGCCCCCGTCGCCCTCGCGCTGGCCGCCGTCATCGCCCGGGGAGCCGTACGGAGCGACGCCCGGTGACCACACCGCCCCCCGCCGGTCCCCCACCCGAGCCGGCCCCTCCCCCGCCCGGCACCGCCGTCCGGGACACCGCCCGCGCCCGGGTCGGGATCGTCACGGGCCACGAGGGCCCGTACCTCCGGCTCCGCCCGCTCTCCGGCGGCCGGGAGTGGGCGGCCGACCCGGCGGACGTCCGCCCCCTCGACCCGGCCGAACTGCTCCGCGCCCAGGTCGCGGAGGCCAACACCCGCAGCCTGCAAGCACTCCGCGAACGAGACATGTGAAGGAGGGCGCGCACTCCATGGAAGCCTCGGCCCGCGCATTCGAGCACAACGCCTCCCGGTTCCTCGCCGCCGCCGAACGCGGCGAGACCGTCACCGTCACCAGGAACGGCCGCCCCGTCGCCCGCGTGGTGCCGTACGACCCCGCAGAGGTGCCGCCCTATCCGCCGGGAACCGTCGGGGGGCATCGAGGGCATTCTCAAGGGAACGGGTTGGTGAACCACATCGTCATCGCCGACACCGACGCAAGGGGCGCCCTCCTCTCTTCACCAACGGAGAGTGGGACCGCCCGTGCCGCAAGGCATGCTGACCAAACGCGCCGACCCAACGCGGGCGGCCGGCCACGAAACCGGGGGTATCGCGTTGATCGTCTGGGTGAACGGTGCGTTCGGCAGCGGGAAGACGACGCTGGTGGACGAATTGCGTCCGCGATGGCCCGAAGCACTGGTATACGACCCGGAGTTGGTCGGCTTCGTGCTGCGGGAGATCGTGGACGTGCCGACCGGCGACTTCCAGGACCTCCGGCTGTGGCGCCGGCAGGTCGCCGACCTGGCTGTGGGTCTCGTCGAGGAGTACCGCCGCCCGCTCCTGGTCCCGATGACCCTGGTCAACCCCCGCTACGTGGGCGAAATCTTCGGCGTGCTGAGGGACGCAGGCGTCGATGTTCACCACTTCTACCTCAAGGTCTCCCGGAAGATCCTGGAGCAACGGATCGACGGGCGGAGCTTCTTCCCTGGTGATCCCGATCGGGAGGAGCAGGTTCGGCGCTGGGCCAAGGACAGGATCGAAGCATGCATGGCCACTGCCGACACCCTGCCCGGCAGCACGGTCTTCCTGGACGGCGAGCTGGCCCCGCGGGAACTGGCCGACGAGGTGCTGACCCGTATCGGCCCAGGACGTTGAGGGCCCGCCCGGCGAGGAAGCATTGGCGGCACCCGAGGCTCAGGACCGGCCCATGAGTGCTGGTGCCTATGCGCTGCGCTGCGGTGAAGTTCAGCTCCCGGTAGGTGAGTTGACGCTCCAACCCTCGGCGAGCCGTGGATGCGCTACCGATACGGTGGGCGGTCAGCCGCTCCGAGGCCGCCGCGTTCACCGGACAGCGCCATCTCGGCCAGGACCTCAGGGAATCATGAGGATCGGCTACTCAAAAGGCAACGAGCGTGAGAACCAGCAGGGCAACGACCCGGAAGACGGCTGAGGCCAGAGACGATCCGAAACCGGGCGGAGCATGCCGACGACGCAGAAGGATGCTGATGGAGATCGTGACCAGTCGTAAAGGGACGCGAGGGCTCCTCTGCGCGGCCGTGGCCGGCTCTCTGGCACTCGCCGTGGCGGGTTGCAGCGGAGGGGATGACGGGAGTGGCGGGAAGAAACCCGATACCTCCGTGGCGGCCGAACGCCTCTGCGGCGGCAACGCCGTGTCCACGGAGGCGGGCAGAGCTCTCCAAGTCATCATGGGCTCGGCACGGTTCGAGCCATCCGACGAGAAGACTACGGTCGCGGCCACCGCGCGGGAACTGGGCCGCACGGACAATTCCTCCGTGCGCGGGATCGGGGACATCTGCCGGATCTACCCGCCCACCGACGCTCCGTACAAGCAACTGCGGGTCAGCTGGCACCTGACCGGCAGTGCGCCGGAGGACATCTCCGCCGGGAGGTTCACCCTGCTGCCGATAGGCGAACAGGCCGGCACCGCACCGGACGTCGCGTTCGTCACCTTCGCCTGCCACGACGGTCACGAACTGACCGGCCCCTTGCGTCGGCACATCACCATCACCGTCGAGCCCGGAGGCAGGCCCACCGAACCCGAGGGCGACACTGAGGAACTGGAGGCACTCAAGGACGCCTACGCCACCGTCGCCCACTCCTTCTCCCTGGCCATGGCAAAGGAACTGGGCTGCGAGGACAACGGCGGGCTGAAGGCCAAGCCGTCTCTGGACCCGGCGTAGACGGAGCGCGCGGGCCCGGCAATAGGTGGGGAGATTGTCTTGCTCGTCTGGGTGAACGGTGCGTTCGGCAGCGGGAAGAGCACGTTGGTGGACGAGTTGCGCCGGCGTTGGCCCGAGGCGCTGGTCTACGACCCGGAGATGGTCGGTTACGTACTGCGGGAGACCGTGGAGGTGCCGACCGGCGACTTCCAGGATCTGCGGCTGTGGCGACGCCAGGTCGCGGACCTGGCGGTGGGCCTCGTCGAGGAGTACCGCCGCCCCGTTCTGGTGCCCATGACCCTGGTCAACCCGCAGTATGCCGGTGAGATCTTCGGCGTGTTGAAGGGTGCGGGAGTCACCGTCCACCACTTCTTCCTCCAGGTTTCCCGCGAGATCCTGGAGAAGCGGATCGACGGCCGGAGTTTCACGCCCCACGATCCCGAGCAGGACGAGCGCGTCCGGCGTTGGTGCAAGGACAGGATCGGACCGTGCACGGCCGCGGTGGATGTCCTGCCCGACAGCACCGTGTTCCTGGACGGCGAACTGCCCCCGCGGGAGCTGGCCGGCCAAGTGCTGACACATATCGGCGCGGCCCCGGGCCGATAGAACAACGCCACCTCAACGCGGTCCTCCCGGCTGCCGCAGCCGGTGAAACCTGCTTCCGCCCGGTCGCGTCAGAGGACCGGACAGCCTGCCGCTCCGTTCGCCCGGGAGGTCACATGCGTGTCCGGACGTCGCCCTCCGTCAGCCTGCTCGCCGCGCTTGCCATGACCGCCGCCGGCCTGGGGGCCGTCTCCGGTTGCGGCAGCGGAGAGGTGTCCGAGGACGGCGACGCGGAGGCACGGGCGCAGCGTGCCCGGCGGGTCGCCGCGGCCTGGGACGGGTCGGAGGCCGCCACCGCCTGGCGTGCCGGCTTCCACCCCATGGGCGACGTGATCCGGCTGCCGCGGGGCGGCCTGCGGAGCACGGCTGACGAGCAGGCATTCCGGGACCACCGCTTCGTCCTGGACGGGAAGTTGCCCGCCGCCTGGCCGAAGGAGGGCCGGGTGGCCTGGGCGAAGGGCGGTTCGCTCAACCGGCCGTTGGTGGGGGCGGAGGAGGCGTACAAGACCCTGTCGAGCGGTCGCGCCGGGGGACAGCCGCGCCTGACGGTGACGGGGGCGGAGCTCGGGGAGATGAGTGTGGCCACCAGCCGCGGGCCGGCGGTGGTGCCGGCCTGGCTGTTCCATCTGAAGGGGTACGACTCTCCCCTCAAGCAGGCCGCCGTCCTCCCATCGGAACTTCCCCGGCCGCCGATCCGGCGGGCCAAAGGCGTCCCCGGTTATCCGCTCGAACGGCTGGTCGAGGTCTCCGGCGACGGGCGATCCGTGACCGTGGTCGCGCTGCACGGGGTCTGCGACGACGGCCCCGTGGTGGACGTCCTGGAAACACGCGGCAGCGTGGTCCTGTCGGCTTTCGTCAAGAACCCCGAGCACACCGGAAACTGCACCAAGCAGGCCAAGATGCAGCAGGTGACGGTGAAACCGGACCGGCCCGTGGGCGACCGCGTCCTGCTCGACGCCCACACCGGCCGCCCCGTCCCCTACGAGCCACCGCACGGGCCCTCCCCGAGTTGGCGGTGATCCGCCGCTCGGCGTCCTCTGGGTGGCAGCGGACGGTGGTGGAGCACGGGCACTGATGACGCGTGCGGGAGGGCAACACAGGTGGACGAGTCGCGTCCGCGACGGTCCGACGCACTGGTCCGTGACCCGGAGATGGCCGGCTTCGTGCTGCGGGAGATCGTGGACGTGCCGACCGGCCACTCGGCTGTGGCACCCGCAAGTCGCCGACCTGGCGGTAGGGCTCGTCGAGGAGTGCCGGCCGGCCGGTCCTGGTCACCATGACCGGCCGGCCCCCGAACGGTGGCGCCGGAATCAGGTCGGGTCGCCCTCCAAGTCCACGCGCGTGGCCAGTTCTCCCGCCGCCCACATCTCGCGGGCGCGTTCCAGGCAGTCCTCCTCGGACTCCACTTCGTCCGCGAGCCGGAGACCGATGACGTTGTTGATCTCGTCCGCCCTGTTGTCCGCGTCGGAGCCCGGGCGGCCGAGTTCGTGCGCGTCGCCCATCGCGACGGCGAACTCCTCGCCCAGCCTCTTCTTGAGCAGGCACTGCCAGTACACATGCCGTACGGCGTTCTGCTCCTCCGCGTCCGTCATGTGCTCGACGACCTGGAACACCCTGCGGTGCACCCCGAGCCAGTGGAAGAGATTCCCGGGGTACCGGAGAATCACCTGGTACTCCTCGTAGGAGATGTTCTTTCCGACCAGGTAGACGTACTTCCGCAGTGCGGAGAAGCCTTCCTCCTGGAGGTCCTTCATCACCTTGGACAGGATTCCCGCGGCTTCCGCCATGTTCCGTGACACGGCGTCCTTGGTGCCCGAGTTCGAGAAGCCCAGCCATCCGACTCCGGTGACGGCCAGGATCAGGAATCTGGTGGCCAGGTTCAGCGGGAAGGGGACCATGAGCGTGATCGCCGCCACGGCCAGATAGGCCGCGACCTGGCCCCCGCTGATGTCCCGGGGAGCGATGCCCTGCGTCCCGCCGAGCTTCTGCCAGGTCTCCACCATGGTGTCGAAGACGTCCTCGCTCGGCACGGTGTTGCATTCGCAGCGGAATCCGGTGCCGCTCGGCGCGCTCATGCGCATGGTCCAGGTGCCCGGTTGCGGGTCCTTGGTGATCAGGCACCGGATCGAGGAACCGGACATCATGACGAAGGTGCCGGCGTCCTGGATCTCGTGGTCGTAGGTGGTCCCGCCAGGGTCCTGGAGGGTCATGACGACTCCCTCGGGGAATTCCACCGAGTCGTCGTCCCGCATGACCGCCGAGTAGAGGTACGGAGTGCCCTCCCGGACGAGCATCGGGGCCGTCAGGTTCACCATCTCCACGTTGTCGCCCTGCGAAGGGATGGTGCCGATCAGGCAGTAGGAGCAGTCGTTGGACCCCAGGGCCTGCGTGACCAGCGCCGGCATGGTGCGCGGCTCGTTGCTGACGTCGAAAAGGCCGTAGAGGCCGCCGATTCCCTGGTCGTCGATTTCGGTCGGCTGGTCGAAGTACTGGCCTTCGATGAGTGCCGGGGTCTTCCTCGCACCGGCTTTCCAGTCGTCGCTGAGGGAGAGGCCCCACAGGCGCGACCGGTACCGCGTATACCCGGACGGGCCGCCGTCCTCCGCTTCCATGTGGCCCCAGTACCAGGCCGGGGCATCGACCGATTCGAGGACGTCGAACTCCCCCCAGAGTCCCAGAGCGCCCTTGTCGACGATGCGGGTCGGCCGGTTGAAGTACTGCCTCTTGATCACCGCCGGGGAGCGCTGGGCGACGTCCACCCAGTCCGCGCCGTCGGGGATGTTCCACAGCCGGGCCGAGAACTGCCGCACACCGGGGCGGATGATGTCGTCGTCCTTGAATTGAAGGGCGTCGGTCGAGAAGCCCAGGAAGCCGACGGAGTCCCACAGGCAGTGGCTGGCCACCACGGTCGGTGGCTGCGTGACGGGCTCGGGCTCGGGATGGCCGGAGGCGCGGTAGAGGGCCTTGATGATGCTCTTGCCGTTGTCCCAGACGTCATTGGAGAGTTCCCAGATGATGACGCCCTGGGCTCCCACGTTCTGGAGGAATTCGAGCTTGGTGACGGCGGTGTCCGGGGTCTCGAAATGGATGTTGTGGGCGTACGGGTAGTCGCCCGGAGGCAGGGGTTCGTTGAGGGCGGGCCGGGGGGTGCTTCCGGGCACCTTGATGTTCGCGTTCCCGGCTTGGTGGGCGTCCGGGAACGCGTCCAGGATTTCCTGGTACCGCAGCACCTTGTAGCCCGGGGGCACTTCACCGGTGAGATCGTCCGGGTCCTTGGCCGCGGAGAAGTCATAGCCGTAGACGGGTACTCCTGCCGCGATCTTGTCGCGGGCCACCTTCTGCCCCGCCCCCTGATGGTTCACGAAGAGGGGGTTCGTCCAGTACCAGAGGGAGTCCTCGACGGACAGGATCGGATTGTTCTCGATGTTGTCCGCTTCCGTGGAACTGCCGCCCGTTCTGGGGCCCGGCCAGCTGCCGTGCTGTTCGGAAAGGTACGTCTCCTGGTAGACCTCCGACTCGCGGATGTCCGAGGTGTCCTCGCCGCGGATCTTGAGCAGGGCGGAGTGCGGGCCCACCGGAGACCGGTCCCATGAGCCGGTGAAGTCGTAGGTCATGATCCCGAGCCAGTCGACGTGGTCCGCGACCTCGGGATCGTAGTTGTTCCCGTACCAGGAGGTGCCGAAGACGGCCGCCGACACGATCTTGTCGGGCATGGCCTGCTTCAGCCTCTGGGCGAACAGCGCCAGGCCCCGCCCCGCGGGGTGCGGCCCGTCGCTCTTCGTCCGGCCGCCCTGGTCCGGCTGGCCGGGCCTGCCCCACCAGCACTCCAGATCGAGGTCGACGCCGTCCAGGCCGTTGGCGGTGACGAAGTCGGCCACCTTGCGCACGGCCTGTTCGAGTTGCGGGGCGGCCGGATCGTTGCCGACCGCCGTCATCAGGTCCAGGAAGGCGTAGTCGTTCGCGCCGCCCAGCGCGACCATGATCTTGGTGTTGGCCAGATGGGCGGCGATGACCACGTCCGGGAGGACGGCCCCGATGTCCGCGACCGACGTGGGGTCGAACTCGCCGGGGTTGGTCTCGCTGAACGTCAGGAACGCGATGATGCCGTGCGTGATGTACTGATACATCTCGCCATTGCCATAGTCGAATCCCTCCGCTGTGCGCCAGGTGGGGATGTAGGCGATGACTTTCGACTGCTGGGCCGGCGTGTTCGAGGTCTGGTCGTACAGTTCGTCGAAGAACCGCCAGCCATTCGTGTTGGCGTCGCCCACCCCCGGCTCCGCGGCCCAGAAGGCGGCACGGAAGATGTTGCCCTTGTACTTGGTGACGGCTCCTGCCTGATAACCCTCGGGTTTCGCAACCCATTCGGGAACGTCAGGGTAATCCGACGAAACACCCACTGAAAACCCACTCCCCTGCTGTGGAAACCACTGTGCTGCGGAAGAAGCGCACCCGCTCAACGGGGCTGATCCGGCGGTGAATCCGGCGCCGCCGGTGGCCGCCCGTGCATCCGCCCCATTCCCCCGGAAGCATTCGCGCGGCCACGGCAACGGCCAGTCAAGCAGAACCTTCCTCAACGGCCCAGACCAGAATCAGCCGTCAACGATCTCCTCGGATTTCCAGCCACATGAATGCCGTGGGTCTTCGTGCCGGCCTTTGCCCCCGGAACGCATGTCCGCTCTTCGAAGCCCCAGTACTTTCGGGCACTTCCCGGCAAGCAAAAGCACCCGGCGCACCACACAAGCGGCCGGACAGCTCATGACCCCGCGCTTCCACCAGGCCGACCGCCCGGCAGAACAGCCGGCGAACAGCAAGTGAAGTCTTACCGTTCCGGTGGCAGCGGTGTGCCGTCCGGAATCAGCTACGCCTTTGTCGATGCGGCCGCGCCCGCACAGCGCCGACAAGAGCAGGCCGCTGTCCTCCCGTCGAAACTCTCCCACCGCCGATCGGACAGGCGGTGGTCGGTGCGAGTCGCTCATGCCTTTCTGCGGGTGATGGCATGGGTGATGGCCAGTGCGGCCGCCAAGAAGCCCGTGGCGACGGCGAGCAGGACGCTCGTGGTGACCAGGGCCTCCGCCGAGTCCGGCGTGTTCTGCAGGTGGGTCAGCATGATGTTGACCGGGGAAACGCCCTTGCCCAGCAGCACGGCCAGCAGAAGCAGCAGGGCGGCGACCAGCGCGTAGCCCTGCCGCCGGAACACGAGCCGTGAGCAGAGCAGCCCGATGGCCATGCCGGTGACGGCGGAGGTGAGTTGGGCCGCGGTCCCCAGAGCCAGGTCCGCGAGGCCGGGTGTGTGGGTCCCGAACAGCAGCGGCAGCACCAGACCCGCAGCCATCAGCAGCAGGCACCACACGGCGGCCGTCCCGGCCGTCGCGAGCTGGACGCGCAGCTGGCTGCCGGCGCTGACGACGACGATCGAGCGGTGCGGCTGGTCCTCGAGACCGGTCAGGGCCATGGTCAGCCAGACCGAGCACAGCAGCATGGCCCCGGCCACCGAGGCGTAGGTCGCGGTGAGCGGTCCGGTGTCGCTGCTCGTCAGCACGGCCACCAGGCCGATGAACAGCAGCAGCGGCGCGAGGTAGCGCTGGGAGAGCAGCATCACCGTGAACGTGTAGCGAACCAGGGCGATCACAGGGCTGTCCTCCTCGCATCGGCCCGGGAACCGGGCTCGTCCACGGCCTCGGCCAGGCCCGCCACCGACCACCCGTGCCGCAGCGCTGTCAGCAGCACGGCGTCCGAGTGCTCCCGCGCGACCCGCAGGACGACCGCATCGCCCCGCCGGGCGGTGCCTGCCACACCCGGCAGCGCGGGCCAGTTCACCTCGACCGGCATGACACCCGTGGGCGGCGCGGTCAGGACCAGCTCGACCGGCGAGGTGCGGCTCCGGGCCTGCCGGCCGCCGCGCCAGGTCACCCGGCCGTCGCTGATGGCGTAGACGCCGCCGGCGTGCGCCTTCAGGATCGCCTCGTGATGGTCGGTGAAGACCACCGCCCCGCCCTGGGCGGCCACTTCGCCGATCAACTCGGCCAGGACACCGTGGGCCGAGGCGTCCAGCCCCGACCAGGGTTCGTCCAGGACCAGCAATCCGGGCCGGACGAGCAGGGCCTGGGCGAGCGCCACCTTCTGCGCGTTGCCCTTCGACAGCGTCCGCAGCGACGCGTCCCGGCCGCCCACCAGGGACAGCCGCTCCAGCAGGTGGCCTCCTCGGGCCCGTGCGGCGGAGGCCGGCAGGCCACGGATGCGGCCCATGTGGGTGAGGTAGGAGAGGGCCGAGATGCGGTCATGGGCGGTGAAGCGGTCCGGTACGTAACCGATGTTCGGCGGTCGGCCCGATACGGTCCCGGAGGTGGGCCGCGAGAGTCCCGCGAGGATCCTCAGCAGGGTCGACTTCCCCGAACCGTTGCCGCCCACCACCGCGAGGACATCGCCGGCCGAGACCCGCAAGTCCACCTCGCTGAGGACCCACCCTCCCCTGCCGTAACGCTTGCCGACCGCCTCACAACGTAACAACTGGACTCCTCGATGTGGCCTGCGCGTTGAAGCTCTGGCGGGGTTCTCGACCGGACGCCGGCCATCATGCGACGCCGAGGCCGGCAAGCCCCTTTCGCTCGTACCGGGCACGCCCTCCCCGCCGCGGGCCGAGCACTCGTGCGAAGCCGTGAGCCCTCCCACAGCATTCTCCGTCGTGGGTGTGGCGTGAGTCGTCGCGCTTCGCGGCTCGGCTCAGCCGGTTCTCGCGGACCGGTCCAGGGCGTCGAGGTAGGCGGAGAGCCTGCCGGCGGCGTGCAGTTGGGCGGTTCCGCGGGACGTGAGGTCGCGCCGCCATCCTTCCAGGGTGGCGGCCAGCGCTTCGAGGCCGCCGGCGTCGCGGAGTTCCCCGAGGACGGAGGCGATGGCGGCCAGGGCCTGGCCTCCCCGGCGCAGCAGGTGCGCCAGTTCGGCGTCGCGCACGTCCGGCGCGAGGTACCGCCGGTCCCCGGTGCGGGGGTCACGTCGTGGGGCGAGGACTCCGGCGCGTTCCCAGGCGCGCAGGGTGGCCGGGTTGAGTCCGAGGTGGCGGGCGAGTTCACCGATGCTGAACGGCGCCCGGGTGCCGGCCGCCGCGGCGGTCGCGGCCGGGGTGGAGTCCGCGGCCGGAGTGACAGCCGGAGTGGCGGCTCCGAGGGATGAGAGCGCCGCCTCGACGGTTCGCAGTGTGGCGCGGTCGCGCGCCAGGAGTGCGTGCCCCTCGTCGACACACTCCAGGGCTTCGTCGAGCCGGCCGCCGGTGACGGCCCGCATGATGCGCCGGCTCGCCGAGTGGCCGAAGGCGGGGACGAGCGCCAGGTGGGCCGCGAGCCCGGCGGCATGGGTGGCGGTGTAGTCCCGGTACCCGGTCGGGCCGCGGTGAGCCGGCGGGATGATGCCGGCGTCCTCGTAGTTGCGGACCGCCTGCGTGGAGAGGCCGTGCCGGCGGGCCAGGTCCACGGGACGCATCTGACCTCCGGTTGAGGGTTCACCGCCCGGGTGAGCGGAGGCTTCGTCGCGGAGTCTCCACCGGGCGTTCAAGGATACGATTCAGGGGCATGGCACAGAACAGGCACACCGTTTCCGGGGACTTCGACCTGACGCCGGACGAACTGCGCGTCGTGGCGCGTTACGCGGTCCGGCACGCGGAGGACGTCCTGCCGGTCTTCGAGCAGGCCGTTCCCGGCGACCCGCGCCCCCGCGAAGCGATCGACGCGGCCTGGGAGTTCATCAACGGCGCCAACAGGACGGCACTGCAGCGCGTCACCTCCCTCGACGCCCATCGAGCCGCCCGGTCCGCGCCCTCCGAAGCCGCCCGCCTGGCCGCGCGATCCGCCGGTGATGCCGCATCGGCCGCCTATCTGCACCCCATCGCCCGGGCCGGCCAGGTCGGGCACATCCTGCGTGCCTCGGCGAGCGCCGCGCGCATCGGGGAGCTGGAGGCGGGCGGCGACCCCGCGATCGGGGACGCCCTGCTGGAACGGTCGCGGCAGCGTGCGACACCGGTGCTCATCGACGTGCTCCGCCGCTACCCGCCCGCTGCGGGCGGCAGCAGCCGTGTCGCCCGGCTGATGAGCGCGCTGGACCGCTCCCTGCGCCTGGCGGCCGGCCCGCCGCCGGGGCGCACCGCAGGAAGGGGCGCCGGGGCGCAGAGGACGGAGAGCGCGTCGTGATCCTCCCGAAGGTGCGCGACCCCCGCTTCGTGACGATCCGCCGTGGCGGGACTCTCACGGACGCGGATCACCGTCTCCTCGCTCTCTGGGCCGCCTCGTGCGCGGAGCACGTCCTCGGCCTCTTCGAGTCGGCCCGGCCCGGGGACCCGCGACCGCGCCGGGCGATCGGGCACGCCCGGGCCTGGGCACGGGGGGAGGTCACGATGATGCGGGCCCGCGCGGCGGGCGGTCATGCGATGGGAGCGGCCAGAGACCTGCGCGGGGCGGCGCGGCATGCCGCGTACGCCGCCGGCCAGGCCGGGGCCGTGGCCCACGTCGCCGCGCACGAACTCGGGGCGGCCGCCTACGCGATCAAGGCCGCGCGGGCCGCGGCGCCGGAGGGCGAGGGCGAGGCCGCGGGACGACTCGAGTGCCGGTGGCAGCGCGATCGGCTCCCGGCGGCGATCCGCGAGCTCGTGCTGGACGACCAGCGGCTGCGCAACGACATCTGCTGGTCGGTGTTCGACTGCTGAGGCCGGGTGCCGAGGCCGGACTGTGTACGGTCCGCCGCCTCGCGCGGGAAGGCCGGCGCTCCGGGCACGGGCCGCGCCCCCGCCAAGGTGACGCGGGGAGGCGGGCGCGTGCCATCGGGGCCTTCACCGGCGGGCGTTGAGCCGGGCGGCCTGGCGGGTCAGGTGGTCGCGCTCGGCGAGGTTGGGTGCCCGGCGGGCCGCCTCGGCGTACAGCCGTGCCGCCGTCGCCAGGTCGCCGTCGCGCTCGTGGAGGTACGCCGCGACCGCGGTGTACCGGGGGATGCGGTGACCCCTGTCCGAGGAGCTCGCTGAGGAGGCGTCGTCCACTGCCGCGAGTGCGGCCAGGCCGGCGCGCGGTCCGTCCGCCTCGCCGACGGCGACCGCACGGTTGAGCCGGACGACGGGACTGTCGTTCAGGAGTACGAGTTCGTCGTACCACTCGACGATCTGCACCCAGTCGGTCTCCCCGGCGGTGGGCGCGTCGGCGTGCAGGGCCGCGATGGCGGCCTGGGCCTGGTACTCGCCCAGGCGGTCGCGGGCGAGGGCCGCCTGCAGGATGCCGATGCCCTCGGCGATCGACGCGGTGTCCCACCGCCCGCGGTCCTGCTCGGCGAGCGGCACGAGGCTGCCGTCGGGCGCGGTCCGGGCGGCGCGCCGGGCATGGTGGAGCAGCATGAGGGCGAGTAGCCCCGCCACCTCGGGGTGGTCGATCGCGGCGGCGAGCTGCCGGGTGAGGCGGATGGCCTCGGCGGCGAGGTCGACGTCACCGGAGTAGCCCTCGTTGAAGACGAGGTAGAGGACGCGCAGCACGGTGGCGACGTCGCCGGGCCGGTCGAACCGCACGCCGGAGACGGTGCGTTTGGCCCGGCTGATGCGCTGGGCCATGGTCGCCTCGGGCACCAGGTAGGCCCGGGCGATCTGTCGGGTGGTCAGCCCGCCGACGGCGCGCAGGGTGAGCGCGACCGCGGACGACGGCGTCAGCGACGGGTGGGCGCACAGGAAGTAGAGCTGGAGCGTGTCGTCCACCGCGGGCGCGGGGCCGGGCGCCGGCTCCTCGTCGAGGAGATCCTCGCGACGGCGGCGGGCGGCGTCCGCCCTGGCCGCGTCGAGGAACCGGCGCCAGGCCACGGTGACCAGCCAGCCCTTCGGGTCCCGTACGGGCCGCCCGCCGCCCGAGGAACCCGCCGAGGAGCCCGAGGAGTCCGAGGAGCCCGAAGCGCCGCCGGAACCCGGGGAGTTCGCGGAGCCGTCGGCCGGCCAGGCGCGGAGCGCCTCGACCAGCGCGTCCTGCACGGCGTCCTCGGCCGCCGCGAAGTCGGCTCCGCGGCGGACGAGGATCGCGATGACGCCCGGTATGAGGCTCCGGAGGAGGACCTCGTTCACCTCAGGTCACTCCGTGACGGTGGGGGGCGCGGTCAGGAACGGGCGCACCTCCAGCCACTCGTGGATCGGCTTGCCGCCCTTGCCGGGGGCGGCCGACAGTTCCCCGGCCAGCTCGACGGCGCGGTCGTAGCTGTCGACATCGATCACCATCCAGCCGGCGATGAGGTCCTTGGTCTCGGCGAACGGGCCGTCGGTGACCGGCGGGCGGCCCTCGCCGTCGTACCGGACCCACGCCCCCTCGGGGGCCAGCGCCTGGCCGTCGACGAACTCGCCGTTCTTCTCCAGCCGGTCCGCGAAGTCCTGCATGTACTGCATGTGGGCCGAGATCTCCTCCGGCGTCCACTGGTCCATGGGTACGTCGTTGACCGCGGCCGGCGCGCCGCGGTAGTGCTTGAGCAGCAGGTACTTGGCCATCGTGTCTCTCCTCGGAGCGGGTGCGGCCCATTGTGGTCGCGTTCACCTCGGGGACGGAGCCGGTCGCCGGTTCTCGACATCGCCGGCGGAATTTTTTGCCTCGGGTGGACCAGCCGGGGTGAGATGCCCCGCGGTGTCCGGGATGCCGGCGCCCGTTTCAGCGGCCGGCATCCCGGGCCCCTCACCGCACGACGGTCCTCACGCCGCTCCGTCCGCGGTGCGGTGCAGCGTGAACCAGAACGTCGGGACCGGGTTCGTGCCGGGTGTCACGTCGGTCAGCTCCCATCCGGCGAACCGGGTGCGGAGTTCGTCCGCGGTGACGCCGGAGATCGGGTCCTCGAACGCCTCGGGCCCGTAGCCGAACATCAGGAGCCGCGCGCCGGGGGCGGCACGCCGGGTGAGGCCGGCGGCGTAGGCGTCGCGGCGGTGCGCCGGGATCACGCAGAAGCAGCTCAGGTCGAAGAACAGGTCGTACGGGCCGGGACGTCCAGTTCGTCCAGCCGGGTGGCGTCCCCGCACAGCACCGTGACGTCCGCTCCGGCCGCTTCGGCCGCTTCGGCCTTCTCCCGCGCCTGCTGGACCGCGCGGTGGACCATGTCGACGGCCACCACCCGCCAGCCGTGCCGGGCCAGGTACACCGCGTTGGTCCCGGTGCCGCAGCCGAGCTCGAGGGCCCGCCCGGGCGTGAGCGCGCCGGGCCCCTCGACCAGGGCGACGAGTTCGGGCGGCGTGACGCCGGTGTCCCACGGCGGCTTGCCGTCCCGGTAGTAGTCCTCCAGCGAGCGGCGCACGGCCGCCTCCGCGTCGAGCTCCGCGGCCGTCCAGGTCTCGGTCATCGTTTCCCCCAAGAAATCAGAGTCCAACTCTAGTGATGGATACTAGAGATAGACTCCCGGCATGGACGCGGTCAAGGGATCCGGCACACACCACGGCAAACGCCCCGACAAGCGGGCCGAGCGCTCGCGGCGCACCCGCGAGAAGATCATCGCGGCGGCGCGGGATCTGTTCATCGCACAGGGGTACGGAGCGACGAGCCTTCAGGAGGTCGCGGACCGCGCGGGCGTGGCCGTCCAGACCGTGTACTTCGTATTCCGCAACAAGCGGGCGTTGTTCAAGGACGTCGTCGACACCTCCATCGCCGGCGACACCGAACCGGTCGCCACGATGGAGCGCGACTGGTTCCGCGCCGCCTGCGCCGAGCCCACCGCGGCCGGGCAACTGCGCGCCCACGTACAGGGGGTGCGCGCCATCCAGGAGCGGGTCGCCCCGGTCATCCCGCTGATCGCGGCCGCCGCGGCCACCGACCCGGAGATCGCCGCGCAGTGGCCCGCCGGCCCGGAGGACCCGCGCTACACCGTCCAGCACGCCGCGGCGGAGGCACTCACCACCAAGCCCGACGCCCGCCCCGGTGTCGACACCACCCGCGCCGCCGACCTGCTCTACGGGCTGCTCAGCCCGGAGCTGTACCTGATCTTCGTCCGCGACCGGGGCTGGTCCCCCGACGCCTGGGAGGAGTGGGCCCGCACGACCCTGACCGCCCAGCTCTGCACGGGCCACGAGCGGGACACGGCACGACCCGGGCCGTCATAAGGGCCCAACCGCCGGCCGCGCACGGGTTCATCGGAACGATCTCGACGGGCAGACCGTCAAGGCGGCCCGTCCGCACGGCCGTTCGGTACCGGTAAGTCGTCACCCCTGGCGGCGGACCAGCACGCGAGTGGTGCTGCCGTCGTCCTCGGTGATATGTCCCGGACGTACTCGAAGCCGATCCTGCCCAGCAGGGTCAGGGAAGCCGTGTTCGGTGCGGCCACGGTGGCGTGGACCTCGGTGAGTCCCAGGGCGGTGAAGCCATGGGCGGTGACCGCCTCGGCGAGTTCGGTTCCCAGGCCGATCCCCCAGGCCGCCGGCGCCAGGGCGTAGATGATCTCGTGGCCTCCGGTGGCGTCGGTCGGCTTGATCTCGGCATGGCCGACCAGCACCCCGTCCCGGCGGACGGCCCAGACGTCGAACAGGTTCCGGGCGTAGACCTTCGTGAAGATCCGCCCGAACAGGGCCCGGTCCGAGGCTTCGGACGCCGGCCCGTCGCCCATCCATCGCGACACCCTGGTGTCCTGGAACAGCGCGACGAAGGCTTCTTCGTCCTCGGGGACGTAGGGCTCCAGCAGCAGCCGCTCGGTGCGCAGAGTCGGGGTCACGGACGGCGACGCCTGCCTCGCGACGCCGGGGCCGGTACACCCGTCCGGATGCCTCACGGCGTCCCCAGGCGGCTGAAGCCGGCGAGGCGTGGCGAGATGGTGACGGGGAAGGACGCGCCGCCGGGGGTCCTGAGGGCCGCCACGATGTCGTGGTCCGGTGCGCCGAACACCTCGAAGTGCTGCACGGTGCAGTGCTCCATCACCTCGCGGATGTACGGGTCCGACAGCCGCCAGTGGGTGCGGATCGCCTCGGAGTCGCGGTAGAGCTGGAAGCTGTGTGCGAGCATCCGCTCCTCGTCGAGGAAGACCTCCACCATGAGCTGGCGGCCGTGCTCGTGAGCGAAGGCCACCGCCCGGGCGATGGCGCGCCGGAAGCCGTCGAGGTGACCGTCGGTGATGCGCATGGTGTTGCGGAAGAGAAGAGTGCCGCTGTCTGTGATCTCCATACGCCGAGCGTCCGACCTGAACCGGGGTTGAGGTCAAGGAGCCGGCTCGGGTCATCCCGGACGCGGAAGAAGAGGCCGGTTCGGACAGCGGAGGGTGCCGCGGTCGCGGTGGCCGCGGTCACCTCCTCAGGGGGCCGGTGACGGACGGCACAAGAACAAAGGCAAGGAGGTCGGCTCTCCTTGCCACTCTCAACGTATAGCGCACGGGGGGCCTTGCGGCAAGGCCCCGGTCGTGCTGCAGAATCTCCGCCCGAGGCCGGAACCTGCGGAAATCAGCAATACGCGGATTACGTACAGCTTTGTGCGCAGTGGAGACCGGAGCACCGGACGACGTGCGACGTGCGCGTGCCCGGTGCCCGACCGCGCCGAGCGGCCGGCCGGGACACAGCCTTGTCGAAATGGGGGGTTTCATGATTGACGTGATCATCGCCGGTGGCGGACCGACCGGCCTGATGCTGGCCGCCGAGTTGCGGCTGCACGGCGTGCGGGTGGTCGTGGTGGAGAAGCTGACCGAGCCGACCGCGCAGTCCCGCGCGCAGGGCCTGCACGCCCGCAGCGTCGAGGTGATGGACCAGCGCGGCCTGCTGAAGGAGTTCCTCGCGCGCGGCAAGAAGTACGCGGTCGGCGGCTTCTTCGCGGGCCTCGGCACGTCGTGGCCCGAGCGGCTGGACACCGCGCACTCGTACGTCCTCGCCATCCCGCAGGTGGTCACCGAGCGCCTGCTGCACGAGCACGCCACCGGGCTCGGCGCCGAGATCCTGCGCGGCCGCGAACTGACCGGGCTGAGCCAGGACGACGACGGGGTGACCGCCGAACTGGGAGACGGGTCCCGGCTCCGGGCGCGCTATCTCGTCGGCTGCGACGGCGGGCGCAGCACGGTGCGCAAGCTGCTCGGCGTCGGCTTCCCCGGCGAGCCCAGCCGGGTCGAGACGCTGCTGGGCGAGGTGGAGGTGGGCGTCGGGCCGGAGGAGCTGGCCGCCGTGGTGGCGGAGGTCCGCAGGACGCAGTGGCGGTTCGGCACCATGCCCCTGGGGGACGGGGTGTACCGGCTCATCGTGCCGGCCGAGGGCGTGGCCGAGGACCGCACGGCGCCGCCGACCCTGGAGGAAGTCAAGCGGCAGGTGCGGAAGTTCGCCGGCACCGACCTCGGCGTGCACTCACCCCGCTGGCTCTCCCGCTTCGGCGACGCCACCCGGCTGGCCGAGCGCTACCGCACCGGCCGGGTGCTGCTGGCCGGCGACGCGGCGCACATCCACCCGCCGACCGGCGGGCAGGGCCTCAACCTCGGCGTCCAGGACGCGTTCAACCTCGGCTGGAAACTGGCCGCCGAGGTCCGCGGCTGGGCGCCGGAAGGGTTG
This sequence comes from Streptomyces sp. S07_1.15, assembly GCF_020739505.1. Classification (NCBI taxonomy): domain Bacteria; kingdom Bacillati; phylum Actinomycetota; class Actinomycetes; order Kitasatosporales; family Streptomycetaceae; genus Streptomyces; species Streptomyces sp. S07_1.15. The sequence continues at coordinate 1,651,174 of NZ_JAJBZK010000001.1, forward strand.
CTGGACAGCTACCACACCGAACGGCACCCGGTGGCCGCCGCCGTGCTCGACAACACCCGCGCCCAGATGGAGCTGCTGTCCTCCGAGCCGGGTCCCCGGGCCGTGCGCCGACTGCTGGCCGAACTGATGGAGTTCGAGGAGGTGAACCGGTATCTGATCGAGAAGATCACCGCCATCGCGGTCCGCTACGACTTCGGCGAGGGCCATGAACTCCTCGGCCGGCGGCTGCGGGACGTGCAGTTGCGGCGGGGGCTCCTCTACGGGCTGATGCACGGCGGCCGAGGGCTGCTGCTCGACCAGACCGGCCGGCTCTCGGTGGCCGGCTGGGAGGACCGGGTCGACCACATCGTCGACGTCATTGACGCCGGCGAGGAAGACAAGAAACCGGACGTCCCCGCGGCCCTGCTGCGTCCGGACGGCCACGTGGCGTGGGTCGGCGACGACCAGCGGGACCTGCTCGCCCATCTCCCCAGGTGGTTCGGGGCCGCGTCCGGCTGAGCAAGCCGCGGCGGCCCGGAAGCGCGGGACCCGTCGTCCGGCCCGGGGCGGGGCTCCGGCGGGGAACCACGCCCACCGCGAGCCGATGCCGATCACCGCGGAACAACGGAGCGGAGAAACAGCGGAAAGCGGCTGCACCGCGGGCGCCCGAGAGTGATGGTGGTCCGGCAGTGGTGCCATGTGCGTCGGCCGGGGCGGCGCGCCACCCCGGCCGACGCCCTGCCATGGCTTCCACCGAGTCCGGCCTTCAGCGCGTCCCGCCCTCCTGCCCCCGGCGCGTCACTCTCCCCGGTACATCCGCCACAGGTCGACGAGTTCGACGTCGCCGCGCCGGCCGGCCTCGCGGCGCAGGTCCTCGGTGAAGCCGGAGCGGGCGAAGAGCAGGAGTTTGGGCAGTGCCCCCACCCGGGCGCTCGGCAGCAGCCCGCGCAGGTGTTCCAGCCGTTCCAACTGCGGCAGACCTACGGGGGTAGCGGTCCCCTTGGCCTCACCGATCGCGGTGATCCGCTCGGGCCCGAACGCCGGTGACTCCGCCACCACGAGATCCAGCTCGTGCCCGCGGCGGTGCTCCCGGCAGGCGATCTCGGTCGGGCGCACCCAGGTCGCCCGGCCGCCCAGGCTCTCCGGAGCGGCGTGTTCGAAGCACCACTGGCGGGCCAGTTCCTCGAAGTGCGGGCCGTAGATCTTCCCGGCGACGGTGTCGGCGTTGTCCGCCCAGACCCGGTCGGCCCGGCCCACCACCAGCTCCGGCTCGTGCCGCTTGATCAGCAGCTGGTACAACCGCACCGCGGGCTCGGCGACCCGGAAAACACTGCGCTTGTCTCTTATGGCGTCCTCGACCTGCTCCAGTAGGCCGATGTCCCGGAGCCCGGAGAGCAGGTGCGCCAGCGCGCCGCTCGGCCGCCCCAGCAGACCCGCGATCTCCGACCTGCGGTGATGCCCGGCACTGACCGCCGCCAGGACCGCCGCGTACGAGGTCGGATCCGAGATCGATGGCTCCTCACGCAGCAGCAGCCCGCCTTCGCGGAACATGGCGGAGGCCGGGTTGAGCAGGCGGCGGGCGACCCACCCGTCGAAGTCCGCGAGGTCCGCCGGCCCGGTGCCTCCGCACATCTCCTTGTACGCCGGGGTCCCGCCCACCAGCGCGTGGAGCCGGAACGCCAGCTCCGGGTCGTCCTCCACGCCCCAGAAGGCGGCCGCCTCCCGGAACCGGAAGGGCCGTACCACCAGCTCCGTGCTCGCCCGCCCGCGCAGCGGGGCGCCTCCGCCCAGCAGCTGCGCCATCGTGGTCAGCGCGCTGCCGCACAGGATCAGCCGGGTCCGGGTGTGCTCCTTGGCATGGCTCAGCGGGCTGAGAGCCTGCTGCAGATAGGAGGGCAGGGCGGGGGACGCCGACACCAGATACGGAAACTCGTCGATCACCACTGGCACCGGGGCGTCCTCACCGATCCGCAGCAGCTCGTCCAGCGCCTCCCGCCAGTCGGCGAACAGCACCGGCCGCCGGAGCCCGCGGAATGCCGAGTACGCCGAGCCCAGATCCGCGAGATTCTGTGCCTCGCTCTGCTGCGTGGCCGCGAAGAGAAAACCCCGCGACTCGCGCGCCAGCAACTCCAGCATCAGCGTCTTCCCCTGCCGCCGCCGCCCGTACACGAGCCCCAGGGAGGCACCCTGCTGCTCCGACGCGGCGAACCCCTCCAGCTCGCGCCACTCCGCGTCCCGCGCGAACAGTCTCTCCGGCTTGGCCACCGGCAACACCTCCGACAACTATGATAGCTGCAACTATCATAGCTGAAGTAGCCATAACCTTGGCCTGCTCACGGGCTGCGCGGAGTGACGAGGCCGGATTCGTACGCGAGGACGACGAGCTGCGCGCGGTCGCGGGCGTGGAGCTTGGTCATCGCCCGGTTGACGTGGGTCTTCGCGGTCAGTGAGCTGATCACCATGCGGGCCGCGATCTGGTCGTTGGACAGGCCCTGCGCGACCAGGGCGACGGCCTCGCGTTCCCGGTTGGTGAGCTCCTCCAGCCCGGTGCCCGGGTCGCCGGGGAGGGGCTGGGTGACGTACCGGTCGATCAGCTTGCGGGTGATGGACGGTGCGAGCAGGGCGTCGCCGCGGGCCGCGACGCGCACCGCGTGCAGGAAGTCGTCCGGCACGATGTCCTTGACGAGGAACCCGGCGGCGCCCGCGCGCAGCGCGTGGAAGACGTACTCGTCCATGCCGTAGTTGGTCAGGACGACGACGTGCACCCGGGACAGCGCCGGGTCGGCGGCAATGCGCCGGGTCGCCTCGATGCCGTCCATCACCGGCATGCGGATGTCGATCAGCACGACGTCGGGCAGATGCTCCCGGGCGAGGGCCAGGCCCTCCGCGCCGTCGCCCGCCTCGGCCACCGCCTCGATGTCGTCCTCCAGATCGAGGAGGGCGCGGAACCCGCTGCGCACCAGCGGCTGGTCGTCGACCAGCAGGACGCGGATCACGGCGCCCGGTCCACGGGGAGTTCGGCCCGGACGGTGAAGCCGCCCCCGTCGCGCGGTTCCGCGCGCAGCCGGCCGCCGAGAGCGGTGACGCGTTCACGCATCCCCAGCAGCCCGACGCCGGGCACCGGGGCGGCGTCCGGCGTGGCCCCGCCGTCGTCGTCGACGCGGACCGCGAGGACGTCCGGGCGGCAGTCGACCCGGACGGAGGCGGTGGCCGCGGCGGCGTGCCGGGCGGTGTTCGTCAGCGCCTCCTGGACGATCCGGTAGACGGTCCGGCCGACCGCGGCCGGCACGTCCTCCCGCCGTCCCTCGACCGTCAGCGACGCCTCCAGCCCCGCCCGGCCCGCCCGCTCCACCAGTCCGGGGAGGTCGTCGAGCCCGGGCGGCGGGGCCGTGCCGTCGTCGCGCAGCGCCTCCAGGGTCGCGCGCAGCTCCCGGGCCGCCTCGCGCCCCGCCTCCTGGATGGCCAGCAGGGCCTCCGGCACCTGTTCGCCGCGCTTGCGGGCCACATGGACGGCGACCTCGCTCTGCAGCTTGATGACCGAGATCTGGTGGGTGAGCGAGTCGTGCAGCTCCCGCGCGATGTGCAGCCGCTCCTCGTCGGCGCGGCGCCGCGCGGTCTCCTCGCGCGTGCGCTCGGCCTCGTCCGCCCGCCGCTCCGCCTGCCGCAGCGCTTCCCCCGCCGCGCCGGCCGCGATCAGCCAGGCCAGCTCCAGGGCGCCGCGGCCCCGCGCGAACGCCTCGCCCGCGTCGTGCGGGGAGACATCGTGCAGGGAGACCAGGGCCGCGAGCGGAAGGGCGGCCAGCATGACGACGGACGCCACGATCGCGGCGGTACGGTGCCCCGCGCGTACGGCGGCGTAGACGGCGAACAGATAGGCGACGGCGGGCACGTCGAAGCCCGCCGCCTGGTAGCCCACCGCGCACAGCCCGGTGACGGCCAGGACGGGAACCGGCGCCCTGCGGCGGGCGGCCAGCGCCAGGCCGCCGGCCGCCAGCAGTCCGTAGCCGAGCGGCGTCGCGGGGCCGGTGGCGGACTGCTGCCCGGACACCCCGGTGACCAGCAGCACCGCCGCCACACCGACGGCGATCACCCCGTCCGCGGCACCGGCGGGGACCCCGAACCGCCCTGTGTTCATGCGCGCACCCTAGCCCGGGGCCGCCGACGGCGGATCCCGCTCGCGGACGACCGGCCGCCTACCGCGCCCGCGGTACGTCCGCCGCGACTGCGGCAGCCGCGGCAGCCGGCTGCGCCCCCGGCGGCAGCGCGGAGTGCGTCCGCCCGCGGGACGACCGGCGGCACCCCGGGCGGCCACGATCGGGCGGTGGGCGAAGGCCCGACCGAGACGTGAAAGAGGAGTGGGACATGAGCAGTTCGAGAACCCCGGGGCCGTTCCGGGAGAAGCCCGCGATGACCGGCGCCACCCTGCTCGGCGGGCTCGTCCTCGCCGTCCTCGTGCTCGCCGCACCGGCGGCCGCGCACACCCCGGCCCAGGAGGCCGCCGGCCCTCTGGCCTCCGGGCGGTTCGGGGGCACCGCGGCCGCCGTGGTGGGGCTGATCGGTGTGGTGGCCGGAGCGCTGGCCCTGGCCCGCCCCGGCGGTCGTCCGGGCACCGGCACCGGGCGGCGCGGAGCCCTCGTGGCCCTGGTGGCGGGGCCGGTGGCCATGGTGTTCGGCGGGCTGTTCACGGCCACCGCCGACGGCGGTCTCGGCACCGGCAACGGGCTCGGCGGGTCCGTCGTGGCCCTGCTGCTGGGGCTGACCGCCACATCCCTCGGCGCGCCGGCACTGGCCCGCTCCCGCCGCGCCGTACGGAGCGGCTGACGGGCCGAACCGGCCACGGGGTGCCCACCGTGCCCGCCGGGTCCCGCACCGGCGGGACCCGGCGTCACGACGGCATACCGCGCTCCGCGAGACCGCTCTCGTAGGCGATGATGACGAGCTGCGCGCGGTCCCGGGCGTGCAGCTTGGCCAGGAGGCTGCCGACGTGGGTCTTCACCGTCGGCATGCTGATGACGAGGCGCTCGGCGATCTCCGCGTTGGACAGCCCGTTGGCGATGAGCGGTTTCGGCCATACCTGGAACCCGTGCCCGGGGCTCGCGCCGGTAGCGCATGCCGGAGGCGCGCGCCGGAACGGACGCCGGGACGCACGCGGGGAACAAACGTCAGTAGGGCAGTGTCCCAAGGACCCGGAAACCGGCGGCATCCGACCGCCGTCCCCGCGGCCCAGGTGGCGCCGAGGACCAGCAGACCGAACAGCAGGTGCACCGCCAGGGTCCCGCCCTCGTACGCCTGCCCGCCCGTCACCGCCAGCAGGGCCGCGCCGCCCGCGCTGGCCACGCCGACGAGGACGGCCGACCGCCCGGGCCGTCTCTGCCGTGTCGTGGCGACCGGGTAGAGCGCGTACGCGGGAGCGAGGAGGACGGCCGGGCCGAGACCGGCGGCAAGAGCGGCACAGGAGGCGGCGAGCACGGCCGCGAGGACCGGCACGGGCCACAGCCGGCGGGCGGCGAGCGGCAGCGCGGCGGTGAGCGGGAGCAGCCAGGCGGTGAGCCCGCCGGGTGTGCCGCCGGTGTCCGGCCGCAGCACCGACAACTGCGGGAGCAGGGCGAACCCGAGTGCGGCCGCCGCGTCGAGGAGGATCAGGCGCCGGCGCGAGACGTCTCCCATGCGGCGAATCCAGGGGCCGGTCCGCCGGGCGTCCACCGCCGGTGCCGCGGGCCCCGACGGGACCGGATCGTCCTGCCGCCGGGGTGCGGCCGCACGGGGGCCCCGGGCACGGCCGGGAGGGGACCGCGCGTCGGCGACGTGCCGCCCGGGGCAACTGGCGGGTACCGCGCGGTGGCGCGATCCCGCCGGTCGGGCCCCGTCCGTCCGCCCCCGGTCCCGTTCCCGGGAATCTCCGTGCCGGGCCCGGTCGTTGGCGGGGCGGCGGGGAGGAGGTGAAGGGGAGTGGGACGGTGGCACAGGGACGTGCGCGGGACCCGTGGCGGCTGCTGCTGATCGAGGACGACCGGGAGCTGGTGTCCCTGCTCTCCGGGGTGCTGCGGGAGGAGGGCTACTCCGTCGATGTCGCGACCGACGGGCAGCGGGGCCTGCACCTGGGCCTGACCCGGCGGTACGACGCGCTGGTCGTCGACCGGCGGCTGCCGGCGCTGGACGGCCTCGACCTGCTGGGCAGGCTGCGGTCCCGGGCGGTCCGCGCTCCGGTGCTGCTGCTGACCGCGCTGGGGACCGTGCACGACCGGGTCGACGGACTCGACGCCGGCGCCGACGACTATCTGGTCAAGCCGTTCGAACTCGACGAACTGAGCGCCCGGTTACGGGCCCTGTGCCGCAGGGGCCGCGACGCGACCGACGTGCTCCGCATCGGCTCGGGCCGGCTGTACGTCGGCCCCCGGGAGGTCGAACTGGCCGACGGTGCGCGGATCGCCCTCGCCGCACGGGAGTTCGCCCTGCTGTGGGCGCTGGCGTCGCGCCCCAACCTCGTCCATTCCCGGTCGGAGCTGCGCCGGCTGGTGTTCCAGGAGGCGCCCGCGTCCTCCATCGTCGACACCTATGTCTACTACCTGCGGCGCAAGCTCGGCCGGCAGGTGGTGCGCACGGTCCGCGGGCTCGGCTACCGGCTGGGGTCGCTGTGAGGGCGTCGGACAAGAGCGAGTGGGCGGCGGTGCGCCGGGCACGGCTGCGGATCGCCCTCGTCACCGGGGGGATCATCACGCTCCTGGTCACGGCCATCGGCGGAATCGCCCACACGGTGATGGTGCGCGCGCAGAACGACCAGGTGTGGCGGGAGCTGCGCTACGGCGCCCAGTACGGGGACCTGTCGAGCCCACCGGTGTGCACCTGGCTCTTCGCCGCCGGGGTGGAGCCGCTGGCGAACGCCCCGGCCGGCTTCCCCCTGCGCGCCGACGTCGACCGGGTGGGCCGGACCCACCGGGCCGTGGAGCGCACCGTGGAGCGGAACCACACCGTCTATCTGGTGCGCACGGAGCGGCGGGCGGACGGCGCCGTGGTCCAGGCGGTGTTCGATCTGCGCTTCCAGCTGGCCGACCGCGCCCACCTGTGGTCCGCGCTGGGTGTCGCCGAGCTGGTGGGTCTGGTCGCCGCGGCCCTGACCGGGCTGGTCCTCGGGCGCCGGGCGGTGGCCCCGCTGGCCGAGGCGCTCACGCGGCAGCGCCGGTTCGTCACGGACGCCAGCCACGAGCTGCGCACCCCGATCACCCGGGTGTACACGAAGGCGCAGGTGCTGGCACGGCAGGCGGCCGCCGAGAACCTGCCGGCCCCGCACCGTGACGGGCTGGCCGGGCTGGTCGGCTCGGTCGGCCGCTTCGGTGAGGTGATCGACGATCTGCTGCTGTCGGCGAGCCTGGGCGCGAGTCCGGCACGGCGGTCCGAGTGCCGTCCGGTCGAACTGGCCGAACTGGCCCGGTCGGTGGCCGCCGAGGAGGCCCACCGGACGCGGGACCGCGGGCTCACCGTGGTCGTGGAGCGGCCGCCGCACCGCCTGTACGTCGACGGGGTGGAGTCCGCGCTGCGCCGCGCGGTCGGCGAACTGCTGGCCAACGCCATCGGGCACACCCCGCCGGGCGGGCGGATCGAGGTGTCCCTGGCACGGGCGGGCGGCGTGGTGGAGCTGACCGTCACGGACACCGGGGCCGGCTTCGACCCGGCCGAGGCGGAACGCCTGTTCCAGCGCTTCCACCGCGGCGGCGACGGCGGCCGGTACGGGCTGGGGCTCGCGCTGCTGAAGGAGATCGTCGCCGGCCACCACGGCACGGTCGCCGCGACCGGCCGCCCGGGGCGGGGCGCGCGGTTCACCATCCGGCTTCCCGAGTCCGGGTGTCCGCCCGCCCCGGAGGGCCGGTGGCGGCCGGTCAGGGCCGGTCGCGCGTGGCGGGCGGCGCGCTCGTGGCCGGGGAGTCGCTCGTGGCCGGGGGGCCGCTCGTGGCGAGGAGGCCGGGTGTGGCGAGGAGGTCTGCCGCGGCGCGGACGTCCGCGTCCAGCGGGCGGTCCGGGTCGACCGGGGGCACCACCTCGCTGAGGGCGTCGAGGAGTTCGGCACACCGGGGCGCGGTGGGGCGGCGGGCTCCGACGTAGACGGCCTGGCGCAGTCCGAGCGCGAGCGACCCGCACAGCAGGCCGAGCAGCTCCGCCATGTCGTGGGAGCGCAGGGCCGCCTGGGTGCCGAACGGGACGACGTCCTGGATGTGCAGGTTCGTCGGCAGGCTCTGCATGCCGGCCGGTGCCGCGGCGCGGCGGATCTCCGCGACGAACGCGGTGGTGGCCAACTGCACGCCCTGCAGGCCGTGCTGGGTGCCCGGGGTGGTGGCGAGCATCGGCGGCAGTCCTCCGTTGCGCGCCGGGTCCACCAGCAGGTCGAGCTGGCGTTCGGCGAGGTTGCCCAGCTGGGCGGTGACGGAGGCGAGCACGTCGGCGGCGAACGCGGCGGGCTGCCCGAAGAAGTTCCCGCCGTGCACCACCTTGCCCGCCGCCGCCGTGCCGCCCTCCCCCGTCGCCCCCTCTCCCGCACCGCCGGGGAAGAAGAGCGGGTTGTCGCTGACGCCGCCGAGGTCGGCGGCGACCACGCCGTCGACGTAGCGCAGCGCGTCCTCCGCCGCGCCGAGCAGCTGCGGGGCGCAGCGGATGCTGTACGGCTCCTGCAGGGGCCGGGTGCCGGAAGGCGCGGTGCCGGTGAGCGTCCGGCGCATGTGCGCGGCGACGTCGACCGCGCCGGGGTGGCCGTAGGCGCGCATCAGGTCGGCGTCGAGGAAGCCGGGGTCGCAGCCGAGCACGTCGGCCAGCAGGCAGGTGAGCGCGGTGAGGGAGCGGTGCGCGGCGCGGACGGCGTCGCGGGCGAGTGCCGTGGCCGCGGTGGTGACGGAGGTGCCGTTGACGAGCGCGAGCGCGTCGCGGCCGTCGAGGGCGAGCGGGCGCAGTCCGGCTCCGGCCAGCGCGGCGGCGGCCTCCGTCCGGTGGCCGTCCAGGTAGGCGTGTCCGCGGCCGCGCAGCGCCTGGGTGGCGTAGGCGAGGGGGATCAGGTCGCCGCTCGCCCCGACCGATCCGTAGCGGGGGACGGCCGGGCAGAACGTCGTGGCGAACATGGCGGCGAGCCGCTCGACGACCTCGACGGACACACCGGAGAAGCCCCGGGCGAGCGACGCGGTGCGCAGCAGCAGGGCGGCCCGGACGATACCGGGCGGCAGGTCCGGGCCCTGGCCCGCGCCGAGGTGCGCCAGGGTGTTGTCGCACTGGTCGGCCTCGTCGGCCCGGCCGGCGAAACCGGCGAGGGCGCCGAAGCCCGTGGTGGCGCCGTAGATCCGGCGGTCCCCGCCGCCGCTGCCGCCGCCGTTGCCGTGGCGTGCCGTGTGGAAGAAGCGGCGGCCCCGGACGACGCGTGCGCGGACCTCGTCGTCCACGGTGACGGTGAGCGGTGCCGCCGCGCGGCGCAGGGCCGCGGAGTCCGGGGGGCGGGTGAGCGGGACGGTGTCCGTGGTGGTCAGCACGGCGGAAACCTAACGGGGCAATCTCAGAGCGCTCTGAGATGCGGTGGATAGCTTCCGGGGCCATGGCGTACGACTACTTGATCATCGGAGCGGGACCCGCGGGACTGCAACTCGCCGCGCTCCTGGAGCGGGACGGTGCGGACTACGTCGTTCTGGAGCGCGGCAGCGGTCCCGGCACCTTCTTCACGCGGTTCCCCCGGCACCGTCAACTCATCTCGGTCAACAAGGTGCACACCGGATACGAGGATCCGGAGCTGCGGCTGCGGATGGACTGGAACTCCCTGCTGAGCGACGATCCGGACCTGCTGTTCACCCGCTACAGCCGGCGGTACTTCCCGCCGGCCGACGACATGGTGCGCTACCTCTCGGACTTCGCGGAACGGACCGGGGCGCGCGTCGAGTACGGCACCGAGATCGTCCGCGTCTCCCGCTCGGACGACGGGTTCACGGCGCTCGACCGCACCGGACGGACGTGGCGGGCGCGGCGCCTGGTGGCCGCCACCGGGGTGTCCCTGCCGTATCTGCCGCCGATCCCGGGCATCGAACTGGCCGAACGCTACGACACCTTCGACCCGGACCCGGAGTCCTTCACCGGGCAGCGGGTGCTCGTCATCGGCCGCGGCAACTCCGGCTTCGAGACGGCCGGCGCCCTGATGGAGACCGCGGCGGTCATCCACGTCGTCGGCCCGGGATCGCTGCGGCTGGCGTGGCAGTCGCACTACGTCGGGCATCTGCGCGCGGTGAACAACAACTTCCTGGACAGCTACCAGCTCAAGTCGCAGAACGCGGTCCTCGACGGCCGGGTGCTCGCCATCCGCCGCGACGCGGGCGGCTACCGCGTGCCGGTCGCCTTCGAGCGGGTCGACGAGGCGGTGCGGGAGATCCGGTACGACCGGGTGGTCGTCGCGACCGGCTTCCGCTTCGACGCCTCGCTCTTCGACGACGGCTGCCGGCCCGGACTGGCGGTCAACGGGCGCTTCCCGGCCGTGACGCCCGTCGGCGAGTCGGTCAATGTGCCCGGACTGTACTTCGCCGGGACGCTGATGCAGGCCCGGGAGTTCCGCAAGGCCACCACCGGTTTCATCCACGGTTTCCGCTACTCGGTCCGCGCCCTGCACCGGGTGCTGCGGCAGCGCCACCACGGGGAGCCCTGGCCGGTGACGGACCTCGGGGACACCGTGGAGCGGGCCGTGGACGCGGTCATCGCCCGCGTCAACCGGTCCTCGGCGCTGTGGCAGCAGTTCGGCGTCCTCGGCGACCTGCTGCTGACCGCCCCCGACGGGACGCTGCGCTACGCCGAGGAGGTCCCGGTCGGCCAGGTGCCGGACGCCGTCCGGGCCGGGGACTTCGGGAAGGTGACCGCCCACGCGGTGATCACCCTGGAGTACGGGGCCGACCACGACCGGGTGGACCCCTTCGACGTCCGCGCGGGCCGCACGTCCCAGCAGGACGTGCGGGGGCTCGACGGCCGCTATCTGCACCCGGTCGTCCGCTGGTACCGGGCCGGGGAGTTCACCGCCGAGCACCACCTCACGGAGAACCTGGAGAACGAGTGGGACAGCGAGGAGATCCACCGCGCCCCGCTCCGCGCGTTCCTGGCCGACCGGCTCCGCCCGGCGGCTCCCGCGGGCACGGCCGCCCCGGTGCCCCCGGCCGCCCGGGTGGCGCCGTGACGCTCCGCGAGCTGCACGACGCGGCCCGCGCGGCGCTGGACCCGGTCACCTACGACTACGTGGCGGGCGGCGCGGGCGAGGAGCGGGTCCTCGCCGCGAACGAACGGGCCTTCGACCGGTACGCGCTGCTGCCGAGGGTGCTGTGCGGCAGTGAGACGCGGGACACCTCCGTCGGTCTGCCGGGGGCCCCGGGGGCGTCGCCCGTGGTCGTCGCGCCGACCGCGTTCCACCGGCTGGCGCACCGGCACGGCGAACGCGCCACGGCCCGCGCCGCCGCGGCCGAGGGAGCCGTCCTGGTGACGGGGACGGCCGCGACCACGGCGGTCGCCGACGTCGTCGCGGCCGCCCGCGAGACGGCCGGGGACCCGGCCGTGTGGTTCCAGCTCTATCCGCACCCCCGCCGGGACGTCACCGAGGCGCTCGTCCGGCGCGCCGAGGACGCGGGGTGCGCGGCGCTGGTGCTCACCGTGGACTCGCCGGTCTTCGGCCGGCACACCAGGGACCTGCGCAACGGATTCACCGACCTGCCGCCCGGATACGCCGCGGAGAACATGCGCGGCCTGCCCGGTGCCCCGCCCGGCCGGCCCGCCGCCATCACCATGTCCCCGGCAGTCTCGTGGCGGGACGTCGACCGCACCCGGCGGATGACCGCACTTCCCGTCCTGGTCAAGGGGATTCTGCACCCGCGTGACGCGCTGCTGGCCGTCGAGCACGGCGCCGCCGGAGTGATCGTCTCCAACCACGGTGGCCGCCAGTGCGACACCGTCCCGGCGGCGGTGGACTGCCTGCCCGCGGTCGCCCGCGCGGTCGCGGGCCGGGTTCCGGTCCTGCTGGACGGCGGTGTGCGGCGGGGCGGGGACGTCGCCGTCGCGCTCGCGCTGGGCGCGTCCGCCGTGGGCGTCGGGCGCCCGGTGGTGTGGGGCCTGGCCGCCGAGGGCGAGACCGGGGTCCGGCGGGTCCTCGCGGCGCTGCGCGACGAGTACGACCACACGCTCGCCCTGTGCGGGGGGCGCCGGAACACCGATCTGACCGGGGACATGGTCGTCCGGAGGGAGGAGACGTGGTGAGCGGAACCGGGGACGGGGTGAGCGGAGCCGGGGTGAGCGGAGGCGGGGTGAGCGGAGGCGGGGTGAGCGGTGAGCCGAAGCGGGCCGCCGCGGACGGCTGGTGGCTGCCGCGCGGCGTGGTGGCGCTGCGCGTGCGCATCTTCGAGAAGGTCAACGGCGACCGGGTGGTGACCCTGCCGGGCGGCGGGTACGGGCCGGAGGTGTTCGAGCGGGTGTACGCCCACCCGGCCGCGAACGGGCGGAGCGCGGGGGCGGGCCTGTCCGACCTGTTCTGGTACTGGCTGTCCCCGGGTCCTGAGGTGCACCAGGAGCATCTGGAGGACGGCGAGCGCTACGAGGACGTGGCCGCGGCGACCCGCCGCATCCTCGCCGGGGACTCCGCCGGTCTCGCCGCGGCGGCCGGCCGCGCCGTCGCGCGGGTGCTGGACGCGCTGCCGGACACCCGGATCAGCCTCGTCCGGCTGCGGGACCTGGTGATGCCCGCGTGGGCCGCCTTCTGTTACGAACTGGTGTTCAGGGAGCCGTGCCCGCCGCACGCCCGCGAGCTGATCACCGCGCACGCGAACGACGTGGTCACCGCCCTGAAGTGCACCGGCCTGCGCCATCCGCGGCGCCGGGCCCGGCTCACCGCGTATCTGCACGACCGGCTCGCGGCCGGCGACGTACCGCACCGGCTGCCGGAGACACTGACACCCGCCGAACAGGTGCACTATCTGCAGGGGACCTTCTTCAACACCGCCGTCGTCCAGCTGTCCGAGGCGACCGCGCACGTCCTGCTCGCCCTCGCCCGCCACCACCCGGTGCAGCGGCGGCTGTCGGCGGACCCCGCGGACGAGCGGTACCTCACCCGGGTCCTCGACGAGACGATGCGGCTCTACCCGCTCTTCGGCATCGCGCACCGCATCACCACCGGCGAGATCCCCCTCGACGCGGACACCGTGCTGCCCGCCGGGTCCGTGGTGTGCTTCAGCTACCCCGGCTACCACGCCACGGGATACGACCGGCCGGAGGTGTTCGACCCGGACCGCTGGACCACCCTGTCCGCCAAGCACGCCCACCACATCCCGTTCGGGGTGGCCGCGAACCGGCCCTGCCCGGCGTGGCGGCTGTCCCCGGTGGTGTTGCGGGCCGCGGTCCGCGAGGTGCTCGGCCGGTACCGGCTCGACTCCACCGCCTCGCACACCAGATCCCTGCCGCACCGCGCCCCCTGCCTGCTGATTCCGCGCGGCCTCTCCCCGGGGCCCCGCCGTCTCGGGGCGCTGCGGACGTATCTCCGGCTGCGGGACGGGGTCGAGGACGTCACCCGGGGCGTGCGCCAACTGGTGCTCGGCACGGTCATGGTGGTGCACGCCCGCCGGCTGCGGCCGGCCGCACGCCATTTCGAGGAGCGGCCGGCCACGCGCTGCCCGGCCGCCCGCCCCGTCCCGCGCCGCCCGGAAGGGGGGAGCGGATGACGCCCGCCGAACTCGCGCCCGCCTTCTTCCTCTCCGTCGTGGTGATCCTGGCCGTCTGCCGGCTCGTGAGCCGGCTGCTGCGCCCGCTCGGGCAGCCGCCCGTCGTCGGCGAGATGCTCGCCGGGGTGGTGCTCGGCCCGTCGGTGCTCGGCGCCCTGCTCCCCGGCGTCGAGGCGGGTCTCTTCCCGGGGGACCTGCGCCCGGTCCTCTATGTGGTCGGGCAGATCGGCCTGGTCGCGTTCATGTTCCACGTCGGCTGGGACTTCCGCGTCGACCGGCTGCGCGGCGTCGCCCGGCCCGTCGGGCTGATCTCCGCGGCCGGGGTGCTGGTCCCGGTGCTGCTCGGCGCGGCCCTCGTCGTCGTGGCCGGCGAACGGAGCGGCGTCCTGGCCGAGGGCGTGCCGCTGGTGGTGTCGGCCCTGTTCACCGGCGTCGCGCTCGCCGTGACCGCGTTCCCGATGCTGGCCCGCATCATCAGTGAACGGGGCCTGACCGGCAGCCGGTTCGGGTCGATCGCCCTGGGCGCCGGTGCCGTCGACGACGCCGTGGCGTGGGTGCTCCTCGCCGCCGTGTTCAGCATCGCCGCCGGCAGCGCCGGGCTGGTGTCGCTCGCCGTCGCGGGCGCGTTCGGCCTCCTGGCGGCGATGGCGGTGTTCCTCCGCCTGCATGGCCGCACCGCGCTGCTCGCCGACCGGACGGCGCCGGAGAACCTGCTGCCGGTGCTGGTCGGCGCCCTGTTCCTGGCGGCCTGGTACACCGATGTCATCGGGCTGTACGCGGTGTTCGGGGCGTTCAGCCTCGGCGTGGTGTTCCCGCGCTCCGAGCGGCTGGACCACACGGTCGCCGCGCTCAAGCCGGTGGGCGCGGTGTTCCTGCCGCTGTTCTTCACCTACTCCGGGCTGAACACCGACTTCGCGCTGCTGGGTGACGGTTCGGTGCTGCTGTTCACCGCGGGGTGCGTGGTGGTCGCCGTCGCAGGGAAGTTCGGCGCCTGCTGGCTCGCCGCCCGGGCCGCCGGTGAGCCGAACGGGGTGGCGCTGCGGGTCGGGGCGCTGATGAACGCGCGGGGCCTGATGCAGCTGATCGCGCTCAACCTCGGTCTGGCGGCGGGGATCGTGACGCAGGCGATGTTCAGCGCCCTGGTGGTGGTCGCCATCGTCACCACCGTCATGGCGCCGCCGCTGCTGGCGTTCCTCGACCGGCGCGAACGGGCCCCGCGGGGCGCGGTACGGGATGCCGTCGGGGCTCAGGGCAGGACGCACGCCCCCTGCTCGCCCGAGGCCCTCCGGTCTCCGCCGATGCGGAGAGCGGAGGGCCCGGGCACGTCTACGCGGTGCGGGACGCCGCCTGACGCGGCGACGCGGTGGTCATGGTCAGCACCAGCCTCCGCCGAGGCGGGAGAACGCCTTCCAGGCGGCGCGGGTCTTGGATCCGGCGATGCCGTCGATGCCGCCGGTGTCGTAGCCGATGTAGGTCAGGAAGCGCTGAAGGCCGCGGATGGTGTTGGGTCCGACGACGCCGTCGACGGTGCCGGCGTTGAAGCCGCGGTTGTTGAGGAAGCGCTGCCAGGCCTTCCAGCTGTTGGTGCCGAGCTGTCCGTCAATCGCGCCGGGGCTGAATCCGGCGTCGCGGACGTAGCACTGGACGCTCCGGGCCTCGGCGCTGGAGAGGCCGAGGTTGTTGACGGCCTGGACGGTGACGGTCCGGGTGGGGACCTGCTGGGCGGGTGCGGCGGTGGCCGTGGTGGCGCCGGCGAGGGTGCCGATACCGAGGGCGGCGGCGGTGAGGGTCCCTACCAGCGCCTTCGTTAAGACGTTCGAAGCCATGTGCGTTTTCCCCCAAAATTCGACTGACTGGGACGGCAACGACACTACTGCCGACCGTTTGTGAACCAGTGATGCCGGTTGTGAGGGTTTTCATGGCCTTTGATCATCATGCCGGGAGCGGCCGGGACCGCGCGGGGACGGGTCACCGGACCGGCCCCGGAGTGCCGTGAGCCGCCGTTTGTCGGGCTTGCCCGCGGGCGTGAGCGGCACCTCGTCGATGAGCGTGAGCCGGGTCGGCGCGCACGCCCCGCCCAGTTCTCCGGCGACCAGCGCCCGCAGCTCGTCGAGATGGGGGACGGCACCGGCGGCGGGCACGACGAAGGCGTGCACGGCCTCCCCGGTGCCGGCGTCGGGGACGGCGGCGACATACGCCTCGGCCACCGCCGGATGCCCGGCGAGCAGCCGCTCCACCGGTCCGGCGTAGTGCACCTCGGCGTTCACGATGATCACATCGCGGGTCCGTCCGGTGAGCCACAGCCGGCCGGCCGCGTCGAGCCGGCCGAGGTCGCGGGTGCGCACCCAGCCACCGGCGAACACCCCTGCAGTGAGGCCGGGTTCGCGCCAGTAGCCGGTGCTCTGCGACGGGGTGCGGACGAACAGTTCGCCGTCGGTGCCGGGCGGGACCGGGCGGCCGGAGCCGTCCCGGACTTCCAGCTCGACGGGCGGCACGCCGAGCGAGCCGGGCACGTCGGACGGGGTGGCCATGGAGATCATGCCGGTCTCGGTCTGGCCGTAGCCGTGGAAGACCACCGGACCCAGCACGTCGGCGGCCTCGCGCAGGCGCCCCGGCTCCAGCGGGGAGCCGGACACCATCAGCGCGCGCAGACCGCTCAGATCGGCGGGCGAGGCGCGCTGGTCCGCCACGAGCTTCACCAGCCGGGGCACGGTGATGACGCTCGCGGTCGCCCGGTGCCGCACGATCGCGCCGGGCAGGTCCGGCGGGTCGGCGGTGACGAGGGTGCCGCCCGCCGCGAGGGCCAGCAGCCCGTACTCCATCATCACCTGGCTCGCCAGCGTCCCGAACACCAGGAACCGGTCCATGCGCCCGGCAAGTTCACGGATCGCCGGGGGCCAGGCGTCCGGCCGGAGCGCCCACGCCGCGGTCATCGCCGCGTACGTCTGCGCGCACGCCTTGGGAACGCCCGTGCTGCCGCTGGTGTGGAGGAGCCGGGCCACGTCCCCCGGCCGGCCCGCGGCCCGCGGCCTGCGGCCGTCGTCCGGCGCCGAGAGGAGTTCACCGAGCGGCAGGACGAGTCCGGGCCGCGCACCGTCCGGGCCGCCCGGGCGGTCGGTGACCGTGACGCCGGTGTCCCGCAGCAGCCGGGCCCGGCCGCGTTCGGGCAGGCCGGGCCGCACGCCGACGACGCGGGCGCCGACCGTGTGCGCGGCGGTGATCGCGGCGAACGCCTCCGGGCCGACGCCGAGCAGCATGGCGACGCCGTCGCCGGGACCGACACCGTGCCGCCGCAGGCAGCCCGCGGCGCGCCGCACCATACCGAGCAGCTCGTCCCCGGTGACCGCCCGGCCGGCGTGCTCGAACACCGGCCGCTCCCCCGCCGCGCCGAGGAGGTCCAGGACGGCGCCGGGGAACTGCTCGGCCACGTCGGACTCAGCCACGTAGGACAAGGCAGTCCTTCACGAACGCGGTGAGCGGCTGCCGGTGGACCACCGGGAGGTCCCAGTCGTTCTCCAGGTTCTCCGCCAGATGGTGGGTGCCGGCGAGGACGCCGTCGCGGTAGTGGCGGACGACGGGGTGCAGATAGGTGGAGTCCATCGCGTGGTCGGCGTCGTTCTCCGCGACGCGGGGCACGGTGGCGTCGAACGGATCGGCCTGCTCGTGGTCCGGCCCGTACTCCAGATCGACGGTGAAGCGGTGCGGCGCTCCACCGAGCAGGCCGTCGGTGACGTAGTCGAGCGGGACCTCCTCCTCGTACCGGGCCCGGTCGCCGTCCACGCTGACGACATCGCCGAGGACACCGAACTGCTGCCACAGGGCGGACGAGCGGTTGACGCGGGCGGTGATCGCGTCGGCGATCGCCTCCGGCGCCGCGGCGAGCGGCTCACCCGGCCACGGCGCGCCGTGGTACCGCGCGCCCAGGATGCGGTGCAGGGCTCGCGTCCCGTACCGGAAGCCGTGCACGAAGCCGTTGGTGGACCTCTTGAAGTCGCGCTGCTGGGTCAGGGTTCCGGCGAAGTAGAGGCCCGGCACGTTCACCGACTCGAAGGCGGAGGTCTGCTCGGGGAACCGGTCGTCGATGACGAGAGCGGGGCGGCAGTCCGCGTCGAACACCGAGGCGTCGAAACGGAAGCCGGTGCACGCGATGATCCGGTCGTAGTGCAGTTCGCGCAGCCGCTCCGCGGTCCGGGCGTAGCGGAACATCACCCGGAACCGGCCGTCGCCGGTCCGCTCGATGCTCTCCACGCTGCCGTCGAGCACCGCGTTCTGCGACTTGAGCTGGTAGCTGTCCAGGAAGTTGTTGTTCACCGCCCGCAGATGCCCGACGAAGTGGGTCTGCCAGGCCATCCGCACCGAGTGCGGCCCGGCGACGTGGATCACCGCCGCCTTCTCCATCAGGGCATCGGCCGTTTCGAAGCCGGAGTTGCCCTTGCCGATGACCAGCACCCGCCGGCCGGTGAAGGACTCCGGGTCCGGGTCGAAGGTGTCGTAGCGTTCGGCGAGCCCGATGCCGGGGATCGGCGGCTCGTTGAGGGCGGAGACGCCGGTGGCCACGACGATCCGCCGCGCCCGCCACTCCCGCCCGCCGCCGTCGAGCGCGGTGAAGCCGTCCTCCGAACGGGAGACACGGACGACCTCGGTGCCGTACTCGACGCGGACACCGGTGCGTTCCGCGAAGTCGGCCAGATAGCGCACCATGTCGTCGGCGTGCGGGAAGTAGCGCTCGCTGTAGCGCGTGAAGAGAAGCTCCGGATCGTCGCTGAGCAGCGAGTTCCAGTCCATGCGCAGCTTCAGTTCCGGGTCCGTGTACCCGGTGTGCACCTTGTTGACCGAGATGAGCCGGCGGTGCCGGGGATACCGGGCGAAGAAGGTCCCCGGCCCACTCCCCCGCTCCAGGACGACGTAGTCGCGGCCGTCGCGTTCCATGAGGGCCGCGAGCTGCAGTCCGGCCGGTCCGGCCCCGATGATCAGGAAATCTCGCACCATACGCGGGACGCTAGCGGCGGAACCTCAGAGCACTCTGAGATTCGCCGCCGGCGGGACGGCGGGACGAGGGCGGCGGCGCGGCTACCCGCGGGTGCGGACCAGCAGGTGGAGGAAGTACGGGGTACCGATCACGGCGGTCATGAGGCCGGCGCCGAGCTGGGCGGGCGCGATCACGGTGCGGCCCACCAGGTCGGCGGTGCAGACCAGGACGGCGCCCAGGAGCACCGCGACCGGTATGACCCGGGCGTGCCGCCGGCCGGCGAGGGCGCGGGCCGCGTGGGGGGCGACGAGACCGACGAAGCCGATGGTGCCCGCGGCGGCGACGGCGGTGGCGCTGAGCAGGACGCTCAGGGAGAGGAAGCCGAGGCGCCCGCGGGCGAGGCCGAGCCCGAGGAGGCGCGGGGTGTCCTCGTCGAGCGACACGAGGTCGAGTTCGGTGCGCCGCGCGGCGGCGACGGCCAGGCCCGCGGCGAGGGCGGCCGCGAGGGGGACCACGTCGGGCAGGGTCCGGCCGTAGGTGGAGCCCGAGAGCCAGGTGAGCGCCTTCGTGGCGTTGAAGGGGTCGGTCAGCACGATGAGCAGGCTGATCAGGGCGCCCGTCCCGGTGGCGACGCCGAATCCGACGAGGACCAGCCGGTTCTGGCGGAACCCGCCGCGCGCGGCGAGCCCGAAGACGACAACGGCGCTGACCGCGGCGCCCGCGAAGGCCGCTCCGGCGACGCTCCACGCCCCGGCCGCCGGCACCGTCGTCACGAGCAGCACGGCGCCCAGCGCGGCGCCGTGGGAGACGCCCAGGATGCCGGGTTCCGCGAGGGGGTTGCGGGTCACGGCCTGGACGAGGGTCCCGGACAGGGCCAGCGCGCCGCCCGCGAGGAGGGCGGCGAGGACGCGCGGCACCCGGGTGTCGAGGACGAAGCCGGTGGTCTGCCCGGCGCGGCCGAGCGCCCAGTTGGCCACGTCGCCCAGCAGCAGCTTGGCGTCTCCCAGCAGGACGGCGGCGATGACCACGCCGGCGAGCAGGGCCGCCAGGACGGCCGTGGTGGTGAGGAAGACGGCCCGGCTCCTGATGCGCACCCGGTCGGCCGCGGCGCCGGAGGTGTCCCGGAGCCGGGTGGCCATGACGATCAGGAAGACGGCGCCGAGGAGGCCGGTGACGACGCCGGTCGGCACGGCGACGGCGGTGTCGGCCGCGACGGCCGTGCGCAGCGCCACGTCCGAACCGAGCACCAGGGCGGCGCCGGTGAGGCCGGCGAGGGGAAGGGCGGCACGGGTCCGGGCGAAGGCGCGGAACCGGCGGGCGAGGGGGCGGACGAGGGCGGGCGCGCACAGGCCGACGAAGCCGATCGGTCCGGCGAGGGTGACGGCGGCCGTGGAGAGGAGCGCCGCGAGCACGACGGCGCCGACGCGGGTGGCCCGCACCGGGACGCCGAGGCCGCGGGCCGCGTCGTCGCCGAGCGCCAGGGCGTCGATCCGGTGGGCGAGAAGCAGCAGCCCGGCGAACCCGGCGGCGGCGAGGGGCACCGTCTGCAGGACGCCGTCGAAGCCGTTCTGGGCGATGCTGCCCTGGTTCCACGCGTAGAGGCCCTCCGTCTCCCGCGGGAACAGCAGGAGCAGTCCCTGGGTGACGGCGGTGAGGCCGAGGGTGAGGGCGCTGCCGGCCAGGACGAGGCGGACGGTGCCGGAGCCGAGGCCGGACAGCCCGAGCACCACGGCCGCCGCCGCGAGACCGCCGGCGAAGGCCACGCCGGAGGAGGCGAGCAGCGGGAGTGAGACGCCGGTGGCGGCGGCGAGCCCCAGGGCCAGGTAGGAGCCGGCGTTGACGGCGAGGGTGTCGGGCGAGGCGAGGACGTTGCGGCTGACCGCCTGCAGGGCGGCGCCCGCCGCCCCGAGCACGGCCCCGACGAGCAGCCCGGCGGCCGTCCTCGGCAGCCGCGAGGCGATGACGACGGACGCGTCGGCGGGGTCGGCCCGGCCGGTGAGCGCCTTCCAGACCTCGGGGGCGCCCACGGCGGCCGTGCCCTCGGTGACGTCCACCAGCGCGAGGGCGGTGACCAGCAGGAGCAGTGCGGCCGTCACCGCGGCCGCACCCGTCCGGGACGGGGCCGTCGCCGGACGGGTGGCGGGTGGTGTCGCGGTGACGGTCATGGGCTACCGCGTCAGCGCGGCGACGACGGAGTCGATGTACTGGTTCATCGACTCGGGGCCGCCGAACATCCAGATGCCGTCGGGCAGCCGGTGGACGTTGTCCTTCTTCACGAACGGCAGCGAGGTCCACACCTTGTCGTCGGCGAGGGCGCCGGCGAAGGGGTTGCTGTTCTTGTCGCCGTCGTTGCCGATGTAGGCGAAGTGCACGTCCTCGTCCAGTTCGGTGAGCCCTTCGACGTCGGTGGTGCCGAGGCCGTAGGCCTTGTCGCCCTTGACGGTCCAGGCGTTCTCGAGGCCGAGCTTCTCGTTGACCGCGCCGATGAGCGAGCCGCTGGTGAAGGGCCGGACGGAGACCTGGTTGGAGACGACGTAGCCGTCGGCGAAGGCGTACGGGGCGCCGTCGAGACCGGCGCCGGCGAGGGCCTTCCTCCCCTCGGCGAGCTTGGTGTCGAACTCCTTCTTCAGCTTCCCGGCCCGCTCGGTGGTGCCGGTGGCCTCGGCGATGAGGTCGAGGTTCTCGGTCATCTGCCCGATCGGGTCGGAGGCGTCGGCGGGACGCGCCTCCAGGACCGGGGCGATCTTGCGCAGCTGCTTCAGGGCGGCCGGCGGCAGGTCGGTGGTGGCCACGACGAGGTCGGGCTTCAGGGCGGCGATGGTGTCCATGCTGGGCTCGCCGCGGGTGCCGATGTCCTTGGGCTCGTTCTTCAGCGGGACCGCGGTGTCCCAGGTCTTGTACCCCTTGACGTCGGCGACGCCGGCGGGGTCGACGCCCAGCGATATCAGGCTCTCGACGATGTTCCACTCGGTGCCGACGACCTTCTCGGCGGGCCCGTCGAGCTCGACCTCCGTACCGGAGGCGTCGGTGAGGGTGATGCGCTCGGCGGTCTTCTCCGCCGTGCCGTCGGCGGCGGGCTCGGTCGTCCCGCAGGCGGTCAGGGTGAGGGCCGCGGCGGTGACCGCGGCGAGGAGGAGGCGTCTCATGAGGGGGCGCTGAGCCTTTCGGTTCGTGTGTGGTGCCGGCCGATGGCGCGGGTGCGCAGCCGGCCGGTGACGGGGTCGGTGTCGACGTCGATGCGGATGCCGTACGTCTCGGTGAGCCGCCGCGGCGTCAGGACGTCCTCGGGCGGGCCCTCGGCGGCGATCCGGCCCTCGTCGAGGAGGACGATCCGGTCGGCGACGGCCGCGGCCTGGTCCAGGTCGTGCAGGACCGTGCCGACGGCGATCCCGTGGTCGTCCGCCAAGTCGCGGATCAGGTCGAGGAGTTCGACCTGGTAGCGCAGGTCGAGGTAGGTCGTCGGCTCGTCGAGGAGGAGCACGCCGGTCTCCTGGGCGAGGCAGCCGGCCAGCCAGACCCGCTGGAGCTGTCCTCCGGAGAGGTGCTCGGCGCCGCGGTCGGCGAGTTCCGAGGCGCCCGTCATGGCGAGCGCGCGGTCCACCGCGGCGGGGCCGTCCGGGTCGGCCCTGCCCCAGCGGCCCCGGTACGGGTAGCGGCCGAACTCGACGACGTCGCGCACCGTCAGCCCGCTGGGCGTGGGGCGGCCCTGGGTCAGCAGGGCCACGCGGCGCGCGAACGCGCGGGAACTCAGGGCGAGGCCGTCGGTGTCCGTGTCGAGGACGAGCGTGGCGGTCCTGGGCCGCAGCAGACGCGCCAGCGTGCGCAGGAGTGTCGACTTGCCGCTTCCGTTCGGGCCCACCAGGGCGGTGACCTCACCGGGCCGCAGCGTCATCGAGGCGTTGTGCACGATGTCGGTGCCGTCGTACGCCACGGTGACCCCGGTGGCCGTCAGTTGATGACCACGGGGGCTCGGGGTCGCGGATATCTCTTCACCACCAGGCACGCAGCACAGGTTAGCCTAACCTAACAAGACGCTGAACCGGGGGGCGCCGGACACGGGGATCGCTGCGGCCGGACGCGCGCGATCGCCGAACCGGCCACCGCACCGCGCCGCTCACCAGTCCAGCGGAAGCGTGGCGAGGTACTGGCCGAGCAGGCCGGAGATGATCCGGTGGTCGCTGAGGGACGGATGCCAGTCGCAGCCGAGGCGGTCCAGGGCCGGGTCGTCGTAGTACCAGTAGCCCACCCGGCCGTCGCCCCGCGCGACGCGGTTCCGGACGACGCGCTCGGCGGTGTCGGCGAAGGCGGTGGTGCCGGACACGGAGGTGGCGCTGACGACGAGGTGGGTCCCGGCGCCGTAGCGGGCGCGCAGCTTGTCGAGGAAGCCGTGGTAGGCGCTCTCGTACGCGGCGATGAGCTCGTCCTGCGTGGCCCAGGGCTCGCCCGCGTTGAGCGGGGTCGAGAAGTCGTTGATGCCCAGGCCGATGACGACGACCTGCGGGTTCCAGGTGTCCGGCTTCTCCCACACGTCGCCCACGACGTGCAGCAACGCCCGGTCGTAGTAGGTGCGGTAGTCGGTGCCGGGCTCGCCGCCGTTGTAGTTGCGCACCATGCCCCGGCCGGAGAAGGCGTTCTGCTGGTGATCGGCGTCGAGGGCTTCGGCGGTGAGGGCGGGGAAGGCGAGGCCGGCGTTGGTGTTCCGGTCGACACCGCCGGTGGCGGAACAGTCGCGGGTGCCCGAGGTGTTGCCGTATCCGGCGGTGTAGGAGTCGCCGATGAACTCGATCTGCCGGCACCGCGCCGCGGGGGCGGGCAGCATCCGGCCTCCCCCGGCGGCGGCGAAGCCGCCGAACCGGCCCGCGGCCCAGGCGCTCTCCGTCCGCTTGACGAGCCGCACGCCGTGTTCGCCGTCCGGCAGGCCGTTGATCCACGCGGTGGTCCGGCCCGGGGTCACCAGGGTGGTGACGGTCTCTCCGTCGATCCGGACGTCGTAGTCGTTGACGGCGTCGTCGAGCACGACACCGACGCCGGTGCCGCGGAAACGGCCCTCGAAGGAGATGCCGGGCCAGCTGTACCGCACGTAGCCGTCGGCCGCCTCCTTCACCCGGCCCACCGTCCGGTACGTGGCCGGGGCGGTGGACGGCCGCGAGGCGCGGGCCGGGGACGGCGGGGACGCAGGGGAGGCCGGGGACGGAGACGTCACGGTGGTGACGGCGCCCGCGGCCGAGGCCGTGAGGAACGTCCGCCGGGAGAGGTGACGAGACCTGCGCATGTGCGGTTCCCTTCGCTGTCCTGGACGGCTCATGACCGGAGGGGGAAGCGCCCATGGGAGCGCTCCCCCCGCCCGCCACACCATCAGACGCGGCGCGGTGGGCGTCAAGACGGCGAGGGGATCTCCGGTCACGCGCCGGGCCGGGAACCGCCGGCGCCGCAACCTCGGCGAAGAGCCGGGCCGGCCGAGCCGCGGGAGACATACGCGCTCACCAGTGGAGGGCGGGCTCGCCGTGGGCGTCGAGGAACTCGGCGAGGAGGTCCGCGTAGGCGGTCAGGTCGTCGTGCCAGCCGACGTAGGCGGCGTAGTCGTGCATATGGGTGGCCAGCCGCAGGGTGGCGTGGCGGGCCGTGCCCTCGGGGGGCGCCGGGTGCGGTCCGGGGCCGAGATAGCCCTCCAGCAGGGCACGGGCCGGCTCCGTGAAGTCGCCGGGCCGGTGGCGGGCGGCGCCGCCCAGGCCGCGGGCGGCGGCGCCGCGCAGTTCGGCGAGTTCCCCGAGCAGCCAGCCCAGGTCGCCGGCCGGCTCGCCCACCGTGATCTCCTCGCCGGTGAGCAGGACGGCGCCGCCGCACCAGGGGGTCGGCACGAGCCACCCCAGGCTGGGCGCACCGTGCAGCAGGGTTCGTGAGGCCAGGGGGGCGGTGGCGTGCGACCAGTCCGCCAGCCGGGTCCACAGCCGCGGGCCGAGGCGGGCTCGGACGCCGTCCCGCAGCCGGGCGGCGTCGCCGGGGCGCGGTTCGCCGGCGGTCCACGACCGCAGCCGGTCCAGTCCCCGGTGGGGCGGGGGCGGTTCGGGCAGGGGCGGGCGCTCGCGGTGCAGGCGGCGCAGTGTCCGGCCGGCGGCGCGCAGGGCGTCGGCCACGGCATTACGCGCCGCTTCCTCACCGGACTGGAGAAGGACGGCGGCCGAGAAGGGAGCCGGCACGTCGTAGAGGACGCCGGAGGACGGGTCCGGCGGGTCCGGCGGGTCCGTGCCGTCCGGCGCGTCCGGCGCGTCCGGCGCGTCCGGTTCCGGGCGGGGCGCCGGCGGCTCGGGGCGGCCGAGGACGAGTCCCGCGCCGCCGGGGTGGTGCCCGGCGCGGTCCAGCATGGCCCGGAGGGCGGCTCCCGGGAGCGGCCCGCTCCCGGGGTGGTCGGGGCCGGGCGTGCGCAGCCAGGTGAAACGGCCGTCGTCATGGCGGCGCACGGTGATCCGCAGGTACCGGGTGCCGTACGCGCGCACGGTGACCGGAACCCGGGCCGGGCCGGCGAGCCGGTCAGCCATGGCGCCTCCGCACCGCCGCGATGATGTCCTCCGCGTCGCGGAGCGCGGCGTCCGGCCCCTCGGTGAAGAGCACGCCGGCGCAGTTGAGCACGACCTCGTCCACCCCCGCCTCCCGGTGGTCGTCCAGCCGGGCGGCGATGTGGCCGGGCGAGCCGGTGACGAAGGTGCCGCTGTCCACGAGGGCCGCGGCTCCGGCGCGCGGGTCGGCCGGGTCGGCGGGCACCCCGGCGCGGCGCAGCATGTCGGTGTAGTGGGGAGCACTGAGATGTCCGGCGGCGGCGGTGTGGGCGAGCGCGTAGGGGTCGCGGCCCGCACGCTCCACGGCGACGTGCACGACGGTGACCAGGCGCGGGCGGTGTTCGCGCTCCTTGGCGCCCTCCTGGAGGGCGGGCAGCAGGGTGCCCCCGACGTAGTCGGGCGGCGTCATCCAGGTGATGGCGGCGTCCGCCGCCGCGCCGGCGGTGCGCGCCATGTTGGGGCGCAGGACGCCGACCCCGACCTCGACGGGCGGGTGCTCCATGGGGACGAGGCGGCCGCGCAGGGCGTGGTAGTCCCCGGCGTGGTCGACGATCCGCCCGTCGAGCAGCGCCCGGACGGTGCGCAGGTAGTCCCCGGCCATGGTCAGCGGGGATCGGTAGGGGGCGCCGTTGAGGCTGCGGACGAACGAGGAGGCCCCGACGCCGTACCCGGCGACCACCGGCAGTTCCGTGGCGAGGGCCAGGGAGCGGGCCTGGAGCGCGGCCTCGTAGGGGTGACGCAGCGGCATGAGGGTGACGCTCGTGCCGACGGGAACGCGCAGTCCGGAGCCGGCCAGATAGGCGAGGGACTGATGGGTCTCCGCCTTGAGCGACTGCCCCGTCCACAGCCTGCGGGCGCCGGTGCGCCGGACGAGTTCGGCGTAGGGGCGGAGCGCGCCGGGGGTCTCGGGCATGGTCGGGACCAGCAGGCCGGGCAGCGGGGAGCGTTCGGCCGCGCCGGGGCCGGTGTCCGGTTCCCGGCCGGGCGACGGTGTGGAGCGGGCAGCGGGGCCGGAGGTCATGGTCGAAACACTCCCAGGTGTTGTCTGTGCTTGACGGGTCGTTGTGTTTACCTTACGTTTCTGTCATGAGCCCAGTGCGCCCCCGAGAGGGATCGCCCATCCACAACCAGCTCAGGGTGCTGCGCGCGGAGCGCGGGATGAGCCGGGCCGCGCTCGCCGAGGCGGTGGAGGTCCATCCGCAGACCATCGGCGCCATCGAGCGGGGGGACTACTTCCCGAGCCTCGATCTGGCCTTCCGGATCTGCGAGGTCTTCGACCTCCCCGTGGAGGCGGTGTTCAGCCGCCGCCCCTTCGCGCCGCTGTCCGCCCGGGTCTACAACAGGAAGGAACAGCCGTGAGCCAGGACCAGCCCTCCACCGGCCGCCCCGGCCGCAGCGGGAGCCCGGACGACGAACCGGCCCCCGGCGCCCCGGACCGCAGCCCGCGGCGGCTCCTGGCCGCGGCGCTCGTCGCACTGAGTGCCGTCATGGCGGTCCTCTCCCTCGTCTCCGACGGCAACGCCTTCTCCGACACCCGCTGGCTGCTCGCCTTCGTCGTCTGGCTGGGCCTGTGGGCCGTGCTGCGCTCGATGACGCGGGCCCTGGGCGAGCGCCCCGACGCGGGCCTGGACGAACGGGAGCTGGGGCTGCGCAACCGGGTCGCGTTCATCGGCTACCAGTGCGCGGTCGGGGCGGGCATGGCGGTGGTCCTGCTGATGGTGATCGCGCAGAACAGCCCGGCGGTGATCGAGCGGGTCCCCGCACTGCTGACCACCCTCATGCTCACCTCCGCGGCCGTTCCGTCGGTCCTGCTCGGCTGGTGGGACACCGACCGCGACTGACGGCGGGCGGCCTATCCTGGAGCAGGGCGGGTGCCCGCCGATTTCGGCGGCGGGCACCCGCCCCGCGGCACCTCGGGTCAGGCGCGCCGGGCGCGCTGCGGACCCGTCCCGCCCGGCGGGATCAGCAGGAGTGGTCGAAGGTGTTGTCGACCGACACCGCCGAGACCGCGGAGATCGCGGAGATGCACGCCTGCGAGGAGGTGGTCACCGTGGTGGTGGCGGCCGGGGCCTCGGCGGCCGGGGCGATCTCCTCGGCCTCCGCGTAGGCGGCGTAGCCGCTGATCAGCGACTGAGTGTCCATGAAGAACTCCTTCGTCGGATGTGACAGGTAACGGGAAATGCACGGACTCACGTTCGGCGCATGGCTCCGCCTCCGTGGCCGCCCCAGCACCATTGCCGTCCCCGGCGACGGCTGGCAACCGTCCTGACCGCAATCGGACAGTGTCCGCAATCAGCCAGGGCACGGCGTTGAACCGCCCGAAAGGGCGGGATACTCTCCCCCGGATGACACCGCACCGGATACGCCGCATCATTCTCGACAACGGCCTGCGGGTGCTCTTGGCCCCCGACGACGCGACACCGGCCGTGGGAATCGCGGTGCATTACGCCGTGGGATTCCGCACCGAACCGGCGGGCCGCAGCGGCCTCGCCCATCTGTTCGAGCATCTGGTCTTCCAGGGGGGCGGCAGCGTTCCCCCGGGCGATCACCTGCGGCTCGTCCAGGACGCCGGCGGCCGGTGCGACGCGAGCACCCGGCAGGACGTGACCGTCTACCACAGCGCCGCACCGGCCTCCGCACTCGATCTGCTGCTTTTCCTGGAGGCCGAGCGCATGCGCGCCCCGCATATCACCGAGGAGAATCTGCGGAGCCAGACGGCGGTCATCGGAGAGGAAATCGGACTCGCCCTCCGCAACCGCCCCTACGGCTGTTATCCGTGGATTCTCCCGAAGGCGCTGTTCAGCCGCTCCGAGAACACCCGGGACGGTTACGGGGAAACGGCGGACCTGGCCGCCGTGGAGTTGTCCGACTGCCGGGAATTCTTCGCCCGCTATTACGCCCCGGCCAATGCGCACCTCACCCTCGCCGGGGGTTTCGACCCCGGTGCCGCCGCCGGGCTGGTGCGGCGGCACTTCGGCCGGCTGCCCGGGCGGGAGCCGCCTCCCGCCCCGCGGCTCGCCGAACCGCCCGCACGGGAGCGGACCCGGACGCGGGTGACGGACCCGCACGCGCGGATGCCCGCCCTCGGCGCGGCCCTGCCCCTCCCGGACCCGGCGACCGGGCGCGACGCCTACCTCGCGCACCTCGCCCTGGCCTCGCTGCTGGCCCAGGGCGGCGACGCGCCCCTGCGGCGCAGGCTGCGGGGACAGGCGTCGGGGGTGACGAGCCTGTCGGTGGGCTGCGGCCTGTTCGGCGTGCCGATGGAGACGCGCGGCCCCGACCTGCTGACCGTCTTCGCGGTGCACGGCCCGCCGGCTCCCCGCACGGCGGGCGGCGGCGCGGGCGGCGGGCCCGGCGGAGCGGACGCCGTCCTCACGGCGCTGGACGAGGAGGTGGCCGAGGTGGCCGAACGGGGCCCCGAGCCGGACCGGCTCGGCCGCGTCACCGCCCGCTGGGCGGCGGCGGCCCTGCGGGAGTTGGGGGATCCGGCGGTCCGCGCCCGGTTGCTGGGCACCCGGGAGGTGCTCTTCGGCGAGGCGGAACTGACGGACGGGCTGCCGCGTCTGCTGCGGGAGCGGGCGACCCCCGAACGGGTGCGGGACGCGGCGGCGGCCCTGCGGTCGCACGGCCGTGCGGCCGTGCTCATCGATCCGGCCGCGGGAGCCGCCGCATGACGGCCGCCGTCCCCGCCCCCGACGTGGACACGGTGCTCGGCAACGGGCTGCGCGTGGTGGTCGTCCGGGCCCCCGTCGTCCCGCTGGCGGAGATCCGGCTGACGGTGCCCCACGCCCCCGCCACCGGCGGTGACGTCTCCCGCCGGCAGGTGCTCGCGGCCTGCCTGCTGCACGGCACGCCCGAGCACGACGCCGCCTCCTTCGACGCCGCACTGGCCGGCTGCGGGGCGACGCTCACCGCCACGGCCGACGCGCGGCGCCTCACCGTCACGGGCCACACCCTGGCCGACCGGCTGCCCGACGTGCTGCGGCTGCTCGCCGACGCGGTGCTGCGGCCGGAGCTGGACGACGCGCTGGTCGCGCGGCAGGCCGCGCAGACGGCCCACCGCCTGCGGCTGGCCGCGGACCAGCCCGCCGCCGTCGCGCAGGACGCCCTGCTGCGGCACCGGTACGGGGAGCGCGCCGCACTGTGGCAGCCCGCCCCGGACGGCCTCCGCGGGTGCGACGCCGCCGCGCTGCGCGCCCTGCACCGACAGCACGTCCGCGCGGGCGGGGCGTCCCTCGTCCTGGCCGGGGACGTGCGGCCGGACGAGGCGCTCCACCAGGTGACGCGCACGCTGGGCGGCTGGCGGGCGGCGGAGGGGGAGGTGCGGCGCGTACCGCCGCCGCCGTTCGGCGGAGGGCCGCTGCGGCTGGTGCGCCGGCCCGGCGCGGTGCAGAGCCTGCTGCGGCTGGCCGCTCCCGCCGTCCCGCGGACGGACCCGGCCTATCCGGCGCTGCACCTGGCCAACGTCGCCTTCGGCGGTTCGTTCTCCTCCCGCCTGGCCCGGCGCCTGCGGGAGGAGAAGGGGTACGCCTATCTCGTCGCCTCGGGCATGGAGTCGGTGCCCGGCTCCTCGGCGCTCATGGTCGAGGCGGACACCGCCACCGAGCACACCGCCGCCGCACTGGCCTGTGTGCGCGAGGAGCTGGAGCGGGTGTGCGAGCAGCCGCCGGACACGGCGGAGGTGCGGTCCGCGCAGCGGTACGCGGCCGGATCGACGGCCACCGCGATGGCCGCGCCCGCGGCGCTGGCGACCGCTCTGTCGAACCTCCTGCACGTGGGCGCCGGGGCCGACTGGCTGCACCGGTGGGAGGAGCGGCTCACGGCGGTGCGCCCGGCCGAAGTGGCCGCGGCGGCACGGCGGTTCTTCGCCCCGGAGGGATTCACGGGTGTGGTCGTGGCCGAGGGTGCGGCGGTGGACCGGATGGTGCGGGCGTCCCCCTCCCCCGGCTTCGCCGTCGTTCCGGACCCCGCCGGCGCGGTCTGACGGCGGATCGGCGCGGTCACCGGGAACGGCGGGGCGGCGGCCGCCCCGTGCGCCCGTTCCCGGTGGCCGGGCGGTGGTGCGTGCGGGTCAGCGGCGGCGGTTCGCCCTGATGCCCGCGGCGACGGCGATGAACAGGGCGAGACCGATGACGATCCACAGGACGATGTCCACGGTGTGACCTCCGGATGGAGTGGTGGGTATCAAGAGCGCGGCGGCAGGGCCGGACGACGGCCGCGGCGCCGGTGGTGACGGGGGGCGGTGGGCACCGGGTGCCCGGTGTCTCACCGCCTGCGCAGGGCCTCCTTGATGCTCAGGCGTGCTCCGTTGTGCAGCACGCTGCCGGCGTACACCCGGCCGGCCAGCCGGGTCAGCAGGACCAGGGCCGCCCCGGCGAGCAGGAGCGACAGCGCGACCTGCCAGGCGTCAGCCGTGCCCAGCACCATGCGCGCGGGCATCAGCACGGGGCTGAACGGCGGCAGCAGGGACAGCCACTCGATGACCGGGGCGTGCGGATCGTCGGTGAGCAGGACGAGGCCCAGCACGAACGGTGCGGTGATCAGCACCATCACCGGCTGGACGACGGCCTGGAGGTCCTCCTGGCGGGACACCCGCGCGGCGGCGGCCGCCAGCAGCGCGGCGAACAGGAGGAACCCGAGGACGAACCACACCCCCAGGGCGAGCAGGGTGCCGCCGACGGCGGCCGGCAGCCGGAGCAGTCCGGTCGTCTCCGCCAGCGCGGCCCCCGCACCGCCGAGCAGCAGGAACTGGGCGAGCCCGACGACGGCGACGCCGATCGTCTTGCCCGCCAGCAGCTGCCACGGCCGGATCGTGGAGAGCAGCAGCTCCACCACCCGGCTGGACTTCTCCTCCACCACGCCCTGGGCGAGCGTCAGACCGAGGAGGACGAAGAAGAAGTACAGCAGTCCGGTGGAGGCCAGCACGAGGACGAACTGCTCGGCCGCCCCGTTCCTCGCGGGTTCCAGGGCGGTGACGCGCACCTCGGGCGAGCCGACGTTCCTGGCCAGTTCCGCCGGGTCGACGCCCGCCTCGCGCAGTTCCCGGACGGTGCGCTCCCGCTCGGCGGTGGTGCGCACCGCGGTCAGCAGCTCCGGATCGGCGCCGTGTTCGACCACGAGCCCGGGGCTGCCGGGCGGGCCGGTCACGACGGCCGACAGTTCCCCGGTCCGCAGGAGCTCCTTTGCCCCGCCACGGCTGACCTCCTCGAAGCGGTACGACTCCCCCGCCTCCCGCGCTGCGGACTCCAGGGCGGGGCGCAGCGCCGCGGCCCGGTCGTCGAGCCCGACGACGGCCGGCCCGCTCTGCGCGAACAGCGGGAGGAGGGCGTAGAGGCCGAGGACGAGCAGGAGTCCGGCCGTGCCGAACACGAAGGACTTCGTCCGCGTCCGGCTGCGGATCTCCCGCCGCGCGACGAGGCCCACCGCACGGCGGGACGACAGCGGGGCCCCGGGGAAGCGGCCCCCGGCCGGCCCGTCCGCCGTGGTGTTCCCGGGGGATCGCGGGGCGCGGGACGTGGCGGGGTTCACGCGCCGCCTCCCGCGGCCGCGCCGGCCGTGCGGCGGCCGGCGGTGTCGCGGAACACCTCCGCCAGGGAGCGCCGCTCCCAGGCGAAGGAGGCGACCCGGCCGGCCGCCAGCGCGGCGCGCAGCACCCGCTGGTCGTCCCCGGGGTCGGCGAGACCGAGCCGGACGCTGCTGCCCTCCCGGCCGAGTACCCGCACCCCGGGCAGGGCGTCGGCCCACCCCTCCGGGGCGCCGCGCACATCCACCACCAGGCTGTCCCCGGCCGGACCGCCGAGCTCCCCGACGGTCCCGCAGGCGACGAGCCGGCCGTCGGCGATGATGCCGACGCGGTCGCACAACCCCTCCACCAGCGACAGCTGATGGCTGGAGAAGACCACCGGCACCCCGGCCGCCGCCGTCTGCCGGAGCACGTCGCTCATCACGTCCACCGCGACCGGGTCGAGCCCGGAGAAGGGTTCGTCCAGCACGAGCGCCACCGGGTCGTGGACGAGGGCCGCGGCGAGCTGCACGCGCTGCTGGTTCCCCAGGCTGAGGGACTGCACCTCCGCGTCGGCGTACCCGGCGACGTCCAGGCGCTCCAGCCACCCGCGGGCGGCGGCACGGGCGGCGGCCGGTGTCATGCCGTGCAGTTCACCGAAGTACCGCAGCTGTTCGGCGGCCTTCATGCGCGGGTACAGCCCCCGCTCCTCCGGCATGTACCCGATGCGGCGGCGGGTGGCGAACGAGATCGGCCGCCCCTGCCAGCACACCCGGCCGGCGTCCGGGGCGAGGACGCCCAGGATGATCCGCATGGTCGTCGTCTTGCCGGCGCCGTTGCCGCCGACGAAGCCGAAGAGCTCACCGGCCCGGACGCCGAAGGTCAGGCCGTCGACGACTCGCCGTGTGCCATAGCTCTTGCCGATCCCGTCGATCTGGAGCGCTGCGGTCATCACCTGAACCCTTCGCAATGCAGACTCAACGATACCGAGTATTGCGTTAACACAACATCCCGTCAAGCTTCCACTACGAAGCGGGGCACGGCTCCGCCGGCCGTCCCTCAGCCCCGGGCAGCGGGTGCCGCGGCGGGCTCGTCCGCGGCGGGCCCGTCCGCGGCGGCCTCCAGGGTGACGACGTGCCGGTCGGTGTGGTCGGTGACCTCGCCGCGCTCCCAGTCACTCCAGCGCCCGGTCACCCGCAGCCCGGCCAGCCGGGCCATGAGGTCGAACTCGGCGGGCCAGGCGTACCGGCTCACCTCGGGCACCTTGCGCAGCCCGCCGGGCGTGAGGATCGTGTGCACCACCAGGACGCTCTGCAGGCTGCGGTTGACCTGGACGGTGTCCACCAGCAGCGCGTCCGGGGCCAGATGGTTGAACCGCGAGGTGGGCCCGGTCAGTTGGTGGTAGACCATCGGGTCGTAGGTCTCCACGACGGCGACGCCGCCGTCGGCGAGCGAGTCGCGGACGCCGCGCAGACAGCTGATCTGCTGCTCCTGGGTCGGCAGCATGAACAGCGTGTTGAGCGCGATGAGCACGATGTCGAACCGGTCGTCCACGACGCGGTGTGTGAAGTCGCCCCGGGTACTGGTGACGGTGCCCGTCGTGTCGTTCTCGGCCAGCTTCTCCAGCATCGCCGCCGAGGCGTCCACACCGTGCACCCGGTAGCCGTGCCGGGCGAGCGGCACGGCCAGCCGGCCGGTGCCCACGCCGAGTTCGAGGAGCGTCGCGGGCGTGGGCCGCAGTCCTTCCAGGAAGGCGACCATCGTGTCGATGGCGGGCCCCGCGGCGGGGTAGAGCTGGTCGTACACGTCCGCGAGCGCGTCACCGTAGGCGCTGCTGTTGCCGTTCGTCGTCATGTGCACTCCTCCTCGGTTGCGGATGCGCGGTCCTGCCGGCCCCGTGCGGGCCGTCCGTCCGCGGCGGGCGGCCGGCGCGGTCCGTCCGCGGCGGCCCGCGGCCGCGCCGCCTCGCGGGCCGCCCGGGCCACCACCTCGGGGAAGGCGGCGGGGGCCCAGGCCTCCCGGCGGCCGCTGGTCGTACTGCGGCCCGGGTGCGGTGGCACGACCGTAACGCCGGGACGCCCGGCCAGCCGCCGCAGATGCTCGGCGTACGCCGGGCTCTCCGCGCCGCCGGGCGGCAGCGCGGGGGCGATGACCACCGGTGCGGAGGTGCACTGGAGCGCCAGCAGCACCGGGGTGTCGGCGAGCCCGAGCGCCAGCCGCGCCACGCAGTGGAACGTGGCGGGGTGGACGACGACGGCCTGCGGCCACTGGGCGAGGTCCACGTGCGGCGCGCTCTCCTGCGGCTCGTCGGGCCACCGGTCCCGCAGAACGGGCGCCCCGCCGATCGCGGTCAGCGCCTCCCGCGTGACGAAGCGCTCGGCGGAGCGGGTGAGGACGAACCGGGTGGCCAGGTGCGGGTGCGCGCCGCGCAGCCAGCCCGCCCAGAAGGGCAGGTGCGCGGCGGCGACCGAGCCGGTGCCGACGACCAGCAGCCGCGCGAGGCCGCCGGCGGCTTCCGCGTCCGGCCCGTCCTGCCCGTCTGCCGGTGCCGCCGAGGACGCCGGTGCCGCCGGAGCCGCCGGGCCGGGCGGCGCGCCCTCCGGGTGACCGGCCGTCACAGCGAGGCCCCCACGCCGGCCCGCCGCGCGGGCCCCGGGTCCCCGCCGCCGCGCAGGACCTGGCCGCGGACCAGCTCGACGTAGCGGGGGCAGCACAGCAGCAGTTCCTCGTGGGTGCCGCGGCCGACGATCCGCCCCTCGTCCACCACCACGATGAGGTCCGCGTCCTGCACGGTGGAGATGCGGTGCGCCACCGCGATGACGGCGCGCTCCCCGGCCAGGTCGCGCATCATGCGGCGAAGCCGCTCCTCGTTCTCGCTGTCGAGCTGCGACGTCGGTTCGTCGAAGAGCACGATCCGGGCGTCCCGCAGCAGTACCCGCGCCGCGGCAAGCCGCTGGCGCTGGCCGCCCGAGAGGTCCTCCGCGCGGCCCAGCTCGGTGTCGAGCCCGTCCGGCAGCAGCTCCACGGCCTCGCGCAGCCCCATGGTCTCCAGGGCCTGCCACAGTTCGGCCTCGCGGTGGCCGTCCTCCGCGCCGAGCAGCAGGTTCTCGCGCACCGTCCCCTCGATGAGGGTGAAGTTCTGGTCGACGTAGGAGATCTGACCGCGCAGCTGGTCCAGCGGCCACTCCTCCAGCGCCCGCCCGCCCACCGCGATACGGCCCGAGGTCGGCGGCAGGAAGCGCTCGATCAGGCTCAGCAGCGTCGTCTTCCCGGCCCCGGACGGCCCGACGAGCGCGGTCAGTCCCCGGGCGGGCGCGGTGAACGCCGCCTCGTGGATGATCGTGCGCCCGGCGTCGGTGTACGTCACGTCCTCGAACGTGACGGCCGGGGCGGAGGGGACGGGAGCCGCCGGCTCGGTGGCGCCCGGGTGCTCGGGGGGCAGCGTGAGCACGCTGTCGAGACGGCTCCGCGCGGCCAGGCCGGTCTGCATGCGGGCGATGCCGGAGACCAGCATCGTCAGCGGTGAGATCATCTGCAGCAGGTAGACGATGAACGCCGCGAACTCCCCGATCGTGAGCACCCCGTCGGCCAGCCGCGCCCCGCTGGTGACCATCACGGCCACGATGGCGATCTGCTGTCCGAGCTGCATCGTCGGGCCCACCATCACCTGCGAGCGCGCCACCGACACCGCCGCCCGGGCCGCGTCGTCCACGCTGCGCTCCAGAGAGGCGGCGGCCTGGCGCTCCGCCCGGAACGCCTTGACGGTCGGCAGGGAGAGCACCGCCGCCGTCATCTGCTGCGACATGGCCCCGATCGCGCCCTGCTGGCGCTCCACACCGCTGCGGATGGCCCGCACGGACAGGGTGACGCCGGCGCCCGCCAGGGTGAAGGTGCACACCACCACCAGGAGCAGGACCCAGTCGAGCAGGCCCATCGCGACCAACGTGCCGGCGGTGAGGAACAGCGAGGCCGGGATCTGGGTGACGCCCACGTCCACCACGGACCGCAACTGCGAGCTGTCGGAGCTGACCCGCGCCACGAGATTGCCCGCACCCTCCCGGCGGACGGTGCGCAGCGGCAGCCGCAGGACGTGCGCGGCGATCCGGTTGCGGGCCGAGGCGACCAGCCCCTCGCCGGCCCGGGCCAGCAGATAGGCCCCCAGGGCCGAGCAGCCGGCGGCGCCGACCGCCAGGCAGGCCATCGTCACCAGCGGGCCGGCCGGAGGCCCGTCACCGGTGAGGGCCGCCACCAGATCCCGGACCTGCAGCGGGAGCAGCAGCGTGGCGGTGGCCGCCAGCAGGCTGAGGACGACGGCACTCCCGACGGCCGCCTTCCGGCGGCGGAACAGTTCGGAGAAGACGCGCAGCTCTTCCCCCGGCGTCGCGGACGGGTCCTTCGCCATGGTGGGCTCGCTCCTCGGGCGGTCGGTGCGGTCGGGAGGGTCGGGACGGTCTGCCGGACGGGGCGGTCTGGCGGACGGGGCGGTCTGCCGGACAGGACGGTCTGCCGGACGGCGCGGGGCGCGCGGGAGCCGGGCGGCGGGGCGGGAGACGCGGACGGAAGCCGGCCGGGATGGCGGGCCGTCCGCGCGGCCTCATCCCAGGGGCGGCAGCCAGGGCCAGGGCCGCGAGGTGAGGTTCCGGGCCGGGTCCGCGGGATCGATGTTGGCCTCGGCGCAGGCGGCGGCCAGTTCGTCCTCCCCGGGCCGCTCCCGCCCGTCGAGGGCGGCCTCCACACAGCAGCGGGCCAGGACGTGGGCGCGGTGCTCGCCGAAGCTCAGCCCGGTCATGCCGGGACGGCCGTCCTCCGGTTCCCAGGCGGCGGTCACACCGGGCGCGAGGGGGTGCGCGAAGGCGGGGCGCACCGCGTCGGGCACCCCCGCGGCGACGGCCGCCTCGGCGATCCGGGGCGCCTCGCCCCAGGAGGAGGGGTCGAGGTACACCACCATCCCGTCGTTGCGGGGCAGGCTCACCGGATTGGAGATGATCTTGGCGCGGTAGACGGCGGACCGTTCCTCCAGCAGCGTCAGCACCGCGTTCCACAGCGCCGGGGCCGCCTCGGCGTCGGCGACGCGGAGGTACACCCGCAGCAGCCCGCCCGGCCCCACCCGGCCCGCACCGCTGTCCACCAGGAAGAAGCCCGGCGAGAGGGCCGGCCGGGCGGCGGGCAGCGCGATACGTACCGCGCGGCGGTCCGCCCTCCCCTCCGCGGCCGGCCCCGTGCCCCCCGGACCGGCCCCGGCGCCCTCCGGCGCGCGGGAGGAACCGCCGGCCCGCAGCCGGACGGCGTCGGGGACGGCGACCCGCAGCCCGTCGATCTCCATGAGCCGTCCGCCGCCCCGCGCCCGTTCTCCGGTGTCGGTCCCCGGCACCACCGTCTCGCGATGCGGTGTGGCGTCGGCCAGTCTCTCCTCATAGGCGGGGGCGCGCAGGCTCTTGGGCGGCGCCTCGTCCCGCAGGCCCCGGCCGGTGTGCAGGACCTCGTACAGGACGCGGGCGAGGGCGAGCCGCAGGACGGCCGCCGACTCGGCGGTCACCTCCTCCCCCTCGACGAGCGCCGATGTCGCGCCGGGTGCCGTCGTCACGGCCGCCAGCGCCCGGCGCAGCCCCGGGGACAGCCGCCCCGGGGCGCTCTTCGACGCCGCCGCTGCCGTGACCGCCGCTGCCGTCGCCGCCGTGTCCGTGCTCATGCCGCCTCCCCGAATCCGACCGTCGACACAAAACCGCCCGGGTCCAGCACCGCGGTGCGGCCGATGCCGGCCGCGGCCCGGACGATGGCCGACAGCCGGCCGTTCTCCCGCGTGGAGGCGATGAGCCGGTCGATGAGATGCCAGCCGGCGTAGGCGGTGGCCCGCTCGGCGAGCCCCGGGTCGCCGGCCACCGGTCCGCCGCCCTCCCGGTACCCCTGCCAGAAGGACGCCACGAGGGGGACAACCCGGCCCAGTTCCCGGCTGCCGCGCGCCACGACCTGCTCGTGGGTGAGGGCCCCGGCGAGCGGCTCGCCCGCGTCGCCGTCCACCGGGATGCGCAGCACGGCACGGTGCAGCCACTCCCCGGCGAAGGCGCCGATGTCCCGGGCGGGGTCGCCGAGGCGGAACTCCTCCCAGTCGCTCAGGTACAGGCGCCCGTCCGCCACCAGGAACTGATCGAGCCTCAGGTCGCCGTGCACGGGGACGTCGAAGCGGCCGTCCTCGGACGCCCGCAGCCGCTCGAGCGCGCCGAGGAGCGGACGGTCCCGCTGCAGCAGGCCCCAGGCCTGGAGGAAGGCGCCCGTGGCGCCCAGGTAGACGTGCAGCGGCAGTTCCCGGAGGTCCTCCGTCGGCGGGAAGGGGTGGGGATCGGGACGGGGCAGAGCGTCCGCCCGGTGGGGCATGCGGTGCAGGGCGGCGAGCGTGCGTCCCGCCGTGTGCGCGAGCTCGGGGCCGAAGCCGTCGTCGGCCGCGAGTTCACTGCCCGAGCGCACATCGTCCAGGAGCGCGAAGGCCAGCAGCCGGTTCTCCTCGTCGCCCCCGAGCAGCTCGGGGTGCGGGACGGCGGCCGGGGCGTCACCGGCCATCCGCTCGAACGCCATGATGCGCCGATAACGCCTCAGCGATTCTCCGGAACCGCCTCTCAGTTTCTTCACGAACACCGCGGCACCGGTATCGGTCACCCCCGACCAATTGTCGTTGCGGCCCGGATGCGAAGACAACTCCGAGCCGTCGAGTGACCCGAGGCCGAGGCGGCCGATCAGCCGCCTCACCGGTTCTTCGACCGGTAATTCGGCGGACGTCACGGACGGGCCGATTTCCGAGAGTTCTCTCCCTGAGCGTTCCACCGTCGCTTTGTATCGCGGCCCGCGGCGGGCGGGCAACGGCGGTGACCGCCATCGGCCACCGACCGCCTCCGGACCGTGCGGCGCGGCGCCGCGGCCCACGCGCCGTACCCGGGCGGAGGCCGCGGCGCCGCGGTCCCTCCTCCCGCGCTCGTGCGGCGGCAGCACGCCGCCCCGCCGGGCACGCCACCCGGCGGGGCGATCGACGGCACCGCTCCCACCGGCGGCTTCTCCCGGCCCGGGCGGGAGCCGGGAAGGCGGGAGGGCGGGAGGGCGGGAGGGCGGGAGGGGATCACGGAGCCTCAGAGAATGTGCCGGCGCACCGCCCACACCACCGCCTCCACCGGGGTGTCGACCTGGACGTGCTCGCAGATGACGCGGAGCCTGCGGCGCAGCGTGCGCTCACTCACGCCCAAGCGGCGCGCCACCTGGGCCATGGTGCAGCCCTGGGAGAGGAGTTGGAGGATATGCAGGTGTTCGGCCCCCAGTCCCGGTACCAGAGTCCTGCACTCACTTCTTCCGTGCATACGCATCAATTCCCGGATCGTCATCGGGGACGGCATACCTCGGCATCGCAGCATCAACCGGTCGCGGGGACCGGCGGAATACCCGTCTGCAACACAGGAAGACAAGCCCCCGCCCTTGTCTGCGGACGTCGTGCGTTTCAGCAACACGGGAGAAACCCTGGTGCGAAATCCCCCGTGGCGGCTCGGTCGTTGGTCTCCGCCCCCGTGCCGTCGCGGATCCGGCCCGCCCGGTCACGGAACGGCACAGGAGCACACCCCACGCGTGACCAGTCCCTCGCGCCCCAAACGGAGAGACCCCCGTCGAACGCACTTTTACACAAGCGGACTTGGCTGCTCCGAGATTGTCCGGCCCCGGGAGTGCGGAACAGGGGCGCACGGGACCGCCGCCGGACGGGGCGGACCCCGCCCGGGCCCGCCGCCGGCGTCAGCCGTCAGCCGTCAGCCGTCAGCCGTTCATGGTCGTCGTGGTCACCACGGTCGTCGTGACGATCACCGTCAGGGCGTTCTCCGCCGCCTCGATGACGCGGCGGACCGCCTCCGCCGACCACCGGCCGTGCGCGACCTCCGCCATGGCCTTCTTGACCGCGGCCCTGTCGGCGTCCGGGAAGGCCAGCCGGTGCAGTCCCGCACCGTGCAGCAGGGCCACCAGGCTCGCCGTGCGGTCGTCAGGGGATTCGTCGCCGAGGACCACCTCGTCCAGCCGCCGCCGCACCGCGGCCTCCGCCGAGCCGTCGGCCTCCGGGTAGCGGCGCACGGGGAAGAGGCCGAGCACCTTCTTCCGCTCCTCCCGGACGAGGCCCTTGTCCAGCAGGCCGCTGCGCGCTCCGGCCACCGCGTCGCCCTTGAGTCGGTTGATCCAGTCCCCGGTCCCGCCGGGCTTGTCCCGGCCGGCGATCTCGGCGAGCGCGGCATCGAGGGCGGGTTCACCGAGCGGCGTCGGATCGAGGAGGGTCACCTTGTCGCCGGTGACGTCGATCCGGCGGGCCAGCGCCAGCTCCACCAGGGCGGCCGCGGAGACGGCCAAGGCCACCTTCGCCGACTCCTTCTCCGTCCCCGACTCGTCGTCCAGCGCGAGCAGCAGAAGCTGCTCACCCAGTGTGGTCTCCCTGGGGGGCTCCATCGGACCGTCCTCTCCTTCGACTCCATACCTCCGGACGGGAAGCTGGTTCCCCTCATCTTGTCGGTCCGAACGGCACACGGTGGCCGATCCCGGCCGGACGGCCGTCCGGCCCGCCGCGGAGTCCGTCCGGCCGCGGCCGCGCCGCGCCGCCCGCGTCGCCCGCACGGGTCACTCGGCGGGTCATGCGGCGGGCCGCAGGCTCAGCGCCCGCAGGGCCAGCTGCATCTCGAACTGCGCCGCCGGGTCGTGCAGTTGCTCACCGAACACCTCGTCCAGCTGCCGCAGGCGGTAGCGCACCGTCTGCGGATGCACGCCCAGCCGCTCGGCGACCTCGCTGGCGTTGTGACCGCACTGGAGCCAGCACAGCAGTGTCTCCGCGAGGCGTTCCCGCTGGGGGGAACGCACCTGGTCGAGCGGCTGGAGCCGGCGGCGCACCATCGCGTCGACCAGTGCCTCGTCGCGGAACAGCAGCAGCGTGGCCAGGTGGTCGGTGCACCGCACCACCCCGGTGCCGGGCAGGACACCGCGCCGGGAGAGCGCCAGGGCGTCCAGGGCCCACCGCAGCGAGCGGGCCCCTTCGTCGGGCGCCACGGTCGGGCCGACGGCGGCGCGCAGTCCCTTCAGCACCGCCCCGAGGGCCCGGACTGTCCCGGGGTTCTCGGGGTCGGGCACGACCATGACGCCGGGCTGTGCGTCGAAGCACCCGAGGAACTCGGGCGGCAGGATGGGGCGGGCCGCGTCTGGTACGGGGCCGTGGTCCACGACGACGACCGCGAGTTCACGCGGGACGGTCCACCGTGCGCTGTGGGCGAGGTCGGTGATCGCTTCGACGGATGCCGGCGCCTCATCCGTCAGTAAGTCGATCAGCCGGGTGCGGCGGAGCTGGAGCTCGCCCGCCGCGTGCAGCCGCGCCTCGGTGTAGCCGACGGTCGTCGCCGCCGCCATTTCGTCGAGTTGCAGGAACAGCGCCTCGCCGAACGTGGCCAGGACGTGACGGGGCAGCACCTCGGCGTCGACCAGGGCGTTGACCCTGCGCCAGGTGATGCGTGCCCCGACGCGCAGCGCAGCCTGGAACGAGTCCAAGCTGCGGCCTTCGTCGGCCTCGCCCCTGCCGATGCGGTGGTAGGTGGCCTTGACCTCCTCCCAGTCCGTGTCGGGTTCGGCCATCCTGGCCAGGAACCCGCGGAGCGCTTGCTCCACACCCCGGTGGACGACGTGGCTGTAGGTGTCGTCGCGGGGCCGGTGGTACTCGTGGATCTCCTTGCGGATGGCCTGGACGACTTCTTCGGTGATCCCTTCGAAGAACGGCCTCAGATGCTCGTGAAGCCCGGCCGGAAGCGACCGGAAGGTCGCCGATGCCTCAAGGGCTGTCGTGTCCGTCGTCTCGCCGGCCGGTGGCTGAGAACCATTCACCATGCAGTGGTTCCTTTGCGCGTGAGGGACAAAGGCGAGGTGAAGATACCGCCACGGTGGTGTGGAGGCTCTTCATCGGACGACAGAGCAGGCGCCGCCAGTTGTCACTTCGGTGACAACACTCCGGATCCGGCCGCCTGATCCGCCCACCGCCAGTCGCGGCGACACCGGTGGTTCCACTGATGCCCGCCCCCGCGACTCCCACTTGAATGCGGCCCGGGCCGATCCCCGAACCATCTTTCGGCGATCGGTGGCAGGCACAACTCGCGCAACCGACACGATGCGTCGGCGCGGACAGCCGACGCGGGCAGAAGGGATACCAGACATGACTCGCCTCCGCGGGCGCCTGCGAGCCTTCGGCGCCGTGGCCCTCAGCATCATGACCGTGGGTGCCGCCGGCGCTCTCACGCCCCCAGCAGCCGCCGCCACCCCGGTCTACAGCGAGGACTTCTCCGACGGGCTCGGCACCTTCACCGCCTCCGGTTCCGCCCGGGCCGGCACCTACGGCGCGCGCCTGAGCGGATCGCTGTTCACCGACCCGTCCATCACGTCCGCGCCCATCGACCTGGCTGGATACAGCGGCGTGACGGTCTCCTACACCCGGTCGGCGTCCGGGCTGGACCTCGGCGAGTCCTTCACCGCGGCCTACTCGGTCGACGGCGGCTCGTTCACCGCACTGGAATCGGCGCGCACCGTCGCGGGTGCGGCGTCGTTCCGCCTCCCGGCCTCGGCCGACGGCCGCGACCTGCGGCTGCGCTTCTCCCTGGACGCCAGCAGCGCCCTGGAGACGCTGACCGTTGACGACGTGCTGGTCGAGGCCGCGGGCGGTGGGGATCCGACCGACCCGCCGCCCGGATCGCTGCCCCCGGTGGACGACGTCACGGAGCCCGGGCCGTACGCGGTGACCGTCGACAGCAGCGCCGGCCCTGGCGACGACGGGTGGCTGGTGTACCCGTCGGACGCCGGCCGGGACGGTGTGGACCACCCGATCCTCGTCTGGGGCCCGGGGGCGGGATCCGCTCCCGCCGACTACGAGGACATGCTGCGCCTCTGGTCCTCGCACGGGTTCGTCGTCTACAGCGAGGTCTCCTCCAGCAGCGGCGCCTACATGGTCGACGCCCTCGACTGGCTGGAGGAACGGAACGCCGACCCGGGCAGCCCGCTGTACCAGGACCTCGACACCTCCGAGGTGGCCTTCGGCGGCCATTCCCGCGGGTCGATCGGGACCTTCGACGTGGCCGACGAGCCGCGGCTGGAGACCACCATCCACGTGGCCGGCGGCTCCTTCGACGGCGACGGCCCGGACAACCTGCGGAAGCCGGCCCTGTACATCGGCGGTGACGAGGACTTCGCCACCGCCAACATGGAACGCGACTACACCAACACCGATGTGCCGGTGTGGTTCAACGTCCTCGACGGCACAGACCACATCTACGCCACCCGCAACGGCCGGCACATCATCACCGCCTGGCTGCGCTGGCGCCTGGCCGACGAGGAGTTCCGGCGCACGGAGGACTTCCTGAGCCCCGGCTGCACCTTCTGCGGCCTCGGCGAGGTCCGGTACAAGAACTGGTGACACCGCACCGGCCCGCCCGAGCTGCCCCGTCGCCCTGACGACGGGGCAGCTCGGGGCGACTCGGGGCAGGCGAGCCTCACAACATGATGAGCAGCCGTGTCCGCGGCTTGAGCTTCCGGTTCACCGAACGGCTCTGCACATACACCTCCAGCTTGGGGTTGTTCCCCGCCTTCACGGAGACGGTCCCCTGGATCCCCGTCCCGAACAGCAGGCTGCGTGCCGCGTCGCCCGTGTAGGCGCGATCGGTGTCCTTCTCGACCACGACGACTTCCTTGTTGGGCTGCACCAGGGCTCTGGCCCCCAACTGGTAGTAGCACGCCCCGCGTTCGTACCTCACGCCCGGATGCGAATCGACGAAGGGCCGGATCTCCATCTCCTTGTCGACCTTCAGGAGCCGGTACCGGTCGGCCGGTATCGGCTCGAGGGTCGCCCGCACCTCGTCCACCGATATGTCCTGGCCGACGGCGAACAGGTTCTTCGTGCCGCGCACGCCCTGCTCACGGCCCCGGAGGAAGCTCGTGGCGGCGGCGCGCACGGTGCCGATCGCCTCCTCGACCCCCTCGTGCGAATCCGCGTCCCAGATGGCGATGTTGCCGGCCGGGAAGCCGTAGTTCTGGGCAGTGCGCTTCGCCAGGGAGTTCGGGACGAGGATCGCGGACGTCCAGTGGCCGGGCAGCGAACCCATCTTCGCCGTGATCCTGTCGAGCCAGGGACCGAGGATGGCCATGTCGCCGTCGTGCCGCCGGTCGCCGCCGGAGGCGTTCTCCTCGCCGTCCGTCACCACGATCTGCAGGAAGCTGTGCTCGCCGTACTCCTCCCAGATGTGACCCAGGTCGTCCAGCGACTTGAGCGACGCCTCGATCAGAGCCGTGGCACCGTTGTTGACCTTGTACAGACCCCGCATGGACGGCAGATGCTTCACGTCCATGTCCCAGACCAGGTTCTCCACCCGGTGGTCGAAGGAGTACAGGCTGATCCGTGTCTCGTGACCGAGGCTGTCCGACTCGGCCTTCAGGCCCGCCACGAACTCGTCGACCACGCGGATGAGCTGACTCTGGTGCTGGTACATGGACCCCGAACAGTCCACGACCAGCGCGACGTGGTTCACCTTGTGCTGGATCTTGTTGGCGGACACGCTTCCGCTCCCCCTCCGCTGCTCCCCGAGTAGTGCTTGAACTCTATGAGCGGGCACTGACATCGACGGTGCTGCCCGGCCGCGGTGAACCGGGCCGGCGGGCCGATGATCCGGAGTTCAGGCGGAGCCCTCACGTCGACGAGGCGCACGGGCTCCGACAGCACCGCGCGGGCGCTCTCGAAGTCCGCGAGCCGGTCCGCGGCCGTGGCGAGACGGCGAGGCGTTTCCGGGAGGGCGGGCGGCGGACCGAAGCTGAAGTCCGGAAGCGCGCAGCACGCCTTGGACTGGGCAACGTGCCGTGCGGAACGGACCT
The DNA here is from genome assembly GCF_020739505.1 of Streptomyces sp. S07_1.15. NCBI lineage: Bacteria > Bacillati > Actinomycetota > Actinomycetes > Kitasatosporales > Streptomycetaceae > Streptomyces > Streptomyces sp. S07_1.15. The sequence continues at coordinate 1,695,772 of NZ_JAJBZK010000001.1, forward strand.
GTTGCCGCAGGGCAGATCATCCGCCCCACGCCACTCAGTCGGGCTTGCCCCATGACAGCTCCTACTTCGAGATCGATAAGCTCGGTACAGGGTGCGGGCCTGCACCGGAGTAGCTGACAAAGCCAGTGTGGACACGACCAAGGCTGACTGACTGATCCTGTCGGGCCGCCGTGCGCACCGCGTGCGGCGGCCCTGTTCCGTTCTCCATGCGAGGCTTCATGCGCTTCTCCTCCGCTCTTCGCACGCATCCGGCCGTGCTCGCCTTCCCCGTGCTCGGTCTGTTCTTCGCTTACCTCTTCCTCACGAGCACCCGGAACATCGACCGGCTCATCGCCGTGCCCTGGCCCGCGCAGGCAGCCTCGTACGCCGTGCACGCCCCGGTTCCGATGGCCGCCGCGGCGGTGGCGGCCCTGGCCGCCGTGGAGGCGACCCGGCTTCGCGCCCTCGGTACCTGGGAGTTGGGTGCCGCACGCCCCACCTGGCGCATCGCGGTTCAGCCCCTTCTCATCACCGTGCTGTCGCTGTCGCTGCTGACCGCCGGGGTCACGGCGGGCGGGCTGTGGGTGGTCGGGGTCCTCCCCGATCTGTATGTGCTGCAGTTGATGGGGATGGTCGTCGTCCTGCTCACCGCGCACGCGGTCATCGGCTTCGTCATCGGGCGCCGGCTCCACGCCCTGTACTCCGCCCCGCTCGTCGCCGTGGTGGTCTTCATCGGCATCAGCTTCCCCCTGGGGGCGAACAGTTACTGGCCGCGCCACGTCTCCGGGTCCATCGCCTGGGTGGGGTTCGGTGAGACGTACTCGTCGGCCATGACGGCTGCCGCGCTGCTGCCAACGGTGTGCCTGGCCGTTGCCGGTGTCCTTGTGGCAGGACCCTCGCGGATCCGCGCCGCCTCGGTCGCCGCGGCCCTGGCGATCGCCGCCGGGGGCCTGCTGGGCGCGTACGGCATCGCCAAGGACTGGCGCGCGACGGCCCCGGCCGCCAAGGGCCTGGCCCCGGTCACCTGTGCGGGGAGCGCGCCCGAGGTCTGCCTGCCGTCGGCCGGCTCCGCCCACATCGGGGAGGTCCAGGACGGACTCGCCGCGATGACGGACCGGTTGCGCGCCCGGGGGCTCATCTCCGAGGAGCCCGACCGCGTCACCGACCGCACCGTGGCCGATGTGCGGCAGACCGACACCCGAGGGGAACACTGGACTCTCGACCTGGTGCCCGGGAGCGCGGACCAGGTCCTCCGGGAGAACATAGCCATCGCCGTCGTCGGTTTCCCCTGCGAAAAACCGGACTGGAACACCCTCCATTACCCCACCCTCTGGGCCGCCCGGACAGCCGGTGTGGAGAGCGAGTACCTCGCCTGGCTCTCCCGCGAGACCGGAGGGTTCGGCCAGGGACAGAGCAAGGGGCAACTCCTCACCGAGATGGCCCGAGTGGGCGGCCTTCCGCCGCGGGAACAGAGAACCTGGTACGCCGGACAGCTCCGGCACGCCTGCCGGGCAGGTCGGTGAGCATGAACTGGTGGCTGCGCCAGCGCGGCGCCTTCGGCCTGCTGCCCGGTGCGCTCATCGGCTTTGCCGTGGGCACCGGACTCACCCTGAACGTGATCCTCGTCTTCCCCGCGTTCGTGGGGAGCTACGCGACGACGCAGCTGAGCAACTTCGTCTGTCTCATCCCAGCCGTCGTCCTCGTCGTCTGCCTCGAGAGGCGGATGCCCTCGGTGGAACGCTCCGCCGTCCGCCGGCTCCACGCGCGGGACATCGCGCTGGTGTCCGGTTTCGCGCTGCTGGCCACGGCGGTGGCCGCGGCGATGTCACTCCTCGGGCAGGAGGCGATGTGGGCGGTGGCGCGGAACAACCTGCTCTTCTGCGGACTCGCCCTGGGCGCCTGGCCGTTGCTCGGGCACCGCGCGGCTCTGCCACCGGTCTTCTGGATGATCCAGTCCCTGTTCCTCGGGGGCCGCAGCCGCAACGACCCCTACCCCTGGGTAATCGTCGCGGAGGAACCCCGTGTCGCGCATGCCGCCGTCGGCGCCGCCCTCGTCTTCCTGACCGGGATTCTCTCCCTCATCTGCTGCACACCAAGGACCGACCGATGACTCTGCTGCTCGACCGCGTCACCTTCCGCTATCACCGCTGGATCCGCCCCGTTCTGCACCGCTTCACCTACGAAGTCCCCGGGAAGGGCCTGACGATCCTGCTCGGCCCCAACGGCGCGGGCAAGTCCACCACCCTGGCTCTGCTCGCCGGCACGGTCCGCCCGAGAGCGGGCCGGGTCCTGTTCACCGACTCGGACCTCACCTCCGCCAGCCGCGAGTACCGCCGCCACGTCGCCTGGCTCCCCCAACGGGTCCCGACCTCACGTCAGTTGACGGCCCGCGAGTACGTGGCCTACGTCGCCTGGCTGAAGGGCGAGAGCCGCTCCCGGGCCTGGGAGCGCGCCGCAGCCGCCCTCGACCGGGTCGGACTCGCCGAGCAGGCCGGGCAGAAGACGGCCAGGCTCTCCGGCGGACAGCTCCGCCGTGCCGGCATCGCCTGCGCCCTCGCCCACGACGCGCGCGTCATCCTGCTGGACGAGCCGACGGCCGGGCTCGACCCGCACCAGCGCACGGTCTTCCGCGATGTGCTGCGGGAGGTCGCGGCGGAGACCCCGGTGCTCATGTCGACCCATGACATCGCCGACCTCGCCGACGAAGCCGACACGGTCACCCTCATGGACGACGGCCGGATCCTCCACCACGGCGGGACCCGCAGCTTTCTCAACCACGCACACCCCGATGCCGTTCCGGCCCGCCGGGCCGAGTCCGCATACTCCGTCCTCATGCGGCTGGACGGCTCACGGTGACATGACAGCGTCTCGGTCCCTGCCTCCGCCCCACGCGAGCGCCGACCGGGACCGTCGCCGCACGGACCGGCACGGCCGGCCCGCCGTGCCGTTGCTGCCGCTTCCTCCGGTTCGTTGGCGTCGGCCAGTGCCAGGGCAAGCTGGGAGAGGTGCAGAGCGAGCTCTCCTGTGTGCGGGGCGTTGTAGCGTGCAAGGACTTCCCAGAGCAGGGGAACCGCACGCAGTGAGGCTTTCCCGTGCGCCCAGCAGAACAGGAGGGGACACCGTGACGCAGCGGTGTTCCTGCTGTTCTGCAGGGCGCACGGCAAAGCCTCAATGAAGGAGATACGACCCCCTCAGTGCCATTTCCCTTCACATTCGATGATCTTGCCGCTCGAGTCGGCGTGGCAGGCCCGTGCCGCAACGGAGCGGGTGGCATGGCGCGCCATCCACCTGTAGCTGTACTGGGGAAGGGATTCGAGGTATGCGCAGTCGAGGGCGCCGCCGACGGGGCGGTAGTGCCAGTGGCCTGCCCACTGCCCGGGACGCTCGGAGATCTCGTAGCGGATCTGGACAGCCGCGCAGTAGCCGTCGGTCGCCCTGTCCCACACCTTGCTTTCGATCCACACTTCGCCGTTGGCCTGCCAGTAGATGTCCGTCTCCTGCTCGACACCACCGACATAGCTCTTCGCGGTTCTGTGGGCCCATCCCGCGGGCGCGCCCTGAGTGGTCCGTACCCAGTCGTTCGTGCCATGCGCTGAGGCCGGTGTGGTGGCGATCAGCACCGTGCTGAAGGCTGCGCCAAGCAGCCCGAGTACGCGTCGCTTCACAGACTCCCCCTTAATGGTCATTGCTACGGTGACATCGGTCTTGTGAAACTCTGTCCTGCGCAGGACATCTGGGCGTCAGCCCCTGGTTTTGCCATGGGGTAAACCCTCGCGGTAGTCGCAGAACGCCGATGTCGACAAGCTTGCCGACTCCGAGGTGCACCTCCGGATGCTTCATGCAGCCGATGCTGTACATGACGGCGTTGCGAGGATGCGTTCCGCCATGTCGCGCGGCCACGATTTCTTCGACCGGAAGATCGTCCCCCGGGCCCCGTCGCGGGGGCGGTACTCCAACGAGTTGTCGCGGGTCGCGATGATCGGCCCCGCACCTTTCTCAGCGGCGACTCCCCCGGCCGACGCGCCAGATCTGCACCAAGCAGAACTGCTGACTCTCACCCAAAGCCCCCTCATGGCCGCCCGGTATATGGATATCCCCCACCCCTCTCACGGGCGAGAAGAATGGCGCATGCTCACGATTGAACACCCATGTCCACCGCATCCTGTACCGGCCAGGAGAGGGCAACACGAGTGGAATGTTCGCCAATCCTCCGTCGATGGTCTCGACCGCAAGTCCACCCGTGGGAAGTTCGACCTCCACTTCTTCCTGCCCGGACCATTCGACGGAACCATCCGGGGGCGTCGCAGACCAGCTCTCCAGCCGTAGCGCGGCGTAGAACACCTGGCTGGGTACTTGCAGGTACACCATGCCCGGCATGGACAGCAGCCACTTCGTGTCATCCGGGTCCGGGAAATCTCTGTCGACACCTGCGTCAACCACTCCGAACAACTGGTGGTCCGGAGAGACTTTCGTTTCGTACGCATCCATCAACCTGCTCAATTTGCACCTCTCTCATCGTGCAGGGGCATGAGCTGATCGTGTCGGAGGACCGCTCACTGGCGTCTTCTCAGCGAAAGATCTACGCGAAGCGGCATGAACCACTCCGGCGTGAGCAGGCCGCGCAGGCTGCACCCGCCCACAGAAAGACGTAAAGCCCCCTGGCAGGACAGGTGTCACCACAAGATCGTCCGCTGCACCAGAGGCTTCACGTCGGTCACCCCTGGGTCCACGCTCGATGTCCCACGCCACGCCGTGGATCACCTTTCGCGTCTCCTCGCCGCCCACCACCGCCGCATCGGCACTCCGCGCGGCAGTCGGGCGCTCGGTCCGTTGCGCCGGGTCGTGCCGTGCATTCCCGACCGGAGCCGGTCCGTCGCGGAGCGACCATGACGGAGCGACCGCGCGCACAAGGAACGTCCTGGTACGCCCCCTTGGAATCGATCGGTCAGGCTGCTCCGTCCAGGACTTCCCGCACTGCCGCCCGACCGGGCGCCCGCTGCCGCACTTCCCCGGACCGTGGCAGCAGGAGCCAGAGCTGTCTCGACACATCTGTGCGGCGGGACCGAGGCCGACCCCGCCGCACAGATGGTGAGTATGTGCGGATCAGTTGGCGGTGTGGCTGAGGAAGTCCGCCCAGGCGGCCGGGGACATGGACAGCGGCCGCCGCCCAACGTCCTTGGAGTCGCGGACGAGGACGGCCTCGTGGCATATGGCCACCTCAACGCAGTTGTCGCCGCTCGTACCGCTGTAGCTGCTCTTGAACCAGACCAGTTCTGTGGCGTTCATAGGGCTCCTCGCATCTGCTCAAGCAGGCTGACGGATGCATCCGGGCTGAGAGCTTGCGAGCGCATACTCCCATAGCGCTGAAGCACGGTACTGACCTGCATGGGATGGGTGAGGAGGTTGCTGCTCTGGTGTCCTTCGCAGTAGCCGACCCACTCGTTCTGAGGGGTCTCGGCCAAGTACAGGGGGCCGTCAAGTCCCGCGTGTGACGACTGCCGCCGGGGCATGATCTGCAACTGCACGTTCCGGAGCTGCGCCCGGTCCAGCAGGTGGTCGATCAGAGCGCGGGTGACATCCTCACCGCCCGTACGGCGCTCGATCACTGATTGCTCGATGATGAAGCCGAACGCGGTGTTGGCCCTCTCCGTAAGCAGGCGCTGCCGCTCCAGCCGGGCCACGACCTGATCGTCGAGCTGCTTGTCCGTCAGCGGTGGCAGACGGCTGCCGCAAACCGCCCGAATGTAGGGCTCGGGCTGCAACAGCCCCGGGACGACCCGGCACTCGTACGCGTACAGCGACAGCGCCTCCTCCTCGATACCCGCCCACTGCCGGAACCAGGACGCCAGCCCGGCCCGGCGCGTCAGGCTGCGGTGGGCCGCCGCCAGGATGCGGGAGGCGACATGGCCCAAGGGCTCCTCCGCGCGGCCGGGCAGCTCCCTCGGCGGGAACCGCTTGCCCTGCTCGATCTTGGCGATGTAGGGCACCGAGTACCGCACTCGCGGTGCGAACTCCTCCTGCGTCAGCCCTGCCTCCTCGCGCAGCACCTTCAGCACCGCGCCGAACGTCTTCAGACTGTCGGGCAGCTCAGCCGCCCCGTCGCCGCAGTTCCGGGCACCGTCACCGCTGTCCGCCGCCATGGCCACCGCCTCCCCCTCCGCACCGCCTCCTGGACTTGCCTTGCTGGCCAACGGCACAGACCCGCCCCCGTCACGCCCGCGTACCGACCCAATCCGCGCCGCCACCCACCCAGCGCGATCTGTACCGGCGACGAGGCGGTGAAGGCGGCCGACACGGTACTTCCGTGAGCGGTACCAGGGCGTACCCGCGGATGCCGTCGTCGATCAGCGGTCGAGATCACCACACCCTCAGGCCGGGCGTTCGCGTCCAACGCTCTATGTACGGAACCGCCGTAGACGACCGGTCCAGGTTCGGCCCTCCTGCCTGCCCCGCCCCTCGTGCCGTACGACGACGCGCTCGGTGGGCAGGGCCTCCAGCCCGTGGACCTTCCCGCCGTCCACGAGGGTGACGTCGATCTGTGCGCGCAGCACGTTGTGCAGCGGCGACAGGTCGACGGCCGACTGATAGCTCTGGCACGTCAAGCGCAGGGTGAGCGAGGTCAGCGAGGGAAAAGCCACCGCGAAGTCCGGTACCCGCGTTCCCGTCAGGACGCCTTCCATCTTGAGTGAGGTGACCTGGGACAGCGGCGCCGTGGGGAGCGGGAGGCCGTGTTGAGAGGACAGAGTCAGGGATCTCAGGTTCGAGGCCGACCTCAGGAAGGAAAGATCCACTTCGCCCGGCAGTCGGTGCAGGGACAGTTCCACAGCCGAGGTCTCGCCGAGCGCGGCCAGGTCCGTGATGACGTCGCAGGACTCGATCGCGAGTCGGCTCATGCCACTCAGCGGGGCCAGTGAGGGCAGTGTGATGGACACAGCGCTCGACGGCGCGATCGACAGGGAGTGAACCTTCTCCGGTGCGAGGACATCCACGAGTTCGGTGGTCAGCAGCTGCCCTCTGAGGAGGAGATGCGGAATCCGGTCCAGCGATTCCAGGCACGTGATCTGTTCGGGATCGGTCAGGTGCAGCGTGAGGTCGTCCAGCGGCAGCCCGTCGAGGATCTCCTCAGCGAAGGCTTGGGCGTCGAAGTAGGACCAGGACAGGGCGACTTCCTGGCGTACGTCGCGGTCGGCGACCCGCTTGAAGTGGGCGAGCTGGTCCAGCGCTGCTTCGCCGCCGATCCGGGCGACAGTCATCACCGTCGCCCGGGCCTGCTCCGGGGACAACCGCTCAGGGCCGGGCAGGAAGTCCAGGACGATGTCCCCGGCTGTGGCGAGTTCCTCGGCATCCGCCGTGGTGGCCGGGGGGATGAGGGCCGAGGCCCGCAGGTTCACCGCAGCGCGGACCGCCGGGTCGAGGGTGGTGGCGTGCTCCAGCGCGGCCGCGGACAGCAGGTGGTAACGCCGGCGCAGCCGCGGGTCGGTGGTCAGGTCTCCCAGCTCGATCAGTTTCCGCAGCAGATAAGCGCGTTCGCTGTCCCGGGCGTGGCCCACGGCGAGGCGGATCACGTCGTCCCACTGGTCGTCACGGCCGGACTCGGCGAGCAGATCCAGGTCCTCGGCCTCGACGGCCGCCTTGGCCCCGAGATAGTCCTGGAACGTGCGGTGGATGAAGTCCACCGTACCCGCCGACGGTTCCCGCAGGAGCCCACTGCGCAACAACAGGAAGCTGAAGACGTCCTCGGCTCGATCGGGCGGAGCCAGGTGCGGCATGGCCGGCAGCTTCTCGCGGATGATGCGGACCGCGGTGGTCTGGGCCGCCTCCGAGCGTCCGTTGCGGATCAACCAGTACGCGATCCGCTGGAGCAGTTGGACCTGGGCCTCCTCCGTTGGTGCCAGCCCCTGCGGCGCGGCGATCTCGCGCTCTTTGTCACGACGCACAAGCAGCATGGTCAGCGCGGCGGCGTACAGCTCCATGCGGCGCTCGGGCAGATGCGTGAGCCGGTCGCGGTGCAGGGCACAGACAAGCGCGCACATCAAGGGGTTGGTGGCCAGCCGGTACAGGTCGTATTTCTGCCGCAGTGTTGTGCTCAGAGCATCGCGGCAGCGTTCCACCGCCTGTCTCTCCTCGGGCTCATCGAGCGTGGTCAGGACGGCCTCGTGCCAGCGGTCGACGAAGCGGTCGACGTCATGGCGGGTCATCGGGAGAAGATTGAACTCGGCGAAGTCGAGCTCCGCGAGCCAGTGCGTATCCACGGCCGATGGGCGGGAGGTGACGAGGAAGAACGTCCTCGGATACAGGTCGACAAGATCCTGCAACCACCGCCGCACGCCCGGACGTTCGCTCTCGGAGACCTCGTCCACACCGTCGATGAGCACTATGCCCCGGCCGCTCGCGAGCACTCGGTCGGCCCAGTGCTCGGGCTGCAAGCCGTGCAGGATGCTGCCGACCGCGCCGAGGAACTGCTCGGGACGGGGCAGTCCCGGCTGCTGGACCAATGCACGCAGGGGCAGCATGAACGGCACGCGGCCCCGCAGCCCCGACAGCCCGTCGGGGAAGACTTGCTGTGCGGCGGATACAGCCATCCACTGGAGCAGGGTGGTCTTGCCCGACCCCGCCATCCCCCGCAGCATCGCCCGGGTACAGCCGGATAGGGCTTCCTCCACACGCTGACGGTTCGCTGACGGAGAGCTTCCGGCACGTTGCGAGGCCAGTTCCAGGTTCAGGTAGGCGGTGTCCAGTGGCCAGCGGGCCCGGTTGGGGTCGCTGAGGTCGAGGCCGAAGATATTGAGCTTGCCGTATTTGCGTTCGATGTGGGCGAGATAGCGGGTCTCGAACTCCTCGTCAGCGCTGCCGGGGCGGGGGATCCGGTCCACCAGCGCGTCCAGCGCCCGCAGGACCTCGTCGAGCATGCGGGTCTGTGTGACCAGCGCATTGGCGACAAAGGTCGAGCGCTGGGTGAAGAAGTGCAGGATGTGCAGACAGCTCAGATCAACGAGGCTGTCGTACAGGGTGGTGGCGTCGGCGGACAGGTCGCGGGTGGCGTCCGGACGTGCTCGCTTCAGCCGGCGTGCCAGCTCCTCCCGACCGAGCCGCACCGCCTGGACGTCGTCCATCTCCAGGTCGCCCAGCGCGCTCAACGTCGCCGCGAGAGCGTCCGCCAGGGCCTCGCGTTCGTCGGAAGCGATCGGCGACTCACGAGGGTTCACCTCCATGGCCACCTTGACCAGCTCGCGCGCGATCTTCCACATGTCGAGCTGGTTCAGGTTGCGCTTCTCGCCCCAGCTCACCAACCGCGACACACGCACCGGCTTGTCGACGAGTCCGGCTCCTGGACCCTCCTTGACGAAGAGTCTGGCAATGATGGGCCGCGCGACCGCCGAGGCGATGCGAGCGGTCGTACCGACGCTGGCCGGATCCATCGAACCTCCGCGACGCCGTGGGGACGCATCCCCACTCGTAAAGGTCCTCTGATCATAGGGAGTTCGGGCAGCCGTGAGCAGGAGAACAGGCGTGGAGGCGTCAGGACGGAGGTCGACGCGACGGCACCAATCGGGTGGCAGCGCGTTGGGTTTGCCGCTGGCGGGACGTCTCCCGGCAGTTGTACTGACGACCGCTGCGCCGCCGTCCGGAGGCGGGCACCGCGTGTTCGCGGGTCCGGTGCCGGCGGCTCAGGCCACCCGCTGCTCGGTCCCGGTCACGGCCGGGTGCCCTCCCGGGCGCGCGGGTCGTTCTCGCGGTAGAGCACGAGGTGCTCGTGGAAGAGGACGCCGTCGCGGACATCGCCGGTGGCCGTGAAGCCGGTGTCGTCGACGTAGTCGAGGTGGCTGCCGGTGACGGTGTAGCGGCCGGTGTAGGCGCTCCGGCGGTTGCCGCGGGCCTCGTCGTAACGGCCGTTCGGCAGCAGTTCCTGGCGGATGTGGCCGTCCGCGGTCACCCACATCCCGACGTACGGGTGCGGATCGCGGGGCGTGTCGTTGCTGGTCATGGGTCCACCCTCGGCCCTGCGGCGGGACGCTGCCAGGCCGCCGTCCCCCTGGGTGAGCGCTTCCCGGGTGCGGCGCACCCACCCTCCACGGGGCCGCGGTCGCCACCCCGGGCCTCCCGGAAACCTCCCGTCAGCAGGACGGCGGCGCCCGTGACGCCGGCTGTGGGCCTGTTCGGGGGCGGACCCTCAGCCGGCCCGCTTCGGCGCGTCGTCCCGGTGTACGGGGTGGCCGGTCGCCGCCAGCGAGCCGAGCAGGCGGAGTGCTTCCGCGGTCCGGGTGCCCTCCTGGGCGTGGTAGACGATCAGCTGCTGCCCCGGAGCGGAGCGCACGTCGAAGGTCTGCATCCGCAGGGTGAGTTCGCCGACCTCGGGATGCAGCAGGACCTTCGCGGCATCGCTCTTGCCCCGTGCGTCGCGCCTCCGCCAGAGGTCGGCGAACTCGCGGCTGCTCTCCGAGGCCGTCCGCAGAACCTCGTGGATCCGCGGGTCGTTCGGCCGGGCGCCCTCCAGGAAGCGGAATCCCGCGACCGCGTTGGCCGCCGCCTTCTCCCAGTGCGCGTGGAACGAGCGGACCGACGGGTCGAGGAACATCGTGAGCAGCACGTTCGCGCCGGGTGGGAGATGGGGGAAGACGGCCCGCCCCAGTGTGTTCGCGGCGAGGACGTCGTACGCGCGGCCCAGGAGCAGGGCCGGTGTGCGGTCCCACAGGTCGGCCAGCGCCAGCAGCTGGGGGTCCGCTCGCTCGACGCCGCCCTCGTGGCGCGGGAGCGGGGTCATACCCGCGATCCGGTAGAGGTGCAGCCGGCCGTCGTCGTCCAGCAGCAGCGCGTCGCCCAGGGCGTCCAGGACCTGCGGCGACGGGTGCCGTTCACGGCCCTGCTCCAGTCGCAGGTAGTAGTCGACGCTGATGCGGGCCAGCATCGCGACTTCCTCACGGCGCAGGCCGGGGACGCGCCGCCGTCCGTCCTGGGGAAGACCGACGTCGGGCGGCGTCACCCGCGCGCGCCGGCTCCGCAGGAACTCGCCCAGTTTCGAGGTGGTCATGCCGCTCAGGTTAGGCTCCGGCGCGGCCGCGAGCCTGGCCCCAGTGCCCCCAGGACGGACGCGGTCCTACGGGGCTCACGCGCCGATCGGCGGAGTGAGAGAGACCCCAGCCGCCGCACGGCTGGGGTCCCTCGAAGGCGGTGAGCGCCGGTCAGCAGGTGAACCGCGCCGTGAACGCTCGCCCACGACGCGCCTGCGGAACGCGCCACATCACGGTCACCGTGAACCGGGAGGTCAGCGCTGCAGGGTGAGGACGCCCGGCCGCCACGGCAGCCGGTTGTACTCGCCGCCCGCGTTGGGGTCCTTGCCCTGGTAGAGCAGCTGCAGGTTGCAGGCGTCGACGGTCATGGTCTGGTCCGGGTTGCTGCGGACCAGGTCACCGTGGCTGATGTCGTTGGTCCAGTTGGCACCGCTGTTGGCCCTGCCCGCGAAGGGGTTGCTCTCACTGGCGGCCTGCGGGGTCCACGAACCGTTCAGGCTGTTGGACGTGAAGGAGCGGAAGTAGCGCCCGTTCGCGCCCATCGCCTCGACGATCATGAGGTACTGGTTCTGGCCCTGGACCTTGTAGACCTGTACGCCCTCGAACAGGTTGGCCTTCGTGTCGCTCATGATCGTCGTGTACGACGAGCCGAAGTTGCCCGGGAAGTTTCCGAGCGGCATGCTCGCCCGGTAGATCTTGCCGTTGTCACCGGCGAAGAACAGGTACATGTTCTGGTCGTCGGCGATCAGCGTCTGGTCGATCGGGCCGGTGTCGGAGCCGGAGATGCTCCCGGTGAACAGCGGCTGCGGAGAGGACCAGCCGTTGGGGTTGGTGGGGTCGCTCGACGTGCGGTAGATGAAGGGCCACTGACCCCACTGGTACGCCAGCACCCAGATGTTCTTGGGCGCGAAGTAGAACAGCGTGGGAGCCACCGTGGCCTGGTTCATCCCGTTCTGGCCGGCCGATGCCATGTCCGACCAGTTGCTGAAGGGGCTGAACGCCATCGAGCCGTACGACGATCCCGAGTAGTTCGTCCCGTAGACCAGGTACTGGCCGTTGTGCTTCACGGCGGTGAAGTCCTTCAGCGAGGCCCATCCGTGCGCCGGCTGCGCCAGCGCGCCCGTCGACGCCCACCGGTACGACGACGGAAGAGCACACGCGCCGTCCGTCGGCGGCGTCCCGGCCAGGCCGGTCCACTTCTGGTTGCTGCCGCCGTCGCACGTCCCGATCTGCACCGCCGTGCCGTTGGCCGTACCGGCTCCCGCGGACTCCAGGCACAGCCCGGACTCCACGCCGACGACCGTGTCGTCGGACTTCACCTGCCACTGCTGGTTCGCACCGCCGTTACAGGTCCAGATCTGCACCCGGGTGCCGGGTGCGGTGGCGTGGCCGGGGACGTCCAGGCACTTGTTGCCGTACACGGTCAGCTCATTGCCGTCCGTCAGCGTCCACTGCTGGTTGGCCCCGTCCCAGCAGTCGTAGATCTGCAGGGACGTGCCGTCGGTCTGGCCGGCGTCCACCACATCGAGACACCGGTTCGAGCCGGCACTGCGTAAGGCGCCGCTGGTGGCCGCCTGAGCCGAGGGGGCGACGAGCAGCGCCGCCAGCGTGGCCAGGGCCGCCGCGACCGCGGCGGCGAGCGCCGCGGACGGATGCCTGCGGCTGAAACTTCCTCTGTGCATGGGGGGTTTCCCAACCTTGAGGGGGCGGTTCCGGTTGGCCTCGTCAAAGGCTGTCCGGACTGTCGGTGCACTGCACTGCCGTGCGGTGTGCGGCGGTCCGCGAGCGTCACGGTGGCCCGGCCGGGCGGGCCGGCCGATAGCGATGTCCGCGGAGTCCTGCCCGATCGCCGGGTTCGCGTATCCCCGCGTACTCCCCGGCGGTGACGCGGGCCGGCCCCCGGGCGGGAGCGGCCGCGGCACGTGAGGCTCCCGTCAGCGGGAGGACCGCGCCGGCGACGAGGCCGGAGGCGGTCCCCGGCGCGCGACGAAGGGGATGCTGATGAGGCCATGACATGCACACATGCGGCAGGTCCCTTGCGGCTCGGCGTTCGGTGGGGGGCGACCCGGAGATGCCCTGCTGTGCGATGGAGCGACTCGACATGTCCGAGATATCGAACGATGGTCGAAGTATCGAGCAACCTGAATGATAGGGAACCGTTGAACGACGTCAATACCTCTCACAGGCGTTGCTACCGACCCCGGAACACGCGGCGAGGCCTCTGCGCCAAAACGCGCACGTCACGCCACGAAAAGGCTGGGACGGTGGTGCCGGGCCGGCCGGAGCACGGACACGGGCGACGACGGTCCCCTCATGGCCGGCTTGCCGGCAGACGGGGAACCAGGCCGACAGGCGTCCGGCGATGCCCGGTACATCGATGGTGTCCTGCGCGACGTCCTCGACGAACGGGCCGGCGACGGAGGCGGATGGCGGATGGCGGAGCGGTATCACGAAGGGAGTCGGGCGACCCACCCGGGCCACCGAGTGAGCAGAGCCCCGGCGTCCGCCTTCCGCCCGCGGAAGTTCACCCGACCCAGATGTCGGCGTGCCCGCTGCTCTGGTAGCCCTCGGTCGCGACGATCATGAAGTCGGTGAAGCTGCCCAAGGTCATCCCGGCGCGTGACCAAGCGTCGAAGTGGTTGCCGGTGGTGATGGTGCCGCCGTTGCCCCGCTCCCCCTGGTTGACGCTCCAGAACTGCTGGATGATCTGGTTGCCCACGCCCTCGGACGGCAGAGGGATACGCACCGTCCGGTAGATGTCGTAGGTCTTGCCGTCGCCGGCGACGACGCCCCTGTGATCGGAGAAGTCGGGCCGGTACGAGCCATAGCCGTCCATGATGTAGTACTCGACGAGCGGGTCGGTGGTCCACCCGTAGACGGACAGGTAACCGCTGCCGGAGGGGGCGAAGTCGCCTGCCCACTTCACGGTTCTGCGCCCCCCGGTGGCCCAGCCCTTGCCCGCCACGAAGTTCCCGCAGTCGTTCCAGAGGACGGTGTAATGGCCGGCGTCGCCGAGCGTCATGGAGACCGTTCCGGCACCATCCGTCCAGAAATCGTAGTAGTAGCCGCCCTGCATGCCGTTCCGCGGTGTGGTGATGATCTCGGCGGCGTGGGCGGTGCCGGACGGCAGCAGCGAACCGGCGCCGGCGGCGAGGGTCAGACCACCCGCGCGGGTCAGGAAGTCCCTGCGGTCGAATCCGGGTGAGCGAGGTGTGTTCCGGGAGGGGGTTTCGTCCCTGGGCATGAGGTCTCCGGGAGCTGTCGAACGGCCGGGGAAGGCCGGGGCGGCGCGGGTACTCCCGGCGGCCCGCGATGCGCCAGTGGGCCGACGGAGGTCTCCCCGGCCGTTGAGTGCCGGAGTCGTACGACGAGACGGCGGGGAGCCGGCCATCGTGCGACTGCCGCGCGATCGGGTGTGTTCTCACCAGGAGCGCAGGGAGCCCCGCCGGGGCAGGGTGACCACAGGGGTCCCCCGCCCCGGCGGAGCTCGGCCGGCCGGGCGGCGGGTTACCGGCGCCCGGCAGCGGCCGGTGCCGTGTGCGGCTTTCCGGCTCAGCCGAAGTTCACGTCACTGCACCACATGTAGGCCTGGTCGAGGTGCGAGGCCTGCCAGATCACGAACACGATGTGGTGTCCGCTGTAGCCGGAGGTGTTGACGTTGAAGCTGATGTCCTGCGCCGGGGCGTAGCGGCCGGTCTGCGTGATGAAGTCGAGGTTGCCCCAGCCCAGGGTCTGGGTCTTGGGGTTGAAGCCCTGCTTGCTCACGTAGACCTTGAAGTAGTCGGCACCGTGGGACGCCTGGTCGCGCAGCTGAACCGTGAAGTTGCTGCTGACGTTGGTCGTCTTCCAGTCCCCGGGCCTGTCCAGGCTGGCGTTCCTCGAGAGGTTGTTGCTGCAGAGCGCCCCGTTGGGGGTCCGCGACTCGAACTGGCCACCGAGGCCGTCGCGGAGCGCGCTCATCCAGTTCCACATGGTGTCGGGGTTGGCCTGGAATGCCTGGTAACACATGGGGTCTTCGGCCTGCATGGCCGGGCTCGTGTGGTTGCTGCCCCACGTCTGCCAGCACTGGTACGCGCGGGAGGCGGGGTTGACGATGGTGCCGTGAGCCTGGGCGGGGGCCGACCAGGCCAGGGCGCCGACAGCCACGGCGAACAGCATGATGAGCGCCTGGAGAGGCCGGCGGAGGGCAGACCGGGTACGCCCGGTTGAGGGGCTCTGATTGCGCATGTGGGGGAACTCCTTCGAGTTGCGAAGCGCCATGGGAGCGCTCCCAAGGTACGACTTCTGAGTGAAATGTCAATGAAACAAACGCAGTTGATTACAGGGGGGGCGGCGAACAGGAAATCCGCCGAGAGCCGGGAGCCGGCACCCTTCCCGGAACCGGAAGGCGAGGGTGCGGCCCGGACCGGCGTGCAGGGCGATGCCGAGGGGCGGCATACCCAGCGGCGACGGCTCGCCTCACCACGGACACAGGGGGCCGCCCGAGCCGGCCGACGACCCCGACCCCTACCCCTACCCCGACCTCGACCCCAGAAGTTGACGCGCCATCAGAATGCGCCTCGGGCGAGCGTCAGGACTGCTGTACGCCACTCCAGGAAGACGGGGACCACCCCTCGACGTCCTCCATGCCACGGGCCGGAACCGCGGGTCAGGCGGCGTCCACCCGGCAAGCGGGGCACTCGACGTCGTGCGCCCGGGGAATCATGTGCCGCGCGACCCGCCCGAAACCCGGGTATTCAGAGAATCAGCAGGTCACAGGCCCTTTGCGGCGGGTTCCAGGACCGCCACGCACTCCACGTGGTGCGTCATCGGAAAGAGGTCGAACGCCCGCAGCTTGCGGGGCTTGTAGCCGCCCTCGCGGAAGTACGCCAGGTCGCGGGCGAGTGCCGCCGGGTCGCAGGCGACGTAGACGACGCGGCGGGCGCCCAGGGCGGCGATCCGGGCGACCGTCTGCCTGCCCGCGCCCGCGCGCGGCGGGTCGAGGACGATCAGGTCGGCCTCGGTGATGCCCGTCTTCGGCAGCACCTGCTCGACCTTGCCCTGCTCGATACGGACGCGGTCCAGGTCGGCGAGGTTGTGCCGGGCGTCCTCCACCGCGCGCTTGCCGGACTCGATGCCGAGCACCGCGCCGGCCTCGCCCACCCGCTCCGCGATGGCGCCCGCGAACAGGCCGACGCCGCAGTACAGATCCAGGGCCATCTCGCCCTTGCGCGGCATCAGGCCCTGCATCACGGCCTCCACCAGCAGGTCCGCCGCCTTGGGGTGAACCTGCCAGAAGCCGCCCGAGCCGACCCGCCAGGTGCGCCCGGCCGCCCGCTCGCGGACGAAGGGCCGGCCGTGCACCCGGTGCACGCCGCCGTCCCTCTCCTCCACCCGCATCACCGAGACGGGGCGGTCGAGTTCCACGATCGGCAGCCGGCCGCCGGGGCGGGGGGTGAGGATGACCTGCCGGTCGTTCGAGCCGGTGGCCGCGATCGCCTCGACCCCCGCGATCTGCGGCCACTCCCGCTTCTCCACGCCGAGTTCGCTGACGCCCGGCGCCGCGATCAGGCAGTGGTCGACCGGCTGTACCTCGTGCGAACGGTGCTTGCGCAGCCCCGCCTGCCCGTCCTCGTCCACCGCGTACTGCACCCGGGTGCGCCAGGCCGGCACCTCGCCCTTGGCCACCTTGTCGCCGGGAGCGGGCTCGACGGTCCCGTCCCAGCCCGCCTCCTGCGGCGTCAGCCCGGCCAGCCGGGAGAGCTGCTCGGCGACCACGGCGCCCTTGAGCCGCCGCTGGGCGCCCGGCGCCACGTGCTGCCAGTCGCAGCCGCCGCACTTGCCGGGACCGGAGAACGGGCACGGCGCGGGGATCCGGTCCGGCGAGGCCTCCAGGACCTCCACCGCGTCGGCCCGCAGGAAGCGGGAGCTCTCGTCGCCCTCGGTGACCCGGGCGGTCACCCGCTCACCGGGCAGCGTGTGCCGGACGAACAGCACCCGGCCGCCGGGGGTGCGGGCGATGCAGTGCCCCCCGTGCGCGACGGGCCCGACCTCGACCTCGTACTCCTCGCCGACGAGCGAGGGGGCTTCGGAGGCGGAGGGGGTGGATGGTGTCGTCACAGCGGGGATGCTCCTGAGCTGGTGGTGAGGTGGAGGCCGGGCGGGAAGGGCCGGGACGGGCCGACCGCAGCCCTCCAGTCTACGTCCCCCGGCGGGAGCCGCCGTCCACTCCGGAATCGGTACGGAACTCCGGCCGGGAAGGCTCCTGTTC
The DNA here is from genome assembly GCF_020739505.1 of Streptomyces sp. S07_1.15. Classification (NCBI taxonomy): domain Bacteria; kingdom Bacillati; phylum Actinomycetota; class Actinomycetes; order Kitasatosporales; family Streptomycetaceae; genus Streptomyces; species Streptomyces sp. S07_1.15. Next base: position 1,713,010 of record NZ_JAJBZK010000001.1, read on the forward strand.
GGCCGTGCCGGCCGGCCCCGCCGGCCCCCGCCGCACCGCTCCCGGCGCGCTCCAGTCGGCCCGCCGCTTCGCGCGCGCCTTGGCCCGCTCGGAGGACTCCAGCTGGTACGGCACGGAGGTCACCATCACCCCGGGCGTGAACAGCAGCCGTCCCTTGAGCCGCAGCGCGCTCTGGTTGTGCAGCAGGTGCTCGTACCAGTGGCCGACCACGTACTCCGGGATGTAGACCGTGACCGCGTCCCGCGGGCTGTCCCGGCGCAGCCCCTTGACGTACTCGATGGTGGGCCGGGTGACCTCCCGGTACGGCGAGTCCAGGATCTTCAGCGGCACGGTGATGCCGCGCCGCTCCCACTCCGCCCGCAGCTCCCGGGTCTCCTCCGGGTCCACGTTGACGCTCAGCGCCTCCAGCGGCCCGGAGCGCAGCAGCTTCGCGTAGGCGAGCGCACGCAGGGTGGGCTTGTGGACCTTGGAGACCAGCACGATGGAGTGCACCCGCGAGGGACGTGTGCCCTCGTCGCCCGGCTCGTCCGGGGCGGCCAGCTCCTCGGAGACCCGGTCGTAGTGGCGGCGGATCGCCGTCATCACCCCGTAGAAGATCACCATGCCCAGCAGGGCGACCCAGGCCCCGTGGGTGAACTTGGTGACCAGCACGACGACGAGCACCAGCCCCGTGATGCAGGCCCCGGTGAAGTTGATCACCCGGGAGCGGAGCATGCGGCGCCGGGCGGCCGGGGCGGTCTCCTGCGCCAGATGGCGGTTCCAGTGCCGGACCATGCCGGCCTGGCTGAGCGTGAAGGACACGAAGACGCCGACGATGTAGAGCTGGATCAGCCGGGTCGAGTCGGCGTCGTAGACGTACACGAGCACGCCGGCGGCGCCCGCCAGCATCACGATGCCGTTGGAGAACGCCAGCCGGTCGCCGCGGGTGTGCAGCTGGCGCGGCAGATACCGGTCCTGGGCGAGGATCGAGCCGAGCAGCGGGAATCCGTTGTACGCGGTGTTGGCCGCCAGGAACAGCACCAGCGCCGTGGCCCCGGCCAGCAGCAGGAAGAGCAGCGAGCCCCCGCCGAAGACCGCCGCGGCGACCTGCGAGATGACGGGGTCCTGGTGGTACTCGGCGCCGACCGGGACACCGTCCCGCAGCAGTTCGTGGGCCGGTCGCTCGGCCATCTTGACATCCGTGACCATGGCCAGCGCGATGATGCCGACGAACATGGTGACGGCCAGGGAGCCCATCAGGGCCAGGGTGGTCGCGGCGTTGCGGCTCTTGGGGCGGCGGAAGGCGGGGACGCCGTTGCTGATCGCCTCGACGCCCGTGAGCGCGGCGCAGCCGGAGGAGAACGCCCGCAGCAGCAGGAACACCAGGGCGAAGCCGGCGAGCCCCTGCTCCTCCGCGGCGATCTCCAGGTCCGCGGTCGGGGCGCGCATCTCGTCGTCGAGGACCAGCCCGCGGAAGGCCCCCCAGAAGATCATCAGGAAGACGCCCGCCACGAAGACGTACGTGGGGACCGCGAAGAGCTTGCCGGACTCCCGCACACCCCGCAGGTTCATCAGGGTCAGCACCACGATGGTGCCGATGGCGAACGCCGTCTGGTGCTCGGCCACGAACGGCACCGCAGAGCCCAGGTTCTCCACCCCGGCCGCGATCGACACGGCGACGGTGAGGACGTAGTCGACGAGCAGGGCTCCCGCGACGGCGAGCCCGGCCCGCGGCCCCAGGTTGGTGGTGGCCACCTCGTAGTCGCCGCCCCCGCTGGGGTACGCGTGCACGTTCTGCCGGTACGAGGTGACGACGATGAACATCAGCAGCACCACGGCGACCGTGATCCACGGGCTGAAGTGGTAGGCCGACACCCCCGCGACGGAGAGGACGATCAGCACCTCTCCCGGTGCGTAGGCCACGGACGAGAGCGGGTCGGACGCGAAGACGGGGAGTGCGATCCGCTTGGGGAGGAGCGTCTCCCCGAGCCTGTCGCTGCGCAGCGCCCGGCCGATCAGGATCCGCTTGGGCACGTCGGTCAGTTTGGACACGCTGAGGATCGTAAGCCCGCGCTCAGGGAGAACAGCGCGGGCGGTCCGGATGGCGGAACTCCTTGACGCGATTCGAACACCAGGGGAACACCGGCGGTGAGGCCGGGCACGCGATGGGTCCCGCTCGAACACGGAGGGGTAGCGTTGCCGGGGACAGTACGGATCAGCGACGGATCAGTGGCACCCCGGCGGGGACGGAAGGATGATGGGCGATGTGTGTCCAGGTCACAACGGCAGGGGAAGGCGCGGGGTAGGACCTCATGCACATCGTGATCATGGGCTGCGGCCGGGTCGGTTCGGCTCTGGCGCAGACGCTTGAAGAACAGGGCCACACGGTCGCCGTGATCGACCAGGACCCCACCGCCTTCCGGCGCCTCGGCTCGGGATTCGGCGGCCGCCGGGTCACCGGCATGGGCTTCGACCAGGACACCCTCCGCGAGGCGGGCATCGAGGAGGCGGGCGCGTTCGCCGCCGTGAGCAGCGGCGACAACTCCAACATCATCGCGGCCCGGGTGGCGCGGGAGATGTTCGCGGTGGAGAACGTGGCCGCCCGCATCTACGACCCGCGGCGCGCCGAGGTCTACCAGCGCCTGGGCATCCCCACCGTGGCCACCGTCCGCTGGACCGCGGACCAGATACTGCGCCGGCTGCTGCCGTCCGGCGCCGAGGCGCTCTGGCGCGACCCGAGCGGCGCGGTGCAACTGGCCGAGGTGCACGTCTCCACCGACTGGGTCGGCCACAAGGTCGGCCGGCTCCAGGAGGAGACCGGCGTCCGGGTGGCGTTCCTGACCCGGCTCGGCGAGGCCATACTGCCCACCTCCCAGACGGTGCTGCAGGAAGGCGACCTGGTGCATGTGATGATGCGCGTCGACGACATGGACAAGGTCGAGGCGGTCTTCTCCGAGGGCCCCGGGGAGGAACGGCGATGAGGGTGGCGATCGCGGGTGCCGGCGCGGTGGGCCGCTCCATCGCGGGCGAGCTCCTGGAGAACGGGCACGAGGTGCTGCTGATCGACAAGGCCCCGACGGCGATCTCCGTGGAGCGGGTGCCGCAGGCCGAGTGGCTGCTGGCGGACGCCTGCGAGATCACCTCGCTGGACGAGGCGGCGCTCCAGCGCTGCAATGTGGTGATCGCGGCGACCGGTGACGACAAGGTCAACCTGGTCGTCTCCCTGCTCGCCAAGACGGAGTACGGGGTGCCGCGCGTGGTGGCCCGGGTCAACCACCCCAAGAACGAATGGCTGTTCAACGAGTCCTGGGGTGTGGACGTGGCGGTCTCCACGCCGCGGCTGATGTCGGCGCTGGTGGAGGAGGCGGTCAGCGTCGGCGACCTCGTCCGGCTGCTGCGCTTCAGCCACGGTGACGCCAACCTCGTCGAGCTGACGCTGCCGCCGGAGTCCGCCCTGGCGGGTACCCGCGTCGGCGACGTGGACTGGCCGGAGGACACCTCGCTGGTCACGATCATCCGCGGTACGCGGGTGCTGGTGCCCAGCCAGGACGACGCCCTGGAGTCCGGTGACGAACTGCTGTTCGTCGCGGCGCCGGCCCGGGAGGAGCGGCTGGAGGAACTGCTGTCCGTACGCCGCCAGGACGGCTGAGCCGCCGGCCGCGTACGGCACAGGCCTACGCGCGAGGGGCCCGGAAACCCATGGTCACCCATCGGTTTCCGGGCCCCTCGGCCGTGTCACGGGCTCCGGCGCGGAGCGCCCTGCCGGCTCAGTCCCGCGCGTGCCGGCGCCGGACGGGCGGCTCCGCGCCGTCCCCGCCGTCCGTACGGTGCGTGCCGCCCGGGTGCGCCGGTCCGGACAGCCGCTCGATCGCGTCGTCCACCACCTCGTGCGCCAGCCGTTCGAAGGCGTCCTCCCCCCGGTGGTGGGCCCGCTCGCGCTCCTCGCGTTCCCGCTCCTCCGCCTCCATCTCGGCGATCACGTCGATCGGCGGCGGTGCCTTGGCCAGGAAGATCCAGGTGAGGTAGACGCAGAGCAGGAACGGCGGGATGCCGAGCGCCACCTTCACCCAGCCGAGCTGCGTGGCGTCCCCCCACCAGTAGAGCGGGAAGAGGATCGCCGACTTGGCCAGCAGGATGAGGCCCCAGGCCCAGGTGGCCCGGGTGTAGGCGCGGAAGCGGCCCGGGTTGCGGGTGCGCCAGGAGAGGTTCTCCCGCAGGATCGGGCCGAGCAGCAGGCCGATCAGCGGGAAGCGGAACACCGCCGAGAGGATGTACACCACCGAGAGGCCCAGGGTGTAGAGCATCCCCGGCAGGTAGAAGTTCTTCGCGTCGCCGGACATCATCGCGAAGACGGCGCCGAAGGCCACGCCGAAGAGCCCGCTGAGGGCGTGCTTGAGCGTGTCCCGCCGGATCAGCCGGACGGCGGCGAGCACCGCGGTCAGCCCGAGCGCGGCGATGGCCGACAGATGGATGTCGCGCTTGATCGTGTAGAGGAGGATGAAGACGAGACCGGGCACGGTGGTGTCCACCATGCCGCGCACCCCGCCGAACGCCTCCAGCAGCGCGGTGTCGGCGGCGGACCGGCTCCCCGCGGAGTCCTGGTCCGGGCCCGGGCTCTCGCCGTCGGTCTCTGCTGCGGTCGTGGGAGTCGGCTTGTCGGAGGACGCCACCGGCTACTCCTGTCCGGGAGGTCGGAGTTCGTATCGGGGGTTGAACAGCACGCGGCGGCCCTGACTGGTCGAGACCCGGCCGGTCGCGATGAGCCTGCGCCCCGGTTCTATACCGGCGATCGAGCGCCGGCCCAGCCAGACCACGTCCAGCGGCGCCGAGCCGTCGTACAGCTCGGCCTCCAGGGCGGGCACACCCGCCCTGGGCCGCTGGGTGACCGTGCGCAGCGTACCGGTCACCTTGACGACCTCGCGGTCGGGGCATTCCCGGATGGGAACGCAGCCCGCCGTCTCCCGGGCGTCCTCCCGGAGCTCGTCGGCGTCCAGCTCCTCCGGGGTGGAGGAGAGCCGGTCGAGCATCCGGCGGAAGCGGCCGGTCTGTTTCACGGGGCGGGGAGCACCACTCATACGGGCAGCCTACCGGGGGGTGGGGCCGGACGGATCACGGCTCGAAGCGGTAACCCATGCCGGGCTCGGTGATGAAATGCCGGGGATGTGAAGGGTCCGCTTCCAGTTTACGGCGGAGCTGTGCCATGTAGACCCGGAGATAGTTGGTCTCGGTGCCGTAGGAGGGCCCCCAGACCTCCTGCAGCAGCTGCTTCTGGCCCACGAGCCGCCCCGGGCTGCGGACCAGCACCTCCAGCAGATGCCACTCGGTCGGGGTCAGCCGGATGTCCCGGCCGCCGCGGTTGACGCGCTTCGCGGCCAGGTCGACGGTGAACTCCTCGGTCTCCACCAGCACCGTCTCCTCGGCGGCGGCCACGGGCTCGGAGCGCCGGACCGCGGCGCGCAGCCGGGCCAGCAGCTCGTCCATGCCGAACGGCTTGGTGACGTAGTCGTCCGCGCCGGCGTCGAGGGCCTTGACCTTCTCGCCGGAGGTGTGGCGGGCGGAGAGCACCAGGACCGGGACCCGGCTGGTGCGGCGCAGCTCGTGGAGGACGTCCACGCCGTCCATGTCGGGCAGGCCCAGGTCGAGTATCACCACGTCGGGGCGGTGGGCGGCCGCCGTGCGGAGGGCGGTGGCGCCGTCGGCGGCGGTGTCGACCTCGTAGTCGCGCGCCCGGAGGTTGATGACGAGGGCCCGGACGATCCGCGGCTCGTCGTCGACCACCAGGACTCTCCGCCGGGCGGCCGGACCGGTCCGTGCGGGTGGCTGCGGCATGGCTGTGCGGCCTTTCTCTCGTCTCCGGCGTCCGGTGGCGTTCCGCCGCTCCGGGGCGGGCGGGACCTCCGGACCGGGAGGACCATACGCCCCGCCGTCCGCCGCCGGGTTCACGAGGTCACCGTCGCGGGCAGGTCCGGACGGCACGGCGGACGGCCGCCCGCGGCCCGCACCGTGAGCACCATCGTCATGCCGCCGCCGGGGGTGTCCTCCGCGGCGAGCGTGCCGCCCATCGCCTCGGCGAAGCCGCGGGCGACGGCGAGGCCGAGGCCCACCCCGGCGCCCCGCGGGGCGTCGCCGTACCGCTGGAAGGGTTCAAATATCCGTTCCTTCCCGGTGTCCGGCACCCCCGGCCCCCGGTCCACCACCCGGATCTCCACCCGCTCCCCCAGCGCGCTCGCCGCGACCAGCACCGGCACCCCCTCGGGGCTGTACTTGACCGCGTTCTCCACGATGTTCGCCACCGCCCGCTCCAGCAGCCCGGGGTCCACGGCGGCCATCGGCAGCACCTCGGGGATGTCCAGCACCACGCTGCCGTCGGGGACCCCGCCGAGGGCCACCGGCACCACCTCGTCGAGGTCGGCGTCGCGGATCAGCGGGGTGACGGTGCCGGTCTGCAGCCGGGACATGTCCAGCAGATTGCCCACCAGGTGGTCGAGCCGGTCCGCGCCGTCCTCGATGCCCGCCAGCAGTTCCCGCTCGTCCTCCTCCGACCAGCACACGTCCTCGGAGCGGAGCGAGGTGACGGCCGCCTTGATCCCGGCGAGGGGGGTGCGCAGATCGTGCGAGACGGCGGCGAGCAGAGCGGTGCGGATCCGGTTGCCCTCCGCCAGCTCCCGCGCCTGCTCCGCCTCGCCGACCAGCCGCTCCCGGTCCCGTACCGCCACGGCCTGCGCCGCGAAGGCGGAGAGCACCCGGCGGTCCGCGGCGGGCAGCACCCGGCCGCACAGCGCCAGCATCATGTGGTCCCCGACCGGCATGTCGACGTCGGCGTCCTCCGGGCAGGCCGCCGGGGCCGGCCCCACGCCGCCGGCCCGGCGCCACGGCTCGACGTCGCTCTCCCGCTCCAGCAGGGCCACCGAGTCCATGCCGAAGGTCTCCCGGACCCGCTCCAGCAGCGGCTCCAGGCCGGCCTCGCCGCGCAGCACCCCGCCCGCCAGGAAGGACAGGATCTGCGACTCCGCGCGCAGCCGCGCCGCCTGCTGGGTGCGCCGGGCGGCGAGGTCGACGACCGAGGCGACGGAGACGGCGACCGCGAAGAAGACCACCATGGAGACGACGTTGCCGGGATCGGCGACGGTCAGCGTGCGGACGGGCGGGGTGAAGAAGTAGTTGAGCAGCACGGTGCCGATGGTGGCCGCGGCCAGCGCCGGGAGCAGCCCGCCCAGCAGCGCCGCCAGCACCGTGAGGAACAGGTACAGCAGGACGTCGTTGGCGAACTCCGGCCGCGGGTGCTGGGCCGTGAGGGCCACGGTGAGCAGCACCGGCCCGGCGATCCCCGCCAGCCAGCCCGCCAGGCTCCGGGAGCGGCCGAGCGGCACCCCGCGCGGCACCGGCAGCCCGCGCCCCTTGGCGGCCTCCTCGTGGGTCACGATGTGCACGTCGAGGTCGAGGCCCGACTCCCGGGCGACCGTCGCGCCGACGCCCGGCCCGAAGACGTACTGCCAGGGTTTGCGGCGGCTCGAACCCAGCAGGATCTGGGTGGCGTTGACCCCGCGGGCGAAATCCAGCAGGGCGGCCGGCACCGCGTCGCCGATCACGTGGTGGAAGGTGCCGCCGAGGTCCTCCACCAGCGTGCGCTGGCCGGCCAGTTCCTTCGGCGAGGGGTAGGCCAGCCCGGTGCTCGGCGAGATGTGCACGGCGAGGATCTCCCCGCCGGAGCCGCGCGCCGCCACCCGCGCCGCGCGGCGCAGCAGCGTACGGCCCTCGGGGCCGCCGGTGAGCCCGACGACGATCCGCTCGCGGGCCTGCCAGGTGGAGCGGATGCGGTGCTCGCTCCGGTACTGCTGCAGGTACTCGTCGACCCGGTCGGCGGTCCACAGCAGCGCCAGTTCGCGCAGGGCGGTGAGGTTGCCGGGGCGGAAGTAGTTGGAGAGGGCCGCGTCGACCTTGTCGGGGGCGTAGATGTTGCCGTGGGCCATCCGCCGGCGCAGCGCCTCGGGCGACATGTCGACCAGCTCGATCTGGTCGGCCCGGCGCACCACCTCGTCCGGCACCGTCTCGTGCTGCCGGACGCCGGTGATGGACTCCACCACGTCGCCCAGCGACTCCAGATGCTGGATGTTCACGGTGGAGATCACGTCGATCCCGGCCCGCAGCAGTTCCTCGACGTCCTTCCACCGCTTGGGGTTCCGCGAACCGGGCGCGTTGGTGTGGGCGAGTTCGTCCACGACGGCGACGGCGGGCCGCCGCTCCAGCACGGCCGCCACGTCCATCTCGCCCGCGCCCGCCCCGGCGCCGCCCTCCGGCTCCCGGCGGGGTATCCGCTCCAGCCCGTCCAGCAGCGCGGCGGTGCGCCGCCGGCCGTGCGGTTCGGCGAGCGCCACGACGACGTCGGTGCCCCGCTCGGCGCGCCGGTGCGCCTCGGAGAGCATCGCGTAGGTCTTGCCGACCCCCGGTGCGGCCCCGAGGTAGATCCTGAGCTTGCCCCGTCCCATGGCCCCATTCTGTCGGCTCCGGAGGCCGCTCCGGCACCCGCGGCGGGAACAACCGCGGCCCGGGGCCGTGCGGAACGCACCCGCCCCGGCCGGGGGATCCCCCGGCCGGGGCGGTACGGGCGGACCGGAGGCGGGAGGCACGCCCTGACGGCGTCGGCGCGGCTCCCCGCCGTCCCGGGTCCGTCAGCGGATCTCGGTGATCTCCGGGCCGCGGGCCAGGCGGTCGGCGCCGCCCGCGAAACGGGAGCCCTGCGGGGAGTCGGCCTCGTCCTGCTGGACGCCGTCCGGCACCATCTGGGCGTCGTCCGGCAGCTTGAGGACGATCGGGTCGCGCGGCGCCATCGGCTGCTCGCCGCGGACGACCACGGTGTCCCGGAAGATCTGCTCCAGCAGCCCGGCGGCCTGCGGCTGGACCGCGCCCTGGCCGGAGATCACGCCGCGCAGGAACCAGCGCGGGCCGTCGACGCCCACGAAGCGCACCAGCTGCACGCCGTTCTTGCCGTCCGGAAGCTGGACGGGCACCTGGGCGCGGAGCTCCCAGCCCAGCGGGCCCTCGACCTCGTCGACGACACCGCCCTGCTGGGTGATTCCGCCGGCGATCTCCTCGCGCACCTCGCCCCAGATGCCCTCGCGCTTGGGGGCGGCGAAGGCCTGGAGCTGGATGGCGCTGTCCCGCAGGACGACGGTGGCGGCGACGATCGAGTCACCGGCGACCTCGACCCGCAGCTCCATGCCCTCGACCCCGGGTACGAAGATCCCGCCGAGGTCGACACGGCCCTCGGCGGGCCTGCTCACCTCGGAGATGTCCCAGGGCCCGTCGGGGCGGGGGGCCGGCGGCAGGTTCACTCTGTGCTGCCCGGTCTCCTCCGCGGCCTCCGGCTCCTCGCCGCCCGGCCCGGATGCGGCCGTGTCCGCACCGTCCCTGCCCGCGGTGTTCTCAGCGTCTGCGCGTCCCTTGCGACGACGTCCGAACACGTCACTGTCCTTCCCGGTCGTTCACGACCGAAGCGTAATCATGTCCCCCGGCGGGGCCGTCCATCGCGGCGTGGCCACCGGTCGACCCGAAGCCGTCCGCGCCCCGCGCCGAGCCGGGCAGCTCCGCGACCTCGTGGAAGCTCACCTTCTCGACCCGCTGGACGACCAGCTGGGCGACCCGGTCGAATCTCTCGAACCGCACGGTCTCGCGCGGGTCCAGATTGACCACGGTCACCTTGATCTCCCCACGGTACCCGGCATCGACGGTGCCGGGCGCATTCACGAGGGCGACGCCGCAGCGGGCGGCGAGCCCGGAGCGCGGGTGGACGAACGCCGCGTAGCCGTCGGGGAGGGCGATCGCCACCCCGGTGGGCAGCACCGTCCGCTCCCCGGGGGCGAGTTCGGCGGCCTCGGTGGTGACGAGGTCCAGCCCCGCGTCGCCGGGGTGCCCGTACGAGGGGACCGGCACCCCGGGGTCGAGCCGCCGCAGCAGCACGTCCACCGGCGGGCGGTTCACGGGTTCACCTCGAAGGCGCGGGCGACCTTGATCTGGTCCGGGTCGGACATCGCCGACCGGATCTCCTCGTCCCGGCCGTTCTCGATGAAGTGGTCCACCTTCACCTCCACGAACAGCGCGGCCGCGCGGACCGCGACGGGCCCGTCCGGGCCGCCGATGCGGCCGGTGGCGGTGCCGTAGATCTTGCGGCCGTGCACCGCGGTCACCTCCGCCGCCAGATGCAGCTCGGTGCCCACCGGCACCGGGCGGACATAGTCGGTCTCCAGCCGGCCGGTCACCGCGATGGTGCGCAGCAGCCAGCTCAGCCCGCCGAGCGTCTCGTCGAGCGCCGTGGCCAGCACACCGCCGTGGGCCAGGCCCGGGGCGCCCTGGTGGGCCTCCTTGACGGTGAAGACGGCGGTGACGCCCACGCCCTCGCCGGCGCGCGTCTCCAGGTGCAGCCCGTGCGCCTGTTCGCCGCCGCAGCCGAAGCACCGGTCGTAATGGGAGCCGAGGAGCTCTCCGGGCGCGGGGGCGTCGGGGTGCCGCACCGGCCGGCGGGCGTCGGCCGGGGGCGTCAGCGATGTCGTTGGTCCACTCACGAGTGCAGACCCTACCCGCGCCGGTCACGGCCCGGCGCGGGCGTGCCAAGCTGGGAGCATGCAGTCGTACGAGGAACGCCTCACCGCGCCCGCCTCCTGGTGGGCCGCCGCCGTCGCCGCCGGGCTCTTCTGCGCGCTGACCGCGGCGCCCTTCGGCATCCTGGCGGTGCTCGGCGCGCTGATCGCCGGCGGGGCGCTCGGGGCGGCGGCGGTGAGCGCGTACGGCTCGGCGCGGATCCGGGTGGTCGCGGGCTCGCTGGTCGCCGGTGACGCGCGGATCCCGGTGGAGGCCCTGGGCGAGGCCGAGGTGCTGGACCGGGCGGAGGCGGCGGCCTGGCGCACGCACAAGGCCGATCCGCGCGCGTTCATGCTGCTGCGCAGCTACATCCCGACGGCGCTGCGGGTGGAGATCACGGACCCGGCCGACCCCACGCCGTACGTCTATCTGTCGACCCGGAATCCGGAGGGGCTGGCCGCGGCGCTCGCGGCCGTCCGGTCCTGACGCCCGGAGACGGGGCCGGAGACGGGGCCGGGGCCGGGCGGTCCGCCGACGGGATGCCGGGCGGGCCGGGTCTCAGCCGGCGGTGTCCGGGGGGCCGTCGCCGGGGGCGGTGCCGTCCTCCGGGCTCCCGCCGTCCGGCCCCTGGAGGGACTTCGGGCTGCCGGGCTCCGGGTCCGGCCCGGGAGGGAGCTGGTCCCAGGGGACCTGGCGCCGGCGCAGGTCCCGGCGGATCTTCGCGGCGAGCGCGGCCGTCTCGCGCCGGTTCATCACGGCTCCGGCGGCGGCGCCGATCATGAACGGGACCAGGGTGGGGAAGTTGCGCACGGTGCGCTTGAGGATCTGGTTCCGCAGCCGCCGGCGCATCTGGGCGCCGAGCAGGGAGCTGACGTCGGCCGTCGCGGCGACATCGATCCCGCGCTGCTCGGTCCACGCGGAGAGGTAGGCGTAGGCGCGCTGCGTGGCGTTACCGGGGGCGCGGATGCCGTAGACCTCGTGGAGCTCGGCGATGAGCTTGTACTCGACGGAGGCGACGCCGACGATCTCGGCGGCCAGCTCGGCCGGCATCGCGGGCGGGGCCGGGAGCATGGCCGCCGCGCCCACGCTCGCGCCGACCGCGGAGGAGGCCCGGACCGCTCCGGCCACCAGCTTGTCGGCCAGTTCCTCGGCGTCGAGCCCGGGGAAATGCCTGCGGAGCGCCGCCAGATCGCGGACCGGGACGCGCGGTGCGGTGTCGATGATGCGGTCGGAGACGAGCGCGAGGCCGCCGCGGAGGCCGCGCCCGCCGCGTGCCGCTCCCCGTCCGGCCGCCGCCACCAGCGAGGCCGTGCGGCCCCGCTCCGGGCGCGGGGACAGGGCGGTGCCGGGCGCCTGGTCGGGGCGTCCGGCGGGGTCCGCCGGCAGGGCGTCCTGTTCCGCGGGCGCCTGAGCGCCGCCCACGGGGGCCTCACGGCCCGCGTGTTCCTCCCGGGAACCCGGAGAGCCCTGCCGCCGGATGCGACGTCTGCGGGACGGCGTGGAGCCTGTCACGGCCGTCCCGGCCTCAGGCCGCGCAGTCGCGGCAGACCGGCTGGCCGTTCTTCTCGGCGGCCAGCTGGCTCCGGTGGTGCACGAGGAAGCAGCTCATGCAGGTGAACTCGTCGGCCTGCCGGGGCAGGACACGGACGGACAGCTCCTCGTTGGAGAGGTCCGCACCGGGCAGCTCCAGGCCCTCGGCCTGCTCGAACTCGTCCACGTCCACACTGGACGTGGACTTGTCGTTGCGCCGGGCCTTGAGCTCTTCGAGGCTGTCCTCGTTGAGCTCGTCATCGGTCTTGCGTGGGGTGTCGTAGTCCGTCGCCATGTCGCTCTCCCCCTCTGGGTGTCTGCTGGTGTCTCAGCGCTCGTAACGCGTGAGGGGCCGGTCTTGTGCCCGACCTGAGGCGGAGATTTTGCCTCACATCAAGGTCTGTTACTCAATCGACACCCAACCGCCCCCCTGAAGGGGCGAGCACGTTGGATGGCGAAGGGGACCGTACACGGTCGTGTTCCCGCGCCGCGCGGGGCCATCCCGTGTACTTCCCGTGATCAAGGGTCTCGAAAACCCGCATTTTCCCGGCTTTCCGGGGACCTGTGCGGTCACGGAGCGTCAAGGGGCCGAAAATCGCGATTGTGAGCGATTCCACAGTGGGAGACCCGGGACCGTCCCGGGAATTTCCGCCCAAAGCGAACCACGGCCAGCATCTCAGACGGGGAGGGTGACCCGCATCACGAGACCACCGCCCTCCCGCGGCTCCGCGCTGACGTGGCCGCCGTGCGCGCGGACCACCGAGCGCACGATCGACAGCCCGAGCCCCACGCCCTTGTCGCTGCCGGTGCGCTCGGAGCGCAGCCTGCGGAAGGGCTCGAAGATGTTCTCCAGCTCGTACGCCGGGACCACCGGACCGGAGTTCGAGACCACCAGGGACGCCCCGCCCTCCCACTGCCCGGTGGAGATCTCCACCCAGCCGTCGGGCACGTTGTACCGCACCGCGTTCTGCAGCAGATTGAGGGCGACGCGCTCCAGCAGCACACCGTTGCCCAGGACGACCGCGAGCCGCCGCTCGCCCCGCAGCTCCACGCCCTTGCCCCGGGCCTCCTCGCGGACCTGCTCCACCGCCTGCGAGGCGACCTCCGCCAGGTCCACCGGCTTGCGGTCGACGATCTCGTTCTCGCTCCGCGCCAGCAGCAGCAGTCCCTCGACGAGCTGCTCACTGCGCTCGTTGGTGGCCAGCAGCGTCTTGCCGAGCTGGGTGAGCTCCGGCCCCGCCTCCGGGTCGGAGAGCTGGACCTCCAGCAGGGTGCGGTTGATCGCCAGCGGGGTGCGCAGCTCGTGGGAGGCGTTGGCGACGAAGCGTCGCTGGGCGTCGAACGCCCGGTCCAGCCGGTTCAGCATCTCGTCGAAGGTGTCCGCCAGCTCCTTCAACTCGTCGTCCGGGCCGTCCAGTTCGATCCGGCGGGACAGGTCGGAGCCGACCACCCGGCGCGCGGTGCGGGTGATCCGGCCCAGCGGCGAGAGCACCCGGCCCGCCATGGCGTAGCCGAAGGCGAACGCGGCCACGCTGAGGCCGAGCAGGGCCAGCAGCGAGCGCCGCAGCAGGTTGTCCAGCGCCAGCTGCCGCTGGTGGTCCATGCAGACCTCCAGCGCGGCGTTGAACTCCTCGTGGTTCTCGAAGAAGCGGTCGGTGAGGTTCGGGCAGGTGCTGCTCGTCGGCCGGAAGCTGCCCTCCAGCAGCTTGAACGGCAGGGCGTTGCCCTTGTCCAGCGCCTCGGCGGCCAGCAGATAGATGATCGAGAGCAGCACGATGCCGGCGATCAGGAACATGCCGCCGTAGAGCAGCGTGAGCCGGATCCGGATCGTCGGACGGAGCCAGGGACGCGGGCCCCCGGGCGCCGTCTGGGGGTCCCAGGTGGGCTTGGGGGGCGCCGCGGGGGGCGCGGGTGTGCCGGCCACGGCCGCTCAGACCCGGTAGCCGGAGCCGGGGACCGTGATGATCACGGGCGGCTCGCCGAGCTTGCGGCGGAGGGTCATCACCGTGACCCGGACCACGTTGGTGAAGGGGTCGGTGTTCTCGTCCCAGGCCTTCTCCAGCAGCTGCTCGGCCGAGACCACGGACCCCTCGGCCCGCATCAGCACGTCCAGCACCGCGAACTCCTTCGGCGCCAGCTGCACCTGCCGGCCGTCCCGGAAGACCTCCCGGCGGTTCGGGTCGAGCCGGATGCCGGCGCGCTCCAGGACGGGGGGCAGCGGTGCGGTCGTACGGCGCCCGAGGGCCCGCACCCGGGCGGTGAGTTCGCTGAAGGCGAACGGCTTGGGGAGGTAGTCGTCGGCACCGATCTCCAGGCCCTCGACGCGGTCGCTGACGTCGCCGGAGGCGGTGAGCATCAGCACCCGGGTCGGCAGCCCGAGCTCCACGATGTGCCGACAGACGTCGTCCCCGTGCACCAGCGGCAGATCGCGGTCGAGGACGACCACGTCGTACTCGTTGACGTCGACCCGCTCCTGGGCGGCGGCCCCGTCGTACACGACGTCGACGGCCATGGCCTCCCGGCGCAGCCCGGTGGCCACCGCATCGGCGAGCAGCTGCTCGTCCTCGACGACGAGTACGCGCACGGCACGCTCCCTTTCCCTGGTCCGCGGCCCGTGATCAGGCCGGACGCTGTTCGGACATCCTCCCCATCCTGCCCCGGCCGCCCGTAAACCGGCGGTAAGAGGATCACCGGATCGGGAGAATCAGGATTCTTATCGCGTTTGAGGTTTCTCTGAGGTCCGGGTTGGGGAGGACGAATGCACATCCGAGATCACGCCCTGTACGTGGCATGCCACGGCCTGCTGTCCCCCGCAGAGAAGCGGTGCGTGATCAACCCGCCGTCGGCACACCCCCGTGCCATCGACCCACGACGAGGGGGCGCAACCATGGACGCGTTCACCGCAGGACTTCTGCAGCGTATAGAGAGCACCGAGTCCGACCTGACGCGCGCTCGGGAGACGGGCGACGACTTCCTCGTGGAGGTGGAGCTGGCGGAGCTGGACGATCTTCGCCGCCTCGCAGCCGAGCACGGCGTGGAGATCGGCGCCCTGACCGCCTGAGCCGGCCCCGGTCACGTACGGAGGGCGCCCCGGTACCGTTCACCCGGTACCGGGGCGCCCTCCGTCCGTTTCCGGGGCGCGACGTTTCCGGGGTGCGGCCCGGCTCAGCCCGCGGGGTGGTCGTCGTGCCAGGCGCCGAGCTCCTCCAGCCGGCCGCGCAGCGCCTCGAAGAGCCCCGGCGGGGCGGCCACGGCCAGCTCACCGGAGAGCGGCTCCCCGGGCCGGCCGCCGGTGACCGCGCCGGCCTCCCGGGCGATCAGCTCGCCCGCGGCGTAGTCCCACGGGTTCAGCCCGCGCTCGTAGTAGCCGTCGAGCCGGCCCGCCGCCACATCGCAGAGGTCGATCGCGGCGGACCCGGAGCGCCGGATGTCCCGCAGCTCCGGCACCAGCGCGCGGAGCACCGCTGCCTGCCCGATCTTGCGCTCGCGGACATAGCCGAAGCCGGTGCCGATGAGGGCCCGGTCCAGCGGCGGCGCGGGATTGCAGCGCAGCCGCCGCTCCCCCCGGTACGCTCCCCCGCCCAGCACGGCCCGGGACGTCTCGCCCCGCACCGGCGCCGCCACCACGCCGGCCACCGTCTCGCCGCCGGCCTCGGCGGCGATGCTCACCGCCCAGTCGGGCCGCCCGTAGAGGTAGTTGACCGTGCCGTCGATGGGGTCGACTATCCAGCGGACGCCGCTGCGGCCCGCGGTGTCCGCGCCCTCCTCGCCGAGGAGCCCGTCGTCCGGCCGCCGCTCCGCGAGGAAGTCCTTGATCAGCTTCTCCGAGGCGATGTCCATCTCGGTGACGACGTCGATGGCGCTGGTCTTGGTCGCGGCCACCCCGAGGTCCTCCGGGCGGCTGTCGCGCAGCAGCGTCCCGGCGCGCTCGGCGGCCTCCAGGGCGATCGGCAGCAGCTCCCGGCCCAGGGCTTCGAGGTCCGTGTCCCGGGCGCTCATCGCGCGGCTCCCGCGTACGGGTCGTCCGCGCCGGCCGCGGCCGGCTTCGGCGTCCGGCCGGGGCAGCAGCCCACCGGGCAGACGTCGTGGCTCGGGCCGAGGTCGCCCAGCGCGCGGCGGCGCACCTCCTCGCCGCGCTCGGCGGCCGCGCGCTCCAGGACCAGCTCCCGGATGCCGGCCACGAAGCGCGGGTCGGCGCCGACCGTGCCGGCCCGGGCCACCGGCAGGTCCAGCGCGGTGGCCTTCGCCATGGCCTCCGTGTCGAGGTCGTAGATGACCTCCATGTGGTCGGAGACGAAGCCGATGGGCACCATGACGACGGCGGGCGCGCCCGCGCCGTGCAGCTCCTCCAGGTGGTCGCAGATGTCCGGCTCCAGCCAGGGGATGTGCGGGGCGCCGCTGCGCGACTGGTAGACGAGCCGCCACGGCCGCTCGACCCCGTCCGATCCCCGCACCGCCTCCGCGATCAGCCGGGCGACGTCCAGGTGCTGCGCGACGTACGCGCCGCCGTCGCCGTGGCCCTCCGGCGGGCCGGAGGTGTCGGCCGAGGCCGTGGGGATGGAGTGGGTGGTGAACGCCAGATGGGCGCCCTCCCGCACCTCCTCCGGCAGCCCGGCGAGCGCCGTGAGCGCCGCCTCGGCCACGGGCTCGACGAAGCCCGGGTGGTTGAAGTAGTGCCGGAGCTTGTCGATCCGCGGCAGGGGCAGGCCCTCGGCCTCCAGGGCCGCGAGCGACGCGGCGAGGTTCTCGCGGTACTGCCGGCAGCCCGAGTAGGAGGCGTAGGCGCTGGTGGCCAGCGTGAGGACGCGGCGGTGCCCGGCGGCGGCCATCTCCCGCAGGGTGTCCGTGAGATAGGGCGCCCAGTTGCGGTTGCCCCAGTACACGGGGAGGTCCAGGCCGTGCTCGGCGAAGTCCTTCCGGAGCGCGGCCAGCAGCTCGCGGTTCTGGTCGTTGATGGGGCTCACGCCCCCGAAGAGGAAGTAGTGCTGCCCCACTTCCTCCAGCCGCTCGCGGGGGATGCCCCGGCCGCGGGTGACGTTCTCCAGGAAGGGCACCACGTCGTCCGGCCCCTCGGGGCCGCCGAAGGAGAGGAGCAGCAGGGCGTCGTAGGGATCGGGGACTGACTGATCGGACATGCCGCCGATCCTGCCACCCGCTACCGACGGCCGGGAAAATACCCGGGCGTCCGGGCCCCGGACGGCCGTAGGCTGAGGCGCCCCTGTCCCCAGTCCTCCCCTGGTCCTCCCCTGCCAGGTCGCCGCCGGAGCCGTCACGTGCCCAGTCCCTACCGCGAGATCTTCGCGCACCCCGGCACCATGGCGTTCTCCGCGGCCGGTCTCCTCGGGCGGTTGCCCGGGGCCATGCTGGCCGTCGGCGTCGTCACGATGATCTCCCGGCTGACGGGCCGCTACGGGCTGGCGGGGGCGGTCGCCGCGACGCTGGCCCTCTCCTCCGCCTGCCTGTCCCCGCGGATGTCCCGGCTGGTCGACCGGCACGGCCAGCGCCGGGTGCTGCGCCCCGCCCTGCTCGGCTCGGTGGCGGCCGTCACGGGACTGCTGGTCTCCGCCCGCCAGGGGCTGCCCGCCTGGACGCTCTTCGTCTTCGCCGCCGGAGCCGGCTGTGTGCCGCACCTCGGCTCGATGATCCGCTCCCGCTGGGCCGCCCTCCACCGCGGCTCACCACGGATGCTGCACACCGCCTACTCCTGGGAGTCCCTGGTCGACGAGGTCTGCTTCGTCCTCGGGCCGCTGGTCTCCATCGGGCTGTCCACCCAGTGGTTCCCGGAGGCCGGGCCGCTGGCGGCCCTGGTGTTCCTCACCTCGGGCGTCCTGTGGCTGACCTCCCAGCGCGCCACCGAGCCCGTTCCGCACCCCCGCGAGCAGCACACCGCGGGCTCGGCGCTCCGCTCCCCCGGCCTGCGGGTGCTGGTGATGACCTTCGGCGTCTGCGGAGCGATCTTCAGTTCGGTCGACGTGGTGACGGTGGCCTTCGCCGAGGAGGCCGGCCATCCGGCGCTGGCCGGGCCCGTGCTGGCGGTGTACGCCCTGGGGTCGGGGCTGGCCGCCGGGGTGTTCGGGCTGCTGGACCTCAAGGGCGCGCCGTCCCGCCGGTGGCTGCTCGGGGTGTGGGCGATGGCGCTCTGCACGCTGCCCCTGCTGTCGGCCGGGAATCTGCTCGCGCTGGCCGCGGCCCTCTTCTTCGCCGGCATGACGATCGCCCCCACGGCGGTCACCACCATGGCCCTGGTCGCGCAGCACGTCCCCGCCGCCCGGCTGACCGAGGGCATGAGCTGGACGAGCACCGGCGTGCAGCTGGGCATCGCCGGCGGGGCGGCCGCCGGCGGCTGGGTGGTCGACGCGGCGGGTGCCGGGGCCGGATACTCGGTGCCCGCCGGGGCTGGACTTCTCGCGGCAGTGGTGGCATCCCTGGGGTACCGCCGGCTCCGGCCGGCTCCGCGGCGGCAGAGAGTGGGAGCACATGACGCAGAAGACCGGCGACGCGTGGCGTAACTGGGCGGGGACGGTGGCGGCGCGGCCGCTGCGCTCCCCGGCCCCCGCGGCCACCGACGAGGTGGCCCGGATCGTCAAGTCGGCCGCCGAGGAGGGGGTTCCGGTGAAGGCCGCCGGCACCGGCCACTCCTTCACCGCCGCCGCGGCCACCGACGGCGTGCTGATCCGCCCCGACCGGCTGACCGGGGTCCGGCGGATCGACCGCGACGCCGGGACGGTCACCGTCGCCGCGGGCACCCCGCTGTGGCAGCTCAACCAGACCCTGGCCGGTGCGGGCCTGTCGCTGACGAACATGGGCGACATCATGGCGCAGACGGCCGCCGGGGCCACGAGCACCGGGACGCACGGCACGGGGCGGGACTCCGCCTCCATATCCGCGCAGCTCACCGCCCTGGAGCTGGTCACCGCCGACGGCTCGGTGCTGCAGTGCTCGCGCGAGGAGAACCCCGAGGTCTTCGCCGCGGCCCGGATCGGCCTGGGCGCGCTGGGGATCGTCACCGCTCTCACTTTCGCGGTCGAGCCGCTCTTCCTGCTCACGGCCCGTGAGGAACCGATGCCGCTGAACCGGGTGCTGGCCGACTTCGATCAACTGACACGGGAGAACGAGCACTTCGAGTTCTACTGGTTCCCGCACACGGAGCACTGCAACACCAAGCGGAACAACCGCAGCGCCGGTCCCGCCGCCCCGCTCGGCCGGATCGGCGGCTGGGTCGAGGACGAGCTGCTCTCCAACGCCGCCTTCCAGCTGGTGTGTTCGGCGGGCCGCGCCGTGCCCGCCGCGATCCCGCGGATGGCCCGGATCACCGGCCGCGCGCTGTCGGCACGCACCTACACCGACATTCCGTACAAGGTCTTCACCTGCCCGCGCCGGGTCCGGTTCGTGGAGATGGAGTACGCCGTCCCGCGCGCCGCGGGCATCGCCGCGCTGCGCGAGGTGAAGTCGCTCATCGAACGCTCCGGTCTGCGCGTCGGTTTCCCCGTGGAGGTGCGCACCGCACCGGCCGACGACATCACGCTCTCGACCGCCTCCGGCCGGGACAGCGTCTACATCGCCGTGCACCTGTACCGCGGCACCCCGTACCGGCCGTACTTCTCGGAGGTCGAGCGGATCATGACGGCTCATGAGGGGCGCCCGCACTGGGGGAAGCTGCACAGCCGGGACGCAGGCCAACTCGCCTCGGTGTACCCGCGCTTCGGCGAGTTCACGGCGCTGCGCGACCGGCTCGACCCGGAGCGGGTGTTCGGCAACGCGTATCTGCGCCGGGTCCTGGGCGGCTGACGGGCTGCCGCGCGTCGGCGCGTACCGGCTGCTGCCCCTTCGGTCGGATGTGCGACGGGGTACGGGGCCGGGGCCTGGGCCGGTGGTCCGCGCGCCGGCGCCCGGCGCTCCGTCACTCTCCGTCCACGCTCCCGCCGTACGGCCGCCCGCCTCCGCAGCAGGGCGAACGGAAGGGATGACTCCGGATCAGGAGGTTCCGTGAAACTCCGTCCGCGCACGGTTACCCGTGCTCCGGCCGATCCGGTCCGGGCGGCAGAAGTCGGCGGCGTGCCAGTCCACCCGGGTGGGCTGAATGGAGTACTGTGGCGAATCCTGGCTCCGGCTCCCCGCCGGGCTGCCCGGATCCGCGAAAGCGGCCCGGAGCAGGGTTCGGACCGACGTAGTCGTGGCAGGACCTGGGTAGGGTGCATGGGACGGACGGCGCGGTCACGCATCGTGACATATGGGTGACCGCGTCACAACGGCGAAGAAGGGCCCCGGCCCGACACGCCGGGCAACTCGGCAATGCTGTGGCAGGCTGCACCCGGGCAGGCCACACTCGTCTAGCGGAAGCAGCGACGCACGTGACGTCGGCAGGCACCACCCGGGAGGTCCCCATGCCCGAACTGCGTGTCGTGGCCGTCAGCAACGACGGCACACGGCTGGTGCTGAAGGCTGCGGACAGCACGGAATACACCCTTCCGATCGATGAGCGGCTGCGCGCCGCCGTGCGGAACGACCGTGCCCGGCTGGGCCAGATCGAGATCGAGGTCGAGAGCCACCTCCGCCCCCGGGACATCCAGGCGCGGATAAGGGCGGGTGCCTCCGCCGAGGAGGTCGCGCAGCTCGCCGGCATCCCCGTCGAGCGGGTGCGCCGCTTCGAGGGCCCGGTGCTCGCCGAGCGCGCCTTCATGGCCGAGCGGGCCCGCAAGACCCCGGTCCGCCGCCCGGGCGAGAACACCGGACCCCAGCTCGGCGAGGCCGTCGCGGAGCGCCTGATGCTGCGCGGAGCGGAGAAGGACACCGTCCAGTGGGACTCCTGGCGGCGGGACGACGGCACCTGGGAGGTGCTGCTCGCCTACCGGGTCGCCGGTGAACCGCACTCCGCGAGCTGGACCTACGACCCCCCGCGCCGACTGGTGCAGGCGGTGGACGACGAGGCCCGCTCCCTGATCGGGGACACGGACGACACCCCCGAGCCGAGCATCCCGTTCGTTCCCCGGATCGCCCGGCTCCCCCGGGACCGGCCGATGGACCGCACCGTGCCGATCGACCGCTCGGAGCGGCCGGACCGCGCGCTGTCCGCCCGCTCGGAGTCCGAGGAGACCGCCGAGCGGGAGGGCCGCGACCGCGACTCGCTGACCAGCCTGCTGGAGGCGGTGCCGAGCTTCCGGGGCGACATGGTCGTACCGGAGCAGACCTCGCCGTCCCGGGCCGAGCCCGCCGACAGCCCTCCGGACGACGAGCCGGCCGCCGCCGAGGAGCCCGCGGCACCGCCCGCCGCCGCGGCGAGCGCCGGCTCGGCGTACGCCGACGTGCTGATGCCCCGCGCCGTGGCGGGTCACCGGGACCGGCTCACCGGCACGACGGACCGGCAGGCGGAGGCGGACGGCGTCCGTCCCGGCCGCCGCGCGGCCGTACCGAGCTGGGACGAGATCGTCTTCGGCACCCGCCGCAAGAAGCAGGAGTAGCCGGAGCCCTCCGGTGACGGCACCCGGTGGCCGGGACCCGCGTGTTGCCGCGGGCCCCGGCCACCGGGCGTTCGTCCGTACGGACCGGGGGCCGCCCGGGAGCCGCCGGGCCGCGTCAGCCCGGGTCGGCGCCCGTGGCGACCGGACGGTCCGGATCGGCGCACCACTCGCTCCAGGAGCCGGGGTACAGGGCCGCCGGAATGCCCGCCAGCTCCAGCGCGAGCACCTCCTGTGCCGCCGAGACCCCGGAGCCGCAGTACACGCCCACGGGCGCGTCACCGCGGACCCCGAGGGCGGCGAAGCGCCCGGCGAGCTCGCCCGCCGGACGGAACCGGCCCCCGGCGGTGAGATTGCCGGCCGCCGGCGCGGACAGCGCACCCGGGATGTGGCCCGCCACCGGGTCGACCGGTTCCACCTCGCCGCGGTAGCGCTCGGCCGCGCGGGCGTCCAGCAGCACGCCCGTACGCGCCAGTTCGGCGGCCTCGTCCGCGCCGAGCACCGGCAGACCGCCCGGGCCGGGCTCGAACGTTCCCTCGGCCGGGGCGGGTTCGGACGTCTCCAGCGGGCCGCCGGTCTCCCGCCAGGCGCGGAGGCCGCCGTCGAGCACGCGGACCGAGGGGTGCCCGGCCCAGCGGAGCAGCCACCACGCGCGGGCCGCGCCCCAGCCCTGCGCGTCGTCGTACACCACGACCGGGCGGCCGGAGGAGACGCCGGCCCGCCGCATCGCGGCCCCGAGGACGGCCGGGTCCGGCAGCGGATGCCGGCCGCCGCTCCCGGGCGGACCGGCGAGGTCGGCCTCCAGGTCCACGTAGACGGCGCCGGGGATGTGGCCCTCCCCGTACGCCGGTCTGCCCGGTGGGCCGCCCAGCTGCCAGCGCACGTCGAGGAGGACCGGCGGGGAGCCGCCCGCCGCCTCCCGGGCCAGATCGGATGCGGTGATGAGGGTGTCCATGTCCCCATCTTCGCGTAGGCCGGCTGCGCACCGGACCGACTCCGGAAACCAGCCGTACGTCGGGCAGTTGTCGGACAGCCGGACCGCCGGCACGGATACGCAACGGCAAAGTGGGCATCCTTGACCCCAAAGCCATGGAACGCGGCGCGGCCGTCTCCCTCGGCGCGGCAGCTGGTGCAAGCATGAGGCCGGGCGCCCTCCCACCGCGACGACGTGCGCCCGGTCCCGCCCGGATCCGAACGCCCCCGAGGAGAGTAGTGACGATGACCGAGGCAGCCACGCCGCGTACACCGGGAACGCCCTGCTGGGTGAGCCTGATGGCGCACAACCTGGCGGCGACCCAGGACTTCTACGGCGCCCTGTTCGGCTGGAGCTTCGTGCCCGCGCCGCGGCAGCTCGGGCCGTATGTCCGCGCCCAGCTGGGCGGACGCGAGGTCGCCGGGGTGGGCGAGCTGTCGGGCGGGCGCGAGCTGCCGGTCGCCTGGACCACCTATCTGGCCACGGACGACGCGGACGCGACGGCCGAGCTGATCCGCGCCTGCGGCGGTACGGTCGCCGTCGGCCCGCTGGACGCGGGGGACGCGGGGCGGCTGGCGATCGCCTCGGACCCGTTCGGCGCGGTGTTCGGGATCTGGCAGGGACTGGCCCTGGCCGGAGCCCAGGCTTCCGGTGAGCCGGGCACCCAGACCTGGAACGATCTCCAGCAGCAGGACTTGGCGGCCGCGAAGTTCTACGAGGCGGTCTTCGGCTACGACAGCGCGGCGAACGGCCCGGAGGAGATCACGCTCTCCCTGGCCGGCCGGCCCGTGGCCGCCGTGCGGGAGCTGGGCGAGGAGCCGGTCCGGGGGCACGGGCCGCGCTGGATGACGTACTTCGAGTCGGCCGATCCGGATGCCGACGCGCGCCGGGTGGCCGGTCTGGGCGGCCGCCTGCTCGCGCCGCCGCACGACCAGCCGTTCGGGCGGGTGGCCACGGTCGCCGACCCCGAGGGCGCGGTCTTCAATCTGCTGCGGACGGCCCGCTGACGACGGGCCCCTCTCCGCGGTCGACCGGGAGGACGTCCGGGGAGAGCGCGGCGGCGCGGGCCGCGGCCGACGTCATCCGGCGTTGGTGGTGGCGGCGGCACAGCACCTCGTAGCCGGTCTCGTCCCCGGACAGGCCGACGTCCCCGACGACCACCTGCTCGCCCTCCACGACCATCCGGCCGCCGGACGTGCGGGCGTTGTGGGTGGCCCGCGCGCCGCACCAGCAGAGCGCCTCGACCTGCAGGGTCTCGATGCGGTCGGCGAGTTCGACCAGCCGCTGCGAGCCGGGGAAGAGCTTGGAGCGGAAGTCGGTCGTGATGCCGAAGGCGAAGACGTCGACGCCCAGATCGTCGACGACCCGGGCGAGTTGGTCGATCTGCGCGGGCGCGAGGAACTGCGCCTCGTCGGCGATCACGTAGTCGGCGCGGCCGCCCGCGGAGAGATGGCCGACGAGATGGGCGTAGAGGTCGAGGTCCGCGGCCGCCTCGATGGCCTCGGTGACGAGGCCCAGCCGGGAGGAGAGCTTGCCCTCGCCGGCCCGGTCGTCCCGGGTGAAGATCAGGCCCTGGAGGCCGCGCGCCGACCGGTTGTGCTCGATCTGCAGGGCGAGAGTCGACTTTCCGCAGTCCATCGTGCCGCTGAAGAAGACCAGTTCGGGCATCGGGGGTGGGGGGCCTTTCGGTTCGGGGTCGCCGCCGGCCGCGCCGGGGCCCGCGGATCGAGCGCAAGTATCGCCGTGCGGTCAGGAGCGTACTTCGAGCAGCGGGACGAGCTGTTCGGCGGCCGTCATCGAACCGTGCAGCCCCACCATCGAGGACTCGTTGGGCTCGGTGCGGGACGCGGTGATCGCCACGTCGGCGCAGGCCGCGGCGACGACATCGCCGATGCGGCCGTACACGCGCTCCTCCACGGGGCCGAACCAGCCCGCCTCGACGGCCTCGTCGCGGCTCGCGACCCACATCCGGTCGCCGAGCACCTCGCGCCACACGGCGGCGACGTCACCGGCGGCACCGGGGACGGCGTAGACGTGCCGGGCGCGGGCCTCGCCGCCGAGGATCGCGACGCCGGCGCGCAGCTCCCAGTCCTCGTCGAAGTCGATCCGGGACTCCTCGTCGAACGGGATGTCGACCATCCCGTGGTCGGCGGTGATGTAGAGCGCCGAGCGGGGCGGCAGTTGCTCGGCGAGGCGCTGCGCGAGCCGGTCCACATAGGCGAGTTCGGCGAGCCATTCGCCGGAGCCGGTGCCGTGGCGGTGCCCCTTGCCGTCCACCTCGCTGTAGTACGTGTAGACGAGCGAGCGGCCCGCGGCGCCGAGTTCCGCCGCGGCGAGGTCCATCCGCTCCTCGCCGGTGGCCCGGCCGTGGAAGGTGCCTCCGCTGAGCGCCACCCGGGTCAGCGGGGTGGTCTCGAAGCCGGGCGCGGAGACCTGGCAGGTGTGGATGCCGGCCGCGTCCGCGCGCTGGAAGACCGTCGGGTACGGCTGCCAGACGTGCGGGTCGGTCCAGGGCCGCCAGCGGAGCTGGTTCATCAGCACGCCGCTCGCCGGGTCCAGGACGGTGTAGCCGGCCAGGCCGTGCGCGCCGGGCGGCAGGCCGGTGCCGACGGAGGCGAGGGAGGTGGCCGTGGTGGAGGGGAAGCCCGCGGTGAGGGGCCCGCCGGTGCCGCCGTTGGAGCCGGCCAGCAGGGAGGTGAGGAACGGGGCCTCGCCGGGGTGGGCCCTCAGCAGCTCCCAGCCGAGGCCGTCCACGAGGAAGACGCAGTTCCGGTCGGCCGGTTCCAGTCCGAGCCCGGCGCTCAGCCCCGGAACTCCCTGGCCGGCGGCGAGGGTCGGCAGCAGCTCGGCGAGCGATCCGGTCCCGTAGGCCGGTGCGGGGGCGGAGCGCGGATCGAGCGGTGCGGGGTCCTGCCAGGCGGAGCCGGCGGTGGCGGGCTGGGCCATCAGCGGGCGGCGGTGGAGGCCACGGTGGCCTCGGAGAGCGACTGCGCGAAGGCGAGCGTCTGGCGGACGGAGTCGGGGCCGTCACCGGCCTCGCTGACCCGCAGGCTGAGGTCGTCGGCGGTGGAGTTGCCGGTGTAGCCGTGGTCGGCCTCGCAGCCCGGGTCGCCGCAGGCGGCGGGCTCCAGGTCGATGCGGTTGACCGCGCCCCAGCCGATGGTGAGGACGACCTCGCGGGGCAGCGTGCCCGGGGTGTACGACTCGGGGTTGGCCACGACCCGGCTGAGCACCACGGAGGAGATCCGCTCCAGCCGCACCGACTCCGTGGAGGTGGTCGCGTACGGGGAGGGGGACGTGCCGTCGGCGGCCTGCTCGTCGGTGTGGCTGACGATGAACCGGGTGCGGGTCAGCACGAGCACGGTGACATGGCGGCGGACCTCGTTGGAGTCGAAGGTCGTCTCCTGGTGGACCAGGTACGAGGTGACCGGTTCGCCGCCCACGGCGGCCTCCACCGCCTCGGCCACCAGGGCCGGGTAGTAACCGCTGCGCTCGATCGCCGAGCGCAGCCCTTGGGTCGTCGTGCCGGTCTTCGCCATGGCCCCATCCTACGGGGCGGCGGCACCGCCCGAGGAACGGCGGCACCACCCGGCGGCACCACCCCGGCGGCACCACCCCGGCGGCCCGCCCGGCGGCCCGCCCCCGGCCGTCCGCGGACGGCTCAGTAGACGGGCAGCCGGCGCGGGCCCATGTCGGAGCCGGTGGGCGGGGCCGCGAGCCGTACGGAGGCGCCGAGCACGCTCAGCCCGTGGGCGGCGACGACGACCGGTTCCAGCTCCACCGCGACCACCTCGGGGTGGTCGTCGACCAGGCGGGAGAGCCGGAGCAGCAGTTCCTCCAGGGCCGCGGTGTCCACCGGGTCCGCTCCGCGCCAGCCGAAGAGGAGCGGCGCGGCCCGGAGGGACCGGATCAGCTCGGCGGCGTCCCGGTCGGTGGCCGGCAGCAGCCGGTGCGCGATGTCGCCGAGCAGTTCGGAGGGCGCGCCGGAGAGGCCGAAGGAGAGCACGGCGCCGGCCGCGGGGTCGATCGCCGCCCGGACGACGGTGTCGACGCCGCGGGGCACCATGGCCTGCACCACGGGGCGCAGTTCCTCCGGCTTCCCCAGGAAGTCCGTGAACTCCCGGTAGGCGCGGCGCAGGGCCTCCTCGGTGGTGAGGTCGAGCCGGACACCGCCGAGGTCGGCGCGGTGGCGCAGATGCGGGGCGGTGGTCTTGAGCGCGACCGGGTAGCCGAGGACGGCGGCGGCCCGGGCGGCGGTGTCCGCGTCGGGCGCGGGCAGCGCGGGCCGGACGGCGATGCCGTACCGGGCGAGCAGGGAGGCGGCGCGGTCGGCGGGGAGCGGGAAGCTGCGGGCGTCCCGGTCGCCGGCGGCGGCGAGCAGGCCGTCGATCTCGGTGCCCGCCCCGGCCTCGTCGATGTCCTCGTACTCGGGGACCCGGCCCGGTTCGGCGGCCGTGCGGCGCCAGGCGGCGTAGCGCACGGCCTCGGCGAGCGCCCGTACGGCCCGTTCGGCCGCGGGGTAGGCGGGGACGCCCGAACCGCGCGGGGTGCCGTCGGCCTCCGTGTCGGCGTCCGCGGCGGGTGACGCCCCGGTGGCCGCCACGGGGTCCTCCCCGGAGGCGCCGAGGGCGGCCGCGAGCCCGTCCATCTCCAGGTGGGCCACCACGACCGGCTTGCCGGCGCCGCCCGCCCGGACGGCGTCGCGCAGGGCGGCGGCCAGCTCCGGGCCCTCGCCGGGCGAGGGGCCGTCGCTCTCGCCGACCCAGGGGATGGCGGTGACGACCACCGCGTCGCAGGCGTCGTCGGCGAGCGCCGCGGCGAGCGCCGTGCGGAAGTCGTCGGGGGTGGCCTGGGTGGTGAGGTCGAGCGGGGTGAGCGGGCGGAGCCGTTCGGTGAGGCAGGCGTCGTAGGCGAGCAGGCCGAGGGATTCGGAGTTGCCGAGGATGGCCACCCGCGGTCCGTCCGGCAGGGGCTGGCCGGCCAGCAGCAGGCCGGTGTCGACGAGTTCGGTGACGGTGTCGACGCGGATCACCCCCGCCTGCCGGAAGAGCGCCGAGACGGTGGCGTCGGGGATGCGGGCGCTGGGCACGGCGTGCCCGGTGGGGGCGGCGCCGCTGTGCCGGGCGCCCTTGACCACGACGACCGGCTTCGCGGCGGCCGTGCGGCGGGCGAGGCGCGTGAACTTGCGCGGGTTGCCGATGGATTCCAGGTACATCAGGACGACGTCGGTGGCCGGGTCGTCGTGCCAGAACTGGAGGACGTCGTTGCCGGAGACGTCGGCGCGGTTGCCCGCCGAGACGAAGGTCGAGGTGCCGATGTGGCCGGCGCCGCGCCGGTGCAGCGCCGAGAGCAGGGCGATGCCGATGGCGCCGGACTGGGTGAAGAGGCCGATGTGCCCGGGCGGCGGCAGTTCGGGGGCGAGGGAGGCGTTGAGGCGTACGCCGGGTGCGGTGTTGAGGATGCCGAAGGCGTTCGGGCCGATGATGCGCATGCCGTACGAGCGGGCCTGGCGGACCAGTTCGCGCTGGCGCTCGCGCCCCTCGGGGCCGCTCTCGCCGTAGCCGGAGGAGATGACGACCAGGCCCTGCACGCCGTGTTCGCCGCAGTCGGCGACGACGGCGGGCACGGATCCCGCGGGGACGGCGACGACGGCGAGGTCCACGGCCTCGCCGATCTCCCCGACGGTGCGGTGGGCGGGCACGCCCTCCGGGTCCAGGGTGTTCAGGCCCTCGGGGAAGGCCCGGTTGACGGCGTGGACGCGGCCGGTGAAGCCGCCGTGCAGCAGGGCGCGGAGGACGGCGCGGCCCATGCCGCCGGGCCGGCGTCCGGTGCCGATCACGGCGACCGAGCCCGGGGCCAGCAGCCGCTGGACGGACCGGGCCTCGGCGCGCTGCTCGCGGCTGCGCTGCACGGCCACGGAGCGGTCGGTGGGTTCGAGGTCGAACTCCAGCCGGACGACGCCGTCCTCGAAGTGGCGCTTCTGGGTGTAGCCGGCGTCCGTGAACACCTTGATCATCTTGGTGTTGGCGGGCAGCACCTCGGCGGCGAAGCGGCGGATGCCGCGTTCGCGGGCGACGGCGGCGATGTGTTCGAGGAGGGCGGAGGCCAGACCGCGGCCCTGGTGGGCGTCCTGGACGAGGAAGGCGACCTCGGCCTCGTCGGCCGGGGCGGAGGCGGGCCGTCCGGTGGCGTCGATGCGGTCGTACCGCACGGTGGCGATGAACTCCCCGCCCACGACGGCCGCCAGGCCGACCCGGTCGACGTAGTCGTGGTGGGTGAAGCGGTGGACATCGCGGTCGGACAGCCGGGGGTACGGCGCGAAGAAGCGGTAGTACTTGGACTCGTCCGAGACCTGCTCGTAGAAGTCGACCAGGCGCTTCGCGTCGTCCTCGGTGATGGGGCGGATGTGGGCGGTGCCGCCGTCGCGCAGGACGACGTCGGCTTCCCAGTGGGCCGGATAGACGTGCTCCGACGGCGTTTCCATGGGGCCAAGCGTACGGGTGTGCGGCCCGGTGCGCGGGGTGCCGCGCGCCGGTGGCGCCGGTCCGGGCCGGCGGACGGCCGTTCCGGGCCGTTCGGGAGCGGGCGCGGGGCCCCGGTACGGTGACCGCAGGCCGGCCCGGGCACTTGCGGCACCGTGGCAGAATGGTCTAGACAACTCACGGCTCACGGATTACCCGTTTCCTGCGATCGAAGGGCACCACCATGGCAGAGCGCCGCGTCACCGTCGGCTGGGCAGAAGGGCTGCACGCCCGCCCCGCCTCGATCTTCGTCCGCGCGGCGACCGCCTCCGGCGTTCCCGTGACGATCGCCAAGGGCGACAGCTCCCCGGTCAACGCCGCCTCGATGCTCGCGGTGCTCAGCCTGGGCGCCCAGGGCGGCGAGGAGATCGTCCTCGCCTCCGAGGCCGAGGGCGCGGACGCCGCGCTCGACCGGCTGGCCAAGCTGGTCTCGGAAGGGCTGGAGGAGCTGCCGGAAACGGTCTGAGACCGGGGCCGCCGGGAGCGGCGAACGGCGCACACCGGAGCCGCGGTTGCCCCTCGGGGGCGGCCGCGGCTTCCGTGTGCGGCCCGTGCGCCCCCGCGAGGGCGTGCCGGGAAAACAATCCGGCACCCTTACGGCAGCCGCTTCTTCTCGTCCACCCGATATCCGCGTCACCGCCCCGTATACGCGTCCCGTCCGCACCTTCCCCGCTTCTCCGCCCTCTTTTCCCCACGCCCGCATTACGCCCGCGTTGTTAATTCTGGACGCGTTCCGTGTTGACGGATTGTTTCGGATTCCTCACCGCGGCCGGACGGCGGAGCCGGCTGCCGTCCGGCGGCGCGAGTTCGGTGTGCGCCGCCACAAGGGCCCGGGCACGCGCCGCGTCCCCCCGCGCGACGGCGTCCACGATGGCGCCGCGCTCCGTCCAGGTGTCGGCCGTGGGCGCCGACCGCGGGGCCGCGTACACCCACGCGATCTTGCGGCGGACCTGGGTGAGCAGGGCGATCAGGCTCGGACTGCCCGAAGCCTGGGCCAGCGTCTCGTGGAACCAGGCGTCCAGCGAGCGCAGATCCGCCGCCTGCCCGTGGCGCGCCCGCTCCCGGCCGAGCGCCACCAGCCCGCGCAGCACCTTGAGATGCGCCTCGGTGCGGCGCTGCGCCGCCCGCCCCGCGGCCAGGGGCTCCAGCAGGGAGCGGATCTCCAGCAGGTCGGCGGCCTCCCGCTCCGTCGGCTCGGCCACACAGGCGCCCGCGTGCCGCCGCGTGGTGACGAACCCCTCGGACTCCAGGGCCCGCAGGGCCTCCCGCACCGGGACCCGCGAGACGCCGTAGCGGCGCGCGAGCAGTTCCTCGGTGAGGCGGCTGCCGAAGGGATACGTCCCGGCGACGATGTCGTCGCGGATCGCATGGCGCACCGCGTGCGCCGGAATACGGCGGCCGGCGGGCGGCGAATCACCGTTCATCTCCGACTCCGCATTTCCGGACCTCCACTGGAATTCCCGTGGAACACAGGGCTCGACATTCCCGAACTGTATTGCAGGACGCGGAATATGGTGCCGGGGATGCGCGCCGGTGGAGGCGATCCGGCCAGGAAACCGGCCACGGCGGGAGGCGGCCGGGACGGACCGCAGGGCCCGGGCCGTCCGGAGCCGGATACGCGAAGACCCCGGCCGGGTGGGCCGGGGTCTCGCCTCGCGCCGGGCGTCAGACCGAGACGCCGTGCGACCGCAGGTACGCGACGGGGTCGATGTCGGAGCCGTACTCGGCGGTGGTGCGGGCCTCGAAGTGGAGGTGCGCACCGAAGGAGTTGCCGGTGTTCCCGGCAAGACCGATCTGCCGGCCGGGCGTGACCGCCTGGCCCGCGGTGACATTGAGGGCGGACAGGTGCCCGTACTGGGTGTAGGTGCCGTCGTTCATCCTGATGACGACGCTGTTGCCGTAGGAGCCGTCCCAGCCGGCCTCGACGACGGTGCCCGAGCCCACGGACTTGACCGGGGTGCCCTCGGCGGCCTTGAAGTCGATCCCGGTGTGGCTGCCGGAGGACCAGGCGGCACCGGAGGCGTGGTACTGGGTGGAGACGAAGCTGCCGTCGACCGGCATCACGAAGGTGTTGAGGCGCTTGCGCTCGGCCGCGCGGGCGGCCCGCTCCTTGGCGGCGCGCTCCTCCTTGGCCCGGGCGTCGGCGATCCGCTTGGCCTCGGCGGCCTCACGCCTGGCGGCGGCCTCGGCCCGCTCCATGGCGGCGGCCACGTCGGCGGCGGACTGCTGGGCCTCGGCCTGGTCGCCGATCCGCTCGCCGAGGGTGTCGTCGAGGACGACCGCCTGGCGGAGCCCGGTGTCCGCGGCCCCGCGGGCACTGTCGTCGGCGGCGAACGCCGGGGAGGCGAGCGTGGCGGCCACGCCGCTGGTGGCGAGGGTGGCCATGCCGGCGACGCGCGCGGGGCGGATGCCGCGACGGCTCGGACGGCGGTGCTTCCCGGTGGTACGGGTGGGCGGCATAGGGTGCGGCTGTCCTTTCCTTCCTTCTCGCCTACCGGGTTAGCTGACGGGTTCGGAGCAGGAAGGTCTCCTACGGGCCCCTCACGGGGAGGCGCCCGATTCACCCCAAGGGACCGGACCGTTCCCGTACCGCCGTCGGCGGCGTGGGGCGGCCCGTCCCGCACCGGTGAGGTACGGGAAGGAGGGTCCCCGGCTCCCCTGGCTCGCGCCATGGGGACTCGGCGATGACTGCCCGGTGCCGCGGTTTGCGGCGAAGTGCCCGGCCGGACAGCCGGATCGACGCTAAGACGGACGGCTCCGCCGCGCCAAACGAAACCGGCTTATTGTTGCGGAGGCCACAGGAGAGAACGCCCGCACCGCGGCAAAACGGGCCAAAGGGCGGTGCTCCCCGCCGCACGGAACGGCGGAATCGGCGCCTCCGCCGGGCCCGCCTCCGGAGCCCCCGCCCGGGCCCCGTGCGCCGTACCGGCGTGACGGGAAACGGCCGTGACGGACCGCCGGTTCCGACGGTGCGTCACGGCCGCCTGTCCGGCAGGTCGCGCGCTGCTCGACAGCTCGCGTCCCGAACGCCGGTGACCGGACCGGTCGTTCAGCCGCTGACGACCTTGACCTCCCCGATGCCCAGCGCCCGGACCGGCTCCTCGATCGCGGAGGCGTCCCCGACCAGCACCGTCACCAGGTTGTCCACCGGGAACGCGCTGACCGCGGCGGCGGTGGCCTCCACTGTGCCGGCCTCGGCGAGCCGGGCGTACAACTGCGCCTGGAAATCGTCCGGAAGGTACTGCTCGACCTGGTCGGCCAGGGTCCCGGCGACGGCCGCGGCGGTCTCGTACTTCAGCGGCGCGACCCCGACCAGGTTCTGCACGGCCACATCGCGCTCCTCGTCGGTCAGCCCGCCGGCCGCGAGGGTGCGCAGCACCTGCCAGGTGTCCTCCAGGGCCGGGCCGGTGACGTCCGTGGCGACCGAGCCGCTGATGGCCAGCAGCGAGGCGCCCGTGCCCTCGGGCGTCGAGCGCAGCACCTGGCCGAAGGCGCGCACGCCGTAGGTGTAGCCCTTCTCCTCGCGCAGCACCCGGTCCAGGCGGGAGGTGAGCGTGCCGCCGAGGCAGTAGACGCCGAGCACCTGGGCCGCCCAGACCCGGTCGTGCCGGTCGGGGCCGACCCGGCCGATGAGGACCTGGGTCTGCACCGCGCCCGGCCGGTCCACGATCACGACCCGGCCGGTGTCGTCCGCCGTGATGGCCGGTACGGGGCGGGCCTCGGCCGTGCCGCCGGTCCAGGTGCCCAGGGTGCCGGCGAGGACCTCGGCCAGCGCGATGCCGGTGAAGTCGCCCACGATCACGGCGGTCGCGGTGGCGGGGCGGACGTGCGCCGCGTAGAACGCGCGGACGCCGGCCGCGTCCACCCGCGCGACGGTCTCCTCGGTGCCCTGCCGGGGCCGGGACATCCGGGACTCGGCCGGGAACAGCTCCTTGGAGAGCTCCATCGCGGCCCGGCGGGCGGGGTTGGCCAGCTCGTGCGGGATCTCGTCGAGACGGTTGCGGACCAGCCGCTCGACCTCGTCCTCGGGGAAGGCCGGGGCCCGCAGGGCGTCGGCGAGCAGCCCCAGCGCCTTGGCCAGCCGGGAGGCCGGGACCTCCAGGGAGACCCGGACCCCGGGGTGGTCCGCGTGCGCGTCCAGGGTGGCGCCGCAGCGCTCCAGTTCGGCGGCGAACTCCTCGGCGGTGTGCCGGTCGGTGCCCTCCGAGAGGGCGCGCGCCATGATCGTGGCGACGCCGTCGGTGCCCTCCGGCTCGGCCTCCAGGGGTGCCTGCAGATTGATCTCGACGGCCACCACCTTCTGGCCGGGGCGGTGGCAGTGGAGCACCGTCAGCCCGTTGGGCAGGGTGTCCCGCTCGGGGGTCGGGAAGGCCCAGGGCGTGGGCTCCCCGGCGCGCGGCATCGGGTGGTACGTCATGGTGGTGCCGGCGTCGCTCACTGGGCCGCCTCCTTCTCGTCGGTGCCGTCGGTGCCCTCGGTGCCGTCCGCGCCGTCCCCGGACTCGTGTCCGGGCCCGGTCGGCTCGTAGACGAGCGAGGCGCGGTTGTCGGGACGCAGCCGCGCCGCCGCCACCTCCCGCACCTCCTCGGGGCCGACCTCCAGCAGCCGCTGTACCGCCGTCAGCGCGAGCTGCGGGTCGCCGAAGAGGACGGCGTACCGGCAGAGCTGGTCGGCGCGGCCGCCGACGGTGGCGAGCTGGTCCAGCCACTCGCGCTCCAGCTGCGCCTGGGCGCGCTCCATCTCCTCGGGGGTCGGGCCCTCCTCGGCGAACCGGGCCAGCTCCTCGTCGACCGCCCGTTCGATGGCGGGGATCTCCACACCGGAGGACGCCTTGACGTCCAGCCAGCCCATCGAGGGGGCGCCCGCCAGCCGCAGCAGGCCGAAGCCCGCGCCGACGGCGAGGCGGTCCCGGCGGACCAGCCGGTTGTACAGCCGGGAGGACTCGCCGCCGCCGAGGACCGTCAGGGCCAGATCGGCGGCGTCGGCGGCGCGGGTGCCGTCCTCCGGGAGCCGGTAGGCGGACATCAGCGCGCGGGCCGGGACCTCCTCGCGCAGTTCCTCCCGCAGCTCCCCGCCGATGATGTCGGGCAGGGCGCCGTCGCGCGGCGGCTGCTTGCCGTCGTGGCCGGGGATGGAGCCGAAGTAGCGCTCGATCCAGGCGAGGGTCCGCTCGGGGTCGATGTCGCCGACGACCGCGAGGACGGCGTTGTTCGGCGCGTAGTACGTCCGGAAGAAGTTCCGGGCGTCCTCCAGGGAGGCGGCGTCGAGGTCGGCCATCGAGCCGATGGGGGTGTGGTGGTACGGGTGGCCCTCGGGGTAGGCCATGGCGGTCAGCTTCTCGAACGAGGTGCCGTAGGGGACGTTGTCGTAGCGCTGGCGGCGCTCGTTCTTCACGACGTCCCGCTGGTTCTCCATGCTCTCGTCGTCGAGGGCGACGAGGAGGCTGCCCATGCGGTCGGCCTCCAGCCAGAGCGCGAGTTCGAGCTGGTGGGCGGGCATGGTCTCGTAGTAGTTGGTCCGCTCGAAGCTCGTGGTGCCGTTGAGCGAGCCGCCGGCGCCCTGCACCAGCTCGAAGTGGCCGTTGCCCTTCACGTTCGCGGAGCCCTGGAACATCAGGTGCTCGAAGAGGTGTGCCAGGCCGGTGCGGCCCTGGACCTCGTGGCGGGAGCCGACGTCGTACCAGAGACAGACCGCGGCGACCGGGGTCAGGTGGTCCTCGGAGAGGATCACGCGCAGACCGTTGGCCAGCCGGTGCTCCGTCGCTGTCAGGCCGCCGGACCCGGCCTTCTCGGTGGCCGTGTGACCCATGGGCATGTACGTCCCTTCGATCGCGGGTGAGGGGTGCGGAGATGATGAGTGCTGCCACTGTATGCAAGCGGCCGGAGACCTGCCGAAGTTCCCGTAGCGTGCCGTTCGGACGGGTCGTGGGCCGCACTGTCCGCGGCGGGGTCCACAATGGTCCGCGTCACCAACCCCCGCCCAGCGAAGTTTCGAAGTCCTAAGGAGCAGCAGCCGCGATGGCCCGCCGCAGTACGAAGACCCCGCCTCCCGAGGAATTCGAGGAGCGCATCCTCGACATCGACGTCGTGGACGAGATGCAGGGCTCCTTCCTGGAGTACGCCTACTCGGTCATCTACTCGCGCGCCCTCCCCGACGCCCGCGACGGCCTCAAGCCCGTCCACCGGCGCATCGTCTACCAGATGAACGAGATGGGCCTGCGGCCGGACCGCTCGTACGTGAAGTGCGCACGCGTCGTCGGCGAGGTGATGGGCAAGCTCCACCCGCACGGCGACGCCTCGATCTACGACGCCCTCGTGCGCATGGCGCAGCCGTTCTCGATGCGGCTCCCGCTGGTGGACGGCCACGGCAACTTCGGCTCCCTGGGCAACGACGACCCGCCCGCCGCCATGCGGTACACCGAGTGCCGGATGGCCGCCGCGACCTCCCTGATGACGGAGTCGATCGACGAGGACACGGTCGACTTCGCCCCCAACTACGACGGCCAGGAGCGGGAGCCGGCCGCCCTGCCGGCCGCGTATCCGAACCTGCTGGTGAACGGCGCCTCGGGCATCGCGGTGGGCATGGCGACCAATATGCCGCCGCACAACCTGGGCGAGGTGATCGCCGCCGCCCGGCATCTGATCAAGCACCCGGGCGCCGATCTGGCCACGCTGATGCGCTTCGTGCCCGGCCCGGACCTGCCGACCGGCGGCCGGATCGCCGGGCTGGCCGGCATCCGCGACGCCTACGAGACCGGCCGCGGCACCTTCAAGATCCGCGCCACGGTGGCGGTGGAGAACGTCACCGCACGCCGCAAGGGCCTCGTCGTCACCGAACTGCCGTTCACCGTGGGACCCGAGAAGGTCATCGCCAAGATCAAGGACCTGGTGGGCGCCAAGAAGCTCCAGGGCATCGCGGACGTCAAGGACCTCACCGACCGGTCGCACGGTCTGCGGCTCGTCATCGAGATCAAGAACGGCTTCAACCCGGAGGCCGTGCTGGCGCAGCTCTACAAGCTGACGCCCATGGAGGAGTCCTTCGGCATCAACAACGTCGCGCTGGTGGACGGCCAGCCGCTGACGCTGGGGCTCAAGGAGCTGCTGGAGGTCTATCTGGACCACCGCTTCGAGGTCGTCCGGCGGCGCAGCGAGTTCCGGCGCGGCAAGCGCCGCGACCGGCTGCACCTGGTCGAGGGCCTGCTGACCGCGCTGATCGACATCGACGAGGTCATCCGGATCATCCGTTCCAGCGACAACTCCGCCGAGGCCAAGCAGTCGCTGATCGCCCGCTTCTCCCTGAGCGAGATCCAGACCCAGTACATCCTGGACACCCCGCTGCGCCGGCTGACCCGGTTCGACCGGATCGAGCTGGAGTCGGAGCGGGACCGCCTCAACACCGAGATCGCGGAGCTGACCCGCATCCTGGACTCCGACGCGGAGCTGCGGAAGCTGGTCTCCTCGGAACTCGCCGTGGTGGCGAAGAAGTTCGGCACCGACCGGCGCACGGTGCTGCTGGAGTCGGCGGACGCCCCGGTGCAGGCGGTGCCGCTGCAGGTCGCCGACGACCCGTGCCGGGTGCTGCTCTCCTCCACCGGCCTGCTGGCCCGTACCGCCAACGGCGAGCCGCTGGAGGGCGGTTCCACGAAGCGCGTCAAGCACGACGTGATCGTCTCCGCCGTCCCGGCCACGGCCCGCGGCCATGTCGGCGCGGTGACCTCCATCGGGCGGATGCTGCGCCTGTCCGTGATCGACCTGCCGCAGCTTCCCGACACGGCCTCCGCCCCGAATCTGTCCGGGGGCGCGCCGATCGCCGAGTTCCTCACCCTCGACGAGGGCGAGGAACTCATCTGCCTGACCACGCTCGACGAGAGCTCCCCCGGGCTGGCCATCGGCACCCGGCAGGGCGTGGTGAAGCGCGTGGTGCCGGACTATCCGGCGAACAAGGACGAGTTGGAGGTCATCGGCCTCCGGGACGGCGACCGGGTGGTCGGCGCGGTCGAACTGCGCACGGGTGACGAGGACCTGGTCTTCGTCACCAGTGAGGCGCAGCTGCTGCGCTACCCGGCCTCCCAGGTACGGCCGCAGGGCCGCGCTGCGGGCGGCATGGCCGGGGTGAAGCTGCCCGAGGGCGCCGAGGTGATCTTCTTCGGCGCGGTGGACCCGGCCGGCGACGCCGCGGTCTTCACCGTCGCCGGTGCCGCCCAGGGCACGCTCGACGCGTCGGTGCAGCAGTCGGCGAAGCTGACCCCGTTCGACCAGTACCCGCGCAAGGGGCGGGCCACCGGCGGAGTGCGCTGCCAGCGCTTCCTCAAGGGCGAGGACCGGCTGGTCTTCGCCTGGGCCGGGGCCACGCCGCCCCGGGCGGCCGGTTCCTCGGGCGCCCCGGTGGAGCTGCCGGAGCCGGACCCGCGCCGGGACGGTTCGGGCCTGCCGCTGACGAAGCCGGTCGCGGTGGTCGCCGGACCGGTGTAGCGGGCCGGGCGGAGCGGGCCGGCCGACGCGGGTCGTCGGCCGTGCGCGCCGGAGGCCCGCGCTCCGGGAGCCCGGGCGCCGGAGGGCCCGGGCTCCCGGGCCCGGGCTCAGGCGTACTCGGCGTCCTCCGGCTCGCCGGGGTCCGCGGCTTCCCCGTACGCCCCTGGTTCGCCGTACTCCCCCGGCCGCCCCGGCTCCCCCGGTGGTCCCGGCTGTTCGCGCTGTACGTACCGCAGTACGCCCCACATGCCCGTCTCGTCGGCGGCGCCCTCCCCCGGCTCCGTCTCCCGGCAGGCCTTCAGCTCCTTGCGCACGGCCCCGGTGTCGATGCCGGCTCCGATCAGCACGAGCTGGGTGCCCGGTGTCTCGCCCCGGGACCAGGGCGAGGGGTAGAAGCGCAGGAAGTCGCCGACGGCGTGCAGGGTGAACTTCTCGCGGTGGCCGTCCGCGCCGAAGTGGACCCAGCCCTTGATCCGGTAGAGCCCGTCCGGCCTGCCGTCGAGGAAGGCCATCAGCCGGCGCGGGTCCAGCGGGGTGCCGGAGGTGAACTCCACGCTGTCGTAGGCGCTGTGGAGGTGGCCGCCGCCGTCACAGCCGTCACCGCACCCGCCGTCGCGGCCGGCGGGCCCGCGGGCCGCCCGCTCCCGGTTGACCTCCCGGTAGAGGTCCTCGAACGACAACTGCCGTACGGGCTCGGTCTCCTCCCCGCGCGGCCGTTCGTCGAAGAGCAGCCCGGCGTCGATCCGCCCGTGCGCGGCGGGGATGACGGGGGCGCGCGGAGCGAGCCGTTCCAGCGTCTCCAGGGTGTCCCGCAGTCCCGCCTCGTCCACCCGGTCCGCCTTGTTGAGGACCACCAGGTCGGCGATGCCCACATGGCGGTCGAGCTCCGGGTGCGCGGTGCGGGTCCGGGCGAACTCGGCGGCGTCGACCACCTCGACCAGACCGCCGTAGACGATGTCCCCGTTGTCGCTGGCCAGGATCATCCGGATGAGCTCCTGCGGCTCGGCCAGCCCGCTCGCCTCGATGACGATGACGTCGATGCCGGCCCCGGGACGGGCGAGCCGCTCCAGGAAGCCGTCGAGCTCACTGGTGTCGACGGCGCAGCAGAGGCAGCCGTTCCCGAGCGAGACCATGGAGTCCACCTGGCCGGCCAGGGCCATCGCGTCGATCTCGATCCTGCCGAAGTCATTGACGATCGCGCCGACGCGCGTACCGTCGCTGCTGCTCAGCAGGTGGTTGAGCAGGGTGGTCTTGCCCGATCCCAGGAACCCCGCCAGCACGACGACCGGTATCTGTCTCCTGGCCAAGGGGGCGCCTCCGTCGTCGTCATCAGCTGGGCCGGTTCGGTGGTGTGCCGCGGGAACGGCCGCGGACCAGGATAGAAGGCGGTCGCGCGTCAACGATTTGAAGAATTCTTCAATTGAGCACATCATGGGATCGGGCTCCCACGGCTCCATCCCTCCCCCGAAGACAGGTGCTGATCTTGCAGGTCCCCCTCTACCAGGCCAAGGCGGAGTTCTTCCGCATGCTCGGGCATCCCGTCCGCATCCGGGTGCTGGAACTCCTCCAGGACGGCCCCATGCCCGTACGGGACCTGCTCGCCGCCATCGGCACCGAGCCGTCCAGCCTCTCCCAGCAGCTCGCCGTGCTGCGCCGCTCCGGCATCGTGACCTCGGCCCGCGAGGGGTCGACCGTGGTCTACGCCCTGGCCGGCGGCGATGTGGCGGACCTGATGAAGGCGGCCCGGCGGATCCTCACCGAGATGCTGGCCGGCCGCAACGAACTGCTGGCGGAACTGCGGGAGCCCGGGGACCTCCACCGGTGAACCGGTTCCGCGCACGGGCCCTCTCCGGGCTCCTCTCCCTCCTGCCCACGCGCTCCGATCTCGCCGCGATGCGCGGCCGTCCGCGCCGTGACCTGCTGGCCGGCCTCACCGTGGCCGTCGTCGCGCTGCCGCTCGCCCTCGGCTTCGGCATCTCCTCGGGCCTGGGGGCCGAGGCCGGCCTGGCCACCGCCGTGGTCGCGGGGGCGCTGGCGGCCGTCTTCGGCGGCTCCAGCCTCCAGGTCTCCGGACCGACCGGGGCCATGACCGTCGTCCTGGTGCCGATCGTCCACGCCCACGGCGCCTCCGGCGTGCTCACGGTGGGGCTCATGGCGGGCGTGCTGCTCCTGCTGCTCGCCGCCGCCCGGGCCGGGAAGTACATGGCCTTCGTGCCCGCGCCGGTGGTCGAGGGCTTCACCGTGGGCATCGCCCTGGTGATCGGGCTCCAGCAGATACCCGCGGTCCTCGGCGTGCCGGTCCCGGACGAGGAGAAGGTCACGGTGGCCGCCTTCCAGGCCGTACGGGACTACCTCGGCGCCCCGGACTGGCCCGCGGTCACCGTCGCGCTGGCCGTCGCCGGGCTGATGCTCGCCGGCGCACGGTGGCGCCCGGCCGTGCCGTTCTCCCTGCTGGCCGTGGTGGCCGCGACGCTCGCCGCCGAGACGACCGGGCTGGACGTGGACCGCATCGGGGCGCTGCCGTCCGGACTCCCCGCGCCCTCGCTCGGTTTCGTCGACCTCTCCGCCCTGTCCTCGCTGATCGCCCCCGCCGTGGCGGTCGCCGCGCTGGCCGCCCTGGAATCCCTGCTCTCCGCGGCGGTCGCCGACGGCATGACCGTGGGGCAGAAGCACGACCCCGACCGCGAACTCTTCGGCCAGGGCCTCGCCAACCTCGCCTCGCCGCTCTTCGGCGGCGTGCCCGCGACCGGCGCGATCGCCCGGACCGCCGTCAACGTCCGCACCGGGGCGACCTCCCGCCTGGCGGCGCTGGCCCACGCGGTGGTCCTCGCCGTCATCGTCTTCACCGCCGCGCCACTGGTCTCCCGTATCCCGCTCGCCGCCCTGGCGGGCGTCCTGCTCGCCACCGCCGTCCGCATGATCGAGGTCGGTTCGGTGCGCGCGATGGCCCGCGCCACCCGCGCCGACGCCCTCGTGCTGGTGCTCACCGCGTGCGCCACCCTGGCGCTCGACCTGGTGCAGGCGGTCGTCATCGGCCTGGTCGTCGCGGGCGCGCTGGCGCTGCGGGCGGTCGCCCGCAACGCCCGGCTGGACGAGGTGCCGCTCCACCACGAGGACACCCCCGGCAGCCACGACGCCGCCGAACACGCGCTGCTGGCCGAGCACATCGTCGCCTACCGCCTCGACGGACCGCTCTTCTTCGCCGCCGCACACCGCTTCCTGCTGGAGCTCTCCGAGGTCGCGGACGTCTCCGTGGTGATCCTCCGCATGTCGCGGGTGACCACCATCGACGCCAGCGGCTCCCTGGTGCTGAAGGACGCCATCGAGAAACTGGAACGCCGCGGGATCACCGTGCTGGTCTCCGGCATCCGCGACGGCCACCACCGCCCGCTGGAGGCGCTCGGCGTCATCGGGCGGCTCGACGCCACCGGACGGGTGTTCGCCAGCACGCCGGAGGCCATCGCCGCCG
Organism: Streptomyces sp. S07_1.15; assembly: GCF_020739505.1. Taxonomy (NCBI): domain Bacteria; kingdom Bacillati; phylum Actinomycetota; class Actinomycetes; order Kitasatosporales; family Streptomycetaceae; genus Streptomyces; species Streptomyces sp. S07_1.15. The sequence continues at coordinate 1,753,983 of NZ_JAJBZK010000001.1, forward strand.
CCCGAGAACTCCTCCACGGCTCCGGAGTCCTGCCCGCCCCGAGGAACCCCCGGCCGGAGGGCCCGCCCGAGCCCGTACGAGAGGCTCCACGGGAGCCCGCGGACAAGGCCGAACCGAAGGAGAACCCGCCGAGCGCTCTGCCCCTGTGAACCCGTGAACGCGTGCACACCTGAATACCTGAACCAGTGAACCGGGCCTTTCCGCATGGGGATTCGCGCACCCGGGCGGCAGCGCGCCGAGCTGCCGGAGGCTCCGGCGCGAGGCCGGCGGCCCGCCTCCGCCACCTCGGCCCCTCCTCGGCCCCTCCCCGGCCGGAAAGGGAAGACCAGGACGGCTTCCGGACGGCTTCCCCGTGACCGTATGCGATCGAACACCCGCGCTCGGTCCACCGCGTCCGGCGTCGCCCTCTCCCGGCGCCGCGGCGGACCCGCTCGCCCGGCGGCCCCCCGTCATCGCAGGTTAGGCTCACCTGTGTGAGCACGTGTGCGACGGCATCCCGGGAACTGTCCGAACCCCTGGCCGGGACGGCCGCCACCGCCCGGACCTGGCTGCTGGTCGAACAGCCGGGCCCCTGGGGTGCCAAAGCGCTGACATCCAGCCACCTCGACCCCGTCCTCGGCCGCGCCCTGGAGACCGCCGCCGCCGGCACCGGGGTCCGCGTCGCCCTCATCCGCAGACCCGGCCGGCACGCGGACCACCCCGGGGGCCGCGAGCGCCGGGTCCACGTCGCCCACACCCTGCCGGGCCGCTCCTGGACCCGTACGGCTCTCCTCGCCGATCCGGAGGACCTGCTGGAGCTGGACTTCCCCGCCCTCGGCGCCGGTGAGCACGGCGGCCTCTGGGAGCCGTACGAGGGCGATCCGCTCGTCCTCGTCTGCACCAACGGCAAGCGCGACCGGTGCTGCGCCCTGCTCGGCCGGCCGCTGGTCGACGAGCTCGCCGCCACGGGTGAGGCCGTCTGGGAGGTCACCCACATCGGCGGCCACCGCTTCGCGCCGACCCTGTTCGTCCTCCCGTACGGCTACGCCTACGGCCGCGTCACCGCGCGGGCCGTCAAGGAGATCCTGCACGCCGTCCGCGACGGCCAGGTGGTGACGGCGAACGCCCGCGGCCGCTCCGCCTGGGAGCGGCCCGCGCAGGCCGCCGACCTGGCGGTCCGGAAACACACCGGAGAGGACCGCGCCGACGCACTGCGGATCACCCGCACCGAGCCCCGCCCGGCCGGCAGCGCGGAGCCGGGCGGCTGGAGCGTGACCGTGGAGCACGCCGACGGCCGCCTCTGGCGGGTGGAGGTCGAGCGGGGCACCTCGCTGCCGCCCCGCCCCGAGAGCTGCGGCGCGGTGCCGGGCAGCCCGGCGAGGATGGATGTGACCGCGCTGCGGGAGGTCACCGGCCGTACGGCCTGAGGCGGGCGCCGGGCCGCCCCGGGCACCCCGAGGGCCCGGAGCCGCCCGGCGGCCGGCCCCGGGGCGCCCGGCGGGCCCTCAGGCGTCGATACGGGACCGGTCCAGCGTGGCCGCGGAGCTGGTGATGAACTCCTTGCGCGGCGCGACCTCGTTGCCCATCAGCAGATCGAAGATCCGCTCGGCCCCCTCCAGGTCGCCGATGTTGATCCGGCGCAGCGTCCGGAACCGGGGGTCCATCGTGGTCTCGGAGAGCTGGTCCGCGTCCATCTCGCCGAGGCCCTTGTAGCGCTGGATCGACTCCTTGTACTGGATCCCCTTGCGCTGGAACTCCAGCAGCGTGGTGCGCAGCTCGTTGTCGGAGTACGTGTAGACGTACTTGTCCTGGCCCTTCTTGGGGTGGCTCAGCTCCACCCGGTGCAGCGGGGGCACCGCGGCGAACACCCGTCCGGCCTCGACCATCGGCCGCATGTAGCGCTGGAACAGCGTCAGCAGCAAACAGCGGATGTGGGCGCCGTCGACGTCGGCGTCCACCAGCAGCACGATCTTGCCGTAGCGGGCCTGGTCGATGTCGAAGGTCCGTCCGGACCCGGCTCCTATGACCTGGATGATCGCCCCGCACTCGGCGTTCTTGAGCATGTCCGAGATCGAGGACTTCTGGACGTTGAGGATCTTGCCCCGGATCGGCAGCAGCGCCTGGAACTCGGAGTCGCGGGCCAGCTTCGCGGTGCCCAGCGCCGAGTCGCCCTCGACGATGAACAGCTCGCTGCGGTCCACGTCGTCGCTGCGGCAGTCCGCCAGCTTCGCCGGCAGCGAGGAGGACTCCAGGGCCGTCTTCCGCCGCTGGGCCTCCTTGTGCTGCCGGGCCGCGATGCGGGTGCGGGCGGCCGCCACGATCTTGTCCAGCACCGCGCGTGCCTGCTGTTTGGTGTCGCGCTTGGCGGAGGTCAGGAACGCCTTGAGCTCCTTGGCGACGACCGTGGCGACGACCCGCGAGGCGGCGGAGGTGCCCAGCACCTCCTTGGTCTGCCCCTCGAACTGGGGCTCGGCCAGCCGGACGGTGACGACCGCCGTGAGCCCTTCCATGGCGTCGTCCTTGTTGACGTCGTCCTCGGCGACCCGGAGCAGTTTGGCGGAGCGCAGCGCCTCGTTGACCGTCCGGGTGAGGGACCTCTCGAAACCGGAGACGTGCGTGCCGCCCTTGGGCGTCGCGATGATGTTCACGAACGACCGGACGGTGGTGTCGTAGCCGGTGCCCCAGCGCAGCGCGATGTCGACCCCGAGTTCGCGGGTGACCTCGGTGGGGGTCATGTGGCCGCGGTCGTCGAGGACGGGCACGGTCTCCTTGAAGGAGCCCTGGCCGGTCAGGCGCAGTACGTCGCAGACGGCCCGGTCCTGGGCGAGGTACTCGCAGAACTCGCTGATCCCGCCGTCGTAGCGGAAGACCTCCTGGGAGGGCTCCTGCCGCTCGCCGTCCGGACCGGCGGGGCGCCGCTCGTCCCGGACGACGAGGGTGAGGCCGGGCACCAGGAAGGCGGTCTGGCGCGCCCGTGCGTGCAGGTTCTCCAGGGAGAGCCGGGCGTCCTTGAGGAAGATCTGCCGGTCGGCCCAGAAGCGGACGCGGGTGCCGGTGCGGCTCTTGGGCACCCGCTTCTTCTTGATCAGCCCGCTGGTGGGGTCGAAGGGGGCGTCGGGGCCGGATTCGGTGAAGATGCCGGGCACACCGCGCCGGAAGCTGACGGCGTGGGTGCTGCCGTTGCGGTCGACCTCGACGTCGAGCCGGCTGGAAAGCGCGTTGACGACGGAGGCGCCCACGCCGTGCAGCCCGCCGGAGGCCGCGTAGGAGCCGCCGCCGAACTTGCCGCCGGCATGCAGCTTGGTCATCACGACCTCGACACCCGACAGCCCGGTCTTGGGCTCGACGTCGACCGGGATGCCGCGGCCGTTGTCGCGGACCTCCACGGAGCCGTCGTCGTGCAGCAGCACCTCGATGTGGTCGCAGTGCCCGCCCAGGGCCTCGTCGACCGAGTTGTCGATGATCTCCCAGAGGCAGTGCATGAGACCGCGGCTGTCGGTCGAGCCGATGTACATGCCCGGCCGCTTGCGGACCGCTTCCAGCCCTTCGAGGACGAGCAGGTGCCGCGCGGTGTAGTTGGAACCGCCGTCCCGGTCTGCTCCGGTCAGCAGCGCTGTGGACGGTACGGACGTCTCGGCGGTCACGCGGTTCGCTCCTCGCTTAATTTTCGTTGCCGGCCCAACTCTGGGCCCGGGGCGGCTTGGGTCACCGAGGAGAGGGTACCGAGGCCTGGTAGAGCCTTTGTGACGCCACCCGTCGGGAGGAGCCATGCTAGTCGAGGATCGTTCACCTGTTCGATCCCTGGGTAGGGTGACATGGACATCACGTTCCCTTCGAGGCATGAACCATTTAGGCTCCGGGCACGTCCTCATGAACAACGGCAATCCCGCCGGAGGACGGACCCCCGACAAGCGCGATGAATACGTAAGCCAACGCGATACGGCTCATTCGCCGCCACCCGGCAGCATCCGGTCGACTCGGAAGGAAGGTTTTCGAGAAAAAGGCACGAGCGGGAACGTTTTCGGCCTGGTTGGATGTTGACCCTGGTACGACAGCTCGTCGAGCTAGAGAAGAGGCGACGTGACTACTGTTCTGACCCCCGCGAGCCCGCTGACGGCCGCCGACCGCTGCGACCGCTGCGGCGCCCAGGCATACCTGCGCGTCGTCCTGATGAGCGGTGGTGAACTGCTCTTCTGCGCCCACCACGGGCGCAAGTTCGAGCCGGAACTCAAGAAGATCGCCGCAGAGATACAGGACGAGACGGAGCGGCTCACCGCCACTCCCTCCTCGGCGTCGGACGACTGACGACGCCCAGCACCGCAGCGACGACGAGCGACAGCCGGCCCTCCGGCCGGACAGCGGGCGTGCGGCCCTGCACCACAGGACCGCACGCCCGCTCTCGTCGCGGTTACCCCTGCCGTCGTCCCTGCCGCGAGACTTCCGGCTGGGAGACCTCCGGCTGGGAGACCACACGCTCCATCGCGGACATCCTGGTGTAGACACCGGGGCTGTCCGCCGCGCCACAGCCACTGCCCCAGGAGACCAGCCCCACCAGGCGGCCCCGGGCCACCAGCGGCCCTCCGCTGTCCCCCTGGCAGGCGTCCCCGCCGCCGTTGTCCCCCGCGCAGACCATGAACGCGGGCGTGTACGTCCCGTCGGCGCTGCCCGGGTAGGCCCGCTCGCAGATCCCGTCCTCCAGGATCCGCACCCGGGCCGCGTGCAGCACCGACGCGTATCCGCCCCGCCCCGTCGTGTCGCCCCAGCCGTAGACCTCGGCCGGGGTGCCCGGACGGTACGCCGCGTCCCCGCTCCTCGCCAGCGGCAGGCCCTCCCCGTCCAGCCCCCGTTCCACCGTGAGCACCGCCAGGTCCCCCGCGTTGGTGGTGCTGTCGTAGTCCGGGTTCACCCGGACCTCCCGCACCGGCAGCTCCTCGCCCCCGGCGGAGCGCAGATCGTCTCGCCCCGCGATGACCGTGAGATCGCCGACCGCCGAGACGTCCACGCCCAGCACCGCGCGGCTCACGCAGTGCGCCGCCGTGAGAACGGTCCGGGGCGCCACCACGACCCCGCCGCAGAACTGCCCGGACCGGGTGTCGCCGAAGCGGTCACGGCTCGCCAGGGCGACCGCCCAGGGCCTCTCCTCCGTACTGACCTGCCGGCCACCCACCACCACACTGTCCGCGGCCGCGGACGGAGCCGTCACCAGGGACACCGCCGCGGCCGCCGGTATCAGCGACAGGGCCCCGGCCAGGGTGCGCGAGATGGGACGCATGCTGTCTCCTCACTCCGCGACGACACGTGCCGCCCCAGCGTCAAACAGCACGGCGCCCCCCCGCCACCCGGACGGAGGGCGCCCAAAAGACCGCCGGCCCGGAATCCCCAAGGGATTCCGGGCCGGCCGGGTTCTGGGGCCGCTTGGCCCGACCGGGTGATCAGTCGAGGTAGTCGCGGAGCACCTGCGAGCGCGACGGATGCCGCAGCTTGGACATCGTCTTCGACTCGATCTGCCGGATGCGCTCACGCGTCACGCCGTAGACCTTGCCGATCTCGTCCAGCGTCTTGGGCTGGCCGTCGGTGAGCCCGAAGCGCATCGACACCACCCCCGCCTCGCGCTCACTGAGCGTGTCGAGCACCGAGTGCAGCTGCTCCTGGAGCAGCGTGAAGCTGACCGCGTCGGCCGGGACGACGGCCTCGGAGTCCTCGATGAGGTCACCGAACTCGCTGTCGCCGTCCTCGCCCAGCGGGGTGTGCAGGGAGATCGGCTCGCGGCCGTACTTCTGGACCTCGATGACCTTCTCCGGGGTCATGTCGAGCTCCTTGGCCAGCTCCTCCGGGGTGGGCTCACGGCCCAGGTCCTGGAGCATCTGGCGCTGCACGCGCGCGAGCTTGTTGATGACCTCGACCATGTGCACCGGGATACGGATGGTGCGGGCCTGGTCGGCCATGGCGCGGGTGATCGCCTGCCGGATCCACCAGGTGGCATAGGTGGAGAACTTGTAGCCCTTGGTGTAGTCGAACTTCTCGACGGCGCGGATCAGACCGAGGTTGCCCTCCTGGATCAGGTCCAGGAAGAGCATGCCGCGGCCGGTGTAGCGCTTGGCCAGCGAGACCACCAGCCGGAGGTTGGCCTCCAGCAGGTGGTTCTTGGCCCGCCGGCCGTCCTCGGCGATGATCTCCAGCTCGCGCTTGAGCTTCGGGGCGAGCTTGTCGGAGTTCGCCAGCTTGTCCTCGGCGAACAGCCCGGCCTCGATGCGCTTGGCGAGCTCGACCTCCTGCTCGGCGTTGAGCAGCGGCACCTTGCCGATCTGCTTGAGGTAGTCCTTCACCGGGTCGGCGGTGGCACCGGCGGCCGCGACCTGCTGCGCGGGCGCGTCGTCCTCGTCGTCGTCGGAGAGGACGAAGCCCTGGTTCTCCGGCTGGTCGCCGCCCTCGGTGGCCTCGCCCGGCTTTCCGGCCGCCGGACCGGCCTCCTCCGCCGCGCCGTCCGCGCCCTCGAGCAGCTCGTCGGCGTCCTTCTTGGCGGTGGTCTTCTTGGCGGTGGTCTTCTTGGCCGCGGTCTTCTTGGCGGTGGTCTTCTTGGCCGCGGTCTTCTTCACGGCCGCCTTCTTGGCCGGGGCCGCCGGGGCCTCGGCGACCGTGCCGTCCACCGCCTCGTCCGCGCCCGGGGCGGCCTCGGCGGGGGCGGCGGCCTTCCTGGTCGCGGCCGTCTTGGCCGGGACGGTCTTGGTGGCGGTGCGCTTCGCCGGGCTCTTCGCTGCGACGCTCTTGCGGGTGCGCTTGGGCGCCTCTGCGGCACTGACCATCAGCGTCACACCCTCCTCGTCGAGGACCTGGTTGAGGCTGCGCAGAACGTTCTTCCACTGGGTTGGCGGAATCTGGTCAGCCTCGAAGGCCCGACGCACGTCGTCGCCGGCGATCTGCCCATCAGCCTTTCCCCGCTCGATGAGCGCCATGACAGACTCGGATTCGGCGATCTCCGGCGGGAGCGTACGGGATGTGCTGGCCGACACGAACAACCTCTCGGAACGATGGGAACGGCTTCCGGTCCCGTCCTGCGACGGGAACCGACGACCGCCGGCGGGGTGGACCGGCGGCGCGAGGGGACCGCGGAGCAATCAGCGTCGCGAACGACATCCGTATTCCTCCACCGGCCATCACCTCTTAGGTCATCGCGCATCCGCAAAGAGCGTTACGCCCGATCCGCGTGGCCCGGGTCACACTCGTCAGGGATTCCAAACCTCCGAAAGCCGGACACATCACCAGAGAAGACCTGGAGCCCCGCCGCCGGGATCCGGCGGCGGGGCTCCGCGGCACCACCGCTCCGCGCGGCGGGTCAGTGCTCGCGCGGGGCGGGCACCACATGCTCGACATCGGGGTGGATGGTGAGCAGCTGGCGCATGGCGGACTCGGCGCCGGCCGCGTCACCCGCGCCGACGGCCTCGACGATGCGGACGTGATGGCCGACGGAACTCTCGGTCGGCCGGTCGCAGCCGGTGGCGGGCCCGCCGGAGACCTGGAGCGCGGAGGACACGATGCCCGCCAGGTGCTCCAGCATGCGGTTGCCCCCGAGCTGGAGCAGCAGGGAGTGGAACTCGGCGTCGGCACGGCCGAAGGTGAGGGCGTCGCCCTGGGCCAGCGCGCGGCTCATGATGTCGGTCATGTCGGTGAGGCGCTGCTGCACCTCCTCGCGGTCGTGCCCGGCCGCCAGCCGAGCGGCGAGCGGTTCGATGGTCCAGCGCAGCTCGAACAGCTCCCGGCGCTGGTCGTCGCGCTGCGGCCCAAAGGCGCGCCACTCGATGATGTCCGGGTCCAGGAGGTTCCAGTCGCTGACGGGGCGGACGCGCGTGCCCACGTTCGGCCGGGCGCTCACGAGACCCTTGGCCTCAAGGACTCGCAGCGACTCCCGCACCACGGTGCGGGAGACCTCGAAGCGCTGCCCGATCTCCTCGGGGACGAGGGGGCGGTCCGCGCCGAGGTCACCGGAGACGATCATCTGCCCGAGCTGCTGGACGAGCTGGCCGTGCAGTCCGCGGCCCCGGTTTCCTGCCGTGCGGCGGCCGACCCGGCCCGCCTCCGAGCCGCCTCCCTCCCAGGAGGGGCCGACGGCGCGCTCGCCCACCGGGCCCTCCGCGTAGGGGTAACGGTCAAGCTCGCCCGGGCCGGAGAGGCCGGAATCGACGGGGCGAGCCGCGGTCATCGTGGTGTGCGCAAGGGTACTCACGCATCCTTTGTCGGCCAGCCCCCGGACACCCTTGAGGTCTTTGGTGAAAAGCACACGAAAGGGTGATCGCCCATTACCTCACAATTGACGCCTTTCCGGAAGCAGCCGGACGGCGTGCCGTGTGTGCTCCCGCCGCCTCCGGCCGAACGGCCCGGAGGGGCACGGGTGCTCCGCGGATTCCGGGCGCAACACGCGTGCGGCCAGGGGCGGAAGCCATGCCGGTGAGCCCAAGGGGCGGGGCTCCCGGGCCGGTTGCAGCAGCGCGCCGGCTCCACCGCCGACCCGCCGGGGACCGCCTCAGACCTCCGGGCGCAGCATCGGCGGATTGAGGAGCGTGGCGCCGCCGGCCCGGAACAGCTGTGCGGGGCGCCCGCCCTGACGTGTGGTCGTGCCACCGGTGGGGACGAGGAATCCCGGGGTGCCGGTGACTTTCCGGTGGAAGTTGCGGGGGTCGAGCGCCACCCCCCAGACCGACTCATAGACCCGGCGCAGCTCCCCCACGGTGAACTCCGGCGGGCAGAACGCCGTGGCCAGGGAGGAGTATTCGATCTTCGAGCGGGCCCGCTCCACGCCGTCGGAGAGGATCCGGTCGTGGTCGAAGGCGAGCGGTGCGGGCTGCTCTCCCTCACGGCCGAACCCGCCCTTGCCCAGCAGGGCGTCCACCGGCGCCCAGCGTGCGCTGTGGGCGTCGCCTCCCGCCCGCGGTGCGGGGAGGTCGGGGGCCAGCACGAGATGGGCGACGCTGACGACCCGCATCCGGGGATCGCGGCGCGGGTCCCCGTAGGTCGCCAGCTGTTCGAGGTGGGCACCGCCGTCGACGGGGCCCGGACCGGACGGGTCGAGCGCCAACAGCCCGGTTTCCTCCGCGAGTTCCCTGGCGGCGGCGGCCGCCAGGTCCTCGTCCGCCCGCACGAAACCACCGGGCAGCGCCCACCGGCCCTGGAAGGGAGGCTCACCGCGCCGGACGGCCAGGGCGCAGAGCGCATCGCGCTTGACGGTGAGCACGACCAGGTCCACGGTGACGGCGAAGGGCGGGAAGGCCGACGGGTCGTAGGGCGACATGCCGTGATCATAGGCGTCTGCCTGACGATAAACAGGAGTTCGCCGGCACTCCGCCCGGCCCCGGGGCACCGGGGCACAGGGGCCGGTCCCTTCCCCGCCGCGCCGCCCGTCGGCACAGGCCCCCGCGGCCCCGGGGCCCGCCCCCGGCACCCCTGGGGCGGGAGGCTCACTCGCGCCCCGCCGTGCCGGTCCGGCCCGCCCGCCTGCCGCCGCTCCGGCGCCCGCCGGGGCCGGACGGCCGGGTGCCGGCGCGCGGACGCGCCGCGGTCCTGCCTCCCGGCCGGGGTCCGGTGGCTACTGGGCGGCCGGGCCGTGCCTCCGCCGCGGCGGCGAGACGAGCGGCGCGCTCCCGGCGCAGGCAGCCGCGCAGCACTTCGGGATCGACCCCCTCGTTCGCCCCCTGGTGCAGGAGCCTGGCGAACACGTACTCGGGGTCGGCCCGCAGGGCGAGTCCCAGCGCGGCGCGGGCCTCCGGTTCGTCCCCGGTGGACCAGGCGACCCAGCCCGCGAGGGTGAGCGGGGCGGCGGCGTGCTCCGCGTAGGCGCCGACGCAACGGCGGGCCAGAGCCCGCCAGAGGCGCAGCGCGGGCCCCGCCTCGGGCCCTTCCATCCACTCCGCGGCCCGGTCCCTGGCCGTCCGGTCCTGCAGGCCGAGGATCACGGCCGCCGCCTCGTCGTGGGCCAGCAGCGCGTCGTCGCGGGCATCGTCCCCGGCCCGGTCCGGGGACGGCGGGCTCCCGGCGAGGCGGCCGATGAGGACACCGGCGAGGGCGATGGTCTCCTCCCGGACGGTCTCCCGGCCGGCCTCCTCCAGAATGCGTGGCACCAGCTCGGCCGCGGCCGCGTCGAGCGCGGCCTCCTGCTCCGCGGCGGCCGGGCCCGCCGGCGGGGCGAACCCGGCTTCCAGCTCCCGCAGGGAGCCGCGCGCCCGGATCCCCGCGTAGGCCGCGGCCGCGGCCATCACGGAGGTACCGGGGAGGGCGAGCGGGGTGCCGTCCTCCGGGCAGCAGCGCGGATCGGGACAGCAGTAGGACCAGAACCGGCCACCGGAGAGACACAGGGCCTCCAGCACCGGGACGTCGAGCGCTCCGCAGGCCAGCCGCAGCGCCTGGGACAGCGGCCGCAGCCGCTCCACGACCTCCCGGGCCGTCTCCCCCTCGGCGGGATCCTGGCAGAGGAACACGATGATGCCGTCGGGCCGGACGCCCCGCTCAGCACTTCCGGAGACCAGGCAGCGGGCCAACCGGCCGGAGACCCCGGGCCATTCGGCGGGGTCGCCGGGGATCCCGAGGCGCAACCGGCCGCCGAAGCGCCCGCGTTCGCCGTGGACGGCCACCATCACGACACTGTCGTCCGGATGGAAACCGCCCATGAGATAGGGGAGGGCGTCCGCCAGCTCGGCGGGGCCGCGGAGGGTGACCTGCTCGCCCGCGGACGACGGACTCGGTTCGCTGTTCTTCGTCATGCCGCGAGCCTGGCGCCTCACCGTTCCGATTCGCCAGCCCTGTGGATAAATAAGCAATCTTGTCCCACTTACGCTCCGCCCTGTGGACGGCCCGGCTGCGGGTGTCCGTGGCGTCCGGTTGCATGGGGCCATGGCGTGGATACGGGCCGGTGTCACGGCTCCGGGACCGGAGGGCGAGAAGGGGCGGGGGATGGAGCTCTGTGGACGCGGGAGTGCCGGGGAAGCCGTCTTCCGGCGGCTTCCCCGGCCGTACAAGGGCGTTGGGCGGGCGGGCACGGTCACGGCCCCGGAGGGACCGCGCACCGATCGCGGGGGCGCGGCGGGCTCAGGCGGCCGCGGCGAGGACCAGCGGCAGGACCCCTTCACCGCCGGCCCGGCGGAGCAGGCGGGCCGCGACCGCGAGCGTCCAGCCGGAGTCGGTGTAGTCGTCCACGAGCAGGACGGGGCCGGACACACCCGCCAGGGCACCGGCCAGTTCCTCCGAGACGGTGAAGGCGCCGGACAGCGCCTTGACGCGCTGGGCCGAGTTGCTGCGGCGCACGGTGTGCTCCCCGCTCGGCCCGGTGTACGTCAGTGCGCCCAGGAACGGGAGCCGGCCGATGTCGGCGATCCCCCGGGCCAGGGAGCCGACCAACTGCGGGCGGGACAGGGAGGGCACGGCGACGACGCCCGCCGGCCGGGGGGAGGCGTCCGGGACATCCGGCGCCCAGCCCCCCGGGGAGCGCGCCCAGTCGGCGAGGACCGCCACCGCGGCCCGGAGAACATCGTCGGGCACCGGCCCGTCGGGCGCGTGCTCGGCCAGCAGCGGGCGCAGCCGGTTGCCCCAGCCGATGTCCGAGAGCCGCCCCAGGGCGCGCCCGGTGGAGCACTGCTCCTGGGCGGGGATGCGCCCCTTGAGGTCGATGCCCAGGGCGGGCAGCCCCGTCGGCCACATCCGGCGCGGCTCGATCTCCACCCCCGGACGGTCCAGTTCCTTCGCCGCCCCCGTCAGCGTCTCCGCGGAGACGGAGGCGTCGGCCCAGGCCCCGGCGCAGTTGTCGCAGCGCCCGCACGGGGCCGCCCCCTCGTCGTCCAGCTGCCGCCGCAGGAATTCCATCCGGCAGCCGGAGGTGCTCACGTAATCGCGCATGGCCTGCTGCTCGGCCGACCGCTGCCGGGCGACCCAGGCGTAGCGCTCGGCGTCGTACGCCCACGGCTCGCCGGTCGAGATCCAGCCACCCTTCACCCGTTTGACCGCGCCGTCCACGTCGAGCACCTTCAGCATGGTCTCCAGACGGGTGCGCCGGAGGTCCACCAGGGCCTCCAGGGCCGGCACGGACAGTGGCCGTCCCGCCTCGGCGAGGGCCGCGAGGGTCTGCCGGACCTGCGCCTCGGGCGGGAAGGCGGTATCGGCGAAGTAGCGCCAGATGGCCTCGTCCTCCCGGCCCGGCAGCAGGAGCACGTCGGCGTGGGCCACACCGCGGCCCGCCCGCCCCACCTGCTGGTAGTAGGCGATCGGCGAGGAGGGGGAGCCGAGGTGGACCACGAAGCCCAGGTCGGGCTTGTCGAAGCCCATGCCCAGTGCCGAGGTGGCGACCAGCGCCTTGACCCGGTTCTCCTGCAGATCGGTCTCGGCCTGCAGCCGGTCGGCGTTCTCCGTGCGCCCCGTGTAGGACGCCACCCGGAAGCCGTGCTGCCGCAGGAAGGCGGTGGCCTCCTCGGCCGCGGCGACGGTCAGGGCGTAGACGATCCCGGAGCCCTGCAGCTCGTCCAGGTGCTCGGCCAGCCAGGCCAGGCGGTGCGCGGCGTCCGGCAGCCGGACCACCCCGAGCCGCAGGCTCTCCCGGTCCAGCGGACCGCGCAGCACGAGGGCCTCGCCGGCACCGGTGCCCAGTTGCTCGGCCACGTCCGCGGTGACCCGGGCGTTGGCGGTCGCGGTGGTGGCCAGCACGGGCACACCCGGGGCGAGCTCGGTGAGCATCGCCCGCAGCCGGCGGTAATCGGGGCGGAAGTCGTGGCCCCAGTCGGAGATGCAGTGCGCCTCGTCGACGACCAGCAGACCGGTCGTGGCCGCGAGCCGGGGAAGCACCTGATCGCGGAAGTCCACCGAGTTGAGACGTTCCGGGCTGACGAGGAGGACGTCGGTCTCGCCCCGCTCGATCTCCTCGTGGATGACGTCCCACTCCTCCGGGTTGGCCGAGTTGATGGTGCGCGCGCGGATACCGGCCCGCGCCGCCGACTCGACCTGGTTGCGCATCAGGGCCAGCAGCGGCGAGACGATCACCGTGGGGCCCGAGCCGCGCCGGCGCAGGAGGGCCGTGGCGACGAAGTACACCGCCGACTTGCCCCAGCCGGTGCGCTGCACCACCAGGGCGCGCCGGCGCTCCTCGACCAGAGCCGCCACGGCCTGCCACTGGTCCTCCCGCAGCCGCGCCGTACCCCCCGGGTCGCCGACGAGCTCGGCGAGGATGGTGTCGGCTTCGGTGCGGAGCTCCGGATCGTCCATGTCCCCCATGCAACCACCTCGCGGACGGTCCCACCGACACCGGAGGGGGGCGGCGGCCGCCGCACCGCCCGGGAGCAGGGGCGAGATCCGCGGATCCGGTTCCCGGCCGCCCGTTCCCCCGGCTGCTCATTGCCGGGGACCCCTCCCGCCAGGGAGAATCGTTCCACCACAGCTCTGTTGCGCAGACGGGCCGGAGGCCGGTCCGCTGTGCCCCCGCGCCCGCCTCCGCCCGCCGGCGGCTGCCGCACACCCCGAAGGGAGGACCGTGACCTCCGGTTCCATGATCTCTCCGGCGGCGGTCCGGCCGCCGGCCGCCGTCTCCGCCACCCGGCTCGGGCGGACCCTGGAACCCGCGGAGTGGGTGGCCGCCGGTATCCCCCTGCTCCGGGACCCGCGGGAGATCGTCACGGGGCTGCACACGCGCCACCGGCCGGCTCCGGCGACCGTCGTCATCGCCGTTCTGGACACGGAGCAGCGGGTCATCGCCAGCGCGTCGTTCGAGTGCGGCGAGGCGGCCGCCGACGGCTGGGTGTTCCGCAACGCCCTGCTCGACCGGCTGCGCCGGATCATCCCGCACGACCTGCGGCGCCGGAGCCCCGTCCGCACGGCCGTGCTCCTCCACTGCCGCGCCGGGGAGGCCGAGTGGACACCACTCGACGGAGCCTGGATGTGGGGGCTGCGCGACGCCTGCACCCTGCACGGGCTGCGCTGCGGGGCGTACCTCGTGCTGACCCCGGGCGGCTGGCGGGTGCTCGGCGAGGGCCGCGGCGGCCGCCACCCGCACTCCGGGGCACCCGGAGGTGCCGCGCGTGCGGCGGGACGGGCCCGCGCCGCCGTCACACCCCGGCGGACGGCCGGCGGGGCGCCGGGTACCCGGCGCCGTACGGCCGCCCGCTGAGGGACGGTGCGGCGGTCAGGCTCCGCTTCCGATGAGGGAGTTGATCCGCTGGGGGTCACCGCACACGATGAGCAGCGAACCGGCCTTCGCCATGGCGTCCGGCAGGGCCCGGACGGCATCGTCATCCGCACCGCCGTTGACCGCGACGACCACGACAGGGCGTCCCGTCGTGCGCCCGGCCGCCGAGGCGGCCGCGTAGAAGACGTCCTCGCGCGCGTCGTGCTGCGCCCAGTAGGTCTTCTCGCCGAAGGACAGCTCGTGTGCGGCCCACGGGTGCTGTTCGCCCGTGGTCAGGACGAGGACGTCACCGGGCGCGCGGCCGGAGTCGAGGAGCAGGTCGACGGCTTCCTCCGCGGCGTCCAGCGCTCCGTCCGCCGGGGCGGGGATCAGCTGGATCTGCGGTCCGGCCGCGGCGGGCGCCGAGGGCGCGGCCTGTGCGCGGGGACCGCGCTGGGCCGGCACGGCCGTGCCGTGGGCGGTGCCGGGCCGGGACGGGCGCGGCGGTGCGGGGCGGGGACCTGGGACGGGACGGGGGCCTGGGACGGGACGGGGGGTCTGCGCGGTACGGCCGGCGGCCGGAGTTGCGCGGGGACCCGGGACACTCGCGTGAATCTGAGGCTCCTCGGGGCTGAGAGGCATGAGCTGATGTCTATCAAACACCGGTGCGATCCGCACCGGCGGGGCGGGGAGTGAACGGCAACCGTTCAGAAATCGAAGCCGAGTTGCCCCCCGCACTCCGCGGCCTCCTCCGGCCCGTGGGCCCGCACCTTCTTCAGGTGCCGCCAGCGGGGCAGCGCGTCCATATAGGCCCAGGACACCCGGTGGTGGACGGTCGGACCCCGTTCCGCGAGCGCGGTCCGGTGCGCCGGCGAGGGGTAGCCGGCGTTGGTACCGAAGGCGAACTCCTCGTGATCCCGGCCGAGTTCCGCCATCAGCGCGTCCCTCCGCACCTTGGCGAGCACGGAGGTGGCCGCCACGGCCACACAGGACTGGTCCCCCTTGATGACCGTACGGACCCGCCACGGCGCCCCGAGGTAGTCGTGCTTGCCGTCGAGGATGACGGCGTCGGGGCGGACCGGAAGCGCCTCCAGGGCCCGTACCGCCGCCAGGCGCAGGGCCGCGGTCATCCCGAGCTCGTCGATCTCCTGAGGTGTGGCGTGCCCCAGGGCGTGCGCGGTGACCCAGCCCTCCAGCCGCGCCGCCAGCTCCGTGCGGCGCTTGGGGGTGAGCAGCTTGGAATCGGTGAGCCCCTCCGGCGGCCGGCGCAGGCCGGTGACGGCGGCGCACACCGTGACCGGGCCGGCCCAGGCGCCGCGGCCGACCTCGTCGACACCGGCGACGACGCGCGCGCCGGTGGTGGCGCGGATCGAGCGCTCGACACTGTGGGTCGGTGGTTCGTACGGCATGGCGCCAGTCAGGTTACGCGGCCGGGCGCGGCGGGCTGCGGGCGGGCACCGGTCGGGGTGCGCCGGGGTTCGCCGGAACGCCCCGGGAACTCCCGGAGAGCGGCCCGGGGAGGCCGTCAGCCCTCGCAGTCCGGAGTCCACTCCGGGAGCGGTTCCGTGTGCTCCAGCCACTCCGCGGGCGGCGCCCCGTCGCCGGCGGCGATCACCCCGCCGACGATCGCGCAGGTGGTGTCCACGTCTCCCCCGGCCTGCGCCGTGGTCCAGAAGGCCGCCCGGAAGTCGCCGAGGTGGCGGGCCGCGGCCCAGAGGGTGAAGGGCACGGTGTCGTGCGCGCTGTTGCGGCGCCCGCAGCCGAGCACCGCGGCGACGGTGCCGGGGTCGGCGTAGTCGAGCAGGTCGCGGGCGCGCCGCAGACCGGCCCGTACGGCGCTGCGGGGCACCAGTTCGGTCACGGCGCCCAGCAGGTCCTCCGGACCGCCGCCGCTCCGCGGGGCCGCCGCCAGGGAGGCCGCGGCCGCCACGGCCATGGTTCCGGCGACGGCCTCCCGGTGCTGGTGGGTGACGTAGGCGGAGAGCTCCGCCTCGCGTACCGCCCGCTCCGGTTCGCCCCCGTACCAGGCGCCCAGCGGCGCGATCCGCATCGCGGCGCCGTTGCCCCACGACCCCTGGCCGTTGAAGAGGGCGGAGGCGAGTGCGCGCCAGTCGCCGCCCTCCCCCATCGACCGCAGGATCCGGTTGACGGTGGAGCCGTAGGCGCGGGCCGGGTCGTGGTGCCGTGCGAAAGAGCGCGCCAGGGCGTCCTGGTCGATGGAGCCGTGGGCGGCCAGGACGCCGACCACGGAGCAGGCCATCTCGGTGTCGTCGGTCCATCGCGCGATGCCCGCGGGCAGCTCGCGCCGCCTCAGGGCGGCGTGGTGCACGGGGTCGGTGAACCGGGAGCCGAGCGCGTCGCCCACCGCCAGACCGCGGAGGGCGGCGAGGGCGCGGGCGCAGCGGCGCGCGAGGGCGGGATCAGCGGTCATCGTCCAGGCACTCTAACCGGTGGCCCCGTACGACTCGGGGGTACACCAGCGCTCGAAGGGCCGGTCGAGTGTGTACTTCCCGTCCTCGCCGAGCACGAGCATCCGGAACTCGGCGTTGCCGGGGTTGGAGAGGCACTCGAACTCGGCCACCGTCCAGTGGAACCAGCGCATGCAGAACAGCCGCATGGTCAGCCCGTGGGTGACGATCAGCACGTTGGGCGGGTGGTCCGGCTCCTCGAAGCTGCGGTGCAGGCTCTCCAGGAAGGCTCCCACGCGGTCGTACACGTCGGCGCCGGACTCGCCCTGGGCGAAGCGGTAGAAGAAGTGCCCGTAGGCGTCGCGGTACACCTTCTGCAGCCGCACGTCCTCGGAGTCCTGCCAGTTGCCCCAGTCCTGTTCGCGCAGCCGGGGCTCCTCCCGCACCCGGACCCGGGAGGGGTCCAGGCCCAGCGCCAGGAAGGTCTGGTGGGTGCGCCGGTACGGCGACACATAGGCGCTGATCCGCTCCTCGCCGAAGATCTCGCGGAGCCGCGCGCCCGTCTCCCCGACCTGCCGCCGTCCCCGCTCCGTGAGGTGCAGGGCGTGGTCGGGCTCCCGTTCGTACACCGTGTCGTCGTGGTTCCCCTCCGATTCGCCGTGGCGGATGAGGACGATGCGCCGTGGCCGTGCCATGCCGTCCACCCTAGGCGGGGGCTCCGGGGGTCCCGCACTCCTTCGGTGCGCGGCCGGTCAGACGGTCCAGGCGGGTTCGAGGTCGACGACGTCACCGGTGATCGCCGCGACGTCGGCCTCCAACTGGGCGCGGAGGGCGAGCCGCTCCACGCGCTCCTCCCGGTACTTCCCGTGCTCCGCCGCCGACGCCCACAGGGAGAGCACCAGGAACTCGTTCCCCGGTGCCTCGCCGAAGACGCCGCGCAGCATGCCCGGGGAGCCGGCCATCGCCGGGTTCCATACCTTCTCCTGCATCAGCGTGAAGTGCTCCACGCGGGGCTCGTGGATCCGGCAGTGCGCGACCCGCGCCACGTCCGCGTCGGCGAAGGTCGGCGTAAAACCCGTCTTGACATCGAACCGGTGCTCGAAGAGCCGGACCCGGGCGTCGGTGAAGGTGCCGGACTGCGCGGCGGCCAGCCGGTGGTGCGAGCGGGCCATGAAGGAGTCGTAGAAGGCGCGGCTCTCCCAGAACGCGAAGAGATGGGCCACTCCGGGACGGAGACGGCTCCAGCCGCCGCTCTGCCCCCGGAAGCCCGGCTCGCCGAGCAGTCCCGCCCATTTCCGCTGCCCGCGCTCGAAACCGCGGCGGTCGACCACGGTGCAGCGAATCCACTTGACCAGCACCGCGCCATCGTACGGCCCCGGGCCCCGGGCGGACCCCGGTGATCGCGGAGTGCGCCCCCGTCCGTGACGCGTGCGCCGTCCGCGCCCGGAACGCGGCGGAGGGGACCGGCCGCCCGGGGCCGGTCCCCTCCTGTTGCCGTGATCTCCACGGGCCCTCCGGGTCTCCCCGGTGGTCCGTCAGCTGCAACCGCTGGTCGAGCCGCAGCCCTCACAGAGATAGCAGCTGCCGGCCCGGCGCATCTTCGTACCGCAGGAGAAGCAGAGCGGCGCGTCGGCGTTCAGGCCGAGCTGCATCTCCACCAGCTCGGTGGAGCTGTGCGCCTCCTTCGGTGCCGGTGCCTCGGCGGCCTGCGACGACTGGGCCGCCGGGGCCTGGGAGCCCTCGGTCCGGCGCGGGGCGGACTGCGCCAGGCTCTCGATGTCCATCTCGTCGTCGGACGGCTCGTACGAGCCGGTCTCCAGGTGGCGCTGGCGCTCCTCGGCCGAGTGGATGCCGAGCGCCGAACGGGTCTCGAAGGGCAGGAAGTCGAGCGCCAGCCGGCGGAAGATGTAGTCGACGATCGACTGGGCCATCCGCACGTCCGGGTCGTCCGTCATGCCCGCCGGCTCGAACCGCATGTTGGTGAACTTGGCGACGTAGGTCTCCAGCGGCACGCCGTACTGCAGGCCGACCGAGACGGCGATGGAGAAGGCGTCCATCATGCCCGCGAGGGTCGAGCCCTGCTTGGACATCTTCAGGAAGACCTCGCCGAGGCCGTCGTCCGGATAGGAGTTGGCCGTCATGTAGCCCTCGGCGCCGCCGACCGTGAAGGAGGTCGTGATGCCGGGGCGGCCCTTGGGCAGGCGCTTGCGGACGGGGCGGTACTCGACGACCTTCGCGGCCGCCGGCTCCTCCTCGGCCGCGCCCTTGCCCTTCTCCTCCCACTTCTTCGTGGAGAGCGGCTGGCCCACCTTGCAGTTGTCGCGGTAGATGGCGAGCGCCTTGAGGCCGAGCTTCCAGCCCTGGAAGTAGATCTCCTCGATCTCCTCGACCGAGGCGGACTCCGGCATGTTCACGGTCTTGGAGATGGCGCCGGAGAGGAACGGCTGGGCGGCCGCCATCATCCGGACGTGGCCCATCGGCGAGATGGAGCGCTCGCCCATGGCGCAGTCGAAGACCTCGTAGTGCTGGGGCCGCAGGCCGGGGGCGTCGATCACATTGCCGTGCTCGGCGATGTGGGCGACGATCGCCTCGATCTGCTCCTGCTGGTAGCCGAGGCGCTTGAGCGCCTTGGGGACCGTGTTGTTCACGATCTGCATGGAACCGCCGCCGACGAGCTTCTTGTACTTCACCAGCGCCAGGTCCGGCTCGACGCCGGTGGTGTCGCAGTCCATCATCAGGCCGATGGTGCCGGTCGGCGCGAGTACGGAGGCCTGCGCGTTGCGGAAACCGTTCTTGGCCCCGACGCGGACGACGTCCTGCCAGGCCTCGGTCGCCGCGGCCCAGACCGGAGTGTCGAGGTCGTCCATGCGCCGGGCGGCGGCGTTGGCGTCGGCGTGCTGCTTCATGACGCGGTTGTGGGCGTCGGCGTTGCGGGCGTAGCCCTCGTACGGGCCGACGACCGCGGCGAGTTCGGCCGAGCGCTTGTACGAGGTGCCGGTCATCAGGGAGGTGATGGCGCCGGCGAGGGCGCGGCCGCCGTCCGAGTCGTAGGCGTGGCCGGTGGCCATCAGCAGGGCGCCGAGGTTGGCGTAGCCGATGCCCAGCTGGCGGAAGGCGCGGGTGGTCTCCCCGATCTTCCGGGTCGGGAAGTCCGCGAAGCAGATGGAGATGTCCATCGCGGTGATGACGAGTTCGACGACCTTGCCGAAGCGCTCGGCGTCGAACGACTGGTTGCCCCGGTCGTCGTCGCGCAGGAACTTCATCAGGTTCAGCGAGGCCAGGTTGCACGAGGAGTTGTCCAGGTGCATGTACTCGCTGCAGGGGTTGGAGGCGCTGATCCGGCCCGACTCCGGCGAGGTGTGCCAGTGGTTGATGGTGTCGTCGTACTGGATGCCGGGGTCGGCGCAGGCCCAGGCGGCCTCGGCCATCTTGCGGAACAGCCCCTTGGCGTCCACCTCTTCGATGACCTCGCCGGTCATCCGGGCGCGCAGGCCGAACTTTCCGCCCGCGTCCACGGCCTTCATGAACTCGTCGTTCACCCGGACCGAGTTGTTGGCGTTCTGGTATTGGACGGAGGTGATGTCGTCGCCGCCCAGGTCCATGTCGAAGCCCGCGTCCCGCAGCGCGCGGACCTTCTCCTCCTCCTTCACCTTGGTCTCGATGAAGGCCTCGACGTCCGGGTGGTCCACGTCGAGGACGACCATCTTGGCCGCGCGGCGGGTGGCACCGCCGGACTTGATGGTGCCGGCGGAGGCGTCGGCGCCGCGCATGAAGGAGACCGGGCCGGAGGCGTTGCCACCGGAGGAGAGCAGCTCCTTGGAGGAGCGGATGCGGGAGAGGTTCAGGCCCGCGCCGGAACCGCCCTTGAAGATCATCCCCTCTTCCTTGTACCAGTCGAGGATCGACTCCATGGAGTCGTCGACCGAGAGGATGAAGCAGGCGGAGACCTGCTGGGGCTGCTTAGTGCCGACGTTGAACCACACCGGCGAGTTGAAGCTGAAGATCTGGTGGAGCAGGGCGTGGGCCAGCTCGTGTTCGAAGATCTCGGCGTCCGCGGGGGAGGCGAAGTAGCCGTGCTCCTCACCGGCCCCGCGGTACGTCTTGACCACGCGGTCGATGAGCTGCTTCAGGCTGTACTCCCGGTCGGGCGAACCGACCGCTCCGCGGAAGTACTTGCTGGTCACGATGTTGACCGCGTTCACCGACCAGAAGTCGGGGAACTCGACGCCGTGCTGCTCGAAGTTGACCGAGCCGTCGCGCCAGTTGGTCATGACGACGTCACGGCGCTCCCAGACCACCTCGTCGTACGGATGGACACCGGGAGTGGTGTGGATCCGCTCGATCCGCAGGCCCTTGTTCGCCTTGCTCCCCTTGGAACGGGAACCTCGTGCGGGACCGCTCGCCGTCTCTGTCATGCCGCCTCCCTGTACGGGCTGAAACGCCCTGATGTGCCCGGTTTCTTCCCCCGGCACGGTGTCTGTTCTGATACCCGGGCGCGCCACGCGGCGCCCCGGGTGCTCCGGCCGTCACTCAGCCGGTGTGGGGACCCCCACGCCCGGATCCGGTGACGGCGGGCGCGGGGACCCCTGATCCGGCCGGAGTCCCGGCCGGGGGGTCGCCCGCCTCCGCGGGGGGCCGCTCCTCGCGCAACTCGGCGATGGCGGCCTCGAAGTCCTCAAGAGAGTCGAACGCCCGGTAGACGGACGCGAAGCGCAGGTACGCGACGAGGTCCAGCTCCCTGAGCGGACCCAGTATCGCCAGGCCCACGTCATGGGTGGAGAGTTCGGCGCTGCCGGTGGCGCGCACGGCCTCCTCCACCCGCTGGCCCAGCTTCGCCAGGGCGTCCTCGGTGACCGGCCGCCCCTGGCACGCCTTGCGCACCCCGGAGATGACCTTGTCGCGGCTGAAGGGCTCGGTGACCCCGCTCCGCTTGATCACCATGAGCGAGGCGGTCTCCACCGTGGTGAACCGGCGGGAGCAGTGCGGGCACTGGCGGCGCCTGCGGATGGACGTCCCGTCGTCGGTCGTCCGGCTGTCGACCACGCGGCTGTCGGGGTGCCTGCAGAAGGGGCAGTGCATCGTTCCTCACCCTCCTCGGACCCTCGGTTTCGCGTACGGCGCAGCACGGCTGCGCAGCCCCGCCGCGGCCCGTATGAGCCGTTCGGAGCAGGCACCAGCATAGGCGATGACCGAGCCCCCGTCGCACCGGAAACCACAACTTCTGGGACCGCGCCGATTATGGGACCACTAGATCTGGTGGCTGACCGTCAGAGACGGTGACCGCGTGTCGCGGGTCCGGCGGACCCCCGAAGACTACGGGAGCCGGTCCGCGCCGCGCCTTCCGGGCCGGGGTGCCACACTGGGTCGCGCCGCACGGACGGACGGCGCCCACCCCCGCGCCGGAACACCGTGGCACGCGTACCCCGCGCGCCGCCCTTCACTCGGCAGAGCCTTTCGGCGTATACACCTGATCCCATGATCAAGCCGATTGAACCGCGAATTTTCACTCGAACGTGTGTTTGGCGCAACCTTTCGAAAGCAACTACCGTTGTCCAGCTAGAGGGAGACACTTGAGAGAGGGGCCGACGTGACCACCACCGCAGACAGCGCGACCATCACCGCCCAGGACCGGATGCCGCACGGACTGGAACAGAACCGCCCGGCCGACGGAACACCGGCCCCGAACCCGGAGGACCAGAAGCCCACGCGCTCGCTGCCCGGACGGCCCCCGGGTATCCGCGCGGACAGCTCCGGGCTCACGGACCGGCAGCGCCGGGTCATCGAGGTGATCCGGGACTCCGTCCAGCGGCGGGGATACCCACCGTCGATGCGGGAGATCGGGCAGGCGGTGGGGCTGTCCAGCACCTCCTCGGTGGCACACCAACTCATGGCCCTGGAGCGGAAGGGCTTCCTCCGCCGCGACCCGCACCGCCCCCGCGCCTACGAGGTGCGCGGCTCGGACACCCCCAGCACCGTCCCCGCCGACACCACGGGCAAGCCCGCCGCCTCCTACGTCCCGCTGGTCGGCCGGATCGCGGCCGGCGGCCCGATCCTGGCCGAGGAGTCCGTCGAGGACGTCTTCCCCCTCCCCCGTCAACTGGTGGGTGACGGCGAGCTGTTCGTGCTCAAGGTCGTCGGTGACTCGATGATCGAGGCGGCCATCTGCGACGGCGACTGGGTCACCGTCCGCCGCCAGCCCGTCGCGGAGAACGGCGACATCGTGGCCGCCATGCTCGACGGCGAGGCCACGGTCAAGCGCTTCAAGCGGGAGGACGGCCATGTGTGGCTGCTGCCGCACAACTCCTCCTACCAGCCGATCCCGGGCGACGAGGCCACCATCCTGGGCAAGGTCGTCGCGGTACTGCGCCGAGTCTGAGCCGCGCCCCCACACGGCCGGGCCCCGGAACCACTGCGCCGGTTCCGGGGCTCACCCTTGCGACCGCTCCCGCCCCCACCCGGGAGTGCCCCAGCCGCCCACGCGCCGGCCGGAACAGGCCGGCGTCCGTCAGCGCTCCTCCGCGCGGGCTGCCGCGTCGATGGCGGCCAGGGAGCGGCGCACCTGGTTGCGGTCGGTGGTGTACCAGAAGTCCGGCATCGAGGCGCGCAGGAAACTGCCGTACCGGGCCCGCGCCAGCCGGGGATCCAGCACGGCGACGACACCCCGGTCGCCCGTGGCGCGGACCAGCCGGCCGGCGCCCTGCGCCATCAGCAGGGCCGCATGGGTGGCGGCGACGGCCATGAAGCCGTTGCCGCCGTTCTCCTCCACCGCCTTCTGCCGTGCGCTCATCAGCGGGTCGTCCGGGCGCGGGAACGGGATGCGGTCCATCACCACCAACTGGCAGCTCGGGCCCGGGACATCGACGCCCTGCCAGAGCGAGAGGGTGCCGAAGAGGCAGGTGCGGTCGTCCTCGGCGAAGGCCCGGATGAGCTCGCCCAGCGTCTCCTCGCCCTGCAGCAGGACCGGCAGGTCCAGCCGGCCCCGCAGGTTCTCCGCCGCCGCCCGCGCCCCGCGCATGGAGGAGAACAGGCCGAGGGTCCGCCCGCCGGCCGCCTCCACCAACTCCGCGAGTTCGTCGAGCATGTCTCCGCGGCCGCCGTCCCGTCCGGGCTGCGACAGATGCTGGGCGACGTAGAGGATGCCCTGCCGCGGATAGTCGAAGGGCGAACCGACGTCGACGCCCTTCCACTGCGGCACCGGCTCGGCGTCCCCCTCCCCGTCCCCGTCCCCATCCTCCGCGGCGACCGCAGCCGTGCCCTCCCGGGGCAGGCCCAGCGAGGCCGCGACGCCGTTGAAGTCGCCGCCGAGCCGGAGGGTCGCGGAGGTGAGGATCACCGAGCGGTCGGTGAAGAGCTTCTCGCGGAGCAGCCCCGAGACCGACAGCGGCGCCACCCGCAGGGACGCGCCGAACCGGTCGTGCCGCTCGTACCAGATGACGTCGTACTCGGAGCCCTCCACGATGCGCTCCGCCACGGCGTGGACGTTCTCGATCGAGGCCAGCGCCTGCTTGCGGACCGCGTCCTCGTCCTGGACGGACTTGTCGCGGGTGTTGCCGAGGGCCGCGATGACCGTGCGCGAGGCGTCGCGGAGCGCCATCAGGGCATAGCCGAGGTCCTCCGGGACCTCCTCCAGACGGCCCGGGAGGGCCAGCTCCATCAGCCGTTCGAAGCCCTCGGCGGCGGTCTGCAGCGCGTCGGCCGCCTTCTCGTTGACGAGCTTGGCGGCACGGCGCACCGCGCGGTTGACCGATCCGGGGGTCAGCTCGCCGGTGGCCGCGCCCGTGACACGGGAGACCAGCTCATGCGCCTCGTCGACGATCAGCACCTCGTGGCTCGGCAGCACGGGCGCGCCCTCCAGGGCGTCGATCGCGAGCAGGGCGTGGTTGGTGATGACGACATCGGCCAGCTTGGCGCGCTCGCGGGCCGCCTCGGCGAAGCACTCGGCTCCGTAGGCGCAGCGGGAGGCGCCGAGGCACTCGCGGGAGGAGACGGAGACCTGGGCCCAGGCCCGGTCGGAGACGCCGGGTGAGAGGGCGTCCCGGTCACCGGTCTCGGTCTCGTCGGCCCAGTCCCGCATGCGCAGCAGGTCCTTGCCGAGCTTGCTGCTGGGGGTGGCCGATTCGAAGACGTCGAAGAGGCCGTCCTCCTCTTCCTGCGGCACGCCCTCGTGCAGCCGGTGCAGGCAGAGGTAGTTGGAGCGGCCCTTGAGCATGGCGAATTCGGGGCGGCGGCGCAGCAGGGGATGGAGGGACTCGACCGTGCGGGGCAGGTCGCGCTGCACCAGCTGGCGCTGGAGGGCGAGGGTCGCCGTCGCCACGACCACCCTCTCTCCATGAGCGAGGGCCGGCACCAGATAGCCGAGGGACTTGCCGGTTCCGGTGCCCGCCTGCACGAGCAGATGGGAGCCGTCGTCGATGGCCTCGGCGACCGATTCGGCCATGGTGACCTGGCCGGGACGCTCGGTGCCGCCGACGGCGGCGACGGCGGCGTGCAGCAGCTCGGGGAGAGAGGGCTTCGTCATAGCGTGACCACCCTAAGGGGAGGGACCGACAACATCCGCCTCACATCCGGGCCAGCGGATTGGCGACGGTCCCGTGGACGGCCGCGTGGGGCCGGTCGGCCCGGTCGCGGTAGCCGTCCAGATGGAGCCGGTTGCGGTTGAGGCAGAGCCGGTCGATGCGCGGGCTGAGCAGATCGAAGGTCTCGAACCGCTCCTTGTCCTCCGGGAAGCGGGCCTGGTGCCGCAGGATCTCCTGGCGCACGAGGGACCAGAACTCGTCCTCCTCCACCCCGAGCTGCTCCTCGCAGAGGGGGGCCAGATAGCGGAAGACGCCGACGAACAGCCCGGAGTGGATGAACTGGGTGAGGAAGGAGGGCTCCTCCGTGAGCAGGACCTCCCGGGCCGTCTCCGGCATGCCCTCGTGCTCGGGCAGCGGCTCCGCGCTGATGTTGACATCGTCGACGAAGTCCTTCACGGCCAGCCGCACCGGTATGTCGCGCTCGTCGAAGACGACGATGGCGTTCTCCCCGTGCGGTGAGAAGACGGTGCCGTAGCGGTACAGGAAGTGCAGCAGGGGCGGCAGCAGCGCGGCGAAGAGGCGGCGCAGCCAGGCTTCCGGGGCGAGGCCGGAGCGGGACACGAGTTCGGCCGTGAAGGAGCGTCCCCGCGGGTCGGTGTGGATCAGGGACGCCAGGGTGCGGGCCCGCTCCCCCGGGTCGAGCTGCGGCAGGAGGGGCTCGCGCCAGATGCAGCCCAGGAGTTCCCGGTACTGGTACGGCACGTCCGGGAGCCGGTCGTAGACCGGGTGTTCGACGGTGACGGAGGCGGTCTCCCCGAGCAGGATGACCCGGGTCTCGTCGCGCAGGAAGGGGTCGTTGTCGCGCAGGGCGTGCACCCACGCGGTGACGGCGGGGGCCGCCAGGGTGCGTTCGGTCGGCAGGCCGCGCCAGACCAGGGTGTTGAGCACCGACAGGGGCAGTTTGACGGTCCGGGCCTCCGGGCGGCTGATGTTGAGGAAGGTGCGGATGGACTGCTGGGGCAGCCGGAGGTCGCCGTCCTCGGTGAGCGGGATGATCCGGGCGTCGGCGATGTACGGGGCGAACAGCGGTGCGATGCTCTCGTCCCACTGCCAGGGGTGGACGGGCAGCCAGAGATAGTCCTCCGGGTCGCGGCCCTCCGCGGCGACGGCGCGGGCGAAGTCCGCGCGGGTCTCCGGGGCGAGTTCCTCGGCGTAGAGGTGGTCGGGGCGGTCGAGGCGGGGGACGCCCCG
The DNA here is from genome assembly GCF_020739505.1 of Streptomyces sp. S07_1.15. Taxonomy (NCBI): domain Bacteria; kingdom Bacillati; phylum Actinomycetota; class Actinomycetes; order Kitasatosporales; family Streptomycetaceae; genus Streptomyces; species Streptomyces sp. S07_1.15. The sequence continues at coordinate 1,780,265 of NZ_JAJBZK010000001.1, forward strand.
GTAGGCGGCGAGTTCGCGGTGGACGGCTATCCAGGGGAGCCGCTGCGGCCGGCGGGCCTCGGGGGCCCAGCGCTCGGTGTCGCGGGCGGAGAAGCCGACCCGGCCCTTGTTGGCCACGAGCCACGGGTGGCCGGTCTGGTGGCCCTCCAGTTCGGCGTAGCCGAGGTCCGCGAGTTCGGCGGCGCTGAGCGCCCCTTCGTCGAGGCGGGTGTCGGCGGCCAGCGTGGCGGTGAGTTCCCGGATGAGGTGGCCGGTGGTGTCACCGGAGAGACCGAGGACGGTGCGGTGGGCGCGGGCGACGAAGAGCATCGGGTCGGCGGAGGGCTCGATGGTCTCGGGGTCCACCCGCCAGTGCCCGTACGCGCCGCGGCGGGCCCGGAAGCGGTAGGTGAGGCCGGGGGCGACGGTGAGCCGGTGGCTGTGCGGGTCGTCGCCGTCGGGCTCGGGGGTGAGGACCTCTTCGTAGGCGAGTTCGCCGAGCATCTTGGCGAACATGCGGCGGGCGGCGCGCTGCCAGGCGGCCTGGCGCTGCTGGGGTGTGGAACGCAATCTTGCTCCTCGGACGGCGGAACGGGGACGGGCCGAGTGGGTAGCGGGAGTTGCGGTGCGGGAACGGGATGCGGCTGCGGGACGGGACGGGACGAGGCGGGGTGCGGGACGGGTGTGCGGAACGGGGCGGCACAGACGCGCGTCACCGGGGGCCGTGCGGGGAACGGTCGCGGATCAGCACGGCGGCGCGTCTGCCGGGGAGGTCCACCTCGGCCGAGAAACGGAAATCCGCACGGAGAAAGGCTGCCACGGACGGTGTGTCGCGGAGGTCGGGTTCACCGACGACTCGGGTGCAGGATGGCCGATTGTCGAGGACGAGGCCGGAAACCGCGCGCAGCAGGGCGCTGCCGAGCCCGCGTCCGCGGTCGGCGGCGGTCCCCAGGAGGAGCCGGATCCCGGTGTCGTGCGGGCGGGTCGGGTAGCGGCGGGCGAGCGGGGCCAGATCGGCGCGGTAGATCTCCCAGTAGCTCATCGGTACGCCGTCGAGGAGGCCCAGGCAGGGGATGTCGCGGCCGTCCCCGCCGCAAGGGGCGCGGAGACGGCGGGCAGCCGCCTCCACGGGGTCCGCGGGGGCCGTGGGGCCGGCCCGGTCCCGGAGGTCACGGAACGCGGCGGCCGCGGGGTCGCCGAGCCAGCGGGCGAGCAGCGGCAGATCGCGCTCGGCACGGACCGGGAGCAGGCGGAAGGAGCCGGCCCGTACGGCGGCCGGTCCCCAGGCCGCGATGTCCCCGAGCAGCTCCCGGCAGGGTGCCGGGCCGGGCGCGCTCTCCGCGTCCGGCGCCCCGCCGGTGCTCCCGGCGGGGAGGCCGTGCGCACCCGCCGCCGCCTCCCGGCCGGCCGCCGGGAGGGCCGTGCCCCCGGCCGGTCCCTCCCCGCCGCCGTCCGGGGCCCCGTCCGGCAGGCGCAGGTCGACGGTGTCGGCCGTGCTGGAGACGGGCGGGTCCGCCGTGCCGGCGGGCCCGCCGGCGGCCCGGCCGTGCTCACCCGTCATGACCCGGTTGCGGCAAGGGGGTTGGGGACGGTGACGTACACGGACTGGGTGTCGACGGGGCCGGCGAGCTCGTCCAGACCGTGCAGCCGGGTGAGGAGGTTGGCCTTGCAGCGCAGGGTGGCGGACTCCAGCAGCAGGCGGGGCAGCGGGGAGACCGCGCCGCCGTGGCCGGTGCCGCCGCGCGCCGCGTCGGTGAGGAAGCGGCGGAAGGCGGCCAGCAGGATGCGCTCGTCGGCGAGCCGCTGGGAGCCGAACGCCCCGATGAGGCCGAGGACGTTGTTGATGCCCAGGTAGTAGGCGAAGCGCTCGTCGGCGACCTCGTCGGGGACGAAGGTGTCGCTCGCGGTGCCGATGCCGGGCAGACGCCGTTCGAGCTCCGCGCGGCGGGACTCCCGGAAGTAGTAGCCCTGGTTGTCGCGGTACCGGCCGCCCGCGGGCCAGCCCTCCGCGTCCAGCAGGACGAGGGTGTTCTGCTGGTGGGCCTCCAGCGCGACCCCCGCCGTGGCGTCCAGCCACAGCACGGGGCGGACGACGGCCTCCAGGTAGCGCAGGAACCACTCGGTGGCGACGGCCGCCGACGGCCGGCCCGTACGGGCGGCGAGACCGCCGAGCACCTGGGCGAGGCGGGAGCGCACGGCCGGGACGCCCCGGTCGCCGCGGCCCGGCCAGGGGCGCGGGGAGACGAGCCCGGCGACGCAGACGGCGTCGTCCCCGGGGCGGAACGGGTTGTGCCGGATCACCGCGTCGAGGCCCGGTACCGGCTCGCCGCCCGGACCGCGCACGGCCAGCCAGGCGGGGTCGCGGACGATGTCGAACGACGGATGCGCGCTGTGCCACCGCTCCCCCAGACCAGTGCGGAGCAGCCGGTGCACCTCGACGCCGCGCCGCAGCTCCTTGGGGAGGTTCTCCCGGCGGGAGTTGGTGATCCGCAGGCCGAGGGAGAGCTTGAGCATCGCGGGGGCGTCCGGCCGGTACACGGTCCGCAGGGAGGAGGTCGGGTGCCAGACCGGGCCGTGCGCGCCGAGGTCGTGCAGCAGACCGCGGTCGAACAGCTCGGCGACGGCCGGGAGATGCCGGACGGCGTGCGCCTGCCAGGGGTGCAGCGGCAGCGGCACGGTGCCCTCCGGGAGCACGGCGCCGGGGCCGGCCAGGCGTTCGGCGAGCCGTTCGGCCGGGACGGTCCGGCCGCGTTCGGTCCAGGCCGAGTCGGCGGCCAGTACGGACGGGTCGGCGGCCAGCCAGTGCAGCGCGAAGGCACCGCGCAGTTCGGGCGAGCAGACGCCCGCCTCGGCGTCGGAGAGCCCTTCGCGGCTCTTGGGTGTGGGATGCAGCGGGTGGCCGAGCAGCAGGGCCTGCTCCCCGTCGAGAAAGCGCGCGGTTCCGGGCGGGGTCTCCGGGTCCGCCCGCCGGGCGGTGAGGAACCCGGCGGTACGGCGTACGGAGTCGGCGACGCGCCCCACGAGGTCGGCCCCGTCACCCGGGACGGACCGGCCCCGGGCGCCGTACCGCGCCTCACGGACCAGCAGCGCGGCGAGCGTCACCGCGTCCACGGGCGGGGAGTCCTCCGGCGCGCCGACCAGGACGGGAGTGCCGAACCGGTGCCAGCCGCAGGCCGACCAGTGGTGCACCGGCACCCGGAGCGCGGTGCCGCAGGCCGTGAGCGGGATGCGGAGGGTGTCCCCGGCCGGGGCCGTGGTGCCGGTCTCCCGGACCCAGCAGCGCAGCAGGTTCTCGGCGGCGGCCGTGTCGGCGGCGGTGCCGGGATCGGGATGGTCCAGCGGATCGCGGCGATGGCGGGAGGGCCGGTGGGGGGAGAGCCGGGGGCCGGCGGCGCCCTGGGCCGGGAGGACGGCGGGCGCGGCGTCCGGGCGGGGGCGAAGGCGGGCGCCGGCGTCCGGGGTGGCGGACGCCGGGGCCACCGGGGCACGGGCGGCGGTGTCCGGGGCACCGCCGCCCGGGGGGCTGGGCGGAGGAGTGACGGGCGCGGGAGTCACCGGCGCGGGAGTCACCGGCGCGGGGGCGGGGCTCGCGGCGGGCATCTCGGGCCCGCTGATGCGTACGTTCATGTCCGGTCCGGCGCGGCCGGCCCGGGCGGTGCGCGGTCCGGGGCGGTGGCGCCTGTCTCCTTCGTCGTCGCAGTCGCAGTCGCAGGGTCGCGGTCGCAGGATCGCGGTGGCCGGCCGTCCCGGAGCGGGCCGCTCGGATCGCCCGGACCCGCCGGAGCGGCCACCGGGTGACGGGCGGGGGACCGGCGGCCGCGTCCGCCGGCCCGGATCCGGCGCCGGGCGGGAGACGCCCTCCGCGCGGTGGTGGCGGGCACCGGCCGCGGGGCCGGTGCGGCGGCGCACGGTGATCGGTGCCCCGTGAACGCCGCCCGGCGTCCCCCCGTATACAACGAGGGCGAAGGGTGGAGATCACGGTCGCTGCGAAGATCCTTGGCCGTGCCCGTGCAGGAACCGGAGCCCCGGCCGGGTGCGTCCTGAGCAGCACGGCATAGTGGGAGTCCGACAGCCTTGTCGGCGTCCATGATCCTTCCATCTTCCGGATTTCAACGGGGAGTTCCACCCATGGCATCGATACGCAGGCCGGCGCTCGTCGCGGCCGCGCTGGCCGCCGTGCTCGCGGTCACCGCGACAGCGTGCGGACCCACGGACGACAACGCGGGCGACCCGGCCGCCGCCACCGCCGGGCAGGGCGGCGGCGAGAACGACCTCGCCCTGCCCGACGACCTGAACTCCCGGCTCAAGGAGCTCGGTCTGGACCTCGACAAGTGGCGGAACGGCGACTGGAAGAACTGGAAGAAGGACGACTGGCTGCGCGAGGCCAACGAGTTCATCAACCCGGTCATCGACGACCTGTGGAAGCCGGACCGGATGAAGGACGCCGGCGTCCCGGAGAAGACCGTTCCCACCGACGTGGCCGAGGAGCAGGGCGTCACCGATCCGACACCGGATCCCGTGCAGGCCCAGCGGGTGGACACCCCGTACCACCGGAACGCGGCCCCGGTCGGCAAGGTGTTCTTCGACGGCCCCGAGGGCTCGATGGTCTGTTCGGGCACCGTGGTGAAGGACCCGGCGAACCCCGGCAGGTCGAACATGGTCTGGACGGCCGGGCACTGCGTGCACGCCGGGCAGAAGGGCGGCTGGTACCGCAACATCGTCTTCGTGCCCTCGTACAACGACAACGAGGTACCGGCGGAGCAGATCGCCAACACCCCGCGCGAGCAGGTCGCCCCGTACGGCATCTGGTGGTCGGACTGGGCCTCGACCTCCCAGGAGTGGATCTCCCGGGGCGCCCAGGAGGGCGGCGCCGGCGCCCCGTACGACTACGCGGTGCTGCATGTGAAGCCCGAGGAGGGCAGCGGCAAGTCGCTGGAGGAGACCGTCGGCGCGGCGCTGCCGGTCGCGTTCGAGACCCCGTCGGTGCAGGACATCCGCTCGATGGGCGCCTGGGGCTACCCGGCCGCACCGCCGTTCGACGGCGTACGGATGTTCTCCTGCGTGGACGCGCCGGGCCGCCTCTCGCTCTTCCGGGACCAGCCCACCATGTACCGGATCGGCTGCACCATGACGGGCGGCTCCTCGGGCGGCGGCTGGTTCGCCTCGGTGAACAACGAGACGGCGCTGGTGTCGAACACCTCCATCGGCCCGGTGACGGGCGGCTGGCTCGCCGGTCCGCAGCTCGGTGCGGGTGCCAAGGCGGTCTTCGACTCGGTCAGCCGGAAGTTCGCCTCGTAGCGGGCGGCGCAGGAACGAACGGTACGCAGCGGAAGGCCCGCCCCCGGCTGGGGGCGGGCCTTCCGCCATACCGCTGTCCGTCCGTCCGCCGGGCGGCCGGATTCAGGGGGTCAGCGCTGTCCGGCGAGGGCGTACGGGGCCAGCTCGGCGGCCAGCTCCTCGTGGACCCGCGCCTTGAGCAGCGTGCCCTCCCCGGTGTGCTCCTCGGAGATGACCTCGCCGTCGGCGTGCGCCCGGGAGATCAGACCGCCCTGGGTGTACGGCACCAGGGCCTCGATGCCGACCCGGGGCCGGGGCAGCTTCTCGTCGAGCAGCGCGAGCAGCTCGTCGATGCCCTGGCCGGTGCGGGCCGAGACGGCGATCGCGCCCTTCTCCGTGCGCAGCAGCCGCTGGAGGACGAGCGGGTCGGCCGCGTCCGCCTTGTTGACGACCACGATCTCGGGCACGTCCTGCGCGCCCACCTCGCGGATCACCTCGCGGACGGCGGCCAGCTGCTCCTCCGGGACCGGGTGCGCGCCGTCCACCACGTGCAGGATGAGGTCGGCGTCGCCGACCTCCTCCATGGTGGAGCGGAACGCCTCGACCAGGTGGTGCGGCAGATGCCGGACGAATCCGACGGTGTCGGCCAGGGTGTAGGCCCGGCCGCTGGGCGTCTCCGCCCGGCGCACGGTCGGGTCGAGGGTGGCGAACAGGGCATTCTCCACCAGGACCCCCGCCCCGGTGAGACGGTTGAGGAGCGAGGACTTGCCGGCGTTGGTGTACCCGGCGATGGCGACCGAGGGCACCTTGTTGCGCTTGCGTTCCTGCCGCTTGACGTCGCGGCCGGTCTTCATCTCCGCGATCTCCCGGCGCATCTTCGCCATCTTCTCGCGGATCCGCCGCCGGTCCGTCTCGATCTTGGTCTCACCGGGACCACGGGTGGCCATGCCACCGCCGGAGGAACCGGAGCCGCCACCGCCCATCTGCCGGGAGAGCGACTGGCCCCAGCCGCGCAGCCTGGGCAGCATGTACTGCATCTGCGCCAGGGAGACCTGCGCCTTGCCCTCACGGGACTTGGCGTGCTGGGCGAAGATGTCCAGGATCAGCGCGGTCCGGTCGACCACCTTGACCTTGACGACGTCTTCGAGATGGATGAGCTGGCCGGGCGTGAGCTCACCGTCGCAGACGACGGTGTCCGCCCCGGTCTCCAGCACGATGTCGCGGAGCTCCACGGCCTTGCCGGAGCCGATGTACGTGGCCGGGTCGGGCTTGTCACGGCGCTGGATCACACCGTCCAGCACCAGCGCGCCCGCCGTCTCGGCGAGGGCCGCCAGCTCGGCCAGGCTGTTCTCGGCGTCCTGCGCCGTACCGGACGTCCAGACGCCGACCAGCACCACGCGCTCCAGGCGCAGCTGCCGGTACTCGACCTCGGTGACGTCCTCCAGCTCGGTGGACAGGCCCGCGATCCGGCGCAGGGCCGCGCGTTCGCTGCGGTCGTACTGCTCGCCGTCACGCAGCTCGTCGAACGCGTCACCCCAGGCGACGTCCTCTTCCATCAGGGCGTCGGCGCGGAGGCCGGCCGAGGAGGTACGCGCGAGGCGCTCGGTGTCCTGGGAAGGAGAGGAAGAGGGGGTCATTGGATCCTTACGTCGAGGGGGATTCCTGCCGGGAACAACGCCCGGGGCGCCCGGAGGATTCCCGGGCCCGCGGCCGTGCCGGTACCAGGATCGTCCCACGGGCCGGGCGGCCCGTCACCCCGGTTTACGGGCCGGTGCCGGGCTCTCCCGGCCCGTGCCCCGGCCGCCCGCGGGCTCCTGCGGCGGCCGGGCGGAGCCGTCGGCGGGGACGGCGCCGGCTCCGGGGGCGGAGCCGCGGGGCAGCGCCCTGGCGGCGCGCGGCGCCCCCTCGGCCGGCCCGCCGAGCCGGCTGACGTCGTAGACCCCGGGCACCTTCCGCATCGCCCGCACCAGCGCGGGCAGCGCGGCCGGGCCGGCGAGCCGCAAGGTGTAGGTGTGCCGGACCCGCTGCTCGTGCGGGGGTTCGACGCGGGCCGAGACGACGGCGGCGCCCTGCTGGGCGATGGCCTCGGTGAGCTCGGCGAGGAGGCGGGGCCGGCCGAACGCCTCGGCGAGCAGGGTGACCCGGCAGCCGCCGGCCGGCCCGCCGCCCCGCGTCCCGTGCGGCGGGCCGGCCGCGTCCGGGTCCGCGGGCCCGGCGGGACGGCTCCGGGCCGTCTCCCGGACGGCGGCCGCCGGGTGCGCCGCCAGCCAGCCGCTGATGGCGATGCGCGCGGCGGGGGTCCGGGCGCACTCCAGCCACTCGGGGGACGGGCCCGCGGCTCCGTCCTGCGACGCCATGAGGAGCTGGAGGGTGTCGCCGTCGCGCAGCACGCTGGCCAGCGACACGAGCCGGCCGTTGACCCGGGCGCCGATGCAGGAGTGCGCGCCGCCGCCGTGCAGCGCGTAGGCGGCGTCCACACAGCTGGCGCCGGCGGGGAGGACCACCGTGGCCCCGCCCGCTTCGCAGACCGTGATCTCGCGGTCCTCGGCGAGCTCCTCGCGGAGCGAGGCCCAGAAGGTGTCGGGGTCCGGGGTGTCCCGCTGCCATGCGAGCAGCCGGGAGAGCCAGCCCGGCCGGGTCGGGTCGGCGCGCTCGCCGTCCGGGGCCTCGGCGCCCTCCTGGCCGCCGTCCGCGGTGTACGGATTGCCCAGCGCCACCACGCCCGCCTCGGCCACCCGGTGCATCCGGTGGGTGCGCACCAGGACCTCGGTGACCTCGCCGTCCTGCCGGGCGGCGACGGCTGTGTGCAGCGACTGGTAGAGGTTGAACTTGGGCGCCGCGATGAAGTCCTTGAACTCGGAGACCACCGGAGTGAAGCAGGTGTGCAGTTCGCCGAGGACGGCGTAGCAGTCGGCGTCCTCGGCGACCAGGACGAGCAGCCGGCCGAAGTCGGCCCCGGTCAGCTCACCGCGCCCCAGCCGCACCCGGTGGACGGAGACCAGGTGCCGCGGGCGGACGTGGACCTCGGCGGCGATGCCTGCCTCCCGCAGCACCGCGCGCACCCGCTCGGCGGTGGCCTCCAGCGGGCCGGGGCGGGCCGTGCGCTCCCGGACCAGGCGGCGGGTGCGCTCGTACGCCTCGGGGTGCAGCACCGCGAAGACCAGGTCCTCCAGCTCGGTCTTGAGGGCGTGCACGCCGAGGCGCTCGGCGAGCGGGATGAGGACGTCCCGGGTGACCCGGGCGATCCGGGCCTGCTTCTCGGGGCGCATGACGCCGAGGGTGCGCATGTTGTGCAGCCGGTCGGCGAGTTTCACCGACATCACCCGGACGTCGTTGCCGGTGGCGACCAGCATCTTGCGGAAGGTCTCGGGTTCGGCGGCGGCGCCGTAGTCGACCTTCTCCAGCTTGGTGACGCCGTCGACGAGGTAGCGCACCTCCGCGCCGAACTCCTCGCCCACCTGCTCCAGGGTGACGTCGGTGTCCTCGACGGTGTCGTGCAGCAGGGAGGCGGTCAGCGTCGTGGTCTCGGCGCCGAGTTCGGCGAGGATCAGGGTGACGGCGAGCGGGTGCGTGATGTACGGCTCGCCGCTCTTGCGGGTCTGCCCCCGGTGCGAGGACTCGGCCAGGAGGTACGCGCGGCGCAGCGGGTCGAGGTCGGCGCCGGGGTGGTGGGCGCGGTGGACCTTGGCCACGTGCTCGATGGCGTCCGGCAGCGGGTGCCGGGGGGCCGGGCCGCGGAGCGCCGCGTGGCCGAGCCTGCGCAGGTCGATGCGGGAGCGCCCGCGCCTGCGGACGGGAGGGACGGGTCTCATGGGCTCCGCGCACATGGGCACCTCCGGCGACTCGGCCGGCCGGGGCGGTCCCCCGTGCCCCGGAGGCCGGCGGGCGCCCGGGCCGGCGCCTGATGCCACGACCCCATCACGGAGTGCCGGGCGGCTGTCGCTCTCCGTGGCTCACGCCACCCGATCGAGCGAAGATCAGGGGAGAACGGCCGCGAGCCAGCGGGCGTCGAGGGTGCCCTCGGCCACGATCTCGGCGGGGCCGGTCATCTCGACGGCGCCGTCGGGGTGTTCGGTGATCACCAGCCGTCCGCCGGGGACATCCACGGTGTACGTGGCGGGACGTCCGGTGACCGCCGGGTCGGCGCCGTCCCGGCGGGCCGCCGCGACCATCACGGCGCAGGCGCCGGTGCCGCAGGACCGGGTCTCGCCGGACCCGCGCTCGTGGACGCGCATCGCCACATGGCGCGGGCCCCGGTCGGCGACGAACTCCACGTTCGCGCCCTCGGGGTAGGCGGCGGCGGGCGTCACCCGCGGCGGGTCGAGCAGCGGCCCGGCGTGAGCCAGGTCCTCGACGAACGCCACGGCGTGCGGATTGCCCATGTTGACGTTGCGGGCGGGCCGGCGGTGCCCGTCCACCGTCACCGACACCTCGCCCGCGGGCAGCAGCGCGCGGCCCATGCCGACCGTGATGTCGCCCGGCGTGCCGTCGTCCGCGGTCTTGGCGATGTGCACCCGGCGCACACCGGCGCGAGTGGCCAGGGCGAGATCGCCCTCGGCCGCGAGCCCGGCGCGCTGCAGATAGCGGGCGAACACCCGGACGCCGTTGCCGCACATCTCCGCGACGCTGCCGTCGCTGTTGCGGTAGTCCATGAACCACTCGGCCTCACCGGCCATACCGGCGGCGTCGGGGTGGGCGGCGGAGCGTACGACGTGCAGCAGTCCGTCGCCGCCGATGCCGGCCCGCCGGTCGCACAGCCGGGCGACGGCCGCCGGGGGGAGGTCGAGACGGTTCTCCGGGTCGGGCAGGATCACGAAGTCGTTCTCGGTGCCGTGGCCCTTGAGAAAGGCGAGGGGTGCGGTGCTCACGTCTCCGATCCTACGGCCCCCGGGGGCCGCCCGCGCCGGTGGTCCTCCCCCGCAATCCCCACAGCCCCCGCGGCCCCCGCGGCACGGGAGCGCCGGGCGGGGAGCCGGTCAGCGCAGCCGGGCCACCCGCCACAGGCAGAGCAGGGCCACCGTGACGACGAAGAGGGCGTAGAGGCCGGCGATCCGCCAGTCCGGCCGGCCGCCGGAACCGGGGGCCGGCAGACCGGGCCAGGTGAGTCCAGCCCGGCGGGCCGCCATCACACCCCAGCCCGCGGCGCAGCAGCTGATGAGCAGACCGAGCATGGCCACGACCGCGCCGCCGTCGCCGAAGGCGAAGGCCAGCGGGAAGGCGAACATCAGGGAGCCGACGGCCGCCAGCACCACGATCGGCGCGAGCTGCCAGATGCGCAGCCGCCGCTGCGGGCGGATCTCCCGGAAGGACTCGCCGCCCTCCGGAACGGCCGCGTCGTCCTCCGGCCCGTCGGGGGCCAGCGACGCCGGAAGGCCGTCGAGCCCCGGGGGCCCGTCGACGGAATGCGATCTGTCACGAGGGCCGGCCTCCATCGCCACGCGCCCTCCCAACTCGACGTCACCATGCGATCAGAGCTCGATGATGGCACGCCCGCCGTGCCGCCGAGGACGCGCGGAGCGTCCCGATGCCATCACGTGATCAGGCTGTGACCGCTCGTTCGACCAACGTCAACGCCTGCCCCAGGAGTTCCCCGCGGTGGTCCGCCGCCCCGCTCAGCCAGTGCACCCGGGGGTCCCGCCGGAACCAGGAGTCCTGGCGGCGCGCGAAGCGCTTGGTGGCGCGCACCGTGTCGGTGCGCGCCTGCTCCTCGGTGCATTCCCCCGCCAGATGGGCGAGCACCTGCTGGTAGCCGAGCGCCCGGGAGGCGGTGCGGCCCTCGCGCAGGCCGGCGGCCTCCAGCTCCCGTACCTCGGCGACGAGGCCGTCCTCCCACATGCGGTCGACGCGGGCGGCGATCCGGGCGTCGAGCTCGGGCCGTCCGACGTCCACGCCGATCTGGACGGTGTCGTAGACCGGTTCCGGCCCGGGGAGGCTGGCCGTGAAGGGGCGGCCGGTGATCTCGATCACCTCCAGGGCGCGGACGATGCGCCGTCCGTTCCCCGGCAGGATCGCCCGGGCGGCCCCGGGGTCGGCGGCGGCGAGCCGGGCGTGCAGGGCGCCGGGGCCCGATTCCGCCAACTCGCCCTCCAGACGGGCCCGTACGGCGGGATCGGTCCCCGGGAACTCCAGGGCGTCGAGCGCGCCGCGCACATACAGGCCGGAACCGCCCACCAGGATCGGGGTGCGGCCCGCGGCGAGAAGCCGGTCGATCTCGGCGCGGGCCAGCCGCTGGTACTCGGCGACACTCGCGGCCTCGGTCACGTCCCAGACGTCGAGGAGGTGGTGGGGGACGCCACGGCGCTCGGCGGGGGTGAGCTTGGCGGTGCCGATGTCCATGCCCCGGTACAGCTGCATCGAGTCGGCGTTCACGACCTCACCGCCGAGCCGGAGGGCGAGACCGACGCCCAGATCGGATTTCCCGGCCGCGGTGGGGCCGACGACGGCGATCACTCGGGGGGCGCCTTCTGTGCTCTTCACCGTTCCAGTCTCCCAAAGGCCGGGGGCGCGTCCGGCACCCGGCGGACCGGGTGCGGGGGCCTCCGGGGGCGGCCGGCGGCGGGAGGGGGAGCGCTACGACCAGGTGGCGACGTGGTAGCCGACCCCGTACGGAGCGTCGTCGTACAGCAGTTCCCCGTCCAGGTCCGCGCCCTCCGCCGCGCCGGCGAGCACCTGCCAGGGGGCCCGGCCCGCCGCCTTGAGCTCGTGGGCGAGCTCCTCGTCCACCGCCATCAGCGCTTCCGTGTCCACCTCCGCGAGCGCGCGGGCGACCCCGGCGTCGAATCCGGCGGCGCGCTCGTCGAGATAGCCGGGGGCCCGTACGGACCGGCAGGCACTGCCGTCCCCCATCACCAGCAGCGCGACCCGCTCGGCCCCGGTGGCGATCTCCCGGCCGACCTGGGCGCACCGGTCGGCGGACAGGGGCTCGCCGACACCGAGCCCCTCCACCGGGGCGGCCGCCCAGCGGGTGCGTTCCAGGAGCCAGCCGGCGACCGCCAGCGAGAGCGGGAGGACGCGCTCGGGGGCGGGCGGGCCGTCCGCCGGGCCGAGCCGCACCGCGCGGTCGACCCCGACCTCGCGGAAGGAGCCCGGGGCGCCCTGCGGATGGGGCCCGCGGCCCGCCTGCTCGGCGGGGCCGATCACCACCAGGCGGTCCGGGCGGGCGGCCGCCGGCACGGCGACGGCGTCGTAGCAGGCGGCCCGCAGTGCGTCGAGTTCCGCGGCGGCTCCGGCCGCGACCTCGGGAACGAGCAGCGGCGGACACGGGCACACGGCGGCGGCGACGAGCATGGCCGGAACCCTAGCAAGCGGACGGGCCCCCGCCCGGGGCCGCGACCGGGCGCCGGAGCGGCCGGTCACGGCCCCGGACGGAAGCGACTGGAGCGGCCGCCGGCCCGGCCGTCAGTCGCGTGCGCAGCCGGCGGCCGGGGCGGGCTCGGGCGGCGGGGCGCCGACCGTGGGGAGGCCGAGCATCACCCCGGACGGGGCGGCGGGCGCGGCGTTGCGCCGCTCCCAGGCGTCGCCCGCGCGGGTGCGCCGGACCGCCTTCGGCGGCCCCTCGGCGAGCAGGTGGTGCGGGGCCGCGTAGCCGACCTCGACGGTGACCATGTCACCGGGGCGGACCGGTTCCTCCGGGCGTGTGAAGTGCACCAGACGGTTGTCCGGGGCGCGTCCGGAGAGGCGCCGGGTGGCGCCGTCCTTGCGACCCTCGCCCTCCGCGACCAGCACGTCCAGCACGCGGCCGGTCTGCTTCTTGTTCTCCTCCCAGCTGATCTCCTCCTGGAGGGCGACCAGCCGCTCGTAGCGCTCCTGGACCACGGCCTTGGGGATCTGGTCCGGCATCTCGGCGGCCGGGGTGCCGGGGCGCTTGGAGTACTGGAAGGTGAACGCCTGTGCGAAGCGGGACTCGCGGACCACGTGCAGGGTCTGCTCGAAGTCCTCTTCCGTCTCACCGGGGAAGCCGACGATGATGTCCGTCGAGATGGCGGCGTCGGGCATGGCGGCCCGGACCTTCCCGATGATGCCGAGGAAGCGCTCCTGGCGGTACGAGCGGCGCATGGCCTTGAGTACGCGGTCGGAGCCGGACTGCAGCGGCATGTGGAGCTGCGGCATGACGTTGGGCGTCTCGGCCATGGCGGCGATGACGTCGTCGGTGAAGTCGCGGGGGTGCGGCGAGGTGAAGCGGACCCGCTCCAGGCCCTCGACGGACCCGCAGGCGCGCAGCAGTTTGGAGAAGGCCTCGCGGTCGCCGATGTCGGAGCCGTAGGCGTTGACGTTCTGGCCGAGCAGGGTGATCTCGGTGACGCCCTCGGCCACCAGCGCCTCCACCTCGGCGAGGATGTCGCCGGGCCGGCGGTCCTTCTCCTTGCCGCGGAGCGCGGGGACGATGCAGAAGGTGCAGGTGTTGTTGCAGCCGACGGAGATGGAGACCCAGGCCGCGTAGGCGGACTCGCGGCGGGCGGGCAGGGTCGAGGGGAACGCCTCCAGCGACTCCGCGATCTCGACCTGCGCCTCCTCCCGGACCCGGGCGCGCTCGAGCAGCACCGGCAGACGGCCGATGTTGTGGGTGCCGAAGACCACGTCGACCCAGGGGGCCTTCCTGACGATGGTGTCCCGGTCCTTCTGGGCGAGACAGCCACCGACGGCGATCTGCATACCCGGCCGTTTCGCCTTCAGCGGGGCCAGCCGGCCGAGATTCCCGTAGAGCCGGTTGTCGGCGTTCTCCCGCACCGCGCAGGTGTTGAAGACGACGATGTCGGCCTCGCCCTCGGCACGGCCCTCGGGCGCGCGGACGTATCCGGCGTCCTCCAGGAGTCCGGAGAGCCGCTCGGAGTCGTGGACATTCATCTGGCACCCGTAGGTGCGCACCTCGTAGGTCTTCGCGCTCATCTCGCCCACCAGGGTACGGGGTCGGCCTCCCGCCCCGCCCCCGGCTTCCGTGAGCCCGCGGGCCCGTTCCGGGACGGCCCTGGTCGCCGGCGGGGCGGGCTGGCAGGATTGCCCGTATGGCTCCCGCGCTGTCCCGTATCGGCAGGCGCCGCGCCGCCCGGATCGCGCTCGCGGGCTGCGCGGCGCTGGCGCTGCTGGCGTGGTGGCTGCTGCCGCTGCGCGACGGGCCGCCGCCGCGGGGCACGATGACGTTCAGCACCGGTGTCCCCACGGGCGTCTACTCGCTCTACGGGAAGCTGCTGAAGGAGCGGATGGCGGAGGACCTCCCGGAGGTGGACGTCCGGCTGCGCGCGAGCGAGGGCTCCGTGCAGAACCTCCAGCGGCTGGTGTCCGGCCAGGCGGACTTCACCATCGCCGCGGCCGACGCCGTGGCCGCGTACGAGGACGTGAACCCGGGGGACGCCGCGTCGCTGCGGGCCTGCGCACGGCTCTACGACGACTACATGCAGCTCGTGGTGGACAGGGGTTCGGACATCGGCAGCGCGCGGGAGTTGCGCGGCAAGCGGGTGGCGATCGGCCAGCCCGGCTCCGGCGTCAGTCTGATCACCCACCGCCTGCTGCGGGCAGCGGGGCTCGACGCCGACGAGGACATCACCGCGGTGCGGGTCGGGATCGACAAGATGCCCGCCATGCTCCGCGAGGGGAGGATCGACGCCTTCTTCTGGTCCGGGGGCCTGCCGACGACGGCCGTGGCGGATCTCGCGGACGACTTCCCCATCCGGCTGGTGCAGCTCGGCGATCTCGTGGACGAACTGCACCGGCAGGGGCGGGACACCTGGCAGTACCGGTCCGCGCTGATGCCGGCCGACGCCTATCCCCGGGTGCAGCGCGGACAGCCGGTGAAGACCGTCGCGGTGGCGAACCTGCTGGTCACCACCGACCGTACGGACCCGGGCCTCACCGAGGCCATCACACGCACCGTCATCGACAGCCGGGACGAGATCGGGCGGGACGTGCACGCGGCGCAGCTGGTGGACCTCCGCACGGCGGTCTTCACCGACCCGCTGGACCTCCACGAGGGCGCGAGCCGCTACTACCGCTCGGTGAAGTCCTGAGGGCGGCACCGCCGCGCCCCCCGCCCCGGACGCACCCGCGCGCCGCGCCCTCTGCACCCGGCGCGCCCTCTACGCCCGGCGCTCCGACGGCTGCGGGCGCTCCGGGGGCGCGGTCCGCGGCAGGGTGATCGTCACCAGCAGGCCCCGCGGCTCGTTGGGCGCGAAGCCGAGGGTGGCGCCTCCGGCGGCCAGCAGCGCCCGGGAGATCGACAGGCCGAGCCCTGATCCGGAGACGTTCTGGTGCCGGTTGCTGCGCCAGAAGCGGTCACCGATCCGGTCCAGTTCCTCCCCGGTGAGTCCGGGGCCGCCGTCGGCGACGGTGATGCGGACGGTGTCCCCGACGGCCTCCACGCCGACCGTGACGTCCCCGCCGCCGGGGGTGAACTTCAGGGCGTTGTCCACCACGGCGTCCAGTGCGCTGGAGAGCGCCACCGGGTCGGCCCAGCCGGTGGCTCCGGCCGGGCCCTCGTAGCGCAGGCCGACCTCCTCGCGGTCGGCCACCGGGCGCCAGGAATCCACGCGTTCCGCCACCAGGTCCGCGATGTCCGTGAGCTGCAGGTCCGGGTCGGCGTGCTCGGCGAGGGCGAGGCCGAGCAGGTCGTCGAGGACCCGGGCCAGCCGCTTGCCCTCCGCGCGGACCGACGCGATCTCCTCGTTGCCGTCCGGGAGTTCGAGCGCCAGCAGCTCGATCCGCAGGAGCAGCGCGGCCAGCGGGTTGCGCAGCTGGTGCGAGGCGTCGGCGACGAAGGCGCGCTGCTGTTCGAGCACGTCCTCCATGGTGTCGGCCATCTCGTTGAACGACCGTGCGAGCCGGCGCAGTTCGGGCGGGCCGCCCGAGACGGCGACCCGGGAGTGCATCCGGCCGGTGGCGATGTCGTGGGTGACGGCGTCGAGCACGCGGACGGGTCTCAGCACCCAGCCGGTGAGCCGGATGGCGGCGCCGATCGCGAGGAGCATCGCCGCGGACTCACCGGCGCCGATGAGCAGCCAGCCGCGGAGGATCCGGGAGCGCATCTGCCCGGTCGGCGAGTCGGTGACGACGACGGCGATCACGTCGCCCTCGTGGACCACCGGGGAGGCGATGGTGAGCCGGTCCCGCTGCCAGGGCCAGACCTGGGGCGGATTGTGGCTCCGGCGCCCCGCGAGGGCCTCCCTGAACGCCTGGCCGCCCTCGCCGTCCGCGGCGACCCGCCAGCCCGCCGGGGCCACCGCCATGGCCTCGCGGTTCCGGAAGAAGACCCCGGCCCGGATCCCGTACAGCTCGTGATACCGCTCGAGCCGGGAGGCCAGCGCGGCCCGCCGGCCGCCCGCGTCGGCCTGCGCCCCCTCTCCCCCGGCCTCCCCCGTGTCCTCCGCCTCCGGGCGGGCCGCCACGAACTGGGCGAGCGCGGCGAAGCGCGCCGTGTCGTCGATCCGGTCCACCACCACCCGCTGCTGCTCGGCGGCGGCCTGGCTCGCCGCGAGCGGGAAGCCGAGCGCCAGCAGCACGCCCGCCATGAGGACGATGAGGAGCGGAAGGAGTCGTGTACGCACCCGGGCCCGGCCCCGTGAGCCCTCAGGCCGCCGGCTCGACGAGCCGGTAGCCGACGCCGCGCACCGTCTCGATCAGAGCGGGCATCCGCAGCTTGGAGCGGAGCGAGGCGATGTGCACCTCCAGCGTGCGGCCGGTGCCCTCCCAGCTGGTGCGCCAGACCTCACTGATGATCTGTTCCCGGCGGAAGACGACGCCCGGGCGCTGCGCCAGCAGGGCCAGCAGGTCGAACTCCTTGCGGGTCAGGGAGACGGTCACGCCGTCCACCGTGACGCGCCGGGTCGGCAGCTCGATGAGCACCGGCCCGAGCCGCAGCGCGTCCGCCGCCGGCCCGGCCGCGGGGGCCGCCTCCGTCTTCTCGCCCGGGACGGTGCGCCGGAACACCGCGTGAATGCGGGCCAGCAGCTCACCCGTGTCGTACGGCTTGACGACGTAGTCGTCGGCGCCGAGGTTCAGCCCGTGTATCCGGGAGCGCACATCGGCACGCGCCGTCACCATGATCACGGGGGTGGTGGTGAGCTTGCGGATCCTGCCGCAGACCTCGAAGCCGTCCTGGTCGGGCAGCCCGAGGTCGAGCAGGACCACCCCGAAGGGGGCGCCGGCGTCGGGGAGCAGCGCCTGGAGCGCCTCCGCGCCGCTGCGGGCGTGCGTCACGGTGAACCCGTGCCGGGCGAGCACCGCGGACAGGGCGGCCGCGACGTGGTCGTCGTCCTCGACGAGGAGCAGTCTCATGGGTCCCCCCTTCCGGTCCGGGTGCTCGGCGGCGTGCGCGGCCCTCGCGCATACAGACCGATTCGTACCCGATGACCGGGAGGGGGCGGGTTCTCTCGCGGACATCGTTACGGAGCCGGTAGCGGGCCCCGGACATGGTGCGGCGGGAGTCGCCGGACGACTACTCTCTGCTGTCGTGCGTAGCCGTTTCGTTATGCTCAATTTCCCCTCAGATGTAATGACGCTGGTCGGCACGGCTCACTAGGGTCCTCTGCAGCCGAGGAGGATGGAGCAAGAAGCCGATGACCGAAGTACCGGTGACCAAGGACGCCGTTTCCACTACGGACAAACTGGTCGTGCTGGACAACGTCAACAAGCATTTCGGCGCGCTGCACGTGCTCCAGGACATCGACCTGACCATCGCGCGCGGCGAGGTGGTCGTCGTGATCGGGCCCTCCGGGTCCGGCAAGTCGACGCTGTGCCGCACGATCAACCGGCTGGAGACCATCGACTCCGGCTCGATCACGATCGACGGCAAGCCCCTGCCCGCCGAAGGGCGGGAGCTGGCCCGGCTGCGGGCCGACGTCGGCATGGTGTTCCAGTCCTTCAATCTCTTCTCGCACAAGACCGTGCTGGAGAACGTCATGCTGGGCCAGATCAAGGTCCGGAAGGCGGACAAGAAGGCCGCCCTGGACAAGGCCCGTGCACTGCTCGACCGGGTCGGCGTGGCCAACCAGGCGGACAAGTACCCCGCCCAGCTGTCCGGCGGCCAGCAGCAGCGCGTCGCCATCGCGCGGGCCCTGGCGATGGACCCGAAGGTCATGCTCTTCGACGAGCCGACCTCCGCGCTCGACCCGGAGATGATCAACGAGGTGCTGGAGGTCATGCAGCAGCTCGCCCGGGACGGCATGACCATGGTCGTCGTCACCCACGAGATGGGATTCGCCCGCTCCGCCGCCAACCGCGTCGTCTTCATGGCGGACGGCCGCATCGTCGAAGAGGCGCAGCCGGACCAGTTCTTCAGCAATCCGCGCAGCGACCGCGCCAAGGACTTCCTGTCGAAGATCCTCCACCACTGAGCCGGCCCGCCACCCCTGGGCCCGGCCCGGCAGAACATCCCGTTACCGATCACCGTGAGGAAGTTCGCTCATGAAACTCCGCAAGGCCAGCGCCGCTGCCGCCGCCGCAGTCGTCCTCTCCCTGACCGCCACCGCCTGTGGCGGCAGTGACAGCGGGGACGGCGACGAGAAGGTCACCGTCGGTATCAAGTTCGACCAGCCGGGCCTCGGTCTGAAGACCCCGGACGGCGAGTTCACCGGCTTCGACGTCGATGTCGCGAAGTACGTCGCCAAGGAGCTCGGCTACGACGAGAAGGACATCGAGTGGAAGGAAGCCCCCAGCGCCGAGCGGGAGAACCTCATCTCGCGCGGGGACGTCGACTTCATCGTCGCCAGCTACTCGATCACCGATGAGCGCAAGGAGAAGGTCAGCTTCGCCGGCCCCTACTTCCTCGCTCACCAGGACCTGCTGATCCGGGCCGACGAGACGTCGATCACGAAGGCCGAGGACCTCAACTCCAAGAAGCTCTGCTCCGTCACCGGCTCGACCTCGGCGCAGAACGTCAAGAACGAGCTCGCCCCCAAGGCCGACCTCGACGAGCAGGGCGGCTACTCCCAGTGCCTGACCGGCCTGGAGAACAAGGTCGTCGACGCTCTGACCACCGACGACGCCATCCTGGCCGGCTACGCCGCGCAGGACGAGCACAAGGGCAAGTTCAAGCTCGCCGGGCTCAACCTCAGCGACGAGAACTACGGCATCGGCCTCAAGAAGGGCGACACCGAGCTCCAGAAGAAGATCAACGACGCCCTGAAGAAGATGGTCGAGGACGGCTCCTGGGACAAGGCGGTCAAGGACAACTTCGGCCCGGCCGGCTACAAGAACGAGCCCGCCCCGGAGATCACCGAGACCAGCTGAGGACACGCCGGCGCGCCGTCCGC
Organism: Streptomyces sp. S07_1.15; assembly: GCF_020739505.1. Taxonomy (NCBI): domain Bacteria; kingdom Bacillati; phylum Actinomycetota; class Actinomycetes; order Kitasatosporales; family Streptomycetaceae; genus Streptomyces; species Streptomyces sp. S07_1.15. Next base: position 1,799,761 of record NZ_JAJBZK010000001.1, read on the forward strand.
GGGGCCGGCGCGCCGCACCATCCGACCACCAGGGGAGAGCGCGGATCCACGTGTTCGACTTTCTTGATCTAGAGCGGTACGACCTGCTCGGGGCGTTCTGGGTGACGGTCCAGCTCGCCGTCTACTCGGCCGTGGGTTCCCTCGTCTGGGGAACCGTCCTCGCCGGGATGCGCGTGAGCCCCGTTCCGCTGATGCGCGGCTTCGGCACCGCGTACGTCAACATCATGCGGAACACTCCGCTCACCGTGGTGCTCGTCGCCGCCTCGCTCGGGCTCTACCAGACCCTGAGCGTCACCCTCGGCGGCGAGGACTCCGACCAGATCGGCTTCCGGCTGGCCGTGCTCGGTCTGGTCGCCTACACCGCCACCTTCGTCTGCGAGGCGCTGCGCTCGGGCATCAACACGGTGCCCGTCGGCCAGGCCGAGGCGGCGCGGGCGCTCGGCCTCAGCTTCACGCAGGTGCTGACGCTCATCGTCCTGCCCCAGGCCTTCCGGTCGGTGGTGGCCCCGCTGGCGAACGTCCTGATCGCCCTCACCAAGAACACCACGGTGGCGGCCACGATCGGCGTCTCGGAAGCGGCGCTGCTGATGAAGGAGATGATCGAGAACGAGAGCGACGTCATCTTCCTCGTCTTCTCCGTGTTCGCCTTCGGGTTCATTGTCCTGACCCTTCCGACGGGGCTGCTGCTCGGCTGGGTGAGCAAGCGTGTGGCGGTGAAGCGATGAGTGACCTCTCCGTTCTGTACGACGTGCCGGGGCCCCGTGCCAGGCGGCGCAACTGGCTCTACACCGTGCTGTTCCTCGTCGTCCTGGGGCTGGTGTCCTGGTGGGTGCTGGACACCATGGCGGACAAGAACCAGCTCGCCGGCGAGAAGTGGCTCCCGTTCGTCGAGGACTCCCGGATCTGGACCACGTTCCTGCTGCCCGGCCTGCTGAACACGCTCAAGGCGGCGGCCCTGGCCATCGTCATCGCCCTGCCGTTCGGCGCCCTGCTCGGCATCGGACGGCTGTCCGACCACCGGTGGATCAGCGTGCCGGTCGGCGCGGTGGTCGAGTTCTTCCGCGCCATCCCGGTGCTGCTGCTGATGCTGTTCGCCAACGAGGCGTACGCCCAGCTCACCGATGTGGAGTCGGAGATCCGCCCGCTCTACGCGGTGGTGACCGGACTGGTCCTCTACAACGCCTCCGTCATCGCCGAGGTGGTCCGCGCCGGCATCCTCTCCCTGCCGCACGGGCAGACGGACGCGGCCAAGGCCATCGGCATGCGCAAGGGGCAGACCATGTCCTATGTGCTGCTGCCGCAGGCCGTGACCGCGATGCTGCCGGCCCTGGTCAGCCAGTTGGTCGTGATCGTGAAGGACACGGCGCTGGGCGGCGCGCTGCTCGGCTTCGCCGAACTGCTGAGCCGCGTCCGGAGCATCACCGCCAACTACGGCGCGAACACCATCGCCGCCTTCACCGTGGTCGCGCTCCTCTTCATCCTGCTGAACTTCCTGCTCACCAGCTTCGCGAGCTGGCTGGAGGGCCGGGCCCGGCGCTCCCGCAGGGGCAGCGGCGCCGTGGTGACCGAGGACATCGGCAGTGACGTCGCCGTGGTCTCGGCGCCCGGGGACGGCCCGGCGGGCGGACCCGGTGGCGGTCCCGGCGACGGGCCCGGCGACCGGCCCGGCGACGGCGGTGCGAGCACGACGCACTGAGCCGCTCCGGCGGGACGGAAGCGACGAGAGGGACAGCGGTGGTCAGCCGCTGTCCCTCTCGCTTGACGCGGGCAATCCAAGTGGGTTGCATTCCTTCTGTGATCACGCACCGGGCTCCCTGTACCACCTCTTTCCCGACCCGTCAGGTCGAAGGAGCCGCCCCGTGGACCCGGTGATCGTCGTCGGCGCGGGCCCGGTCGGTCTCGCGCTCGCCCTGGCGCTCACCCGGCACGACGTCCCGGTCCTCGTCCTGGACGAGGGCTCCGGCGCATACGAGCCGCGGCCCGCCCGGACCACCGTGCTGAGCCCGGACAGCGCCGCCTTCGCCGGCCGCCTCCTCGGCCCCTCGTTCCCGGCCGCCGGCGTCCGCTGGACGGCCTGGCGGACGATACGGCGGCGGCAGACGCCGCGCCGCGAGGAGACCGGGGACGAGGCCCCGCTCCATCTGCCGCAGCACGAACTCGTCCACGGGCTGCGGACCGCCCTTGCGGCGAGCGGCCTCGCCCGGATCGAGACCGGCTGCCGTCTCCACGCCCTGGAGCAGGACGCGGGCGGCGTCACCGCGTACACCCGGGAGCCGGCGGCCCCCCGGCCCGGCGCGGGCACCTCGTGGCGCGGCAGCCATCTGGTGGGCTGCGACGGGGCGCGGTCCACCGTGCGCAAGCTGCTGGATGTGCGCTTCCCCGGCCGGACCGCCGTCGAACGGCACGCGGTGGCCGCGCTCCGCACCGAACTCCCGTGGCCCGGCGAGGCCGTGCTGTACCGGGGCCCGCGCGGCGGAGAGGCGCTGGCACGCCCGCTGCCGGACGGGGTCTGGCGGATCGACTGGCTGCTGCCGCCCCGGGGGGACCTGGTGACCCCGGAGGCTCTCGTCGCCCGGATCCGCGACACCCTCGCCACCTGGTGCGGCGAGATCCCCCCGTACGAACTGCTGGACACCGGCGTGCACACCGTCCACCACCGGCTGGCGCGCCGCTGGCGCTCGGGCCGGGCCTTCTTGGCCGGGGACGCGGCGCATTTGCTCGGCACCCTCGGCGCCCATGAACTCGACGAGGGGCTGCGCGACGCGTCCAACCTCTCCTGGAAGCTGGCCCTGACCCGGCATCACGGCGCCCCCGACGCCCTGCTCGACAGCTACCAGGCGGAGCGGCGCCTGGCCGTCGGTGCCCGGCTGCGCGCGGCGGACCAGGCGCTGCCGCTGGTCCGGGCCGCGGGCGCCTGGCCCACCGTGCGCCGGTCCCTGCTGCCGGGGGCCGGGCGCGGGCAGGAGAGTCTGCTGACGGACGGCCATCTGGGGCGGGGCCCGCTGGGGGCGCCCCCCGGGTACGCGCACTCCCCCCTCACGCCGCCCGCCGGGGAGGCGGCGGCCGCCGTCGGCACGCTGCCGGGCGAGCCGGTGGAGGATGTGCCGGTGACCGCGCCGGACGGCACCGCGGCACGGCTCCGGGAGCGGCTGGGCGGTGATCTGCTGGTGGTGCTGGTGGCTCCGGGGACCGGGGTCTGGGACCGCAGGCACTGGCTGGGCGCGGGGCTCATGCCCCGGCTGGCCGCGGCGGTGGCGGCGTTGCCGGTACCGGCCGAGCTGCTGGTGACGGAGGACTATCCGGGGGCGGCGGCGCACACCGTGCTGATGGTCCGGCCGGACGGCCATCTGGTCGCCGCGATGCCGGGCGTCGACCCGGCGGAGCTCCACGCCTGCGCGGACACCGTGTGTGGCGGCGGAAGCGGAGACGGAGCGGCCCGGGCGGGCGACGGTGCGGCGCCGGGAGAGCCCGGGACGGGGGAGAACGGCGGAGCCGCGGAGGACGGCGGAGCGGCAGCGGCCCGGGGCGGCACCGGGGGAGGCGGATCGGCCGGGTCCGGAGCCCCGGAGGCGGTGGCGCCGACGGCCGCGGACGGCGTTTCCCCGGCGCGCGGCACACCGCGCTGAGGCCCGGCTCCGCGGGGCCCCGGCTCCGCTGAGGCCGCCGGGCCGGCTGATCGATCCTGAGGCACGGGACACGGGGCACAGGGCACCGGGCGCGCGGCGGGGCGCTCCGGTGCGGATCTCCGCCCGTTGGGCCATCCGCGCGATCATGGGCCCAGGTTCACGGGGCAAGGGTCTATGGGCAGCGGGTCCGGGCGGCGGGCGGCGGACCGTTGTGCCGCGGTCAGCTCTCGGAGAGGTACCACTCCAGGGCCTCCGGATCCTCGCCCTCCTCCTCCAGCGCACGCCGGACCACCCGCAGGGCGAGCCCTTCGGGGTACCCCTTGCGGGCCAGCATCCCGGCGAGGCGCCGGATCCGCTTCTCCCGGTCCAGCCCCCGGGTCGACCGCAGTCTGCGCTCCACCAGCGCCCGGGCCGTCTCCTCCTCCTGTTCGGAGTCGAGCCGGCCCACGGCCTCGTCGATGACCGCCGGTTCCACTCCGCGGGTGCGCAGCTCCCGGGCCAGGGCGCGGCGGGCCAGGCCCCGGCCGTGGTGGCGGGAGTCGACCCAGGCACCGGCGAAGGAGGCGTCGTCGATCAGCCCGACCTCCTCGAAGCGGGAGAGCACCTCCTCCGCCACCGCCTCGGGGATGTCCCGTTTGCGCAACGCGTCGGCAAGCTGCTTGCGGGTGCGCGGCGTCCCGGTGAGCAGGCGCAGGCAGATGGCCCGTGCCCGCTCACCGGGGTCGTCGCTCCGGGACGCGGCCGTACCCGCGCCCGGACGCGGTGTCCCCTGTCCGGCCCTCGACGGAGAGGGGTCACCGCCGTCCCAGTCGTCCTCGCCGCTGTCCTTCCGCCGCTCCCGCGGCCGGCCGGTTCGCCGCGTCATGGACTAGCTCTTGGCGGCAGCGGCCTTGGAGGCCCTGGTCGCCTTGGCAGCCGGAGCGGGCACCGCCTTCACCGGCTCGGCCGGGGCTCCCGCCGCGTCCGCGCCGGGCTCCGCAGCCGGGGCCTCCGGGCGCACCCCGACCCCCAGCTTCTCCTTGATCTTCTTCTCAATCTCGTTGCCCAGGTCCGGGTTGTCCTTGAGGAACTTCCGGGCGTTCTCCTTGCCCTGCCCCAGCTGGTCGCCCTCATAGGTGTACCAGGCACCGGACTTGCGGACGAAGCCGTGCTCGACGCCCATGTCGATCAGCCCGCCCTCGCGGCTGATGCCCTCGCCGTAGAGGATGTCGAACTCGGCCTGCTTGAAGGGCGGCGCGACCTTGTTCTTCACGACCTTGCACCGGGTACGGTTGCCGACCGCGTCGGTGCCGTCCTTGAGGGTCTCGATCCGGCGGATGTCGATGCGCACCGAGGCGTAGAACTTCAGCGCCCGGCCACCGGTGGTGGTCTCCGGTGAGCCGAACATCACACCGATCTTCTCTCGAAGCTGGTTGATGAAGATCGCGGTGGTCCTGGACTGGTTCAGCGCACTGGTGATCTTGCGGAGCGCCTGGCTCATCAGCCGGGCCTGGAGGCCGACGTGCGAGTCCCCCATTTCGCCCTCGATCTCCGCGCGCGGCACCAGGGCCGCCACGGAGTCGATGACGATGAGGTCGAGGGCGCCGGAGCGGACCAGCATGTCCACGATCTCCAGCGCCTGCTCACCGGTGTCCGGCTGGGAGAGGATGAGGTTGTCCGTGTCGACGCCCAGGGCCTTGGCGTACTCCGGGTCGAGCGCGTGCTCCGCGTCGACGAAGGCGACGGTGCCACCCGCCTTCTGGGCGTTGGCCACCGCGTGCAGGGTGAGGGTCGTCTTGCCGGAGGACTCCGGGCCGTACACCTCGACGACCCGGCCGCGCGGCAGACCGCCGACTCCCAGCGCCACGTCGAGAGCGGTCGACCCGGTGGGGATGACCTCGATGGGGTCGTTCGGCCGATCGCCGAGGCGCATGACGGCGCCCTTGCCGAATTGCCGTTCAATCTGTGCGAGTGCGGCGTCCAGCGCCTTCTCGCGGTCGGATCCTGCTGCCATGGGTTCCACCCGGTTTGCTTGAGTCGATCGCTTCACGTCCATGACGCTAACGCCTGGCACTGACAACGCGCCCCGTCGCCGTCCGGGCTGTGGAAAACCCGGCCGGGCCATCCATCTGAATGGATGTTCGATTTTAGTGTCAAGCCGACCGCCCGTCCGCGCGGCGCGCTCCCGGGCCGGGCCCGCGCCGCCCCTCCCCGTCAGCCGTCCCGGTCCTCCGCCGGCCGCCCGCCGCGCAGCGACCGGCGTATCCGGGAGAGCGCCGAGGCACCCCGCTCCCGCACCGGCCGCCGGCCGCGCACCCGCGGATGGTCGGTGACGTCGTACCGCTTCACATACGCCGACAGGAACGCCTGCAGGGTGGCGGTCGCCGGGATGGCGATCAGCGCGCCGACGGCTCCCAGCAGCGCGGCGCCCCCGATGACCGACCCGAAGGCGACGGCCGGGTGGATGTCCACGGTCCGGGCCGTGATCCGCGGCTGCAGGATGTAGTTCTCCAGCTGCTGGTAGATCACGACGAAGACGAGCACCCACAGCGCATACCAGGGGTTGACGGTGAACGCCAGCAGGATCGGCAGCGCACCCGCCAGATAGGTGCCGATCGCCGGGATGAACTGCGAGACCAGCCCCACCCAGATGGCCAGGGCCGGGGCGTACGGCACCCCGAGGATCTCCAGCAGCACATAGTGCGCACCGCCGGAGACCAGGGCCATCAGGCCGCGCGAGTAGAGGTAGCCGCCGGTCTTGGCGACCGCGATGTCCCAGGCCCGCAGTACCTCGGCCTGCTTGGCCGGCGGCAGCATGGAGCACACGGCCCGGCGCAGCCGCGGGCCGTCGGCGGCGAAATAGAAGGAGAACAGCGCCACGGTGAGCGTCATGAACAGGCCGCCGAGCACCTGCGCCGACACGTCCAGCACCCCGCCCGCGCTGTTCTGCACGTACTTCTGTAGCCAGTCGGACTTGAGCAGGCTGTCCTGCACCTCCAGCCGCGAGACGCTGGTGCCGAAGGTCTTGTTGCTCCAGCGGATCACCGAGTCGAGATAGGCCGGGATGTTCTCGACCATGGTGACGATCTGGCCGGCGAGCATCGAGCCGAGCAGGGTGACGAACCCGGCCACGGACACGACGATCCCGAGGAACACCAGGGCGGTCGCCAGGCCCCGGCGCATCCCGCGGTCCGCCATGCGGTCCACGGCCGGTTCGATCGCCAGTCCCAGGAAGAACGCGATCAGGATGTTCACCAGCAGCCCGGTGAGCTGCTGGAACGCCCAGCTCGCCAGCAGGAAGACGGCATAGGCGGCGAACACCAGGGCGATGGCGCGCGGCAGCCAGGCAGGCATCCGCTCGCCACCGCGTACGGGGGGCCTCTCGGCGGGGACAGGGCGCGGTCCGGGTACCGGGGCGCCACCGGGTTCTTCGTCGTTCGCTGCCACGGAGCCAGTCTGACCCATTCGGGGGACGGCCCGTGCCGCGCGGAGCCGGTCCGGGGGCGGGATCAGCGCCGCTCGGCGGGGACGTCCATGGCGGCGCAGACGGCCCGCCACACGTCCTTGGCGTTCCAGCCCGCCTCCAGCGCCTCGTACACCGTCCTCCCGCCGAGCTCGGACATCACATGATCGCGCGCGAAGGAGTCGGCGTACGCCTCACCGAAGTGATCCGCCATCCGCTGCCAGAAGACCGTCAACCGCATGGGTCCAGTATCCCGCCTCCGCGCCGCGGCCCCGGCCGGCCCGTCAGCCGGTCAGCGCGCGCACCGCCGCGGTCACCAGGACGGCGGCCCCCACGACCACCAGGAACGGGGCCCGCAGCAGCAGTGCCAGCGCCGCGGCGGCGACCCCCGCCGCCCTGGCGTCGAGGACCAGGGTGGGGCCCTCGCCGAAGGTCTGCTGCGCGGTGAGCGCGGCCAGCAGCGCGATGGGCAGCAGGGCGGCCAGCCGCTTGACGGCCGGCCGTTCCAGCGCACCGGCGGGCACCGACAGCCCGAGCAGTTTGACGAGATAGCAGCCGGCCGTGGTCAGGCCGATGGCGATCCAGACGTTCACCGGCCGTGCCCCTTCCCCTTGCGGGCCGGGACCCGGCCGCGCAGCGCCAGGACGACCGGCGCGGCCAGCGCCGCGACGAGCACCGGCACCCCGGCGGGCAGCAGTGGCATACCGACGAGGACCAGTACCACCGCCAGGCCGGCCACCGCGCGTTCGGTCGCCGTCCTCAGCATCGGAGCGAGCAGGGCCAGGAAGACCGCCGGGCCCGCGGCGTCCAGGCCCCACGCCCGTGGGTCGCCCAGTGCCGCGGCGCCGAGCGCGCCGAGCAGGGTGGTCAGGTTCCACAGCACGTAGAGGGTGGCCCCGGTGACGGCGAAGCCGATCCGCGCCGCGCGCCGCCCGGACTGGGCGAGGGCGACCGCGGCGGTCTCGTCGATGACCCACTGGGCGGCGAACGGCCGCAGGGCGCGGGGGACGCGCAGCAGCTCCGACAGCCGCAGCCCGTAGAAGGCGTTGCGCACCCCGAGGAAGAACGCCCCGGCCGCGGCCGTGTACGGATTGCCGCCCGCCGCGAGCGCGCCGACGAGGGCGAACTGCGACGCGCCGGTGAAGACGAGCAGGCTGAGGGCGCACGTCTGGAGCAGGGTGAGCCCCGCTCCCGCGGAGGTCACCCCGAAGGCGAAGCCGGACAGCCCCACGGCGACGCCCACGCCGAGCGCGTCCCGCACCACCGCCCTGTCGGAGCGCGGCGGGGAGGCCGCCCGGTCCCCGTCGGCCCGTTGCGTACCGCGCCCGTCCGCGGCTCCCGCGGTCTCCGTCATGTCCACCGTTGGTCTCGTTTCTCCCACGCCCCGCACGTTACGGAGCGGCGTCCGGCCCCGTCTCGGACGTTCTTGCGGTACCGGGGGCGCGGGCGCGCTCCCGTTCCCGGCGGTACGCGCCCGAAGGCGCGCCGACGACCCGGGTCCCGGCCCGGTGGACGCGGGCGCAGCGGACCGGCACCGGGCAGCCGTGGACGCTGCCGGTGCCGGACGTGCTCGTTCTCCCGCATACCGGCCATTGTGCCTGCGCCGGCCGGGTGCCCGTGCCCCGGGCGGGAGCCTCCCACCAGCGGAGACGCCGCGTTTGTCGGTACCGGGGTGCACGATGGGGACATGCCGCACGACCCGGCCGCCCCGGCCCTCGACGCCTTCTCCCCCGCCACCCGCGCCTGGTTCTCGGGGGCCTTCACCGCGCCCACCGCCGCGCAGGCGGGCGCCTGGCGGGCGATCGGCGCGGGCTCGGACGTCCTGGTGGTCGCCCCGACCGGCTCGGGCAAGACGCTCGCCGCCTTTCTGGCCGCCCTGGACCGGCTGGCGAGCACGCCCCCGCCCGCCGAGGCGAAGAAGCGCTGCCGGGTGCTGTACATCTCGCCCCTGAAGGCCCTCGCGGTGGACGTGGAGCGCAATCTCCGCAGCCCGCTCACCGGCATCCGGCACGAGGCCGTCCGGCTGGGGCTGCCGGAACCGGAGGTGCGGGTCGGCATCCGCTCCGGGGACACCCCGGCCGCCGAGCGCCGCTCACTGGCCAACCGCCCGCCGGACATCCTCATCACCACCCCCGAGTCGCTCTTCCTGATGCTGACCTCCGCCGCACGGGAGGCCCTGTCCGGCGTGGAGACGGTGATCCTCGACGAGGTGCACGCCGTCGCGGGCACGAAGCGCGGCGCCCATCTCGCGCTCTCCCTGGAACGGCTGGACGAGCTGCTGCCCCGCCCCGCGCGCCGGATCGGCCTGTCCGCCACCGTCCGCCCGGTGGAGGAGGTGGCGCGCTATCTCTCGCCGCAGCGCCGGGTGGAGATCGTCCAGCCGGCCGCCGACAAGGAGTTCGACCTCTCGGTGGTCGTTCCCGTGGAGGATCTCGGCGAGCTGGGCGGTGCCCCGGCCCGGGACGCCGCGGAGGGCGGGGCGGCGGAGCGGCCGTCGATCTGGCCGCATGTCGAGGAGCGGATCGCCGATCTGGTCCAGGCCCACCGGTCCACGATCGTGTTCGTCAACTCCCGGCGGCTCGCGGAGCGGCTCTGCAACCGCCTCAACGAGATCGCCTACGAACGGGCCACGGGTGAGCCGGTGCCCGAGGACCACTCCCCCGCCGAGCTGATGGGCGGCTCCGGCGCCGCCCGGGGCGCGCCTCCGGTGCTGGCCCGCGCGCACCACGGCTCGGTCTCCAAGGAGCAGCGGGCGCAGGTGGAGGAGGATCTCAAGGCGGGCCGGCTGCCCGCCGTCGTCGCCACCTCCAGTCTCGAACTGGGCATCGACATGGGCGCGGTGGACCTGGTCGTCCAGGTCGAGTCCCCGCCCTCGGTCGCCTCCGGGCTCCAGCGCGTCGGCCGGGCGGGGCACCAGGTGGGCGCGGTCTCCACCGGTGTGGTCTTCCCCAAGTACCGGGGCGACCTGGTCCAGTCGGCCGTGGTGACGGAACGGATGCGCTCGGGCGCCATCGAGGCACTGTGCGTCCCGGCGAATCCGCTGGACGTGCTGGCCCAGCAGATCGTGGCCATGACGTCCATGGACGCCTGGGACGTCGAGGAGCTGCTGGCCGTGGTCCGGCGCGCCGCGCCCTTCGCCGCGCTCCCCGAGTCGGCGTACACCTCCGTCCTGGACATGCTCGCGGGCCGCTATCCGTCCGACGCCTTCGCCGAGCTGCGGCCCCGGCTGGTGTGGGACCGCGTCGCCGGGACGGTCAGCGGCCGGCCGGGCGCGCAGCGGCTCGCCGTGACCTCCGGCGGCACCATCCCGGACCGCGGCCTCTTCGGGGTCTTCCTCGCCGGCGCCGACCCGAAGAAGGGCGGCGGGCGCGTGGGGGAGCTCGACGAGGAGATGGTGTACGAGTCGCGGGTGGGCGATGTCTTCACCCTCGGCACCACCACCTGGCGCATCGAGGACATCACCCGCGACCGGGTCCTCGTCTCCCCCGCGCCGGGGGTGCCCGGGCGGCTGCCGTTCTGGAAGGGCGACCAGCTCGGCCGTCCGCTCGAACTCGGCCGGGCGCTCGGCGCGTTCCTCCGCGAGATCGGCGCCCTGGCCCCCGGGGAGGCCCGGTCGCGGCTCGCCTCCGCCGGACTGGACGCGCTGGCGGCCGAGAACCTGCTGGCCTATCTGGAGGAACAGCGGAAGGCCTGCGGTCACGTCCCCGACGACCGCACCATCGTCGTGGAGCGCTTCCGCGACGAGCTGGGCGACTGGCGCGTCGTCGTGCACTCCCCCTTCGGCGCCCAGGTGCACGCCCCGTGGGCGCTGGCGCTCGGCGCCCGGCTGGCGGAGCGCTTCGGCATGGACGCCCAGGTGATGCACGCCGACGACGGCATCGTGCTCCGGCTGCCGGACGCCGAGATGATGGGGCTCGGCCTGCTCGACATGGAGCCCGGCCCCGGGAGCGACGGCCCGGACGGCGCACCGGCCTTCCCGGGATGGTCCGATCCGGAGCAGCCGCCGGCCGGGGCGGCCGACGTCGTCTTCGACCGGGAGGACGTCAACCGGATCGTCACCGACCAGGTCGGCGGCTCGGCGCTGTTCGCCGCCCGCTTCCGCGAGTGCGCCGCCCGCGCCCTGCTGCTGCCGCGCCGCGACCCGGGCAAACGCACCCCGCTCTGGCAGCAGCGCCAGCGAGCCTCCCAACTGCTGCAGGTGGCATCCGAGTTCGGCTCCTTCCCGATCGTGCTGGAGGCCGTCCGCGAGTGCCTGCAGGACGTCTTCGACGTCCCGGGCCTCACCGAACTCATGGGCGACATCGAGGCCCGCCGGGTCCGTCTCGTCGAGGTCACCACCCCCGAGCCCTCCCCCTTCGCCCGTTCCCTCCTCTTCGGCTATGTCGCGCAGTACCTCTACGAGGGCGACTCCCCGCTCGCCGAGCGCCGGGCCGCCGCGCTCTCGCTCGACTCCCGGCTGCTGGCCGAACTGCTGGGCCGGGCCGAGCTGCGCGAACTCCTCGACGCCGAGGTGCTGGAGAGCCTGGAGCGCGAGCTGCAGTGGCTGACGGAGGACCGCCGCGCCAAGGACCCGGAGAGCGTCGCCGACCTGCTCCGCCTCCTCGGCCCGGTCACCGGCGCCGAACTGGCCGAGCGCGGTGCCGAGCCCGGCTGGGCCGAGGAGCTGGCCGACGCCCGGCGCGCCATCCGGGTACGGATCGCCGGGACGGAGCACTGGGCGGCGGTGGAGGACGCCGGACGGCTCCGCGACGCCCTGGGCACGGCCCTGCCCGTCGGCGTGCCGGAGGCCTTCACGGAACCGGTGAAGGACCCGCTCGGCGACCTCCTCGCCCGCTACGCCCGCACCCACGGTCCGTTCACCTCCGCCGCGGCCGCGGAGCGCTTCGGTCTCGGCCCCGCCGTCACCGAGGGCGCCCTGCGGCGGCTCGCCGCCGACGGCCGCGTCGTCCAGGGCGAGTTCCACCCGGCCGGCGCCGGACAGGAGTGGTGCGACAGCGGGGTGCTGCGGCGGCTGCGCCGCCGTTCCCTGGCCGCGCTGCGCCGGGAGCTGGAGCCGGTGCCGCCGTCCGCGCTCGGCTCCTTCCTGCCCCAGTGGCAGCAGGTGGGCACCCGCGGGCTGCGGGGCATCGACGGACTGGTGCGCGCCGTGGAGCAGTTGCAGGGCGCGCCCGTCCCCGCCTCCGCGCTGGAGAAGCTCGTTCTGCCCTCCCGGGTCGCCGGCTACGCCCCGGGGATGCTCGACGAGCTGACGGCCGCCGGTGAGATCGTCTGGGCGGGCGCCGGGGCCCTGCCCGGCAAGGACGGCTGGCTGTCGCTGTACCTCGCCGACGTGGCGCCGCTCCTCCTCCCCGCCCCGCTGCCGTTCGACGGGGGCCCGCTCCACGAGGCCGTCCTCCAGACCCTGTCCGGGGGGTACGGACTGTTCTTCCGCCAGCTCGCCGACCGGGTGCGGTCGGCCGGCCACTCCGACGCGACGGACGCCCAACTGGCCGACGCCGTCTGGGATCTCGCCTGGTCCGGCCGGCTCACCAACGACACCCTCGCGCCGCTGCGCTCGCTGCTCGGTTCCGGCCGCACCGCAGGCGCCACCGCCCACCGCGCCCGGCGCCCGGTCCCCCGCGGCCGGTACGGCGCCTTCCCCGGCCGTACCGGCCGGCCGGCCTCGCCGGGCGGCCCGCCGACCGTCGCCGGCCGGTGGTCGCTGCTGCCGGAGCCGGAGCACGACCCCACCCACCGGGCCCACGCCCTCGCGCAGACACTGCTGGACCGGCACGGCGTGGTCACCCGTGGCGCGGTCGCCGCCGAGGGCGTCGAGGGCGGCTTCTCCGCGGCCTACCGCGTGCTGGCCGCCTTCGAGGACTCCGGCAAGGCCCGGCGCGGCTATGTGGTCGAAGGGCTGGGGGCCGCGCAGTTCGCCATGGACGGCGCGGTGGACCGGCTCCGGGCCATCGCCACGGCACGGGAGCGGGACACCGCGGAGACCCCGGCCTTCCCGGGCACCCCCGCGGACCGCGGGGACACCCCGGGCAGCCGGGGCAGGGCCGTGCTGCTGGCGGCCGCCGACCCGGCCAACGCCTACGGTGCCGCCCTGCCCTGGCCCGAACCGCCCGACGGCGCCGGCCACCGTCCGGGCCGGAAGGCCGGGGCCCTGGTGGTGCTGGTCGACGGGCGGCTGGTGCTCTATGTGGAGCGCGGCGGCAAGACGCTGCTCGCCTGGTCCGGCGAGGGGGCCGGTGGTGAGGAGAGCGACGCCCGGCTCCATCTGGCGGCGGAGACCCTGGCGGAAGCGGCCGGACGGGGCGCGCTGGGCACCGTCACCGTGGAGCGGGCCAACGGCGTCCCGGCTCTCGGCTCCCCCGTCGGCCGGGCCCTGGAGACGGCGGGCTTCCACGCCACCCCGCGCGGTCAGCGGCTCCGCCCCCGCTGAGAGCGCCGCCCCCGCTGAGAGCGCGGGCCCGGCTCCCCGGCCGGGGCCTCCGGGACGGGTGCGCCGAGCCCTGCCGCCCCGGGGCATCATGGCGGTATGCCCGAAGGAGACACCGTCTGGCGGACGGCCCGGCGCCTGCACGAAGCCCTCGCCGGTGACAGGCTCGTCCGCTGCGACCTCCGGGTGCCGAAGCTCGCCACCGCCGATCTCTCCGGCCGCCGTGTGCTGGAGGTCGTGCCGCGCGGAAAGCATCTCCTGAGCCGGTTCGAGGGCGGCCTGACGCTCCACTCCCATCTGCGGATGGACGGAGCCTGGCGGGTCTTCGCCGCCGGGGAGCGGCCGCGGGGCGGTCCGGAGCACGAGATCCGCGCGATCCTCGGCACGGCGGCCCGGACGGCCGTCGGCTACCGGCTGCCGGTCCTGGACCTGCTCCGCACCAGCGACGAGGACACCGTGGTCGGCCATCTCGGCCCGGACCCGCTCGGCCCCGGCTGGGATCCGGAGGAGGCCCGCCGGCGGCTGCTCGCCGACCCGGCCCGGCCGCTCGGCGAGGCCCTGCTCGACCAGCGCAATCTCGCCGGTCTCGGCAATGTCTACAAGGCGGAGCTGTGCTTCATGCTCCGTCTCTCCCCCTGGCTGCCGGTCGGGGAGGTCCCGTCGCCCGCCCGTCTGATCGCGCTCGCCGCGAAGCTCCTGGACCTCAACAAGGCCCGGGCCTCCCGTGTCACCACGGCGGATCCGCGCCGGGACCGGCAGCTGTGGGTGTACGGACGAGCGGGCAAGCCCTGCCTGCGCTGCGGCACCCCGGTCCGTACCGCCGGACAGGGCGAGCCGGGACGGGAACGCGACACCTACTGGTGCCCGCGCTGCCAGCCCGGTCCGTATCCGTGACCGTCCCGCGTCCGCGGTGCCTGGTCACCCCCGTCTCTCCCCCGAGTACCGTGCCCGCCTCCTCACGACGGCCCGCACTCGCGCGGCGCGGCGGCGGCTCTCCGCCGCTCCCGCTCCCGGCGGGGCGCAGTGGACCGGCAGCAGCCCGAGGCCCCAGCCGCCCGCCGCGACCGCCGCCTCGACGGCTCCGGCGCGGGCCGGTGAGAGCGCCAGGCGGAGCACCGCCCACCACCACACTCCGGCCACCACCAGGGCCAGCGTCCAGCGCACGGCGGCGGGCAGGGCGCGCACCGCGCCGGGTATCGCCCCCGGCAGGGCACCGGACACGGAGCCCGGCGAGCCCGGCCGGGCACGTGCGGCGCCGGGTATCGCACCCGGCGCGCCTATCCAGGGCTCTCGCAGCACGGTGACCGCCTCCTCCGGCCGGCGGGAATGGACGACGGCACCGCTCCGCCGTCCGACGGCGGAGCGGGCAACCGGAAGCCGGTCAGGCTCCCAGGCCCTCCGCGTCCTCGGCCTGGAACATCCAGCGGTGCTTCTCCAGCTCGCCGGTCACCGCGATGATCATGTCCTGGGTGACGGGGTCCGGCTTGTCCGTGGCCTCGACCCGCTTCCGCATCCGCGTGATGACGGAGCCGAGCGCCTCCACGAGCGCCTGGACCGCGTCGGTGTCCCTGATCCAGGTCTCCTTGACGGTGTCAACGCCGCTGGTCTTCGCCACGGTCTCGGCCCGGCCGTCCGGGGAGATGCCCAGGGCGGCGGCCCGCTCGGCCATGATGTCCGCATGCTCCCGGGCGGTGTCCACGACCTCGTCGAGCTGAAGGTGTACGGAGCGGAACCGGGGGCCCACCACGTTCCAGTGCACCTGCTTGGCCACCAGCGAGAGATCGACCAGATCCACCAGAGCGCCCTGGAGAGCATCCGCGACCACGCGGCGGTCGCCCTCGTCGGCCAGCGGGCTCTTGACGACAGACATGTGATTCCTCCTGCTTTGTCCGATCAACCCTTCTCCACCATCGCATACCCCCCGGGCCGGAGGCATGTGCGGGAAACCCGCCGTTGTCAAGTGACGCGAGTCACATCTGATCCACGCGGGGTCACGGACGTCGCCGGGAACGCCGCAAGCCCCGGACGGCGGACCGTACGGGGCTTGCGGAAAGGGGGCCGGCTGGGTCGTCAGGCAGCGACGACGTCGACGGCCTCCGTCGGCGCCTTGATCGTTACGCGCTCCTCCGGGACGCCCGTCACGGACGTCACCGAAACCGAATTGAGCATCGGCCGCATCGGCGCCGGCACGGTCTCGTCCGCCGCCGACTGCGCCAGCTCGGCGAGCGACAGTTCATCGCTCACCTCACGCATGACCTGCGACATTCGCACGTCCAGCGCATCGCAGATGGCGGAGAGCAGTTCGGAGGAAGCCTCCTTCTGCCCCCGCTCGACCTCTGAGAGATAGCCGAGGGAGACCCGCGCCGACGAGGAGACCTCGCGCAGGGTTCGGCCCTGGCGCTGGCGCTGCCGACGCAGCACGTCACCCAGCAGGCGACGGAGCAGAATCATCGGTGGCTCCCTCCTCGGACCTCGGATCCGGATCCTTCTCGCCCCACCGTACCGCCTCGGACGGCAGCCGTGCGGGGAGCGATGACGTGTTCACTCAGGGCTGCAAACATCAATTCCCCCCGCGGTGTTCCCTATTCTGTGCCCGCGCATTTCCGGCCAGTTCTTCCCGCAACATCACGAGGACCCCCCGGACGCTCTCCCGGCGGATCCCCGCGCGGTCCCCGGCCGCCCGCAGCAGCCGGGCCCGGACGGTCCCGCCGGGGCCGGCGACCGCCACGTACACCGTGCCGACCGGCTGCCCGTCCTGCGGATCGGGCCCGGCGACGCCGGTGGTCGCGATCCCCCAGTCGGCGCCCAGGAGCCGCCGTACGCCCCCGGCCATCTGCCGGGCGACCTCCGCGTCCACCGCGCCGCGCTCGGCCAGCAGAGCCCCGTCCACGCCCAGCACGGTGTGCTTGAGCTCGGTCGCATAAGCGGTCACCGCCCCCCTGAGGACCCGTGAGGCCCCCGGTACTCCGGTCAGCTCGGCCGCCACGAGGCCGCCCGTGAGCGACTCCGCCACGGCCAGCGTCTCCCCGCGCGCTGCCATCGATTCCAGTACGTCGGCGGCGGCGGTGGCGTTCACCGGCCCGCGCCCCCGGCCGCCGTCCGTGCGGCGGCGTCCTCGCGTTCCCGCGCCAGCCCGGCGCGGCGCAGGACGACGGCCTGCCGCACGTAGTCGAGCCCGGTCACGACGGTGAGCAGCACGGCCACCGCCATCATCCAGAAGCGGAGCGTGGCGAGCGGCCCGGTGAGCACGAGAACGTACATCCCCACCGCGGTGCCCTGGGCGAGGGTCTTCAGCTTGCCGCCCCGGCTGGCCGGGATGACGCCGTGCCGGATCACCCAGAACCGCAGGACCGTGATGCCGAGCTCCCGGAAGAGGATCAGACCGGTCACCCACCAGGGGAGGTCCGAGAGGGCGGAGAGGCAGATCAGCGCAGCACCCATGATCGCCTTGTCGGCTATCGGGTCGGCGATCTTGCCGAAATCGGTGACGAGGTTGTACCGCCGGGCCAGCTGGCCGTCGAAGAGGTCGGTGATCATGGCGACGGCGAACGCCGCCCAGGCGAAGGAACGCCAGACCGGGTCGTAGCCGCCGTTGTGCAGCAGAAGGAGGACGAAGCCGGGGACGAGGAGCAGCCTCACCATGGTCAGGACGTTGGCGATGTTCCAGAGCCCGGCCTGGCGCACGGCCACCGCCGTCGCGCCCGCCGCCCCTCCGGTCCGGGCCTGGGCCCGCCCTTGACCGCCCGCCGCGGAGGCGGGTACTCCGGTCATGTGCCCGCCTCCTCGGTACAGCGTGCCCCGCCGGACGGCGTCTCCCCGCCGAGAGCGGGGGACGGCTCGGCGACGAGGTCCACGCCCTCGGTCGCCACCACCTTCGCTTCGACCATACGTCCGGGCGCGAGCCCGCGGGAGTCCGTGAGGAGGATCTGGCCGTCGGTCTCCGGCGCCTGGTGCGCGGCGCGGCCGACCGCCCCCTCCTCGCCGTCCACGGACTCGACGAGGACGTGCACCGTCTCGCCGAGCCGTTCCTCGGCGCGCTGCGCCGTCAGCTCCTCCGCGAGCCGGGAGATGTGCGCCAGGCGTTCGCCGATGGTGTCCTCGTCCAGCTTGCCCGGGTAGGTCACCGCCTCGGTGCCCTCCTCGTCGGAGTACCCGAAGACGCCGATGGCGTCCAGCCGGGCCTCGGTGAGGAAGCGCTCCAGCTCGGCGAGGTCCGCCTCGGTCTCGCCGGGGAAGCCGACGATGAAGTTGGACCGCGCGCCGGCCTGCGGTGCCCGGGAGCGGATCGCGCCGAGCAGTTCCAGGAAGCGGTCGGTGTCCCCGAAGCGGCGCATCGCACGCAGCACGCCGGGCGCCGAGTGCTGGAAGGACAGGTCGAAGTAGGGGGCGACCTTGGGCGTGGAGGTGAGGACGTCGATCAGGCCGGGACGCATCTCGGCGGGCTGCAGATAGCTGACCCGGATCCGCTCGATGCCGTCGACCTCCGCGAGCTCCGGCAGCAGCGTCTCCAGCAGCCGGATGTCGCCCAGGTCCTTGCCGTAGGAGGTGTTGTTCTCGGAGACCAGCATGACCTCCTTGACCCCCTGTCCGGCCAGCCAGCGGGTCTCCCCCAGCACATCCGAGGGGCGGCGGGAGATGAAGGAGCCGCGGAAGGCGGGGATGGCGCAGAACGAGCAGCGCCGGTCGCAGCCGGAGGCCAGCTTGACGGACGCCACGGGGCTGTCGTCCAGGCGGCGGCGGAGCGGTGCGCGCGGCCCGGAGGCGGGCGCGACCCCCGCGGGCAGATCCTCCGCCACGGGTACCGGGGCCGCTCCGTGGCCGGGCAGCGCCACCTCGGCGCCCTGCCGCTCGGCGGGGCTGACGGGCAGCAGCTTCCGGCGGTCCCGTGGGGTGTGCGAGGCGTGGACGCCGCCGGCGAGGATGGTCTGCAGGCGGTCGGAGATGTCGGCGTAGTCGTCAAAGCCGAGGACGCCGTCGGCCTCGGGCAGCGCCGCGGCGAGCTCCTTGCCGTACCGCTCGGCCATGCAGCCCACGGCGACGACGGCCTGTGTGCGGGCACCGCCCCCGGGGGCCTCCGCCTTGAGGTCGTTGGCCTCCAGCAGGGCGTCCACGGAGTCCTTCTTGGCGGCCTCGACGAAACCGCAGGTGTTGACGACGGCGACATCCGCGTCGGCGGCCTCCGGGACGAGCTCCCAGCCGTCCGCCGCCAGACGGCCTGCGAGCTCCTCCGAGTCCACCTCGTTGCGAGCGCAGCCTAGGGTGACAAGTGCGACGGTACGGCGTTCGGGCATGTGCTCAGCCTACTTTGTCCCGCGGACAGCCCTGCCGCAGGTCTCCGCCCCCGGCGGCCGCTCCCCGCGGGCCGCCGGCCGCCGCGCCGCCGCCGGGGATCAGCCGGCCTGCGGGTCGCCCTTGGTGTACGTGAGCCGCTGGACCTCCCCGGGCGCGAACTCGTCCTTGACCTCCTTGCCGTTGACGTAGAGCTGCACGGCACCGGCGTTGCCGAGGATCAGGTCGATCCGCTCCTTGTCGGTGAAGGTCTTGGAGGCGCCTTCCTTGATCACACCCTGGTGCAGCACCTTGCCGTTGTGGTTCTTCGCCAGGATCCAGCTGGAGCCCTCCGCGGCGGTCAGCTTGACGGTCACTTTGTCCGCGGGCGCGGCGGCGATGGCGCTGTCGGTGGGTTCCGGTTTCGGGTCGGCGGGCTTGCCGCCCCCGGGCTTCGCGGGCGAGGACTCGGGGGTGTTGCCGGCGACGGGCGTACCGCCGTCCTCGTCGTCACCGCTGAAGAGGGTGAATCCCACGAAGCCGACGACGGCGACGATGGCGGCGACCATGGCGGCCGTCCAGTTGGGCCGGGCCGGCTCGGGGCGGATGCGTTCCGCTTCGAAGAGCGGAGCGGCCGGGGTCGGCTGCGGCCGCCCGCCGTGCTCGGCGTCGTACTGCTCGACGAGGACGGCGGCGTCCACCCCGACGGCGCGGGCCAGGGCGCGGATGTGGCCGCGCGCGTAGACGTCGCCGCCGCAGCGGGAGAAGTCGTCCTGCTCGATCGCATGGATGATCGGGTTGCGCACGCGCGTGACCGTACTGACCTGGTCGACGGTCAGTCCGGCGTCGATGCGGGCCTGCTGGAGCGCGCGCCCGACGGAAGGCCGGTCGTCTGCGGGGGAGTTACCCAAGGACACGGGGGAGGCCTTTCGAGCGTGTAGCCACCTGCTGGAAGTTCAGTCTACGGGGGGTACGAGAGGGCCGGGCAACCGGGAGAGCCGGGTTTGTACGCCATCGGACGGGCGGGCCCCTCCGATGATCCACACATACCCCTGTCGTCTCATCCCATGTGACGCCGCACCAGGCGAAACGGTTGCCCCGCGCCACCCTTACGAAGGATTCTCCCCACGAATCGTGGCCAGCACTCCGTCCAATTCATCCGCCTTCACCAGGACATCCCGTGCTTTGGAACCCTCGCTGGGCCCCACCACACCGCGGGACTCCATGAGGTCCATCAGCCGGCCCGCCTTCGCGAAGCCCACCCGCAGCTTGCGCTGGAGCATCGAAGTGGAACCGAACTGGGTGGAGACCACCAGCTCCGCCGCCTGGCACAGCAGATCGAGATCGTCGCCGATCTCCTCGTCGATCTCCTTCTTCTTCGAGGAGCCGACCGTGACGTCGTCCCGGAAGACCGGCGCCATCTGCTGCTTGCAGTGCTCGACGACGGCCCGGATCTCCTCCTCGGTGACGAAGGCGCCCTGCATCCGGGTCGGCTTCCCCGCGCCCATCGGCAGGAACAGCCCGTCGCCCTTGCCGATCAGCTTGTCCGCCCCGGGCTGGTCCAGGATGACCCGGCTGTCGGCGAGGGAGGACGTGGCGAAGGCCAGCCGCGACGGGACGTTGGCCTTGATCAGACCGGTGACGACGTCCACGCTGGGCCGCTGGGTGGCCAGCACCAGGTGGATTCCGGCGGCCCGCGCGAGCTGGGTGATCCGCACGATCGCGTCCTCGACGTCGCGCGGCGCGACCATCATCAGGTCCGCCAGCTCGTCCACGATCACCAGCAGGTACGGATACGGCTGGAGCTCCCGCTCGCTGTCCTCGGGAGCCTTCGCCTTGCCGCTGCGCACCGCGGCGTTGAAGTCGTCGATGTGGCGGTAGCCGTACGCCGCCAGATCGTCGTAGCGCAGGTCCATCTCCCGGACGACCCACTGGAGGGCCTCGGCGGCCCGCTTGGGGTTGGTGATGATCGGCGTGATCAGGTGCGGGATGCCCTCGTAGGCGGTCAGCTCCACGCGCTTGGGGTCGACCAGCACCATCCGCACGTCCTCCGGCGTGGCCCGGACCATGATCGACGTGATCAGGCAGTTGATGCAGGATGACTTGCCGGAGCCGGTGGCGCCGGCCACCAGGATGTGCGGCATCTTCGTGAGGTTGGCCATCACGTAGCCGCCCTCGACGTCCTTGCCCAGCGCCACCAGCATGGGGTGTTCGTCGCCCGCGGCGTCGGCGAGCCGCAGGACGTCGCCGATGTTGACCATCTCCCGGTCCGTGTTCGGGATCTCGATGCCGACCGCGGACTTGCCGGGGATGGGGCTGATGATCCGGACGTCGGGGCTCGCCACGGCATAGGCGATGTTCTTGGCGAGGGCGGTGATCCGCTCGACCTTGACCGCCGGGCCGAGTTCGACCTCGTAACGGGTGACCGTCGGTCCGCGGGTGAAGCCGGTGACGGCGGCGTCCACCTTGAACTCCGTGAAAACGGTCGTCAGGGAGGCCACCACGGCGTCGTTCGCGGCGCTCCGCGTCTTGCCCGGCCCGCCGCGCTCCAGCAGGTCGAGGGAGGGCAGCGCGTAGGTGATGTCCCCGGAGAGCTGAAGCTGCTCGGCGCGCGCGGGCAGCGGTTCGGCGGCCTCGGGAGCCCTGCGCGTCAGGTCCGGTACGGCATCGGGCCCGTCCTGCCCGGCGGCCGCCCCCTTCCGCGCCCGCCCGGCCGCGGGGGCGGCGGACACCGCGGCGGTCTCCTCCGCCTCCCGGGCTCCCGGCACCTCGGCCGTGCGGTCGGCCGAGACGCCATGGCTCAGCCCGGCGACCACCGGCGAGGGCTGCACTCCGTGCAGCACGGCGCCGTCCACCGAGGCCGCCCCGGCGGCCGCCGCGTCAACGGCCTCCGACGACCGTGCGGCGGGCTCCGCTCCGCGGGCGCGGCGGGTCTTCCGCCGGCGCGAGAGCGCCTCCTCCTCGGCACTGTCCGGGTCGGCGGCCGCCGCGCCCGCCCGGGAGGAGCCGCGGCGCGGCTTGCGGTCGAGCGTCCTGCGCCACTCCTGCTCGTACGCCACGTCGTCGGGCGCCGTGGCCGCGCCTCCGGCCGCGGCGGCCTCCAGGATGCCCAGCCGCACGCCGAGCAGCCGCAGCCGCTGCGGGATGGCGTTGACGGGGGTGGCCGTGACGACCAGCAGCCCGAAGACCGTGACCAGCACCAGCAGCGGTACGGCGAGCACCTCGCCGACCGTGAAGACCAGCGGCTTGGAGGCGGCCCAGCCGATCAGCCCGCCGGCGTCCTGGATGGCCTCGGTCCCCTCGCCGCGCCCGGGAGAACCGCACGCCAAGTGGACCTGCCCCAGCACGCCGACGACAAGGGCGGAGAGGCCGATCACGATGCGGCCGTTGGCCTCCGGCTTCTCCGGGTGGCGGATGAGCCGTACGGCGACGGTGCCCAGCAGCAGCGGCGCCAGCAGATCCAGCCGCCCAAACGCTCCGGTGACCAGCATCTCGACCAGGTCGCCGACCGGGCCCTCGAGACTGGACCAGGTGCCGGCCGCCACCACGAGGGCGAGGCCCAGCAGCAGCAGCGCCAGCCCGTCCTTGCGATGCGCCGGGTCGAGGTTCCGGGCGCCGCGCCCGAGGGAGCGGAACAGCGCACCGACCGTGTGGGCGAGTCCGAGCCACAGCGCCCGCACCAGGCGGTAGACGCCTCCGGTCGGGGACGGCGCGGGCTTGGCCGCCGCCTTCTTGGCGGGCGCCCGCTTCGCCGGTGCCTTCTTCGCGGGGGCCTTCCTGGCGGCGCCCGCGGCACGGCCACCGCGTGCCTGAGAGGTACCCCCTGTGCCCTGGGAACCCTTGCCGGACGTACGTGAGGCCATGGGGCGAGGTTACCGGTGCCGGGCGGACGGTACACGCGTGGCCACCGGTTGACCCGTTCGTGTCGCGTTCCCGGCCCGGCGGTGACGGGGCGTCAAGCCGGCTCAGCCCTGCGGTGGAACCGTCCCGGTGCCGCCGGTGCCCGGCTCCAGGGCGTCCAGCGCCCGCCGCAGACCGGTGAGTTTGCGTTCCAGGTGGGCCGCCGTGGCCACGGCGGCCGCGTCCGCCGAGTCGTCGAGCTGCTTCGACAGGGCCTCCGCCTGTTCCTCCACCGCGGCCAGCCGCGCCGAGAGTTCGGCGAGCAGCCCGGCCGGTTCCCCGGACACGCCGGGCTCGGGACGGCTCCCCTCCAGCTGCGCCCTCAACAGGGCGGCCTGCTCGCGCAACTGGCAGTTCTTCATGTAGAGCTCGACGAACACCGACACCTTCGCCCGCAGGACCCACGGGTCGAAGGGCTTGGAGATGTAGTCCACCGCGCCCGCCGCGTAACCGCGGAAGGTGTGGTGGGGGCCGTGGTTGATGGCCGTCAGAAAAATGATCGGGATGTCGCGGGTCCGCTCCCGCCGCTTGATGTGCGCCGCGGTCTCGAAACCGTCCATGCCCGGCATCTGGACGTCCAGCAGGATGACCGCGAAGTCGTCCGTCAGCAGCGCCTTGAGCGCTTCCTCCCCTGACGATGCCCGTACCAGTGTCTGATCGAGCGCGGAGAGAATGGCCTCCAGCGCCAGCAGATTCTCCGGCCGGTCATCGACCAGGAGGATCTTGGCCTTCTGCACCATGGCCCGTCCTCCTCGCCCCGGCGCGGGGCCTCCCCTGCTCGATGAGCGCGGGGAAGCACCGGAGGCCGCCCCAGGGGACGACTCCCTTGCGCCGCCCGTCCTTGTGCCGGTCATCGTAACCGCACCCCGCCTGTCGCCACACCCTGTCACCGCGATGTCACTGTGCACACAGCGGAAACGCCACGGAAGACCAGAAGGTTCCCCGGATACGGCGCTCCCACACCTCGTCGGGGACGGTCAGTCGGCACGCGGGCGCATCCACTGTTCCATCACGGTCAGCAGGTGATCGGTGTCGACCGGTTTGGTCACATAGTCCGAGGCCCCGGCGTCGATGCTCTTCTCCCGGTCCCCCTTCATCGCCTTCGCGGTGAGCGCGATGATGGGAAGACCGGCGAACTGGGGCATCCTGCGGATCGCGGCCGTCGTGGCGTACCCGTCCATCTCGGGCATCATGATGTCCATCAGCACCAGCACCACGTCGTCGTGCTGCTCCAGGACCTCGATGCCCTCGCGCCCGTTCTCGGCGTAGAGCACGGAGAGGCCGTGCTGTTCCAGCACGCTCGTCAGCGCGAAGACATTGCGGATGTCGTCGTCGACGATCAGCACCTTCTCCCCGTGGAAACCGCCGCCTCCCGGGCGGGGAGCCACCAGGTCCTGGCCGTTGCCGAGCCATGACTCCGGGGGTGCCGGCTGCGGTTCCGCCGAGACCTCCTCCGCGGGGGGCGCCGGCGGGAGTTCGGCCCGGGACTCCGCGGCGCGGCGGCGTCCCAGGGCCCGCCCGGCGGCGGCGCGGCGGGGCACGGGGCGCTCGACCGGCGTGCCCTCACCGATCTCCGCGATGTCCGTCACGTCGGCCGTCCCGTCGGGCAGCCCGTCGGCACCGCGCCGGCCCCGGCCGCGGTCGGCGGGCACGGGTGCGAGCTGCGGGTAGCCCTGGGGCGGGAGGGCGCCGGGGTTGAGCGGCAGGTAGAGCGTGAACGTCGAGCCGCGGCCCGGTTCGCTGGCGGCGTGGATCTCTCCGCCCAGCAGCCGGGCGATCTCCCGGCTGATGGAGAGGCCGAGGCCCGTGCCGCCGTACTTGCGGCTGGTGGTGCCGTCGGCCTGTTTGAACGCCTCGAAGATCACCCGCATCTTGCTGGCCGCGATGCCGATACCGGTGTCGGTGACCGAGAAGGCGATCATCGGGGCGTCCATCTCCTGCAGCGAGCCGTGCTCCAGGAGCTGTTCGCGGATGGCGTCCGGCACATCGTCCCCGGCGGGGCGGATGACCAGTTCCACCGCGCCGCCGTCGGTGAACTTCACCGCGTTCGACAGCAGGTTCCGCAGCACCTGCAGCAGCCGCTGCTCGTCGGTGTGCAGCGTGCCGGGCAGCTCCGGGGAGACCCGTACGGAGAAGTCCAGGCCCTTCTCGGCGGTGAGCGGGCGGAAGGTCGCCTCGACGTAGTCGACGAGCTGGACCAGGGCGATCCGGGACGGGCTGATGTCCATCTTGCCCGCCTCGACCTTCGACAGGTCGAGGATGTCGTTGATCAGCTGGAGCAGATCGGAACCGGCGCCGTGGATCGTCTCGGCGAACTCGACCTGCTTCGGGGAGAGATTGCCGTCGGCGTTGTCGGCGAGCAGCTTGGCGAGGATGAGCAGCGAGTTCAGCGGGGTGCGCAGCTCGTGCGACATGTTGGCCAGGAACTCCGACTTGTAGCGCATGGAGACGGCGAGCTGTTCGGCCCGCTCCTCCAGCACCTGCCGCGCCTCCTCGATCTCGGTGTTCTTCACCTCGATGTCGCGGTTCTGCCGCGCCAGCAGCTCGGCCTTCTCCTCCAGTTCGGCGTTGGACGCCTGGAGGGCCTTCTGCCGGTTCTCCAGCTCCTCGGAGCGGTCCTGGAGTTGCTCCGTCAGCTCCTGCGACTGCTTGAGCAGCACCTCGGTCTTGGTGTTGACGCTGATGGTGTTGACGCTGGTGGCGATCATCTCGGCGATCTGGTTGAGGAAGTCCTTCTGGATCTGTGTGAAGGGCTGGAAGGAGGCCAGCTCGATCACGCCGAGGACCTGGCCCTCGAAGAGCACCGGCAGGACGATCACATGGGCGGGCGGAGCCTCCCCCAGCCCCGAGGAGATCTTGAGGTAACCGGGCGGCGCGTTCTCGACCAGGATCGCGCGCCTCTCCTCCGCCGCCGTACCGATGAGGGACTCACCCGGCCGGAAGGTGGTGGGCATCGCCCCCATCGAGTACCCGTACGAGCCGATCATGCGCAGCTCGTACGAGCCCGCGTCGTCTATGGCGGCGACCTCGGTGCTCTCCGAATCGGCCGGTGCCGCGAGGAAGAACGCCCCGTGCTGCGCGGAGACGACCGGGGTCAGCTCGCTCATGATCAGCCGGGCGACGTCGGCGAGGTCGCGGCGGCCCTGCATCAGACCGGAGATCCGGGCGAGGTTGCCCTTGAGCCAGTCCTGCTCCTTGTTGGCGAGCGTGGTCTCGCGCAGGGTCGCGATCATCGTGTTGATGTTGTCCTGGAGTTCCAGGATCTCGCCCGCGGCATCCACGTCGATCTTGAGGTTGAGGTCGCCCCGGGTCACCGCTGCGGCGACCGCGGCGATGGCCCGCACCTGCCGGGTGAGGTTCCCGGCCATCTCGTTCACCGACTCGGTGAGGTCGCGCCAGGTGCCGTCCACGTCCCGGACCCGGGCCTGGCCGCCCAGCTGCCCCTCGGTGCCCACCTCGCGCGCCACCCGGGTGACCTGGTCCGCGAACGAGGAGAGCTGGTCCACCATCGTGTTGATGGTCGTCTTGAGCTCCAGGATCTCGCCGCGCGCGTCCACGTCGATCTTCTTGGTCAGATCGCCCTTGGCGACCGCGGTGGTCACCATCGCGATGTTGCGCACCTGGCCGGTCAGGTTGGACGCCATCGAGTTCACCGACTCGGTGAGGTCCTTCCAGGTACCGGAGACGCCCGGCACCCGGGCCTGCCCGCCGAGGATGCCCTCCGTGCCCACCTCGCGCGCCACGCGCGTCACCTCGTCGGCGAAGGACGAGAGGGTGGTCACCATCGTATTGACGGTGTCGGCGAGCTGCGCGACCTCGCCGCGCGCCTCGACCGTCACCTTCTTGGTGAGATCGCCGTTGGCGACCGCGGACGACACCTGGGCGATGTTGCGCACCTGGATGGTGAGGTTGTTCGCCATCAGGTTGACGTTGTCCGTCAGGTCCTTCCAGATGCCCGACACATCGCGGACCCGGGCCTGGCCGCCCAGCTGCCCCTCGGTGCCCACCTCACGCGCGACCCGCGTCACCTGCTCCGCGAACGACGAGAGCGTGTCCACCATGGTGTTGACGGTCGTGACCAGCGCGAGGATCTCGCCCTTCGCGTCGACCGTCACCTTCTGCGACAGATCGCCGTTGGCCACCGCCGTCGTCACCTGCGCGATGTTCCGCACCTGGGTCGTCAGGTTGTTGGCCATGAAGTTGACGGACTGCGTGAGGTCCTTCCAGGTGCCGGAGACGCCCTGCACCTCCGCCTGGCCGCCGAGGATGCCCTCGGTGCCGACCTCGCGGGCCACCCGCGTCACCTGCTCCGCGAAGGAGGAGAGCTGGTCCACCATCGTATTGAGGGTGTTCTTCAGCTCCAGGATCTCCCCGCGGGCGTCCACGTCGATCTTCTGCGAGAGATCACCGCGGGCGACCGCCGTGGCGACCTGCGCGATATTGCGGACCTGAGCGGTCAGATTGCCGGCCATGCCGTTGACGGAATCGGTCAGGTCCCGCCAGACACCGGCCACGCCGGGCACCTGCGCCTGCCCCCCGAGCCGGCCCTCCGTGCCGACCTCGCGCGCCACCCGCGTCACCTGGTCGGCGAACGCGGACAGCTGGTCCACCATCGTGTTGATCGTGTTCTTCAGTTCGAGGATCTCGCCACGGGCGTCGACCTCGATCTTCTGCGAGAGGTCGCCCCGGGCGACGGCCGTCGTCACCTGCGCGATCTGGCGCACCTGTGAGGTCAGGTTGCCCGCCATGAAGTTGACGGAGTCCGTCAGGTCCTTCCAGGTGCCGGACACCCCGTCCACCCGGGCCTGGCCGCCCAGCCGGCCCTCCGTGCCCACGTCCCGGGCCATCCGCGTGACCTGGTCGGCGAAGGACGAGAGCTGGTCGACCATCGTGTTGACGGTGTTCTTCAGCTTGAGCATCTCGCCGGAGACGTCCACCGTGACTTTCTGCGACAGATCGCCGTTGGCCACCGCCGTCGTCACCTGGGCGATGTTCCGCACCTGGCCGGTCAGGTTCCGGAACGCCGTGTTCACCGAATCGGTCAGGTCCTTCCACGTGCCCGCCGCACCCGGCACCTGCGCCTGACCGCCCAGCTCACCCTCGACACCGATCTCCCGGGCCACCCGTGTCACCTCGGCGCCGAAGGACGAGAGCTGGTCGACCATCGTGTTGACGGTGTTCTTCAGCTCCAGCATCTCCCCGGAGACGTCCACCGTGACCTTCTGCGACAGATCACCGTTGGCCACCGCCGTCGTCACCTGCGCGATGTCCCGCACCTGACCGGTCAGGTTCCGGAACGCCGTGTTCACCGAATCCGTCAGGTCCTTCCACGTGCCCGCCGCACCCGGCACCTGCGCCTGACCACCCAGCTCACCCTCGGCGCCGACCTCCCGCGCCACGCGCGTCACCTCGCCCGCGAACGTCCGCAGGGTCTCGGTCATGGTGTTGATCGTCTCGGCGAGCTGCGCCACCTCGCCGCGAGCGCTCACCGTCACCTTCTGCGACAGGTCGCCGTTCGCCACCGCCGTCGTCACCTGGGCGATCCCGCGCACCTGCGCCGTCAGATTGCCCGCCATGAGATTGACGGAGTCCGTCAGGTCCTTCCAGACGCCCGCCACCCCGGGCACCTGCGCCTGGCCCCCCAGCTCGCCCTCGGTGCCCACCTCCCGCGCCACGCGCGTCACCTCGGAGGAGAACGAGGAGAGCTGGTCGACCATCGTGTTGACGGTGTTCTTGAGCTCCAGCATCTCGCCGGCCACGTGCACCGTGACCTTGCGGGACAGATCCCCCTTGGCCACCGCCGTCGTGACCAGCGCGATGTCCCGCACCTGCGCCGTGAGCCGGTACGCCATCGTGTTCACGGAATCCGTCAGGTCCTTCCACGAACCCGACATCCCCCGGACCTTGGCCTGGCCGCCCAGCTTGCCCTCGGTCCCCACCTCGCTGGCCACCCGCGTGACCTCGTCGGTGAACGCCGAGAGCTGGTCGACGAGCCCGTTGACCGTGCGCCCGACCTTCAGGAACTCACCGCGCAGCGGGTGCGCCGCTCCGTCCGGGTTCTGCGACCGCAGGTCCATGCGCTGCTCGAGATCGCCCTCGGACACCGCCGACAGCACCCGGCCGACCTCCGACACGGGGCGCACGAGATCGTCCACCAGCGCGTTCGTCGCGTCGATCGCCGCCGCCCACGAGCCCTCGCAGGGGCCCGTCTCCAGCCGCTCGGTGAGCTTGCCCTCCCGGCCGACGACCCGGCGGACCCGGGAGATCTCCCCGGTCAGCTGCTGATTGCGGTCCGCCACCTCGTTGAAGACGGCCGCGATCTCCGCCATCGTGCCGTCGCCGGAGACGGTCAGCCGCTTCCGGAAGTTGCCGTCCCGCATCGCAGACAACGCGGTGAGCAGCCGGTTGAGCGCCGCCGTGTCCACCTCGGTCGTCCCGCCGCCACGAGAGCGCCCGCTCTTCGCGCGCGTCTTGGTGCTTCGCGCCGCTGCGCCCGACTCCACCGTGTCCTCCTGCAGGGTTGACCGTTCTCCCCGGACTCTTGAATGCGCCCAGTGTTTCACCCCGTTCCGGCCAGGCCATAACAGTTCGGCAGCATCGCACACCGTCCGAGGCACTCTCCGGGGGGAATCACCCGCGACCGGCATCCTCGCGGACGGCGAAGGTAAGTAACCTTGCATGCGGCTGTCCACCTCCGGCCAAAGCACCGGTGGTGAAGCATGTGACTCAAGAGGCCGGCGGGGCCCGGCTGCGAGCCGCCCGGCCAGAGGGAGTGGGATGAAGGAGCGGGGCGAGAGCCTGGTCCGGCAGGACGAAACGGACCGCGGTACCGGCCGCCTGCCCGACGGCCCCGGTGGCCCCGAGCTCCCCCAAGCCCCCGCCCTGCCCGGGATGCGCTCCCCCGGCACCGAGACCTTCCCGAGGAGACCAGTGATCACCGCGCGGGCTACGGCCACCTTCGAGCCGGTCGGGCGCTCGGTCGCCAGCGCCCGCGCCTTCGTCCGCGACACCCTGCAGGGCTGGGGCTACTCCGACATCGTCGACGACGCGGTCGTCCTCACCAGCGAGCTCGTCACCAACGCCGTGGTCCACGCCGGCACCGCCGCCGACGTCCTCTGCCTGCGCACCGACGACGGTGTCCGCGTCGAGGTCGCCGACCGCTACCCCGAGCGCGACGTCCCCCTGCAGCACAACGCGGCACAGGCCGCCAGTCCCGACCGCGAGGGCGGCCGCGGGCTCATGCTCTGCGGAGCGATCGCCGCCAGCTGGGGCGTGGAGTACAGCCCGACCCACAAACAGGTCTGGTTCGAGCTCTCCCTCCCCGAGCGCCCCGCGGGCACCCGGTCGGCCGGCCCCGCCCTGCCCACCGACGCCCTCCCCGTCGCCGACGCCCGGGTCCGGGTCGCCGTCGTCCAGATCGACCGCGACTCGGCGGTCAGCTCCTGGAACGAGGACGCCGAGGCCCTCTTCGGCCACGAGACCGAGAAGGTCCTCGGCAGACCCCTCACCGACTTCGCGGCCTGGCCGCACACCCCCGGCACCGGTACCGGCATCGCCGAAGCCCTCCAGCTCTCCCGTTGGGAGGGCTCCTACGGCATCCGCGCCGCGGACGGCCGGGTCGTCCCCGTCTACGCCTCCCATCTGCGGGTCCGGGACGCCGACGGCGCCCCCTCCACCGTCTGCCTCCTCGTACGGGACCACGAACGCGCCGTGCTGCAGACGACGCTCCGCGCCCCCGCCTCCCCGGACGGCGCCACCCCCTCCGGGGAGCGCCAGGGCTCGGCCGCGGACCCCTTCGAGGTCTTCATCGGCTCCCCCGCCCCCGACGACCTCGACGGCCTCCTCCAGCGCACCGTGGAACGCGCCCGCGACATGCTCGACGGCGACGCCGCCTACCTGCTGCTCGCCACGGACGACGAGACCGAGCTGGAGGTCCGCGCCTCCACCGGCCTCCCCTCGGCCCGCCAGCGCTTCGCCCGCGTCCCCGTCGAGGCGGGAACCGGACGCTACGGGTCCGCCCGGATGCCGGCCGTCCACGAAGACCTCACCGTCGTCCCCGGCGCCGTCCCGCTCCTCGCCGGCACCGGCATGCGCTCCGTCGTCACCGTCCCCCTCAAGGTCGAGGGGCGGCTCACCGGCTCCCTGGGCGTGGCCGCCGAGGCCCCCGGCCGCTACAGCAACGAGGAGGCGCTGCGACTCCAGTTCGCGGCCGACCGCATCGCCCTCGCCGTGGAACGCGCCCGCCTCACCGAGCTGGAGCGGCTCCGCCGCGGCTCCCTGTCCTTCCTCGTCGAGGCCTCCGACCTGCTCGCGGGCACCCTCGACCGGGACCAGACCCTGGCGCTGATGGCCCAGATGACGGTCCCGACCCTCGCCACCTGGTGCGCCGTCTACACCGTCGCCGACCAGTCCACCGAGCCCGAACTCTCTTATGTGCTGCACGAGGACGAGGACCGGATCGACGGCCTCAAGACGCTGCTCGGCAAGGTCCCGCCACCCGACCCGGTACCGACCCCCGGCGCCCGCGTCTGGACCGCCCCCAGCGACGCGGCCCACTCGGCGGCCCTCCGCAGCTCGCTGCGGAACCTGGGCCTGGGCGACGACTCCGGAGCGGCTCACGGCCCCGGGCCGTCCCTCGCCACGGCGTCCGCCGTTGGCGGCGAAACGGTCGTCCTGCCGCTGGTGGCCCGTAACCGCGTCATCGGGATGCTCACCCTCGGCAAGCCCTCCGACGAGCACTTCCGCCAGGAGATCCTGGAGCTCGCCGAGGACCTGTCCCGCCGGGCCGCTCTGGCCCTGGACAACGCCCGCCTCTACTCCGAGCGCACCGCCATCAGCCAGTCCCTCCAGCGCAGTCTGCTGCCGCCCGAGCTGCCCGACGTGCCCGGCGTCGAGGTCGAGGTGATCTACCGCGCGGCGGGCGAGGGCAACGAGGTCGGCGGCGACTTCTACGACCTCTTCCCGATCCGGGACGGCGCCTACGGCTTCGCCATCGGCGACGTCTGCGGCACCGGCCCCGAAGCCGCCGCCGTCACCGGCCTCGCCCGGCACGCCCTGCGGCTCCTCGCCCGCGAGGGCTTCGGCGGCCCCGCCGTCCTGGAGCGCCTCAACGACGCCATCCTGGACGAGGGCGCCCGCAGCCGTTTCCTCACCCTGCTCTACGGCGAGTTGTGGCCGCAGCCGGACGGCAGCGCCCTGCTCAAGGTCGTCTGCGCGGGGCATCCCCAGCCGCTGCGCCTGCGCCAGGACGGCAGCGTGGAGCCCGCCGCGGAGCCCCAGCCGCTGCTCGGCGTCATGGAGGACCTCGAACTCTACGCGGAGGAGGTCACCCTGGCCCCCGGCGACGTTCTGCTGTGCGTCACCGACGGGGTCACCGAGCGCCGCGAGGGCACCCGGATGCTCGGCGACGAGGGCCTGGCCGACGTTCTGCGGACCTGTACGGGGCTGACGGCCGGCGCCGTCGCCGCCCGCGTGCTCCGCGCCGTGGAGCGTTTCGCCGCCGAGCCCGCCTCGGACGACATGGCGATCCTGGCCATGCGGGTACCGGAGCCGGCCTGAGCCCGGACATGCCGAAAGCCCCCGCCCGACGGCGGGGGCTTCCCGTTCTGAGCCCCAATACGGAATCGAACCGTAGACCTTCTCCTTACCATGGAGACGCTCTGCCGACTGAGCTATTGGGGCGCGGCAACGGGATAGATCATACCCGAGCCCTGGAGCGCTCCCGACCACTCCCCGGCCGGGAGGCGGGACGCAGCAGCCCTCCGAGAGCGTTGCATGCGGACACCACCCGCTGCAGCTCCCGGCGGGAGAGCGATGAACCGGAGGGCAGCGCCAGGCACTCGTCCGCGGCGCGCTCCGTCTCCGGGAGCCAGAGGTCCCGCCGGAACCCGGGCGTCCGGTGGACGGGCGTCTGCACGGGCACCCGGCAGGATATGCCCTTGCTCCGCAGCACCATCGCGAACGCGTCCCGGTCGGGCCGGCCGTTCCCCGGCACGCGCACCACGTACTGCTGGTAGGTGTGTCCGGCGCCCGCGGCCACGCGCGGGGTACGGACCCCCCTCAGCCGGGCGTTGAGATAAGCGGCATGCGCCTGGCGGTGCAGGATCTCCGCCGCGGGGCTCTCGTCCTCCTCGTGGTCGAGGAGCAACAGCCCATGGCGGCGTGCCGTTTCACCGAGGCCGGCCAGATCCGCGCGGTGCCCGAACTGGTGGACCGGCACGATCGCGGCGGTGCGCGGGGTGACCGCGCCGGCCGCGGCCTCCGCCGACAGGCAGAAGGAGTCGGCGTCGATATCGGCGAACACCGGTGTGGCGCCGGCCGCCCGGACGGCGTGCGCCACCTCCTGGGCCGCGAACGACGGCATGACGACCTCGTCGCCGGCGCCCACACCCGAATCCGTCAGAGCCCGCTCAAGTCTCTCCGCTGCACGTCCCATAGCTGCAGATGATCCGGGGCCAACATGAACTCCGAGTGGCCCGGAGAACAACGCGAGAAAGCCCTGTGGGGAACCGGAGTCCCCCACAGGGCTTTCTTCATTCTCAAGAATTGTTCGGCGGCGTCCTACTCTCCCACAGGGTCCCCCCTGCAGTACCATCGGCGCTGAAAGGCTTAGCTTCCGGGTTCGGAATGTAACCGGGCGTTTCCCTCACGCTATAACCACCGAAACACTATGAAACTGTACGAACCGGACGGCAACACAGTTCGTTGTTTCAGAACCAACACAGTGGACGCGAGCACCTGAGGACAAGCCCTCGGCCTATTAGTACCAGTCAACTCCACACCTTGCGGTGCTTCCATATCTGGCCTATCAACCCAGTCGTCTACTGGGAGCCTTAACCCCTCATGGGGGTGGGAGTCCTCATCTCGAAGCAGGCTTCCCGCTTAGATGCTTTCAGCGGTTATCCCTCCCGAACGTAGCCAACCAGCCATGCCCTTGGCAGGACAACTGGCACACCAGAGGTTCGTCCGTCCCGGTCCTCTCGTACTAGGGACAGCCCTTCTCAAGACTCCTACGCGCACAGCGGATAGGGACCGAACTGTCTCACGACGTTCTAAACCCAGCTCGCGTACCGCTTTAATGGGCGAACAGCCCAACCCTTGGGACCGACTCCAGCCCCAGGATGCGACGAGCCGACATCGAGGTGCCAAACCATCCCGTCGATATGGACTCTTGGGGAAGATCAGCCTGTTATCCCCGGGGTACCTTTTATCCGTTGAGCGACGGCGCTTCCACAAGCCACCGCCGGATCACTAGTCCCGACTTTCGTCCCTGCTCGACCCGTCGGTCTCACAGTCAAGCTCCCTTGTGCACTTACACTCAACACCTGATTACCAACCAGGCTGAGGGAACCTTTGGGCGCCTCCGTTACCCTTTAGGAGGCAACCGCCCCAGTTAAACTACCCACCAGACACTGTCCCTGATCCGGATCACGGACCCAGGTTAGACATCCAGCACGACCAGAGTGGTATTTCAACGACGACTCCACCCGAACTAGCGTCCGGGCTTCACAGTCTCCCACCTATCCTACACAAGCCGAACCGAACACCAATATCAAGCTGTAGTAAAGGTCCCGGGGTCTTTCCGTCCTGCTGCGCGAAACGAGCATCTTTACTCGTAGTGCAATTTCACCGGGCCTATGGTTGAGACAGTCGAGAAGTCGTTACGCCATTCGTGCAGGTCGGAACTTACCCGACAAGGAATTTCGCTACCTTAGGATGGTTATAGTTACCACCGCCGTTTACTGGCGCTTAAGTTCTCAGCTTCGCCATGACGGATCATGACTAACCGGTCCCCTTAACGTTCCAGCACCGGGCAGGCGTCAGTCCGTATACATCGCCTTACGGCTTCGCACGGACCTGTGTTTTTAGTAAACAGTCGCTTCTCGCTGGTCTCTGCGGCCACCACCAGCTCACACCGCAAGGGTGATCACCAGCAATGGCCCCCCTTCTCCCGAAGTTACGGGGGCATTTTGCCGAGTTCCTTAACCATAGTTCACCCGAACGCCTCGGTATTCTCTACCTGACCACCTGAGTCGGTTTAGGGTACGGGCCGCCATGAAACTCGCTAGAGGCTTTTCTCGACAGCATAGGATCATCCACTTCACCACAATCGGCTCGGCATCAGGTCTCACCCTTACACGGAGGACGGATTTACCTACCCTCCGGGCTACACCCTTACCCCGGGACAACCACCGCCCGGGCTGGACTACCTTCCTGCGTCACCCCATCACTCACCTACTACCCCCTCGGGCCGTCGGCTCCACCACTCCGACCTCGTCCGAAGACTCAGCCGGCGGCTTCACGGACTTAGCATCAGAAGGTTCAGCGCTGGCGCTTCAAAGCGGGTACCGGAATATCAACCGGTTGTCCATCGACTACGCCTGTCGGCCTCGCCTTAGGTCCCGACTTACCCTGGGCAGATCAGCTTGACCCAGGAACCCTTAGTCAATCGGCGCACACGTTTCCCACGTGTGTATCGCTACTCATGCCTGCATTCTCACTCGTGAACCGTCCACCACTGCCTTCCGGCGCGGCTTCACCCGGCACACGACGCTCCCCTACCCATCAGCACCCCCGTTAG